>NZ_CM178592.1:0-1792500 GCF_058546985.1 Eximiradius proteiniborus | reverse complement strand
CGACGCAGGCAGCGCCATCGGTAATCAAGGGTGGATATTGCTATGTAGATGGAAAATGGATAAAGGGAACGTTGATGTCTGCTGGAGGAATAAGGATAGAAAATGGTGTAGCATATGTCGATCCGCCATGGGCTTTTGTGGGAGAAGATGGTACGGTTATTGGGTCAAATGATGAAGTTGGTGAGTTGCCGTGGAAAGGAAGTTTGCCTGAGGGTGGAAAAATAAACGAAAAATTAGCTGCTGTTTCGATAAGTGATAATGGGTTGATGGTGATTGGTAATAAGCCAATTAAAGTGGAAGTAATTGATGTGCAAAGCGGTGCGGTGATTTATAGCGAAGAAAATTTAACTAATTTGTATTTGAGTTTTGATAAAGTGCTTTCATACGGAAAAAATTATCTCTTAATATTAGATGATAGAAAGAATTCGAAAGAAACCATACAGTTTGTGGTTGGTGACGACGAAATTTTGATAAAAAGAAAATAAATAAATTTTCTAGATCTTTGAAAATACGGTTGATACAATAGGAAGAACTATTGTATAAGAGGAGAGAAGCGCAACGAGGCAAAGCGAGTGTGAGTATAACAACACATGAGGCGGTAAGTTACTAAGAGCACACGGTGGATGCCTTGGCACCAAGAGGCGATGAAGGACGCGGCTACCAGCGAAATTCTTCGGGGAGCAGGAAGCATGCTATGATCCGGAGGTGTCCGAATGGGGAAACCCGGCGGGGGTAATGCCCCGTCATCCCGCAAGGGAGGCGAACGCGGGGAATTGAAACATCTAAGTACCCGTAGGAAAAGAAAGCGAATGCGATTCCCTTAGTAGCGGCGAGCGAAACGGGAACAGCCTAAACCAGTCTGCATGCAGACTGGGGTTGTAGGACCTCAACAAAGCTATCCGTAGATGTAGTTGAACTGTCTGGAAAGTCAGGCCGTAGAAGGTGATAGCCCTGTAAGCGAAACGTCGAAAGAAGCGAGAGGTATCCTGAGTACCACGGAGCAAGTGGAATTCTGTGGGAATCTGCCCGGACCACCGGGTAAGGCTAAATACTACTTGGTGACCGATAGTGAACCAGTACCGTGAGGGAAAGGTGAAAAGAACCCTTCAGAAGGGAGTGAAATAGAACCTGAAACCGTGTGCTTACAAACGGTGGGAGCAAATCGTCGCAAGACGAGGAGTGACCGCGTGCCTTTTGCTTAATGAACCAACGAGTTGCTCGTTACGTGCAAGGCTAAGTGTCTCCTTAGACACGGAGCCGTAGCGAAAGCGAGTCTGAATAGGGCGACTGAGTACGTAGCGGCAGACGCGAAACCGGGTGATCTATTCATGGCCAGGATGAAGCGTGGGTAACACCACGTGGAGGTCCGAACCGGTGTGGGTTGAAAACCGCTCGGATGAGCTGTGAATAGGGGTGAAAGGCCAATCAAACTCGGTTATAGCTCGTACTCCCCGAAATGTATTTAGGTACAGCCTTGCGTTAGTGTCCAGGAGGTAGGGCTCTGATAGGGCTAGGGCCGTTACCACGGTACCGACCCCTGATAAACTACAAATGCCTGAGACATGGTGCGCAGGAGTGAGGCAGTGGGGGATAAGCTTCATTGCCGAGAGGGGAACAACCCAGACTATCGACTAAGGTCCCCAAGTAAATGCTAATAGATAAAGGAGGTTCAGTTGCATAGACAGCCAGGATGTTGGCTTAGAAGCAGCCATTCATTTAAAGAGTGCGTAATAGCTCACTGGTCGAGCGACTGAGCGCCGACAATACTCGGGACTAAGCATTTCACCGAAGTCATAGGATGCTGCAATGCATCGGTAGGGGAGCATTCTGTAGCGCGTCGAAGGTGCATCGTGAGGTGTGCTGGAGCATACAGAAGAGCAAATGTTGGTATAAGTAACGATAACGGAAGTGAGAATCTTCCGCGCCGAAAGTCTAAGGTTTCCTTGAGCTCTGTTCGTCATCTCAGGGTTAGTCGGCCCCTAAGGCGAGACCGAAAGGTGTAGTCGATGGGAATCAGGCAACTAATAATATTCCTGAACCACCGAAAACTTTAAACACAGGGACGCAGGAGCACAGGCTATGAGAGTTAATGGCTATCTCTTATAGCTGTAGCACACTGCCGAGAAAAGCTGTGTGTATAGTTTAGGTGACCGTACCGGAAACCGACACAGGTAGACAGGTTGAGTATACTCAGGCGCGCGAGTGAGTCGCTGTTAAGGAACTCGGCAAATTGACCCCGTAACTTCGGGATAAGGGGTGCCACGGCAACGTGGCCGCAGAGAAATGGCCCAGGCGACTGTTTAACAAAAACACATCTCTCTGCTAACTCGTGAAGAGGAAGTATAGGGAGTGACACCTGCCCGGTGCTGGAAGGTTAAAGGGAGGGGTCAGCCGCAAGGCGAAGCTCCGAACTGAAGCCCCAGTAAACGGCGGCCGTAACTATAACGGTCCTAAGGTAGCGAAATTCCTTGTCGGGTAAGTTCCGACCTGCACGAATGGTGTAACGATCTGGGCACTGTCTCAACAGCGAGCTCGGTGAACTTGTGGTACCGGTGAAGACGCCGGTTACCCGCACTGGGACGGAAAGACCCCATGCACCTTTACTGCAACTTATTATTGGGTCTGATTGCATCATGCGTAGGATAGGTGGGAGACTGTGAAGCGGAGCTTGTGGGCTTCGTGGAGTCACCGGTGAAATACCACCCTTGATGCAGTTGGATTCTAACCTGGCAGAGTGGATCTGCAGGGACAGTGGTAGGTGGGCAGTTTGACTGGGGCGGTCGCCTCCCAAAAAGTAACGGAGGCTTACAAAGGTCACCTCAGCACGGTCGGTAATCGTGCGTAGAGTGCAAAGGCATAAGGTGGCTTTACTGTGAGACCGACAGGTCGAGCAGTTGCGAAAGCAGGTCTTAGTGATCCGGCGGTTCTGTGTGGAAGGGCCGTCGCTCAAAGGATAAAAGGTACGCTGGGGATAACAGGCTGATCTTGCCCAAGAGTTCACATCGACGGCAAGGTTTGGCACCTCGATGTCGGCTCATCGCATCCTGGGGCTGGAGAAGGTCCCAAGGGTTTGGCTGTTCGCCAATTAAAGCGGTACGTGAGCTGGGTTCAGAACGTCGTGAGACAGTTCGGTCCCTATCCAGTGTGGGCGCAAGATACTTGAGGGGACCCGCTCTTAGTACGAGAGGACCGGAGCGCCCGGACCGACGGTGCATCTGTTGTCATGCCAATGGCACAGCAGAGTAGCCATGTCCGGAAAGGATAAGTGCTGAAAGCATCTCAAGCACGAAACCTACCCCAAGATTAGGTATCTCTTAAGGACCCAGGTAGACGACCTGGTTGATAGGCTTCAGGTGTAAGCGTAGTAATACGTTCAGCCAAGAAGTACTAATAGTCCGTCGACTTACCTCTCTCGTGTGTTGTTATACTTGCACTCCAATTGCTCTCTCCTCTTACACAATAGCTCTTTTCGCTTGGTGACCATAGCGTAGGGGAAACACCTCTTCCCATTCCGAACAGAGAAGTTAAGCCCTAACGCGCCGATGATACTGCTACGGTGGGAAAGTAGGTTGTCGCCAAGCTCAATCGTAATGAAAACCCGCAATCAATCAGGTTGCGGGTTTTTTTTTACTTATTTTTATATTCTAAAACAAAATTTATAGTATTTCGTGTTCTATACTAATAAAATGATAAAAATTATGTCGCAAGATATTAAAATATCCTTCTCTAAAGAACTGATTTCTGATGATGCAATTAATGAAATTGCCTCGTCGATAGACGTTTCCGACGATGCTCTGAAATTTGCGTTTTTCAGTTCGAACTACAACAAATCACGTATGCAGAACGCCTTGGCTAAATCGCTCGGGCAGAACGTTATGGCTTGCTCCACTGCTGGTGAAATTTCGCCACGCGGAATTACTAAATACACTACTGTTGCCGCTTCCATTAGTAGCAAGATTGCCAAATTTAAAAAATATGAAATAAATGATTTAATCAAATTTAATATTAACGATGCATTTGATATTCGTCGCGATTTCGAAAACGAGTTCAATTTTAATATAAACGATGCTGATAAGTACGTCGGAATATTGCTGATCGACGGCAAATCTATGCTCGAAGATAAAATTATTGCTTTGCTTTACAAAGTGTTTATGCCAATAAAAATCGTTGGAGGCTCTGCCGGAGACGATTTGCATTTTGTTCAAACGAATGTTTATAACGATAATGAACTTAGATCTAATGCAGCTTCGTTTGTAGTGCTTCGTTGCGAAACTCCTTTCCGCGTTTTTAAAACTCAGTTTTTCAAGCCGATGAGCGATAAAATAGTTATCACAGATGCAAGTCCCCGCAAAAGAATTGTATATGAAATTAACGGCGAACGAGCTGCTGTTGAATATGCAAGTATTCTTAATATTCCTGTCGAAGATTTGAATGCTTATACATTCGCCAAGCATCCTATGGTCTTGCAAATTGGAAATAATCTTTATGTTCGTTCATTCGAAAAAATGAACCCCGACTACAGCCTTTCAGTATTAAGCGCTATTGATGTCGGGCTTGTTCTGAGAGTTGCCGAACCAACGGATATTGTGCAGGACTACAATAATTTGTTTGAATATTTGAAAAAAGAGCTTGGCGAAAATTACTTTTTCATTGCTTTTGACTGCGTTCACCGTCGCTACCTAACCGAACAGGATGGATTGTTCGATCAGGTTAATAATACATTCAAACTGCAAAATGTGGTTGGATTTAACACCTACGGCGAACAATTTATGGGTATGCACACAAACCAAACGCTCACCGGTATTGCCTTCGCTATGTAAGCTCAGTTTTAAACTGAATTATTTTGATTGAACGAGATAATCATCTATTTATGTGAATGTGAAAAACATAAATAGGTGATATTATGGATATTGAAAAATTAAAAGGTGAAACTAAAAGAGCGTTCGAGCAGTTTCAGAAATATCTGACATTGCCCAGACCTCGAAAAATCGAACTGCTTGCTTCGGACGAAAAACAATTTCAAGAGATATGCCGTTACTACGAAAAATGGGATTGGGAGAAACGAGCGCGTTTGTTTGATTATTTTGCTCTTAAAAAAGATTTTTCTGATGAAGAAATCACAATCGCAGAGCTAAATAAAAAATTATCGAATGAGCTGAAAAATTTTTCCTGGATTTTTGCCGATGCTATAAAATTAATGAGTAAGAATTTATCCGATGTAGTTAGCGGAAGTAACGAAATTGATATTGACGCTTTTTCTAAACAAATATCATTAATTTTGAAAAACTTACAGGATTTTTTAAAAATCAAAGAATTTTTGCTGGAAACACAGGATGAAGAATTAAATTTTGCAGATAGTGTGTTTGAACAGAAGAAAGTGCAAGATGCTCTATTTGACTTGAAGAACCTAATATTGGAGGAAGTTGAGAAGAAAGGTGTTGAAAACTTTCAATTATAATTTTTGATTATTAGAAAAGAAAAAATTAGATTTAGAATACTAAATTAAGTCATTAACAATATTTTGGTGATAAAATGTCCGAGCAAAAAAATCAGCACCAAGGCTATTTGCTGTTGGGAGTTGCACTTGCTATTGGTATAATTGTTTCATCGTTTATCCTGTCGCAGGCAATAAAATCGAGGAACTACAATTCAATATCTGTGAAAGGGCTGGCAGAGAAAAACATTGTATCAAATATCGCCGTGTGGGAGCCGCAAGTGCAAGTATGGTCGGCAAGTTTGAGCGAAGCATATTCGAAAATCAAGCAAGATGCCGACAGATTTTACAATTTTTTGCTTTCGAAGGGCATTCCAAAAGACGAAATAACACTTGTGAGCTTAGAAAATACTGTTACATACGAAAAGCAGGGATATGAAGATAATGTTGCCCGCAAAACAGGCTACCTGCTAATTCAAAAGTTCCGGATTGAATCGAAAGATGTGCAAAGAATATCCCGTATTTCTCAGGAAGCTTCTGAAATATTAAGCGCCGGAGTAGAACTGATTTCCCAGCCACCGGATTATTACTATAACGGATTGGAAAATGAGAAAATTGCACTATTAGGTCTTGCTACAAAAGATGCATTTCGCCGTGCCGAGGAACTTGCAAAAGTTGCCGAGACAAAAGTTTCTGGACTTAAATCTGCAACACAAGGAATTTTTCAGGTTACCGGCAAACATTCAATGGAAGTGTCCGACTGGGGCATTTTTGATACGAAATCGATAGAGAAGACAATTAAATGCGTAGTTAGCGTAGAATTTTATACAAAGTAATATAGATTTGTTTATATAATTTTTGGTTTTACAATGAAGTTTACACGAATTTTTACTCGTGGGGGAGTAAATCCCTACGAGATGTTCAACTATACGCTTCGAAAGTCCATCCTACGCAATCCAGACGGTTCGGTGGTTTTCGAAATGGATAATGTTGAGGTTCCTACTCATTGGTCTCAACTTGCAACAGACATATTAGCTCAAAAATATTTCCGGAAAACCGGAGTTCCACAATACAACAGCGATGGAAGTCCAATTTTAGACGAACACGGCAATCAGGTGCTTGGCAGCGAAAACTCTGTCAAGCAAGTGGTGCATCGTTTGGCGGCAACCTGGAAGCACTGGGGCGAGCAGTATAAATATTTCGATTCTCCCGAAGATGCAAATATTTTTTACGACGAATTAGTTTATATGTTGCTCAATCAAATGTGTGCTCCGAACTCTCCGCAATGGTTCAACACCGGGCTTGCTTATGCCTATGGGATAAAGGGAACACCTCAGGGACACTATTATGTGGACCCCGACACAGGAGAAATCACAAAGTCGCAGGATGCCTACACCCGTCCGCAGCCGCACGCTTGCTTTATCCAATCAGTTGAAGACGATTTGCTAAACGAAGGTGGAATATTCGACCTTGCTATGCGTGAAGCAAGAATTTTCAAATTTGGTAGCGGCACTGGCACTAATTTTTCTTCGCTTCGCGGAGAACGCGAGCAACTATCCGGCGGTGGTTATTCCTCGGGACTTATGAGTTTTCTGAAAATATTCGACCGTGCAGCCGGGGCAATCAAATCAGGGGGCACTACACGGCGCGCAGCTAAAATGGTGATTGTAGATATTGACCACCCGGATATAGAAGAATTTATTGATTGGAAAGCCCGCGAGGAAGAAAAAGTTGCGGCTCTTGTGGCTGGCTCGCGTATAGCCAATGTGTTTCTGAATGCAATTTTGGAAGAGGCTGTTCATAATGGCACAGATATTAACAAGAACAAGGCTTTGCGTGTGCTTGTTCAGAAAGCAGTAAACCGCGGAATTCCACTCAATCATATTAACCGTGTTCTGGAACTTGTCGATCAAGGTTTTACCTCGCTCGAATTTCCTGTGATGGACACTCACTACGAAGGCGAAGCCTATATTACGGTTAGCGGACAAAACTCCAACAATAGCGTTCGCGTTACAAACGAGTTTATGCGGGCAGTAGAAAATGATGAAATGTGGGAACTCAAATGGCGAACCACAAAAACAGTGAAAAAAACAATTCGCGCACGCGATTTATGGAATAGAATTAATTTGGCGGCTTGGAAATCTGCCGATCCGGGCTTGCAATTCGACACAACAATTAATGAATGGCACACTTGCCCCGCCTCTGGAAGAATTAATGCTTCGAACCCTTGCAGTGAATATATGTTTTTGGATGATACAGCCTGCAATCTTGCAAGTTTGAACTTACTTAAATTTTATGATGAGAACGAACATATTTTCAAAGTTGATGAATTCAGGCACGCGGTAAGAATCTGGACGGTTGTTCTGGAAATATCTGTTCTTATGGCACAATTTCCATCACGTCGGATTGCTAAACTGAGCTACGATTTTCGCACATTGGGCTTGGGATATGCAAATCTTGGTGCGTTGCTGATGGTGCACGGCATACCATACGATTCGCCGGAAGCACTTGCCTGGACCGGTGCAATTTCTGCTATTATGACCGGCGAGGCTTATGCAACATCAGCCGAAATGGCTGGCGAGCTTGGTGCGTTTCCTGCATTCGAAGCTAACCGCGAAGATATGCTACGCGTGATACGCAATCATCGCCGTGCCGCATATAATGCAATGTCGGCAGAATATGAAAATCTAACTATAAAACCGATGGGAATAAATCCTCGCTATTGCCCTGAATATTTGCTGAATACAGCTCGCGAAGTGTGGGATATTGCTTTGCAAAGAGGCGAAAATCACGGCTATCGCAATGCTCAGGTTTCAGTAATTGCTCCGACCGGCACAATCGGGTTGCTGATGGATTGCGACACTACCGGCATTGAACCCGATTTCGCAGTTGTCAAATACAAGAAACTTGCTGGCGGTGGCTACTTCAAAATCATCAATCAATCTATCAGAAAGGCTCTCACCAAGCTTGGATACAGCAAAAAGCAAATTGACGAAATCGAAAAATACACAATCGGTCACGGCACACTTTCCGGTTGCCCGCATATTAACAAGCAATCTCTCAAGGCAAAAGGATTTACGCAGGAAAAAATTGATATAATAGAAAAAGAGTTATCGAACGTATTCGATATTCGTTTTGCATTCAATAAATGGACGCTTGGCGAAGATTTCTTGCTGAAACTTGGAATTTCGCAAGAGGAACTCGACGCTCCGAACTTTGATTTGCTCAGGCGATTGGGTTACAAAGAAGAAGAAATCGAACAGGCAAACGATTATGTATGTGGAACAATGATGATAGAAGGTGCTCCACATCTGAAGGAAGAAGATTTGCCAATATTCGATACGGCAAACAAATGTGGCAAGCGCGGGCAACGCTTCATTAGTCCGATGGCACATATAAGGATTATGGCAGCTGCTCAGCCGTTTATATCGGGAGCTATTTCGAAGACTGTGAATTTGCCGTCCAATTCAACTGTTGCCGATATTGGCGATATTTACCTGACTTCTTGGAAATATATGCTGAAAGCAATAGCTCTGTACCGCGACGGTTCGAAACTTTCGCAGCCGCTCAATTCAGCTAATTTTGCCAACATCGACGAAGTGGTTACTCTTGGCGACGAAAACACATTGGACGAAACCAAAGGACCTCGCGAAGTGCAGGAGATAATTGCCGATAGAATTCATTACAAGCTGGTTCGCCATAAACTACCGAAAAAGCGTCGCGGTCATATTCGCGAGGCTCTTATTGGTGGACACAAAGTGTTCCTGCGCACCGGAGAATACGAAGACGGTTCGCTTGGCGAAATCTTTATCGATATGTACAAAGAAGGTGCTTCGTTCCGTGCATTGATGAACAGCTTTGCTATTCTTACATCGAAAGCCTTGCAATATGGCGTTCCGCTCGAAGATCTTGTAGATACATTCACTTTCACTCGTTTCGATCCATCGGGTCCGGTGGAAGGGCACGAAGCGATAAAATTTGCTACTTCGGTTCTGGATTTTGTTTTCCGGTCGCTGGGTTATGATTACCTCAATCGCACAGACTTTGTTCACGTTAAGGCAGTAGATGAAGTGCCCGGCAACGGCAACGGAAAGAACGGGAACGGACACAAGACCGACGAGCCGAACCGTGAAGAGAACCAAGATAATTCAGGCGAGGCAAACGATTCAGCTTCCTACGACGAGCCAATCAGCAATATTAAGATAAGCGAAGATGGTGAACTTGTTCCCGAGGAGGCTATCGCAAATCCGAAAGCAAACGGGACGGCAACAGCAAACGCATTGAAAACTTCTGCCGAAGCACGTTCTATGGGCTATACCGGCGAATATTGCGTCAATTGCGGTTCAATGAAGGTGAAGCGAAACGGCAGCTGCACTGTTTGCGAAGATTGTGGCTCGACAAGCGGTTGCTCTTAATTGAAATATAAATTAATCTAAAAGAGGCTGTCGTGAATTGTTCGACAGCCTCTTTTTTTTGAAAAATTTGTTGATGAGTTTTATCAGCAGAGCAAACAATAATTGCCTATTTATCAACGACCTGACCGTTTGGGAGCACCATCGGGTAGTCCGGAAGGATTTGCCCTTTTTCAATTTTCTTCAACTTGTTTTTGATGAGCACGCGGCGAAGCGGAGCAATTCGTTCGAAAAACAGGATACCTTGCAGGTGGTCGAATTCGTGCTGAAACACACGGGCAAGAAATCCACTGAAAGTAGTCCGATATTCTTTCATATTCACGTCATTATACTGAACTTCGATTTCGAGAGGGCGTTCTACATCTTCCCAAAGGTCTGGAACGCTAAGGCAACCTTCTGTTAGAACATCGGTTTCGTCCGAGAAAGCGATTATTTTAGGATTAATTACAACAATTGGATTAGGTTTCTCTTCTTTGTTTAAATTGGTATCAATGACGAAAATAGATTTTGTTTCGCCGATCTGGTTTGCAGCAAGCCCAACACCATTGCCGGTGTTGATCATAGTATCGATCAGATTATCTGCAATTTTTTTTATTTCGTCGTTGAAATCTGTTACATCCTGCGTTTTTTGTTTCATCACAGGATGGAAGCAATTATATACCGGGACAACCGCCATTATTCACCATAATTAAATATTTAAAAACGATAAAAAATTGTTTATATTGCTATTATTTGGATAATCGTAGTTTTAATAATATTTGGAGGAATTGATGAAAAGATTAAGTCTTATATCAATGATTTTGTTGCTGGTGGCTACGGCATTTACTTCTGCCGAAGTGAACCGCAAGGAAATTGGCAATCTGGTGATAGAGAATATTCCCGAAATTCCTGCAAGTTTGCAGGAGCGGTTAGAGCAATACCAAAATGTGCGTTCAGCTGGATTTGCTGGCTGGGCAAACGACAGCAAGGGTGTTTATATTCTCACTCGCTTTTCGGAAACTGCACAGGTGCACTTTGTAGGGCAACCCGGCGGAGCTCGCCGCCAACTTACGTTCTACAAAGAGCCAATTGCAGGGATTGCAGTACGCCCATCGAAAGAACGCGGCTTTCTATTTAGCAAAGATATTGGTGGCAACGAGCAATATCAGATATACTATTTTGACGAGGAAAACGGGAACGTCCGTATGCTAAGCAATGGCAAATCCCGTTACGGCAGCTATCAATGGTCGCCTGATGGAGAAAAATTTGCTTATACATCGAACGAACGTAACAACCGTGACTTTGATATTTACATTTACGAATTTAAATCCGGGAAATCTCAGATGGTTTTCGAAGCAAAAGGGCAATGGAGCTTTCTCGATTTTTCGTCCGACGGCAAGCAGGCATTGATATACAATTATATTTCGATAAACGAAAGCTCGGTATATTTGCTTGATTTGAGCACAAAAAAATACGAAAAATTAGTTGAATACAACGAAAAAGTTGCAATGGGCGATGCGGCATTTTCCAAAGACGGCAAAGGTGTGTTCTTTCTCTCAAACTATGGAAGTGAGTTCAAGAAATTGTTTTATGTTGATTTGAAAACTAAAAAAATCACTCCGATAACAGATGCGATTGACTGGGATGTGGAAGGCATAACAATTTCGAAAGATGGGGCAAATCTTGCATTTTCTGTGAATGCAAATGGTTCGAGCAAAGTATATATAATGAATACCAAAACATTTAAGTATTCCGAGCCAAAGAATTTGCCAAAAGGTGAAATCGGCGGATTTGCATTTTCGCCGGACAGCAAAAAGTTTGCATTTACTATGAATTCGTCGTTTTCGCCGGGCGATGTGTTTGTTTATTCCCTGAAAGATCAAAAGGCAGAACAATGGACATTTAGCGAAGTTGGTGGGTTAAATACATCAAAATTTATCGAACCGGTGCTAATTCAGTATCCAACATTTGATTCTGTGGCTGGCAAACCGCGGATGATTCCTGCGTATTACTACAAGCCAAAGGGCAATGGACCGTTCCCGGTTGTGATAAACTTCCACGGCGGACCAGAAGGGCAATTTCGTCCGGGCTTTGCTTCGTACTTCCAGTTTTTGCTTAACGAACTTGGAGTTGCAGTGATTGCACCAAATGTGCGTGGAAGCGAAGGCTACGGCAAAACATTTCTCGATTTGGATAACGGATTTTTGCGTGAAAATTCAGTGAAAGACGGCGGAGCATTGCTCGATTGGATTGCAAAACAGCCGGAACTCGATGCTAAACGCATTTGCGTTTACGGTGGTTCGTATGGTGGCTATATGGTGCTTGCAATGATGACTCACTACAACGAACGTCTTGCAGCCGGGATTGATGTTGTTGGTATATCAAATTTTGTAACGTTTTTGGAAAACACAAGTGAGTATCGCCGCGACCTTCGCCGTGTGGAATATGGAGACGAACGCAACCCGGAAATGAGACAATTTTTGGAAAAGATTTCGCCGCTTAATAATGCACATAAAATATCAAAACCATTATTTGTGATTCAGGGATTGAACGACCCACGGGTGCCTACTTCCGAAGCCGAGCAGATTGTTGCGAAAGTGCGTCAGAATGGCGGGGACGTGTGGTATTTGCTTGCCAAAGACGAAGGGCACGGCTTCCGCAAGAAGTCGAACCGCGATTACTATAACGCAGCGGTTGCGCTGTTTCTGAAGGAAGTGTTCCGATTGAATTAATTTGTGTGTTGCGAAATAAATCGAAACGGGCTTGCCCAAAAACGGGCGAGCCTGTTTTTTGATAAGTTATTTATTTTTCTTTAAAATATTTGGTAACGAAATGGTTAGTTTAAGTGTATATATATTACTAATTAATAATATTTTGTAAAATTTTTGGTGTTTTATGAAGAAATTTTTTATTGCAATTTTAATCGGATTTTTGTTTATGCAAGGCAACTCTTTTGCTGTGGATAAATCGCAGATAAAAGAGCACCTGAAACATATGAACAAAGAAGATTTTCGTAATTTTTTCTCTTCTCACAAAAAATATAAAGCATTGGACGAAAATATTAAATCGTTGGTACGGAAAAATCAGTTGTCCGGGCGTGCCAAAGAAAACATAACCACACAAAAAATCGCTCAGTTGGAATTGCCGGCAGAACGGTATTTCCCGGCAGAGTTCGAGGAAGTGCAGGCTATTTTGATTGGGTGGCCCTATTATTCATTCGACAAAGATATGCAAATTCAGTATCCGCTCGAACAGCTTTTCGATGGCAAGGCTCTTTATTATGATTATGTAAAGCAGGAGTATAAGCTTATTGATGTGGTAAATGTTCCTGATGTATTTGATGATAGCGAATATGCCTTTATTTATGCATCGCTTGCTGATGCAATTCAGAAAGAAGCTCAGGTGTGGATAAATGTTTGGAACGCAGAAGATACCACCGGCATTCTTGAATATACAGCAAAGGTTGGCAAGCCGTTGTATAATTACAGATTTTTTGTTAATCCGGGTAATTCATTCTGGTATCGTGATTGCGGACCAGTCGGGTTTTATTATGGCGACCAGGATAGCGTTGCTTTCTTAGATTTTGAATACTATGGCGGCAGACCTCTCGACGACGAAATACCGGGCAGACTTGGCAAAGAACTTGGTATTCCGGTTTATTCAACTACAATTGAATTCGAAGGTGGCAATATTTTGGTTGATGGCGACGGAACATTATTTACAACAAATGCAATAGTTGATGCAAATGCAGATGGCGAAGGGCGTATGTATTTGGACGAATCAAGTCCGCTCGGATTTAGTGTTGAGGAAAAGCCGGTGCTTACTCTTGCACAGGTGCGGGATAGTTTGGCTTATCTTATGAACCTGAAACGAATAAAAATTCTCGACAGGCTTCAATATGATGGCGGAACGGGGCATATCGATTTATATGCAGATTTCTACGACGAAAACACTTTTGTTTTCACAAAATATCCTTCCGAACTTTCTTCTTTCTTTGATTCGAAACTAACTTCGAAAAATATTGATACTCTGCTTAAGCTTACTTCGAGAAACGGAAAAAAATATTTGAGCCGTAATATTCCGCTTCCACGAAAAGATGACGGCACCTGGTACAAAAGTTCAAAAGAATACGAACGCTACACACGAACATATTCTAACCATTTGTTTGTAAATAAAACGATTATTCAGCCTGTGTTTTATACTGAAGGAGTTGGCGGCAGCAAGTCGGATTTCGAAGAAGCAATGACTGCACTAAAACAGGCTTATCCCGGCTACAATATTGTGCCGATTGATGTTCGCTATTTCGATGGTTCGGGTGGGGCAATTCATTGCATAACAAAGCAAATTCCTGCAGATAATCCGCTTCGCATTTTCCATTATCCGGTTTCGGCGGCTGATTTGTTCGAAGACGGCTACAGAGTGGACGCAGAAATTACAAACAGAAGCGGAATAAAGAACGCAAAAGTTTATTGGAAACGTAGTTACGACGAAAACTGGAATTCTGCTCCGTTGCAGAAAGACGAGAACAATAAATTCACCGGATTTATTCCAAATTCCGCACTTAACGAAGGCGATACTGTCGTTTACTACATCTATGCAGAATCAAATAACGGGAAGTCGATAACCAAGCCGATGGTTGCACCCCAAGGCAATTATCAGTTTGTAGTAAGTTACGTTTCAGTCAGAGACAATTCAGTTAGCGACGACGAAGTAAGCGAGGTGTTTCCTAATCCGGCGAATGAATTTGCTTCGATCGAGTTTAGAAACGCTAAATCAGGTAAGGTAAAGATTAGCATAATTAATTCTACTGGCGTGCAGGTTTATGCAAACACTGTTGATTTGCTTTCGCAGTATGATGTGATTACAATCAACACATCGAAATTGCCTGTTGGGCTGTATTACTTGAATATTTCGTTCGACGAACGAAGCTCGATTATGCGAAAGATGAGCGTAGTAAGATAATCTGAAAAATCAGAACAGAAAAATTCAGGCTACACAACTTGTGTAGCCATTTTTTTAAATACTTCTGGAGAATTTGGAACGAAATTAATATAAAAGCGATAAGAAAAAAGGGCGTTCGAAAAACGCCCTTGCTCTTATTGCTCTAAAACTGTTGTTCGGACGTCGAATTCTGGTGGGTCCTGAATAGTTTTTTTGACGGCACAATGATTTGCAGCAGCTATCAAGGCTGGCAGATATTTATCCGGGAAGCTCGAAGGCACTCGTATATCGAGCGTGATTTTGCCAACTTTACGATTGATAAAATCATATTCGATATCTTGAATGATTTCGATACCATCGGCGGAAAGTCCGCGACTATCGCAAAATCCTTTTACATAAATACCGGCGCAAGTGCCGAGCGAAGCAAGAAATAAATCATATGGTGCAGGTGCAGTTCCGTCGCCACCACCCTCGACGGGTTGGTCTGTTTGGACTGTGAAACCGTTGAATTCAGCATAAACTTTTTTGTTTCCTGCAAAATAAATTCTCATTTTAAAACCTCTTTTTAAAAACAATATTCCATTTCGTTCATATAGTCGTTGCAAACAAAAAATTATTTTATTATTAATTACAACTAAGTAAATTACAATAATTTTACTGCTAAATACTCTTAATCTATTATTTCAAAAATTCTTGAGAGCATAATATGATAGAATTAAATCAGCATTCAGAACGCACAACTTGCATACTATGTGGGGAAGATTTGCACAAAGTAGAGAAAATGGAAGACAGAATTTGCGATTTCTGCGGGCAGGTGAAGGCTGTTCCGGTGGTATGCGACAATTCCCACTGTATTTGTTCGGATTGTATGGAAAAAACTCCCGAAGAATTCGTGATAGACAGATGCCTGAAATATCAGGGGATCAGCCCGATTGAACTTGCGGTGGAGATAATGAACTCGCCTGTTATTCGTATGCACGGGGCAGAACATCATATGATTGTGCCGGCGGTGCTTACAACTTGCCTGCATAACTACCATAAATCAGAAGAAAGCCTGAACGCCAAGCTAAACGCAATTGAACGCCGTGCCAAAGAAGAAACGCCACGCGTCTGCTCGTTCGATATAAATACCTGCGGTGCGGCAATTGGGCTTGGAGTGTTTCTGAGCACATATCTGAACCGCGAACTTATGGACGAAGACGAATGGTCGCTCTCGAACCAAATAACGGCGGTTGCTCTGAAAAGAATTGCCGAAGCAGGGGCGCCACGATGCTGCAAACGCGACACTTATCTATCGATTCAAGCGGCAATTGAGTTTTTGAAAGAACATTTTGCAATAGAATTGCCTTATGCCGAAGCTAAATGCACTTTCTCGCTGCGTAACCGCACTTGCAAGCACGAAGAATGCCAGTTCTATAATATAAGTAATTCACTTGTGTAGCGATTGTTCGGGAATTTACCGATAAATAGTTCGCATAATGCAATTAATTATTGAAACTTGTGTCATAAATAAGTGTTCATAAATTAATTTTGGAGAAAAAATGAAAATTACAGTTATCGGTGCGGGCAATGTGGGCGCAACTGTTGCACAACTTCTTGCAAATCAGGAGCTTGCCAATGAGATTTATCTTGTCGATGTTCTCGAAGGAATTCCTCAGGGCAAGGGGCTCGATATGTATCAGTCAATGCCAATTCTATCGAGCGATAGCAAGATTTTCGGCACTAATACTTACGACGAAACAGCAAATTCGGACATTGTGATAATCACAGCCGGGCTTGCTCGCAAACCCGGAATGAGCCGCGAAGATTTGCTTGCAAAAAATGCTGAAATTGTCGGTACTTGTGCCAAAAATGCATTCGAAAAATCGCCGGACGCAATTTTCATAATCGTTTCAAATCCGCTTGATGTAATGACTTATCTTGCATTGAAGGTTACCGGATTGCCAAAGCACAAAGTTATCGGAATGGCAGGGATATTGGACACAGCTCGCTATCGTGCGTTCCTTTCGATGGAGCTTGGAGTTTCGATGCAGGATATTCAGGCGCTTGTATTAGGCGGGCACGGCGACACAATGGTTCCATTGAAGCGATATACAACTGTTTCGGGCATACCGATAACTGATTTGCTCGACGACGAAAAATTAGATGCTATAATTAAGCGAACTGCGTCTGGCGGTGCCGAAATTGTAGGCTACCTGAAAACAGGCAGTGCTTATTACGCACCAGCATCGGCAACAGTGCAGATGGTGGAAGCAATCGTTAAAGATCAAAAGCGGGTATTGCCTTGCTCGGTTCTGCTCGAAGGCGAATACGGAATTACCGACACAGTTGTTGGCGTTCCGGTTGTGCTTGGCAAAAAAGGATTGGAAAAAATCATTGAGCTCAAACTGAACGACGAAGAAAAAGATATGCTTAAAAAATCATCAGACTTTGTGCATAAAAACATTGTTGAATGTATGGAAATGACCGGGATAAAGTAAAAAAATGAAATATATTCTTGCAATCAGGGGGCAGAATGTGCCCCCTTTTTTTATTAATTTTTTTTAAAAAATTGATGTGTTCTTAAGAAATAAATTTGAAAAAATGAAAATAAAATAATAATTTATTAATTAAAGTTAATTAATGATTAAAAAAGGATTAATATGAAAAGAATTATTTTTACTCAATTATTAATTTTAATTGCAACCTCGTTTAGTTTGTTCTCATCGGACACGATAGTTGTCCGAACAATTGACTACAACAAGCCAAAATACGGTTGGTTCGAGTTTCCGCAGGCAAATGAATCATTTGAAAAGATACTGATGAACTACACAATCAAATGTCCTTGCGGGGAATGGGACTATATAGCAAATGTATATGTAAAACAATTTTATCTGCCGAGCTTTCGGGTGGATGGGGCAGTGGTCGATAGTTTAGTATTCAGAAACGACACTTCGTGGAGCTACGTTGTTTCGGGCGAAGAAGGGAATTACAGAATTGATTCGTTGCCGATGAATCCTCACGAAATAAATTATTACGAAACAGACGGAGAAAAAACAAATGTGAAGCAAACGAAATATGTTTGGCTTCCGTATTACAGATATTTTGTAAATCAGCAAGGCAAAGTTGATTCCGTATATGTTCCGGGCGATGGAACTATATATTTGCAAAAACAGCGGGTATATTACAAGGACGAAATTACAATTGCGGAAACATTTGAAATACTGAGGTTTATCACCCCGTATGGAATAGGATTGAATGCAGGCGATGATGGGTTCACCTGGGTAGTGGATGCAAGCGATTTTCTTCCGTTGCTAACTGGCAAAGTCTATATTGATGCACCAAACCAACAGCAGGAAATAAATATTACATTTGATTTTATCAAAGGTATTCCCGAAAGAAATATCAGGAGATTGGAAAGAGTGTGGGATTATCCTTATTTAGTATATAATAAGGATACAGAATCAAAGCTATCTCCGCGCAATATTTCACTATTGCAAGGCGAAAAAATGGTTCGTCTCAAAGTTATTCAGACAGGGCACGGATTCGGAGGAAACGAAGATAATTGCTGCGAATTCTGCCGTAAGAATGCATTTGTGAAAGTGGATGACGTGATAAAATACACACAAGAGGTGTGGAGAAAGTGTTCCGATAATGCACTGTTTCCTCAGGGTGGCACCTGGCTGCTGGACCGAACAAACTGGTGTCCGGGCGCTGTTGTGTATCCGTATGATTTTGAAATTACTCCATACTTGGCGGGTAGCTCGTTTAAATTAGATTATGATATGGAATTTTACAACAAGCCATATCAAAGTGGGAGCAACACAGTTGGCTACTGGGTGATTTCGTCATATTTAGTGGTTTACGATAGTTTGAACTTTAGATTAGATGCAGAAATTGCCGACATTGTGCGTCCGAGCAAAAAAGACATTTATCTGAGATATAATCCCTCGGCAACAAGTCCAATACTGATTGTTCGCAATCGGGGTTCGCAGGCAATTCACAAAATTGATTTTGAATATGGAATAGAAGGGGCGAATATCTATCATTACACCTGGGAAGGCAACATTAATTCACTCGAAGCTGTCGAAATTGCTCTTCCGCCGGTTGATTATTCAGATTGGTCGACAGAAACCAAAAAATTTGTTGCCAAGATTACGAAAGTAAATGACGAAATTGATGAATACGCAAGAAATAACACGTCAGTTTCTGAATACGATATTCCTGCTTCATATTATCAAAATTTATCAATTAACTTGCAGACAAATAACTATAATGTTTTGTTTTCGAACTACAATGGATATAAACCATATAAATTACGACTATTAGGCGCAGATGGCAAAGAAGTATTTTCGAGAGGTGATTATCAGCCGAGCACACAATACAAAGATACAGTTAATTTAGAAAACGGTGGATATGAGTTGGTATTCGAGAATTCACTCAATTGCGGACTTGGCTTTTGGTATTACCAACGTTACTATCAACTTACTAATGGGAATTTAAATTTAAAAAGTGATGATATTCTGATGTATCAGTTCCCTGTAGATTTTGGTAGCGAGATACGTCATAGCTTTATTGTTGATAATCAGCCTACTGCTTTGTATGCACCAGATTCCCTGCTCTTTGGAAATGTATTGGTCGGAAACAGCAAAACAATTACGATGATTGTAAAGCCTGCAAACAACAAAGGCGTAATTTTAGCAAATCCTCAAATCTTAATGGGTGCAAACAAAGGTCTGAAAATAGAAAAAATCGTTCCTGAACTTAATAAAAATGGTGAAGCTATTCTGGGCGATGGCGATTCTCTGTTGATAGACATTTCGTTTACTCCAAACAAAACGGGGAAAACGACAAGTTCGCTTTCGTTCAGCACAAACGACAGGAAAAAAGGCACGGTCAATATTCCTATAATTGGCTATGGAGTTAATCCGGATGATGTTAGCTCACCAATCGAACAAAAGAATTATGAGATATACTTTGATAAGTCGTCAAATTCTGTTTTGCTTGACGTTAAAAACGGATTTCTTCATATACAAGGCGTAGAAATTTATTCAATATTGGGCGATTTGATACACTTTTCGGGCGAAATTTTAGCAAGTGGCAAAGTTGAATTGATGAGATGCGGCAATAATATCGCAAACGGAGTATATATCGTGAAGATTGCGAGCAAAGAAGGAATAATCACCAAGCCAGTCTTGATAGTATCGAGATAAAAGAGAAAGCACCGACAAAGTTCGGTGCTTTTTTTATTTACTTTTGCTTTTTCTTGATTCGTTCAAGAGTTTTTTCGTTTTGAAGTTCACGCAGAGCGTCCCGGGCAATCCAGCGGGCAGATTTAGAATCAGGATAGTCACGAAGAATTGCCTCAGCTGTTTCGATTGCTTTGCGATTGAGCTCTGAGTTGCGTTTCCCGATTTGACGCAAAGCCCAATTGACAGCTTTTTTTACAAAATTGCGTTCATCACGAGAATACTGAATTATTAATCCGAGAGACTTTTCGAAAGGTTCATTGTTTTTTTCTTTGTAGTGCAGGCACAAAGCCGCCAGAGTTGCAAACGCGGCACGTCGAACAAACTCCTGCTCGTTTTGAGCCCATTCGAATACTTTTTGCCAGGCAAACGGAGTTTTGCAGTAGAGCTTCATTGCAGCCTGGTCGCAGATGTCCCAGGAATTAAAGTCGGCAGTCCATTTGTCCATCAATTCTGATGTTATTTTTTTGGGGTCTGCAATTAGTATAGATAAAATGCGGGCTTCGTGGAAGCCGGTTTCCCAAAGCTCGAGAGCAAGTTCGTGATTTTTTTTGATTTTTCGAGCTATAGGCTCCAGAGTTTTCATAGAAATGCCGAAAGCATTTTCAGCATTAATCCCGAAGCGAGCCATACCTGCTTTGTTTTCAGGATTTTCGAGCGAACGAAGAAGTTCGATTATTTCTTTTGCGTTCATATAAAAATTATAATAATGTAAAATTGATTATTTTAATATACAACTTTTCGTATTTTTGGAAAGAATAAATTTGGTGAAAATATGCAATACATTGTTTTCGACATCGAGACTTCTCCGCTTCCATTCGGTAGCTTTTCGGAAAGTCAGCAGGAATATCTGCTTCGCAACGCAAAAGACGAAGAGGAAGCAGAACGCAGAAAGTTAGAAATGGGGCTTTCGCCGCTTACCGCACAGGTTGTTTGCATAGGGATGACCCGTATTTCAACCGACCCGGCAACAAACGAATTCAGGACCGACAAAAAAATTGCATTTTGCACATATCCGCCAGTAGATGAAGTGTCAGAAAGCGACGAACTGAGCGTGTTTGGTGAAAGCGACAGGGAGAATTCCAAATTATACAAGCACGACCAGACAAAATATTATATTTCAGATGAAAAATGGGTTATCCAACAGTTTTGGAAAGAGTTGGCAGAAGACCGCAATGCTACATTAATTTCGTTTAACGGGAGGAATTTCGACGCACCGTTTTTGATGCTGCGTTCTGCATTGCTCGGGATGCGGCCAAGCCGGAATCTGATGGATGGCAACCGTTATAATTATTCGCGGCACGTGGATTTGCTCGATGAACTCACTTATTACAGTTCCTCGCAATATGGTCCAACCCGCCGGTACAATTTTGATTTTTATGCACGGGCATTCGGGCTTGTTTCGCCAAAGGCTGAAGGTATTGATGGCTCGAAAGTAACCGAATATTTTCTCGCAGGGAAAATTCTTTCGATAGCAAAATATTGTTTGAGAGATGTTTCGGCAACATTCGAACTCTACAAAATCTGGAACAAATATTTAAATTTTGGGAAAAATGGATAAACGGAAAGCATATTTTGCAACTCTTTCGGGGGTTATGCTGGGGCTTGCATTTCCGCCGATGCCATTGTTTTTGCTTGCGTTTGTGGCGCTTGTGCCGTTGCTTTGGATGCTTGGCAGTAGCGACCAGATAAAGAGAAAATATTTTTACGTCTATATTACATTCTTTTTTTATCATACAATTGCAAACTGGTGGATTGCGAGTTTTCAGCGGGAAACCGACCCATTTTTGCTTGGGAGCGGGCTTGCGTTGTGTTTTATTCATCCGTTGTTCTTTTTAATTCCGTTCTGGTTCTATTTTACAATAAGAAAGAAATTTGGCAAAGATACGGCACTTTGGACTTTTCCGATAGGTTTTCTGGCGTTCGAATATTTGCATTCGTTGGGCGAAGCGTCTTACCCGTGGCTAACGCTTGGATACACGCAGACTCAGAATACAATGTGGGTGCAGTTTATTGATATAACAGGCATTTGGGGAGCGTCTCTGCTCGTTCTGTATGCAAATGTGTTGTGTCTGAAACTTGTTGAGCATTTGCAAAAGCTGCCGAAGCGTGTCCGTTTACGAAATTTATGGGAACTGCCGCAGAGAAAATACACAATTTCATTTATGGCGATATTGCTATTGCCATATATTTATGGTGCTTACTCGTATGGTAAGTATAATCACGCAAAACTACTTGAAAAAAGTCCGAAAATAAATGTCGCCCTTATTCAGCCGAATATAAATCCTTGGCGAAAATGGGATGGCAATCCAATTGAACAGATTTATTATCATCTTTCCTTGCAGGATTCTATCTATCATTCGCACAATGGCAATATAGACCTCGCTATCTGGAGCGAAACAGCAATACCTACTGTAAGTCTGGCTGTGAATTGGGGGCATTTCTACCCGTATATCACAGATGAGTTGAACAATAAACAAATTTCTTTGCTTACAGGTTTTACTGAATATTACCTCTATCCAGACCGAAGAAAAGCACCGATTACAGCAAGGCAGTGGCTTCTCGATACAAGCGAGCGCTACGAGCCGTTCAATGCTGCATTGTTGCTAAACCCGAAGCCGTATGAAACGGACAATCCGCAACTTTATAGAAAATCACGGCTTACTCCGTTCGGCGAGCGTTTTCCTTATGTGGACTTAATTCCATTTGCACAAAACTGGTTGCGATGGAGTGTGGGAATATCCTCGTGGGGAATTGGGCGAAAGCAATACGCTTTGAAGGTGCGGAACAAAGATAAATTTGCGAAAATAGGGACAATCATTTGTATTGAGTCTGTTTATCCGGAGTTTGTTACGCGTTTTGTTCGGGACGGAGCACACTTACTTTCGGTTATTACAAATGATTCCTGGTACGACTTTACCTATGGACCGCGTCAGCATTATCTGATGGCGGCGGCTCGGGCAATTGAAACACGTCGATACATCGCCCGGTGTGCAAACTCTGGAGTAACGGGGTTCATTAGCCCGCTTGGCAAGTCTGTTCAGGAGGCTCAGCAATACACAGCCACAGCGATAGCTTCCACAGTTCCACTGATGAAGGAAAGGACAGTTTATGTGCAACTGCCAGATGTGTTGCCGATGGTGGCTCTTCTGGCTTCTCTCATTTCATTAGTAGTCGGATTGCTAAGAAGAAAGGAATAATGGAACTCATTATCAAGTATTTTCTGCACTGTATAATTAAATATCAGTGAATAAAATCTCTATATCTGACTTAAAAGTTAATAAATGATGAAAATAGTATTAATTTATTTTTACTAATGAATTTTCGTAAATTTTTTCTATGTTATTAATTTTCTATTCATTATATTTTAATCAAGATGGTATAATGAAAAAGTGAACTATGGAAGCGAGAGAGCAACTTGCCGCTGTAATCGAGACGCTCAAAGTCGAAACGACCGAAATTGACGACCTTATAAATAGAATTCCAGTTGGAATTTATCGTTCACGTTTAGATGGTTCAATAGTATATGCAAATAAGTATTTTAGAGATTTATTCGAAATAAAAGGTAATATAATTTCTGCTAAAGAATTATCCTACAGTAGAAAAGATTTCTTTGATTTGGTTTCTAAATTTGGCGTAATAGACGATTTTACAGCAACTGTTACTCTTGAGAGCGGCAAAACTCTTCACACGATAGAATCTGCCAGAGCCATATACAACGAAAAAGGCGAGATCGAATTTGTTGAAGGAATTCTGACAGACATTACAAAATTCAAGATTGTTCAGGATGCCCTTGCTGAAAGCGAGGAAAAATACCGCTTGCTATTTGAGCGTTCGGACGACCCAATTCTGCTTATTGACGGCGACAGATGGATAGATTGCAACGAGGCTGCAGTAAAAATGCTAGGCTTGAAAGATAAAAGCGAAATTATAGGACGAAGTCCGTATGATATTTCGCCTGAAATTCAACCCGACAATAGAAGGTCGAAAGATAAAGCGTTAGAATACATAAGAGATGCTTATGCAAATGGCTACAAAAGGTTCGACTGGGTGCATACTACCCGAGACGGGAGGCAGATCAATGTTGATGTGTCGCTGACAGCTATTCCATATCGCAAGCGAATTCTGCTATTTACATATTTTCGGGATATTTCTGCAAGAGTTGAAAGCGAAAGGAAATTACGTGAAAATGAAGAAAAATTTCGACTTGTATTTCATAATATTAGCGATGGAATTTTTCTTATAGATCAGTCAGGAACTATTATCGATGTAAATCGAGCCGTTGAGAATATTACAGGCTACTCAAGCGATGAAATTGTAGGCGAGAAAGTCTGGGAATTTTCAAGAAGAATAGTGATTAATGATAATTTTAAAAAAAACGAAGAAGTGTTTTTGCAAAATTTGCTTGAACTAAAACAAAATCCATCGTTGCAGCAAAGAGAAGATGAGTTAATCGTTAGAAGAAAAAGTGGAAAAATAGCTTATGTGAGACTAACCCGATTGCTTATTAACAGTTTGCAAGGCGTATTGGTTTGCAGTATATTAAGAGACATTACCGATATTAAGAACACGACAAGCGAACTCATTCAGCAAAAAGAACTATATGAAGGACTCTTGCAGACGCTTCCTGTTTCGGTTTTCCTGCTTGATTTAAACGCGAATATTTTGTATGCAAACGACGACGCAACTAACTACTTTTCGCAGGAGAATATAGATTTTGCAACTATCAAAAGCGTTTTCGATTTAATTGATGAAAGCGATTTCGAAAAATTAAAAGAAGCCTTGAATATTACGATTAAGCAAGGTTATTTGAAAAATTTCGAGATAGCATCGAAACCGATCAATGGTAAGGTGATCGAGGTTGAAATAAATGCATCACTGATATACGATAGCTCCGGTAATCCGCAATCAATTATTACAAGTATTGTAGATATTGGTGCACGCAAGCAAACTGAACGTATCCGCGAGCAAGCCATGCAAGCTACAATCGAAGCTGCCAAAGCCCGCAACGAAGCTTTAGAAATAGTTCACAATTCAGCTCGCCTTGCTTCGATTGGTGTAGTTGCAGGTGGCATTGTTCACGAAATCTCGCAACCGCTCAATGCCATAAGGATTGGGGCTGAAAGCATTCTCACCTGGGATAAAGCAAATAAAAACCCGCTCCCGGGTCCAATAATCAATATGATACAGGGAATTTCCAAAGCAACACTCCGTATTGACGAAATTATTCAGCATATGCGATCGCTCTGGTTAGATTCAAACACTGAATCACTTGAAATTGTAGACTTGAATGACTGTATAAAATCGGCTATAAATCTAAGCAAAATGAGAGTGCAGTCCCACGAAATATTGTTCGAAACTACTCTGGCAGAAGGGAAATTGCCTATTAAAGCTAACAAAGTTCATATCGAGCTAATTGTGAATAATTTAGTTACAAATTCAGTGAATGCGCTCGACACTTGCGAAAAGCCAAACAAAACTATTCGAATTGCGACAAAATCTACAGGCGGATATGCATATTTAATAGTTTACGATAATGGAATCGGGTTGCCAGATGTAAAAGAAGAAAAGCTGTTCGACCCGTTTTTTTCTACCCGGAAGAATGCTGGCGGAACCGGGCTGGGGCTTGCAATTGTCAAAATGTTTGTGGATAAATACAAAGGTGCGATTCAGCCAATGAACAACGAGGATGGCGGGGCTACGTTTATAATAAACTTTCCAATGTTTATAGGTGATTAGTATGAATAGCATTGTGATAGTTGATGACGACGATAGTAGTCGCACGATGCTTGCAGTTTACATTCGGGACTTTTTGTCAATTCCGGTTACTGAGTTTTCCTCTGCTTATGATGCACTCCAATATTTAGAGCAACATAGTTCACCGATTGTCATTACCGACATTCGAATGCCCGGGATGAACGGGATGCAACTACTTCGTGAAATTAAATCATCGAAAAATCTACATAATACAAAGGTTATTCTTGTTACTGGATTTGCAAATTTAGACACTTGTATTGAAGCAATTCGTCAGGGTGCCTACGACTATTTGGTAAAGCCTATCGAAATTAGTTACGTTGCGGATATTATCAACAAAATTCTTTCTGAAAACAGACAACCGAAAAATTTGACGCAAGATAAAGAAGAAAAAAGTCTGTTGCTGCACTATTCTTGTTATGAACATCCGGTAATTGGCAAAATAGGTGTATTTTCTTCTCAAATGCAGAAAATTGTCGATACTGCTTTGAAATTAAGCAAGGACAATATACCTGTGCTTATCGAAGGCGAAAGCGGAACAGGCAAAGAAATTGTTGCTTCGCTAATTCATCACGGAGAAAAAGGCAACAAAAAGCCGTTTGTTACGATTAACTGCGCTGCTATCACACCAAGCTTGTTCGAGAGCGAGCTCTTCGGTTACGACGAGGGGTCGTTTACTGGTGGAAAAAGCGGTGGCAAACGCGGCAAACTCGATATTGCTCAGGGTGGCACTTTACTGCTCGATGAAATTGGTGAAATTCCGAACCAACTGCAAGCCAAATTGCTTCGCGTTCTCGAAGAAAAGGCATTCTACCGTGTGGGTGGAGTTGAGAAAATTCCCCTGAATGTGAGAATTATTGCTTCGACGAATAAGAATTTGAAAGATATGGTCGAGAGCAACCGTTTTAGAATAGATTTGTATTACCGGCTGTGTGCCGCTCATTTGGTGTTGCCCGCGCTACGGCAGCAGAAAGAAGCGATAGCTCCGATGGCTCAGATGTTCCTGACTCATTTTGCAGTAGAACGACACAAGAAATTCAGACTTATTGAAAAATATGCTGTAAAAATCCTGCAGGAACATCCTTGGTACGGAAATGTGAGAGAGCTCAGAAACGCTATCGAGCGGGTGGTTTTGCTCTACGATGATTACGAACTACGTTCACATCATATTTCATTTCTCGAGGAATACAGTCAATTAGGTGATGCCGATAAATTTGTTTTGCGACCCGGAAGTTTTGTGCTTCCTGAAGAAGAAATTAATCTTGAAGAACTTAACTACGAGATAGTTCAAAAAGCACTTGCCAAATTTAACGGCAACAAAACACAAACAGCGCGCTATCTTGGGCTAACGCCAAGCGCTCTGCGGAGCCGGCTGAAAAAGTAATCGCGCAGAAACAGATGGACACCACCTCTCAGGTGGAGCCCATCTAGACAAAAACAGTTGAACTCCACCTTAGAGGTGGAGTTCAACTTAAATAACAGAAAAGGAATAATAGCAGATATAAAGCAATAATTACGCAAAACGGTAAAATAAAAGAAGCCATAAAGTAACCTTCGGAAGGCTCGAAGCCTTCCGAAGGGTAGCAGAAACATCTAGACAAAAACAGTTGAACTCCACCTTGAAGGTGGAGTTCAACTTTGCAATACTTGAATTTCGTTACCCTACCAAAGGTTCGAAACCTTCGGTAGGTAGGGATTGGATAAATAGAATAAACGATATTATTATATTTTGATATAATAAAAGACTTTTGTAGATTTGTTATGTAAATATTGAAAAACCGTTCAGCGATATCTGAAAAAGAGGGTTTTAATAAATTTGGGTATTTAGAGAAACATTAAAAAAATTTATATGAATTATTATCCGATTTCGATAGAGAAAATTAAAGAAAAGGTTGTTAAAAAAAAAATATTTAAGCAACCAATTCGAAGTTTGCCATTTGAAGATATTTCAAACGTAAAGGAAATTACAAATGAATTTGGAGAAACCCTTGTCAGAGTTGATGGAGATATACCCATTGACCTTCCTATAATTGATGGTCAAAGGTTTTTGTTTATTAGTTACGACCAATCAAGATATACGCACGGAATCCATAAGTATCCAGCAAAATTTTTTCCTGAATTGCCAAGATGGTTAATTAATCGCTACTCAAGACCTAACGATCTTGTATTAGACCCGTTTGCAGGAAGTGCCACCACAAACGTTGAAGCGATATTGTTAAACAGAAATTCGGTTGCAATTGATGTTGATCCGTTTGCAAGGTATCTTGCTAAAGTTAAAACTACACCTATTGATAAATTTGAACTAAATGAAACGATTGATAGGATTCTCAAACAACTTGTTGCTTATAATCCGAAAATGGTAGATAGTGAAGACATTCCGGAATTTCCATATCGAGAAAATTGGTTTGCCAAAGAAATATTGTTAGAATTGGCATTCATAAAAAAAATAATATTAAATTCTACCGACGACAACGATATAAAAGACTTATGTTTAATTTCGATGTCGTCTATTATTCGTGCTGTTTCTAATGCAGATGATAATTGCACAAGAACGGTGGTTAGAAAAAAATTAAAAAAGGAAATATACCCTTCGTTAGCGTTGACAAAATTTGCAGAAAATTTAATTATTAATTCATACAGAGTTATTGATTTTACAAATCGACTTAAAACCAAACCTATTGTAGAAATACCGGATGGGAATGATGCCAGATTTTTAACATATCCTGATAATTATTTTGATCTTGCAATAACTTCGCCACCGTATGTAAATGCTGTAGATTATCCCAGAACCCACCAGTTAGAAATGTATTGGCTTGGATTAGCAAATGGATCGTTGAGTAAACTTAAAGAAGCTCATATTGGCACGGAAGTGGTTAAAGCAAGAGAATATAAACATCTACATAAAACAGGAGAAGAATCTGCCGACAAGAAAATAGAAGCAATATATAAAATCGATCCAAGAAGAGCATATATTGCATATAAGTATATCTACGATATGACTTTAAATTTAAAAGAGGTTTACAGAGCATTAAAACCTGGTGGCAGATATATAATTGTAGTTGGGAATAATCGTATCAAAGGAGAATTGTTTGAAAATTGGAAATATTTAATGAATATTTCAAAAAATATTGGTTATAAAGTCGAAAATTATTTCGGTTCCGAAATAATTAAACATTTTATAAAAGTTCCAAGAGAAGAAAGAATTACTACAGATTGGATAATAGTTTTGAAAAAGTAGTATGCCAAATAACCAAGAAATAGGCAAACAAGCATCAATTGATGGGTTCGCTCACGAACACATTGTAGTAGGTTTATTAATGAAACGTTATCAAAATGTTTCATTGGTTGATTTGCCACTCTCTCCGTATGACATCATTATTGCTCGTAAGCTTGAAAACGGTAAAGAAGATATAATA
Source organism: Eximiradius proteiniborus (assembly GCF_058546985.1). Taxonomy (NCBI): domain Bacteria; kingdom Pseudomonadati; phylum Bacteroidota; class Eximiradiia; order Eximiradiales; family Eximiradiaceae; genus Eximiradius; species Eximiradius proteiniborus. Next base: position 1,763,336 of record NZ_CM178592.1, on the reverse strand, counting down.
AGAGTGCAAGTAAAAACAGCAAGAACAAGTATCAGTTTTACTGGGGGAACACGAGGTGGAGTTGATAGAGAATACAAATCAGATGTTAAAACATACATACAATCGCCTGAAACTTCGGATGTTATAGTTGGAATTAGACCTAATGAGAACAATACTTTTGATTTGTATTTTGTGCCGACTGTGTTGATAAAGTATTTCGGTACGAAAAGTAAAGGACTTGGTGCAATTGAGTTTTTGAAAAATAATTATGATATTCTTGAAAATTGCAAAGACGAAACTTATTGCGTGAAAATAGCAAAGGAAAACGGCGTAATATAGAAAGTAGTATTGGGAAATCTGTTTTATACTCTTCGGAAGGCTCGAAGCCTTCCGAAGGGTAGCTGAAACAGATGCCCCGCACCTTCAAAGTGGAGCCCATCTAATACTTTTTTCACACTCTTTATTTCCCGGATTTTATTCTGTTATCTTTTTTGCAGAGCATCTGGCAATTGTCTATCACGGTTTTGCCACCCTGGTGCCAGGGAATTATATGGTCTGCCTCCATCTCGTGAATCTCGAAACGTTTCTTACAAATTGGGCAAATCCCTTCCTGCTTTTCATACACTTTTCTTTTAATCTTGTCATCAAATTGCCTGAGATTGAGATGTCGTTCCTCTCCTGTTAATAAATATATATAAATACCTTTGTTGTTCTGAACTTCCTCGTCGTCTATTAATTCTTTTATTCGCTCTTCCAAAGCAGCAGCATCAAACTTTTGGTCTTTGTATTTATTATACAATCTGCCCCATTCAATTCCTTTCATCTCTTTGCGATAGACAGGAAAAACTCTTTGCACCCACTCAATAACTCTTTGGAAATATACCCACAAATCTTTTGCATCAACATCGTGTTGATGTTTTGCCATATACTCTTCTATTTTTCCTTCCGAAATCCAATCTATAGCTGTTTCCAAATATTCTTGTCTGATAGCGGAGCCATCTAAATATTTATTAGCCAGATTATATGCCGCACAACCATTCTTGCTGAAATATCGTTTTGCATCAGTAACCCACGAGCCGGCATAAACAGCATTCCGCAATTCCTGGTCTGTGAGCTTTTCGCCTGCAATATTAATCGTTCTGAACCAGTCTAATCTTTCGCTGTCGGTTCCACTGCAAAAATAGACCATTAGTTTGTAGTTCAATATCTGCTCCTGCTCGTCCTTTTGCAAATTGTGGAAATATCTCTGCCCGAACGAAAAATCACCATTTACATATTGACAAATCGAAATTGTCCGCTGCTGACCGTCTATAATTTCGTATAGTAAACCTTCCGAAGGTTCTAAACCTTCGGAAGGTTCCCTGACGTGCCAATACATTACATTTAGGGGAAAATTATGCCTTATTGTATTGATTACCGCGTCGCGCTGCTTATCTTTATAAATAAATTCCCTTTGATATGGCGGGCGAATATCTAACCGACCACCATAGCCGACTACACCTTCTTCGGCGTTATCTTTGTATCCCTCGGCTAATTCTCTCACAGTAATTTCTTTTAGTTCGATTTTCATATGGGTTCCTTATCAAAAATCAAATAATCTTTTTCTTATAATCCTTCCGAAGGTATTAAACCTTCGGAAGGTTCCCTAAAACCTTAATCTGAGAACCTTCGGAAGGCTCGGAGCCTTCCGAAGGTTTCCCGGGGTCTTTAACGTATCTTTATCAGCTTCCTCTCTGTTAGTTCTTTCAGTTCATTTTTCCTGATCATTCCCAGAATTATGTCTTTGCTTGGCAATGTTCCGTTTCTTAGATCAATATAATCCTGATAGCTCGAAAATTTCCACTCTTCTGCTTTATCTACAAAACCCGAACGAATCGGATTTTGATGAATATATGTTAGCAAGGTAACTAAATATTTATCAGACGAAACAGGCTTTGCTTTTGTTTTTTGATTAAAAAGATTGCCGTGACGATGCCACATTTTATTGAAAGCACGGGAATATGATCTTAAAAGAACAGCTATTTGATTGGATATTTTGCGAGAGTATTCAGAATATTCATCCGATGACTTTGAGTCATCGGATGAATTGCTGTTTTCTTTCACCCTTACCAGAAAATGGAAATGCGTAGGCATCAGGCAATACCCAATTGTTTCCAGATATTCGTCCAGATAATAACGATATTTTTTTAGAAAATAGAGATAATTGCTTTCTGAACGAAAAAGTGCCTCTTCGTTGTTAGTTCTGTTGTAAATATGGTAATATGTATTTTCGTAGAATTGCATAGTAATTTATATTTCTCTATTCATTTCTATATTCATCCGATGACTTGAAGTCATTGGATGAATAGAAGCACATCTGCAAATAATTCATCGGATGACATTGAGTCATCCGATGAATTCATCCGCGCCATCTCTCACAACCTCTTATTCCTTATGATTATTCTGCGATAAATTGTTTTACCGTTTAAATCTGGACCCCTTCCTCTCCATTCAGGATATTGCAACCTATGGTCATCTAAACCCAATATCTCAAATTGGTCTGGGTTATACTTATCCAAGAAAGTAATAGGCACACCCATAGCTCCGGGATAGTCCATTGGAATCTTTTCAGCGTTATCTACATTAATTGCATCGTAATTATCATACTTAGGGTATTCTTCGGGCGTGTATTTCTTATATAGAATAATATCCTCGTGCCGCTTCTTAATATCAAGATTAGTATACCAATAAGATCTAGCAGATTCATATAAGGTTTCACCAGGTATATAAAAGTGTCTAACACAATTATATCCCAACCATAATTTATTATCTTTGATTAATTTAAAAATCTCTTTGTATGTAATTGCGTTTATATTTCCAATAATCAAAAACTTTTTGTTGTATTCGATTAATTGAGCTACATATTCGCGGAATAAAGAGAAAGGGGGATTTGTAACGACGATGTCGGCTTGTTTGAGGAGCTCGACGACTTCTGGACTGCGGAAATCGCCGTCGCCCGAGAGCGGGCGGATGCCGATTTCTTCGGGGTCGGGCACACGGTTGTCGTTTTTGTCGCCTAAGTATTCGAGCCAAACAGCCTGTTCGGACTGGTGCTGACTAAATATGTCGGGATTTTGATTTTTGTAGCAGGTAGTAATTAATCGCTTAAGCCCCAAAGCCTCGAAATTGAGAGAAAAATATTTAAAGAAATTGCTGATGCGAGGGTCGTCGCAGTTGCAAAGAACTGTTTTACCTCGGAAATGCTCTTTGTAATGACGCAACTCTTTTTCTATGTCGGCAAGTTGAGTATAGAACTCGTCTTTTTTGGCATTTTTAGCTTTATGAAGATTTTTGTTTAGAGACGCTTTTTTTACGTTGCTCATAAGAGTAAGTTGAATATATTAATAAGCATTAGTGCAAAGATAAGAAATAAAAGTGAAAATGAAAAAAGAAACCCTAAAGAAAGCTTCGATTACGAACCTTCCGAAGGTTCGAAACCTTCGGAAGGTTTGTCTAGACTTACCAGAACAGAACGAAAGAGTGCCTCTTCGTTGTTAGTTCTGTTGTAAATATGGTAATATGTATTTTCGTAGAATTTCATAGTAATTTCTAACAGTCATTTCAGAGGTGGAGTGCAACTTAAATAACAGAAGCTTAAAGAAACCTTCGGAAGGTTCGAAGCCTTCCGAAGGGTAGCAGCACAGTGGTGCTCCCTGCGGGACTCGAACCCGCGACCCACTGATTAAGAGTCAGTTGCTCTGGCCAAACTGAGCTAAGGGAGCGTTGCAAAACTATGAAAAAAAAATTACATATAAAAATCTTTTTTATATTTAGTTATTTTTATTATTTTTGTAATCTTACTTTTGGGGAAAGGTGCAGGAGTGGCTTAACTGGCACGCCTGGAAAGCGTGTGTACCGGAAACGGTACCGAGGGTTCGAATCCCTCCCTTTCCGCAAGGAACACCGAACAAGATCTATTTTCGATGTGTGTTTAAAATGAAAAAGGGACGCAAAGCATTGCGTCCCTGCTTTTTTGGTAATTCAGAATTTATGTGATTAAAATTTTATTGATTTTGCTATTTCGAGAATTTCCTCTTTTGTGAAAGAGCCGTTCAGATACATTATCAGGCTGTTGTGGTCTTCTGCGGTTATTGTCATAATAAATTCGTTGTCGCCTTTGTCGTTCTTTTTGAAATAGGAACGCAGCAGGTTGGAGCCCTGACTAAGCGACATCAGTTCGTCGTAGTCGGGAGCACGGAAATTTTTCACGTGAGAATAGAAGTTTTTGCCATTCTTCATTGCTTCGCTTTTTTTGTCTTCTTTAAGTTCTTCGGTAGAGAATCTGATAAGAGTGATTTTCCTGACAGATTTAATTGCTTCTTGTGCTGATTTGTTCTTTACAATTTCGCGCAGCACAATGCTTGCATCGTTAAGATTGAGAATGATAAAACCGTCTTTGCCGGAATACTGGTCGATGAGGCTTGTAATTGAGGACGGCTGAGCCAGAGCCGAACCGACAATAAAGATAAAAAAGAATATTTTGTAGAGTTGTTTCATAATTATTTCTCTTAATCTGTTATCAATATTTCAATATAATCATTAACATCATTTAATTTTTTAAGATTAAGCAAATTCTCGTTAGCAATTTTATGAGAATTATTAAGGTGGCTGAAAGCCTTTTGCAGTTCGGCAACAGCGATTTCCTTGTTCTGAGAAATATTCTCGTCGGTGATTACAATGCCCGAAGCAAATTGCTTTTTGTTCTCGTCAGCAGAAAATTTTGAGAAAAACAAATAAGAACTGACAGCAAGAATAAAAATTGCAGCGACAGAAGCATATTTCCAAAAGGTTGGGATACGGCTGATTTTTGTCGGGTTGATTCTGGAAAGGAGTTCGCTGGTGTCAAGTTCGGAGCTTTCGAAGTTATCGCTTTCGCTTGCAAAGAACGCGAACATATCTTTTTCGGGCGAATTTCCGTCGGCTTCTGCAAAATATTTTCGCAGAAGAGCTTCTTCGGCTGGAGTTGTTTCGCCGTTGTAGTATTTTTCTATTAATTCATTAATGTTCATAATTATAACCATACTTATTAATCAAAATTTCGCGTATTTTTTTTCGGGTGCGCGATAGTGTAACTTTCACAACATTTTCATCGATACCGAGCATTTGGGCAACTTCCGGGTTAGAAAATCCGTCAATATCGCGAAGCTTGATAATTTGTTGAGCTTTATCGGGCAAATCTTCAATAATCTTGTAAATAAGCTCAGCGGCATCCTTATATTCGGCGTTTTTGTAAGGCGAAACGTCAGATGTTTCTAAAACGTAAGAGTAATCATCAATATCGCTTTTTTTGTGTTTGTAGTGCTTGGATTTGAATTTATCCAAGCAGATATTTCTCAGCACCACAGTAGCGAAACCGTCGATGTTTGCGTTCTTGTCTATTAGCGAACGTTTTTCCCATATTTTGATAAATGCTTCTTGCACAGCTTCTTCGGCATCCTCACGGTTGTTCAAAATTCTATAAGCAAGCCGCAGCAATCTGCTTTTCATCCTTTTTGCGTGAGTTATGAACTCGTTTTGTTCCATCAATTGATATAATAGATAACGAAATAAAAAAAAATAAGTAACAAAAATAATGAAATGAATTTATCATAAAAAATATATTTTTTTTAATTTTAATTGGTTACGGGTGTAACGATAAAAAAATATCGATAAATAACTAACGAATAGTCGATTTTTCTTGCACTTAATTTTAATTAAGACTAATTTGCATTTGAATTGCTTATGCAGTTCAAGTATTTTTAACAAAAAGAGAGTTTGGTATGGCAAAGAAACTCATAGACGTAATGGACACCTCCTTCCGGGATGGTTTCCAATCAGTTTTTGGTGGCAGAGTGCTTTTGCAGGATTTTCTGCCCGCACTTGAAGCAGCTGTTGCCGCTGGCATCACACACTTTGAATTTGGTGGTGGCGCTCGCTTTCAGGCACCGGTATTCTACCTGAACGAAAACCCATTCGAAATGATGGACAAGTTTCGTTCGGTTGTTGGTCCGGAAGCTAATTTGCAAACTCTTGCACGTGGTGTAAACACAGTTGCCTTAGATACATCTCCGAAAGAAGTAATAGATTTGCACGCTAAAATGTTCAAAAAGCACGGCACAACAACTATCCGCAATTTCGATGCGCTCAACGACGTAAACAACCTGATTTTCAGTGGTGAATGCATTGTTCGGCACGGATTGCGTCACGAAGTTGTGGTAACTTTGATGGATTTGCCTCCGGGATGCACCGGGGCTCACGATGTAGCATTCTACAAAAAGACATTGAAGCAGATACTTGATGCCGGCATTCCGTTCCACTCCGTATGCTTCAAAGATGCAAGCGGAACGGCAAGTCCCCGCAAAGTATATGAAACAATCAAGATGGCACGCAAGATGTTGCCGGAAGGCACTCACATTCGTATGCACACGCACGAAACAGCCGGTGTATCGGTTTCGTCCTACATTGCTGCGCTCGAAGCTGGTGCTGATGGTATCGATTTAGCTGCTGCACCTGTGTCTGGTGGAACAAGTCAGCCGGATATTATCATTATGCTGCACGCACTGAAAGGTTCGGAGTTCGATTTAGGGCTGGACATAGAAAAAATAAGAGAATACGAAGAAGTATTTACAGAGTGCTTAAAAGACTACTTTATTCCGCCGGAAGCTGTTCAGGTGTCGCCTATGATACCGTTCTCGCCTATGCCTGGTGGAGCATTAACGGCAAATACGCAGATGATGAGAGACTTCAAAGTGCTTGATAAATTTCCGCAAGTGATAAAGGAAATGAGAGAAGTAGTCGAAAAAGGTGGATTTGGCACATCTGTTACACCTGTTTCGCAATTTTATTTCCAGCAGGCATACAATAACGTTATGGCTGGCAAATGGAAGCAAATCGCCGAAGGTTACGGCAAGATGGTGCTTGGCTACTTTGGCAAAACACCGGTTGAACCAGACGCGGAAGTTATTAAATTAGCAGAAGAGCAACTTAAATTGCCACGCACAACTGAAAGTCCGCTTGTGCTCGCTGAACGAGACGAGAAAAAATCTATTGCTTACTGGAAAGAGCAACTTCAAAAGGAAAATATCGAGCTTACAGAAGAAAATATATTTATTGCTGTATCTTGTCAGACAAAGGGAATTGCCTTCCTCAAAGGTGATGGCAAAGTGAATGTTCGCAAAATTTCGGAAGAGAAAAAGAAAGAAGAGGCAAAAGTAGCACAAGCTAACGGTTCGAACAATGGCAATAATGGAAATGGTTCGTCAAAGCAGGATTACATCCCAAGTAATGTTCAGGTTACAAGTATTCCTCCGGGATTCTTGGGGGCACCGAATATGAATCCTGCAAGTGCTGTAACAAACTACAAAATTACAGTTGAAGGGCAGAGCTTCAACGTTCAGGTGCAAAATCTTAACTAAAAGAAGTTTCATAGGGACATAGAAAACAATCTACGACCTTTTGGGCGAAAGCTTAAAAGGTCTTTTTTTTTTATTTTAATTTTATTGAGAATATTCCGATATTTGTATTTAGACGCCATTTCGTATAGCCGTAATATGGACGAAAACTTTGCTGAATACTGCATTTTGCTGATAAATTTCATACCGGATGATGAAATATTTAACTATTTTACTGATGTTAAAATCAACGCTTTAGTTGCCGAGAATTTATCTGAACTGAATATAACTGAAATCGAGCAGTGTTGCGTAATAATCATCAAATACGACGAACATTTGCTTGTATTCGACAGTTTTATCGAAATATTAAAAAAACAAAATAAGTTAGATAATCTCGTTATTTTTGCAGAACTGCAGTATTTCCCGCTGCTTGCCGAAAAATATCCGAACACACTTCTATTGATAGATGATGAAAAATCAAGAAACTATAATAAAGACAAAATTCTGAAAAAACTTAAATTTTGCATTTCCAAACGAACAGAAGAAGAATTCGAAGAAAGATACAAAAAATTAGAAGAAAAAGCTGAACTCTACCGGACAATTCTGAATTCATCTCCGGAGCCGGTAATAATGATAGACGAGGAGGGAACGATTCTTGGTTCGAACGACTATGCAGACAATATAATGATCAGGCGTATTGACAGCTATCTTGGGAAAAATCTCTACGACCTGATTTCTATCGGGCTTAGCTCGATGCTTAGAGTTTATACAAAAAAAGCAAAACTTACAAAATTACCGGTTAATTTTCTTTTCCGGCACTACGACTACGTTATCGAGTACACTATTGTTCCAATATATAATGATGAAAGCACCTGCAAATATATAATTTTCAGGGAAGATCAAACAGAGCGGGAATTTGCTGAACGTGCTCTAAGGTTCAACGTTGATTTACTCACCAGTGTGCTGAACAGCTTGCCGGTGATGGTATGGCATTTGAATCATAATTTTGTAATTAAACTTGTTCTGGGAGCGATTGAAAATATCGGACTATTTCAGGATATGCAAGTTGGTGAGCAAGTTAGCGAAGTACTGAAATCACATCCGCAATTTTATAAAAATATTCTGGAAGCATCGCGTAACCGCCGGCGATACTCGATAGAACACATAGGGGATAAATACGTTGAAAACTTTTATTCTGCAAAATTCGATGAGTTAAACAATTTCAGCGGACTTACAATTGTTAGCAACGACATTACCGAAAAGATAAAAGCAGAAACTGAACTCGACGAAGAACGCCGAAAACTGCAATTTGCTTTTAGTATGTCGTTCGAACTGTTCTGGGAATTTGATTTCACAACAAACACCTTTAATATTTACAAAATAAACGAAGATAAAATATATAATTTCCCGCCACCAGTAATATCAGGAAGAGAATTTTTGAAATATTGCTATGAGGACGAAATTCCTTACGTAAAAAAATTATATATATCATTTAAACGCGGGGAAATTACCAATACTGAATTTTTCCTGAAAATGCGGGATTACGACGGACGTGAGCTTTGGTATGAAAATAAAGTTGCAGTTTTCGAATACGACGATATTTCGAAGAGACCGAAAAAATTGCTTGGTGCTTCGAGAGATGTTTCTGATATAGTAAAGATTGAAAATGAAATTCACAAATATAGAAATATGCTCGAAAGTATTATCAACAGAGGGAATATTTATTATATTCTTCTTGATAGAGAAATGCGGGTAGTAACATACAACAAATACGCATTTGATAAGCTGCTTTCAACATTTAATATATATCTCAGGTATGATGCAGATTTTAAGCAATTCCTGAAAGAAAATGAGCTTTCTAAAAAAATATATAATTCATTTTTGGAGGCATTGAGCGGACAGGAAGTTCATTTTGAATACAATTATATAGATTATGTTGGTGGTGATTATTGGATAGAACACGTATTTAGTCCAATATATTCGCTTGAAGGCGAAATCCAGTATGTGAATATAATGGCACGACCTATAAACGATCGAAAAGAAGCAGAAATAAAGCGTCAGGAATCTATAGTGATGATTGAAAATGCCGCGAGAATTGCTTCCATTGGTGTGATTGCAGGTGGGATTACTCACGAAATAAGCCAGCCACTCAATGCAATCAAGGTGGCTGCCGATGGAATTCTGTATTGGAACAAACAAAATGAGTTGCTGCTACCGGAACAAATCACAAGACTTATCTACAGAATTTCCAATGCGGTTTCGAAAGTTGAAGATATTATTCAGCATATGCGTTCATACTGGCTTGAATCTACAAGTCAGGAGCGGATTGAGGTGAGAGTATCTGTTGTTATTCAACGGGCATTGAGCCTGGTTGTGCAGAAAATACAGGCACACGATATTTACCTTAAAATTGAAGAGCAAAAACCTGATTTAACGCTTACGGCGAACCCTCTGCAATTAGAAATAATAATTAATAATCTCATAATAAATGCTATTCAGGCAATTGACGAAAAAGACCAGAACGAGAAAGTAATAGTTATTTCGTTTGGCGAAGAAGACGACAAAAAGTACATTTCCGTCGCTGATAGCGGTATCGGTTTGCCAAAAGATGTATCTATCGACAAACTCTTCGAACCGTTCTTCTCTACAAAAAAGCAAGGCAAAGGCACCAGGCTGGGGCTCGCCATTGTGAAAGTGTTCGCTCAAAGAATAGGCGGGACAATCGAAGTCTGCAACAACGATATGGGTGGGGCAACGTTCAAAATATTATTCGATAAATAATTTAGAAACATTTTTTCTCGTTTTTCGTTTATATCTTGCATAATTGAGAAAAATATTATGGATTTCGGTGGGTTTAAAAATCAGTCGCAAAAGATTTCGACAATAGCCGCAATAGTGATTGGCTTTTTGTTTTTTGCCGCGTATCTATACGTTACGGGTTTGATTGCTCAACCGATTGTTTTGCTTCTTATTTCAGTTTTCATTCTTTTTTCGTTCCGCAAGAAAGCCCCAATTATAGAAAAACTATTAATCGTAGTTGCGATTTTCTTGGTTTTCAGTTTGCTCCGAGTAATTGGTTCGTCGATTGTTCCGTTTTTTATTGCATTTTTAGCAGCTTACCTGCTCGACCCGTTTGTCGAGAAGCTCAAGCAAAGATTGAACATAGCCCGATGGCTATCGTCGCTTGTGTTTATTCTGGTAATTATAGGTGTTTTCACTGTTGTGGCTGTGTTTGTGTTTCCAATAATTTTCGATCAGCTTGATAATGCACTCAAGAGCCTTACAGCATATGTGAATTCTGCGAGAAAATATGTTGAAAGCGAGGATTTTTTCCGAAAATTGCAAAAATTCGGGCTTCCCAAAAGCACTGTTCGCGAAGCGGTTCGCGACGAGCTTATTCCTCGCATCGAAGGTATAGTCAATGTGATTTTCAGTAGTTTGCTTAAAATACTGAGCAGCTTATCGGTAATTTTGACGCAGGTAGTAAATGTAATTTTGACGCCTATTATGACATTCTATTTGTTGAAAGATTTCCGAAAATTCAAAGATTATATCAAAGACAATCTGAGAACCAAGAACAAGAAGTTGCTTTCGGACTTACGCAAAGTAAACGTAATTGTAAAAAAATACATTGGTTGGCAGATTGTTGCAGCGATGATAGTTGCTACCTTCTGTTCGATTAGCTTCTCATTTTTCAATTTACCATACTCGATAGTTTTAGCGTTTATTGCGGGAATACTGAACCCAATTCCGTATTTTGGCTCTGCAATTTCGATGATTATAGGAGCATTTGTTATGCTTCTGGTTGATGATGGCAATTTCTTTGTGAATATGCTGGTGATAGTAGGGACAATATCGGCAATACACTTTATCAATGCCTATCTGATCGAGCCGAATGTGCTCGGCAAGCAGGTTGGTTTGCATCCGGTGTTGCTCATTATCTCATTATTTGTATTTGGTGGATTGCTTGGATTAATTGGTTTGCTGATTGCAGTGCCGACTACTGCGGCATTAATGATGTTCTATGAAGAATGGCGAAAAAATGAAATGAATTTAGAAGAAGATTACGAAGACGAGGTGGCTAAATGAAAAAAATAGCAGTTGTGCTGATGAGCGGTGGGATGGATTCGGCTCTGTGTGCTGCAATAGCATTGAAACAAGGCTACGAAGTTGCAGCTTTGCATCTGAATTATCTACATAGAACTCAAGAGCGAGAAGAACGTGCCTTTAATGAAATATGCGACTATTATGGAATTAGCCACAGGCTTGTTGTTGATGTAAACTATTTCAGGCAAATTGGTGGTTCGAGCCTGACAGATTTGCAGATTGATGTTCCGAAAGCAAAATTCGACAAAAACGAAATACCAAACACATATGTTCCGTTTCGCAATGGAAATATTTTGGCAATAGGAGCAAGCTGGGCTGAAACACTTGGTGCCGAAGCTATCTATATTGGAGCAGTCGAGCAGGATTCAAGCGGCTATCCAGATTGCCGCGAAGATTTCTTCCGTGCTTTCGAGCAAGCACTTAATCTTGGCACAAAGCCCGATACTCACATAAAAATTGTTACACCAATTATACATCTTTCAAAAAAAGAAATTGTTCAGAAATCGATTTTATTGAATGTTCCGCTTTATTTAACGTGGAGCTGCTACACAAACGAAGATGCAGCCTGCGGCGAATGCGAATCGTGCCAGCTTCGCCTTCGTGGATTTGAGCAAGCAGGATACATAGACCCGATTATGTATGTCAATAAAGCAAACGAGTGAGATATAGCAAGATTTTTTAGACTTATTCGTTTATTTCTTTATATAATAAGGAGGTTTGGGATATGATGAATTCAAGCAAAAAAAGTGTTTTGCTTTATTCTTCTCTTTCGGTTTTGAGCTTTGTTTTGTTGGTCGGCTTAAGCTTACTTTTTTATAATTCCTCGTTTGCTCAGCAAAAAAATGTTAAAATAGGAGCAGACAAAGCTCCGGTAGTTCCATCGGAAGCGGCAAAGGCATTCAACGATGCACTTGTAGCAGTTTCCGAAGCGGTAAAACCCACAGTTGTAGCGATAAGTGTTGATACAAAATCAAGTTCGATGAATCAATTCCCCGGTTTCGAGGAATTTTTCAAGTTTTTCGGTTTTCCCGAAGATGAGCAAAAGCAGGAGCGACGCGGTCGCGCAGCTGGTTCTGGTGTGATTATCTCGCAGGATGGCTACATTGTAACAAATAATCACGTAGTCGAAGATGCTGTTGAAGATGGAATTAAAGTTATTACAAGCGACCAAAAAGAATACAAGGCAAAACTAATTGGGCGCGATCCGCTTACTGATTTGGCAGTTATCAAAATCGAAGCCTCGGGACTTAAAGTTGCACACTTTGCTAAAATCGAAGATGTGAAAATCGGACAGTTCGTTATTGCAGTTGGCAATCCACTTGGGTTGAATTTTACAATTACCAGCGGCATAGTTAGTGCAATTGGGCGAGGAGCGATGGGACTGCGACGCGACCCATACGCAGTTGAATATTTTATTCAAACAGATGCGCCGATTAATCCGGGCAATAGTGGCGGCGGGCTGTTCGATATTAATGGCAGTTTAGTAGGAATTAATTCAGCAATTGCTACGCAAACAGGCACCTATATAGGCTATGGTTTTGCTATTCCTGTTGATTTAGTTCATTCAGTTGTGCTGGATTTAATCGATGATGGAAAAATTGACCGTGGCTATGTGGGAGTTGTGATTTCCACAGTAGATGAAATTACTGCAAGAAATATCGGGTTGCCGAGCGTCCAGGGTGTTATGGTGAATGATGTGCTCAAAGATAGTCCCGCAGACAAGGCTGGAATAGAAATTGGCGATGTTATTCTCGAATTAGACGGCAAGCAAATAAATAGCTCTAATCAATTGCAAAGCTACATTGCTCAAAAACGTGTTGGCGACAGAGTTAAAGTAACTCTTTGGCGGGATAAGCAGAAAATAACAAAAACTGTAACCTTAGAACGCCGCAAAGGTGATGATTCGGACGAAAGCTTAAGCGAAGACGATTCCTCTGGCAAGAAAGGCGATACATCAGCTAACGAGCCGGTTTCGTTCGATAAATTTGGCTTTTCTGTTTCTCCGCTAACTTCCGAACAGAAAAAAGAATTCGACGTAAAAAATGGCGTTTATATTACGCGTGTCCAGAGATTTTCCCACGCAGCCGAACGTGGGCTTTCCCCAAATGGCGTAATTGTCAAAGTTGATAGGAAGGAACTCAAGACCACCGGGCAACTCAAAGAAATATTGGAAAGCAAAAGCAAGGGCGAAACCGTTATGTTTCAGGTAAAATATAAAGAACGCAACCAGATAGTTGCATTAGAAATTCAGTGATTTTTTCCGGATTATTTGCAAATTAAAGTAAACTTTAGAAATTTAGCAGAGACGCCGACAAGGCGTCTCTGTTTTTTTTGTAGTTCAATTATTTTAGTCATTATTTTTTGAATTCCATAAATATTTATATATTGTTATGCTAAATATTGCCGTTAATTTCAAAAGGGAATTAAATATAATGGAAGTAAAGAGATTAAAAACTAAAGGTGAAACAATGATAGAAAGAACAGAAGACCAGTTCTGGGCATATGAAATAGATGAAAATAATAGTAAGGAGGATTTGGTTTTATTGGATAACGTCCAATTTATTTATGAATTATCTTTGGCTGAATTAGAATTGAAAGCCTTAGATGTTAACTTTGAAGTAACAAATGGGTTAAGAGAATTTAAAATATTAAATAAATCTGATGAACAAAAAAAATTAATAAAAAGAAAGGGTGCATATTACAAAACTGTTGATGGGCAACTAACAGATTACTTCAAAATAATTCAGAAAAATAGAACTCGTTCTGTAAATCAATATTTAACTCACTGGATTTACCCATATAAAGGCAAATTCCATCCTCAAATGATTAGGGCGTTGCTAAATATTATCGGATTAAATGAGGGAGATACTGTTCTTGATCCATTCTCAGGAAGTGGTACCACAGCGCTTGAAGCTCAATTATTAGGAATAAATTTTATCGGGATAGATATATCACCACTTTGCGTTATTCAGGGAAAAGTAAAGACAGAATCTATTTATATTATAGATGAAATAAAAAAATTGAAAAAGGAAATTTTCCAAAATTATTCATCGAACCTATTTCAAACTGATGAAAGTTACTATGATATCTTGAATAATTTATCAGAAGATGAAAGAATAAAAAATTTCTATAGATTAGCAAGATTATTGGCAGTAAGTGATAATTCTCGTAGGAAACGAGATTTTTTCAATTCATTTATTAAAAATATTGATTTAATGATTTCTTCTGTGGAGGATTTCATAAGGGTAAAAGATGAATTGAATTTAACATTAGGAAATGTGAAAATTGAAGTTGGTGATACCAGAAATATAAAATTATCTGATAATTCCGTAGATGGAATAATAACATCACCACCTTATTCAATTGCTCTCGATTACGTAGAAAACGATATTCATTCTCTTAAAGATTTAGGTTTTGACGTGTTGAAGATGAGGGATGATTTTATTGGAGTTAGGGGAAATGGAAGAAGTAAGATAGATCTTTACAACGAGGATATGAAAAAATCATACAAAGAAATGCACAGAGTGCTAAAAAAAGATAAATATGCTGTTATTGTTATAGGAAATGCTACTTATCAAGGACAGGAAGTAAAAACAGTAGAGTTTACTATTGATTTTATGGAAAATCTTGGGTTCAAATTAGAAAAAAATATAAATAAAATAATCTTTGGTTTATATAATGTGATGAAAAAAGAAAACATTCTGATTTTTAAAAAGGTGAAATAAGTATGTGTAATAATGAAAATGAATATATTAAGAAACTCGAGAATGTTATCAAACAAATGTTACTACCATTAAAAGACATTCCTTTCA
The DNA here is from genome assembly GCF_058546985.1 of Eximiradius proteiniborus. Taxonomy (NCBI): domain Bacteria; kingdom Pseudomonadati; phylum Bacteroidota; class Eximiradiia; order Eximiradiales; family Eximiradiaceae; genus Eximiradius; species Eximiradius proteiniborus. The sequence continues at coordinate 1,748,029 of NZ_CM178592.1, read as the reverse complement.
ACCTTGTAATAGAAGCAATGACAGGAAAAAAAGTAATGTCTTTTGACTTTAAAAACTCAGACCATAAAAAAGTATTGAAGCTATTAAAGCAATCCGCACTAATAGCTGGGAAGGAAATAAATAAAACAGGAATTTTGAGATCAAGAGCTAATGAAGTTGGAAATGATATAGAACTTTATGTCCGAAAAGCATTAAATTCGTCAGGGTTAACTGCGGATATTCCAGAAAGCACTAAAGGCAATAAAAAAGCAACAGGTTATCCCGATATATTGTTTTGGTATAATGAAAAACCATATTATTTAGAATGTAAGACATATAATATCGAAAATATAGCCACAACTCAAAGAAGTTTTTATTTTTCACCATCTGATGAATTTAAAGTAATTTATGATGCACCTCATTTTATATTATCTTTTGAAATTTATGTTTCAGGAGAAAAAGATAACAAACATATTTATAAATGTAAACATTACAAAATATTATCTAATAAATCACTATCCTTAGATGTAAAGTATGAATTCAACTCAGATAATAAAAGAATGTATTCCGGAAAAGATGGAACAATTGTATTAGATGAAGGAGAAATTGAATAGATAAATTGGCGACATTATGCACAACAGTGGCTGTAAGCCATTAAAAAGTCGCATAGACGAAGAACTCTATATGCACACTGATAATAATAAATTAATTAAAGGTATTGAAAATGTATCAACTAACAAAAAATGAACAAAATGATATTAGGCAAATAGAAAACACCTATTATATGAGGCCTATTTTGGATAAATTTATTGATCTTAATAAAAAAAATAAAGTGAAATGGATAGATATATTTAATAAAATATATGAAATATTAAAAAATTCTGAAAAATGAAGTTAGAAAATTAGTAGAAGAAAGAAAAAAAGTTGGAGAAATAAATGACATTAGTCAAGCAATGAAATCTATTGCAGGCAATGCTTTTTCTAACAGTTTTGTTTATTTGTTCATAAAAAATAAATTAGAAGGAAATATTAAGCAAAACATTTTTATAACTTCTAAGAAGTCTCGGGTAAAAAATTTTGATAAAATTTCTACAATCAGTATTGGGAATGAAACTCAAAAGCCTGATGTAGATTTAATTATTTATACTGAAAAAGAAGATAAATCTGTTGACAAGTGTATTATTTTATCATTAAAGACTTCATTAAGAGAAAGAGCTGGACAAACTTATAAATGGAAATTATTAATGGAAATAGCAACTACAGAAAATCCAATTAAAAATAAATATGATATAAAGTACAATGTTTTTAAAATGCCAATAATATGCTTTGCCACAGTTAATTTTTACAATGAAATAAATAATCCTCAACATAGAGGAATGTTTAAATTTTTTGATAAAGCTTTCATTGCCAAAGATATTGATGTTGATACCGAATTTATTTCCCCTTTATCAGATATTGTTAATTTTGTTAATGAAAGATTAGGATGAAGTAATGTTTACAGATAATCTCGAATTTAATGTAAAAAATATCAATTACAAATCTTCAGAATTGTTTTTTTTAATTGAATATTCTATTGATATATATAAGGAAGAAGACAATTTTTACTATAAACCAAAAGATGTAGAAGATTGGTATTACGAGTGGGACTTTAGAAATTATTATCCAAATATATATACTCATGGTTTTCATCAATATCCAGCAAAATTTATACCTCAACTGGCACGAAAATTATTAAGAGTCTTTACTGATGAAAATAGCATCGTTTTAGATAATTTTATGGGTTCTGGAACAACATTAATTGAAAGTATGTTGTTAAATAGAAAGTCAGCAATAGGTATTGAACTAAATCCTTTTGCCTGTTTTATGGCAAAGGTAAAAACTACACCAATAAATCCAGAAACTCTAAAAAAAGTTATTTATATTATAAAAAATGAATTTTATCAAATAAAAAATTTTCCAATACATAACTTTTACAATATTGATTTTTGGTTTAAGCAACAACAAATAATAGATTTGTCAAAGTTAAGAGAAATAATCTCATACATTGAAAATAGTGATATAAGAGATTTCTTCTTGCTTTGTATGAGTGAAGTTGTTAGAAGAGTGTCTTTAACAAATCATAATGGATTTAAGTTACATCGTGATAAAGAAAAAATCAAGGATGATTTTAATCCAGACGTTTTTTGGCATTTTGAAAATGTATCTCAAAGAAATATTTCTCTAATGGAGAATTTTTACTATAAAGTTCTAAACTCTAGCACAAAGATTCAAATAATATTAGGTGATTCTCGTAAAAAACAAAATATAGAAAGTAATAGTGTTGACTTTATTCTTACATCACCTCCTTATGGCGATTCAAGAACTACGGTAGCTTATGGCCAGTTCTCAAGGCTTTCTTGGCAATGGATAATGAATGATAGAAATATTTACAAATTGGATGAAAGTCTATTAGGAGGTAAAATAATATTTAGCAAAGGAAAAGAAGTTTTAGAATACTCAAAAACCTTAAAATTGCAATATAATGAAATAAAGTCGAAAGATCATAAAAGAGCCGAAGAAGTTTTATCATTTTATATAGATTTATTTGATTCTTTACTAACTGCCTATGAATATTTAAAAAAAGATAAATATTTTGTTTTAGTTACAGGTAATAGAACAGTAAAAGGCGTTTTTCTTAGGACAGATTTAATTATAAGTGAACTCTCAGAAAAAATTAATTTTAAAACAGAAATAATACTCTATAGAAATATAATTAACAAAAGAATGCCAGCGAAAAATTCTCCAACCAACATAAAAGGTGAATTATCCAATACTATGTTGAAGGAGAACATAATATTTTTAAGAAAAATGTAACTCAAGCTACTAGCATCTGCTGTAAGCCATTAAAAAGTCGCATAGACGAAGAACGTAAAACCAAATGAAAAAATACTATATATATATATTGCTTGCACTTGTGGTGGTGCTTTTTTTGCGGTTCAACCGACAGGACCTGCTGATAAAAGATGTTGTCGGGATTATAGGCGGCGACCATCACCAATATTATGCGATGGTGGATTATTTTCGTGGGCAAGCACCTTTCTGGTACTCAGATGCTCCGTCCAACAAAAGGCTGTTGGCGCCGCTTTTGGCGGCGGCGTTGCCATTTGAGCGAGGCTTTTCGCTAAATCTGATTAATGCAATTCTGTTGTATCTGGGCTTTGCGTTTGCATTCAGGACACTTGCAGGGCGGTATGTGCAGCCAAAGGTTGCGCTTTATATTGTGTTGCTGCATATTTTTTGTTTCCCGGTATTCTATTATAGTGTTGTAGGATTTGTGGATGCGGCTCTTGTGGGGTGGATGATGATTGCGCTTTCCTTGCTTTTGGAAGGTCGCTATGCGTGGTTTTGCGTTGCTGTGGCAGTAGGCTTGTTTCTGAAAGAGAGCATAATAATAGTATTTGCTTGCGGATTGCTGTATTTTATTTTCAAGAGAAACTGGAAGCAAGCTGGTTTGCTTGTGTTGCTGTATGTGGTAGCATACTTTTTGCATCAGAAGATTATGCAGGTGTTAAATTACGGAATACCATACACTTATGGCTGGAAAATTGAATTATCGACTTTGAAGAATAATCTTGCCCGCCCGCGAACTTATCTTTCGTTTTTGCTTTCAGCATATCCTTCGCTGATAATTTTTGCAATTGGGATATACTATTACTTTAAGAAAAAATTTGCCGGACAAGATAGGGAAATTATTCTTTTGTGTTTTGCCGGGCTTGCTCTGGTGCTTGCATTGTATGTATATTCACTGTTTGTGGCATATTCTGATGGCAGGTTTATCTATCCGGCTATAGCATTTTCGATATATCTTTCCGGGTTAATAGCAAAAGAAAATGCCCCTGCGCCTTGAAGTTGCAGAGGCATTCACGGCGAAATATATAATCAACTCTTTATTCTATTCCCATTCGTTGTTTCAGGATTTTCTGTGTGTAAGGAATTAGCCCGCCGGCATCAACTATTGCCTGACGAGCCTTTGGCAGTGGAACAATCGGAAATTCTTTGCCTTGCGTTTTGTTTATAACTTTGTCGCCCAGAATTTCGAGTTCGTCGCCAACTTCTGCTTCGATTTCAGGACAAATAACTGTTCGCAAGCCAAGATTGATACTGTTTTGCAGGAAGATACGAGCAAAATCTCTTGCAACAATAGTCAGGTTGTGCCCTTTCAAACACGAAGCCGCCTGCTCACGAGAAGAACCGCAACCGAAATTCTTTCCGGCAAGGATAATTCTTGTTTCGTCAGTTTTTTCACTATTAAGCAATTTATTGAGTTCTTTAATATCATCAAATGCGAATTGCGGAGTTTCTGTTGGCAGAACTGTTGCCATATATCGTCCGGGATATATAATGTCGGTCGAAATATCATCACCAAATTTATAGATTACTTTAGCCATTTTAAAACCCTCCTTTTTGCGGATTTGTTATCATTCCGGTAATTGCGGAAGCAGCAGCAACAGCTGGGGAACACAGATACACATCAGAATCAGGATTGCCCATACGTCCTTTGAAATTGCGGTTTGTTGTTGCGAGTGCTACTTCTTTGTCGCCCAAAGCTCCCTGGTGCACACCCAAGCAAGGTCCGCAACCGGGGTTCATAACAACTGCACCGGCTTTTACAAGGTCGTTTACGTAACCGAGTTCGAGAGCCTTCTGGTATATTCTGTATGAAGCAGGGAAAACAAGCATACGCACACCGCGGGCAACTTTTTTGCCACGAAGTATGTTTGCCGCAGTTTCCAAATCATCTAAACGTCCATTGGTGCAAGAACCAATAACAATCTGATCAACTTTCAGTCCTTCGACTTCCGTAACCGGCTTGACGTTATCAACTGTGTGCGGGCAGGCAATCTGCGGAACAAGTGTTGAGGCATCGATTTCGACAACCTGACAATATTTAGCGTCTTCGTCCGGAGCGATAAGTTCAATATCGCCTGTTACACCGGCTTCTTCGCGCAGGAAGCGGATAGTTTCTTCGTCTGGTGGGACAATACCGGAAGTAGCACCAGCTTCGACAGCCATATTGCACAATGTAAGGCGTCCTGATGTGCTCATATTGCGAATAGTCGAGCCGTGAAATTCTAACACTTTGAAATTTGCACCTTCTGCTGATATTTTGCCAATCAAATGCAAAATGATGTCCTTAGGTTGAACATATTTGGGGAGTTCGCCCTCGACAACAACTTTGATGGTATCGGGCACTTCTACATTAAGCACATTACCGAGAGCCCAGACCGAAGCCATTTCGGTTGCACCGATACCGAAGGCAAAAGCTCCAAGAGCCCCGTGAGTGGTTGTGTGGCTGTCTGTTCCAACTACAACATAACCGGGCAAAACATAGCCGTTTTCGGGCAGGATTTGGTGGCAGATACCACCTTCGTCTCCGCGAATATCGTGAAATTTGGTAATTCCTTGTTCAGCAACAAATGTGCGGATTTTCTTCTGATTGGTGGCGGTTTTCTTGCTTTCTGCGGGAACTCTGTGGTCGAAGATAATAGCAATCCGATTTGGGTTCCACACTTTTGCGGGGCGACCCAGACCGGCGAAAATTTCCTGGAATTGGTTCATCACAAGTGCCGCATTTTCGTGCGACATTGCAGTATCGACAGCTGGTTCGAGCACTTCGCCGACTTCAACGCTTTGTCGGGAGGTTGCACGTGCCAGAATTTTTTGAACAATCGTTTGACCCACTTTCTCCTCAATTTCTGTGTTCGAAATGAAATTTAGAACATATAATTTATAAACAATTTTTTTAAAAAAGAAGTAATTTTGATTTGAATTGCAAAAATTCAGTCTTTAAAGTGCATACACACAGTTAGCGTTTCAGTGAATTTCTACAAATAATATTGGTTTCTTTGCAAAATAAGAATCAGAATATTTAATAAATCGCTGATTTTGAAGTTTTCAGGACGCACCGGGTGCGTCCTGAGCTATCTCAAATATATTCTTCGCCAAACTTGTTTTTTACGTCTTCTACGCTTTGGCGAACCTGTTGCACTTTGTCGACCGGGCAAACAAGCACTGCATCGTCTGTTACAACAACGGCAACACCGTCCATTCCCAGAACAGAAACAACAGCCATTTTGCTTTCGTTGATAACGATAGAGTTGTCTGTTTCAACAAGCGAAGTCCGACCAATGGAAATGTTTCCACTGCTATCAGCCGGGCGTGTACGCCGTAGAGCATCGAGTGCCCCGACGTCGTCCCAGTTGAACAATGCACGGGCAACAGCGACATTGGCAGTTTTTTCCATAAGCCCGTAGTCTATGGAAATATTCGGAAATTCCTTAAAAATATCTCCGATTTCATTCAGCAAAGAGTTGGAAGGAGTATTGATTGAACTAACTAAATTTTTAGCCATAAGTTCAATATGATTGCCAACTTCGGGAAGATGTTGCTTCAATTCACTAACGAAGGTTGAAAGCTTATAGAAAAACATTCCGCTATTCCACAGGAAATTGCCAGAGGCAAGGTAGTGGGCTGCTGCTTCGGTGGAAGGCTTTTCGCGGAAGCTCAGGACATCGAAAATCAATTGCCAGTTGGTAACTTTTTCGCCAAGCTCGATATAGCCGTAACCGGTTTCGGGGCGGGTCGGCGGAATACCGATGGTGAGAATTTTCCCTTCGGCTTCGGCATATTTCATTGCTTCATCAACTGTTTCGATGAAAGAGTGTGAAGGGAAAATATGCTGGTCTGCAGTGAGCACAGCTACAGATAAATCAGGTTCATTGCTGTATTTGGCAAGAAGAACGGCGGCTCCAAGTGCAAGGCAGGGAGCTGTATTGCGTTTGTATGGTTCCGGAATAATGTTTCCCGGCGGGAAATCTGTAAGCATATTTCGCATAATCGGAGCAAGCAATTCGCTTGTGATAATATACACGTCCCGTTTGTCGATAAGCGGTGCCACCCGTTCAACTGATTCTTCGAGCATAGTTTTGTTGTCTGAAACTAATTTTAGCAATTGTTTCGGTTTTTTGCGCCGGCTAAGTGGCCAAAAACGTTCGCCAGAACCACCTGCCATAATTAATGCAACTCTTTTCATTGAAATCCCTTATTTTTATGATATAAATATGCAAAACATTTATAAAAAGCGAAGAATGAAATTCCTAAGATGATAATTGCCCACATCCAGTATGGCAGAAATAAATATTTCTCTAAATAACCAGTATCGGAATACATTATTTCGCCATTCATTTCTATACGGTCTATGAAAAAATATCCGACATTTGGGTATAAACTGAGCATAGAGGACACACCGAGAAATTGAAGCACTAATTGCTTGACTCTATCCGACGATTTTATCCCAATATACATTAGCAAGGCACCTACTGCAATCAAAAATATTACTCCAAATACAGAACGCACCCAGATAATAACTGTTATGACAATCAAAGCACCTACAATTACAAGCAACCTTTGAGTTGCTTTGACTGAACCGGACGAATAAATAAAAAGCATACCGGCAAAAGTAGGACCGAGTGGTCCGCTAATGGCAACAAGAGCCTGCCCGATTGAGCCAAGAAAATGCACTCCGGAATGCACCGCAACTCCTGAACCATCGGGATGCACAAGTAAGTAATGGAAGTTGCCGCCGAGTAGCAATGCCGCAAGCCCGTGCCCCATTTCGTGAAAATATGTTGCCAAAATTGTAATTGGGTATAGGTAAATGAATCCAGTAGGGATATTCCAGATAAGAATAAGGAAAATAGAAAAACCCGAAAAATACCAGGGAGAGTTTTTATTAAAATGCCTGTCTAAATTATTTTGCGGAAAGGGCATATTTTAGTCCTTTTTGTTCAACTTCAGAAGTTTGCGGATATGGTTCAATTCCGAAGGTGTGAAAAATTTAAGTAAGTAAAGAATGACAGCAAACGATGCAAAAAATAGCGAACGCACCAAAATCGCCCATTTCATTTCGAGTGATATAGTTGCTTCTTTTGCAACAAAATAGACTATAGCTGTTGAGAATACGATAATCCAGACTCGCCGCCATTCGTAGGCAATCGGGTAGATTTTTTGTTGATAGATATATAAATTGCTTGCACCGACCGCATACCCGGCAACAATTGCAATAGCAGAGCCCCAGTATGAAATATATGGGATTAGAATAAAGTTCAGAATTAAGCTTACTGCTGCACCAAGCCCGACCGAAATACCAACATAACGCGTGTTTTTGGTTATGAGAAAGCCAGCGGCAAAATGAGACTGACTGCCGTTAATGAAAAATGCAAGCAGAATCACCGGCACAATGGCAAGCCCTGTCCAGTAGGACGGTTCGATAAAACGACCACCGATAAATGGCAATTGAACCAAATACTCGATAAACAGAGAAGTTGCAAGGAAAATGCCCGAGCAGAACAGCACATAGTAAGTAAAGACGCGGGCAAAGAGTTCTTTTGAGCCTTCTTCGTTGTAGCGACTCAAATAAAATGGTTTCCATGCATAATCGAAAACTGTAACGACAATCATCATCGGAATAGCAAGCCGAAAATTAACAGCGTAAATAGCTAAGTCGTTCGTCGAGGCAAGTGCTTTCAGAAACGGACGGTCTGCCACTTGCAGTATCATTGCCGATAGGTTTGCCGGTAGGGTGGGCAATCCAAATTTAAACATATCTTTGATAAGCTTCCAGTCTAAATACTTTACTAAATTGTTTCTTACTTCCTTGAAAACTATCAGAATTCCGAACGAGGACGCAATGAGCTGCGAAATTATAACTCCAATTGCACCCCAGCGGAGCGACACAACCAAAATCAAGTTGTTGGCAACTGCAATAATAATAAGCAAAAGCCTTGTTTGTGCAAATTTTCTTGCCTGACGTGTCATCCTAAGATATGCATACGGGATTAGGATTAAGCTGTCGAAAAGCGGAATAAGAACAGAAATACGAACTATTGTCGCGGCTTTGGGCAAATCTATCAAATCGTAAGCAAAATAGTCGGCAGTAAGAATAACAACCAATGCGAACGAAGCGGCAATGCTGGAAATTACAAACATAGCGTTTGAAAACACTTTTCGGCATTGCTCGGGATTGTCCTTTTGGTAGAAACGGAAGTAAGATGATTCCAAGCCGAACGAGAAAATAATATTAAGAAAAGCGAGAATGGAATAGATGAAAGTGATTTCCGCAAGTTCTGTTTTTGTAAGGTAATTAGTGTAGAGTGGGGTAAGCAGAAAAGAAAGAAACCGGCCGATTACCTGAAAAACTCCATATATTATAGTGTCGCTTGCAAGCGACTTGATTTTATCACGCATACGAAGATGTCAAAAATTAAAATATAAAATTAATTAAATGTTCACATAAAAAGTAAAGTTTTTTTCTCAATAAAATTATATATTAAACTTCATTAGAGTGTAACATTTGTAAAATTATAAAAAATTCATTTATGAAAACAAAACTTGAAAAGTTCGAGAACTATTGTCTGATGAGATTGGACGGGCAATTTGTAGGTGGCGACGAAACGGATGAATTTTTCAATCTTGCGATGGATGCTCTCGGCGATGGGTGCAAAAATCTCGTGATGGATTTCAAGGATGTTCTGTATTTTAGTTCTATAAGCATTGGCAAGCTGATTAAGCTCAATTACGAATACAACCTGAAGGACTCGCGTTTGATACTGACAAATGTGAATAAGACACTCCAGGATGTATTCAAGATTACAAAGGTGTCGTCTATATTACGCATAACATTGACAATGGAAGAGGCTTTGGAGCAACTGAAATAAAAAGACTATCCCTGATTGTGGATAGTCCGAAATTTTACGCTAAGTTTGTTATAGGAAGTATCTTTAATTGTAAATACGCATCATTTGAAAAAGTGTTTCAACTTTTTTCGCAGATTATCTAAAAAAAGAATAATTGCAAGATTGTCCGAATATAAATAAAAAAGGCTGCTTTTCTGGAGAAGCAGCCTTTGTGTTTTTATCAATCATCTACTTTTTGCGTTTTGGGCGATTTTGATTTGGGCGGTTGTTGTGTTGTGGCTTTGCACCGGGTAGGGTGCGTCCTTGAGCTTCGGCTAATTCCTGAGCTTCTCGCATTTTGCGTTGCAACCAGCCTTCTTTCTTGGGCATTTTCTTTAAGTCTTCGAGAGTTAGACGTTTTTTAGAAAACTTGTTTATATAAATTTGTTGTGCAATTGACAGCAAATTAAAGAAGAAATAGTATAAATTAAGCCCGGACGGGAAGTTTGAGAACAAGAAGAGAAACATTACCGGCATCATATATACCATTGCTTTCTGGCGTGGGTCTGTGATAGTCATTTTTTGCTGAATGAACATAGTAACGCCCATAAGCACTGCCAAACCCGATAAGTGGCTAATTCCGAGGAAGGAAAATCCGAAGTTCAAAATTTTGTCGGGCATCGATAAATCAGTAATCCACCAGATAAACGGTTCCTGACGAAGCTCTATAGCCGAACGCAGCACAGCCCAAAGAGCGAATAAAATTGGCATTTGCAGCAACAACGGCAAGCATCCGCTTGCAGGATTTATTCCATATTCGGAATAAAGCTTCATTATTTCTTTTTGTTGAGCTTGTTGGTCGTCCTTGTATTTGGTGCGTATTTTTTCCATTTCGGGCGAAAGCAGTTGCATTTTTTGAGCTGAACGCATCTGGGTAATGGACAATGGATGAAGCAATAATTTTATTATTAGTGAGAAAATTAATATTGCAATTCCGTAGTTGGGCACAAATTTATGCACAAACTGGAATATCGGCAGCATAAAGTGTTCGCCAATCGGACGGATTAAGAAACGCCAGCCAAAATTAATCAAAGCGTTCATTCCGTACGAACGAACAGTATTATATTCGAGCGGACCAATGAAGACTTTGAAATTGTTGTGCTGCTGACCACCTTTGTATGGTATGCGGTAGTTTATCGAGTAAGTTTCGGTAATTCCGTTTTTGGCGTGGTGGCGGGCGTATCCGGAAATATCAACAGTGCCGTCGAAACTTTGCCAGGGCTGTGGCATTATTGAAGTAGCAAAATATTTAGTTTTGATTGCCGCGTAGTCAATTATTCCGGTGAAGCTTTTTTCGGTTGGCTTGGTTTCGGTTGCATTGACTTCTTCCACTTCGCCATTCATCTGGACTATTGCCATTGCATCGCTTGCTTCGTCCACGCTGTTGTATTCCTGCGGAGGCAATCCTTTTTCCCAAACGAGATTGTATCCACGAGTTGGGAGAACGTCTTCCAGATTAGCAACAGTGATGTTTTGTTCTATATGGTATTTGTCGCCGAAGAATTTAAGCACTTTCTTGATTTTACGGTTATTTCCCAAATCAAGTTCGAACACAAGGTTTGCAGATTGGTTGCCTTGAATTTTTATGTTTGTTGAGGACTGGTTGGCAAGCGAGAAGTTCAGGTCGCGGGTGTCAATTTTTTTAGCATCAAGAGTAACGAAGTTAATGTAGAGTTCGCCATTGCCGCGGCGGATAAGCTGCACAGGAGTTTTGTCCCATTTTTTGTATTTTTTCAGTTTCCAGGATTTAAGAACGGCACCGCGTGAAGAGATTTCAGCAACGAACAAGTCGTTTTCGATTGTGTAAACAGTTTCGTTTTGCGAGGCAAATTTCGAAAAAATACCGTAGCGTTGCTGGGTTTGGAATGAATCGGCAACAGATTTCACCGGAGCAAGGCTATCCTGAGCTTTTGCGGGCAACTGGTGAGCGGTGGTACCTGCTACGGTGTCTTTTGGCGGATTGGGTGCTTCTGAAACCGACATATAGAACAGCCACCCAAACAGCAGCAACATAATCAAAGTCATTCCGATAAATGAATTTCTATCCATATTCTACTTCAATTAATTAATAATCTTCTTTTTAAATAAAATATCTGGAACGGGGTCGAACCCACCTTTCGAAAATGGGTTGCACCTCACAATGCGCTTGATTGCCAAAAAAGTTCCGAATATCGAGCCGTGCTTTTCGATGGCTTCGATTGCATACTGGGAGCAAGTTGGATAGAAACGGCAGGACGGCGGGAAAATCGGGGAAATAGCAAATTTGTAGAATTTAATCAATATTATTAGGATTTTCTTCATCAACTTGCCTTTTGATAATAGAATTACGGAATTTTTCGACAATTATCATAAATTCAGCGAAAACATCGGTTAATCTTATAAGCGGCGGCTTAGCAACGGGTGTTCGCCAGAATAAAATTATAGCTGAGATATTGATGTTGCCTGCCAGTAGCAAATGAACATATTGACGAAGAACTTCTCTCAGCAAACGCTTTACACGGTTTCGCACAACAGCCCGTTTCGAAACTTTCTTGCTTGCAACGACAGCGTATTCGAGCGAGTTTGCACTTACTTCGTTGCATTCGATTACAACAAATAAATTAGAAGTCGAAAATTTTTTGCCATTTGCGAAAACTTCTTGGAAGCGTTTTTGTTTTTTGATTGTGGCAAGCCGAGTGGACGGCATTTTCGACCTCTTGAATTTATTTGCATAACAGTGAGCGGCTATGCTCAAAGTCTATGCATATTATCAATGTACTATCTTTCGTCGCTAACAGTTAGACGGTAACGACCTTTTGCACGGCGGCGAGCAAGCACCTTGCGACCATTCTTCGAAGCCATACGTGCGCGAAAACCATGCTTATTAACTCTTTTACGACGACTTGGCTGATACGTTCTTTTCATAAATCACCTTAGCTCGATAATTTATTATAAATTATAGTTTTACGAAAAAATGAACTACAAATATAAGAATTTTTTTAGATTTATAAAATTTATTTATCTGTTAGATATGAAATTAATTAAATAATGATAGTCAGAGAAGCGGGCAGTGCGTTCCGGATATTTCCAATAAGTATTATTAAAAAAATATAATTATTCAAAAATTTACATAATTCAGAAAAATTACTTAAATTTAGATTATTTGTAAAATATAACGGCTCGAATAGTTTATGATTATTGACGCATTTTTGGTGCCAACCGCCATAAACGAAGATACGTATTTTTCGAATTCTGTTGTGATAATGATTGATGTTCTGAGGGCAAGCACAACAATTGTTACGGCTCTGAGCAACAATGCCCGCGAAATTATTATCACAGATACAACCGAAAAAGCAGTAAAGCTATACAACACCATCGACAAGCAAAATGCAATTCTTGCTGGCGAACGCAACGGAATGAAGCCCGATGGGTTTGGCGCCGGCAACTCCCCGACAGAGTTCACAAGGGAAAAAGTTGAAAATAAAATAGTAATTCTCACTACAACGAACGGAACGCAAATATTTACCCGTGCTAAAGAGTCGCCTTGCCGAATAGTGGCTTCGTTTGTGAATTTGTCCGCAGTCTGCGAGTATGTGCTAAGCCGTGTCGAAAGCGACCCGTCGGTGCATTCAATAATCTTGTTTGCTGCTGGCAACAAAGGCAGAATTTCCTACGAGGACACACTTGCAGCAGGTGCATTTGTAAGCCTTTTCCACGAACAGCTTGCCTGCAAGCTAACAGATGCGGCTCATTTAGCGAAATCTATCTACCAGATGCACAAAGATAATATAAAGGAATTTGTCAGAACTACTGAACACGCAAAATTGCTTGAAAGCTTAGGATTTGAATCTGATATTGAAATAGCCTCAACGATTGACCTTTATCCGATAATTCCGTTTATCGATGGAAATAGTATTAAAATTCTCAAAGCAACAGAGGTAAAAAATGGCTGAAAGCAACGACGAAATAGTGATTAAACGCAGCAGCAAAAGGGAAAAGCCCAAACAGAATTCAGAAAAATCGCCCAAAGAAATGAATGTTTCCCTCTACTCCCGGATTTTTGCTGTGCTGCTGATGATTTTCTCTGTTTTGTTGTTTCTTTCGATTATTTCTTACACACAAAAAGATGAACTAAATGCAAAAATAACGCTTTCCGAGCTTCTGACGATTTTTTCGTCGGATTCGATGATACGCATAAAAGCAGAGACCACGCAAAACTGGCTTGGGCTCACCGGTGCAGTGCTTTCGGACCTGATGATAAATGGCACTATCGGATATATTATAGTTTTCTTACCTGTGTTTCTTTTCGTTTGGGGGCTGAATATTTACAAATCGTTCGAAATTCCTGATAAACTTATACGCAACACTATTATTTACTTTTTGTTTGGGATTTCGTTTTCGTCTCTGCTTGGGGCTTTAAGAAATTTCGAAACATTTAGCACAATAGACAAAGAATGGCTGGGGGCAATTGGTTTGTTTGCCGGTTCGTTGATGTCGAAGTTGCTAAGTCCGTTTGGTGCAACCTTGTTTTTTCTGATTGCCTTGTTTTTGCTTGTATATTTTGGAACTAACATAAATTGGAAGCCGATATTTGCTAAAGTTTGGGAAATTTCACGGCTTATTTACAGAAAAAGCATTGCACTTTTCAGATTTCTGTTTGTCAAAGTGAAAGATTTTGAAAAAATCAATAAGGAACTGCTTTCAGAAGAATTGCCACAGGACAAACAGGAGGAAGAACCCATCGCAGAAACTGTTGAAACTGCCACCGAAAGCAAGCCCACCGGGCAAACCGAAGTTCAGGAAAATATTGCAACTGAAGTTAAGCAAGAGCAACCCAAACAACCTGAATTGAAAATTAATATAAAAAATCCATTCAAAGAGCAGGCTCCGCCTATTGCACCGCTTGGTCTGCGAAAAATTGACGTTGAAAGCCAGTTTGTTGATAAATCAGTTTCGAAAATCAAGCAAATTGAGAGTGTCGGGCTTTCCAATCAAGCCCATCAGGACAGTGAAAATCAGGTAGCACAGAGCGACGAAGAAACGGTTGCAAACGAAACAGCAGAGCCAAAAGATGTTGCTCCTTCAAAGCAAGTTGCAATGGAAAGCGAACGCACCGGAACAAAAGATGAAATCAAAGAGAAAGAGACAAATGAATATTTTCCTGTCGAGGATAGTTCGGAACTTCCGGAAATTGACGAGGCTCTGATTGTAAAACCCAAAACGGCAAAACCTTTGCAGGAGGATATAGACGAAGCGGTGATTCGTCCGAAACCAATTGAAATCAAGCCAACAGCACCAGACAAACCCAAGCCGTTAATCATCGAAGTGGAAGATCCCGCTCCTGAGGACGAACCCGTTTTGAACACTCCGCTTGGAGTTGCAATTCACGACGAGGATATCAGATACGTTCCGCCGGGTGTGCAACTTCTCGATACCAGTTCAGAGGAAATCAGAGTAAGCGACGAAGAACTGCGAATGAACGCCAGAATTTTGCAGGAGAAGCTCGAAACATTCAAAATTTACATAGAAAATCTAACTGTAACGCCGGGACCGGTTGTAACGCAATATGAATTTGTTCCGGCGGCTGGAATTAAAATCAGCCGTATAGAAAGTCTTGCCGACGACCTTGCAATGGCATTGAAGGCTCGCGGCATAAGAATAATTGCTCCCATTCCGGGGCGTGGCACAGTTGGGGTGGAAATACCGAACCAACACCCATCCGTAGTGCGTTTCAGCAACGTTGTCAATACAGCTAAATTTTACGAATCAAAGGCACACTTGCCAATAGCTTTGGGCAAAACAATTTCGGGGGAAGTAGTTGTTGCAGACCTAACAAAAGCACCGCACCTTCTTATCGCTGGTTCGACGGGTTCCGGAAAATCTGTTGGAATAAACACAATAATTAATTCCTTGCTTTTCAGGATGCACCCGCGGGATTTGAAATTTGTAATCATAGACCCAAAGAAGGTGGAATTGCAACAATATAGCCGTTTGCGTTATCATTTTCTTGCGATGTCGCCCGATATTCAGGATGCAATTGTTACAAATCCGCAGGATGCAGTAGCGATACTCAAATCGACTGTTTTAGAAATGGAGAACAGATACAATATATTGGCAATGGTCGGGCAACGCAATATTGCTGACTATAATGCGAAGGTTCGGGCGGGTGCTTATAAACATATAAAGGAATTTGACCACAGACCTATGCCATATATTGTTGTGGTAGTCGATGAACTGGCAGACCTGATGCTGACGGCATCACGCGAAGTCGAGGAACCGATAATCCGATTGGCACAGATGGCGCGTGCCGTTGGAATTCATCTGATTATTGCAACTCAAAGACCGTCTGTAGATGTTATCACTGGAATAATCAAGGCGAATTTCCCTGCACGCATAGCCTATTTGGTAGCATCGAAAATTGATAGCCGCACAATACTTGATATTTCGGGAGCCGAACAGTTGCTTGGCAATGGCGATATGCTGTTTTTGCCGAGCGGTTCGCCTAAACCGATAAGAATACAGAATGCTTTTATTTCGACCGACGAAGTAGAAAATGTATGCAATTTTATAGGGAAGCAGTCGGGCTATAGCAAACCGTATATGTTGCCGAGTTTGCTGGAGGACAAATCATCATCCGGAAGCATAGCAGCAGAAGACCGCGACCCGCTTTTCGAGGAAGCAGCGCGGCTTGTTGTGCAGTTGCAACAGGCGTCGGTGTCGCTTATTCAGCGACGTCTGAAAGTGGGCTATGCCCGCGCCGGAAGAATTATTGATGAATTGGAAGATGCCGGAATAGTTGGTCCGAACGAAGGTAGCAAAGCGCGAACAGTTCTGCTCGAAAGCGAAGCAGAATTAGAAAGAATTTTGTAAGATTCTAAAAAATGCTGACGCCGAATATTAATTATTTTTATGAAAAGTGGTTCGGGTTGTGGCTATTGCCTCAATAGGCGGATTGTTTGATATTGGGATTAGGGATTAATATTTGATGATAAATCAATTGAAGTAAATTAAACAATAGTTTGTATCAGGGTATTATGCTTTATTATTATGGTGATTGAAATGGAAAACGAGACATTACCTTTTGATTGGGAGCAGGATTCAATTATCAACAAAAGTTCGTTGCTGGAAGTATTGACGAATATCGAGGAATTAGACGAGAAAAATAGAATTCAGACAGAAGTTCTGAAAATTTTAAAAATTCTTAAGAATACATCAAAGGATGATTTAGGATTATTAAATTTTTCAAACAACGGCGATACTCTAACAATAAAAAAAGATACGCTGCTTGAGGAACTGAAGCAAATCCTTGAAGCTCAGACTATTGAAAGAACAAAATATTACATTTCTCGCTTAAAAAAAAGTCTGACAGTGGTTAAAACGAGTAAAATTAATGACATAAACCTGAATCGCTGGAAAGAGTATGATGATATAATTACAGACAGTTTATGGGTATTAGACAAAAGAGATGCGTCTGGCGCTCATAATGCCGGGTATTGGGGCAACTTTATTCCGCAAATTCCAAATCAATTTCTTAGAAGATACACCAAACAAGGTGAATGGGTGCTTGATCCTTTTTTAGGAAGCGGGACAACACTAATTGAATACAGAAGATTAGGTCGGAACGGTGTCGGAGTTGAGTTGCAGAACGAGGTTGTGGAATTGGCAAATAAAAACATTTCTGCTGAAGGAAATATTTTTAATGTAAGAACTGAAATTATCAATGGGGACAGCACTGGATTAAATTTCAAACATGAACTTGAAAAAAGAGGCATAAAATCAGTTCAGTTTGTAATAATGCATCCACCATATTGGGATATTATTAAGTTTAGTGATAATAAGAAAGATTTATCAAATGCTCAGAGTGTGGAAGAATTTTTGAATTTATTTGGAAAGGTTGTTGATAACACTTGCGCTGTATTGGATAATGGTAGATATTTTGCGGTTGTCATTGGAGATAAGTATTCTCAAGGTGAGTGGATACCGTTGGGATTTTATACTATGAATGAAGTGCTGAAAAGAGGTTATGTTTTAAAATCAACGATTGTAAAAAATTTTGAAGAAACAAAAGGGAAAATGAATCAAAAGGAATTATGGAGATATAGGGCTTTAGTGGGTGGATTTTATGTTTTCAAGCACGAATATATATTTTTGTTTAAAAAGGAAAAAAAATGAGCACAACCCATGTATTTATTGTTGATACAAACACATTCAAGTATCACTTAGAATATCTATTCGCAGGAACGGGTGCCAAAGATAATTATATAGATTTTAATGATAAGCCAAACACTCAACTAAACCATACAACAGAAGACAATTTAGTTGGAATGATTGCTGATTCACAAAGAATTAGAAAAGGAGATTTTATAGTATTTTTCGGTTTGGGAATATTTATGCAATATTTTTTTGAAAACTCATTTAATTAAACTAATTTTGTGTTTTGTATAAACATAATTATTATATGGAGTTAAATTATGCCTTTTATTCCTAATACTGATAAAGAGCGTCAGGAAATGCTCGAACGTATTGGTGTAAAGAATTTCGACGAACTTATTGCAGCAATTCCAGAAGAAATCCGATTAAATAAAGAACTTAATCTTCCCGTGGCAATGTCCGAATTCGAAGTTGTAAAAATGATGAGCGAATATGCGAACCAAAATGTTACAACTTCATCACATATATGTTTTATGGGTGGCGGAAGCTACGATCATTTTATTCCATCGATAGTCGGTGCAGTTATTGAGCGTCCTGAGTTCAAAACTGCCTACACACCATATCAGGCAGAAGTATCGCAGGGAACGCTGCAGGCTATGTATGAATATCAGTCTATGATATGTGCTCTTACCGGTATGGATGTTGCTAACGCATCGATGTATGATGGCTCTACTGCTCTTGCCGAAGCCTGTATGATGGCAAACGCCCATAACCGCAGAACAGAGTTTGTTTATGCCGGCACTGTCAATCCTAATTACAGACGTGTTGTTGATACTATTACTGCTGGCAAGAACTATACTTTCCACCAAGCAAAGCTCGAAGACGGCACCTGCGACCTTGAAAAACTCCGCTCGCTTGTTACCGACAAAACTTCAGCTGTAATTGTTCAGCAACCAAATGCTTATGGCAATTTAGAAGATGTATTCGAAATTGAAAAAATAGCTCACGAAAAGAAAGCACTGTTTATTACAGTAATAAATCCAATATCTTTGGGCGTGCTTGCTTCGCCCGGCGAATACAATGCCGATATAGCAGTTGGCGAAGGGCAACCGCTCGGTATTCCATTAAGTTTAGGTGGACCATATCTTGGTATTTTTGCCTGCAAAAATGAATTTATCCGTAAAATGCCCGGCAGAATTGCTGGTATAACAGAGGATTTGGAAGGCAAACGCGGATTTGTGCTTACCCTTCAGACCCGCGAGCAACAAATCAAACGCGAAAAGGCAACTTCGAACATTTGTTCTAATCAAGGTTTGTTTATGCTTGCTGCAACTGTTTATATGGCAGCAATGGGCAAGCAAGGTATAAAAGAAGTTGCAGAACAATCTATGCAGAAAGCTCACTATTTAGCTGAACAAATTAAGAAAATCAAGGGCTTCAGATTGTTGAACGATAAGCCATTCTTCAATGAATTCTTGGTTGTGCCGCCAGTGCCGGCTTCGCAAATCATTGAAGAAGCTTCGAAAGTTGCAATTATGCCCGGAATAGATACAAGCCGTTTCCCGGAATGCAGTCAGGGATTGCTTGTTGCTGTAACTGAAAAACGCACAATTGAAGAAATGAATAAATTTGTCGGATTCTTGCAAAAATTTGCAAAATAATAATGTCGGACGAAGAAAAACAAACGCGGAGCAATGCCAGAAAGCGAAAATATACTTTCTGGCTTGTTTTGCTTTTAGTGTTGCTACTTGTTGTTTTTTCGGATTCAGGGCTTTATAAGCGTTTCCAACTTGAATTAGAAAAAACTGAAATGACTGAAAAAATTGAAAATGAAATGAAGCGAAAAGATTCGCTTAACACAAGAATTAAGCGATTGCTCTACGATACAACCGAAATTGAGCGGATTGCCCGCGAAAAATACGGTATGACCAAACCAAATGAAGAAGTGATTATTATCGAAAGAGAGAAAAAATAATGTATCTTGGTATAGATATTGGCGGAACAAGCATAAAGTCGGCAATATTGGATGACGAAAGTCTTGTTGCCCGGCGAACTATCCCGACAGAAGCCGACCAGGGCGTTGCAAATGTATTGATTAAACTGAGAACGCTTCTCAGGGAATATTTCGAGGAATACCCGAAAATTAAAGCCGTGGGGGTTGGTGTGCCCGGCGTAGTTGATTTGATGGGCAATGTGCTTGTTTCTCCGAATTTCCCTGACTGGAAAAATATTCCGTTGCTTAAATTTTTGCGAAACTATTCGGATGTGCCTCTGGCAGTGGAAAACGATGCCAATGCAGCAGCACTTGCCGAAATGCTTGAAGGGGCTGGCAGAGACCGTGATGCATTTATCTATGTTACGCTTGGAACAGGTGTTGGCGGTGCGATAATTTATCGCGGGGAACTATTCCGAGGCAGTAGCAGCGGAGCAGGTGAGATTGGGCACACTATCATCGATTATAATTGCCGCACAAAAACACGTTTCAAGTATCAGCAAGGCACACTCGAAGCATTTTTAGGGAAAAATTCTTTGATTTCGCTTGCAAAAGATGAAGCCGCAAAAGACACAGGCTCGAAA
Organism: Eximiradius proteiniborus; assembly: GCF_058546985.1. NCBI lineage: Bacteria > Pseudomonadati > Bacteroidota > Eximiradiia > Eximiradiales > Eximiradiaceae > Eximiradius > Eximiradius proteiniborus. Next base: position 1,727,570 of record NZ_CM178592.1, on the reverse strand, counting down.
TTGAATGCAAAAGACAATTTTGATGTTGTCGATATTTACAATTTTGCTCTCGAAGGCGACACCGCAAGCAGAAAAGTGCTTCAAAAAGCAGGAGAAATCTTAGGTTATGGATTGTCGAGTGCAATGAATTTGCTGGATATAAGCACTGTTATTGTTGGTGGCGGAGTTGCAAACGCAGGGGAAATGATATTCGATAGTGCAAGAAAAGCGATGCGCGGGCACTTGCTTCCACCACTTGCGGAGCAGTTTGAACTGCGAACTGCTCGGTATCTGAGCGAGACCGGAGTTCGCGGTGCAGCATTGCTTGGAAAATCTCTAATTGAAAATGATTTTTGATATATTTTCTAATTATAAATTATGAATTAATATCTGGAGGTTAAAATGAAAGAAGTTGTATTTTCGAAAGAAGCACCGGCACCGATTGGTCCTTACTCGCAAGCAATAAAAGCAGAAGGTAAATTTTTGTTCATTTCCGGTCAAATTCCATTTACTGCGGAAGGCAATTTAGCAGGCGATGATATTAAAACTCAAACTCATCAGGCAATAAAAAACATTATTGCTATTTTAAAAGAGGCTGGGCTTACTGTTAATAATGTTGTTAAAACAACAGTTCTGCTAAAAGATATGAATGATTTCACTGTGATGAACGAGATTTATAATGAATATTTCGGTGAAAGCAAGCCAGCTCGTGCTGCTTTTCAGGTGGCTCGTTTGCCGAAAGATGTATTGATTGAAATTGAAGCTATTGCTGTATTCTAATCTATTTTTTGCGGAGAGGTTGTTTGTTTTTCTGCTCAGACAAGTGGAAAAACAAACCTCTCTAAAATGTATTATTCAAGTTCCCGAGATTCTTTCCCAATACTATGGAAATCCTGAAAAAATTTGGTAGAACTGCTGCAAAATTCGCTTTATCAGGCAGAAATTTGCTATTCCCAGAGCATTGTTATGTGTGTGGAGAAAAGATTTCGGGCGATTTCGGGCAGATTGTCTGCCTGCGGTGCCGGGCGTCGATGCCGGTGCCGGAAAGCAGTGAGCAAACAATAAACAGGCTGGCAGAATTTCACGGATTTGACAATTTGAATTTTATCAATGTTTTTTGCTTGTTTTCCACGAGTGATGAATTCCCGTTCGAGCGATTAATCTATGCTTTGAAATACGGAGGCGTAACAAAGATTGGGCAGGTGTTCGGCACGATGCTGGGGGAATTGGTAAAGCAGAATACCGAAGTGAAATACGATTTTGTTGTGCCGGTGCCAATTCACCCGGCAAAGAAGCGAGAGCGCGGATATAATCAATCGGTTTATATTGCAAGAGCAGTATCCGAAGCGATTGGGAGCAATCTGGAATTGGATATAGCCCGACGAAAAGAATATACGTTTTCGCAAACTAAGTTGAGTGCAAGGGATAGAATTTTCAACGTCAAAAATATTTTCGAGGTTGTTCAAGCAGAAAAAGTAAAGAACAAAGTGATATTGTTAGTGGATGATGTTCTCACAACCGGCTCGACGCTAAACTCGCTTGCGGGAACTTTTCTCGATGCCGGTGCGCGGCGGATTGATGTAGCTGCATTGATGAGAGCATAAAATTGTTTCTTAAGTTTATAATTTTTTGATAAGTTTAAAGTTTGAAAAGAATGCAATTTGATTATTTTAATAATAATTGGGGTTAATATGATCAGAAAAACGATTTTATTGTTGGCAATTGTTGGAGTTATGTTGAGCGCCTGCACAAAGCAGGAATTTTCGAATGCAAATGTAATGAGCGAAAAAATTACTTTGCACAATCTACCTGAAATTGCTGAAAAAGTGAAAGCAGAACCAGCTTTGACAAAAGAAGAAGTGGAATTATTTGCAAACGGGCTTGTTCGCTTAGGGATTAATAAGGATTCAGTTATTGGGAAAACAGTGCTTGATATAATAAAGTCGCAAAAAGAATATGTTATGCAACAATCAAAAACTTTTTGCGAGGCAACAGCAAAACGCGTTGATTTAGCAATAAATCATAAGTTTGTATATGTTGGCTATCAGCCGCTTGAAAAGGACGGACAGCAACTTAATGTAATAATATTCGAAATAACTAATGTTTCAGATAAAGAAATACGCGTTGTAAAAGGCGAGTTAGATTTCTACACACCAGAAAACACATTGCTTAAAGCATACAATTTAGTAAGCGACCGCCCAATCAGAGCAGGAGAAACCCAACGCTTTGCTATGCCGTTTGTTCACGAAAGCACAAACCAAAGAGATGAAATATTCCGCAATTCGAAGAATTTGAGAGCTATCTGGATGCCATTGAGCATTGAATTTTCGGATGGCAGCAAAAAAGAAGTATTAGTGCAAAAGTAAAAAAAACTTAGAATTTTAAAAACGAGGCTGCCTGTGAACATACACAAGCAGCCTTGTTTATAATATTTGATTTTGTCTCTAAATTCCGAGCAGATATTTAGCGGTTGAGAAATAAATCAAAAGTCCTGTTATATCAACGATAGTGGTAAGTGCCGGGCTTGCAACAACGGCGGGGTCGAGCCTGAGCTTAGTGGCAACAAGCGGAAGCATTGCACCAATAAGAGTAGAAGTAATTACCTGTAATGACAGAGCAACAGCAATAACAATACTAACCTGCTGAAGCGAGAAATTCAGAGGCATTTCCGAATTGGATGAAAGGAAGACTACCTTTATCCACGATAGTATTCCTAATGCTAAAGCAAGAAGAAGAGAAATTCTGAATTCTTTCCAGATAACCTTGAAAAAATCACGGAAGGTAACTTCGCCCAGAGCTAAGGCACGCACGACTACTGTTGCGGACTGACTGCCGACGTTGCCGCCGGTATCAGCAACCATTGGCATATAAAGAGCCAAAATCATCAAATTCATTAAAGTATTTTCGAATGAATGAATAATCATACCGGGAACTAATCCGATAGCAGCAAGAGAGACAACCCAAACGGCTCTGTTTTTAAAGTGAGTGAAAACAGGGGTTTTGTTGTAGGCAGCAGCATCGTGAGCACCGGCGATAGCCATGAACTTTTCAAGGTCTTCTGTTTGTTCTTGTGTGATGATGTCGATAGCGTCGTCGTGAGTAACGATACCGACTAACACATTGTTTCCATTAACAACGGGGATAGCGATTAAGTCGTATTTCTGGATTTTGCGGGCAACTTTTTCCTGGTCTTCATCGATTGTAACATAGATAACATCTTTTTTCATAATGTCTTTAATTCTGGTGTTTGGGTGAGCCATAATCAAATCTGTAAGAGAAACGAACCCGATAAGTTGCCGTTTTTCATTAATAACATATATATAGAATATAGTTTCTTTTTGAGAAGCTTCTAACCGGATACGGCGGATTGCGTCTTCAACTGTGATATTGTCGGGGATGGCGACGTATTCCGAAGTCATAACGGAACCGGCGCTTCCTTCGGGATATTCGGCAAGGCGGCGAATATCTTCGCGTTCAGCTTGTGCGAGTAACGGAAGAATTAATTCCTGCTTTTCTTCGGGAAAACGTTTGAAAAGGTCGACGCGGTCGTCGGAGGACATTTCGGTGAGCAAATCAACAAGTTTGCTACGTTCGATGATTTCAGCGATATCAACCTGCATTTGCAGGTCCAAAAAGCTGAAGATTTCGGCACGGCGGTGCTTGTCGAAGAGTTCAATTATTTGCCAGGCTTCTTCTGGTTCGAGGGCGGAAATTTGTTCAGCAATTTCAGCGGAGTGCGCGTCGTCGAAAATTTCTTTGATTACATCGAATTCCTTAGCTTCGATAAGTTCTTTGAGCTCGGGAAGAATGATGATGTTTTGCATATTACCTCCACACTTTATGCGGAGATAGCAGCAAAAACCATCCCCGCAATTACATAATTACGTTAATTAACGAGATAACCCAACTGCCAGGATCATCAGATTTAGACATTTTTTTAATAGAATTGTGAAACATAAATCATACAAAATTATCAAAAATATTAATAAAACAGAAAGGAATTTTTGTAGTATTAAGCACTACAAATTGAAGTGGGACTTTACTACAATAAAATCACAAAAAGGACTATAAATTTTTAGAAAAAAAATCAATTATTTTGTATCAAGAAAAAATGTGTATTTAAAAACATCGCAAAAGCGATGCTTTCGGCAACCGTTGCTCTGTATCTCGCCGAAAAATTCAGCGAAAATGTCATCCCCTTGTTGAAAATTTTTTGCAGAGCAACGGTTTTTTTATTTTTATTTTTCATTTGTAACAATTTTATTATAAATTTGTTATAATTTTGTTATAATATCATTATATTTATTTCTTAAAAAATTGTTAATTTTAATGTAACTTGCTATTTGAAATTATTTAGTGAGCATAAAAATATATTTTGTTACTATTTGAGAGGTTATTAATGAGAAAATTTTTAAGATGGTTTAGCATTGTTGCAGTAGTGCTTTCAGTGCTTGCTGGGACTGTTCGTTCTCAAGAAATTCAGATTGGGACGGGGACAGTAACAAGTTTCTATCCATTCAATGACAATCCTGATGCAGCTTGCTTTTATTTATATACAGCTGCTGAAATTATTGGTGCAGGTGGAAATCCTGGATTAATCAGAGCATTCTCGATTAATGTAATTAGTCCTACTTATGCTTCTTATGCCGGATTTTCTATATACATGCAAAATACGACTTTATCGACGATAACAGGTCCGGTGGCATCGGGCTGGCAACTTGTTTATACAACTCCATCATATACAGTAACTTCGGCTGGGTGGAATAAGTTTAACTTCCAGGCAGATAATTACTTTAATTATACTGGTGGAAACTTATTAGTTAAGATCTGCTATAACAATTCAAACTATGGTGCTATTACAAATGTTTATGGAACTAATATTTCCGGTCGTGCTCACGTTCGCTATGGTGATGGAGATGGTTGCTCTGTTACATTTGCCGGGACAAGCGCAGGAACAGTGCCACGTCCGAATGCAAGAATAGAAATTCTCTCAAATCCTCAAATGACTGCTGTATATCCTCCGGGATCTACTGTACTTACTGCTGGTTCGGTTATTCCTTTTGAGAGCAATAATCATCCATCTGTAAATATCAAACGTGCTTCTATTCAACCGACTGTTTATGTAAGCTATGCAATTGTTGGTCCATCGACAAGTCCAAATCCGGATACAATATATATAGCAACAGCAGAAGGTGATTTGAACGTTACAAGAATTCCATTAACTATTGTTGGCGATCCAAACCCTGTTCGTTACCGTTTCACTCACGCAAAAGGTATTGCTGCTAACATAGATCCGTTGGAAGGTCCTACAGGTCAGCTTGATTTATCGAACCCTGGTATTTCAAGCGGTGAATATACTATCTACTCACGATTTGAGGTTGAAGGCAGACCTGATTTGACACAAGATTTCCAGCAAAAATTCTATATCGCTCTCCCTTGGGACTTAGTGGCTGTTGGTATTCCATTCCCATTGAAAAAAGAATTTGCAAAATATCCGCTTTCAGGAACAACTATTCCACTTGGGATAACTGTTCAGAATGCCGGTATTAACCCGGTGGATTCGTTCCGTGTTGAATGCCGTATCTATAAAGACAGTGTGTTGGTTTACCAACCACCAAACGTTCTTTGGGTAAACAAAACTGCTCCACTTCAACCGGGAACTAATACAACTATATACTTCCAGAACTTTGCTCCAACTGAAGTTGGCGAATATGAAGTTCGTGTAAGAGTGTATTTGCTGAACTCACAGGATTTGAATCCATCGAATGACTTCTTCCCTTCAACAGGTGGAACTCCGCATATTTTCAAAGTAACTTATGGAGTTGATGCAAAGCCGGACACACTGTATTCACCAACTGTCGACGATAACTACAAAATGCGTCCTCAACCTGTAGTCGTTAGAGTGCAGAACAATGGTTTCGAAGATATTTTCGGAGCATTAGCAACTGTTACTATTACAAACTCACAAGGTCAGGTAGTTTTCCAGGATCAGACTGATATTGATATTATTCCATCTACATTCCCACCATATAAAATTGTTCGTTTCCCGAATGAATTTGTTCCTACTGCTGCCGGAACATATACAGCAACAATAATGATAGACCACCCATCTGAGGGCAATCCGGTTGATAACACATATACAACTACATTTGTTGTGAAATCCGGCTTAGCAGGAACTTATAAAGTATGCTCGACTTGCTCTGGTAGCAATAATTTCACAAGTCTTGCCCAAGCATTCGATGAAATTTACAAGAAAGGTGTTACAAGCGAAGTAGTTCTGGAATTGGAAGATGACGTGTATGAATTAGGTAGTATTGATTTACAATATCCGGCACTTGATTTGAGAACAAAGATTATTGGTGCTTCCGAAAACGCTAAAATTATCATTCGTCCTTCGCAACAGAAAATGGCAAATCGTGCAAGCGTTGTAGTTAATCTATATAGTGCTTCGGGTATCGGCATTTTGTTCGGACAGAACCATAATCAGACTTCGGCTTTTGCTCCGATAAACTCTGTATTGAACGAACATAAAAACGACTATGCAACAAGCGATGGCTATATAGTATTCGACGGTGGTCCTCAAAAATCTTTAGTTTTCAAAATGCACACTCCTCCATCGGTAATGTTCCGTGCTCCGTTCTATTTTGGCAATGGTTCCCGTAATATTACAGTTAAGAACTGTATCGTTGATGGAGAAAGCACAACAACATCGTATGCATCGAGCTTGCCAAACGTTAAATTTGAATTTGTTGCAGACCGCAGTTTATATACATTCGAAGAAAATGTTCGCACTGCCGGCACATATTCCGCTGGCTTTGTGTTGAGAAACACTCCTCCGTTCTTTGCAAGCACTCAAAGCAACTATTACAACCTGGATACTGTTAACATTAATAATATAGTTATCGAAAACAACGAAATAACAAAATTCGGATACGGTATCGTTTCTCTTGGCTTAGGTGTTTTGGATAAAATCAGGGGACCAGAAGTAACAATTACTAAGTACTTCAATAATAATAATAAGTTTATCAAGAACAAAATTTATAATGTAGGGCGTGCTGGTATTTTTGTAGGTTACGAAGAAAATACATTGATAGCTCAGAACCGTATATATAATATTAATGCTACTACAAGCGATGCAGCTGGTGTTATTGTAGGTGGCGAAGACAAAGCAGGATTTTTGGGTTACTACAATAACAATATCAGAATTGACGGTAACGAAATCAGCGATATTAAATCATCGTTTATTACTTTTGGTGTGAAAATCGAACAAGCGTCTTACACATTGCAAGAAGGTGTTAGCCGCACTCAATTCTTCCCGAAAGACAAAGAAAAATTTGTCGTTGTCAATAATATGCTCTACGACCTGAAAGTTAATAATGCTGATGCTCACATTGCTGGTATTTATATGGCAACTGCCCGCGATCTGAATGTGCCCAACTTCAACGATAGAATTTTGGCACCGGCAAAACCTGGCTTCTTTACACGTGAAGACAAGATTGTCAATAATACTATTATTATTCCAAACGATGAGTTTGAAAACACTGGTAACATAGCTGGTATTGCTGTGATGCAGAACAAAGATTTAATTATGGGCAACAACGCAATTTCGATTTTGGACAATAATATTGCAAGCTCAGTTGCTACAAAAGCAGCTGTATTCTATTACAATGAAAAACCAAAAGAAGACGGAACTAAAATTGAACGCAATGCATTCTGGCTTGCCGAAGGAATCGACTACTACCGCTATATTGAAGTTGATGTAGAACGCAATTTGCTTACTCTTGGATTCACTGGTGAATTCAAAACATTGAACCAATGGAGATACTGGACTGGCTGCGATATTTATTCTGTGGACTACAACTTCCTGCAAGACCACGAAATAGTTGGCTCTAATCCCGGCAATCTCAGAGTTAAAACAAACCCAACTCCTATTAACTCCAAGATTAACAATCGTGGTGCAAGATATGATATATTAAGTTATGATATTGATGGCAACTTGCGTGGATTTTCAAACCAGCGTTACGACATTGGAGCTTGCGAATTCAATGGCAGATTGCTGAATAACGATATTGAAATCCACTCGATTATTGCTCCTGGCGCTTACCAAGATCTACGTTCAGCTTCACTCTTTAACGATGCTGAATATATAATGACTCAGGCACCGGTTGAAGTAAAAGCAATTGTTCGCAACAATGGTAATATGCTTCAGGCTGCTGCCCGATTCAAAGTTGAAATCTTCCGTGAAGATACATTAGGCAACTTCGTTATTCCGGCAGTTGCTCCAAAAATTGTAACTGCTCAGATTAGTCCGACAGATGATGCAGTTGTTACATTCGGCTTAGGCGATGGCAAGGATAACGACGACTTTATTCCGCTTACATACTCGCAAGTTGTTGGATATAATCCTCCTCAACATTTCACAACAATGTTGCCAAACGTTACTCCTCGCTACAGAATCAGAATAAGCCTTGCTCAGGCTGATGAAATGACATCAAACAATGTATTGGAAGACAAAATCGTTCGCTTCTATCTGAAACGTGCTAAGCTCGATCTGCTTCTTTCAGTAGAAAACAGCTTTGTTCAGATTGATACAGTTTCGGACCCGACACCTGTTCAGATGGATCAAATCGCAGGTCGTTTGAATGCAGATACCTTGATTGCTGCATTCCAGAGAATCGGCTGGTTCCAGATGAAGGGCGAAGCAGACCACGACTTTGATATTTTCGACCGTCGCGGTTGGGAAGAACGTTCAGTGAACTACACAATGTATCGTTCGCTCTTCTTTGGTGATGCTCACGATAAAATGTATTCAACATATACAATTGGCGATATTTTGAAATTCCTGAACAAAGGAAAACTCAACGATAAGAGCAACTTTATCATTGCAAGTCAGGAAGTTGTCCGCCAGAATGGTATTCCTCAATACCTTGATGGTACATACTTCACAGAAAAAGTATTGAGAGCAACTCCAAAAGAAACACGTCCATTCGACACATTGTCTGTTGTTCGTGGTTTCGCAATAGCTCGCAATATTGATTTTGTAGCAGTTCCGACTGGCTTCCTTGGCGACCCGAATCCTGTTGGTGATGTTGTGAATATGACAGAAAGCGGTATTGGTGTGGCACGTGTTGGTATGTATTACATAGACCCGGTCGATGTAATGTTTGACCAGAAACTTATGTGCGTTGCAACTTCGTCCTTATTCACAAACGTGATTTACTTCGGGCTCGACTGGAGACACTTCCCGACGGCTGATGCTCTCATTCGTGCTTCGATGGACTTTGTTCAGAACAACGGCGGAACAATTATTCCAATCGAACTGTTCTCATTCGATGCAAATGCTGTCGGCAGACGCGTTGAACTTAACTGGGTAACTGCTTCAGAAGTTAATTCATCCAGATTTGACATCGAAAAAGCAAAAGTTAGTGAGTTAGGTATCGGTGCATTCTCGAAAATTGATGAAGTTAAAGCAAAAGGCAATTCAGCAGTTGCAACAGAATATGGACCAGTTATCGACAGAAGCGTTTCTGCTGGCAAATCATACGCATATAGATTAAAGATGATCGACCAAAACGGTGAATTCTCATACAGCAACACAAGAGTTGTTACAATTGATGGCGAAGGTGCTTTTGAAGTATCCGCAATTTCACCAAATCCAGCAAAAGATTACGCTTACGTTTCGTTCTATTCACCATCGGAAGGCTCGGCAATAGTAGAAATCTACAATATTGCCGGAAGCAAAGTATTTGCTGAATCGTTCAACGCTATTTCTGCTGGTGAAAATCAGTTGAAATTAGACCTCAGAAGTTTGACTGCTGGTAGCTTCACTGTTGTTGTGAGTGTTGGCAATCATTCAACTACAACAACACTAAAAGTAGTGAAATAGTGTAGATTAATGATACAGAAAAGGGAGTTATAGCAAAATATAGCTCCCTTTTCTTTTCGTTATAATAGTGTCAGATTTGTGTGTAAAAAATCTGACAGTGTTAAAAAATTAGTCAATAATTTGTGGAAAAATTTTTAGAAAATTTGAAATTAGAGATAAAAAGAATTATAAAAACTTGGTAGAAAAATTCAATAATAATATATTTGTATGCCAAAGGGTCGAATAGTTTCACTTTGTTGAGCGCCCGTAGCTCAATTGGATAGAGTGTTGGATTCCGGTTCCAAAGGCTAAGGGTTCGAGTCCCTTCGGGCGTGCGAAAAAAATTAGTATCATTAATAAATTTAAGGATTTATGAGCGACAAGATTAACAACAAAAACGAACAAAGTTTAGACGACGAACTTGAAAATCAGGTTCAGGAAGAAGGCGGCGAGGTAAGTTTTATTCAAAAGTATGGTAAATTAATAGCAATAGCAGCTGTTGCAGTAGTGGCAATAGTCGCTGTTGCATATTATTTTACATATACAAGCAATAAGAATAAAGAAGAAGCAGCTCTGGCGCTTTCGAGAATCAGACCATATTTCGACAAGGAAGAATACGCTCGCGCATTGTTTGGAGGCGATTCGGTTCCCACAGTGCGAGGCGAGAAAGTATTAGGACTTGTGAAAATTGTTGAAGAGTATTCATCAACTCCGTCCGGGGCAATTGCTGCGTTGCTTGCCGGCGAGGCATATCTTGCATTGGACAAAGTTTCTGAAGCACGCAAATACTTTGAAATTGCCACAAAAGCAAAATCAGACGAAGTTGCAAAGGGCGGTTATGCCGGACTTGCTGTTTGCAGCGAAAAGAACAATAATTTAAGCGGAGCAGCAGAAAACTACGAAAAAGCATCAGAATTAGCAATAGACCCAACATCGAAGGGGCGCTATCTGCTGTTTGCCGGAATTTGCTACGCACGAATGGGAGAAAAAGACCGCGCAATAGAACATCTTACGATGATTGCAAAAAATCGAGATTATGCTGAGTTTGCAAATGCTGCAAAAATTGAATTGGCACGACTTGGCACGATTATTGAGTAAAAGCGATTTATGTATAATAATAATTTATATAATGCAAAATGACTATAGATTTTCTAAGTAACATAGATTTTATAACAAAATTTTCACATTTTGGAGGTAACATGCAACGATTTTTTCGTATGAGTTTCTTGGCAGCGTTACTATGCATATTCCTTGGCGTTGAAGGGTATGCACAGTTGCCAACTGCTTACGCTTCCGGCAGCATCGCTCCCGGAGAAGTAAGAGTGTTCCAAAGAGACTCAATTTACGTAATCAACAAAAAGCTTGTTGTCGGCGGTACTCTTATTATCGAACCCGGGACAACAGTAAAATTCTTTGACAACGGCTGCTTAATCGACTCAACTGGCGGTCGTATCATTGCTGACGGTTTCGCTCGTATTACTTACGATCAAACCGCAGTTCCTGATCCAGTATCTGCATATCCAGCTAACTTAGGTGGCTTTGGTTATGCTGATATGCGTTATTTCTTATACGATGATGGTGTAAAAAGAACATTATCGTATAATACAAGACGTGATGCAACTGTTAATCCAAGCAAATACAACCATATTTTCAACGTTGTATTGGATACTCTTGCTCGCAAGCTTGTAAACTTAGATCCTAACAATTTGCCTACAGACCCACGTTATGTGATTGTTCCTTTTGAATATGCAATCGCATTCCAGGCAGCTCGCTTATACTTAAATCCAGAAAGCGATCCAAACCTTAAAACATCACCTTGGAAGAGATTCGGTGGTGCTGATGTTCCATTTACTCAGTCAAGAATTCGTTTCATTGGTCAGCCAGTGAACAATTTCTCGCGTGAATGGGGACATATCGTAGTGCTTCCGGGCGCTCGCGCTGCTTTCTTCCGCAATGTAGTATTTGAAAACTTCAAAAAAGATACAACTGTTGACCGTCATCCATACTATGCTCAAAGCGACCTTCCAGGTTTGAACTCATTTGAATACAACGCATTGATGAACAGAATTAAGAATTTGGCAAATGGTGCTGGCGGTGCTTTGACTACTTTCTCTTCAAGAACCTGGCTTATCAACGTAACATTCAAAGATAATACAGCTCGCGTTCGTGGCGGTGCTTTGCAAATCTTGCAAGCTCCGGAAGGCTACCCGGTTTATAACACTCCAACTGCTTACTATCCGGCTGGCAAAAACCCACAAATTACTGACCGCGATGGAAATCTTTCTGAAATCAATTCAACATATAAAATTCCATTAATTGATAATATTGACGATCCAGCTGCTGAACCACTTCTCGACCGTGAACGTATGGCTTGGGACGATGCTCGTATAGCAGTTTACTTAGGTCGTGTACGTAATATTAAATTCGACAGAAACAAAGTAATTCTTGCAAAAGTTGGACAAAAATTTACAAATACAGTTCCTCCTGTTCCTGTAATAGGTGAGCTTACTGACGTAGCAGCAGATTATCCGTTCGCTTATGGCAACAAAGCATTCGGTGGTGCTCTCTACATTGCTGGCAATGATGCAGATGAAAATCGCCGTATGGAAATTGCTTTAGGTTTGAATGATAAATTGCTCATCAACGGAAATGTTGTTGAATTAGATCCTGGTTATAACGACGCTTTGGAAGTAACTAACAACGAAGCATTGAACTATCAGGAGCATACGAGTTCATTCGGTGCTCGTGGTGGTGCAATTTATGTTGGTGCTAACACAAGCATTATTTTCAGCGGTAAATTCGAAAACAACCAAACTAAAGCTCCATTCCTTGTAAGTGCAAACAATGCTGAATCTGGCAACGGATTCTTCTCGATGGGTGGTGCTATATTTGCTGAAAACACATTGAACCGCATCCAAATTCGCGGCGGTCAGCGTGAAGCAATCAAAGTAAGATCAGATGTTGATGCTGAATTGACAATTGCTAATCAAACATACTTTGTAAACAACCAAGCTGGTGCTGGTGGTGCAATTTATGTTGATGGCAATGTTTATAATTTAGTTTCTCCTGTAATCGGTGGTCACGACAACACATGGAACACACGCGATTACGGTTTTGATATTAAATTTGTAAACAACGTTGCTTCATCATTTGGTGGTGCAATTTATTCTAAGAGAAATACAATCATCACTGGTGCCGGTGGCGTTAATGGTACATTGCAATACTACGGCGGCAAATATCCGGTTATCTTCCAGAACAATAAAGCCGGATACTATGGTGGCGCTCTTGCATTCAACATTCCAAATAATGTTGGAATGGATCCATTCAAACGCTTAATCCAGGTTGTTCGCGCTAACTTCGACGGAAACGTTGTAGGTGAAGGCGTTGCAGACGTTAATAAACCAGACATCCGTGGTGGTGGTGCTATTTATTCGCTCAACGGCGACTTGAACTTAGTAAAAGGTTCACTCTTTATCAATAATAAAGTATATAATGGTAATGGTGGTGCAATTGCACTTGCAAACCCAATTACTACAATACATAAGATTTTCGTAACTGACCTCGATATAGTTCAATACGATATGTATGATGCCAAAGATGGCTTTGCTATTGGTTACAAATCAGTAAATGATCCATTTACTTTCTCAAATGGACCAATTGTTGCTGACGTTCGTATGCTTACTCGCTTCCTCGACAACACAATCATTCTTGATGATAGTGTAATCGACACACAAATGGGAAGCGGAACAACTCAAATTGGAAAAGGCACTCCTCTTCCAAGTGACCACATTAACGCTATCTACTGGCTCGATAATAAAGAAGGTTATGCAGTTGGCAACAACGGTATGATCGTTAAATTCAGCAACGGCGGTGCTAAATGGGACTTTATGCCATCCAACACTAACGTTGATTTGAAAGATATTTACTTCACAACTGATGATATTGGCTACGCAGTTGGTGCTTACACAACAATCTTGAAGACAACAAACAAAGGACAAACTTGGACAAAACTAAGTGTTCCATCAATCACAAACGATCCTAAGATTAATGATATATTGTTCGTTGGCACACAAGTAGGTTATGCAGTTGCTGACGAAGGTTATATTTTGAAGACTATAGATGCTGGCGCAAGCTGGACAGTTACACGTCCTGCTACCCGCAACCTTCAATCAGTTGCCTGGGTTGGCGTAAACAAAGGCTATGCAGTTGGCGACAGAGGCTTAATCCTCTACACAACTAACGGCGGCGATAACTGGGATGTCCAGATTATGCCAGGTCTTACTTCAGACTTGAACTATATTATGTTCAGAAGCACTTCAATTGGTTTTGCTGCTGGCAAAGCTGGTGTTATGATTAAAACAACTGACGGTGGCAATACTTGGGACTTCGTAAATAGCGGAACAGACCAAGAACTTAGATCAATATTCTTCTATGGTCAAAGTATTGGTTATGCAGTTGGTTCAAGTGGTACTATCGTTAAAACAACAGACGGTGGTAACAACTGGGCTGCTCTCTCATCCGGAACTACAAATACACTCAATAGCGTATACTTTGTAAATAACAACGAAGGTTTCGTATCAGGTAACGTTGGATTGTTGCTTGCAACAAAAGACGCTGGTGCAACCTGGTCGCAAGTAACACCTGCTGATATGGCTCTTATCGATGTTAAACGTTGGCACAAAGAAACTAACCTTCCAGAAAACGGCGTTGGTCTTGGTGGTGCAATCTATTTAATAGATAAAGCAAGCCTCGACAGAACTAACCGCATTGATACAGTATTGTTCAACCGCGTTAGAATTCAAAACAACGTTGCATTTACTGGTTCTGCAATATATTCAGATAACTTCGATCTTAAACTTATCTTTAACCGCTCACTTGTAACTGGCAACAAGACAGACGAACGCAATACAATTGGCTTGAGCCAGAACTACATTAGTGGTCCGGTAATGAAAGATGCTTCTAACACAACAGTTGGCAACTTTGCATCATCAGATTTAGCTCCTGCAACAATCTATGGTGAAGTGCAAGGTCCATTGCCATCATATCTTTTCAGTGAAGCTGCAAACTCATTCTATGGCAACACTGCACGCTTTATGATCCGTCTGCCGGACGCTCCAAATACTAAAGGTGTTCTTGCCGGAACTACTGGTATCGGTGCTGGCGGTACAGACACATTGCGCGGCAACTACTGGGGTCATACAGAAGCTAATGTTCTTTTGAACATTGAAAACAATCACAATTCACCTGAACTTGCAAGAATGGAAACATTCTTTGTAAATATTGCCCCAGCTGACCAGTACAATGTAGTAAATGCTGATGCTAACTATCTGCCATTCTTGTTCCAAACTACTTCAGACCCAAGAACTCAAGGTCCATTCGAATCAATTGGAAAATACAACTACACTCCAATTGTTCTCAAAAACGGACAAGATGAAAACACAGTTGGCGAAAACAGCATTGCTGAAAAATACTTAATGAGCGGTCATATCTATGATATTTATGATAAAGGAACAGACATTAAGACAGCTGACTATACTAAACGCCGTATGAGCCCAATTGAAGACTTTGCAGTTGGTATTGCTCCAAAAGTTAAGAGATATGATGCTGCAAACACTCCATCTAATGGTAAATATGTAAAACGCTACTTGCGCGATCCATTCGCAGTAGAAGCACGCGACGACCAAGGCAACTTGAAGTATCCATTCCTTGCACAAGTTCAAGGCGAATGGAAACCAGATGAAACTGGTCGCTACTACCATCCAATTGGTTACCCATTGTTCCTCGAAACAATGATTGATTACAACAATGGCGAAGTTGAAAAGAACAACCACGACACAAGAATGCTCAATGAATCAGTATTCTTTGTAATCAACGAAACAACTGGCGACTATATTCGCGTAAACTTCAAGCAAGTTGGTGAAGATGCAGCTCGTCGCGAAATCTTCCGCGCAAGAGTTGAATTAGTACCAGACTCAACAAATAGAAATCCAAATTCATCAATCAGAAGAAGTGCTGAAGGTCTCTTGAACCTTGGTTCGAATGGCTTGTATCCATTTGCTCCATATTCAAACCCAGTTCTTCTTGAAAAATTATATCGTGATGCATACAACGAAGATGCTGCAGCATTGCAAGGACGTAAATACCACGCAGATTCAAACGCTTTAGCAAAAGTATTCGATCTGTTCAGCAACCGTCCATCAATGCCAGAAAACAACAGAACATATGTTGCAACTACTCCTGTTTCCAACACTACTTACTTTGCTGGCGAACGCTACAGAGCACTCCCAGTTGATACAGGCGACGTAGTACGCATTATTTCACGTACAGTTCTATGGCGTGAAGGCGTATTGGCTGCATACAATGATGGTATTGTATTCAAAGTAACTCGCTCAACAATGCCACCGGTATTCACTGGCGATCTTGCTCGCTTAGCTCAGGACACAGTAAGAAAGATTGTTGATTCTGAATTCAATCCGGGTCAGAAAGATACATTAATTATCACTGACTTTATCAACAAGATATTTGTAACAGAAGATAGATCATATCCAGCACCTCTTGGCACTTACACTGGTCGTGGATACGATCGTGGTCGTGATTCTATCTTGACAGTAACTGCAATTGATAGCAACAAATTCTACGATCCTCGCTCATTGCTCTATCCAGATCAATACTCCAACTTGCTCTATAACTGGTTGGTAGATGACAATTCCGGTATTAAGAGATGGATGTTGGTTGATACATTAGCAGCTACTTATCAAAAAGATAATGCAAGCGGCTACTTTATGTTCAAAGGTCAACCACTTAACCCATACGTAGTGCCAGGCGGCGAAGATCTCTATCTCGAAGTTCGTAACTTCCCACCACACTACCGTAGCGTAGATGTATTGAAAGCATTGAATGTGCCACAAGACACAATTGATCAGTTTATTAATATATTCCCGAAATATATTAGCAATTCGATCTATGATATTGAAAATGCACGTTACTTGCAACAAGATACAATCGACTTTGCTTCGAACTACTTAACTCGCCAAGCTGTAAAAGTATTTGTTGTCGATAGCGCTCCACGTTTCTTAGAGCCCGGCTCAAGTCTTGGTTCAGCTATGGTTAAAGTAGATAAGAATACAAGCGATTTCGTAATGAAAGACTACGTTCCATCAGTTTACACTTGTGGAAAGACTGCAACTGGCAAACTTAAAGCAAATCTAACTGACAGATTACGCTTCAAAGTAGACTTCAACACAGACGACGAATTAGAAGATAGCTGGGCATTGGATTGGGATTACCGCTATGGCAGAACTTCATATGGATTTATGAACATAGCTATGCGTGGTGGTGATACTCCTGATACAGTAGTATTCGGAATGAAACAATTACGCCCATTGTGGATGTCCAACCAATATATGGTTAAATACGACAACCCAACAGTTGCAGATCCTTATGGATTTGACTTCCTCTCGAAAGGTCAGTTGCATTACAGCATCGACAGAACTACTGCATTGGGTCTGTTGAGACGTAACGATCAAAATACTACATCGTTAGTAAACGATACAGTATTTGCAATAGTTGCGAACGACGGACACGGTGGTGTAACTGAGAAATTAGTTGATGTATATATTAACTATGCTCCGGAAATACTAACTGATGCATTGCCAGATGCGCAAGAAGGTATTGATTATAACTTATCAATGCTGGATAGCACAAGAATAGTGAAAGCATTTGATGCTAACACTGGCGAACGCCTAAGATTTGAACTTGCTTATGATACATATCCATCAGATTCAATCTACGTAGATCCTTGCTTCCCAGAAGCTGGTAAGATTTACGTTGAAAGAAAGACACCTAAATGGTTGAAGATTAATGCAGAAAGCGGCTTGCTCTATGGAACTCCTGGTATGCAGGACGCTCCAAAAGATGAAAAAGTAACTATTATTGTTACCGACGAAAATGGATTGCCTGCAGTTAAAACTCTCAACCTGAAGGTTCTCCCGATGAACCATACACCTGAACTTTCAGGCGTTCCAGCAGTAGAGTGCGTCGATCAAGGCGAACCTTGGGAAACATATATTACATTGAAAGACTTAGACCTTGCTCGTACAAACTCTGACGAATTAATTACTTTAACTTTGGTTAAACCAAGCGATCCAACTAAGCTCAATATTACTCCATCATCAATTCGTGGACCATTGAGCAAAGCTGACACAACAATTCGTATCTGGACAAACAACTTTAACCTCAACCGCGATCCTGACGGTAAGGTAACTATCCGCATCGAAGCTCGCGACAAAGCTGGTAAAGTTGCTGTTCTTGAATTCAGATTACAGCTCTCATTGCCAACAGACTTCTTAGTACCAGTAACAGTTGAAAACGCAAATGGTGCTAACCAAACTCTCGTATTCGGTACTGCACAAAATGGAGCAACTACTGGCGACGGAACTGATGGAAACGATGTTGGTGCAATAGACTATGACCTCTGCGAATTCGAAATTCCTCCATATCCACCAAACGACGTATTTGATGCTCGCTGGTCAATTCCATCACGTAATGGTTTGCACCGCAATATCTATCCAAGAGCATTGACTGGTCAAAGTGGTGAAAGAGTATACCGCGGACGCTTCCAGGCTGGTGGCGAAAGAACAACCGGCAGTGGCTCACTCCTCTACCCGGTTACTATTACCTGGCCAAAGAGTGCAGTTCCTGCTAAGAATGATCCTGTTAACCCAACAGGCGCAAGCTGGTACATCCGCGATGCTTACTCAAACGGTAACTTGTTCTCAGTTGATATGAAGACAGGTGCAGTAAGAAACAGCCAGAACGTAATTGTTGAAAGCTCAGTTACAGGCAACCCTGACTTGGCTCGCATTACTATCCTTTCCGACGCTATCGATGCCTTCATCATTATCTATGATATGGCTACAAGCGTTGATGGACAAAACGATGTTACTGAATCACGTATAAATAACGTTTCACCAAACCCAGTAAGAGCTGCTACTAACATTAACTTCAGCATTGCTAACGCTACAAACGTTACAATGGAAGTATTCGATAACCTCGGCAATAAAGTTGCTACAATTATCAATGCTCCATACAATGCTGGTAACTACAACGTAGAATGGAATGCAGTTGATGTGAAAGGTTCGCTCTTACCAAGCGGTACATACAACGTAAGATTGGTAGCCGGTGAATCAGTATCAGTCTTCCCGGTTGTTGTAGTAAGATAATATGTCGTCGTATGGCTTCCCCCACGAAAGAAGGGGGAGCCATATGAAATTAACTTATGAAAAAGATATACAAAATAAATAATGGAGTTAAAATGAGAAGATTATTTTTCCTTGCTACCGGGATTTTAGTTCTGATGATGACTGTATTCCCGGGTAAGCAACTGAAAGCTCAGGTTTTTGGCGAATTCGAAGGCATTCAGTTAGTGAATCGCCCCTTTGAATTCCTCCAAGGTGGAACTGCAATACCTTACGAAAATTTTGTAGTACCACCAAATAATACATTGGACCTCGATGATGGTTATGCGGAAGTTCCTCTTCCATTCCCATTCGAGTTCAATGGCGAAATCTTTACAAAGGTATGGATTAACATTAATGGTTTCGTTACTTTCGGTAAAGTTACAATTAACGGAACTTTGGAAGGTCCTCCAACATTGATTGCCGGAACAAAGAACCCAGACGCTTTGTTCTATGATGATCCATCATATCCGGTAAACGTTATTGCACCTTTCTGGGGCGATCACTACTACCGCCCGGACAGTGTGAAATTTAAAGGTTATGCTCCTACTACAATTTCCTACAAGAGCGAACCAGACAAATTCACAATCGAATGGAAAAATCTGAATATTAACTATTTCCCGGATTTCAAAGCAAGCGTTGCTGATTTCCAACTTATTCTCTATAAATCAACTGATCCTTATTCAGCACAAGGCGATATCGAATTCCGCTATGGAACAGTTGGTAAACGTGCAGAACAAATTCCTTACTGGCAAACTGGTCAGCCAGGATTCGACGAAAGAATTTTCACTAACAATTGCTCCGTCGGTATGAAAGGCGAAGGCAAAGGCTTTTTGCAGAAAGCTGACTTTATGAACGCTTTGTATAATGGTGGATATCTACCATACGACCCAATTAAAGTTGTTAGCGAAGTATCAAAAACTACTGAATGGACTCCGACAAGAAATAATGCTTTGTCGATTTTCCTCAGAGCTAAAAAACGATTCAACATAGCTGAATGGTGGGGCGACGGTGATGTTGATTTCTCGAAAGCTGCCGGCGAACCACACTACAACAAACCACAAAACCGCTTTGTAACAATTAACGATGCACGTTTGGTAATGAGAGCAATTGCTACTAACGTTCCTCTCGATTCAATCCGCCGCCGTGCTGCTTATCACGCTGATGTAAATCATAATGGACGCTTCTATTATGATACATTAGGCAATAGAAAAACAATTCCTTGGAGAACAATGAACTATGCAGATAGTATGCATAGAATTACAGACATCAGCTCTCTCAAACAAATTATGTTCCAAGCAGACGAATACGATGCTGCGTTGATTATTGCTTACATCTCTGGCAGAATTCCTTACTTGCCTTGGATTTGGGATACTGTTCCTCAATACGGAAAAGTAAATAATGAAATTGCATCGATTCGTTTCGGCGAATGGACAAGAATAAATGAAAATACTTATAATATTCCAGTCTATTTGGATGCTAATTTCGCTGGACCGGTTGGTGCAAAATTCCAATTAGACGGCGAAGTAGTTGCTGTAAACACAAACGAAGAAAATGTAATTGCAATGAACGGCAAAAACAATGTAGTAATTAGCGGCGTTGGTGAATTTGCTGCTAATAAACCATTCGCTTATGTTACAGTTACTACAAACAACAAAGAAATCAACGCAAGCAATATTAGATTTAACGAACGCGATATCGAAAGCGTTAAAATTAAACTTGCAGAAGGATTGGCAGGCGAAGAATTTGTAATGTCTGCATATCCAAATCCTGCTAACTCAACTACTAATATTGCTGTTAGCATCGACAACTCCAGCAACTACGAATTAGCAATCTTTGACGCTCAGGGCAATTTGGTTAAAGTATTGCACAAAGGTTCACTCAAAGCTGGACAATATTCATTCGACTGGAACCTGACAGACGAAGCTGGCAAGAAAGTAGGAAACGGCGTTTATATTTACCGCTTAACCGGTAATGGCAACACTGTTTCAAATAAAGTCGTTGTTTCGAGATAATGCTGAAAAGAATTTGCGGCGTCGGGCTGCTGATAATAACGATGCTCAGCAGCCTGGTAGCCCAAAATAATACGATAATACCAACGCTTCAAAGCGTTAAGACAATAGATGTATGCGGAGACATTAGCAATTACGAAGTATTAGTTCTTTTGACAATTGGTAAGATTACGAAGGCAGATTCTTTGTTCGGGTATAATTTCGAAATAAAGTATGACCCTTCGAAAATCAAATTTAATTTTGTCAGTACCTTTGGTACTTTGTCTGAGCTCTTTGAAATAAAGCAATTTACAATTTCGGCAGCCGATAGCGCTATTTATGGAACTGCTGGTCATTTAAACCCGTTCCTTGAACCTGTGGAAGGTGATTTGCCATTGCTTGCAATTCAAGGCGAATGGCTTGGCGATTGCGATGATTCTTCGGCAGTAAGTTTGTCTTACATTGCATTTACCGAAGAATTCAAGAAGAATATCGCTGAACCACAGCAAGCAACCGTCAAGGCGATTATCGCAGATAAACCAGATAGAAAACTGAGTGCGTTATTTAGCGATAATCAATTAAACTTCGACTCACAGGGTGCAAAAGAAACAAAGCTAATTCTAAATAGCAACGGAAAAAAAGTTAGCAATGTGAAACTGGATTTAAAGAAAAATAGCAGTTCTTTCGAAATATCAAAAGTTGAGCCGATGAACGATAATATTGTTATCAACAAAATTTCGGATGAAGACGGCTTGATAAACATTGATATTTCGGTCAATAATCAGGTGCTTAATGATACATTGATTATTGAAATAAGGAACAATAGCGATATTGGCAAATACAGTGGCTGGATTTCAATTGATAATGCAATAGTTGGAGACTGCGATTGCATTACCCGATATGAAATCAATAATCTGGAACTTGTTTCAGATATTCCAGACACAACAACGGTAGTTGAAAAAGACCTCGAAACGGTTGTGTATTATAGCAGAAATTGTGATTGCATAACAGTAAGAACAGACAAAGAAGACGAAAAAATTGTTAAAGTGTATGATATAAACGGTAAAATGATATATTTAGAAAATACATACGAAAAAAACATACGGATAAATGCAGAAAAATTTGCACGTGGTATCTATATAGTTGAAATAGATAGTAAAGCAGAGAAAATTATAAAAAATCTAATAAAATATTAATTTATTAATTTGGGGGTATCATGAATAAACTCTTATTAACTCGCAGGGTAAGTCGAATGCTACTCGGCATATTGGTTGTAGTCTTTGGACTTACAACATATGTTGAAGCACAGGC
Organism: Eximiradius proteiniborus; assembly: GCF_058546985.1. Lineage (NCBI taxonomy): Bacteria > Pseudomonadati > Bacteroidota > Eximiradiia > Eximiradiales > Eximiradiaceae > Eximiradius > Eximiradius proteiniborus. The sequence continues at coordinate 1,705,188 of NZ_CM178592.1, read as the reverse complement.
TCAATGCGATGTAATTATACCACAGCTGAATTTAACCGGCGATTTGAGCGGTTACAATACAGCTTGGTATCCCGATGGCAGAATTTGGATTCCGCCTTCATCAACATCGAAGCGTGAATTCCTTTTGCCAGTATTTATAGAAGTAACAGACCAGACTTTTGCTCCTATCAAAAGTTTTGAGTTTTCAATTTCGTATAATGGTAATGCTTTCAGAGCAGTAGGTATTCAAACTCATCATCCTGTAACTGCTCAGGAAGCTCAGGCAAGAAACGACAACAGGTTCTTACCTTATGTAGAACCTCTTGCTAAAAACTTTAATTTCCAAACATTTGTATTGCCTGATACCAACTATACAAAAAATCTTTTCCCAACAAGAAAAGGAACAGACCCAATTCCATCTGTTGGTAGAAAATTCAAAATCGTTGGTGCTTCTACGACACCACTTCCAGCAAACACTGTAGAAAATCGTAGATATCAAGTATTGCTTTATGTAGTGTTTGAAGTGTTGGTGGACAAAGAAAATCCTAACCTGCCGGTAAACACTCCAATCTACATTAACGCAGACGTTATTAAATACAATGGTATCAACATTCGTGAACACGTATTCACAGTAAACAACTTCCCATGCACTCCGACTTCGCTTGCTTTCACAAACGAAGAAGGAACTACTACAAACCAATTGCCTATTACTGGCTTGACAGGTATGCGCAACGATAACCTTCCAGCTGCTGTTATCGATTGGCAAACATATCCTGAAAGATATATCCCAGGTTCAATTTGGGTTACTATTTTCGAAAAAATTCCTGAATTCCGCTTTATGCCAGGTCCTGGTGTTGTTCAAAGCACAAGCCCAACATCCAGCGACTCTGTAATGAAGATGGGCAGCGGCTACTGGAAAATATACACTCCACTTACAGTTGATAATGCTGATATTCAACCACGCCGTGCTCAAAGAATCGTTCGCGTTAGAATTCCTGACGCACTTTCGAAAACTCGTATTCAAGACATCGTAGTAGAATCAGACCAACCTTGGTTGAACTTCCAGACTGTAACAGTTGGTTCAATTTCGAAAAACCCAATTCCTCAGCTTACAAGAAAAGGCTTTATCAATTACATAGACTTTGGAATTCTTGGTTCACAAGATTTCAAAGATCCAAAAGGTCAGCCAATTGGTCCTGATGGTGAAATCTTCTTGTTAGTAGATTGCGATCCTTCGAAACTTACTACATCACCATTCGACAATGAAAAAGAAGGGCTCTATACTGGTCATATTACATTCACTACTCCTTACATTGACGAAAACCCAACTAAATTAGAAGTAAACTTTATTCTCTTCAAAACTCCGGTTGAGCCGCTTGTTAAAACAAATATTGTTCCTGGTATCAAACTTAATGTATCAAACAGCAAAGGCGAAAGCAAACTGTTGATTTTCGGTACTGGCACTCGTGCTTCAGACGAAATCGATACACTTTATGGCGAATGCCCATACGAATGGCCATTGGGTCAGGATCCACAAGGCAACGCAATATTTGATGCTCGCTGGTTCCCTGTAAATCCAACATTGGCTACAAAATATCCGAATGGTTTCTGGGATTTTGCTGCAAACGAAGCTCAACGCCGTTCGAACTCCCGCGATATTCGTGATTTCAACTACACTGCCAAATCACACATTTTCTATTGCAAGTTTGAGCCAAACAACGGTTATCCGGTTATTTTAACCTGGGATACTACTGACTTCTATCCAGGTGCTCAGCTCTATATTCACGACAGACAAAATGGATATTACTTCCCGGCAGTTAATATGCGTGAAGCAACTCCATTGGGCGATGGTAAATTCTCATTCACAATTCTTGACCCAAGAGTTAAAGAATTTGTGATTGAATACACATTGCCAACTGTTGTTGATTATGTAAATAAAGCTGGCGAACCTATCATTAAGAAAGGATGGAACTTGCTATCAATGCCTGTTCGTCCGGTAAATCCATACTATTCGAACTTCTATAAGAATGCAATCAATATTCCAATATTGTTCACTCAGAACCAATATCAAACTCCTCCGGATGGTATTTTGCAACCAGGTATTGGCTACTTTGTAAAATACGATTCAATCGTTGATACTAAATTCCCTGGCACATTCATCTACGACCTTGATAAGAATGTTGCTCCATTCAACGGTATTCGTCTATACACCGGCTGGAACACAATTGGTTCAGTTTCTGTTCCATTGGGTATTGACTACATTAGATTTGATGCTTTGAGCGCTGGTCAGGATGCACCAGATGTAAACTTCACTCGCCAATATGGTGTGTGGGCATACGAAACTAACAGAGGTTATAAAGAAGTATCCGAAATTCTTCCAGGTCTTGGATACTGGATTAAAGTTAATACAACTGGTTACCTGAAAGTTAATGTTCCTCAGAACTTGCGTTTTGGCTTCAAACTTAACTCAATCGATGGTTCAGTTGTTAAGAAGTCAGTTCTTGCAAATTCAGCTGTATTGAACATCAAAGACAGCGAAAACAACTTCGGAACATTATACTTATCAAACGATTTAGCAATCAGCGGCAATACATTTGAACTTCCACCTGCACCACTTGCAGAAATGTTCGATGTTCGCTTTGCTAACAACAGCTACCTGACAACAGAAAACGAAGGTGTTGTTCGCGTTCAGGGCGTTAAATATCCTCTTACTGTTTCAATTGAAAACGGTAAAGATGCATACAAAGTAGTTGATGTAGTTACTGGCGAAGTATTTGGCGAAATCAACCGCTTCAACAATGCTGTAACTATCAACCGCGCTACATACAATGCATTCAAGCTTGTAAAAGTTGATGCAGCTTCGGACGCTAATCTGATGGTAAGTCCAAACCCAGTTTCATCGACAGCAACTGTGAACTTTGCAATTCCGATGAATGCAAATGTTACAATTTCGTTGTTCGATGCACTCGGTAACGAAGTAGCTACATTGCTAAACAGCAGCTTGAACGCTGGCAATCATTCATATACTTTTGATGCTTCCCGCTTCGCAACTGGTAACTATATCGTTAAAATCGTTGCTGGCGACCGCACAGAAGTTGCTAAAATCAACATTGTAAGATAATTTCTTAATTATCTTTTTCACGACAAATGGGCATCTAAAACAAATGATGCCCATTTGTTTTAGTTTATAAGAAGGAAGGTAGATATGAGAATAAAAATATTCACTATTGCAATAATTGCGATTTTTATGTATTCCGAGGCAATCTCGGAAGAATTTGATGTGAGAGTGCGGCTTACTATTGATAATACTTTTGCAACCGATAGCCTGCTTGAGTTTGGTGCAGTTTCTTCGGCTACCGATGGGTTAGATGCTCATCTCGGAGAAATCGAAATTCCACCATTCCCGCCTCCCGCATTTGATATTTTTGCTATATTCAACTTAGACACAACAAACATTGATGGACTATTTAGCTATAAAGATTTTAGAAGTGTGCCAGCCGACGAAAATGAATTTCATCATCGTTATAAAATTGAATTAAATAAACGCGTTCCGTCTGTTGCAACTATTTCGTGGGGAAAATTGCCAGATTACGTCAAATCTGCAAGAATTTATGATGAATTGAATCTGCTTTTTTCTGCAGATATGAAAACTACAAATTCTGTTGTTATTAACAACGAAAATCTTCCGAAAATACCGATTTATATTGATGTAGTTTATACGAAAGTTCCAACCTCAGTGACGCAAGACAACGAAAATTTTGCAGTCTATCCAAATCCGTCTAATGGATGGATATCGCTAAGCAATAGCGAAAAAATCAGTAAAATTGAAATTTACAATGAATTATCAGAAATTGTGTTTAATACCAATTCGCTTTCGAGCGAAAAAATTAATCTTGTAAATTTACAGAATGGTGTTTATTTTATTAAAATTATCGACATAAATAATAATTTTTATTTTAATAAATTATTAATTAACAGATAGATTATGGAAAAAAGAAATAACGAAAACAGAAAAGAAAACCAGAAAAAAGAAAAAGCAAATCAAAAAGACGTACAAAATGCAAAGCGACATCAAAATCAGCAAAATCAGCAGAACCAACAGAACCAACAGAACCAACACAAGAACAGCAAGAGCGAATTATTAATTTCTGTTGTAATTCCACTTTACAACGAAGAGGAATCCATTCCCGAACTTGCATTGCAATTAGAGAAAGAGCTTCAGGAACTAACGCACGGACGCTATGAAGTGATATTTGTAGATGATGGTTCTACTGACGGTTCGCTCGACTACATAAAGCAGATACATCGCAGAAATAAACGTTTTCGCTATATAAGCTTCCGCCGCAACTATGGCAAAAGTGCGGCACTCGCCGTTGGGTTCGAGTCTGCTCGTGGCAAATTTGTTGCTACAATGGATGCAGATTTGCAGGACGACCCAGCCGAAATAAAAAATTTGGCTAAGAAAATGAAAGAAGGCTACGACCTTGTAACTGGCTGGAAGCAAAACCGTAAAGACCCAATTTCTAAAACAATCCCATCGAAACTGTTCAATTTTGTTACATCGCTTGTGAGCGGAATAAAACTGCACGATTTCAATTGCGGGCTAAAGCTTTATCGCAAATCTGTTACTGATACACTGCAAGTATATGGAGAAATGCATAGATATTTGCCAGCGCTTGCCCATTGGGAAGGCTTTCGGGTGGCTGAGCTTCCTGTGGTTCATCACGCAAGGCGATATGGAAAATCAAAATTTGGTTTGTCGCGGTTTATAAATGGTTTTCTCGATTTACTTACTTTTGTATTTATCACAAGATTTATGAAGCGACCTATGCACTTTTTTGGGTTGTTTGGAACAATTTTCACATTGATAGGCTTTGCTATTAACGCATATCTTACAGTTGAATGGTTTCTTGGGAACACATATTTGAGCAACCGCCCGCTCGCAAACTTTGGAATTGCTCTGATAATTGTTGGTGTGCAGTTCTTTTCGATCGGGCTGGTTGGCGAAATGATAGTAAAGCAGAACTTCGAAAAAACAAAAAATTACTCGATAAAAGAAAAATTGTAGTAAACGAGCCGTCTTTTTTGTTATTATGAATAATATTTATACACAAAAAAGCATTAATATGAAAAAATTACTATTAGTTGCACTCTCGATATTTCTTATTGGTTCTGCAGTAAAAGCCGATATGTTCGACGCGTACTCTATTGGAGCAGGAATATCAACATTTTCTATTTTGGGCGACAATCCAGCCAAATTGCCGATTATTCAGAATGATACTACAAAGAAATTTGTTTATGGCGGCAGCTTTGATGCCGTTCAACCGGGCTTTGCGGCACGTCTTACAATGTATAAGGGCGAAAGAATACGTGTTCCTGTCGATATTGATTTTACTATATATTCATCAGGAGAACGTTATCCTGTGAGTGGCTTGCTTACAATATTTTACTGGCACGAGGTGCATAATTTATCGGTTGGTTCCGGGTTCTATTATGTGCTTACGCATTTAGATTGGGCAAAAACAGATATATATGCCGGGGCAGACCTCCGCGGCAATATTATCACTCGTTCAGAGCTCACCTATCGCGACAGCTGGCGTAACGATCAAAAACGTGATACTTCCTACGTTGTTAATAGAAAATCCGGTGCATTCCGCATTGGCAGCTTTGCCCGACTCGGAATAGAAGGGCAACTTAAATCTAAACTTAAAATTGATGCATCAATTGGAGTAGGTGTTTTGAATCTATTCCCAAGAGACAGTAAACGCGGGGAATTGCTTACCCCGCTTCAATATTATGAAAAGAAAGAGCAAATTGTTCCTGTTCTCAATTTTATGCTTTTGTTGAAATACTCATTATAGGTGATAAAAGTGCTATTCAAAGAAGATTGTAGGTATTTTCGCGGTGATATTCCCTGCCGACCGCACAAAAAAAGTGGTTATCATTGTCAAAATTGTCCCGAATATTCTCCATCAAAAGAAAATATACTAATAATAAAGCTTGGTGCTATTGGTGATGTGATAAGAACCACACCGCTTATCAAACGCATAAAGCAGGAATTCCCTAAATGTATGCTATGGTGGGTAACAAACTCGCCTGAGGTGATTCCATCATCGGTGGATAGAGTGTTGCAATTTAATCTTGAATCAGTAATTAGCTTGCGAAGTGTTCATTTTTTCAAAGTGATAAATCTTGACAAAGACCATCACGCGTGTGCATTGGCATCGCAACTGAACGCAGATTATATCGATGGATTCACACTTGTCGAAGGCAAACCAATGCCTGCAAATCAACGAGCTATGCATAAGTATCTAACCGGACTATTCGACGATGTAAACAAAGCAAACACAAAAAATTATCTTCAGGAAATTTTCGAAATATGTGGATATGAATTTGCAGGTGAAGAATACGAGCTGGAATTAAAAACCGATAAGCAATGGGATATTCCGAATCGCGGAAAAGGAGTGATTGGGCTGAATACCGGTTGTGGAGCTCGCTGGGTGTCTCGACTATGGAAGCAGGAATATTGGATAGAACTTGCCAAAGAGCTGAAAGCTGCAGGCTATGAGCCAATTCTGTTGGGGGGCGAGCAAGAACACGAGCAAAATACAAATATTTCCCGAGAAAGCGGTGCCCGCTATTTCGGATATTTTGATTTAAATACATTTATTTCGCTTGTTAATCAGTGCGATTTGGTGGTAACGGCAGTAACAATGGGGCTTCATATTGCAATAGGACTGCGGAAAAAGGTTGTTCTGATGAACAACATATTCAATAAATACGAATTTGAACTATACGGACGAGGCGAAATAGTCGAGCCGGACAAAGAATGCAAGTGCTTTTTCAGTCCAAAGTGCGTAAACGAAGAGTATTTCTGCCTGGAACACCTTCGCCCCGAAAAAATTATGGATGCTGTAAAAAAATTGATGAAATGAAAAAAATTGCTAAAGTTCAGAAAAAATCTGACGATAAATTAATTGAAAAGAAAATGCAAATCTGAAAAACATTGAAGGATTAAAGTTTTTCAGAAAATTGCCGAAAAATAAATCAGGAAGATAGGATTAAAATAAATATTGATGGCAGGACGCCCGAAAAACAAATAATTTACATGGAGGTTTATTATGCCATCAGCAATTAGCGGCGATAGCCGTATCCGCACCAACATCCCGGCAGAAAATGCCTACAATGCATTAACAGCATCAAGTAACAACATAGCATTGCGTCAATTGCGTCTTTCCACAGGGAAACGCATCAATTCAGCAGCAGACGATGTTTCGGGCTATATCACTTCACGTGCGTTGCAAGCCCGCAACGGTGCGTTGAAAGCAGCGTTGAACTCTGCCGGTGATGCAAAGAATGTAACTTCTATTGCACAGGATGCATTAGACCAGATTTACTCATTAATGGCTCAAATTAAGGATGCTACAGCTACTGCTTCGTCTGGTGCTCTGGGAACAGATGAAAAAGTTGCTCTTGCAAAAGGTGCATACCGCCTTGCTCAACAAATTCAGTTTATCACTGACTCAACTGTGTTCGGCGGCAAGCAATTGCTTCAAGGCAACTTTACAGGCGAATGGGTTACCGGCTACTATGCAAATAACGAATTGATGAAGATTTCCATTGACTTAACTGTAAACAACAAAGACTTTAACGTCAATGGGTTGTTCGACCTGAATGCTACAAGCGAAGCAACAGCTATTCGTGGAACAGTATCGGGTGCATCAACTAACTTTGCAGGTGTAACCGGCTTGAATCTGGAAGAGTTCAATAATATCAGTTCTTCTGATTTGGGTTACTTCGGATACTTAAATGATCCGGTAACAGGAAAATCAAATGTTGTAATGACTTTGCAATCTCTTGCAATGGCAATTGACAACATTAACAAAGTAGCATCGTATCTTGGTGGTATTGAGGTTCGTATCAACTCGCAGGAAGCAATGTTGAAATCTCAAATCACAAACTACAAAGCTGCAATATCACGTATCGAAGATGCAGATGTTGCAACAGAACAAATGGAACTCATCAAATCACAGTTCTTGCAGCAAGCTTCTTTGGTATCGTTGAGCCAGGCAAACCAAAACCCACAACAGTTCTTGCAGCTATTCAGATAATATCTGACTAAAATAGCTCAAAAATATGTGGTCAAAATATTTTTTCGGGACGGAAAAATTTCCGTCCTTTTTTATTAAAGTTTTAAATAATATTGCCGATATATATAGAGAAGGATGAAAAATTTTTGGTGGAGGAGGCACCAAAAAAACATTTAACTTTGGGAGGGGCTTATGCCATCAGCAATTAGCGGTGATTCAAGAATACGGACGAACATCCCCGCGGATAATGCTTACAACGCTCTTACGGCTTCGAGCAATAATATTGCTCTTCGCCAGTTGCGACTATCGACAGGCAAGAGAATCAACTCTGCCGCTGACGACGTTTCAGGCTACATTACTTCGCGTGCATTGCAGGCTCGCAACGGTGCATTGAAAGCTGCACTCAATTCTGCAGGCGATGCTAAAAATGTTACATCAATAGCTCAGGATGCTCTTGATCAGATCAGCACTCTTGTTACTCAAATCAAAGATGCTGCTGCAACTGCATCATCAGGTGCTTTGGGAACAGACGAAAAGGTTGCTCTTGCAAAAGGTGCATACCGCCTTGCTCAGCAAATTCAGTTTATTACAGATTCAACTGTGTTTGGCGGCAAGCAACTACTTCAAGGCAACTTCACAGGCGAATGGGTTACTGGCTATTATGCCAATAACAACTTGATGAAGATTTCCATCGACTTAACTACAAGCAATCCTGATTTCAACGTGGACGGTATCTTCGACTTGAATGCAACAAACGAAGCAATAGCCGTTCGTGGCACTACAACTGGTGCTGCAACAAGCTTTGCCGGAGTTGCAGGTCTGAACCTTGAAGACCTCAATTCTGTTTCAGCTTCTGATCTCGGAATTTTTGAAAACGTAGGTGCAACTCCAGCTGTTACTCAAACTATTTCTTCACTTGCTATGGCTATTGATAATATTAACAAAGTAGCATCGTATCTCGGCGGAATCGAGGTTCGTATCAATGCACAGGAAAATGTGCTAAAATCGCAAATCACTAACTACAAAGCTGCAATTTCACGTATTGAAGATGCAGATGTCGCAACAGAGCAAATGGAACTTATAAAATCCCAGTTCTTACAACAAGCATCGCTTGTTTCACTTGCCCAAGCTAACCAAAATCCACAACAATTCTTGCAATTGTTTAGGTAATTGGGCATAGTTTTTGCTTTAATTAAAGAGCGGTATCAGGAAGATACCGCTCCATTTAGAAAACAAAATGTGAGGATGAATTTATGTTGACACAAGCACAACAACTTGCCGCCTCGAAAATGTATGGTGGTGGGAAAGAGAAAAAAATTCCTGCTTATCTCGAACAGGAAGTTCTGTCGTGGAGCAAAGAAAAAATTATCTTGAAAATGTATGATTTATTCATTGTAAGCTGCAAAAGACAGGATGTCAATAAAATGAGCAGAGTGCTTGTTGAACTTATGGGTGCTCTCAATTTCGAATACGAAGAAACAGCAACCCGTCTTTATCGGCTTTATGAATATTGCCAGAGATGTATTTTCCAGAAAAAATACGACGAGGCACTTTACATTATTACCGAGCTTCGTAATGCTTGGGCAAAAGCCTTCAACCTTGAATAGCGAAGGAGGCATTGACTATGGCTATAGACACATTCGGAATATCGGGCAGCGACAAATCATATAGCGAATTGCTTGTCGAATCATATAAAAAGTCGCAGGCAAGTCGCACAGAAGGTTTGCAATCGCGAAAGCAAACCCTTCAAACTCGTCAGAAGTTTTATAATGAATTAAATGGAAAGCTGAACTCGCTTATTGCTCAACTCGATAAATTTGGCGAATATAAGAAGGTTGGCGATAATTTTACATTTACGCCTACAAACGGAATTAATGACAAGTTTAAAACTTATAAGGCTACAATATCAGAAAACGATTATTTTACAGTAAAAGCTGATGGAAATGCCATAGTCGGTTCTAACTCAATAAAGGTAAATCGCATTGCAACAAATGATGTGCTGGTTTCCAACAGACTTAATCTTTCGGATGCCTTCGGGGAAACTGCCGGCGAGAAGACTTTCGATCTTTCTGTGAATGACAAAACTTACACCGTTAAGGTTAATTTCACTGGAAGCGAAACAAACGAAGAAGCAATGAAAAAAATTGTTAATGCTATCAACGGAATTAAAGACGTTAAAATTAGCGCTTCGCTTGTGAAAGATACCGAAACCACCGGTAGAATTTCTCTTACTTCCAAAGAAACCGGTCAGAATAACAAAATTACTTTTACTCAAACATCGACTACTGAACTATTGGGCTGGACTACTTCGCTTTACTCGGATCCCAATGCACGTACTGCTATTAGCGGTGGCTCGGCTGGCTACAAAGTGTCTGACTCATCGTTGCTAAATGCAAGCTTCGATGCAAATGGGATTGAAATAACAAGAAACTCTAACGAAGTGAAAGATGTATTGCCCGGACTTACCATTAACCTGTTGAAGCCGCAAGCAGCAGATGCTCAACCAATTAATGTTACTACCGATATTGATGTCGATGGTTTTGAAAGCTTTGTCGATGCTTTGATTAAAGAATACAACGGCGTTCTGTTTAATTTGAGCCAGAATAAAGATATTCAAAGGCAAGATACTGCAATTTCGTCTTTGCAACAAAGGTTACGTGCAGTTGGGACTTCCGTTCTTAGTTCGTCGGACGACCCGGACGCACCTAAACGTCTTACTGATATTGGCTTTAAATTAAACAACGACGGGACATTAGTCCTTCGAGACAAAGATAAACTAAAAGAATTTCTTGCAAAGGAAAACGGGGCTGAAAATATTGCTAAGCTTTTCACTTCTGAAACAGGGTTTGTTGCAAAAGTTAATGAAGTGATTTATAATCTAAAGCCGCAAGGTGGCAATAGCGGTCTTTTGAAGGCAAGAAATGAATCTATTACAAGAGAAATTACTAATATAGATAAAAGAATTGCTTCTCTGGAAGCAACTATCGAGCAACAAGCTGAAAGCCTAAGAAAAGAGTATGAAAGTTATTTAAAAGTATACTTGCAAGCGCAGGGACAATACTCTTTGCTTTCAACGATGTCTACCTCTTCTACTTCTACATATAGTAGCTTGATTGCTCAACAAGCTTCATTAGGACAATAATTTTAAGAGGTCCAAAATGATTAATGGAATTCAGCCCACTGCTGCAATTAGAGAGACATCTCTCGAAGATTTGCAGTTGGAAACAAGAAAAGAGCGATTTGCCCTGCTCGCCGAGCAATTCAAGGCAGAATTCAGCTCTGACAAGGAAGAAGGGTCCTCTGTCGGTGCAAAACACGATAAGGAAACCCAAGCTGAAAGTGCTAAGCCGAAAGAAAAAGAATTTAAAAATAAAGTAAATTCTGATTTGAAGGAACTTGGAGAAAAACTCAAAAATATTATTAAGGAAGCAGATGTTTTTCTCGAATTTTCTATCGACAAAGATACAAACAAAATGATTTTACGCATTATCGACAACAAAACAAAAGAAGTTATTCAGCAATTGCCAAGTGAAATTGCTCTGAAAATTGCAAGAATAGTTAGCAATATCGAAGGTGAAGGGCAGATAGCTAATGCAAAAGTATAGTGAAATACTGAATAATATCGAACTTGTGCTCGAAAATACTAAAAGTATTTCCGACGCACTTAATAATGGAAATTTCGAGCTGGAAGATCTTGAAGAAATCTCTAATCTATACGAAGAAAGAGAAAAAAATATTCTACACCTTAAATCATTGCTCGAATCTGATATTGGTAAGGAATTTGTTGCTGAAAAGCAAGACGAATGGAATAAAAAAATAAATTTGATTGTTAATTTGGATTCTGTTAATTTAGAATTGCTTAGAAAAAAAACTAAAGATACAGGAGAAAAATTAAAGCAATTGAATAAGCAAAAATCGGTATTAATTTATTCTAAATAAAATAGGTGCGATATGGATATCAGTTCAATAAAACCACAGGGAGTGTCGGGACCTAAAGATAACGAGCGGGTTTCTGATAAAAAGAGCAAAGCTAAAACTTCTTCTGGCAAAACTTCTGCAAGCTCGGGTGGTGATACATTATCGATTTCGACCGAAGCTCAGAAGCTTTCCCGTATTTTCTCTCGGATTTCTTCGGGCTACTACAACTCGCCGGAAGTGCTCAAGGAAACTGCTCAACGAATTTTGAATGAATTGGATAAGCAAGAGTAGCTTACTTACGGTTCTTTAGCAGAAGTTTCTTAATTGATTCTATACTTTTCTTTTCGTCTTCCTGATAATGCTTCAAAATAGTATCTGATTTGACAACGGGCGTTGTCTTTTCTTCTGGTGTGGGCGGAGGCTCGGCTGGTGACGGCTCTTTGATGTTTGTAATTGATTCCAGCATCTCTTCCTGTTTCTGAGCTAATACCTTCTCATTGACATATAATTCTTCCGGATCTATCGGAATACCCTTTATTATCATTTCTAATTTCTCTGTTCCGAAAATATCTACGAGTTTGTCGTAAACAGTTGCTCTGGTAAACGGTTTGGAGATAAAGCCAGATATTCCGTTTTTTACTGCTAAACCTAAATTCTCTACGTCGGAAAGTGCAGAAACCATAATAACGGGTATATGTTTGGTAGTTTTGATGTGCTTCAGAATCTTTAGAGTTTGATGTCCGGAAAGCTCAGGCATAAGAATATCGATAATAATAAGAGTTGGCTGGTGCTCTACCGCAAGAGCAATGCCATAATATCCATCAGACGCAAGGTAAGAGGTCTTGAATCCGTAACTTGCCAATGTTTTGGACAAAATCCTCTGCATCCAGATGTCATCATCAATTATTAATGCAGAATATTCAGCCATAATGCTATTCCTTGTTATTTAATTTTTTTATGGCTATACCACTTATATCTTCGTCAATTAAGTGAGAAAACTTAATACTGGAATTTGCAATTGCATCTTTTAGTGCCATTAGATGAGTTTTGGCTGCCTGACGATTAATCTGGATAATCTTTTCATATATTTCTTTGCGGTGCACAGGCACTGTTTTGGGCGCTTCGATGCCCAAACGCACAACCCCACGGTCGTAGCTCAAAACAGTAATCTGAATTGAGTTCCCAATGGTGATTACTTCCCCTATCTTCCTTGATAGAACTAACATTTTGCTATTCCTTTATTGTTTGTTGCTTTTTTGCGATAACATAATTTGTTGAGTATTTGTCTGACGGCAAAATGATTTGTTTGCCAGTCTGCTCCTCGATGTTAAAGATAACTGGTGCTTTCATATTAGCACTCATCTCGCCGTTTTCGTCTTCCAAAGTGATTACAACAAATAGCACCTGCTTTTCGAGGTCGTATTTTATCCCGGGATCGTAATAAACATCAATATGCCATGGACTAAGCAATGGGAAGCCAATCTCCGGCTCATCGACAGATATTAGCCATTTGAACGGTGCAGTTGATTCCTCGCTGATTAAAACGTAATCGTGCAAATCCTCAAATCCGAGCATACCATCTTTGAATTTGAAAATATACTCGTCGTCTATTTCCAATTCGCCGAAGTAGTTTGTTTTTATTACTCTTTTTTTAGCCATAGCAATTCTATATGTTACAAATAATTAACAAAATAATAAAATAAAATTATTTTCACAATGATAATTTTATCATTTCAAATACTTTTTGCAAATACTTTTTGTAGTCGCAGTCTGCCATTGCGTTCATTGTCGTTTCGAATTGCTCGATCGAGATAAACCCGCGATTGAGAGCAATTTCCTCTAAGCAGGCAATTTTAGTGCCCTGACGCTTTTCTATTGACATAATAAACACAGACGCTTCGGTGAAATTTTCCGGTGTGCCGGTATCGAGCCAGGCAACTCCGCGCCCTATGGGTGCCACTTTTAGTCTGTTTTGCCGTAAGTAGTGCTTGTGTATGTCCACTATTTCAAGCTCGCCGCGATTGCTTGGAGAAAGCGAGCGAGCAATTTCGACAACATTTTCATCGAAAATATAAAGTCCCGGAATTGCATAGTTCGATTTCGGATTTTCAGGCTTTTCCTCAATTGATAGGACATTGCCGTTTCGGTCGAATTCTACAACTCCATACATCTGGGGTTTTTCGACGTTGTATGCGAAAATTGTTCCGCCAATATTCTTTTCGAGCGACCTGCGGAAAAAAGTGAGATCGCCATAGAACAAGTTATCGCCCAAAATAAGAACGCTCTGGTTGTCTTCGATAAAGTCTGCACCAATAATGAATGCTTCGGGCAATCCGCCTGGATGCGGTTGTTCGGCATATTGCAGATTAATGCCCCATTGAGAACCATCGCCAAGAAGAGTTTGGAACGAAGGAAGGTCTCGAGGTGTGGAAATAATAAGAACATTGCGCACGTCAGCAAGCATAAGAGTAGACAGCGGATAGTAAATCATAGGCTTGTCGTAAATCGGCAGCAGTTGCTTGCTGATTACAGACGTCATCGGATAAAGGCGGGTTCCTTTGCCTCCTGCGAGAATTATTCCTTTTGTGTCCATACTAATCTATGTTCAAAAACTTATCTGACGCTTTATTGCTCTTCCACTGAGCAAGTGTCATACCTTGCAAATCGCGTTCTTTAACCAGAATATCTTTGCTGAATGCTTGTTTGATTTTTTTTGCAATGCGTTTGTCGCACAGGGACCAATCAATATCTTCTGCCATCGGCGAAATAACCCCTTCGCAACGTGGATTATAAGTTCCACTGCAAAGATATTGAACATAGCTATCTTTTGTCAGTAGCATTCCGTGTGCAAATCCGGGCGGTATCCACATCCATTCAGAATAATCCAGAGCGGGCGCGCCCGATAGTTCATAAGCAATAATTTTGCCAAAAGTATCGGAATTTTTGCGAATATCTATTGCCATATCAAGCAAATTACCACTTATGCAGCGGACTAATTTGCCCATAAACGGGTTCCACTGGAAATGAAAGCCACGGAATGTATTTTTATAGGAAAATGATTCATTGAACTGCAAAAAATCATAACGTCTGATGAAGGCAAGTTCATCTATACCATAGAAATCATCTTCCCGGTAAGTTTCTGTAAAATAGCCTCGTTCGTCGAGAAATTTCCTGAAGCGAATAACTTGTATTTCTTCTATTTCAAGCGGTTGCACGCTAAGAACCTGCATCAGTTCGTCCCTGAATTATGAATAAATTATAAATCCTTTAACGTAATTATCGGCTATTTCATTTAAAATTTTAGAAAAATTTTCAAATCCATAGATATTAATAAAATTTATTGGTGAAATCTTACGTTCCTGCAAGCGTTCATTTGGCAAAAGAATAGTCCGGATTTTTCTGAACTTGCTTACGTAATCGGTGTTTTTCTTTTTCAGTGCCGCAAAATATTTTTTCTGTAAGTTGTCAATTAGTTCAGATGATTTGTGGGCGTAGCTTTCCTGCGTTCTCAGAAGTGATTGGTCGGCTTGGCTAAGCAGTGGGGTTAGCTGCGAAAAGCTTTGCTGAACTTCGTTTTTCACTTGCTCAAAAATTTTGTCCGATGTGTCGTCAATTACTAAATTACTCAAAAAACTTTCGAATTTATTTAAAGGCTCGAAAAACTTAGCAAAATCTATATTATTCTGCACGATAAAATGAAAATGCCTTTCGGGCAGGAAGCAAGCCATAGCTCTGTTGGTAACAGGCGGAAAATCTACACCGAAAAATTCATAAGCTTCCTTTAACATTGCGAAATATGAAATTTCGCCCGGACCAAGCACATACATAACCGAAGGAAGGCAAATTTCCTGAAAAACAGGTCGCAGAATTGCCTTTGGCGAAAAGGAACACGGATTTCGGGAAATATCCGAGACAATCTCGTCGTAGGTGTATTGGCAATGATTTACTGAAAAAAGAAAATTTTCCGGAGAAACTGTGCGTATAGAAAATCTTTTGCCTTCCGTGTGCTTGCAATAATTGAAATAGTCGAAAGAAATATTTATTGAATGCCCGTAACTCGTTAGCAAAGCTTTGTTTTTCGAAAAAATATCAAATAATTTTTTGAAATTATCTGATGAAGCAAAATTTGTATTCGCGAGGAGGGCAATTGCACCGCTTTTGCGGGCAGCAGCAGCCGAAACAAAAAGCAAACCGTAGCTTTTGAATAGCATTTGATAAAACTGAAGCATTGCGTCCGACCAGCGCTTGCCTTTGCAATATATCGAGCGAATGGCGTTGGCAAGCTGCTCCTTGTTCGGCGAAAAGGGGAGAGTGTCGATTATTTCGTCGATAGTTTGTTCGATTTTTTCGTCAAAAACGAGTTCAGAAACAGGTGTATTTTCGTATTGCGTATAATCCGGGTTGAACAGATGTGGAGTGTGATTTGCATCGAAAACATAAATTTCGGCTGCTTCTTTTGCGTCGTGGTCGTTGTCTTCGAGCCAGAAAACCGGGACTATATGAAGTTCCGGGTGCTTCGCCTGAAGTTTATTTGCAATATTTATTGCAGTTGCTATTTTCAGGCAAGTATAGAAAGCCCCGCCCAGAAAACCAACCTGTTGCCCGGTGGAAACAAATAAAGTGTTTGATTGGGATGAGAGCGAAATATTCGCTTTTTGCGATTCGGACAAATCAAGCGGTTGCATCGTGTCCGTAATTATCTTATGCGTAAGTTGCCGATTAGCGAACTTTTGAGCTTTGCGAAGAAGAAATGGTTTGTTTTCTGTTTCCGAAATATCTGCAAAACGTGATAGAACAAATCTGTCGCCTTCCGAAAACTTGCGGAAGAAGTTGCCGTTTTGTGGAATTTCGGAAAAATCAATGAAAAGCATAATCAAAAGTTATAAATTTTCAGGAAACGAAGTGCAATCATCACAAATATTGCAGTTATGGCAAGATAGCCAACTAATAAACCAATCCGACGGAAACGATATTCCCAGATATGTTGCAGCCGAAATCGGACGACGAGATTGAGCCTGTATTCGAACATTGCAAACCCGATGAAAGCAATAAAGTTTGCCGCAGCAAGTTCGAACCTGTGCAGCAGAAAGGTTACAACTGCAAAAAACAGAAAAATCAGCACGGATAATTTATTCAATTTCGCTCTCCTTTGGTTTATTTTTTATAGTTTTAGGAAAAACTCCGGCTTGGGCAGAAATATTCAGGAGCACGCCAATTGCCGCTGAATAAAAAATTACAGCAGTTCCGCCGTAACTAATAAACGGCATCGGAACACCAGTTGTTGGCAAAAGCCCTGTATTGACACCTGCATTGACAAACACATAAATTGCAAATGTAGTAATGATACCAACAGCAAGGAAGTAGCCGAAATTGTCAGGTGCTTTTTTTGCAATGATCATTCCGCGCCAGAAAATAATTGCGAAAGCAAGGATGATAATAAGCAAGCCGAAAAATCCGTATTCTTCGCCAACAATTGAGAAAATAAAGTCCCCGTAAGATTCTGGGAGGAACAGATGACTCTGACGGTTTTGCCCGGGTCCGACACCGAATAGCCCGCCATTGCCAATAGCAATAAGCGCTTGATTTAACTGATAGTTTACTGTTTCAATCGGATGAGAGTCGCCGCCCAAACCTAAAAAAGCTTTAATTCTGTTCATTCTGTAAGTTGCACTAATTGCATACACTCCGGCAGAAGCAATTCCGATAAGTCCGGTTGCTAATAAATAAATTAAATTTACATTTCCGATAAACATAAGAGCAATGGAAATAAAGAAAATCACAATCATAGTTGAAAAATTCGGCTGCAAAGCGATGAGCCCGCAAATAATAAGAGTCCACACTACAAATGGCAAAAAGCCTTGCTTGAAGTCCTTTATGACATCTTGCTTGCGTGTTAGAAGCGTGGCGAAATGCAACACCATAGCAAATTTTGCAAGTTCAGAAGGCTGAAAGCTGAAAAATCCAAGACGCAACCAACGCGAGGCACCTTTTGCGGCTTCGCCTGCGAATAGCACGACAACCAGCAAAATAATGCTTGTAAGTAGCAGAGGCTTGCTGATTTTCTGCCAGACGTGATAATCTATTCTTGAAATAATTAGCATTAAGATAATTCCGGCAAATACTCTAATGCTGTGATTGAGAACTAATTTTTCGGGCATACCGAATTTCATTTCGGCTATTGTTGCACTCGCCGAATAAACAAACGCAAGGCTGAACACCATAAGTCCAACAACAGGAATTAGTATCAGCCAATCGACATATCCGACATTTTTTTTCATTGCTCTGCCTGTTTGATTATTTCAAGTTTTGCATATTGAAGCAGCAAAAGTTTCTTTCCGATATTGGCAAAATTGACAGTTGCTTTTCGCATAGAGCCTTCACCGCTTAATCCTGTGATTTTCCCGACACCGAACTGACTGTGGCGAACTAAATCGCCAATGCGAAAATCATAAACAGTTTTTTCTATTTGCGAATATGAATAGTCGTTGTCGGGTTGCTGTTCGTAGTGGTTGGATTTGAAGGAGTGCGAGTTGAAGTTAGATTTTGCTGAACTAATCGGTGCGCCCGAAGTGTTCAATTGTCGAATTAGGCTTGGGTCTATTTCTTTGAGGAAATAAGAAGGTTTTTGCATCATAATATCGCCAAATTTCATTCTGCTACGGGCATAAGTTAGCGTTAATTTTTCTTTAGCCCGGGTAATTCCAACATAGAACAGGCGACGTTCTTCCTCTTCTTCGTCTTTGCTGAAGGTAGCTCGCGAAATGGGAAAAGTTCCGTCTTCGATACCGGCAATAAACACGTGCTTAAATTCGAGTCCTTTTGCTGAATGCAGAGTCATAATCGGGAGGCGTTCTTTTGTCAGGTCGCTTGAGTCGATATCGGCAACCAAAGACATTTGCTGGATATAGTCGTTGAGAGTGCTGTCGGGGTTTTCCTCAGCAAAATAGGTGATGTCGCTTACTACCTGTTCGATATTTTCGATACGGTCGTAAGCTTCGTCCGTTCCGATTTCTTGGTAGAACTCGATTAGTCCGGTTTTTTTGATGAATTCAGCTACGACTGTGGAATAGTCTTCGCTGGTGAGTTTTTGGCGATAATTTTCAATAAATTCGACGAAATGCTTGATTGCATTTTTTGATTTTGGAACAAGCCCTTCTATATTATCTGCATTTTTCAATGCTTCGAAAAATGAAAGTCCATATTCTATTGCATAAGAATTAATATGTTTCAGAGAAGTTTCGCCGATTCCTCTTGCCGGCTCGTTGATAATTCGAAGAATTGCTTCGCGGTCGCGTGGATTGATTAGAGTTCGCAAATATGCCAGTACATCTTTTACTTCCTTCCTTTTGTAGAAGGACATACCGCCAACAACTATATAAGGAATACTGTATTTCCTGCAGGATTTTTCGAATTCGAGCGATTGAGCGTTTGTTCTGTATAGAATGCAAATTTCATTAAGAGGAATACCGCTTTCAGAAAGTTTGTTAATTCTTGAAACGACAAATTCCGCTTCTTCACGGTCCGAACTGCACTCGACAAGGTCGATTAAATCGCCCGATTCGTTGTCGGTGAAAAGCTTTTTCTTGATTTGATAAGTGTTGTTCTGAATAACTGAATGAGCGGCTTCGAGAATAGTTTTGGTGGAGCGATAATTTTGTTCAAGTTTGAAAATTTTTGCGTGTGGATAGTCGCGTTTGAATTCAAGTATATTTTGAATATCGGCACCGCGCCAACCGTAGATACTTTGAGCGTCGTCGCCGACAACGCAGATGTTCTGATATTTTTTTGAAAGCAGGCGAATAGCAACATATTGAGCGTGGTTTGTGTCCTGATATTCATCAACCATAATGTAGCGGAAAGTGTCTTGATAAAATTCAAGCACATCTGAATGCTCTTCGAGCAAACGAATAAAGTTCCAGAGCAGGTCGTCAAAATCCATTGCGTTGCTATCGCGAAGTCGTTCTTCGTAGAGCTTATATATTTCAGCGAACATTTTTTCCTGGGGGTTTCGGGCGTTGTCGTAAATCGATTGCCAGGTTTGGAGTCGGTTTTTTGCTTTGGAAATAATCGAAGCAACTTGTTGAGGGCTAAGCGGTTTTTCAGGCAAGGACTTTTCCTTGAAAATTTTCTTAATGGCGCTTAGCGAGTCCTCCGAGTCGTAAATAGTAAAATCTGATGTATAGTTGATAAAGTCCGCACTTTGACGAAGCAGACGAGCAAAAATCGAATGGAAAGTGCCGGCACGGATAAGTGCAGCGTCGCGACTGCCCACAAGCGAGGCAATACGTTGCTTCATTTCGTTGGCGGCTTTGTTTGTAAATGTGAGTGCTAATATATTTCTTGGGGAAACTCCGCTTGCTACAAGATAAGCAATGCGGTGGGTAAGCACTTTGGTTTTGCCACTGCCAGCTCCGGCAACAATAAGCACGGGACCGTTTTTTGCTTTTACCGCGGCGGCTTGCTGTTCGTTCAGTCCTTGTAAGATTTCTTCCGGGTCGAGATTTGAACCTAATCTATCTGTCATAATTAAAATCTGCCAAATTAAATTTCAAAATTAATCATATTTATCTTACTAACCAAAGGAGTTGGAACTAAATTAGATAGTATTAGATTAGCTATTTGAATGAAAATAGTATCGCTTCTGTTACATTTTCAAATTAAAAACGAAATGGAATTAAGCAATTTTCTGAATAGAATACTAAGAGTTCAGAAAAGCGACTTTTCCGCCAACTATCGTAGCGAGAACATCGATTGGCATTTCGGGTTCATTCTGCAATAAATAAGGATTAGCAGAAAGAACAGTTATATCAGCTGTTTTACCAGCTTCTATGCAACCAAAATGTGCGATTTCATTATGAACTCTATGAGGAGCGACGCAATATGCATCGAGTGCTTCGAAAATTGAAAGCCGTTCATTTGGTGAGATAATTGTTCCATCAAGAGAGGACTTACGGGTAAGAAAAGAACGAATGCCGTCGATAACAGAGGGCTTTTCTATCGGGAAGTCGCTTCCTGCAATAATAGTTGCACCTTGTTGAATAAAAGATTCCCAGAGATAAGAAAATCTCATTCGCGAGCCAATTCGTTTTTGAGCCATTCCATTGGTGTCTGATGTGAAATGATAAGGTTGCACGGAGGCGACTACATTTAGTTTGGCAAATCGAGGCAAATCGTTTGGCAGAACCATTTGAGCGTGTTCGATTCTAATTGTGCCACTTCCTTCGAGCAAGCTATCCGAGCGAAGCTTTTCGGCAACGTTCAGAGCCGTGTTTACAGCAGAATCGCCAATAGCGTGAATTGCAATATCGAAACCGCTTAAAATGCCACGTTTTGCACGGTTCTTGAGCGTGTTTTCGTCGAGCAGGAGAAATCCGCTTTTTGTTTCGTTGTCGTCGTAGCCGCGAGTAAGGGCTGCACCATAGGAACCCAATGCTCCATCGAGGAAATATTTTAGTCCCTGCACTTTGAAAAAGTTGCCTTTGTATGGAAGGACGCAATCGCGTAACCATTCATTATTTTGCGCTCGCACAAACGATTTCACACGAACCGGCATTTCGCCCGCAAGTTCAAGTTCGTTAAAAATAGGGACAAAGCGAGTTTCGACATCCATATCGTGTGCCTGTGTTATTCCATATCGGGCAAGTTCCGAAAGAGCGGTTTTGATGAATTCGGTGTATTGTTCAAGAGAATAATCCGGGATGTGCTTTTCGACAAGAGCCATAGCATTGTCGATAAGCATTCCTGTGGGTTTGCCATCATAAGAACGAACAATTTCGCCGCCTTGTGGGTTTGTAGTGAGTTCGTTTATATAAGCGATTTTGAGAGCAGCAGAATTAACTAAAGCAGAGTGCCCATCTTGCCGGGTAAGATAAACAGGTGTATCGGGGAAAGCTTCATCGAGCAATTCTTTTGTGGGTAGGCTGTTTTCAGTCCAGTTTTCGTGGTTCCATCCGAAAGCAGTAATCCAGTTTCCGCGAAATAATTTCGTATTTTGCAATTTGACAATGCAATCGTGAATGCTTTTGCAGTCTTTCAGAGAGACTTCCGAAAGTCTCATTCCGTAGCCTGCGATATGTCCGTGGCAATCAACGAACCCGACAACTGCCGCAGCACCGGGCGGAAACTTATATGAATGTCCGTCTATAATTAATTCCAAATTGTCGGAGTGCAGAATTTCAGTAATAATACCACTCTCGACAATGATTTTTCTCGTTAAAGCCAGCATAATTATTTGTTTAGATGAAACTCAATGATGAAAATATAATGAAAAATTTGATAAAAAAATAGTGATAAAATAATATTAATTACAAAAATTTTCTTTTCATAAAATTTCTTTTGTAAAATCAAATGAAAAAGTTATATTTGTAATCTTAAAATTATGTGAATAATAAAATTGAGAATGAAAAATGGCTAAACAGCAAACATTCGGCGATAAACTAAAGAAAAAGAAAGTTGACGAAAAGATAAGTGTAAAAATTATCAAAGGTTATCGCAGCGAAGCAGGAACAACTCGCTTCCTCGAAAAATTCGTGAAGGTTGATACTTTAGACCAAATTAACAATATTGACATTAGTAAATAAAATAAATAGGTCGAGAAAATGAAAAAAGGAATTCATCCATACTATCATACTGTTGAAGTAGTGATGACAGATGGAACAACTTTTAAAACTCGTTCCTGCATAAATAAGGACCGTTTGGTGTTGGACATCGATTCGAAATCGCATCCATTCTATACAGGCAAGCAAGTGCTTGTAGATACCGCAGGACGTGTTGACCGCTTCAATAAGCGTTTCGAAAAATCAAAATCAATGATGGAAGCAAGGAGGAAATAATAAAATGAACGCAATCTATCCAATGCAAACAAGCAGCAATTTTAAAAACAACAAGCAACGCACTGTTCGCAAAAAACAAAATCCATTGAAAGATGCAAAAGTTGTTGATTATCTTGATGTGAAACTTTTGCAGAAATTTACAAACGACCAGGGAAAAATTCTTCCTCGCCGTATTACAGGAGTTACTGCATATCAGCAACGTCAGATTGCAGCTGCAATTAAGCACGCACGCCATTTGGCTTTGATGCCATTCGTAGCTCAGGATATTGCATAATATTTTGCTATATATTTGAAATGAAGAAAGTGGTTGTTCGCGGAACAGCCACTTTTTTTATTCAATATCCCAAAATAATAACTGCACAGTGATTGCATTTCTGCAATTGTAAATAAATGAATAAAATTAATTTTCTTTCGTCTTAATTAGTAGATATTTCGACTTAATTGCTAATAGTAAACAGTTGTTTTGACTTAATAATTGTTGAAAAGCAATGCAGAAATCAGTAAATGC
Organism: Eximiradius proteiniborus; assembly: GCF_058546985.1. Taxonomy (NCBI): domain Bacteria; kingdom Pseudomonadati; phylum Bacteroidota; class Eximiradiia; order Eximiradiales; family Eximiradiaceae; genus Eximiradius; species Eximiradius proteiniborus. The sequence goes on along the minus strand of NZ_CM178592.1, from coordinate 1,681,861 downwards.
AAGTAAGATGTAGGATTAGATATAGTATTAGATTAGGAATAAAATTTTGGCATTATATTTTCTTATACAAATTGCTAAATAAAGATTTTTAAGTAACTGACGATAAATGTAATTGGAGGAAACAATGGCAGAAGAAAAACAACAAGGCGAAGAGGTTGTTCACGAACCTGTGAAGAAAGAGAAGAAATCGCTGGGTGTATCGCTACCTTTGATGATTGGAGCGGCAGTGGGAATATTAGTTATTATTATTCTGGGGGTGATATTAGGTGTGTTCTTCGCTTCTAAATTTATGGGAGTGCAGCAAACAGGTGGCGAAGCTGAAAAAGGCAAAACAGAAAAAGTGGCGAAATCAAAAGAAAACGCGGAAGGAGAGGACGAAGATTATTTAGCAAAGCTTGAAGACATTGCTTTAATGGAGACAGGTCGCATAACCACAAACCCAAAAGGTGCCGCCTCTGTATTCGTTGTGGTAAATTTTGGTTTTGAATTCAGACTTATGGACAAAGACAACAGCGAATATAAAACATTGGTGAAAGAAGGCGCTGTAAATATGGAGCACCCAATAATAAAAAAAATGATGGCAAGAATTCGTAGCACATTGAACAATATGATTGCTTCATATACAAAAGAAGAATTACTTGAAAAAAGACCGGAAATACCAGAGCTTGTTAAGAAAGAGCTTCGTCCGGTATTCCGAGATTATGAATTACAATTGGTGAATGTTACTATACAAGAATTTATTATTCAAGAATAGATTATGGCTGACGTTTTATCACAACACGAAATAGACAGTCTGCTCAGTGAGATGTCGAGCGGACGAATGGCTGTCGATGATGTGCTGAGCGGGAAATACGCAAAAGGCGATGTCACGAATTACGACTTCCGCCGTCCGAACCGTATTTCGAAAAATCAAGTGCGAACATTAAGTTCGGTTCACGAAAGCTTTGCGGAAGTATTCGGATATTACCTTGTATCGAAACTGCAAACTGTTGTTTCTATAACAGTTACATCAGTGGACCAACTTTTCTATAGCGAATATATTCTTTCAGTTTCGAATCCAAGTTGCCTGTATGTGTTTGATATAGTTGGAACAGACGGAAGCGGTATTCTGGAGGTAAGCCCTCAGCTTGCACTGACAATTGTCGAACGTTTGCTTGGAGGTTCGGCGGAGCAACTGCCAAAAGCCCGCACTATTACTCCAATTGAGCAGGCAGTAGTTCGCGGTATTATAGAACACGCATTGTACGATTTGCGAAATGCCTGGAGGTCGATTGCTGAAATAGATTTTCGTTTTCAGCGATTAGAGATGGAAGCAGACTTTGTGCAGGTAGCTCCCGCATCGGAAATTGTAATTGTTGTTTCGTTCGATGTAAATGTTGGTGTGCACACATTTTTGATGAACCTGTGTTTCCCGACTTTTGCACTTGAAGAAGTGCTTGCAAAGCTTAATCGCCAGCAGGTAACAACAACAGTGGGCAGGCAGTCGCCAAAACGTATGAGAGAAAATATGCAAATCCTTAATCAGCAAATTTCCACAACTTATTTGCCTATTGTAGCTGAATTAGGAAAGACATCTCTAACGGTTGGCGATTTGATGGAATTGAAAGTGGGCGATGTAATAAAGCTAAAAAAACGAGTTAACGAAGAGATTGAGATTGTTATTGGTGGAAAACGCAAACTTGCAGGGCGTCCGGGTTCAGTCGATGGTAAACGGGCAGTCCGTATTACTCGTCCATTGACTGAGGAAGACCTTGTTGAAGAAGATATTTCATATAAACCTAAGGAATCGAATATATGACAATGACGCAGGAAGAAATTGATGCTCTCATTGCCGGTGGATCTCTCGAATCGGAGGAATCGTCGGAAGTAGAGCAAGAGGCAGTGGAAGCCGAGAGTGCTGAATTTGGTGAGCTGAAACTCGGTTCTGCCGATACAATATATTCACCGCTCGATCCGAAGCTTGAACTGTTGTATGACTTGCAACTTCCGGTTTCGATTGAGTTGGGGCGCACTAATATGCTTATCCGCGATATTTTGCGGCTTGGACGTGGCTCTGTTATTGAGTTCGACAAACTTGTTAGCGAGCCGGTGGACGTCTTGATTAACGGAAAGAAAGTTGCCGAAGGTGAAGTTGTCGTGATTGATAAGCACTTCGGTATTCGTATTACAACGTTGGTCGATCCAACCGATAGACTGCGCGGTTTGCGTAAGTAATTTAGTATTGAACCAGGGAAGGAGATAACTATGGATGGAGCTATTCTTAAATCATTCGCTATATTGCTTGCAAGTGTGGGTGTTGTGTTTATCGTGCTTATGCTGATAAAAAAATACTCCTCAAAACTCATAAATCAACCTAATAAATTCCCCTTGAAAATTGTGGCTAAACTTCCTCTCGGGCAGAAAAGCTTCTTGTGTGTGGTCGAAGCCGATGGCAAAACACTGCTTGTGGGAGTTACAGATAAAAGTATTAATCTGATTTCACAATTAAAGGATGAATTTGATTATACAAATATTGATTTGAAACAAGTTGCAAGCAAGACAAAGAAAATCAAAAGTGCAGAAACTGAGAGCAAAAGCAAAGATTTATCATTTATGAATTTTCTTAAAGATTCAATCGGATTGCGGGCGAGAGAAAATTGATTTTTCTATCTCGTTATTTTTTCTTATATTTGTTGTCTTAATAAGATTAAAATAATTAAGGGTATAAAAATGTACACTTTTTTGACAATACTATTGCTTTTAATTTCAATTTTGCTAATTGCTGTAGTACTTATCCAGCCCGGTAAAGGTGATATGATTACAGGTTTAGGTGGATTGAGTGGCACTTTTTCATCGATGTTTGGCAGTCGTCGGGCAATGGATTTATTGCAAAAAATCACAATCGGATTGGCTGCTGCAATTGCAGTAATAGTAATAGTTATTAATATGTTCCTTGTTGGACCAAAAGAAAGCATCGAAAAACCAGTTATCGAAGGCACAGAAGTTCCAATGCAACAAGCACCGGTTCCAAATCAAATTCCAAACACACCTGCTCCGAATAATTAATAAAGCTATATACGCCTTATAATGGCTGTCTGTTTATCCGATAGACAGCCATTTTTTTATTTTATAGACGCAATTGGCGCGCGTGTCTTAGTTTCATTATTTCTGCAATGATAGAATAGAAAAATATCATATATGTCAGAAACTCGTTTTATAAAAATTAATATGTCTAAAAAATATGCAACTTTCAAAACAAATTAATGAATATTTCGTCAAAAATTTGTCTTCGTTAATATTTTTGAGTATTCTTGGAGGTCAATTAATGGATGTAGAACTACTTTCTCGTATCCAGTTTGCATTAACAGTCGGTTTTCATTATATCTACCCTCCGATGAGCATCGGGCTTGGCTTGTTGCTTGTGATTATGGAGGGTATGTATATGAAAACCAAAGATATTCGGTACCACAACATGACTAAGTTTTGGGTAAAAGTATTTGCACTGATTTTTGCTTTGGGAGTGGCTTCTGGCATAGTGATGGAGTTTCAGTTCGGGACAAACTGGGCGGCATATTCGCGATTTGTAGGGGATGTATTTGGCAGTGCATTGGCAGCAGAAGGAATTTTCGCATTTTTCCTTGAATCGGGCTTCCTTGCCGTTCTTGTTTTTGGCTGGGACAAAGTGAAACCAAGAACGCATTTTATTGCTACTATTATGGTTGCATTTGGGGCTCATCTTAGTGCTGTATGGATATTGGTTGCGAACTCGTGGATGCAAACTCCTGCCGGATTTCATATCGTAGGTGAAGGTGCTATGGCACGAGCCGAAGTAACAAATTTCTGGCAAGTTGTATTCAACCCATCAACACTTGAAAGGCTGTCGCATACTATTTCGGCAGCGTGGATAACAGGTGCTTTTCTTGTGTTAAGTGTTAGTGCCTATTATTTGATTAAAAACCGTCATAATTTCTTTGCAAAGCAATCAATTAAAATTGCTCTTGTAGTGGCCGCTTTTGCTACTATGCTTCAGTTATTCACCGGGCACGCAAGCGGTGTGCAAGTTGCTAAAACTCAACCTGCTAAAATGGCTGCATTCGAAGGACATTATGAAACAGGTCCGGCGGACTTATATCTTTTTGGGTGGGTTGATCAAGAAAATAATAAAGTTTATGGATTTAAAGTTCCCGGTATGCTTTCCTGGCTTATTTATGGAGACAGCAAAACACCTGTTACGGGACTTAACGAATTTGCAAAAGAAGACAGACCACCGGTTCAAATTGTATTTCAGGCATATCATATAATGATTTCAATAGGTATGCTTTTGATATTGATTGCGTATCTTGGGGTGTTTTTCTGGTGGCGTGGCAAATTAGAAAATGTGCGGTGGTATCATCACGTTTTGGTTTGGAGCGTTCTGCTACCGCAACTGGCTAATCAAATCGGCTGGATTGCAGCAGAAGTCGGGCGTCAGCCGTGGATAGTTTATGGAATTATGCGCACAAAAGATGCACTGTCTAAAACAGTGAACTCAAGCGAAGTATTATTCTCCTTAATTTTGTTTACAGCAATATATTTACTTTTGTTTCTGCTCTTTTTGTTCCTGCTGGATAGAAAAATCAAACACGGACCCGATGCTTATGAAGAAGGCGACGATGTTTACTCACAACAAAAATATATCTTTGAAAAAAATTAGGAGGAATATATATGTTTGAGTTCTTAGATTTAAATTTTGTCTGGTTCGTTCTGATTGCAATATTATTCACCGGTTATGCAATATTAGATGGCTTCGATCTTGGGGTTGGTGCATTATATTTACTTGTCAAAGACGATACCGATAGGCGTATTTTGCTGAATTCAATCGGACCAATTTGGGACGGAAACGAAGTTTGGTTGGTAACAGGTGGTGGTGCATTATTTGCAGCATTTCCACACGCTTACGCAACTGTATTTTCCGGATTTTACGTTGCCTTTATGATACTGCTGTTTGTGCTGATTTTCCGTGCAGTTGCAATTGAATTCCGCAGCAAGCACGAATCGAAAACCTGGCGACGCAACTGGGACATTGCATTTTCTGTTTCGAGCATCTTGATTGCCTTGCTTATGGGTGTCGCTATGGGTAATGTTATTGTGGGCTTGCCTGTGCAACCTGATTTCGAAATGCGAACCACTTTGTTTAGCTTGCTTACTCCGTATCCTATTCTTGTTGGCATAACAACAGTAGCATTATTTATGATGCACGGAGCTATATATCTTGTTATGAAAACCGAAGGTGAACTGCAGGCGAAAGTTCGCGGTTGGGTGAATAATACTATTATTTTCTTTGTGATTTGTTATGTTTCGACAACAATGGTAACTTTGACGTTCTTCCCACAGATGATAGGAAACATAAAAGAATATCCGATATTGTTTATTGTTCCGCTTTTGAATATGCTTGCCATTGCAAATATTCCACGTGAAATTCATCACGGTAGGGAATTTCGGGCATTTTTGTCGTCGTGTGCTTCAATTTTGGCATTGCTAACACTATTTGCGATTGGTATTTTCCCGAATATTGTTCCGGCGGCAGACCCTGCAAATTCACTTACGATTTACAATGCGGCTTCATCACAAAAAACATTAAGTATAATGCTTTTAATTGCACTAATCGGTATGCCATTTGTTGTTGCATATACATTTACGATTTACTGGATATTCAGAGGAAAAGTCAAATTAAACAAAATGAGCTATTAAAAGTATATAAAATTTACAGATAAATTAGAATTTGAAATAATAGAAAAAGGCTGCTCTTGCGTGGGCAGCCTTTTGGTTTATTCATCCGAAGAAAATATGTATAGGTTGAATTATAATAATAAAAACTGAAACTTTGTAGTGATTGAAGCACAAAAAAGGCTGCCTTTTGTCCCGGGCAGCCTTTGTGGTTATTTATACAAATTGTTTACGCCTCAATACCTACCGAAATCATCTTCGTCGAGCTTAATAATATCTGATGGGTCAATATTGCTTGTGTAGTCTTCCTCACTTCCTAAGTCTATACTGCTATAGTCGGTTTGTTCGGTTTGGTGGTGAGGGAGCGAACGGCTTCGGCGGCCCGAAACATAATGTGAGCTTTCGAAATTGCTAAATTGAACGTTATCGTTGTTCAATTTGAATCTTGCAATCATAGCCTTCAATTGAGCTGCTTGACCGGAGAGTTCTTCTGCAGCGGAAGCACTTTCTTCGGCACTTGCAGTGTTTGTTTGCGTAACTTTGTCGATTTGCGAGAGCCCTTCATTTATTTGCGAAATAGCGAGAGCTTGTTCGTTGGAAGAAGTAGCAATTTCGCCAACAATATCGGCAACTTTTACGGAACTGTTCTTAATTTCTTCCAGAGCTTCACCTGTGCGAACAGCAATCATAGAACCATTTTCAACGGCTTTGATACTGTTTTCGATAAGTTCGGAAGTTTCTTTTGCGGCTGTTGCCGAGCGGGCAGCAAGATTGCGAACTTCTTCGGCAACAACTGCGAAACCTTTGCCGTGGCGTCCAGCGCGAGCTGCTTCTACTGCGGCGTTGAGTGCGAGCAAGTTTGTCTGGAAGGCGATTTCGTCAATAACTTTGATGATTTTCGAAATGTTGCGGCTTGATTCGGTAATTTCTTCCATTGCGTCGTTGAGCTGTAGCATTTCGCGGTTGCCTTTTTCTGCTGCTTCTTTAGCTTCGAAAGTGAGAATATTTGCGTGGTTGGCGTTTTCGGCATTTGTCTTAGTTTGCGAGCCGATTTCTGCCATTGAGCTTGTGATTTCTTCTAGCGAGGCTGCTTGTTCGGTTGCTCCTTGCGATAGTGCAGTACTTGCGTCAGAAACCTGCATAGCGCCACGAGTAACTTCATCAACTGTTACAGCGACCTGAGTGAGAATTTCGTTCAGACTGTCGATTGTGGAGTTCAACGCTTCCTTTAATTTCAAAGCATCGCCTTTGTAGTTGCCTTCTATTTTGTGGGTAAGATCGCCATTAGCAACACCTTGAAGCACCTGAATTGTTTCTTTGAAAGGCATTTGTTCGATAGTTGTATTGAGTGCATTTACCAAAATAGCGTGATCGCCTTTGTAGTTGCCTTCGACTTTTAATGATAAGTTACCTTCTGCCATTTGCTTGAGTGCATCAGTAACGTCGTTTATCGGTTCGAGCAGATTATTGAGCATTCTGTTTATTCCGGAAGCAGTTTGTTGGTATATACCAGCGACTTTTTCAGAATCCATTCTTGATTTTAGGTGTCCTTCGGTAATATCTTCAATCAAGTTATTCAATCCTTCGTTGAAGTTTATTTCATCTGTTTGATCGAGCCACTCAACTACGTATGCAAGTCGTTCGCCATTTCTATTGTTTATTGGTGAAACATTTAGTTTGAACTTAGCTTCGCCCATACTAATGAAACTATTAATCGGGGATTCCATTTTTGAAAGCATTGCTTTCTGATGAGTTGGATTTTTGTGATATTTGTCGATTGGGCTGCCAATCAATTTGTCGCTTGAGAAATCAGGAAGATGCGATTTTATATTGTTAATATGCTTATTGAATAATTCAAAACTGGATTTATTTACAAAGTTAATTATTCCGTTCTTATCACCGATCATAACGCTTGCATTCATTGAATTAATGATATTGACAACGCTTAATAATGTATTGTTCACACCAGAAATGATATTTTTATATTCGCCTTCGTATTTGTTTTCATCTACTTCGACATTTAAATTGCCAAGCATAGCATTTTCTGCTAAGTACTTCACATCCATTGTCAGCTGACGAACTGAATTGATAGTTGTATTAACACTTTGAATTAATATATCCGACGATGAACGCTCTTTTATCGCAATATCCAAATTACCTTTCGAGACCTGAACTAATACATCTGCAATATTTTGTGTCGCATCAATGAGCACATTCATATTATTTTTAATTTCGTTAAAGTCACCCTTGTATTCATCAATTATTCTTGGAGGAATATCACCTTTGGAGATGCGGTCGATATATTCAGCAGCAACGTTGAGAGGTCCGATAACAGCATCGAGTGTTGAGTTGAATCCTTCGACGATTTTTCTGTATTCACCTTCGAATTGATTTGCTTTTCCTCGGGCGTCTAATTTTCCATTTAATGCAGAATCGGTCATTGTGTTCATCTCTTTGACTAAATTTTTCAAATTGCCAACCATTGTGCTTAGAGCATTAAGCATAATTCCTGTTTCGTCTTTGGATTTTGTTTCCAGATTGACATCAACATTGCCACGAGCAATATTATCAATTGCAGTAACTGCTTGGTTGAGCGGTTTTGTGATAGAACGGATCAAATACCATCCCATGATTAGTCCAATTATAGCAGCAGCAGCTAAAATTATAATAAACAATCTCAATGTAGATTGATATTGTTGTGATGCAATTTTTCCGAAGTTATTCAATTCTTCTGATGCATACTTAATCATATCATCACAAACTTCAAAATATTGTTTTTCATATTTTTCTAAATCACCAGTCATTAGTGCAAAAGCTTCATCAAAACGCTTATTTTCAAATAATTCGAAAAGCTTTTCTCTGGCAGTTCTATATTGCGCCCTTGTATCATTTAATTTATTGACAAGCAGAGCACCCTTTTCTGTTGATTTCAAATCTTGCAATGAATCTATAGCTTTAGAGATTATTGGAGAGACAGCTTTTGCACGCTCAATATCAGCATTTAGCTTTTTCTCATCATCTTTATGAATAATAGCATCACGCAGGGCTCTTGCATTAATATTTAACTGATCAACTATCTCGTTTGCCCAAATGGTTTTGGGGTAATAATAATTTACGATTTGTTGTGTGTTCTCGTTTATTTTGGATAAGGAAGTAACACCAAAATATCCGATTACTAAGACGAAAATAAATGCACCGACAAAACTAAGTGCAATTTTGACACCAATTTTCATTGAAAAACTCCATATTTATTATTAAACAATAATATCATTTGCTTTCGATTATTCTCTCCCAATCAACGGCTAATCCGACAATAATATTTTTCGGTAATGCATAAGAAAACTTGAATTAATTTTCGTATTTTAACGAAAATAATGATTTATTAGTATTGAATATTTTTGCATACAGTTCCACAGTAATTCCATAATACTAAATAATACTATAAACTCAATTTTAACAAAATTATTATTCAGTTTTTTAACCTGTTCGCTATGCCTCGATAGATTTGCAACAAGGTTCAACACTATCTGAGGTTAAAATGTGGATTGAGGTATTTCGGACAGGGAATTTCAACGATAGCAAGGGGCGACCGTTCTTTGCTGATAGCGTTACATTGGAAGCAATAGAACGCACCTACAATGCAGCAACTCAGCACGGATACGAAGCTCCGCTGGTGAAGGGTCATCCGAAAGACGATGCCCCAGCCTATGGATGGGTAGAGCGTCTTGCCCGGCGCGGAAATAAACTTTTAGCAAAGCTCAAAGAAGTATCGGGCGAAATTATTGAGGAGGTTCGTCAGGGGAAATATCGGCGTGTTTCTATTGCACTTACTCCGGAACTGCTGCTGCGGCACATTGGTTTGCTGGGTGCAGCTTCCCCGGCAGTGGATGGGCTCGCTCCGGTTTCCTTCGACGATGGCGAAAACGATTACTACACTTTTGCTTACGAATTTCTAAACAAAACAGACGACGAAAACGAAATCCAGTCTCTTGCAGAACAGAACAAACAGCTTAACGAACAAATAGCTCAGCTTCAGGAAAAATTACGCAAGCTCGAATACCGCGAATTTGTCGAGAATTTTCTCGAACGCAATCAACTACTTCTAAAAAACGACGCCATAAAAGAAAAGCTTGTGGAGTTGCTCGTCCAATCTGAAACTGCTACACACAAAACCAACGAACCAGGTTCGTTTAATCTTGCCAAAGAGTTCATTGCTATTCTCGAATGTATTAAGCCGTCCGCTTATTTTTCGCAACTATCTATCGCTAATGCCGGAAATATTGAACATCAGTTCGAAGGAAAAAAAGTAGATGAAAATCGCCTTGAAATTCATCGCAAAGCATTAGAAATGACCTTGAATGATCCTTCGGTTACCTATCTGAAAGCATTAAATATTTTACAAGGAGGAGAAAATGCATAGTCAAACCTATGAACTAAGAACACTTGACCCCGTGCTGACTACGCTTGCACAGGGGTATGTAAACCGCAAATATGTCGGTAAAGAACTATTCCCGGTTGTTGAAGTTAGCAAGCAGAAAGGGCGAATCCCCGTTTTCGGGAAGTCCGCTTTTGTGGAACGCTCAACTTCACGCGCCATAGGAAGCAACTCCAACCGTTTGCCTCAGACTGAATTTGATTTGCTGGAATTTGAAACAACCGAAAGAGATGTCGAGATGGCTGTTGATTATCTGGAAGAAGAGCAAATAAATGATTTCTACAAATACGAGCAATACACTGTTCGCCAATTAATTGATGTTTTGGAACTAAATTGCGAGCTTGAAGCCGCAAAAATTGCAACCAACCCGGATAATTATCCGGATGATAACAAAATCATCATTGATGCTACAAGCCAGAACAACTTATCCATCGGTTCCTCGCAGATAATCAGGGAAGCAATCGAGCGTGTGCGCGCCAGTATTGGAGTGCGACCCAATACAATGATACTGAGCTACCCGGTTTATCAGCTGATATGTAATGATGTTTCATTGGAAGACAAATTTAAGTATGCCGGAATAACTTCACTAAATACTAAAATCATTTCCGATTACTTTGATATTCCGAAAGTAAGAATTGCAACAACGGTATATTCTCCCGACGGAGTAAGTTTTGAAAATGTATGGGGCAATTCGATAATTCTTGCATTTGTTGATGATAGCTCGCCCGATGTCCGCAACGAGTTCAACCCGAGCTTCGGCTACACTCTTCGCAGACGCAATATGCCCGAGATAGACACCTACTACGAAAACGGAGGGAAAATCAAAGTGATCCGGGCAACTGATAACTACTGCCTGAAGATGACTTCACCGCAAGCCGGATGTTTAATACTCAATCAATTATAAACAGGAGGCAATATGAAAAACAGCGTTCTTTATCAGCCAGTTCAGAAAATTACAATAAAGTCGAGTGATAATTTGCTGGCATTTCGCTTTGTTGGTTTTGGTGGTTCGCATTGCACTGCCGGAAGCAAATCTCTCGGAGTAACGGAACGCAAATTCCCTGCAAACAAATCTGCAAGCGTAGTAACAATTGGAACTGTTCCGGTGGAAGCAGTCGGGGCTATATCGGTGGGGGACAACCTTGCAAGCGACTCTCAGGGCAGAGCTGTGGTTGCAACATCTGGGGCTGCCGTTAATGCCCGCGCTCTCGAATCAACAGAAAATGGCGGGATTATCAAAGTGATGCTTGTTCCTTGATTATTAATTTTCCGGAATGTGTTATGCAGTGGATAACAATTAATGACCTGATTTCGGAGCTTGGCACGGGCAAACTTGCCGAGCTCTCGGGCGATGGCAGCGAAATAGTTCAGTCGGTGGTTGATGATGCAATTTCATCAGCCACCGAAGAAGTGAAAGCATATATTTCTGTGCGATATACGCCCGAGGGTTCCCAAATACCGATACTTTTCCGCGAATTAACGAAAAAATTAGCTATTTATAATTTATACTTGCGGAAAAACCGCGAAATGATTGTTCCGATTGAAGTTGCAAACGAAAAGAATGAGGCTGTTCGCCTTCTTGAACAAATCAAAACGGGAAATATTAAAATTGAACTAACAGAAAAACCTTCCAGAATTATCTTTCATTCGGGCAAGCGATATTTCGATGATGCATATTTAGATGAATTCAGAAATTTCAGGGAGTAGAGAAATGAAATTTTCAGAAAAAAATATACTGACAAAAGGAGCAAATTGGGTGCTCCGCAATTCAGTGTGGTTTATTCCTTTTGCTCTGGGATTATTCTTTATGTCCCGGTCTGCTATAAAAGAAACAGTAATTGCAGTTGTGGTATTCGAGGCGTTGGCAATCGGGATTACATCCATTGCTGCGTTTATTCTGTCGCGAAGCGAAACAATGCGTTATCAGATGTGGAACGCCTTAGGAAATATATTTCTTGGTGTTCACGTATGCATCGGGCTGGTAGTGCTTGGGGTATATTTCACTCAAATATAGGAGGAGAAATGAAAAGGTTGTGTTTGTATGGAGTTTTGCTGTTGCTTTTGCCACTTGGGGCTGCTGCTGCCCAACGCTACGAAATTCCTTGCAATGGAGTTTTGCTAAGCGAGGCAATTGCAATTATGCATAGTCAGGTTGACATTTGCGAGGCAACTGGCAAAAACGACGGCGAGGTGAACAAATATACTCAATCGCTTGGGCTTCGGGGCAATTATCCTTACTGTGCAGCTGCTATCTGGTGGTGCTTCGAACAGGCAAGGTGCAAATTAGGTATGCCCAGGGCTTTTCACCCGCTTCCTGCCACTGCTGTTGCTAATGAAATGTTTGCTTTTGCAAAACGGCAAGGCAAACGCACTGGCTATTATCCCAGTGTGTATGATTTAATTGTATGGAAGCGGCTAAATTCATTCCGTGGTCATATTGAATGTGTGGTCGAGGTGATGAAGTCTGGCTTTGTCCGGACAATTGCTTTTAATTCGGGTTCCACTGTTGCCGGCAAAAAGTGCGAAGGTGTTTTTTTCCAAAAACGCAATGTTTTTCATCCGCTTGCCCGAATGAAAGTGCGTGGACTAATTGGTTTCAGCATAGTGTGAGGTGGTGGAAATGCTTGTGAAATTATACGAAAATCCGGATTTATCGCAAAACTTTGAAACTGATTGGTTCGCAGTTGATTATTCAGGTCGCAAGCCACACCTGAAAACGAGGTCGCTCAATGTGGTTTGGGAAAATGTAGAAGGCAACCTGAGAGGGCAATTAGAAATCTATACATCGCCCGATAGAAAAACGAAGACTTTGGGAGCAATTCTGCCAATTTCGTGTAATACAAATATTCAGGACGCAAGCGTATTGTTATTCTGTGTTTCGGTTTCATACGTGAAATTCTGGTATAGTTCAAATGGAACAACGAGCGGAAAAATCAGAGTTTTTATAGAAATTCAGTAACAGGTGAATTATGCCTTTTTTTCAATTTCCATCAGTATCGCAACAAACTATGTGGGGAACAATAGCGGGAAATATTCTCCTGCAAACAGATTTAATTGATATGGTGCAAAATTCATCGCTTTCGGAATTAGTGCTTGTGGTCGATTTTTCGAAATACGGAGAAATTTCTGCCGGCGAATATTTCTTCCCACATCAAATATATCTGCCCAACGGGCAAAAAGCAGAGCTTATTGGCTATGAAGTTGCTCTTCAGGCGGGACTTGCAACAGTTACTGTTTATCAAAACAGTGATGAAATCGGGCAACTTTCATCAATTGAAGCGAATACGGAATATCTTTCTACGAGTTTAGCCGTTCCAATCGAACTTGCTCAAAGAGATATTCTGTCGCTTTCCGTTACGCAATCAGAAAATGCTCAGAATTTGCTTTTCCGGTTAATTATTCGGGTGGTCAGAGGCAATGAAAATTAGTTTGTATGCAACTGTTTTAGGTGTGTTAGTAGGATTTGCGTTGTTTTACTTCATTATTGGTTTCGAAAAAAATAATAAAAATGAGTTGGTTGTGGAAAAAGAAATATATCGCGATACGGTTTTTTTAGCGTTGCCACCGAAGGAAGTGAAAATCAGGGCAAATCCTCGCGTTCAGTATTCAGACACTTCTTTGGATAGTTTTTCTTTTGTTTTGGATACTTTGATAAGCAAAGATACACTGAAAATTAGTTATAGTTATCCGGAAAACAACTTGTTTCTTCGTTTTGCGGCAATGCCCGATACTTTTCGCTACGAACGGACAATATTGAATATCAAGCAGCCGGAAAACGACTGCCGACTTCAAGACAAGTTGCTTTATGCGATTTCGGGCGTTGCCGTGGGATTAATCATCGCTAAAATAAAATAGGTGAATTATGCAGAAAAATGTTTTAACGCAAGAACTTGTGAGCCGTGTCCGACAATATTCGTTTATGAAATACATCGGGCTGTTGCCAAATCCAGATAAAGTGTTGAGCTACTCGGGGCGAAGCTACGAAACTTTGCGCGACCTGTTGAACGACCCACACGTGTGGAGTTGCGTGCAGTCGCGCAAGAGTGGAGTTACCAATTGCAGATGGGAAATTGTTACAAACGATAATTACGGTCGTGAAATTAAAAAAATATTTGAGACGATTGATTTGAGTTCGCTCATTAGTAGTATTTTCAATGCGATTCTATTCGGTTTTCAGCCAATAGAGATAATTTGGAAATTGGATAATGCAAGCGGGTTTTCGATTGTTCCGGATAGGTTTTTGCCGCTGCCACAAGATTATTTTGGATTTTCAGCTAACGGGGAATTGATTATGAAGAGTAGCATTCAGAACTCTAATATTGAATTCCCGGAAGAAAAAATTATTTGCCCTCAATACGAAGCAACTTTGCAAAATCCATATGGCACAGCACTTCTTAGCAAATGCTATTGGTCCTGCACTTTCAAAAACGGAGCATTTCGATTCTGGATGAATTTTATGGAGCGATATGGTATGCCACTGCTAATCGGGCAATATCAAAGATATGCAACAAACCAGGAAATCGAAACTCTTGCCGATAGCTTGGTAAATATGGCGGAAAATTCTGTGATAGTTGCTCCCGAAGGCATCGAAATTAAGCTTACCGAACCGTCGCGAACAAGTTCTGTTGAACTCTATTACCAGCTTGTGCGCACCTGCAATGCTGAAATATCCAAGGCGTTGCTTTCGCAAACCCTGACTACTGAACTCGATAGCGGTTCTTATGCTGCTTCGAGAACGCATTACTCTATCAGGCGGGAAGTTATTATGTCGGACTTGCAGTTTGTCCAGCACTATCTGCAAAAAGTGATTGATTTGATATATAAAGTTAATTCTATCGAGAATAAAGATACTAAGTTTATTTTTATTCCAGATGATATTTCGGGTGCACAGAGCGAAAATGAATAAAAAAATGGGGGCTTTCTTCTGCCCCCGGTTAGTTATTCCAAATTTGATGGGAATATTGTAAGCTTTAATTTTCGGCTTTTATCCGGGCTTTCCCATTCAACTCCGACAAGACCAAATTTGTGATTAGTGTAGTAAATTACTTTGCCGAGCAAGTCTTTCAAAGGACCCTCGGTTACTGTTTCTTCAACTTTGATAACTTTTAATAGCCAGAAAGCAATTTGGAAGTCGTCTGTTGTGGAGCGATATGTAACTTCGCGGACATATTTATTTCCGTCTTTGTCCTGAAAAGTGTATTTGTTGCCAACTTTTGCATCGTATTTTACAAGCAGAAATGGTTTGCTTTCGTCGCCTTCGCTATGGATGTAGTCCTGCATACCTTCGGAAGTAGCTTTCCCCTTGATTTTGTAGTCGATTTTGATATTGTTCAGGTCGGTAGAGTCAATTTTCATATCAAAATGTCGTATTGCTTTTTGTTGAATTGCTTCCTTCAATGCTTGGGGTAGCGAAGCAGTGCCTAACAAAGTGTCGATTTTTCTTAAAAATTCAATGTTTGTGGTAACGCGTCCTTCGAGCACAACATTACCTTTGCGATTTTCTGTAATTACAGGTTCGGAACTTATTTCACCCAGCCCCGGAATAGTAGTATATACGTAAGTTTTGGACCCAACAGCCGCAAATTCAACATTTGTGCTTCCACCAAGAGTGGAGTCGTCCTCTGAGCAAGCAGAAATAATCAGAGGAATCACAATAAGTAGAATAAATTTTTTCATAGGCACTCTCCCGCAAATAAAGGAAACTAAATCCAAAATAAATAAATAATTTAATAAAACAAAATGATTTGATTTCTGTATAAGAAGAAATTTATATGACAAAATTGTATAACAGAATGAAACATTAATTCCAAAATAAATAGATTTTTGGAAGTAGATTAAAAACATTGAAAAAGCAAATAAAGGCTATTCCTCGTCGCGTGGAAGAGGAGCCAGAATAGGCGAATCGTCCCTTGATTTATGCGGTTCGCTTCCGTTTGACGGAGTGGAATTGTTGTCTAAAACATTCACTTCGCCGGCATTTTTTTGAGTGTTAGTTAAATTATACGGCTTCCAATTGGCTTGTTGCGAGAGCGAATCGATTGGGTTGAAAATGAATTTTTTCTGCTTGTACGGTATTTGCGGGTCGCTATAAATCAAGCTCATAATTTTTCCCCAAAGCGGTGCAGCAGTTCGCCCACCATAGCCAACCGCGCCCAGACAATCGAAGTTTATTTCGTTATAGTCGAAGCCCATCCAAATTCCGCAAACAAGCTGAGGAGTGTATCCAATGAACCACGCATCAGTGCTGTTATTTGTTGTACCTGTTTTGCCGGCGGCATCGACATCTTTCAGATACTGACGCACACGCGAAGCAGTTCCGGCATTGATAACCTGCATCATCATATAAGTCATTTGCTGAGCAATTTCTTTGTCGAACACATCAGTAATATTTCTGTTGTTTTTGGTAGAGAGAAGCACTTCGCCGGTGTTTGTTTCTATGCTTTCGAAAAAATAAGGCGATACGTGCCAACCATTGTTTGCGAAAGTGCAGAAAGCTGAAGTCATTTCGTACGGGCTTACTTCTCCGCCACCACCAAGCGACAAAGCCGGCACAGCCGCAAGTGGCGACTGAATTCCCATTCTGTTCGCAAGGTCGATTACATCCCGGGGCGAAGTAACCTGAGTAATAAGTCGCGCAGCAACTGTATTAATCGAACGGGCAAGTCCGGTAGTCAAAGTAACCGTAGTTTCTCCTTCGTTGCATCCAGAGCCGCGTGGCGACCATAATTCCCCTGAAGACAGAGTGTAGCTATATGGACCACAGGCAATACGGCTGTCGGGCGTAAGCCCTTTTATCAGTGAAGAAGCGTAAACAAATGGCTTGAATGCAGAGCCGGGTTGCCGACGAATCTGATAAGCGTGGTTGAGTGAGTATTTTGCGTCGGGATTTTCTCGCATAAATTTTGGCGAAGCCCCAGCCATTGCAAGCACTGCCCCTGTTGTTGGGTTCATTATCACAACTCCCACCTGAACAGTTGTAACGGCGTTTTTCACTGAATCAATAAAGCGTTGGTCGTTTAGCAGTCGTGTCATTATGGCGTTTTTCTGATTTTCTTTGGCGGCCCGGTAGTCTGTTCGCATATTGATTGCACGTTTGAGCAATTTCTGCAAAATATCGTTGCGTCCTTTCCAACTCCAATTTTGATTGAATGTAGTCTGAATTTCGGGCATAAACTCTTCGAGAGCCTGATTGAGCAGTTTTTGAATTCGCGAATCAATAGTTGTGTAGATAGTCAGTCCGTCGCGATATAAATCATATTCCTTCAAACGTGGGTGGTTTGTGAGTTCCTGACGCAACATCTCAACAAAGTGAGGTGCAATTCCCAGTCGGGAGCTTCCACCAAGTATTGTTGGGCTCGACTTTGAAGTTGCAAATTCAAGAGGTTCTTCGATTGCTCGCAGGTATTGAGAAGTGTTCAGATAACCTTCGTCATACATTAATTTGAGGACGAGATTGCGGCGTTCAACTGCATCGTCATAATTTTCTTTGCGATTGTAGAATTCAGGTTTTTTCAGACATCCGACAAGATAGGCACACTCTGCGGTGGTGAGCTCTTTGGGTTCTTTGTCGAAATAAACTTTTGCGGCAACTGCAAGCCCATAAGCACCGCGTCCGAAATTTACCGTATTAGTATATAATTCAAGAATTTCTTCTTTTGTGTAGGTTTTTTCGATTTGTATTGCTGTAACTGCTTCGCGAATCTTACGTTCCATTGTTTGGTCGAAGTTCAGATATAGATTCCTTGCTAACTGCATTGTGATTGTGGAAGCACCCTCGCGGCGCGAAGAGAAAATATTCTTCACAATCGAGTTGAACACTCTTCCGACGTGAATGCCCCAGTGCCGCCAGAATTTTCTGTCTTCGGTAGAAATAAGTGCGTTCACAAAATCTTTCGGAATATCGTTGTAAGTGAGCGGAACACGCCTTTCTATGTAATACATATCGAGCAGTTCGTTATCGGCTGTATATATTCTTGTTGCTACATTTTGCTTTGGATTTTCTAACTGTTCCAGCGATGGCATATTGCTTGATGTAACCCACAATACGTATATTCCTATTGCAAGAAAAATTGCACAGGTCGAAGCCAATAATATCATCAGAAACTTCAATGGCGACATTTCTTTCATTTCGTCGAGAAGAAATTTTTTACAAACAATTTTATGCAAATTAGTGATTTTTTTGCATTTACAATAATTATTCTAATCTTTCCCAGAAGCTATCCTGCCTGTATTTCCTTGAAAATAAAGCAATTAGTGCTTTTAAAATAAAAAAGGCGAGAGTTCCCGCCTTTTTGTATTTGCCAAAATATATCAACGCAACAAGAGAGCTACACAGCTCGGGATTTTTCCTGCGAATTTTTTAAACTTTCTGTAAGATTAGAAAGTAGATGGTGTTGGTAGCGTAGCCTGTCGTTGATTTGAATAAGCCGGTTTTCTAATTGTTCTTTTCTTTTCTTTATCCAGAACCTATCCTTCAATTTGTCTTTGAATACGAAAGGTTCCTGATAAATTAAATTTTTTAGTTTTAATTCTTGCTTTTTGATATTGTTTTCGAGGTCTAAAATAAGAGTTTTCAGTTGTGCTTCTTCATTTTTTGATTGATTATAGATATTGTCGTCCAAAAGAAGCTGAATTACTTGCAAACGTTCTGCATCTTTTTGCTTGTATGCGATTTGGACACTTTCCCAATATTTGCGACGCTCTTCGCTTTCGCCGGCGACATCGGGATGTAGTTTTTTCACAAGCGAACGGTAGAGATTAGAAATCTCATAATTTTCATTTACTTCGCAACTGACTTGCTTTAATTGGTGCAGTTCATTTTTGGGATGTAATTTTTGCGTCGAACCATTTGTGTGGTGCCGCAGGTGTTGGCGTTCAACCTGACGGTTAGACATAATATCGATTAATTTTATGGTGTTTTTGCGCAGATTTTCTCCCTGACGCAACTTCATCCGCAGGAACTCCACCCGTTTTTCTAATTCCTGGGAAGTGCGGATTTTGTTTTCGAGTTCTTCTTCTATATCCCCAAAAATATTATCGTATTCAAACATTATTTCCTGATAGACGCTTGTTTGATAGTAATACCATTGGTCTATTAACTTTTGCAATTGCTTTTTAAGTTGCTCGACTTGCAATTTTAAGTGTTCAATATTTTGGCGTTTGTAACTGTTCATAATTACCCCTTGAAATTATTTGGGCAATAATCTCCAAAAATGTTCAAAAATCAACAAAAGAACGTTACATTACAATGTAATTCTGGGATAGTCAATTTGTGTGCCGAGCAAAAACAGATGGTTTGAATTCCCCCCCCATTTTTAGTAAAAATATTATAAAATTCCCGGAAAATCAAAAAAAGTTTTCCACATATTTACTTTATTTTATTGTATTTATGACAACAACATAAGATTATTAAATAAAAATTCATTATATTTGAATTATAAGTTTTTATAGACTTGTCGAACAATCCTTGTGGTGAATATTATGCTACAATATATATTAAATGAGAATATTCTGAAATCTGATTTTCTTCAAAATATATTTCTTGGCAACCGGGTAGTAGAATATTTAGACTTTTTAGTGATTTTCCTGTTTTTTGTTTTATTGATAAAGCTATTTCGGGCAACAATTCTTGTATTGCTTCACAAATTTGCAAAAAAGGCTCAATCCAAAGTTTTCGATTTTATTTTAGGAAAAATCAAGAAATTACTGATACCGATAGAATATTTCGGGGTGTTTTATTTTGCGTTCAAGACGCTGAAACTTAGCAATTATGTTTCGAAAGGGCTTGATGTAGTTGCAATGCTGATTGTAGTCTTCTACGTAACAAGATTTGTTGTGGCGCTGGTTGATTTTCTGATAGAGCAAAAGATAGAAAAATCTGCTGCACCGAGCAAAGCAAGTGTGTTGCGGGCGATTATCCCTGCAATTAATATTGCACTGTGGGCGTTGGGAATTGTGTTTATTCTGAGCAATCTGGGGTTCAACATTTCTGCACTTGTCGCAGGACTTGGGATAGGCGGTCTGGCTATTGCTCTTGCCGGACAGAAAATTTTGGGTGACTTGTTCAGCTACGTTTCGATTTTGATAGACAAACCTTTCGAGATAGGCGATTCTATCCTTATAGATGGCAACTGGGGAACGGTTGAATACATTGGCATTCGCTCCACAAGATTGCGGAGCTTAACCGGCGAGCTTCACGTGTTTGCTAATTCTGATATAACTGCTGCACGAATTCGCAACTATACTAAAATGAAGGAACGCCGCGCTGAAATCAATTTTGGTGTTGTTTACGAAACACCACTCGAAAAACTCCGGGAAATACCGCAAATTATCCAAAGTGTGATAGATGGTATCGAGAAAGTGCGTTTCGACCGGGTTCATTTCAGAGCTTTCGGGGCTTTTTCGCTCGATTTTCAAGCTATCTTTTGGGTGGAAGACGACAATTTAAAAGTGTTCCTCGATAAACAACAGGAAATTTTATACAAAATTTTTGATGAATTTAAGAAACATCAAATTAATTTTGCATATCCAACTTCAAAAGTTTTTCTTGAAAATATTAATAACAATGATATAAATTAATCGAATATGGAAAAAAATATCAATGTTGGCTTCTTTTGTGAAATAAACACACAATTAATCGGAAAATTAACAAAGAACCTGAAAGATTGGGGGTTCCTTGTGGAATATTTTATTTTCAAAGATATTTTTGAATATAATAGCCGCAAGCATCAGCACTCAATTGATGTTGCTGTGATACTTCTTGAATATGCAAGCTATGCAGATGAGGTCGCTGAATACAGGCAAAATATAAATGCTCCGATAGTTGTTATTTCCGATGAGATTACTGAATTTGATGCTTCACTTCTTATAAAAAAAGGCATTTCGCTTGTGTTTCATTACTCACACATAGACCATTTTGCCCGCGAAATCGATAAACTCCTGAAATACGAACATTCGAGGAATATTTTGCTTTCAGACCAATTAAACGAAGACGAAAAAACATCTGCGTTGGAACGGGAAATCACTGCAATTCTGAAAGAAGAAGGTATGTTGCGCGAACACCATATCTTTATGCAAACTATTCTCGAAAATATTCCAAGCCTGATTTATGTAAAAGACACTGCTACAATGAAATATCTGTATGTTAATAAAAGTGCTATAGATATTATTGAATTTTCACCTGATGAGATGATTGGAAAAACAGTCTTCGAACTATTTCATCCAAAGTATGCTGAATATTACCACTCAAAAGATATTGAGCTTGTCCGCAGCAACATCTCTACTCAAACTGTCGAAGAAATGTGCCTTACAAAAAATAACAAATTAAAAGTATTGCTAACGAAAAAAATTCTCATCAAAAATAGCAAAGGCGAACCGCGCTATTTTTTAGGTATTTCCGAAGATCTAACTCAGCTGTATCGTTCGCAGGAAGAATTGCTCAAAAGCGAAACACGTTTTTCAAAAATTTTCCATTCGAGCCCTGTGCCAATTTTCATTATTTCCAACAAGAAAAAAATATTTGTTGATACAAACATTAAGTGCACTGAATTTTTTGGAGTTAATCGCGACCGTGCAATTGGGCAACCTCTTGACGTGTTCTCAGAATTTAAAAATAGCGAGCTAATGGCAAATATTTATGACGCAATCGAAAACAATAAGTCATTTGTAAACAAACAGATTACGATTAATCTTGAAGGGGTGGAACGCCATATTCTGCTTTCCTGCGAGCAGCTTCAGTTGCCCGACGATATTTGGAGCGTTTTCATTACGCTGGACGTAACCGACAGAATTAATGCTGAACGTGAGATGCAGGCAGCGCTTGCTAAACAGCAAGATTTGAATAAGCTTCGCACACAGTTTATTTCTATGGTTTCTCACGAATTTCGCACTCCTCTGACTACCATTATGCTCTCGGCTGATATGCTCGGGAAATATTATGACAAAATTCATCCCGAAGAACGACAGAAGCAAATCGAACGTATCAAGGAAACAATCCAAAAGATGACAAACCTGATGGAAAATCTGCTTGTCCTCGGGCGTATCGATAGCGGAAATTTCCAATTTAATCCAAAAGAGTGCAATTTAGAACAACTTTGCTCGAACTTAATTAAGAATGCTGAATTCAATTCAGGCTTTTCGCATAAAATTAATTTTAACATAAATGGTAATTGCAAAAATGCTATAGTGGACGACCAACTGGTTTCGTTTGCCTTAAATAACCTTCTTTCAAATGCTATCAAGTATTCACCAAACAGCAAAGTGATAGATTTTACAGTTAATTGCAACGAACAGATGATTGAATTCATCGTTACAGACTATGGGATAGGCATTCCAGAAGAAGAGCAACACTTGCTTACCCAATCTTTCTACCGTGCTTCAAATGTCGGACAAATTTCCGGCTACGGGCTGGGAATGTCTATTGTTAGTCGTGCTGTCGAGGCACACTGCGGGCAAATCGAAATCAACAGCAAGCCCGGTAGCGGTTCCACTTTTATTGTTAAACTGCCGCAAAATTGCGGAAATAAATCTAATTAGCGTTCCATCGTCTTCTATTTTATGGAACATAACAATCAAATAAAGATATTACCTGAATACATTGCAAACCAGATTGCGGCAGGTGAAGTTGTTCAGCGTCCGGAATCGGTGGTCAAGGAATTAGTTGAAAATTCACTCGATGCAGGTGCTACTTCTATCGGTATTGTTGTGAAAGGTTCGGGCAAAACTCTGATTCACGTTCTGGATAATGGCAAAGGTATGAGCCGCGAAGATTTGGAACTTGCACCTTTGAGGCATTCCACAAGCAAGATACTGACGCAGGAAGATTTAGAGAAAATTCAGACCTATGGTTTTCGCGGCGAGGCTCTTGCTTCTATTTCTGCTGTTGCTTCTATGGAAATACGCACCAAAAGGGCACAAGATGAACACGGTTGGTCGCTGAAATCTGAACCCAATCAGCCATTTCAGATTTCGCCTATCAATTGCGACAATGGCACGCAGGTTTTTGTGCGAAACTTGTTTTTTAATGTGCCTGCCCGGAAAAAATTTCTCAAATCAGACATAACTGAATATCGCTATATTACTGAGACAGTAACAAGATTTGCTGTAATTCATTACGATAAGAGATTAGTTTATTATGATTCCGATAATTTGGTTTATGATTTGCATCCATCGAGTCAGGAAGAGCGAATAAAGAACGTCTTTGGTGAAAATATTGCCAGTGAAGTCGTCAAAGTGGATTTCTCCACCGATTTAGTTTCAATAAGGGGATTTATCGGCAAGCCGGCAGCTGCCCGCCCAACAGGAAATTACCAGCATTTGTTTGTAAACCAACGCCCGGTTGTTAGTAAAAACCTGAATTATGCTATATTTGCACCTTTCGAGCACCAACTCGAAAAGAACTACAAGCCGTTTTACGTTATCAATATTGAGATTGACCCGCGAAAAGTAGATATAAACATTCATCCTCAAAAACACGAAGTGAAATTCGACGATGAGAAGCTTATTTTTTCTGCTCTTCATCGTGCAGTTACGGAAGTGCTTGCAAAATATAACTTTACATCTGTTCACAAGGTTGATAAATCCGAAAAAAGCCCTTTTTTCCGGTTCGAAGTGCCGGAGAGTTCTAAAGAAAATATTCTTGTCAATAGAAGCACTGGCGAGGTGATTGACCGCAGTTTTGCATTTAAGCAGACTTCCAACTGGCACGCCCCGATTGACCGTAGTTTTGGAACTACCGGGCAAAGTAGCAGAAGTGCTTTTGATTTGCTTTTCGATGTTGCTCCCAAAAGTGATTTTCAGCCTCCAAAAGATAGAATAGAAATTAGCGACGATGTCCAATTTCTGCAAATTCACAACAAATATATTTTAATGCAAAGCCCGTCTGGTGTGTTTATCATAGACCAGCATAATGCCCACGAGCGTATTCTGTATGAAAAGGCTTTGCGGGCAATGAACTCAGATTTTTCAAATATGCAGGTGTTGCTTTTTCCGATAAGCTCTGCAATTGAACCGTCGCAAATAGCAATTGCAAGAGAAATTGAGCAGGAATTGAGAAAACTTGGCTTCGATTTTAATTTATATCCTGATGGCAAAATAGAAATAATGGGCGTTCCGCTTGATATTTCAGAGAGCGAGGCAATTTCGGGCTTCTCCGAAATTCTGAGTGAATATGTGAAGTTGCTGCAAATTAAGCACAGCACAAAGCGGGACAGTCTTGCTGCAAGCTACGCTTGTCGTTCAGCAGTGAAAACAGGGCAGAAGCTTTCGCCGGACGAAATGCTAAATCTTGCGCGCAATCTGATGCAGTGCAATATGCCGTATGTTTGCCCGCACGGGCGTCCGGTTGTTCTGGAAATTAGTTTGCACGAGCTGGACAAAAGCTTTAAGCGTGTCTAAAACAGCTTTCTTTCGATTATCAGCATTGTAAGGTCGTCGTAGAATTCTTCGCCGTTTGTCCAGACCTTGAGTTCGGGAACAATCGAGCGAAGCATAATTTCGGAATTGTTGTTTGAGTGATTATTCAGGAAATCTACAAGCTTATTTTGAATAAGCAGTTTATTTTTTACGCCGGCGCATTCGGTTATCCCGTCTGTATAAATGATGAATTTATCGCCGCTTTCGAATGGAATGATCTGGTCGTAGTATTCAGCTTCGGGCAAAATTCCGACAGGAAAACCGCGGGAAGCAATCATTTCGGCTTTGCCACCGGCTTTAATCAAAAATGGGTTGGGGTGTCCCGCCTGCGAGAATATTATTTTATCTTCGATTAAATCGATAACGCCATAGAGCATAGTAAAATACTCGGCGTTCTTGCCACGTGAGAGAAAAAGTTCGTTGAGTGATTTTATAACAAGCGATGGCATAACGTAATTGCCTGTTTTCTCATCGAGCAATAGTTTTTTTCCTATGTCCTGACTTAATGAACGGGAAAGCGAAACCGACAAAAATGCAGCCGGTAGCCCGTGCCCGGCTACATCGACTATATAGAACGCAATATATCTTTTGCTTATAGGGAAAAAGTTGAAAGTGTCGCCCGAGACAAACACACTTGGAACAAATATCCAATTAAACCGGCAATCGCCGTAGGTAACGTTGTTTTGGGGAAGAAACTCGCGTTGCAATTCGGCAGCAGTTTCTAAGTCTTTTTTTATTGTGTCGTAGGCGTCCTGGAGCTTTCGCGTCAGTTCTTTTTCTGTTGTGATAAGTCTGTATTGTTCGAGTGCATCATTTATAGAATTTATGAGCTTATCTGTTGGCAAAGGTTTTGTAAGGAAACGGAAAATATTGCCTTCGTTAATAGCTTCGATTGCGATTTGCATATCGGCAAATCCGGTGAGGATAATTCTTATTGTGTCGGGAGAAATTTCTTTTACTTTGTGGAGCAGTTCAATTCCGTCCATTTCGGGCATACGGTAGTCGGAGATAATAACGGCAAAATCGCCCTGTTCGGATATGATTTTTAGAGCCTCGCTGCCACTATTGGCAATGTGGACATCGAACAGACTTCGCAGATTTCGCCTGTAGCCGTGCAGAACGTTTATTTCATCATCAACGAAGAGAATTTTTTTGTTCATTGCTGCAATAATTCTTCTTTTTTGGATAGGCAGTCGTTAATAGTATCCAGCAACATTTTGTAATTTACAGGTTTTGCAAGAATTATGTGAGCAAATTCTTGTTTGATGTTTTCTAAGTCAGAATTCACAAATCCCGTCATCATTATTCTGATAGCGTTAGGTTGGGCTTCTCTTGCAAATTCCAGAAGTTTCAGCCCGTCAATTTCGGGCATATATAAATCAGTGATGATAATATCAAAATTTTTATCTGCAATTTTTTGGAGTGCTTCTTTGCCTGATGTTGTAAATTCGGCGTTAATAACATCGGAGGCACTTTTTATGAGCCGCTTCAATCCAAGCAGAATAAACTCTTCGTCGTCTACAAACAATACATTTGCCATAACTATGCTAAAAAGAAAATATTAATCGTATGGCAATTTAATAATAAATTCTGTTCCTTTCAAATAATTTGATGAGACAAAAATATCACCACCAAGCTTGCTGCAAATTACATTGTGTGCAATTGCAAGTCCCTGACCTGTTCCTTTGCCGGGGGGTTTGGTTGTGAAAAACGGGTCGAATATTTTATCTAAGTGCCTTTCTTGTATTCCAATTCCATCATCGACGAACTGAACAGCAATTTCTCTATCGCCAAAGCAAGTCGAGATTTCAATTTTGCCAAAAGTGTAATTGTTATCAATCTGCATTTTTTCTTTAATTGCATCAATAGAATTTAGCAAAAATTGCAGCAATACTTGATTGACTTCGTCGGCATAGCAATAAATAACAGGCAATTCGCTATGCAGAGAAAGATGCACATCAGCAACTTTTTTCCATTCGTTTCGTGTAATGAGCACAATATCTTCGAGTGTGCGATTAATATTGAGAAATGATTTCTCCCGCACACCTACCTGAGAGAAATTCTTTATCGTATTAATAATCTTACTGATTTTTAAAATGCCTTCCTGCGATTGGCTGATTGCTCCTGGAATTTCCGAAAAGAAAAAATCAATGTCTGTTTCTTTAATATTCTTCTTAATAATTTTTCGGGCATCGTTCCAATTGTCCACTCCCCAGTCGCCAATCAATTCGTAAATGCTTGAAGCGAAGTTTGATAAAGCTTCGTAGGAGTGTTCCAAAAAGTCGAGATTGTCATTAATATATTGCAGTGGTGTATTAATTTCGTGGGCTATACCAGCGGCAAGCTGACCAATGGATTGCAGTTTTTGAGAGAGGAAGTTTCGGTTTATTTCTTCGAGACGTTTGTTCATCCTTTCAAGGTCGCGGGTTTCAATGATTTTTTTGTATATAACGGCAGCAATGTTTGTAATAAACGAAATTGCATTTATTACTTCTTCAGAAAAGTTATCTATTTTGACGCTTGCGAGCGAATAAACTCCGAGCACCTGACCGTTGTTAATCAACGGAATGTATAGCCGGGAATTTAGCAATGTTGGTTTCACAAACTTGTTTTGGAGGTCGTAGGCTTCGCTGTCAGCTTCTTTGATATAGATAATTTGTTTGGTTCGCAGGCAACGCCCCGGCGAGCGTTGCATTGCTGATTTCTGTGCAAAAAATCTTTCTTCTTTGGTGAGCCCTTTCGTTGTTACGGCGAATAATCTGTCTGAATGTGCAGTATAGTAATAAAGCACCATATATTCATAATCACAAATCTCATTGACAAGTTTTTCGACTGTGCCGAACAAACAACGCAAATCATTGCAAACAACGAGTTTAGTGGCAAAATCCTTATATTTATCAAACAAATTTGTATGATTATTATTCATAGAAATCGCAGACATAAAAAATATAATATTATAACAATTAAGAGAGAAATAAATTGTAAGAAAAAAAACTATTATGATTACGCTTCTCCAAGCAAATCGGGACGACGAATACGTGTTTTTTCCAATGCTTGTTGCTCGCGCCACTGTCGTATGCTTTCGTGGTTGCCCGAGAGCAAAACATCCGGCACTCGCATTCCCCGAAATTCAGAAGGTTTGGTATACTGTGGCGGTTCGAGCAAGCCGTTCTGAAAAGAATCCTCTAATGCGGATTCAGCATTGCCGATTACTCCCGGTATCAGGCGAACTATCGCATCGGTTAGCACCAATGCGGGCAATTCTCCTCCGCTTAGCACATAATCACCAATCGAGATTTCGCGGGTAACGAAATAGTCCCGCACTCTCTGGTCTATTCCTTTGTAGTGCCCGGCGAGAATAATAATATTTTGCTTCAGGGATAATTCATTGCATACTGATTGCGTAAGCGGGTATCCATCAGCACACACATAGATGATATCGTCATACGAACGCTCGCTCTGAAGCTTCTCGATGCAATCGAATATCGGTTGGCATTTGATTATCATTCCAGCGCCTCCACCATAAGGTGTGTCGTCTATATGCCGGAATCGGTCAAGTGCGTAATCGTGTAAATTATGCAAGTGTATTGATACGAGCTTCTTTTCTTGTGCGATTTTTAGAATACTGCCTTGGAGGTAGGAAGTCATCAATTCCGGGACAGCCGATATAATATCAATCCTCATCAACTGCACCTCGATTGTGTGTCAGATCCAAAAGTCCATCTATTACATTTATTTTTACAATTTTATTTTCAAAATCAGTTTCAACAATAACATCATCTATTACCGGCAAAGGCAATTCTCCAAAGTTGGTGCTGACAAGCCAAACATCGTTTGCAGGCAATTCCCAGATTTCAATAATTTCTCCTAATTCGTTGCCGTTTTCAATATCAATTACCTTGCATCCAACAATTGAGTTGCTCGAAACAAAATTGGAGTTATATTTTTTGATTTCTTCTTCATCGGCAAAAATGCCTTTGTTGCGAAGTTTCTCAATTCCTTCTTTATCGTTTATTTCTGTTAGCTTTGCTATGGCTCGGTTATTTTTTTTATGGAAGTGTTCAATTGTATATTCATCGGAAAAGTTTGCCGAATAACCGATTTTCACCTTAAATCCGTCTGGGATTGCTTCAATTTTCTTATATTCAAGAATAAAATTAAACTCGCCTTTGTAACCAAAGTAATTGCCGACCACACCAATTAATATTAAATTCCCCATACGCTAATCCCTGTCGATAATTAGTGTTACAGGACCATCATTTTGCAGACGCACATCCATCATAGCCCCAAAGATTCCGGTTTCGACTTTCAGGTGAGTCGATGAACGGAAGTGCCCGACAAATTTTTCGTATAAAGGTTCAGCCACAGAAGGCGGAGCAGAATCAGTATAGCTCGGGCGCGTTCCTTTCCGGCAATCACCATAAAGCGTAAAGTTGGAAATAATCAATATTTCGCCACCAATATCCGAAACCGATAAGTTCATTTTGCCGTCGTTGTCGGGGAAAATGCGTAGATTTAATATTTTCTGCGTCATCCACTCGATAGTTTTATCGCTATCGCTTTCTTTCATCGCAACGAAAACGCAAATGCCGCGACCAATTTTCCCGTTCGATTTTCCGTCAATTACAACTTCTGCGTCGCTCACTTTTTGCACAACTGCTCTCATTATCGTCCGATTCCTTTGTAATAAATACCATTTGCCCGTATTTCTTCTTTATTTAAGCAATTTTTTCCGTCAATGACAATTTTTACATTGTGTTTTTTGAGAACTTCGGAATTAATTGTTCTGAATTCACGGTGGTCAGTTGCAATTACAATTGCATAGGATTTTTCGAGGATTTCGCCGAGACTGCCTGAATTGCTCATTTCGGGGAAATATGGGTCGAACACAAGTAATTCAGCACCTTTCTGCTTTAAAATCTGCAATATTTTAAGTGCCGGACTTTCGCGCAAATCGCCGACATTTGCTTTGTAGGATAGACCAAGAAGACCAATTGGCGTGTTTTTGATAGGCTTAGCATATTCGTTGAGAGCATTCACAAGCAATTCAATTGTATAAGCCGGCATTGAGTTGTTGATTTCACGGGCAATTTTCAGAAACTTATGGTCGAAACCGCTTTTGCTTGCTCTTTCAATCAAATAATATGGGTCTACCGGTATGCAATGCCCGCCAACACCACATCCCGGATAGTGTGGCATAAACGCAAATGGCTTGTTCGACGCACCTTTAATCACAGTAAGTATATCAATACCAAGCACATCGAACGATTTTGCAAGTTCATTGACGAATGCGATATTAATATCCCGAAACGTATTTTCAATAATTTTCGTGGCTTCTGTGCTTTTAAGGTCTGGCATTTCGTTGATTTCTGCATCGATGAACTTGCGGTAAAAATCAGCAAGGAATCGTGTTGCTTCGGAGCGTGTCGAACCAATATTTCGCGGAATATTGTAAACATTCCAGTGTGGGTCGCCCGGATTTATGCGTTCCGGACAATGTGCAACATCGAAATCGCGTCCTGCTTTCAAATTCGTTGCTTCTTCGAGTATTGGGATAACCACTTCGTCGCAGACACCAGGATTAATAGTTGATTCAATTACAACGTAATTGCCTTTTTTCAGATGTTTTGAAACTGTTGTAACTGCATTTTTCACAGGTTGCAGGTCGGGAGTGTAGTCATCGAGAACAGGAGTTGGCACGCAGATAATAAAAATATTGCATCCAGCAAGAATTTCGTCGCTTGACGATACCTGCAACTCGATTTCTTTTAAATCTTGTTCGCATTGATGGTCGTCTATTGGGCAAATTTTCTTCTTTATTTTTTCAATTTTTGTTGCCGAAAGATCAAATCCGACTACGTTATAATCAGTTTTTTTCTGAATTGCTGCTGCAAGTGGCAACCCAACATATCCAAGCCCAATAACGCCAATTTTCATTTTATCAACCTAAATTTATATTTAAAAAACAAAATTAAGAATTTGCAAAAACATTTTGAGAAATTTTTTTTCGTGTGTTGAATTATAAAAAAGTAGAGACGCAAAGCTTTGTTTGTAGAGACGCAAAGCATTGCGTCTCTACAAAACCGTGTATGGAAAAAATCGAATGTAGAGACATAGCAAGCTATGTCTCTACGATAAATCGGGAATGGGAAAAAAACGTAGAGGCACAATGCATTGTGCCTCTACAAATTTCGTTTTTGTAAAAATCGTGAATTAAAAAATCCAACGTAGAGACGCAAAGCATTGCGTCTCTACAAAACCCGTGTATGGAAAAAATCGAATGTAGAGACATAGCAAGCTATGTCTCTACGATAAATCGGGAATGGGAAAAAGACGTAGAGGCACAATGCATTGTGCATCTACAAATTTCGTTTTTATAAAATACGTGAATTAAAAAATCCAACGTAGAGACGCAAAGCATTGCGTCTCTACAAAACCGTGTATGGGAAAAATCGAATGTAGAGACACAGCATGCTGTGTCTCTACGGAATGCTGTGTCTCTACAACAATAAATGCTGGATTTAGTATTTTACAGAACAACCGTAGGGTTGGGTTACCTTAGTCGAAACTGATTTTCCAGCCAAAGCTTCGTTGAGAGCTTTCGAGATATAATTTTCTGCCTTGTCGATGTCTGCTTTGTCTGTTGAGCGAATACTGTCGATTGCCCCGGCATAAATCAGCTTGCCTTGCGGGTCGATAATATACATATGTGGAGTTGTTTTAGCTGAATACATACGCCCAATATCGCCACTTTCATCAATCAAATATGCTGTGAATTTGGCTTTGTAGGTTGCAGCACGTTTCTTGATTTCGTCTTTGGACAAATTACCTTCTTTGCCGGGCGCTGATGAACAGATTGCAAGCCATACAACGCCTTGCGAAGTGTATTTTTCCTGCAATTTTTGCATATTTTCGCTGTCGTAGTGCTTTTTTACAAACGGGCAATCAAAATTTATCCATTCGAGCACGACAAATTTACCGTGAAAGTCCGAAAGTTTATGTTTTGTGTCGTTAACGTCGGTTAGTTCGAAGTCCGGGGCAGGCTTGTCGATTTCAGCTTTGTTTTGTGCAATCAGATTTGTCAGAGCAAAGCTAAAAGCAATCATTGCCAATATTCCAAAAAATGAATTCATAAATCCTCCTTTTATTAAAAAATTACTAAAACTTCGTAGGCTTTTTCGTTGTCAAGTATCAGGGCTTTGAGTTTTTTCGGAATTTCTGTGTGAAAAGCATCGAGCGGGACAACGAGCGACCGCTCCTGAATGTATTGAGTTGCTGAATTGTCGGTTATTCCTTCCAAATATGGGATAAATCTTGCTTTTTCGGATAAATTCAAATCATCACTCAGTGTTATTCGTATGCAATTTTCTTCGATTGATGCTTGCAATGGCTTGTTGATTCTTATAGGAATATTGCCAAAAATGTCAGAAAAATTTTTGTTTATTTCGCTTTGCGTTCCAGAAAACAGATGAATTTTAACTGAATCTTTTCCCGGCAGGCACTTTTCTTTGCAAGCGAGCCATTTGACAGTTGCAGGAATTTCGAAATTCTGTATTTCAGGATTATCAGAAATTGAAATTTTGTAAAAAATATAGTGCTTGCGGTGAAAACCATAAGAAACAATACCATCAGTTTCGATAATTTCGGGGATTTGCCAGATTGTGTCTGTGATGGAGACGCCTTTAGGTAAATTCCACTCAACAGTTGTTGCAAGCCCTGCGTCGCCGGGATTTGCCCAGTATGTGTGCCACCCTTTTTTAGGCTCAATTCCAATAGCAATCCAGGTGCTTTCACCACTTGCAACAGTGTGGTGCATAGAATGGACTGAAATATTAGCAGTTTCGTTGTTATTCGCCATAAACAAAAGTGCACTCAATAAGATTAAGAAATACATAAAATTGCTAAATTTTAGAACTTAACAGAGTGACGAAATTTAGCCGTGCTTATTTTAGATGTTTAGATGTGTCTAATTTGCTCGTTTATGAAGTGTTCAGATAATGAATCTGAAAATAAAGTCAAGCAATTGATGAAGAATGAAAACGTAGAATTAAAAATATCCAACACGTAAAAACAGAAAAAAAGTAAAAAAAACAGAAAAAAAGTAAAAAAAGTTTTGCAAATAAAAAAAAAGTGTGTATTTTTGTATTCCTAAATCGTTCGGGCAGGTACCGAAGTGGTCAACCGGGGCAGACTGTAAATCTGCTGGGCTCCGCCCTACGGAGGTTCGAATCCTTCCCTGCCCACTATGAAAACAAATTATGCGGGAGTAGCTCAGTTGGTAGAGCATCAGCCTTCCAAGCTGAGGGTCGCGGGTTCGAGTCTCGTCTCCCGCTCAGCTCGAAGAGATAGCGGCGAAAAACAAAATAATTCTGGTGGAATTAGTAAAGCCGCTTTTTTTGTCGTAGATGCGGGAATAGCTCAGCTGGTAGAGCATCAGCTTCCCAAGCTGAGGGCCGCGGGTTCGAATCCCGTTTCCCGCTCGGGCAAAGCAACTGCTGATGTAGCTCAGTTGGTAGAGCACATCCTTGGTAAGGATGAGGTCACCGGTTCAATCCCGGTCATCAGCTCTACTGTAGGAACTTTGAAATACGGGTGTAGCTCAATTGGTAGAGTAGCGGTCTCCAAAACCGTTGGCTGTGGGTTCGAGTCCTACCACCCGTGCTCTTAAATTTAAGGCAAGCGATAGAGTTTGCCGAGATTTTTTTATTTGTAAATGAGAATGTGTTATGGTTGCTAAAATTAAAAAATTCGTAAACGAAGTTGTTGCCGAGATGAAAAAAGTGTCTTGGCCTACAAAAGAACAATTGAAGGAATCAACCAAAGTTGTTATCGGCGTTACTTTGGTTATAACAGTTTTCATTTTAATTGTCGACCAGGCTTTGACGGCAATTATGAAAGCAATTTTTTAATTAAATACAATAGAATTAGAGCGATATGAATATCGACGATACATACGAAAATATCGAAAAGCTTGGTGAAGAGGTTGCGGGCAGCGGTGCCGACGATCTTGATTTCTCAGTTTTGGAACGTAAGAGAGATGAATATGTCGAGCCACCTCAAAAATTGTCGGACGACGAACGCTCCGCTACTGAAGCTCGTTGGTATGCCTTGCGTACTTTCACCGGTCACGAACTTCGCGTAAAGCAAAATATTGAAGCCGAAGTGAAGCGTCTGAACCTGAAGGATAAAATTTTCGAGGTTGTAATTCCCGAAGAAACAGTCTATGAAGTGCGTGGCGGCAAGCGTCGCTCCCGCCGGAAAAACTTTTTGCCCGGCTATATTATTGTTAGAGCAATCTTAGATAAAAAGACACGCGAAATAATCCAATCACTGCCTTCTGTTGTTGCTTTTGTCGGTCGCAAAAACGAACCTCAGGCATTGCAACCAGACGAAATCAAAAGAATTTTGGGACGCGTCGAAGAAAGAAAAGATATAGAAACTGTTGTTACACAATTCGAAATTGGCGACCCTGTCCGGGTAATAGATGGACCATTCAACACATTCAGCGGAACAATCAAAGAAATTAATTACGAAAAGCAAAAGATGAAAGTTGAAGTCGGTATCCTTGGGCGTAAAACTCCGGTGGAACTTGACTTCAGCCAAGTCGAAATTGAGAATAAATAAACGTATTTTTCACATTCAGTAAAAGTAAAATGGCTAAGAAAGTAGCAGGAACATTCAAACTCCAACTCAAAGCAGGCGAAGCAACTATGGCTCCACCTGTTGGTCCGGCGTTTGGTCAGAGAGGCTTGGCAGGTATGGAATTTGTTAAGCAATTCAATGCCAAAACCGCAAAACAGCAGGGAACAATATTGCCAGTGGTTGTTACTTACTATACTGATAAAAGCTTCACTTTTATCATTAAGTCGCCTCCGGCACCTGTTCTGCTTCTGAAAGCAGCAGGTTTGCAGAAAGGTTCAGCCGAGCCAAACAAAACAAAAGTCGGCAAAGTTACTGTCGCTCAATGCGAAGAAATTGCTAAAATTAAAATGGATGACCTCAATTGCACTTCCATCGAATCAGCTATTAGTATGATCAAAGGAACTGCAAGAAGTATGGGCATCAATGTTGTTGAATAATTAATTACGAGATTGAAATGAGACAAAGAGGAAAAAGGTACAGGAAACTTGTCAGTAGCTTCGATAGAGACAAACTCTATAACGTAGGCGAAGCTATTGAAATCGTCAAAAAAAATGCCACCGCGAAGTTCGACGAATCCTTTGAAATCTCTATGAGATTAGGCGTCGACCCACGTAAAGCAGACCAAATGGTTCGCGGGACTGTATCTCTTCCCCACGGCACTGGTAAAACAGTTAAAGTACTTGTTCTCTGCAAACCTCCAAAAGATAAAGAAGCTTTGGACGCAGGAGCAGACTACGCCGGATTGGAAGAATACATCGAAAAAATTAAAGGCGGTTGGGCTGATATTGACGTCGTTGTTGCTACTCCTGATGTTATGGGAGAAGTCGGTAAGCTTGGTCGTATTCTCGGTCCGCGTGGTTTGATGCCAAACCCAAAAGTCGGTACAGTTACTTTTGATGTTGCTAAAACTGTTGCTGAACTGAAAGCCGGTAAAATCGAATTCCGTGTCGATAAAACCGGTAATATTCACGCGGCTGTTGGCAAATGCTCCTTCCCACCTGAAAAACTTGCTGAAAACGTTAATGCCTTCTACCAAAGCATTATGCGTGCTAAACCTGCTACTGCTAAAGGTAAATACGTAAAAAGCGTTTATTTCAGCTCTACTATGGGACCGGGCGTTGCAATCAACGACCAATCGTTTGATAAATTTTAAATTTTAAGTCTATTACGCACTCGCTGCGTTCGGGATGCTTCTCCTTCGCCTCTTTGGCGATTGTTCCCGAAAGCAACGTTAAAATAAATCAAAAAACGGACAGAGGTTTATGATTACTCGCGAAAAAAAACAAAGTATAGTTGAGGATTTAGTCGAGAAACTGCAGTCTGCTAAAGGGATTTATTTCGTAGATTTTACTAAAATCACTGTCGAAGAAATTAATAAAATTCGCCGTGAATTTAAATCGAAAAACTCTACCTTCAAAGTTGCGAAAAACACGTTAATTCTGCGTGCGCTTGCGCAAGTTGGTGGGTATGAGCTTCCCGAACGACGCCTCTTCGGTCAGACAGCTATGATATTAGCTTACGACGATGCTGTCGCTCCGGCAAAAATCATCAAAGATTTCTACGAAAAAGAGCAAAAACTCGAGCTCAAAGCCGCTTTCATCGAAGGTCAGTACTTCGACGGAAAAGACTTGAAACTCGTTGCTTCGCTGCCATCCCGCGCAGAATTGGTTGCAGGTATTCTTGGCAGTCTCAACTCGCCGATTTCCGGCATTGTCGGCTCTATCAACGCTGTTATGCGTGATGTGGCTTCGCTTATCGAAGAAGTCGCAAAAAAACAAAATGCCGCTTAATTTTTTTTGAATAATTTTTGGAGTTTAATAAAATGTCTGAAAAAGTAGAAAAATTAGTTGAAGAGATTTCCAATCTCACATTAGTTGAAGCTGCTGAACTCAAAAAAGCTTTAGAAGAAAAATTCGGCGTTACCGCAGCTGCTCCTGTTATGATGGCTGGTGCTGTGCCTGGCGCTCCTGCTGCCGAAGCTGCAGCTGAAGAAAAAACTGACTTCGATGTAGAACTTACTGATGTCGGTGGTAACAAAATTAACGTTATCAAAGCTGTTCGCGAAATCACCGGTCTCGGCTTGAAAGAAGCTAAAGACTTAGTTGAAGGTGCTCCTAAAATCGTTAAAGAAGGTTGCAACAAAGACGAAGCTAACGACATCAAAAAGAAACTTGAAGAAGCAGGCGCAAAAGTTACTCTTAAGTAGTTTTTCTTTTCGGCAGGGGAGAATTTCGTTTCTCCCCTGTTGAACTTTATTTAACTCTACCAGGCAATTAAAATGGGTGTTTATATTGAACTTGTAGATCCTGGAATTAATAAAATTCAAGTTATTGAGATTATTCGTAAACTTACTAAAAAAAGTCTTAAAGAAGCAAAAGATATGATAGATTCTGCTCCTGTGGTTGTTACAAGTTGTCTGAGTTTGGTTGAAGCTCAGGATATTAAAAAGAAATTTGAAGAAGTGGGAGCAGTGATCAATCTTCGGTAATAATAATTAGTGGGGAGGGAGTGTTTCCCACAATTTGTTAATTATATTTTAAAAGAATTGTACAATAAAAATATCAAAATGAAAATATCTGTTGTTAGTAGGATTTTTTGATGTTCATTTTATGCTTAGGCAATGAGGAACATCAAAAAGTCCTATTTTTTATAATGAATTTAATTTCTGAGGAGGCTTACTGTGGAGAACAATGAATTTCAGGAAATAATCGGCGAAGATTTTGAATCTGCTCTCCCGGTTAATTATAAAACAAGCGATACCAGCAATATCTTCCTGCTGGACAGTTCGGAAGATATTGTGCGACTTCGTAAGCGAGTGAACTTCTCGCGTACGAAATGGGCACCTCTCTATCCCGACTTGCTTGGTGTCCAGCTACAATCATACGAAGAATTTCTGCAAGAAAACGTCCCACCGAAAAAACGTCGTAATATTGGATTGCAACAAGCTTTCAATAATAATTTTCCTATTGAAGATGCTTCCTCAATCTACCAGCTCGAATTCCTTGAATATTCGATTGATAAACCCAAATACACAGAAGATGAATGCCGCGAACGCGAACTTACTTTTGCAAAACCGTTGAAAGCTAAACTTCGTCTCTCGAGCAAAGCCGACAAGGATTCCGAAGACTATATCGAGGCTATCGAGCAGGAAGTGTATTTAGGCAATATTCCTGCTATGACAAACCGTGGCACCTTTATCATCAATGGTGCTGAACGCGTTATCGTTAGTCAGATTCATCGCTCGCCCGGTGTATTCTTCGATGATGCTATGCACCCAAATGGTGTGCGAATTTATTCTGCACGCGTTATTCCGTTCCGTGGCTCGTGGATTGAATTTACTACAGATATTCACGAAATTATGTATGCTTATATTGACCGCAAGAAAAAATTCCCTGTTACTACTTTGTTGCGTGCTCTCGGTTTCTCTTCGGACAAAGAAATTTTAGACCTGTTTGAACTTGTAATTGATGTCAATCCTGAAGATTTAGATGAATCATACATTGGCAAAAGAATTGCCTCCGATGTGGTTGATTTGAACACCGGCGAAATTATCGCAACCCGCGATATGATTTTGACTGATGAACTTTTCGCTCAGTTCAAAGCAACTACAATTACTCCTTTGAGATTTTTCTCTTACTCAGACCCAATCGACGAGCCAATAATTGCAAGAACAATTGCCAAAGATACTACTCGCAACCGCGAAGAAGCTCTCGAAGCAATTTATCGTCAGATGCGTTCCAGCGACCCGCCGGATATTGAAACAGCTGCCGGATTGCTCGAAAAACTCTTCTTCAATTCGAAAAGATACGATCTTGGAGTTGTCGGCAGAGTTCGTATGAATGAAAAAATCGGGCTTAATATCCCAACAGATGTTACTGTTCTTACAACAGAAGATATTGTTGCGATAATCAAGCATTTAATAAAACTTCACGAATCTAAACACACCGGCGACGATATTGACCACTTAGGCAACCGCCGCGTTCGCTCCGTTGGTGAGCAACTTCAGGCACAGTTTAACGTTGGGCTTGCTCGTATGGCTCGCACAATTCGTGAACGTTTAAGCATTCACGATGGCGAAAATCTTACTCCGTCCGAACTTGTTAATGCCCGAACAATTACATCAGTCGTTAACCAGTTCTTCGGAACAAATCAGCTTTCCCAGTTTATGGACCAAACAAATCCGCTTGCAGAGCTCACTCACAAGCGCAGAACATCGGCTCTTGGTCCTGGTGGACTTACCCGCGAACGTGCCGGGTTCGAAGTTCGCGACGTTCACTATACACACTACGGAAGGCTTTGCCCGATCGAAACTCCTGAAGGTCCGAATATCGGTCTTATTTCATCGCTTGCTATTCACGCAAAAATAAATGAACTTGGCTTTATTATGACACCTTACCGCAAGGTTGTCAATGGATATGTAACTAATGAAATCGAGTATCTAACAGCAGATAAAGAAGATGGTTTGATATTGGTTCCGGCATCAACAGCAGTTGATGAAAACGGACGTCTTGCAGGCGAGAAAATCCGCGCTCGTAAAAGTGGCGACTACGTTTTCGTTACTCCTGAGCAAGTTGATTATATGGACGTTTCTACCGACCAGATCACTTCTCCTGCAACTTCGCTTATCCCATTCCTCGAACACGACGACGCAAACCGTGCTCTTATGGGCTCGAACATGCAACGTCAGGCTGTGCCACTCCTACGCACAGAAGCTCCGATAGTTGGAACAGGTATGGAAGCTCGCATCGCAAAAGATTCACGCACTTTGCTTTTAGCCGAAGGCAACGGAGTTGTTGAATATGTTTCTGCCGATAAAATTATTATTCGTTACGAAGATACTCGCTCCGAAGAAGAAAAACTTATAAGCTTCGAAAATAAAGAACTTGTTGAATACAAACTCACTAAGTTTTTCCGCACCAACCAGGATACCTGCGTAAACCAGAAACCAATTGTCAAGAAAGGCGATAAAGTGGTCAAAGGTCAGCCAATCGCTGATGGTGCATCGACAGATCGCGGCGAACTTGCACTTGGCAAAAACGTGCTTGTTGCATTTATGCCT
Source organism: Eximiradius proteiniborus (assembly GCF_058546985.1). Lineage (NCBI taxonomy): Bacteria > Pseudomonadati > Bacteroidota > Eximiradiia > Eximiradiales > Eximiradiaceae > Eximiradius > Eximiradius proteiniborus. The sequence continues at coordinate 1,642,628 of NZ_CM178592.1, read as the reverse complement.
TGGCGTGGTTATAACTTTGAGGACGCGATCATCCTTTCTCAAAGAGTTGTTGCCGAAGACGTATTTACTTCTGTCCATATCGAGGAATTCACTCTGCAAGTGCGCGACACAAAACGCGGAGAAGAAGAATTTACCCGTGAAATCCCGAATGTGAGCGAAGAAGCTACAAAAGACCTCGACGAAAACGGTATTATCCGCGTTGGTGCAAAAGTATCAGAAGGCGATATCCTTATTGGTAAAATTACTCCAAAAGGCGAAACCGACCCAACTCCGGAAGAAAAACTGCTTCGTGCTATCTTCGGAGACAAAGCCGGCGACGTCAAAGACGTTTCGCTCAAAGCCGGACCTGGCATTAAAGGTGTTGTGATTAATACCAAACTGTTCACTCGTCGTAGTCACACAGGCGACCGCGAAGCACGTTCCGAAGAAAAGAAACGCGCAGACCAGCTTAACCGCCTCGAACGCGATGTGATTAAGCGTTTAGACGATGAATGCGTCAAACGCTTAGCAAAAGTACTTGATGGTGAGACTTCGCTCGGGCTGAAATTAACCAACAATGTTTCTGTCTTCCGTTCCGGAACAAAAATGACTGCTGCCAACGTCAAAGAAAAATATAACGATGGCACTCTGAAACCTGAACTTCTGAGCGAAGACGATAATTATGTTTCGGACGAAACTAAAAATGAACTGATTAAGAAATTGATTGCAAATTATAAACAAAAACGATCCGACGAGCAGGCTCGCTTCCGCTCTGAACGTAATAAATTGGCTGCCGGCGACGAACTGCAACCCGGTATTCTGCAAATGGCTAAAGTATATATCGCTAAAAAGCGTAAAATTCAGGTTGGCGATAAAATGGCTGGTCGTCACGGCAACAAAGGTATCGTTTCGAAGGTTGTTCCACCTGAAGATATGCCATTTTTGCCGGATGGAACACCTGTTGATATAGTGCTGAACCCGCTCGGTGTGCCTTCTCGTATGAACCTTGGTCAGCTCTACGAAACAGCACTCGGATGGGCAGGCTCGAAATTAGGAATACATTTTGCAACTCCGATTTTTGATGGTGCAACTTGGGAACAAGTAGGCGACTATCTCGAAAAAGCCGGCTTGCCTCGCGATGGTAAATCTGTTCTTTATGATGGACGAAGTGGCGAACCATTCGAAGAAAAGGTAACCGTCGGAGTTATTTATATGCTCAAACTGTCGCACCTTGTTGAAGATAAAATACACGCCCGTTCTATTGGTCCTTACTCGCTTATTACTCAGCAGCCACTTGGTGGTAAAGCACAATTCGGTGGTCAGCGTCTTGGAGAAATGGAAGTGTGGGCTTTGGAAGCTTATGGTGCTTCGCACACTCTTCAGGAAATGCTCACTGTCAAGAGCGATGACGTTCAGGGACGTGCCAAGCTCTACGAAGCAATTGTCAAAGGCGATAATATGCCCGACCCGAACATTCCGGAATCATTTAACGTGCTTGTTCGTGAGTTGCAAGGCTTGTGTCTTGATTTGTATGTTGAATAAAAATTAATAATGAAGAATTTAAAATTAAATAAATGGAGTTTATCCAATGCAATCAATGCAAATTCCAAGAAAAGGTTTTAGAAAAATTTCGATTAAAATTGCTTCGCCCGACGATATTTTAAATCGTTCACACGGCGAAGTAACAAAACCCGAAACGATTAATTATCGTTCGTTTCGCCCCGAAAAAGATGGCCTTTTCTGTGAAAAAATCTTTGGTCCTATTCGCGATTGGGAGTGCGCCTGTGGCAAATACAAACGTATTCGCTACAAAGGAATTGTTTGCGACCGCTGCGGTGTAGAAGTTACTCAAAAGTCTGTTCGCCGCGAACGTATGGGACACATTATGCTTGCTGTTCCTGTGGTGCATATTTGGTTTCTCCGTTCTCTCCCAAGCAAAATCAGTGCTGTTCTTGGTATGCCAACTAAAGATATTGAACGTATTGTTTATTACGAATCGTATGTAGTTATCCAACCCGGAAAAACCGGATTGCAAACCAAAGACTTACTCACAGAAGAGCAATATCTTGATGTTTTAGATCAGCTTGGGCGCGAAAACTACGAACTCGACGACGAAGACCCAAATAAATTTATCGCTTTGATTGGTGGCGAAGCTATTAAAGAATTATTAAAACGCGTTGATATAGAAAAATTATACAGACATCTTAAAGATGAATTAAAAGTTGAAACTTCTCAACAGAAAAAAGCCGAACTCCTGAAAAGACTTCGTATATTGGACGCTTTCCGTAGCTCTACACACAACGAGTTGCCAAACGAACCACACTGGATGGTGCTGGACATTATTCCTGTTACTCCACCTGATTTGCGTCCGCTCGTTCCGCTCGAAGGTGGCAGATTTGCTACTTCCGACTTGAATGATTTGTATCGTCGTGTTATTATCAGAAACAACCGCTTAAAACGATTAATAGATATTAAGGCTCCGGAAGTAATTCTTCGCAACGAAAAACGTATGCTTCAGGAAGCAGTCGATGCTCTGTTCGATAACAGCCGACGTGCAGTGCGTAGCGAATCGCAACGTGCGTTGAAATCGCTTGCCGATACGTTGAAAGGCAAAACAGGTCGTTTTCGCCAGAACTTGCTTGGTAAGCGTGTCGATTACTCCGGACGTTCGGTTATCGTTGTTGGTCCGGAACTCAAAATACACGAGTGCGGTTTGCCAAAAGATATGGCAGTCGAGCTATTTAAGCCGTTTATTATCAGAAAGCTTATCGAACGCGGACACGTTAAAACTGTAAAAAGTGCCAAAAAAATGGTTGAACGCAAAACAAACGAAGTTTGGGATATTCTTGAAAAAGTAATTCAGGGACATCCGGTACTGCTCAACCGTGCTCCGACGCTCCACCGTTTGGGTATTCAGGCATTTCAGCCGAGACTAATCGAAGGAAAAGCAATCCAACTGCACCCGCTTGTTTGTACGGCGTTCAACGCAGACTTCGACGGCGACCAGATGGCTGTTCACGTGCCGCTTAGCTTCGAGGCACAGTTGGAAGCTATGTTGCTTATGCTTGCTCCGCATAATATTATGCACACTCAAAACGGCGACCCAATTGCTGTTCCGTCGCAGGATATGGTGCTCGGCGTTTATTATATGACAAAGATGCGCCCCGGTGCTAATGGCGAAAGTAAAGTTTTCTCCTCATTCGATGAAGTGATTATTGCTTACAATTCGAAAGTTGTCGATCTCCACGCAAAAATAAAAGTTCGCCATAATGGTGCTTTTCTCGAAACTACCGTAGGTAGAATACTTTTCAATCAAATTGTTCCTGAAGAACTTGGATATATTAACGAGCTTCTTACTAAAAAGCGTTTGCGTCAGATCATCGGTATTTGCTTCCGCGAGGCTGGTCTTGCAAAAACAGTTGAGTTTTTGGACAATCTCAAAGATTTGGGCTTCTCTTACTCAACTCAGGGCGGGCTGTCAGTTAGCATTGCGGACGTAGTAATTCCGGCAGACAAGCAGGTGATTATTTCCGCCGCTCAGCAAAAAATTGACAGTATCGAAAATGCTTATCGCAATGGTGTGATAAGCTCCGGCGAACGTTACAACAAAATTATCGATACCTGGTCTAACGCTACAAATAAAGTATCAGATAAATTATCAGCTGAACTTTCTAAAGACAAGCAAGGATTCAACACATTCTGGATGATGCTCGACTCGCAAGCCCGCGGTTCGAAAGAGCAGATTCGTCAGCTGGCTGGTATGCGCGGTCTTATGGCAAAACCTAAAAAATCGCTTTCCGGTTCTACTGGCGAATTGATCGAAAACCCGATTATTTCGAACTTCAAGGAAGGCTTGTCAATTCTTGAATACTTTATCTCTACTCACGGTGCCCGCAAAGGTCTTGCTGATACAGCGTTGAAAACTGCAGACGCAGGATACCTGACACGTCGTTTGCACGATGTTGCACAAGATGTGATTATTTCCGAATACGATTGCGGCACTATTCGCGGGGTCGAAATGACTGCACTCAAAGATGGGGAAGAGGTGAAAGAACCTTTGTTCGAACGTATTCTTGGTAGAGTTGCTCTTGTTGATATTTACGACCCAATCACAAACGAACTGCTCATCCAAAAAGGTGAGTTAATCGAAGAAAAACACGGTCCACGCATTGAATCCTCCGCTCTGGAAAGCGTTCTTATTCGCTCGGTGCTCACTTGTGAATCTCGCCACGGTGTTTGTGCTAAATGCTATGGACGCAACCTTGCAACCGGAAAGCTTGTTGATGTAGGCGAGGCTGTTGGAACTATTGCATCACAGTCCATCGGTGAACCAGGTACTCAGCTTACGTTGCGTACATTCCACACAGGTGGTACTGCGGCACTTATTGCTTCGCAATCAAGCATTTTAGCAAAATTCGACGGTATCGTTCAATTTGAAAATATTAAACATATTTCCTACGAAGGCGAGGACGGTCCGGTTTATATTATTGTAAGCCATAGCGGTGCAATTAACATTATCGATCCGGACTCCAATCGCGTGCTCACTCGCTACGATACTACTTATGGTGCGGAACTTAAAGTTCGCGACGGTCAGAGAGTGAAGAAAGGCGAATTAATTTATGAGTGGGACCCATACAACGCTTCTATTATCACTGAATTTACCGGACGTGTCCGCTATCGCGACCTTGTTCAGAACGTTACATATCGCGAAGTAAACGACGAAACAACCGGACACATTACAAAAGTTGTAATTGATACCCGCGACAAAACAAAATCTCCTTCGATTGAAATCATTGACGAAGAAGGAAAAATTCTTAAAGTATATAATATTCCTTCCCGCGCTCAGCTTACCGTTGATGACAATGAATTTATCGGCGTTGGTACTCCACTTGCAAAAATTCCTCGCGACCTCGGACGTACCCGCGACATCACCGGTGGTTTGCCTCGTGTTACTGAACTTTTCGAGGCTCGCGCCCCGCAAAATCCTGCTATAGTTACCGATATTGATGGTATCGTTTCGTTCGATAAGCAAAAACGCGGGCAAAAAACGCTCGTTGTTACAAGCTTGGACGGACAAACCCGCAAAGAGTTCAGCATTCCGGTTGGTAAATATATTCTTGTGCAGGATGGTGATTTCGTTCGTTCGGGCGATCGCCTTACAGAAGGCTCTGTGAACCCTCACGACATTTTGCGCATCAAAGGTGCAAACGCTGTGCAGGAATATCTGGTAAACGAGATTCAGGAAGTTTATCGTATGCAAGGTGTTAAAATAAACGATAAGCATATTGAAGTGATTGTTCGCCAGATGTTACAAAAAGTTCGCATCATTGATTCGGGCGATTCTTCGTTCCTCGAAAATGATTATGTAGATAAAATACGTCTGTTCGACGAAAACCAGAACCTGAAGAATATGGTTGTCATCACTAACAAAGGCGATAGCAAATTCAGCGAAGGACAACTTGTTTCCCGCCGAAGAGTGCGCGATGTAAACAACGACCTCAAAAACAAAGGAAAAGAGCTTGCTGAATTTCGTCCTGCTGAACCTGCTATTTCTGAGCCTATCTTGCTTGGTATTACTCAAGCTGCATTGACAACAGAAAGCTGGCTTTCGGCTGCTTCGTTCCAGGAAACTACACGTGTGCTTTCGGATGCCGCTGTTGCCGCAAAAACAGATTATTTAGTCGGTCTGAAAGAAAACATTATCATCGGGCAGCTTATTCCGGCTGGAACAGGCTTGCGGCACTATCAGGATATGATTGTTAATTCAACGGTTGGCAATATCTTCGGTCGTCGCACCGTCGAAACAAAAGCTCAGGACTTTATCGCACCAGTTGATTTGCAAACCGCAATCGAGCAGGAAATGGCACTTGTAAATGAACAAAGCGAAAGCGACGATGAAGAAGGCGAAATTGAAGTTCCCGAAATTACAACAGAAGAATAATTAATCCAATAAATTGAAAAAGGCTGCCTTTTTGCAACAGGCAGCCTTTTTTATTTGAAATTTTCTCTTTATTATTTTGGTTGATTTTGCTGAACGTCTGGATTAGACATCTGGTTTGATAATTTCAGGCTATTGAGCTTAGAAATCAGGATGTATGTTACATTTTTGTCGTCTGTCGGGATTTCCTTGCCTTCCTCAATTTCGGCAGCGTAGGTTTCTCCGATTGTTAAATTGTTAGGGATAATATTTTGCGAAGTCCATTTGCGATAGTTTTCGCTAGAAATCAAAAAAGCAAAATTTTCTTCGTCTGAATTCAGTGTGAAAATGTGATATTCTTCATTATTTTTCCCGCCGGAAATTTCACCGTCATCAGTTACAGTTCCGGAATAAGTAACGTAATAAACTGATTTGTGAATAGAAATGGTGTCCGATTGCTCCGTCTCTGCTTTGTCAGCAGTTTCATCGTCTTTCTGGTTGCTGCAACTAATAATCAATGCAACTGCAATAATTGCAAGAAAAAAAGTGAAATATACTTTCATTGTTTGTCTCCGGGAAAAAAGAAAGAACAACTTCTTAAATTATAAATTATTGATGTAAAATAAAAGCGGAAAGAAATATTATAAGGCTTTTTTTGAAACAGATTTTTCCAATCTTAACGAAACGTAGAAGAATACAGCACCGGCAATTACATCAATTACGTAATGATACCGCAAATATACAGTTGCAAAAATCAGTCCGCTGCCGATAACAAGGAATACATAACGCAATTTCGACCTGAATTTGAACGCTAAATAAATGTTAATCAGCGTCATCATAGTGTGTCCGCTGGGCATACAATCGCGGTGCACCTGCACTTCCGGCGGAATTGCCGGGTTTATTATCCCACCTCCGGTATTGACAACCGAACGGAAAAACTCAGTTAAAAACACTCCCGGAAGTTCATTAGAAAGAGTTGAAAAATCGTGTAGCACAAAACGCGGTCCAATCGCCGGAAGAAAAAAATACAACAAATATGAAAGGTAAAATCCGAAAAGAATGTTGCGAAGCAGTAAATCGAATTCAGTGTCTTTTCTTCGGAAATGAAGTTCTATTCCGTGTATGATTGGCATAAAAAAGAAAGTCATATAGCAGAATTGAAGAAACTCGGTCAGATATGGATTGGCAAATTTCAGTGTTAAGTGTGTGGGGTTGTCGCCGCAGATTGCGTGGTCGATTTTTATGAATAATTCATCAAAAAGATTTGGGTTAATTAATGTAATATATGTGTTTGTTTGATTGTAAATAAAATAAACGAAAATCAGCAGATAAAACTTTCTTATTGTAAGTAAATAATTATTATTTTGATTGATACTCGATACACCAAGAATAATTAAGAAAAAAAGAGCGTTTTGAGCGATATTTGCAAGATAGTTTGTTGAATAGAACAAAAATACAAACGATAATAACGTGTAAAAAAGTAATATTGCGACTGTATATTTTTCTGCTAAACTAAATTTCTTAAAAAGATTTCGTATTGTCATCAGCCAAAAATTAATTATCAAACATTTTTAATTAGTTCATAGTTCTTAAATGAAGAAATTTGATGACCACCTAAAAAATTATTTTCAATGAAAGAAAGTAAACGATATTTGAAACGTTCGTGTTTGTGCGGTTCGCGGTTTGGATTTGGCTTGCCGTCATATTGAAGTTTATCCTGCCAGAACATTTCGCTTATACGCTTTTGCATAACTTTTGGATGAGAGCCTTTGAACAAAGCAAGTCGGTTAAGCGGACCGTAGTCGAATTCAGCAGGTTTATTGCGGTAGATTTCTTCTACTTTTGCAGCACCTTTGTGGTTTGTGTCGATTGCTTTGCTTTTGCTTTGCATAAGGTGTGGCGGACGCACCCACCCGTAGTGGTAAATATGAGCATTGACTTTTGCAACGCGGAGTTTGCGGGTGCCTTCGCGTTGGTGCGGGCGTTCATAATAATCGAAATAGCGGAATGATTGGGCACTTTGCCACGAGTGAATTTCGGGCAGGTTCCTGACTATTCTTATTTCATTTTTATACCAGCCGTGGGAATTATGGAAGTGAAAATAATCACCCCAGAAGTGATAATAATCGAAGAGAAGCCCCTCGATTTCCGGATTATCGAGCAATTGCTCGCATCGGCGGCGTATCTCGGGCACATCTTTTTCGTGTATCAGTTCATCGGCTTGCAGATACAGCAGCCAGTCGCCCGAACAGGCTTTCATTGCTATATCTGTCTGAATTGCATGGATTGCACCACGCACCATATAGCGTTCGTCCCAGACTGTATCGATAATGTGTATTTTGTCGCTACCGATTGATGCAATATCTTCGCGCGAAGTGTCGTCGGGGTCGCCTTGCCCGACTGCCACATATATTTCGTCGCACAATGGCAACATCGATTCAATAGATTCTTTGACGGGATAATATAGTTTGCTTCCGTTGCGAACAAATGAAAAACCACTAATTTTCATAAAATTAACAAAATGTAAAAAATAAAATACAAATTTACTTTAATTAAGATTATTAATAAAGTAAAATAAAAATAGCTGAAAAAAAGAAGCAGATAAGTCTAATTACTATGCTAAAGCACAGACGACTTTCGTTCTCGGGATATAGTTAATTATATATGAGCGGCAGGCTTAGCTGGCAAAGTAAATGATACATTAGTACCCACTCCAACTTCGCTTGAAATGCTGAATTCACCATCGTGCAATTCAACAAGTCGCTTTGCGATAATAAGTCCCAAGCCAACTCCTTGCTGCTCGTAAATCTGACGCTCAAACTGACGGTATGCACCAATGTTCTCGATTTGCTCTTGTGTCATACCACGTCCCTGGTCGATTATGCTTGCGTAGAACTTATCATCATTTGCGGCGATAGTGATTTTGATTTTTTTGCCTTTTTCTGAAAACTTAAAGGCGTTGTCGATTAATTCATCGATGATTTTATGAAAGCTGTCTGTTGCAATTTCAATGTATATGTTTTCAGCAATTCCTTCAATATCAATATCATCATATCTTTCATATTTAGCGGCAAGCAGCGAAGCAATATCAACAAGCATAGCAGCGGGTTCGTCTGTGCGTGCTTCACGCAAACGTCGTCTTTTTTCGGGATTAGAAGCAAATGATTCTATGCGAATGAATACAAGGAAGTTTTCAGTGATTTTCATCAGTCTTTGGGCAGAATGAATAATGTCGTTGCCAAGCTCAATTATTTCATCTTTTGTAATATCATCAGTGTTTGTCGTTAAATATTTTGCTGAACCAATCACTTGATTGAGCACGGTCCGGAATTCGTGAGGCAATGCATAATTTAAGTTTCTTCCAACTTCTTCGATTTTTTCCTGCACCTGACGCTCGATATTCTTGAATTTTTTCCATTGTGCTTCGAGTGCGGAAATGAGTTCATCCCGTGTATATGGCTTCACCAAATAATCGTCTGCACCTTTTTCCATACCGAGACGCATATTTTGTTTTTCGGTGAAAGCCGTAAGGAATATGAAAGGAACAGTAGAAATTTCCGGCGTTTCCCGGATTTTGGAAAGCACCTGAAATCCATCAATTCCCGGCATAGAAATATCGCAAAGAATTAAATCTGGTTTCACTTCGAGTGCAGTTTTGATACCGGTTTTTCCGTCATTTGCTGTGTAAACTTCGTAGCCTTCAAACCGAAGCAGTGTGGAAGTGCTTTCAAGAATGAATTCGGCATCGTCTATTATTAAGATTTTTTGCATATTTTATGTCGTTGTTTTTTACATTATTTTAATCATAATTTATTAAATTGGATTAAATATTACTATTAATATTTATTAAATTTTTGATTAATTTAATTTAATTTTTTTTGCTTTGCTTTTGAAAACGTATTTTTGCAACTTTATTGATAATAAAATAAGGAAAAATATGAGAAAGTTCAAAATATTTATCTTGTTTTTAGTTTTTTCGAACCAATTATTTGCTGGTAGTCCAAAATTTTCTGTTCTTGGCTATGTTGATTCTTACTATTGCACAGATAATCTGGACAGAGAATTCGACTTGTTTTCTTCGATTAACCATCGTCGCGAAACTTTTGCATTGAACATAGCATATCTGAAGTTTAACTATACTGATGATAATATCCGCGCTACTCTTGCTTTGCAGGAAGGCGATATACCGAAAAATATATATTTTCAGGAACCTAAAAATATTCAGCAAGCAAATATTGAATATCGATTAGCCGATAGATTGTGGCTTGGTGCCGGTATTTTTTCGACACACATAGGTGGCGAAACAACTCACCCACGTAACAATTTTCTCTCTTCACATTCTGCGACTACTTTTTTTGAACCGACATATCAAACCGGCGTTATGCTTCAATATGAACTGACAAACAATTTTTCAGCTGCTGCATATTTAATTAATGGCAATCATCTTTTCGAAGATAACAACAAAAACAAAACAATTGCTTTTGCTTTTAACTACGCTTTGGATGATTTTTCTGTTGCTTACAATAATATGTTTGGCAACGAGGAGCCCGAAGGTAAAAAAAGCCGTTTGCATACATATCACAATGTAATAGTCAATGCGAAATTGAGCAAAAGCTTTGATTTGCTTGGACAAATTGATTATGCCACTCTCGAAAATTCATACAAAGGTGCAAACGGCACAATGAAAAGTGGGTTCTTAGCTTACAAGTATTCAATAAATGAAAAATTCAGCAATTCTGCAAGAATTTCGTATTTTTCAGAAACGGAAAATGTTTATAAATTAAATGTTGAAGGTTTTGATTTTACTGTTGGTGTTGAATACAAGCCAAGCGTGAACTCATATATCCGGCTTGAGAGCCGCTACCTGAAAAACAACCAAGGCAGCAATAAATATGCTTTTCAGCGTAACGGCAAACCAACAAACGAATTGACAGAGTTTTCGATTAACTTTGGTGGTTGGTTCGATTTTCTTTTTAAAATGTAATAATAGATGAAAAAATTATTAATAATATTCTGTTTTATTATATGTTCAGTTTCGCAATCAAATAGCGAAATTGTGTTGGATAGATTTACTGAGGACAAATTCAAGCCCATTATTTTTGCCGGGATTGGCTGGGATTTAGGACAAAACGCTGATAAATTTATCGAACTCTACAACAAAGGATTTGGCGGCAATGTTCAGGATTTTTCGGCAAGCCCAACTATACTGATTGAATACAAGAGCTGGATTATGCCAAAGTTGCGTCTTGCAATTGCTTCAAGTTTTGTTAATTACTCTTACTTTGATGAATTTTGGACTTTGGGAACATACATTACACGTAGCCATACGAACGAAATATCATTCAATCGAATTCCGATTTTGTTGAAGGTTGAGTTTATCCCGCACGACAAGCAGTTTCGGTCTTATGCGGGGGCAGGCGTCGGAGCTTTGTTTCAGCAGACGCGATGGCGAGAAACTATTCGCTCGAACTATGCTTTGGATAAGCGCGTAAGTTCCACTCTTTATAATGAATTAGAGGTTATTCCCGGGCTAAATGTTTACAGCGGTTTGGAACTTGGTTTCGATGAATATCCTGAATCTTTTTTTCTTGGAAGCCTGATTTTTCAGTTAGATTATTGCTATTTCCCGAAAAAAATGGACATATTCAAACAAGCTAAAAAAGTGCTCGACGAGCCTTCGCCAATGCTCAACAGAAAGATTCGGATATTTGATAGTTACTTTAGTTTTGCTGTTGGGTTGTCTTTCAATTTGCTTAATATTTCAAAAAAACAATAAGATAATTTTATACTTAATTTTGTTTTTTTTATCTATTTAACTATCTTTGTAAGACTTATAAAAATATAAATATTTAATTAACTTGTTTTTGTAGTTTATAAATTAAAGGAAAAAACGATGAAATTTACACGCAGACCCTGGGCAGAACCTTACAAAATTAAGGTTGTAGAACCATTGAAGGTTACTTCTCGTGAATACCGTGAAAAATGTATTCGTGAAGCTGGTTACAACACATTTTTGCTTCGCTCGGAAGATGTTTATATCGATTTGCTGACCGATAGCGGCACAAACGCAATGAGCGATTATCAATGGGCTGGAATGATGCTTGGCGATGAAGCTTATGCTGGAAGCAAGAACTTTTATTATCTTGAATCAAACGTTCAAAAATTCTATGGTTATAAATATTTAGTTCCAACTCATCAAGGTCGTGGTGCAGAACATCTTTTGTCGCAAGCTTTGATTAAGCCGGGTCAGTATGTTCCCGGTAATATGTATTTTACAACTACTCGTTTGCATCAGGAGCTTGCTGGTGGCACTTTCGTTGATGTAATTATAGATGAAGCTCACGATTCGCAGTCAAATCATCCGTTCAAAGGTAATGTTGATTTGCAGAAATTCGAAGACTTAATCAAAAAAGTTGGTGCTGATAAAGTTGCTTATATCACTGTTGGTGCAACTGTTAATATGGCAGGCGGTCAGCCGGTATCGATGGCAAACATCAAAGAAGTTTACGCACTTGCCAACAAGCACGGAATCAAAGTTGTGCTCGACGCTACTCGTGCTATGGAAAATGCTTACTTCATTCAACAAAGAGAAGAAGGCTACAAAGATAAACCAATTGCTGAAATTCTGAAAGAGTTCTGCTCCTACTCCGATTGTGCAACAATGAGCGGCAAGAAGGACTTGCTTGTAAACATTGGTGGATTTGTTGCAGTAAATGACTGGGATTTATTCGAAGAACTTCGCAATATGGTGGTTGTTTACGAAGGTTTGCATACTTATGGCGGGCTTGCTGGTCGCGATATGGAAGCAATGGCACGCGGTATGGAAGAAGCAATTCAGGATGATTATATGGCTTCACGTATTAAACAAGTTCACTATCTTGGCGAACTTCTCGACGAATACAATGTTCCAATGGTAAAACCATTTGGCGGACACGCAATTTTCCTTGATGCAAAACGCTTCTACGAACACATTCCACAAGAACAATATCCGGCACAAGCACTTGCAGCCGACCTCTATGTTGATTCTGGTGTTCGCGGTATGGAACGCGGTATTGTTTCTGCTGGTCGAAACAAAGAAACTGGCGAAGAATACAAACCTAAACTTGAACTTGTGCGCCTCACTATTCCTCGCCGCGTTTATACTCAATCTCATCTCGATGTTGTTGCTTATTCAGTTGCTGAACTGTATGAACACAGAAAATCAGCTAAAGGTTTGAAGATGGTTTATGAGCCACGCTACCTGCGTTTCTTCCAGGCAAGATTCGAAAAATTAGCATAAAATACTAACATAATAAATTCAGGCTGCCACGAATTTCGGGCAGCCTGTTTTTTTTAAATGCTTTTGTTTATTCAGCTGTGAAATTCTAAAATGACCTGATAGCACGAACGCGAGCATGGGTGTTTTTACCACCATAACTAGAAAAACCATTTAAGAAAGTGATCACTTTTGCCATATTAGCAGAATACTCGTTAGAACTCCAATAGAAGGTGTTTGAAGATAAAGCAGTGCCTCCGTTAGCTACAGCAGTTGAATCTATTGCTGTTCGGTTGTTATGCATTAGCAGCAATTCCTGCATTGACGGTAAGTACCAATCACCATAAGTAGTTCCTCCCTCAGTAATTATCAGCTCATTGCACATTCTTGCCGCATACATATTCGTGTCGCCTCCAAGAGCAGCGTGCGTAGCAATTATTATTGCTGTATTTGCTTTACCTGCATAAGGTCCATCGCCACGAGCCATTGTATTGCAGCTTGTCCCAGCATACCATCTAATTCCTGTCGATTGGTCTGTTTTAGCACAGACAAGCCCGTGCTGTCCGGTTGCATCGACCCAAAAAACTATACCCCCGTGGGCAAAATCTCCTACTTGATATGTCTTTACAGAAATAGTCGGGTTGCCATTTACACCATTCCCGTTGGTTACTATTATTCCTGCCCCAGGGTTGATTGTGCGGGTTGCAACAGTTCCGTCTCCTGTTCTGGTAATTATTCCGTTGGTAGAAAGATTATGCAAGGCGAGTGCTTGTCCGGTAAGTCCGATTGTGCCTTGATTGGTAATAGTGCCACCTGTTATCCCATTGCCTGTTTCAATGCTGGTTACTGTTCCGGAGCCTGCACCGATTGCAGTGCGGAAGTCGTTAGCAGTTAAAGCACTTACGCTGTTATCTGTATTTATTCGTAAAAAACTCACTCCAGATGGATTTGGCAGCCGTAGTAAATTACTGCCCACAATAGTTGAACCGTGAATTAGACCTGAATTGGATGTGCAATGAGTATATGCATTATCCCAATTCGAAATGTGTGTGTTGGTTATTCCGAAGGATGGACTTGCTTTCCAGAGAGGGTCTGCTTCTGTAATTGCACCGGTTATTCTTTCTGCCGTTTTTGCGTGGAGAGCATAAGGAACGCTTAAAATCTGGCTTGTTGAAGTAATTGTGTAGTTAGTTCCACCATTAATATCGATTTCAGTTTTAATAAAATATGGTCCGGCCGACCAGTCAATTCCGGAAAACGAACCCAATACCGTAATTCCACTCCCGATTTCTATTGTTAATAATCCGTTATCGTTAGTTTTCGGGTTTGGATTAAAGATTTCCCTGTAAACCACGTTCCCGTTTATTGAGTTTTGTAGTATGCTTATTTGAATTCCAATGGTGCGGTTAGTAACAAGATTGTTGCTTGCATCGCGGACAACAGCCTGATAGCTTATTTTTTCTGGGGTTTGTGCAAATATGCCGGAGGCTAATATTATTAATATTAAAATTGTAAATAATTTTTTCATAGTTTTGCTCTCCTATTTCTTAATTATCTTAAAAGTTTTTATTTCTTTATTACCTTGAAAAACTTTTAGAAAATAAGTTGATGATACATAATTGCTGATGATTATTGTTGTTTGATTGTTTAAAATTTGTTGATTTTGCAAAAGTTTTCCTGTAATATCTACCAACTGATATGATAAATTTCCTATCATCTCGCCTTCAATTTGTAATTGTAAGTAATCTGTTGCCGGATTTGGATAAGCCGAAACCAAAAGAGTAATACTTTTGGCTTCATCAACAGACGAAACAACCGAAATTTCGTATGGTTGCTGCACTCCTTGTACAACTGATGTGTTTGCATAAGAATTTGTAGTGTAAAAAACTTGTCCAACGGAATAGCTCACAGAGCCACTGCTTCCGGAAGCATTGCCGCCTGCAGCATTAATGCTTACTTGTGCTTGGAGCTCCACCAAAGAAAGCACCAAAATAGAAATAATAAAGAAAATCTTCTTTTTCTGTTGCATTGGCTGTCTCCTGATAGAAAGTTTATAAGTATCTTTGATATTATGAAACTAACTGTATTAACTTATAAAAAAATATATTAAAACAAAAGAAAATAATTTTTCATCAGAGAGCTAATTATTGTTGATTTTTTGCTTCGAATGAAGAAATAGTATAGATATGCAATAAGTTTTTTATTACAAATAACAATAGAGAATTGATATTCTATTTATGAAAAAAAATATTTGTATCCTTTGCTTTTGGATAGGACATTAGAACCGCTTATATTTTTTTTCCGATGTAAAATACATATCCATAATAGTCTTTATATTTGTCGTATAGTGATGCTTCACATTTTTCATAATTAATAAATTCTTCAACAGATTTATTTCCTTTATATTTTTCTAAAAATGCCTTTTGTGCGGATACTGCTGGTTTGAAGAAGTTATCGGTCCAGCAAACATCGGGCAATATGAATGATGCCACTACAACATAACCCGCTTTTTGCATTTGAGCGATTTTATTAGCAATTGTATCGATTTCTGGATATGCGTTATTCCAGAAATCAAATATTTCCTTTGGTCGTTCTTCAGTGAACCACGATGCCTCCGATACAGCAACATAGCCACCTTTTTTCAAAAACTTATTCCAATAATTCAAGCCTTTTTCAAATCCAATATTGTATATAGCTCCTTCACTCCAAATCAGGTCTAATTCATTTTCTTGAAAATCAAGATTATCCATTGAACCTACAATGCCCTGAACCCGGTCTTGCAGATTATATTTAATTATTTTATCATTGAGTTTATCGATAAACCCGGGAAATAAATCTATGGCAGTAATACTTCCAGCAACAGTATTTTGAGCTAAAACTATTGTTTGGGCACCTGTGCCACAACCAAGGTCAACAATTTTGGAATTTTCAGAAATGTTATCAATAAAGCTTAGTGCTTTTATTGTTGATTCTTCGCTTCCTGGTCCTTGGCGTTCCATAGTTGAAAAATATTCGCAAATCAATGCAACATCAAAATCGTGAATTGTTTGTTCTTCGTTACTCATTTTTTATCCAATTTTTTATTAAAATAATTTTTATATTAATCCTAAAGAAATAGCAATAAAACTGGGACCATTGATTGCTGCGTGCATTAACACACCAACAGAAGAGTTCTTGGTTTTTTGAACTAAATATGATTGAATGAAAATTAATGGTATCAGTGTTATTAACAATTGCCAGCCAAAAGCAATGTGAAAAATTCCCCAACCAAATCCGTGAACGAGCCAGGTGTATTTGCCGAATACTACTTCTTGCCTTGGCAGCATTACACCTCTCCACAAAAATTCTTCTCCAAGAATGTTCAATAGCCAGTATGGTACCCAAACAAGTAGCAACCAGAAGCGTCCCTTTGTTAATGGCTCGAAAGTCATAAAATCCGGAGTGTGGTCGAATTTGCCTAAAAATAATTCCATTCCTTTCACTATTAATACGCTGAACAATCCAACTAAAAGCAACCCGACACAGTTCCAGATTAAATCTTTATTTGTTAGCTTACGAAATCGTAAACGTTCTGCCCAGGTACTTTTTGAAAAGCTATAACCTTCATTTTTTAATATCAACAACCCGGTAATAATTAACGGGGTGAATATTAGCAACCCTGCCACAATAAACCAGCAAAGTATTACTTCCATACCTGTTGTATTACTCAACCAAGGAATTAAATATTTGGTCGAAAGATACATTAGAATGGAAGCCGGAATATAAATGGCAAACGAGCCCAAAAGCCCAAGCTTTTTAATTTCTTTATTTGTTTCCATATTAAGTAAAGAACAAGAACGCTTCAGGCGTTCTTATTCTTTATTCTCCGTTTTTTTATGTTTCTTAAAGTTATGTCAGACTAACTGAAAAAGCCTGTTTCTTACCTTGCTTTATCATTGTTTTTAGCAGGAATATCCTTTTTTACCAAAGGCTGCTTGGCAGGAATTGGCAATAATGCTTTTCTGCTTAATCTATATTTGCCGTCAGGTGAAATTTCGATTAATTTTACTTCGAACTTATCACCAACTTTTACGAAATCTTTCAGGTTGGTTACGCGTTCGTGAGCGATTTGCGAGATATGGAGCAATCCTTGAGTTTTTGGCAGGAATTCTACAATAGCTCCCAGACCTTCGCGCACTTCTTTCACTGTTCCCTTGTAAATTTCGCCTTCTACTGGTTTTTGCACAAGCGACTGAATCATCTTTGTTGCATCTTCGGCTGATTGGCTGTTAGTTGCAGCAATTAATACAGTTCCGTCGTCTTCGATATTTATTTCAGTGTTAGTTTCTCTGCAAATTGAGCGAATCACTTCACCGCCGGGTCCAATCACAGCGCCAATCATATCAGTTGGAATTTTAATTGCTGTAAATCGTGGAGCATAAGGTGATAAGTCGGGACGCGGTTCGCTAATAACTTCATTCATTATTCCGAGAATATGGAACCGTCCTTTGCGAGCTTGTTCGAGAGCCTGTCGCATAATTTCCACTGAAAGCCCTTCGATTTTAATATCCATCTGGCAAGCAGTAATACCGTCGAATGTTCCGGCAACTTTGAAATCCATATCACCAAGGAAATCCTCGTCGCCAAGAATATCGCTAAGTACGGCAACTTTATCGTCTTCCTTTATTAATCCCATTGCAATGCCGGCGACAGGTTTTTTCATCGGAACTCCTGCGTCGAACAATGCAAGCGAACCAGCGCATACAGTTGCCATCGAAGACGAACCGTTCGATTCGAGAATGTCGGAAACAACGCGAATTGTATATGGAAATTCTTCCTGCGGTGGAAGCATTTCCTTCAAAGCACGCCAGGCAAGATGACCGTGACCAATTTCCCTGCGGCTTGTGCCCAAGCGACCAACTTCGCCAGTGCTAAATGGCGGGAAATTATAATGAAGCATAAAACGTTCCGTGCGAACCGGTTCTAACCCTTCAATTAATTGTTCGTCGCGGTTTGTGCCCAACGTAACAGTCGATAAGCTTTGAGTTTCGCCGCGGGTAAACAGCGAAGAACCGTGAGTACGAGGCAGCAGCCCAACTTCGCAGCTGATTGGACGAATATCAGTTGTCGAACGTCCGTCTAAACGGCGATTTTCTTCGACAATCATTCGCCGCATAAGTTTTTTCTCTATGTCCGAAACTATGTTGCCTGTGTAACGTTCGAGCTGTGGTTGAAGTTCTTCGTTTTCACCGAATTTTTCAGTAACAAGAGCTAATGCTTTTTCATAAATTTCGTTTCGTTTTTCGCGGCGCTCGGATTTTGAACTTTGACTATGAACGTATTGATTTATTTCATCGAAAAGAGCTTCTTCAATAGTTTTAACGATTTCTTCCGGAATTTCTTCGATTGTGTACTCGCGTTTTGTTATCTCAAGTTGCTCTGCAAGTTGAATTTGAAGTTGGTTAAGAACTTTAATTTTTTCGTGAGCAAACATCAAAGCGGCAACAAAATCTTCTTCCGATATTTCTTTCGATTCGCCTTCGACCATAGTGATTGCCTGACTTGTTCCGGCAACTGTAATGTCCATATCGCTTTTTTCGAGTTGTTCGAGCGATGGATTTACAATAAATTCGCCATCAACTCTGCCGATGCGAACTTCTGAAATAGGACCGTGAAAAGGAATATCGGAGATAAGCAAAGCCGCAGATGCCCCAACAGCAGCAAGAGTGTCGGGATTTACATCCGGTTCGGCACTGAAAACAGTTGCAATAATCTGAGTTTCGAAGTGCCAGGTTTTCGGTATCATCGGGCGAATTGGGCGGTCAATCAGGCGTGCCGAAAGTATTTCTTTGTCCGTAGGGCGTCCTTCACGTTTCAGGAAGCCACCGGGTATTTTCCCGACTGCCGAAATTTTTTCTCTGTATTCAACCTGAAGTGGCAAAAAATCAACATCTTTCAATTCATTTTCGCTTGCAACGGCTGTAACCAACACCATAGTATCGCCACAGCGAACCATCACAGCTCCGCTTGCGAATTTAGCAAAACGCCCAGTTTCGAGCGAATACTCTTTTCCGTCGAAATCTATTTTTACTGTTCTTATAGACATAATCTATCCAATTATATTAAAAATAAAAACGGCGACCCATTCGCCGTTTAATTTACTTACGCAATGATAATGCTGAAATTATCTGGCGGTATCTTGTAATGTCTGTGTTCATTAGATAATTTAGCAATTTACGGCGTTTTGCAACAAGTTTAATCAATCCACGGCGTGTGTGGTTGTCTTTCCTGTGCATTTCCAGGTGTTTTGTTAAGTCGGCAATTCTTGCAGATAATATTGCAATTTGAACTTCTGGTTTGCCCGTATCATTCGGAGTTGCACCGTATTTTGCAACAAAATCTGCTTTCTGTTCTTTTGTAATCATTCCGATTGCTCCAAATATATATAATTTTCTACTTTTAAACGAATTACAAATATAAGAAAAAAAATTTTTTCTGCATAAAAATTATTTTTAATGCAGTTTGCGAAATTCTGATACAATAAGATTATTCTTCTTCGGGTTGAACTTCTGGTAAAATCACTTTTACAATTGTTCCTTCGTTCAGCTGGCTTTCCACTTCAATTTTACCACGGTACATATCAATGCATCTTTTCACAATCGATAGCCCCAATCCACTGCCTTGGACAACTCCTGTGTTTGTAGCGCGATAGAATGGTTCGAATATATATCTGATTTGTTCTTTTGGTATCCCAATTCCATTATCTTTAACTTCGAAAATAAGATTAGAACCCTCTTTTCTGTGAGTTAGAACAATATCGCTATCAATTGGGGAATATTTAATTGCGTTGGAGATAAGATTTGAAAGTATCTGCTGCAACAAAGTTGGGTCTATGTATGATTGTTGCCTGGTGTCGTCGGTGGTTTCGAAGTAAATATTGTGATTGTTCTTGTCGATAATCCTGTATTCATCTACAAAACTATGGCAGAAATCATAAATATTTGTAAGAATAGGTTTGGCTTTCTGGTCGCCGGTGTCTGATTTGGAGATAGTCAGCACCTGGTCGAGCAAATCAGTCATACTTTTAACAGAAGCTTGAATTCTTGAAATAAATTTTGAAGCGTCTGCAAGATTCCCCGTTTTAATAAATGTATCGACAAGATATGATGCAGTCATAATAGTTGTGAGCGGTGTGCGGTATTCGTGAGAAACAGTCGAGATAAAGCGCGTTTTGAGCGAGTTCAATTCCTGTTCTTTTTCTATTGCGCGTTGAAGTTCGGTTACATCAACACCGCTGCCGATATATCCGTGGAAAATCTCGTTGTTGATTATTCTTGGGGTAGCTGTCAGCAGGACGTAACGATAACCTTCGGTTTTATTGATCAACCTGACAGTAACTTCAAATTTATCTTTTTTATTAAACGATTCGTTGTATTTTTCAATAAATAGTGGCATATCTTCTTCGTAGATAAATTCTTGCCAGTTGTCCGTAAGTCCGGTAATAATTTCTTTGCCTGTGAAATCTATCCATGTTTTATTTGTATAAGTGATGCGTCCTGTATAATCATTCATCCAGATAAGCACGGGTGCCGAATCTGCCATCAGTCGGAAACGCTGTTCGCTTTCGCGAATTTCGTTTTCTATACGCATACGCTCTTCAACTTGTGCGATAAGTTCCTCGTTCGCTTGACGAAGCTGGATAGTCCGCTGTTCGACGCGTTCTTCGAGCAATTCATTTGCTTTAATGAGTTCTTCCTGGTATCTCTTTTGTGCGATTGCCATAGCGATTTGGTTCGAAACAAAGCTGAGTATGTTTTTATGTTCGTTTGAATAGCGAATGCCTTCGGTATAAGATTGCACCACAATAGCGCCGATTACTTCATCGCTTACTTTCAGAGGCACACCAAGCCAGTCTATCGATGGAGCCCCAATGCTCTCGACAACACCTTTCTCGACTAAGCTATAGAATTCGTCCGGGTCAACCAGCCAGGCTTTGCCAGTATCAATAACGAGTTCGGTTAGCCCTTTGCCTCGTTTTCTCGGTGGTGGAGGTGGGTCGTACTCATCAACAAAATATGGATACTCGAACAAATCTTCTTCTTTATTATGCAGTGCTATATAAAAATTCTGAGATGGCATCAAGTCAGAAATTATGCTATGAATTTTCTTGCATAGTGAGATGAAATCCGGTGTGCTGATTGCCGCATCTGATATTTGGAAGAGGGCACTGCGAAGCACTTCCTGATTTTTCTTTTCCGTAATATCACGTGAAATTGCAAGTATGCATTTTTCACCATTCAATTCAATTAATCTTGCAGAAATCGAAGAATAAAATATTGCTCCATTCTTTTTTTTCATCTCAACATTTTCGAGATATGCTTCGCCTTCCTTTGTAAGTTTTTCGACTAATTCGTGGCGGTGTGAAAGATTATTCCATACTTTCGTTGTTGTATAATCCGGATTGAGTAACACTTCGCTGCGGTTTTCCACTCCAAGCATCTTCAGAGCACTGTCGTTAATTTCCAGAAACATTCCGTCGCTAACTCTTGTAATGGAAACTCCATCGGGCGAAGTATTGAAAATATTAAAGAATTTTTCTTCTGATTCTTTTATTTTTCTGAAATATTCATTTTTATCGGTATTATCAACTACTACACAGAAAACGAAGTCTCCCTCTTTTAATTTAATTACGGATGACGAAACAGATACTTCTCGTGATTCTCCAGATTTGGTATGTTGCAGAAGATCTACAGTAACAGAATTATTTTCTTTTAGTTCCAGAATGCAATTTTCTAATTTTTCTTTATTATTTATTAAAAGGTCTGATACTCTCATCCCTAAAAATTCGTTCTTCGAATATCCATAGAAATCTTCTGCAGCTTTGTTTATATCGATAATTTTTAAATTTCGTGGGTCAAAAATATACATCGGAAGTTGAGTGTTTTCGAAAATACTTCTAAGAATTTCTTCCGAGCGAACAATTTGCTCCATCAGCTTTTCTTTTTCAGTAATATCCCGCATAATAGCAAAAACATACTCATTTTTCTCAAACTCAAAATAGAAAATATTACCTTCTACAATCAAATATGAACCGTCCTTTCTTCTTTGCAAAGTTCTATAATGATTGAACTCACCTTTCTTAATTAGTTCCCAGTATGTTTCTTGCCATTTATCAATTTTGAAGGAACTATCTATGTCTTTGACAGTCATTTTAAGCAATTCTGCTCGTGTGTATCCTAAATTGTGGGTAACTGCGTCATTTACGTAAATAAATCGGGAATCTTTATCAATACCGAAAATCATATCAATAGAATGGTCAATCACAAATTGAGCCATTTTGTGCTGCTGCTCTAATTGAATGTGTTCGAGAAACTGCTTTTTGAGTTCCTGTGTCTTGGCTTTTACTTGTTTTTTCAGCGAATAGTTCCACAGCAAAAACAAAGCAAACAACACTAAAAGAGTGATAAGAGATGGAAGCCAATATTTGGCAATAATTGATTCTTTTTCATAGAGTGTTTCAATTTCGCCGAACCATTTATTGTAGATTTGCAGGTAGCGGCCGTTATGGTGGATTAAATCGAGCCCTTCGTTTATTTTCTGGATAAGCTCGACATTGTCTTTGTGAACTGCTAATACATTTTTTGAACTGTAAATAATTATGTCTGTTGGCTGAAGAATATCAGTATTGTTTTTGTAACAATAATAATAAGCAATGAATTTAGGAATAACAGCATATTCATATTTTTCTCGAACCATCAATTCAATTGCCTGGCTTGGATTGTCCACTATGATAATTTTAGCATCAGGTGCAACTTTTTTTACCAACTCTTTAATCAGTGGTCCTTCTTCAACAAGAATTTCTTTGCCGTTTAATTCATTTGGCGATTTGATAGGTTTAGCACCTTTTCTATAAAAAACATTGGCTGTTACGTTAATTACCGAATTAGATAGGTTGTATTTCTGCGCTCTTTCGTCGGAATAATACATACAGATGATATCGAATTTGCCTTCGTCGAACTGCCTCAGGGCTTCGCCCCATTGCATAGATTGCATTTCGATATTTATTCCTACTTCGCGGGAAATTTCTTTCAGAATGTCTATTAAAAAGCCTTTGCTTGTATCATTTTCTGCAAACTCATAGGGATAGTAAGCGTAATCAAAAACTGCTTTGTATACCTTTTCTGCTTTAGCACAATTAATAATTATTAATAAAAAGAATAACCCAATAATGGTAAAAATTCGCTTCAATTTATATCTCGAATTATTTATAACAATACCAGAACTTTACAAAAATTAAATAAAACTTTTTTAATTTCAAAAAAATAAATAATACAAATTCTAAGAATTTTTCTTAATCTAATTCTCATTCTTAAAATAATATGTTGGTATGTTTTTTGAATTAGAAAAAAAATAGTAATTTGGTAAACGCCTTGAATGCATAGAGCTTATTTAATATCAGTATTTCTACTTAAAATTAATGATTTTATTACACGTATTTTTGTATTGGTGAGAAAGTAAATGAACGGAGGCAATAGATATGTCTAAAAATATTTTTTGGATAACGAAAGTTTTTGTGGTGCTGGTTCTGGCTATGAATTCCCTATGGTCGCAACCACAAAACGTTGGGATTGGAACAACAAATCCGCATAGTTCTGCGTTGTTGGATTTAGATGTATCAGCTCCGTCTTTTACTACCAAGCTTGGATTCCTTGTGCCAAGAATGACACTTACCGAACGAACATCTATTCCATCTCCTGCAACTGGTTTGCTTGTGTATCAAACTGATGCAGTTGCGGGTTTCTACTACTACACAGGCACTGGCTGGATACGAATTGTTGATGCCGGAACTAATAATTTATTTCTTTTGCTTTCCGGTGGCACTATGAGTGGCAATATCGATATGAATAATAATCTAATCACTAATATTGGAAATTCCGGAACAAACTTTTTGAGCAACGGAGGGCTGAACCTTGCAAATGCTCTGACTGTATCCGCTGGTGGTATCAATATTACCGGCAACAGCACAATTAATGGTTCGCTTTCCGGACTTACCGGGCTTACCTCATCCGGGAACATAACTTTTTCATCTCTTGCAGCTAATAGTGTTGTCAAAACAGGTGCCGGCGGATTGCTAACTGCTGGTGGCATTGATTTAGGTACATCAGAAGTTTCAGGCATCTTGCCGATAAACCGTGGTGGGACGGGGCTCTCTGCTGCTCCTTCTAACGGGCAGTTGTTAATTGGCAATGGAACGGGATTTACTCTTAACACGCTTACCGCAGGTTCCAATATTAATATTACAAACGCAACTGGTTCGATAACGATAGATGCAACCGGCTTTGAACAGCCTTTGACTTTTAATGCACCTCTTTCGAGAGCAGGCAACACTATTTCCGTTGAGCAAAATTCAGCTACTTCGGCGGGTGTCGTTGCAGCTGGGAGCGGTAATCCCAATAAAGTCTGGAAAACAGATGCAACGGGTGTCCCGGCGTGGCGGGACGAGGCTGCTGCTTCTGGCGGTTTTACTGCTGGCACAGGTATTGATATAACTGGCTCAGTTATTACAAATACTGCTCCCGACCAAACAGTTGTATTAAATCCCGGTGGTTTAATAAATATTAGCGGCACTTATCCTAATTTTACAATTTCTACTCCGAACTTTGGATTGACTTCCGGAACGATTGCCGAAGGCAACCATAATCACTCCATAACGAATCTGAACGCAAACAACTGGCGGCTTTTCTATTCGGACAACTCTGGTCAGATTGTTGAATTACCTCTCGGGACAAATGGACAATTTTTGCAATCAACCGGTGCAAATTCTGCTCCGCAATGGGCGTCTTTGCTATTGCTGCCGTCTGCTTCGGATAATCAGACTTTGCGTTATAGTGGTGGCAACTGGCTTGCTTCGGGCTTTCTGAGAAACACTGCTTCGGGAATTGCTATTGGCAATTTTACCGAAAACCCTGCTGCTGCTCTTCATCAAGATATGGGAACAACACAGATTAATTTGCATAAATTTACCGGTGGCACTCTTACCGGAAGAGGTACTAATGATGGCTTTGATATTGGTATTGAACAAAATGGACACGCAATTATTCGTCAAAACGAACCTTTAAATATTCAAATGTATACAAATGG
The DNA here is from genome assembly GCF_058546985.1 of Eximiradius proteiniborus. Classification (NCBI taxonomy): domain Bacteria; kingdom Pseudomonadati; phylum Bacteroidota; class Eximiradiia; order Eximiradiales; family Eximiradiaceae; genus Eximiradius; species Eximiradius proteiniborus. The sequence continues at coordinate 1,617,357 of NZ_CM178592.1, read as the reverse complement.
CATTGAACGCCTTACAATAAAGCAAGATGGTAAAATTGGAATGGGGCAGAGCGTTAGCGTTTCGCCCGATTCGATTTCTGTTCAGGTTAATGGCGACCTGCGGGTTACCGGCGACCTCGTCGTCGATGGCAATATAGACCCGATTGCATTAATACTTCAACCTCGGAATGCACCTCCGGGAAGTGTTTTCGAAGGGATGATTTATTATGATAATAGCTCTAAAAACATCAGATTAAGAAAAAACAATGGTTGGACAGATTTTGTCTCTTCGAATGATACGACTTCGAGCCTTGCCGTTGGGAATCTTGCCATTGGAAAACAAACAGCCTCTGTTTCTGCTGATATTAACGGTGCTTTGGCTCTGAACCCGCCCGATGTGGTTACTTCGTCCCCGATTCAAGTAGGAAATAGTTCTTATATAAAGTTTAATTTAGGCACAGGCACCACCATTCAACTGTCTGATGGGGTCAGTGTCGGGCAAATATTAGTTCTCCATAGGGTTGGTGGAGCTGCCACTACAACACTTTACAACACCGGGAATTGTGCTTTGAAAGGTGTAAACTGGCAAACAGGTTATATGGATGATACGATTACATTAATCTGGAGCGGAACAAAATGGGTTGAGCTAACACGTCAAAGACCTTAATTATTAAATTACTCTTACAAAGACATTTATGATTAATATAGAACAATACAGAGGAGGGAAATTGATAATGAAAACATTGATACAGGTTTGTATCATTGCTTTTCTCTTTCTTAGTTCAATTTCTTCTCATTCTCAGGTATTGTATTTGAAAGATGGGGCGATATTTTATGTGAATTCCGGTGCGAACGTTTCTGTAAATGGTGGGGTTGAAATTTCCTCTAATGCTACTCTGTCGCATAATAATTCGCAAACAAGTAATTTATGGATTTCGGGAATTTTTAGAAATTTAGGTAACTATAGCCAGAATGGCTTTGGGGTATTGCGATTTTTCGGTTCACTGCAAGATTCTATTACTGGATTGACCAACCAGACTTTCGAGCGTATTTGGGTGATGAAAAGCGGCACCGGTATGGTAAATGTTTCGCCTTTGATTAGCAGTTTGACGATTTCTAACTCGTTGCGGCTTGTTTCGAATAATATTTTCAATATACACCGTTCAAATCTTATCATCGAAGTTGGTGCAAATATTTTTCCTGATTCAACTTCCAACTATACAAACGATCCGATAGTCGATCCATTCAATTCACAAAAATTTGTAATGACAAGCGGAGAGCGACAACTTAGCGGAGCAATAATAAAAAAACTACCTGTTATTCCAAGCTTAGCTTCTGATTTGAACGTTCGTTTTCCAATCGGTACTCCGCTTGATACTGCAAATCCTGTCGTCAGGAATTATTCACCTGTAAGATATGTTTTTGCAGCAGGAGAGATGACAGCTGGTGCGAACGCGCACCTATCGGTTCGTTGCATTGCTGCAGAACATCCGAACGTGGAAGTGCAGGGCGTTTCATTGCGAAAATACTGGAAAACAGACTTTGCAAACATTTTTGTTCAGCCCGGTGGTTATAGCTTAAGATTTAATTACAACGACAATGAAATTCAAGGTGTAGAAAACCAGTATTTATTAACTCTCTTTTACCGTCCATACGACGGTCCGAACGGAACTTATTACATTAATCCCGGTGCCGGTTATGGTATCGAATCTGTAAATAACAGATTTTATATTGACGAAGTAAACAGAAAAGATACTGTAAGTGGTTCATATCTCTTGCTTGATGGGGAATGGACAGCCGGACAGGAAGAAACAATCAGCACATTTTATTACAGTCGTGCCGACGGCGACTGGAACGATCCAAATACCTGGTCTAAGCAAGGATATTTCGGTGCTCCTGCCGGAAGCTATCCCTCGACAATTAACGACAAAGTGTTTATCGGAAATGGTCGCAATGTTTCAGTATCGTCTGTAACCGCAGAAGTAAAAATTATAAAAGTGCAGTCGAGCGGGCAATTATCTTTTCCTGTCTTTAATGCTTTTGTGCAAGGTGATTCTCTCTTTGTCGAGGATGGTGGAAAGTTAAACATTTCGAGCCCTGAAGGTATCACTCAGAATACAAATGCCGGGAACGTCCGCACCCGAAATAGATCTTACTCGCAGAATGCAATTTATGAATATTTCGGCAACCACAATCAGATTACAGGCGATGGGCTACCTGATATTGTTAGAAGCCTAATAATAAATAAAACAAATCCTACAGACACTGTTTCGCTTACAAAATCAATTTTGATAAAAGATTCATTAGTGGTTAATGAAGGGACTTTCCATCTCTTCAAAAATGGCAACTTTTCTGCTAATGGCGAAACAGCCGATACAACAGTTCGCCAGATTATTATGCGTGGCGGCTATCTTGTAATGCAAACTTATCCAACTAAATACAAAAACGCTGTATTTACTGCCGGCACTCTCGTGTTCGACGGTTCCGGTTCGTTCCGTCTGCCAAGCAGTGGCAGTCCGTCGCCCGGCGAGCCTGCAGTTACTCAATACCATAACATCAGAATAACCGGCAATCGCGCTGCCAATACCTATATTACATTTGACCCAACAGGGGAAATCCGTATTGGTGGTGAACTCGATATTTCTGCTCTTTCTTTTCATCCCACACCTATTGCTGATAGATTTATAGTTACAGGCTCAACCGTTGTATTCAACGGAAATGGGAACCAACATATTAATACTGGTTATCCTACTCCGGCAGATTTAGTTTATAGATTAAAATTCCACAACTTGAATATTGCCGGCTCGGGCGACAAAATTGTAATGCCGCCCAATGATGCCAACCCTTCGAATAATTTTATGCTTGTTCGCAACAATATTAATCTGATTTCCGGGCGACTTGTTGCAAACAACCAGCACATCAAATTGCTCCATTCGTGGGTTACTCAGCCCGGAGGGCAATTCGACGCCGGGAACGGGCTTGTAACATTCGAAGCTGATGGAAAAGTAACAAGTATTCTCTCGAATGGCGTTGTTTTCAATAATGTTAGAATTATGGGCACTGCTATAAATGGTGTTGTCAATTATCTCGATAGTATAACAATTAATGGCAATTTGACAATCGACCCCGCTACTTTTAGAGATTTGAACAGCACTGCTCTTGCAATTCGTGGTAATTTCACCAATTCAGGAACTTTTTCTGCTCAAAATGGACGCGTATATTTCAACGGTGTTGGCAATCAAACGCTTATCAATAATGGCAAAGGCACTTTTTATAATCTGACTGTTAATAAAACTTCCGGTAATTTGCTATTAGACGGCGATTCACTCATTAAGGTAACAAATAACTTAACGCTTATTCAGGGAAATATTTCTGGCCGCAGTTCAACTTCCGTTCCAAACAAACCAATAGTGGTAGATGGCACAATTACCCGCCCCGGAGCCAACCCCGGGCATATAGATGGGAGGCTTCGTTTGCCTTTTGGTGAAAATTCCGTTTCCAAATTATTCCCGATTGGATTAGGTAGTCATTATGCACCGATGAACTTATCAATCAACGGTTGGGGAGGAGCCGCCGGCTATCTTGATGCTTACGTGCTTGTTGATACTGCTGCACCGAATATTACTCGTACAGTTATTCAAACTCAATTGCCAAATGGTCCTGAACTGGACACTACCCGAAATGTCCGCAAAGTATGGGTGCTTCACGCAGATACAACTACACAGAATAGATTTACTCTTGCTTCTACACGAACCTACGACGCTGAATTTTTCTTTACTCCAGCGGACACAACCGGACGCGGGAATCCGCTTAATTTTGAAATTTTCCACCGCGATACTACTATAAACACCGGACGCTGGACGCGGGTAGGACTTGGTGCCCGCAATCCGCTCTCGACCGTGATGATTAACAATAGTGATTTGGACAATAATTCTTCTCACTACTTCATAATAGGTGAGCCGCGTGTTTTCACTTTCTACTCAATTGCCAATGGAAACTGGAATTCTCCTTCGACTTGGTCTACTGCAAGTTATACAAGCACAGAACCATCTACGCGTGCCCCCGAATCGCGCGACAATATTCGCATTGGCAATGGGAAAACAGTAGTTCTTAACGTTAATCACAACGTCGATGCCGGCAGAAGCGTTATTGTAGAAACCGGAGGTGCTGGCTTTGCCGGAGGCAATCTTGAATTTGCTGATGGCTCGGTTCTTCTTACAGGTGCCGGTACTTTCCGCCTCGATAGTGCAGGTGCGCTGACAATCAGGCACGCAGAAGGAATTACAGCCTCAGGAACCACAGGTTGCATCCGGACAGCTACTCGTCAATACAACTTCAATAATCATAATAGAGGGCATTTTATTTACGCTGGCACTGGAAATCAGGCAACAGGCAATGGTATGCCGCTTACTATGAGAACTTTCAGAGTAAATAAACCATCAGGAACATTAACACTAACAGGGACAACGCCGGTAATATTATATATTACTGATAGTCTGTATTTCCAGCGGGGGACAACAAATTTATCAAATGCGATTACTAAAGTAGGCGGTAATTTTGTAATAGATAGTGGTGCAAGTTTTAATCCGGGGAATAGAAGAATAACTTATTTAGGTGATAACCCTCATTTGCATAATAATGCAGACACTACCCAGTGGGAAGGTGTTGTAGTATTTAATGGACCGGGCACTCAATATATTAAAGGCACATATAAAGATCAACTGCAACCACTTGTATTTAACAGAATTAGTATGAATAAACCATCTGGTGTGGTTATATCGCAGTTTAATATTACAGTCCCGATTTTCTGGTTTAAAATACCTAACAGAGCTAATTTTAATGTTTTTAATAATAATAAGAGACTTGTTGTTTACGATTCTTTAGGTGGGACTTATGCATTAGGTAGATACGATGTTTATGCAACCACGGGTAATGATACAACTATGCCAAATCCTCAATATGGATGGGTTATTGGTAGATTAATAAGATATATGAATATAAATGAAAACCCCAGATATTTCCCTATAGGAACACAAACAAAATATGCTCCATTGATTGTTAATCGACAGGAATTGGGTACAACAACCGGACAGGTTGCCGGACTGATAGAAATAATTGCTGTTGATGGTAATCATCCTAAATTTAATCCAATTAGCATCAATCCAAATACAAATATTCAAAGGTATTATGAAATAACGCTGCCGGTTGGTATGAATCCTCAATATGTGCAGGGTAATCGTGCTTTGACCGTTAGAATGTTCTTTACTCAGGATGAACCTCGTGGTGGTATAAATCCGTTGAATTATAGAGTTTTTCGTTTACTTACAAACGATACATGGACACGTTCTGCAAATATACAAACAAGATTAAATCAAACAACGGAACTAACCTGTGATGCAAACTATCCTTCTTTAGGTGGTAACAATATTTTCAATGTTACTTCTCAATTCTCTTCTGCTCCTGCAATAGTTCTTATGATCGGTGAAGATCCTCCTTCAGTCCCAGAGCGTATTTTCTATTCACGCAATTCAGGAAATTGGTCTAATCCAAATACCTGGTCATATGCTACTGTTTTATATGAAAATACCGAGCAAGGATATGTATTGACGACAAACAGTGTTAATGATTACCCACGCTTTAATAATTCATCTTATCGTGATTATGCCGTGATTGGCGATGGCGATTCTGTATATTTCGATTTGCCGAATGTTGATTTGCGTTATGTGTTGCTCGAGAAATCTGCCAATGGTGTTGGCAAACTTGTGATGCCTGGCGAAAGCTACATTCGCGCAGACCAGTTTGTAATGAAAAATGGCGGCAAATTGTTTATTGGCTCGGAAAGTGGTATTGTTCAAAATTCGACCACAACGGGAAATATTAGACAAATGACGTCAAGCTCTATAATAAATTTCGATTGGAACGATCTCGGAGTTAATCATTTCGCTTATATTGGCACTTCATCGAATGTGGTTCAACAAACTGGTTCGGGACTTCCTACTGCTGTTGCCTCGCTTGAAATAGATTACAACAGATCTGCTGCTGATAGATATGTCGATCTTACAAATAATGCCCCACTGACAATAAGAGATAGCATAGTCTTCAGAAACGGACGCTTCCGCAACCGCGACGGTGCAAGAGAAATTTTCATTCGGGGTGATATAGTCAATTATTCGGGCGATGTTGGTTTTCATAACCAGACAAATCCATCAAACAGACGAGTTTATTTTATAGATACGTTAATTCAAAGAATCCGCGGTACAGCAGCACTTACTGTTTTCCCACAAACAGTACGTTTGCAGAAGCCATCTGGTGGTGTAATCGCAGAAAGAAATATTCAGTTCAGCGATTCTGTTCAGTTCCGTTCAAACACTATATTTGCTCTGAACGATAATACAATCACAACTTTCGGAGCCACTACTGTTATCGATAGTTTGCAATTATTCGGACCAACAAGGCTTTTCAAAGTAAGCGGTGGACCTAATACTGCGCGAGTAAGAAAATCTTATCCGGTTTCGACAAACCAAACCTATACTTTTACTTTCCCAATCGGAGAAGATTCATTAGGTTTACGCCCTGTTCGGTACAGTGAAGCCCGCGTTACTCTTACTAATCAGACATATACTGCGAACAATTATTTGGAAATTGCTTTAAGAAGCAATTATCCGCATCCGCAAGCTCCATCAGCAAATCCTAATATGTTCAGGAAATATTGGAGTTTCAACACAAGCAATATTCAATTGGGTAGTGGAACTTCCTCGCTTAGATTTAAATATAATGATGCTGAACGCGTCGGGAATATTCTTAACTATCGCCCATTGCTTTATCGGCGTGCCGACGTCGAACCAAAAGACCCGGGCTGGGGATTTGCTATTTTTAATGCATCCAATCTTCAAATCGATACCACCAATAAGTTTATTATTATTGACAATGCTCAAACTTTGCCTAATCACGATTGGACTGCTGGCGAAACTTCCTCGTTCGAACGTCCCAGACTTTATTGGAGCAGGCAATATGGCATCTGGAGCAACCCATTTTCGTGGACAAATGATTATAATAGTGGCAATCCACATTCCAGCAGTGTAGTTGCATTAAATACTCCCGGCTTCTTCGAAGGTGATACTGTTATTATTGGCAGTAACCACCAGATTACTTTGGACAGAACTCCGCGCTTTGCCTTAGATAGTGTCTATATAAGTTCCTCAAGCAGTATTGCGGAACTCTTTTTCGGGCAGTCCTTTAATAAATCGCTCCGTGTTGAAAATACATTACACGTTGGTCCGAATGGTAGTCTGAAAAAAGTAATGGGTCCACCTGTCCGGAGCATAGATACTCTCTATATTGACGGGACATTCCGTAATGATGGAACGGGTGCAAGTGGTGGAGTGAGAGTTTTCTCGAACGATTCTGTTAATCTGAGATTAGTATTCCAGGGCAACAAACATTCATTTATCAAAGGTGAGGGCGTTTATCACTCAATTGGAACGGTTAGAGTATTCAAAGCAGATTCAATTTATAACTTGCATAACGAATCGCAATCATTTTCGAATGCATTCACAAGTGCAGTGCTTTCGCAACCAAGTGTAGATTTTATTTTAGATGCGGGAATGTATTATCACGACAATCCTGCCAACATTACTCTTTCAACTGACGGAGACGGGGACGTCTTTCTCGGCGATTTAGTCGGGCTTGTTGTTCGTGATGGCAGTGTAACATACAGCGATGGGCTAATTTGTGGACAAAATGCTTCTGTATGGCTTCTCAATGGTACGATGAACATTGGTAACCAGAAAGATGAACATTTTCAGTATGAGAGTGTAACTATTATAGATTTTGCAGGAAACAGCAAGCTGAATATAGCCGGGGCAATGCGACGTCGCTTCCTGACTTCAGCAGTTGATTTCCGTATAAAAGATAATGCAGAAATTCGTGTAATGATCAAAGGTGCTACGACAGATCCTTCCCAACGTCGTGCTGCATTTGATTTTGGCGAAGCCAACTCCAAATTTTCTATGACGGGTGGACGAGTTCTTGTGTTGCGAACAATTGATACAAGTGCAACAGGTGAAAAAGACCCCGACTACTTTGTTAATACTACTGTAAATACTGTAACCGGTGGAACTGTCCAGATTGGTCATCCTGATTCCTTGCTAACTAATACCCTGAATTTTGACGTGATTTCTTCTGTTCCGTTCTGGAATTTGGATGTTGCCAATACTTACGGCAAGGAACTATTGCTCGGAAGTCCGATTATCTCTGTTAGAAACGATTTGACCATTCGAGATAGTGCAGTATTCAACCTTAATGGAAACACTTTGAATTTAGGTGGTGATTTAACTATTGATGGGCGGTTCCTAACAGGTAATATTGGTACCCGCAGATTTGCTTTCGTGGGCAGTAGTTTATCTAATCCTCCAACCAAGCAAATTCAGACTGTGAAAATAAAACGTAGCAATAACGAACCATTCTTTGATTTAGCAATCAGCAAATCGGATGGTGGTTCGGTAGATCTTTCCACCGATCCCAACTATCAAAATTCAAATTTAATTATTCGAAACACTCTTGAGTTTTCAATTGGAAATACTGCAATTGTTAATACAAATAACAGATATGTGCAGGTGGGCACCTCAACTGTCGATCTTGCTTCTATCCAAAGATTTAGTCAGGGGCACGTCAATGGTGAACTCCGCCGCTGGATAAATAATGGTTCTCAAAATGTATTATTTACTGTTGGCTCGTCCGATGCATACACACCCGCTCAATTGGATATATCATCAGGTTTGGGAACTCAAGGATTGCTCTCAGTTACTGCTTATGGGACAGCACATCCGGATTTAGCAAATTGCGATCTGTATCAGCCAAACTCTCAAATAGAACGTTACTGGCGAATTGTTCCAGCCGGTAGCCCTCAATTTGACTTAGGCTCAGGCAGAACTTTTGCTTTAACAACATTTTTCCGAAAAGGTTATCAACCTTCAGGAGACCTCAAAGTAGGAACCTCTTTTGGTATTATGGAACATTTCCGCCGGACACCTGCCTGGAACGCACCCGGAAGCTGGTATGTTACTGTTCCGGAATTACGCACAGATTCATCTACAACTTCAATAAATAATACTTCGTTTGGCGATTTCTTTATTGCAGAAATTGCCGGATTGCGTTTCTATTCGCGTCAATCAGGTAACTGGAATGACATAAACACCTGGTCTAACGAAGGATATACCGGTGCAGTTGCTCCACGCTTGCCTAATATAGAAACAGACAGAGTATTCATAGGAAACGGTCGGGTCGTTACTGTCAATCAAAGCAATCCACGTATTCGTTCGCTTACAGTAGAGAAAAACAACGGCTTGCCCGGCAAGCTTGTAATTCTTGATGAACGCTATATTCGCGGGCTCTCGTTCGAGCTTCGCGATAGTTGCTATCTTGCTACCGACGATGCTTATGGATTTAACTCTGTTACAGGGGTCTATCCGAATATTGGTGCTATCCGTACCACTAATATTCGCTCATATGGCAAAGGTATTTTTGAATATATCGGCTCGCTTAATCAAGCCACCGGCGATGGTCCGACTAATCCAAAAACTGTAATTGTCAATAACTCTGGTTCGCTTTACAAAACTGTTACTTTCTCGCCTGCTACTTATACAGTAGATGATACTATTCGCGTCGAGCTTGGCAATTTGTCTTTTGGGAATGCAAATGTTAATCTGCTTGGCAATCTTATTGCCAATAATGGTACGAAAGTTTTTGGTGGTGCCTCGAGTGTTTCAATCAACGGCAATGGCAATCAATATATTATTATGAATGATACCTCGGGCGTGAATTTCTATAATCTTACAATTAATAAAAATAATGGAAACTTAATTTTATCTGGTTCTGCTGATTCAACTGAACTAACAATAGCTCGCCGTCTGACATTTGCTAATACAAATACGTCGATAATAAATGCAAGAACGAACAATAAGATTGTCAGGCTTCTGCACGACACGACTTCTATTGTTCGAAATGGTATCGGACACATTGATGGAATGCTTTCGCGTATGTTTGGTACTGGCACTGGTTTATTTAAATTCGAAGTTGGATTTGGAAATATTTATACCCCAGCTGAACTTTCTCTATCGGCTGGCAGTGGCAATTCCGGTTTTATCTCTGTCATTGCAAATTCGCCTCCAAGCATAAATTCTGCGAGAATTCACGAATCACGACGCGTGAATTATTGGTGGCAAATTCGTAGCAAGAATAATTTCGCACTTGGTACAAGGCAATTGAACACGAAATTTACTTTCCCGGCATCCGAGGTTAATAATTTCCCCAGTGGAAATGTAACGAACGCTTATTTGCTCCGTAAATCTTTCCCTGTCGAAACACCACTATGGAACTTCCGGCAATATTCTCAGCTCAACTGGAATACATCACTTGCATCTGTCGAAATTACTAATACATCCGACTATTGGAGTGGTTTGGGCGATTTCTACATTGGCGAAAAGAAAAATCTTGCCTTCTATAGCAATCGCAGTGGATTATGGAACGACCACAACACTTGGGCATTGAACGAAAGCCGGACAGAATTAGCTCCCGAAGGAGAATTCCCCGGTAATGTGAGCGAGTTTGCAGGCGATTCTGTGATAATTGGCTGGAACGATTCTCTTCACAATGTTCGCTTGAACATTCCAAATCCAAATATTGGTGGTATCACTTTGCTATATAACGGGCGACTTGATTTGCACAACCAGGGCACAATGCTGGCAAACATTATCACCGGTAGCTCGGTTTTCCGTTTGCTTGATAGCTCCACCGTTGCCTTTGGTGGAACAATTAATCCAAATTCAGGCGTGCTTGCAGGCTTTTCTAATTTCGTGCTCGGAGAATTTTCAAATATTGAGTTCTACGGCACTCAAACTCTCACTCCAAATCCTTTTGGATTATCAAATTATCCAAATAACGTAATTTTATCTGGAAATGGCACAAAATTTGTGAGTTCACCTATACTGATATTAGGCAATTTATTAATCAAAGATAACGCAACATTAAATGTAAATGAAATAAATGCTCTATCTGTCAGGAAAAATGTGATTAATAATGCTACTATAGATAATCAAGGGGTAATTGAAATCGGTGAATAAGCTTAATTTGTTTAAAATTCAGTATTTCTACTTAAAAATTTATTGCATCGAAAACGTATTTTTGTTATAGATGTAAAAGAAATTAATTAAATAGACTAATGGGTATCAATATGAGAGACAAAATGAAAAAAATCTGGACAATTTTGCTTGCAGCAATAGTTCTGAATTTAGTTGGAGTAGAACTATTTGCTCAAAGCTTTATCAACAACGGCACTTATAATGCTACCTGCGGTGGCGTAATTAAGCTGAAATCTACCAATGCTACTATTACAGGCACTGCGAACTTAGGGCAAAGCGCCGCTAATTCTATTCCCGGCGTTGTAGATTGGGCTTCAACAGCTGCTAATCAGGTAGTTCAGCCTTACTATTATCAGAGACTTGTTGTTTCTGGTGGTTCCAAAGTAATGCAGGACGGAATCAGGGTTATCGGCGAAGCTTGTGCTACTCCTCTGGCAGGATACGCTCAGCTTTCCACTTATCCTTTCTACTCAACTGCTTCATCGCTAAACTTTGGAACTGGTACATTCTATTATGCTGCAACAGGTGGTTCACAGAATATTTATCCTACAACAGATCCATACTATATTATTAATGCTTCGTCGCAGGCAACAGTGGTTGCAGCAACTACTGTATCTGCTTATCAGGTTAATGCAACAGACGACTTCAACGTTGCTGGTACTTTGAATCTTGGTGGTGGTGCATCAACATTTGCAAGCGGTGCTCCTGTTACAGTTGCCGGAACCGGTACTGTTAATACTGGCGCTGGTGCTGTTACTTTCAACGATGCTGTTACAACTCAAAGTGGTTCTAACTTCAATGTTACCGGTGTAGGCGCAGTTTCTTTCAACGGCACTTTGGCTTTGAACGGAACACTTACTGCTAATGATGGCGGCGCAGGTAACCTCGGCACTGTTACTTTCGCTGGTGCTACAACTATCGGTTCTACTGGTGTGCTTAATCTTGGCACAGGCAATAATCTTGTTATCTCAAGCAGTATTTCAAACAATGGTGATGGTAACAATCTTAACTTTGCTTGCGGTTCGAACATTACTTACAATGGTGGTGTTCAAACTATTCTACCAACTTTGAACGCAGATGGCAAACGCTATGGTAATTTAACACTTTCTGGCGTTGGTCTTAAAACCGGTGGCACTGCAACATATGGCAACGACATTAACGTATGCGGCAACTTCTCGCTCGATGGCGGCAATTTAGATATGGCTGCAAATAACGGAACATTCCGTATGGCTACTCCAACTGCAACTGCTACATACACTGCTATGAATGAAGTTGTCGGGTTATTCTCTCGTGTAACTAATACTACTGCTCAAGCATATACATTCAACAACTCTAATACAATTGTTACTTTGGCTGCTGATGCAGACAACCCAACTTCGATTACTTTGAATGTCCGTCCCGGCGTTAATCCATTCGACTATAATTCTACTACTGACGTTAATAGAAAGATCAACCTAAGCTACGCTGGCAATGCTGGTGCTTTCGAAATGACTTTACGTGCTGCTTATCGTGAAGACGAAAGAACAAGCTGGGCTGCTCCTTACACACAAGCATCACTTCGTATGTATGAAGCTTCTAACCAGCCGGCTCGTGAAAAAGTTGGTACTGGTCAAACTCCAACAAGAAGTGCTGCTACAGCTACGACGCTTGGTTATGTTGAACTTGCTGGCGTAGCAAATACAGCTACTGCTAATTTGCCTAACGGTATCGCAGCATTTGCAAGCGGGAACGACCTTGTCCTGGCTGCTGGTCCTACTACTTTCTACTCCATCACAGATGGTCGCTGGACAAACCCGAACACTTGGGATGAAGGCACTCGCCCATCAGAAGACGATAACGTTGAAATTCGTCATATGGTTTATGCTGGTATTGCCGGTCCATTTGCCGGCACAGTTGCTACTGGCAACACTACTTCTGAAGCAAGCGTTTATGGCACCAACCCTGCTGCTAACTCAATTATTGTTGCTAATCTTCCAAACGCTGCATTCATCCTCGGCAACGAAGATAACGGCGCAACTTACGTGTTCAGAACAAAATCAACTACTGGAGTTACTTTCCAGAACTTGAACACAAACGCAATGCAACCAGCATTTGGAACAGGTATTGCTGCTAAATCGACATTCCTTACTAATCCGGGATTCAATGGCGTTTGGATTACTCCTTATGGTCCAAATCCAGCAGTTCTTGAAACTAACGCTATTCAGAACAACGGTACTATCAACAACGAAGGTATTATTGAAATTAATCAATAATTTCTGTTAATAAATGTTCGTAAAAGCCCGGCTTATCGATAATTAAACTCTAAACTTCGAGAAACCGGGCTTTTATAAACTAAAAAATATGAAAAAAATACTAATACATATTGTCGCAATAATACTCGTTTCCAGCCAGCTTGCTGCTCAATATGTATTGGACAATTCCGGCGGAAAAATCAACAACAAAGGCACAATCAAGGTAAAAAACGGGCAAGTGAATGCTTTGCCAGATACTATTGGGGGACGTGTAGAATTTTTGCAGCAACGCGAAGGCTCCCAGCAGGTTGTTCCAAACATTGTTTATAATCAGCTTGTAGTTGCAAACAATGCAAAGAAAATCGTTGCCGATACCCGCGACCAAAGCAACCGTGTGCGAAACCTTGTTGTTCTTGATTCGCTCATTATTGCAGAAGGTGCCGATTTCACAACCCGATGGATTGGACTTCAGCCCGAAGACGTTATCGCTCGCTCTACTGTTGTAAACCGCAACGCTCGCTACGATGGTCCACGCGATTTGCGATTGAGTAACGAAAATGCTCCTCAGAACATACTGGCAAATGGTCAGTTTTCCCGCTTGAATATTGATAATCCTTTTGGTGTTAATATTGTCAGCGGCGGATTTAAGATAAATGAAAAACTCACTCTTTCCCGCGGCACTCTCAACAACTCCGAAACAGAGAACTTCAATATGGCTGATTCCACAGAGATAGAGCGATTCACCGGAAGTAGTCTGTCGGTGGAGCCTGTTTTCGAAGGGCGTGTGGACGTCCGTTATTCCGGTAACGGCTCGATAATGGCAAGCGGCGAGCTTCCATCAAACACAAATTCTTTGCAAAAATTAATTCAGGCAAATTCAGGTGACCTGCTTATCGAGAAAAATGTTACTGTAAACGACAGCCTTTACGTTGGTGGCAGAATTATTCTCCAGGATACTCTCACAATCGCAACGACAAGAAATCCATCCTACAACGAAAACAATCCAAATGCTGAAATAAGCGGAACTCTGCGGCTTACTCGTGTGCGTTTCGGTGGCGAACGAATGCTTTTGCACAATCCATTCACTTATGCTATTTTCCCTGACGAAACTTCGGCAAATGGTATAACTGAATTGATTGCTACTGTCCGACCTGCTACTTTTCCGTTGCTTCCCTTAGGCAATTCCAAAGTTCGCCGTTTCTTTGAGATTCGCGGGAAAAATTCTTCCGGTGAATTTGTAGATGTCGGCACAAATATGCTTTTTGGTTATGGCTGGCGTCGACTGCCTAACGATTCGCTCGACGAACAGAACAATTTGCAGTTTGAAATGTTAAAATTGCAAAATTGGTTCGCAAGTTCGTGGGTTGATTTGCAGACTTCTGCCGAACCTCAATGGGACACGGCACGTGGTTGGGCATATAGTTATGCAACAAACATAAACAATTTAGGTTATTTTGCAATTGGTAGTTCTGCGTCTGCACTATTCCAGATAGCCGGCAAAGTTTTTCTGGAAGGTGCATATCGGTATGGTTCTATGGCGGACGACCTTCGTCAGCGTGGCTATTTGCCGGTGCCTCCACCGGATATTTATCCATACAACTTAGACCCGATGAGGCAATTCTATGTTACTTCTCAACTTCCGGATTCAGTAGTAGATTGGGTAGTGGTAGAATTTCGCAAAAGCTTCACTCAACCGGGCATTTTCCGCACTTACCTTGTTAAACGCGATGGACGTTTAGTTGATATTTATGGCAATGAAGTAATTGCTGTTGCCAACTATAGCCAGACAAATCGTTTAGATAGCGGCGATTACTATGTTGCAATTCGTCATAGAAACCATTTGGCAGTAATTACAAAAGAGCAGGTTACTGTCCTCCCCGGAGCAACACGCAATCTGGACTTTACTTCTCCTGATTTAGTGATGGGCGGTATCTCTTCGCTGAAACGTGTGGATAAAAAGCTCGATGGCAGTTTCGTTTATGCTTTGATTGCCGGCGAAATGAACGGAAGTATTTTTGAAAATGGCAGAATCGACGACAAAGATTATTACTCTGTTATTCCTGATAATAACATTTGGCAATATAATCTATTCAACGGTTACCTTGTTGGCGATATGAATATGGACGGTATTATTACCACACGCGATTTCAATATTAGCTTCAACAATAGAAACAGAGTTTCGGCTATCCCGTAATGAAATATATAATATCAATATTAAGTTTATTTTTTTTATCGCTTATCCCACTCCAATCTCAGGTGTTGATAGACGACACTCTGGCAGTTGCTGCAATCAGAAACGCTTACAAAACTTCACCATCCACCCTTGAATTTGATGTTTATCTGCAGCGAACAAGCGAAATTTGGCGATATTATGCTAATTCTACATTCCAATTCGAATTTGCAAATATGCCCGATTATGACTACACTAATTTATCACTTGAATTAATACCACAATCAAGCGATCTGCCGCTTGTGCTTCCGGGTGGTCGCCCTTACAAAATCTACACTGGCACTCTGAAAGATAGAATTCAGATTATTGTTCTTGGTCCCGAAACACTTAAAGATGCTATATTGATTCCGCCTAATACTTATGTTAAAGTCGGGCGTTTTCGTCTTTCAACCCGCGATGGCTCTCCGATTGAAGAAAGCATATATTGGAAACGTCCTATTAGTTATTATCAGGCGGTTGCTTTTAAGTATGTCGAAGGAGACCCTGTGCCGCTTCAGCTTTTGGATGTCCAATCTGACGACAATGTCGAAATGGGAGATGTATCGATTACTTTAGTTTCTTTCAAAGACGACCCCACCAAGCCACCCGCAACATCTCTGGATTACTTCTACGCTCGTTATATCGGTAACCTGAAAGTGGAGCTCTGGTTCAAAACTCACTCTGAATATAAAACAAAAGGTTTTATTATTAAGCGTGCTGTTCGTGTAGCTTCCTCTGATATGAATCTGGAGGAAATTCCGGATGCTGCCTTTACTGTTACTGTTGCAGACTGGAACGACCCGAAATACTCAAATATGCTTACCGGACAATACACTTCACCAACAGGCAAAGAATATGGCGTAATTACAGACAATATTGAGTATCGAGGTGTGGAATATATCTACAGACTTTATTATCAGGACGAAAACGATAGAATTATCAAACTTGCAACCCGACTTGTTCCTGTACCAAATGCTGTAATAGAGTTTGCCCAGGCAGACCCAAACCCGTTTGTTTCAGAAACAAAAGTCCGATATTTTGTTCGTGATGATGTTCGGCTTTCCTGTTATGTTTACGATCGTGCAGGCAAGCAAATTGCCACTTTGCGGGATAATTCCTCAAACGAATTGCTCGAATCGAGAATTACTCCCCGCGGTTGGCACGAAACTTACTTCAAAGCCTCGGAAATTACTTCTCAGGGAAGCTACGACATTATCTTTATCGCTTATCCGATTAACGACCCGGGCGTCGAGCTTTCACGGGCAACTGTCAAAGTGCTGTATGTCCGGAATAAATAATCATAATGAGATTAGTTCTAACGATATATTGTCTTTTGCTGATACCATTAAGTATCTTGCACACGCAAAGCATTTTTGTAGCTAACCCGCGTCCTGTTTACTTTGTTGACGACACAGTCCAATTAATTTTTCAAACAAATAATTTCAAATTTGCAGATATACTGGGCTACGGTATTTTTGAAAAATACTTTTTTGGAAGAATTTCATTAGCAGATAATAATTATTCTCTTAAAATTCCTTATGTAAAATCAAAAAACTTGCAGGTTGTAGCAAATTTCGAAAATTATTCCGAGCCTGTTCTGCTCTGGCACAAAGAAAATGCTCACACTTCCGAGATTCGCTCAATTGTTTTTGCTGCCCGGGATTTTGCACTTGTTACAGCCAATGCAAACGAAGTGAATTTCTGGGATATAGCTAACCGCCGTCTGATAAAAACAATAAACCTGCAACAATTTGGGCAAATTCGTTTTGTCCTCCCCGCGCAATCGGCTGATACACTGTTTGTTGGCACAGTAAATGGCATTTATATGTTCGATGTTGCTCGCATTGAAATAAAAGATATTGCCCAAGGGCTTTTCTCTGGCAATGTAAGGAGAATTGCCCACCACCCGACAAAAAAAATCATTGCTTTCGGGGCTGATAGCGGATTTGTAGCAGTATTCGACTACCAGAAGTTCGATTTTGTCAGGACTTATCGGGTAGATTTGTCAGCAGACCGTAGCGAAATATATAGCATTGATTTTTCTTCTACTGGCGATAGTTTGCTGTGCGGGGCATACAATGGTTCGCTGTATTTAATCAATACAGTAACCGACGATATACGCAAGTTTGGTTCGCACGGTTCGGGCAACCAAAATACAGTTGTATTTGATGTTGCTTTTGTCCAAGGTTCACCTTTGGCTCTATCGGCAGCAGCAGATGGCAAAGTGCGTTCGTGGTTGCTTTCGGATTTCTCCTTGTCGCGTGAAATTGATTTGCACACTTCACACGTTCGCACGGTTGTTGCTTCACAAAACGGGAAGTATTTTGTTTCAGGCTCTTTGGATAGTAATTTGAATTTTGTGGATTTGTTTACAGGTTCGGTGTTCTATCAGTATAAATACAATTCTCAGCTGATTTATTCAAACATTTCAAGTAACGGAAAATATCTCGCAGCGTCTGCCCGTGATGGCTCGTTTGTTCTGTTGCAAATGCCCGAAATTACTTCCCAAAAGGATACAATTACTTTGAATTGTGGATATAAATTTTATGCCCGTCTGCAGGATATTCACGCAAAGTTTGGTGAAAAGAAAATTGTTGAACTGAAAGTTAATCACAATTACCTGCCAAATAGAATGCCTTACAACAAATACTTTTTCGAACTTCAAGGAAATTACCCTTCTTATTTGCTTTATTGGGATAATGAACTTCTGCCCGGCAAATTAAAGCATAATATGAGTGGAGATGTTTCGAGCGGAGTTGCTGAAAAGCTGAATTTTCTTGCACTTGGCTCGCAAACGGGCAACTCTTTGATTACGATAGATACAATAATTGCAACAAATCCCGACTTCTACTATTTCTTTAGCGAACCATCGACTGTGGAGGTGCTCCCAAATTGTTCGTGGGATAATGGCAAATCAATTACAATTGACGACGAACCTAAAATTTATGCTAAGTATTCAAACAATATTCTATCTCTAAATTTGTTTTTAGTAGAACAAGGAAAGTATAATTTACTAATATTTGACGTTACAGGCAGGCTGGTTTCATCAAGCGAAACTGTTTATTTAACAAACGGTTTTAACGAAATTTCACTAAAAATGAATTTGTCCGATGGCATATATTTTATTAATTTAATTTCTGAAAGTGGATATATTTTAAACACAAGATTTATTGCAGAAAATTAATGATAAAAAACAAAATACAATATTTAGTGGCAATCCTGTTTTCGGTTTCATTTTTGAATGCACAAATTCCTGATGGATACCTACGAGAATTTTACACACTACCTTCGCTCGACACTTTGAAAGTAGAACGCTATTACGGGGACTGGTGGTTTGGAGTTTTCGGCGGACCAAACATTAATTTATTTTTCGGCGATTTATACAGCAAAATAAATCCACTAATCAAAGATACTTTATATAATCCAAAAATAAGTTTTAATTCAGCTTTCGGCGGAGGATTCTATTTTGGTGCAATGGCTGAATACAAGCCAAGAAACGAACGATTAGCCTACTCGCTCGGCATTTCGCTGCTCGACCGCAAAGCTTTTTCTACTGAAACTAATCAGATGAACGATAGTTTGAAAACCAGATATGAATATAAATCCGTCCTTGATTATATAATTATCTCGCCGCAGGTAAAGTATTTTTCTGACGTTAGTGGGCTGTATTACTACGGTGGGATTGATGTCGGATTTAACATCGGAGCTACTGCCAAGCAAGCAAAGCGTTATATTAATTCCGGAATTATTGATGAATTTGTTCGTGTTCCGGGAATAAAGCCTAATGTTCGGCTTGAATTTAATTTGGGTGTGGGCTATGAGTTTTTGCTTGCTGACTATGCTGGCAAATCGCGTTTCATCGGAAGTCCGTATATCGCTATCAATGGTGGAACAAAAGCATTGTCGCAACTTAATTCTTCGTGGAAAACCCTTGGTTTTAAAGTCGGTTTCGCAATTAAATTTGGCAAGGACTACCGTGAATTTGATACACTGCGATTTGACGAAACTTATGTCGAGCCACCGCAATTTTTGGCTCAGGTTTCTGTGAGTGGTGTGGAATTTACGGGCTTCCGCTCTGCTGAACCGCTTGTTTCGGCTTGGCTGGCAATGGTCGAATTGCCGGAAATAGTTGAGGAAGTAGCAGAAGTTACTACTCCGGTTTTTCAGGAAGAACTCCGGCAACGTGAAATTACCGGGCAGGTGCGACGCAGAATTATCCCGAACCAGATGGTTGTATTCAATTTCGACAAGCCCGAAACAACAAATCTTAGTCCACAGATTATTGAATATTTGGATTTGCTCGCTGATTACCTGCGGGCTAATCCAAATTTTGAAATTCGTATCACCGGGCACTCCGACAACCAGGGCACATTGCAACAGAACACTCAACGCGCTACTGCCCGTGCAAACAACGTGCGAAATTATTTAGTTAATCAAAAAGGAATACCGGCAAACCGGGTGCTTGCCACAAGCCGAGGCGCTCTTATTCCTGTTGCTCCGAACGATACTCCTGCTAATCAACGTAAAAATAGGCGTGTCGAAATAATTGTTGTTCCAAGATAAATTTTTTGGAGATTATTTTTATGAATTCA
The DNA here is from genome assembly GCF_058546985.1 of Eximiradius proteiniborus. Taxonomy (NCBI): domain Bacteria; kingdom Pseudomonadati; phylum Bacteroidota; class Eximiradiia; order Eximiradiales; family Eximiradiaceae; genus Eximiradius; species Eximiradius proteiniborus. The sequence goes on along the minus strand of NZ_CM178592.1, from coordinate 1,597,208 downwards.
GAAAAATTGATTTGTGTAATCGAAGACAATACTCCAATTAGAAAGCTTTATTGTACTTTATTGAAACGTGCCGGCTACGAAACTGTAGATTTTGAAGAAGGCAAGCCCGCAATTGAGTGGTTATCGGTTAATCCCGCAAGAGCAATTATTATGGACATCCTCCTGCCTGATATGAATGGCACAGACCTTTATTATCAAGTGCGGCAAATTGAAATTCATTCGGCAACTCCGATTATTGCAATTACCGGATTTGCAACTACTCAAGATAGGCAGAAATTTGTAAATATTGGTTTTACTGGCTATATCCCGAAGCCAATCAATACAACTACATTTGTTTCCGACGTTGAAAATATTATTAACCAAAAATAAAAGTAATGAAATATGGCTAATGATACATCTTTTGATATTGTTGTCAAGCAAGCAGGACAAAAAAGAAAATCTATTTTGTTCGATTTCCGGCGAACTTATGTTGCTTATATAATCTTGATTATTCTTGTGGCAGCAAGCTTTGCCATCAGAGACTTCGTAAAGCAAAACGTTGAAAGCACCCGCCGTCAGGAATTCGACAAAGCAGTAAATTCTATCGCTACCCGCATAGAAAACTACCTCGACCGTCAAAAGCAGGTTTTGCAATCAATTCACGGACTGTATTATCAAAATGTTGAGGTTGTTCGCGACTATTTCGAACTCTATGGAACTGTTCCGGCAAAAACTTATTCCTCGCTTTTAAGTCTATCTTATGTGCCTTATGTCGAGGGTAGAAATATCGATAATTTTGTTTATTCTGCCCGTTCTCAGGGTTATTTTGATTACCAGATTAATCCTCCCGGCAACAGAAAATTCTACTATCCGGTTCTGCATTGTGTCGATTACAATAAAAACATTCATCGTATTGGATTTGATTACTCAACAATTCCGGAAATTTCTTCAAGTATAGAACTTGCACGCGACGAAAACAAAATGATAGCTACAAAGGTGTTCCCAATCCGACAGGATACAATGGGGTTCTGCCTTATTTTGCCTGTTTATCAGCAAAATGCGGATGTCTCTACTTTAGATAGCCGACGCTCGAAATACTATGCTTCGCTCGTGATGGAAATTGATGTGAAGACCTTTTTCAAAACTGCTCTCAAAGGCGAGCAGGACGACTTTTTCCCTTCTGATACCTCGGTGATTTTCAAGTATTACCAGATTTCTGACAATAAGGAAGAAACAATTTTTGCTTCCGACAACGCAAAATTGCTTGAAACTGGTTTCAAGCCGATATTAAGCGAAGAAGTGAAACTCCAAGTTGGGAACAAGCAGTTTATTGGTCGCTTCTACACTATTCCAAATTATGGCGGAAAATTGCAGGAGTATTTGCCCGAATTATCTTTTGCAGCATCGTTTTTGCTCAGCTTCTTCCTGTTCGGGTTTATCATTTCGGTTCTCACAAGCCGTGCCCGTGCCGAAGATATCGCGGAACGAATCACACGTTCGCAACGCAGAATTTTGGAAGCTACAAAAGACATCATAGGCGTTATTGATTTCCAAGGTAAATGGAAAACGGTAAACCCGGCTGTGCAAGGATTGCTTGGATATTCCATCAGTGATTTTCTTGCATTGAATTTTGCAGATTTGTTTATGCAGGAAAAAGATTATAACCAACTCATAAATATTATTAATAATGCCGAAGATGAACATACCGAAAAAGTTGACTTCAAGATGAAAAACCGTTCGGGCGAACTTGTCTGGGTAAGCTGGAACCTGACAATTTCCAAATCTGATGGCTTTGTTTATGCAATTGGTCGTGATGTAACGCTCGAAAAACTTGCCGAACAAGAAGCAGAAATCAAACGTAAGCAAATTGAAATTGCAGAGCAATATGCTCTCGAGGCAAGCCACGCCAAATCTTTCTTTATGATTAAGCTTAGCCACCAACTCCGCAACTCGCTTACTGGTATTATTGGTTACCTGCAACTCCTTTCGAATAAGTTCTACGAAACAGAAGAAGAAATGATGTCCTACCTGCAATATGCAGAGCAAAGCTCGGAAGAAATTTTCACATTCGTTTCTGATATTGTCGATGCTGCTCTGGACCAGGGCGAATCCTCGCTCGATAGCTTCGTTACTACCAAAATTGAACCTGCCCTTGTCAATGCAGTTGAAGTCTATAAAAAACACGACCGTAAAAATTCTATTTCACTTAATATTGATACTTCCGGAACAACTCCGACTGCTGTGGTTAGTCCGTCGCTTCTGCAAAAATCGCTGGTGTATATATATGATGCATTAACTATTGATATGGATAATGTATCGTTCGATGTTGTTGTGCAAGAAAACTCCTACGATGGAGCAGTCGAAATTCAGATTCTTGGTCCAGGCAATAGCGAAGTAGCCGATTTGATAAAGATTTATAGAGATAATCAGAACAACATAATAAACGTCATCAGCCACGACAAGCAGGATGTAATGCTGAATTTAGCAAAAGCTTCGTCTATTATCCGCCGAATGAATGGTGCTATGAGTGTCGAAACTTTCGGTGGCGAAGAAGGCAATCTTGTTATGCTTACTTTGCCAATGGTTAAGCGAACATAGGGGATAGTTCTTAAAATATCAGGGCTGCTTTTGCAGCCCTTTTTTATGAATAGAAAATTTTGATTGCTCTCAAAAAAAATTTATCAAAAGAATTTTCTCTCAATGCATCGTGCCGTTTGTTTCATTTCGTTTTCTTTTCTGAAAGACTAAACAATTCAAAACATTAAAGAATAGAATAAAATTTACGATAATAAGTCTAAAACGTTATACGATATTTAGAAAAAATATCGTATAACCTGTATATTAATATTACTGCAAAAGGCTTTCTTTATGAGAAAACTAATATATTTACTTCTTGCTATTTTAGCCTATAATCAATTACACTCCGGTTGGATAGCTCAACAAAGCAACACAACAGAAGAATTTAGAGATGTTTTCTTTAGAGATTCAACTTTGGGCTGGGCAGTCGGAAATGCTGGCGAGATTCGCAAAACAACAAACGGCGGGGCAATTTGGTTTGCACAAACAAGTGGCACAAGCAACACTTTATTTGGCGTTTATTTTGTAAATGATACAGTTGGCTGGGTTGTGGGGCAAGGTGGCACAATTCGCAAAACGACAAACGGCGGAACAACCTGGTTTTCTCAGACAAGTGGGACTGGTAATACTCTGTTTGCCGTTCATTTTGCAAACGATACAGTCGGCTGGGTTGTGGGGCAAGGTGGCACAATCCGCAAAACAACAAATGGCGGGGTTAGCTGGGTTAGTCAATCAAGTATGGTGAATCAAATCCTTTTGGACGTGTATTTTGTTGATGCCGATTTCGGGTGTGTCGTCGGGCAGAACGGAACAATCTTATTGACATATGATGGTGGTGCAAACTGGTTCAGTCAGTCAATAGGCGGGACTCTGCCGATTTATGCTGTTCATTTTGTTAACTATAGCTATGGTTGGATAGTCGGAGCATCAGGAGCAATTTATAAAACTACTTCTGGAGGCACCTACTGGTTGCCTCAAACTTCCAACACATCAAACTGGCTCTACGGAGTTAATTTCCTTGATATAAACAGAGGATGGGTTGTCGGTGACGGAGGGACAATTCTTGCGACAACAAACGGAGGTTCGCAATGGGTTGCCCAAAGTTCTGGTCTACAGCCACCGGTTAATTTTAATAGTGTTAAATTTGTTTCTTCGCAAAAAGGCTGGATAGTTGGTGGCAGCGGCAAAATCCTTGTTCAACATAAATTATCGCCACCTTCATTATCTGCTCCCAGCGACAGTGCTACAAATATTTCACTTTTGCCACAATTTACCTGGAGGCGTGATCCATTTTCTGCTTATGATAGAATACAAGTCTCGAAATTCAGTAATTTCTCTGTTCTTGCGTTTAATGATATTGCTTATGATTCATCGAAAACTATTCCAATACAGTTTAAATTAGATACTAATACTTTGTATTACTGGCGTGTGAAATCTTACGACCCGAGTGGCGATTCGTCTGTGTGGTCTAATGTAAGAAGATTTACAACCGAACCTTTATTACTGCCTCCAAATTTAGTTTCACCTGCTAACAATTCTGCTTCTCTGCCGACATCTGTAAATTTCGTTTGGGATAGTTCGTTTATTGCTACAAAATACATCATTCAAATTTCTACCGATAGTTTGTTTGCAAGTGTTTTCAAAAATGATACTACCAATTTCACAAATTATTCGATTAATACACTTTCATTTGGGACTACATATTATTGGCGGGTGCGGAGCATCAACACGTCTCAAATAAGTGCTTGGTCGGCGATTAGAAAGTTTTCAACTTCATTGCTCCAACTTTATCAAATTCAAGGCACAATTAAATATGCAAACACTGCCCAAACCCATATGAATAACTGCATTGTTCGCTTATTGGATTCTTTAGGGCAACAATTGGCACAGACTGTTACCGATTCACTCGGAAACTTTACTTTCTCAGGTTTTACAAATGGCATATATTCATTAAATATTTCAACTACTAAATCTTGGGGCGGGATTAACATATCGGATGTAAATACAATAAGGCTTCATCTGAATAATGTTCAGTCGCAATTTACTCCACTTACCGGTGTTCGATTGCTTGCCGCAGATATTAATCAAAGCAGCAGCGTTTCTATAGTCGATGCAAACCAGATGAGAAGAAGATTGAATAATTTACAACCATATACGTGGACTGCTCCGAATTATGTTTTCCACCCGACTATTCTCGAAATAAATGGTGCGAACGTTTCTATCAATATCCAGTCGCTTTGTTCTGGAGATGTAAATGGAAGTTACATTCCACCAAATAATTGAAAAATGTTGAACTAATAATAAATTTTACTATGAAAAAGCTTGTAATACCTCTTCTGATGATATTAATAAACTTATTGTCAGGAAGCCTTTTTTCGCAGACTAATATAACTCTGACAATCGGAACAATTCAGGCGTTTCCTGGTCAATTAGTTACAATTCCTGTTAGCATCAGCGGTGCTAATGGTGCAAATGCTATTGGTGTGGGACAATTTTATATTTTTCATACTAATGGTATTACTAAATCTGGCACAGGTACCGGTTTCACGTATAATAATCTTACAAGTGATAACGAGTGGATGGGTAATTTAAATTATAACTCTACTACTATAAGCAACACCTGGATGTCCGCAAATTTCAACGATGTTAGCTTTCCTAACGGCTATGCTTTGTTTAACATCAAAGTTTACTACAGTAGTTCAGATACAGTATTTTTGACTTGGGGAACTTCCGGACTTACAGAAACGCTGGTTGATAACAATTTGGGAACTTTATATGGAACTGTGAATTTTAATTTTGTCGGCGGCAAAATAATTCCGGCTTCTCCACAACCTGCTGTTCCAAGCTTGCTTTCGCCGTCGAACAACTCGACGGGCGTATCGCTGACGCCAGTTTTGGTATGGCAGAGTGCTGGGAATGCGACAAGCTATCGTGTTCAGTTATCGACAAGCAGTTCATTTAATACATTAACAGTAGATGAAACAACAACACAAACAAGCAGAGCATTGAGCAATTTATCATACAGCACGACGTATTACTGGCGAGTGAAATCGTATAATGCGATTGATTCATCGGATTGGTCGGCAGTATGGAGTTTTACAACACGTCAGGCACCGCCGGCAACACCATTATTAAGCACACCTTCGAACAACTCGACGGGCGTATCGCTGACGCCAGTTTTGGTATGGCAGAGTGCTGGGAATGCGACAAGCTATCGTGTTCAGTTATCGACAAGCAGCACATTTAATTCATTAATAATTAATGAAGCTACAACACAAATAAGCAGAGCGTTGAGCAATTTATCATACAGCACGACGTATTACTGGCGAGTGAAATCGTATAATGCGATTGATTCATCGGATTGGTCGGCAGTATGGAGTTTTACAACACGTCAGGCACCGCCGGCAACACCCGCGTTGATTTCACCTTCAAACGGAGCAACAGCGTTGGATACATTTACTACGTTAGTATGGCAATCAGTTGCTAATGCAATAGGTTATCGTGTTCAGTTATCGACAAGCAGCACATTTAATTCATTAATAATTAATGAAGCTACAACACAAACAAGCAGAGCGTTGAGCAATTTATCATACAGCACAACATATTACTGGCGTGTGAAATCTTATACTTTAAGCGATTCATCGGATTGGGCAACGGCAACTTTCACTACTCTATCAATGTCTCTTCCGGCTAATTGGAGTTTTAACAGTAATACCGGCAACTTTGCAATTATTGGATTAAATCCTAATGGAACTTATCGTATTGGTGATAGGTATATATCAAATGGTGATGCTATTGGTGTGTTTTATCTCGATTCTATTTACGAAAAATGTGCCGGATATATGATATGGAATGGTCAGAATTACGGTATTGTTGTCTGGGGCGACGATGATTTTACGCAAAACATAAAGGAAGGCTATTCGCTTGGAGAAACATATATTATTAAAGTATGGAATGCCCAAACTTTAACCGAACATTATTCAGATTACCGGATTCAGTCTGGTCCGAATGCATACCAACCAAACGGTATAACAATTATTGATTCAATTGGTGCAATAGTTAAAATAACGCACACGATACCTCTAAATAATGGATGGAATATGATTTCCAGCTATGTTTTACCTGATTCATCCAATATTTCATACTTACTTGCTCCATTAAATCAAAATTTACAGATAATGAGAAATATGTTTGGACTTGTTTATTCACCGCAAGTTGTTAATACACTTAACCAGTGGAGTAGATTCCACGCTTATCAGATTCGCGTTGCAGGTCAGACTTCGTTGCCAATATATGGCGTAAGGCTCTACCCGCAGGCTCTTCCGCTTTTCCTAACAACAAACTGGTACTGGATGCCCTATCCAAGAACTTCTTCTATGCAACTTACAACGGCGATGTCAAGTGTTTTAAACAAAATCTTGCAAGTGAAAACTATCACCGGACAAGTCTATCATCCTCCGTTTTTCAATACTTTGCAAACTTTGGAGCCTGGGAAAGGCTATATGATAAAAATGACACAAGGTGCAAGATTTGTGTTTCCACCAAATTCGGCAATAAAATCATCTGCTCTAAGCAACAGTTTTGCTGAACCTTCTGTGTTCGTTCGTAAAAATCATATTTCCGGAAAAACTGCAGTGCTCCCGATGGAAATTGCTGACATTCAGGATGGCGACGAAGTGGGCGTCTTCACATGCGATGGATTGCTTGTGGGGTCAAGCGTTTGGCAGGAAGGATTGCGTGGAGTAGTCGTTTGGGGCGACGATGAATTTACTCCAGAGAAAGACGGTGCTTACGAAGGCGAAGAACTCGTTGTAAAGGTTTGGAGCCACAAAAATAAAACGATTGGCAGTGTTCGGATTGCTGAAACTCGCAATTATTCAGATGGAGAATCAACGCAATCTCTAAAATACGAAACAGACGCAATCCTTTTGCTAAAAGGTGCCGTTGAGTATAAAACTACTTCGCTTGCAATTACTCCACAGCCAGCGTCGGAAGAACTGTTTATTACATACAGCAATTTTTCGGGCGAAGCAGTTGAAATTGAAATCTTCAACCAGAACGGAAGCCTGATGTTGCATAAGAGCCAAAATCCAACCGGCGGTGCTGTGAAACTTGATATTAGCCGATTACCAAACGGTGTGTATTTTGTTACACTTCGCAACGGTGCATTCTTTGCCAAAGAAAGGTTTGTTATTGTCAGATGATTTATAGATGTTATGAATTGGAAGGCTGCACAGTTACTGATGCAGCCTTTTTTGTGCCTGGCATAAAAATGTTGTACATATTTCAATTGGTGTTTCTGAAAATAATTTATAATTACATTTGGATTTTTTGAAAATAGATTACAATAAGCATTATAATCATCTGAAAAGAAGTTAAATTGATTTCGTTTTTCTTTGATTAGAACTAAACGAAAATGATAATCGGAATGAAATATCTATTATTAAGGTGTTTCTTATATAATTTTCTTTACTTATTTCAATTTGTTAATCTATTAATTTTCGGTAACTTTGTAATTGTTCTTTTGTTAATTTTATTTGATTTGGTGATTTATGAAAGATGTAAAAATTAAACCTGCGAGTAAAACACATAATGTAACTTATGCAATTCGTGATATTATTGTTCTGGCAGAAGAAGTAAAGAAAAGCGGAAAAGAATTGCTTTACCTGAATATTGGCGACCCAAACGTATACGACTTTGTTACTCCAAATCACGTTATCGAAGCCACCTACAAAGCTATGCTCGAAAACAAAAATGGTTATGCTCCATCGAGCGGTATCAAACCCGCAATTGATGCAATTGTCCGCGACGCTGAACGCAAAGGAATAAAAAACATTTTAGATGTATTCATTACAACTGGTGCAAGCGAAGCAATCGAAATTTGTTTGACTGCATTGCTCAATCCAGGTGAAAACTTCCTTATGCCAACGCCCGGCTATCCGCTCTATACAGCAGTGCAAAGCAAGCTCGAACTTGTTCCCAATCCTTACTATCTCGACGAAGCTAACGGCTGGCAGCCCGATATTGAAGATATTAAATCAAAAATCAACGACAAAACTCGCGCTATTGTTCTGATAAATCCAAACAATCCAACTGGTTCGATTTGCAAGAAAGAAATATTACTTCAAATTATCGATCTGGCACTGGAACACAATTTGGTTATCATTGCCGATGAAATTTATGACAAATTAATATTCGGCGAGAAAGAATTCATCTCGATTGCATCTCTTAATCAAGAGGTTGCTTGTATCACATTCTCGGGATTATCCAAAAATTACGTTGCTCCTGGTTTCCGTCTCGGATGGGGAGTTGTGAGTGGCAACCGAGCTGTTCTGAGCGATTATATTGATGCTATCAACAAGCTTTTACGGGCACGTGTTTCTGCTAATCATCCTGAGCAATATTCCATTATAGCAGCTTTGGACGGCGACCAATCACATCTCACTGATATCAACAACCGATTGAAAAACAGGCTCGCTATTACAATGAACAAACTTGCAACAATTCCGGGTATCTCGCTTGTTCGTCCTGATGGTGCTTTCTATGCATTCCCATCAATCGATGTCGAAGACGATGCTCATTTTTGCAAAGAACTGCTCAAAGAAACAGGTGTTGTAGTTGTTCCGGGTAGTGGATTCGGACAAAAACCCGGTTCGCACCACTTCCGTATTGTTATTCTGCCGCCCGAAGAAGTGCTGAACAAAGCATTTGATCGTATTGCAGAATTTTACTCAAAATATAAATCATAATTAGTTTGATTTTGATTGAGGCTTGTTTGAAGATTTTGCAACTTGCACCTCGTTTCCCGTTTCCTTTGGATGACGGTGGAAAAATTGGTATAGCTAATATATTTATCAATTTTAGCCGTTCAGGAAACGAGGTGCATTTGTTTTCTTTCGAAGATGCAACAATTAGCGACGATGCTCTGGAGCAGGCAAAACAATACGGCAAAGTGTTTGTTTATCCGCATATTCCCAAGAATTCTTTGTTCGGTGCTTTCCTTGCATTTATCACCAACTCTTCTTTGTATATAAATAAACATTATTCGGCAAAGGTGCTGGAATATTTATCTGCTCTTTGCGAAGCAGAACGCTACGACATTATCCATTGCGACCATACCGCAATGGCGAGCCTTGGCATTGCACTCGGTCGCAAATTTGGCCTCCCCGTTGCCCTTCGTTTGCATAACATTGAATTTATGATATGGCAACGTTACGCAGAAAATTTAAGCGACACCAACCCTAAAAAGTTGTTCGTTAGCCAGCAGGCAAAAGCACTAAAAAAAGCCGAAATCGAAATAATGTCTGCTGTGGATGTGTGCTTTGCTATTACCGAAGAAGAAACAGCATTAGCCCGCCGTCTTGCACCAGAGGCAAAGATTGTGTGCGTGCCCGTGGGTGTCGATACCGAAAAATTTAAATACGTTGATATGAGCAATCGCGAAAGCAAAACTCTTGCTATCGCAACCACCTACAAATGGCAGCCAAACGTTGAGGGTCTGACTTGGTTCATCGAAAATGTGATGCCTATCCTCAAAAATGAATTATCCGGCGTAAAACTAAATCTCTACGGCAAAGGTTTGCCCGAAAAATTCAGAAACTATTCACATTTGGGGGTTTGTCCTATTGGATATGTTCAGGATATTGTTCCTTGCTTGCAGAAAGCTACCTTGTATATTGCACCGTTGTTTGTGGGAGCAGGTGTTCGTGTCAAAATTCTGGAAGCAATGGCAACCGGCTTGCCTGTTGTTGCAACAGATATTGCAGCACAAGGTATTTCTGCCGGAAAATCACAGGGGCTTGTGCGTGCAAATTCTCCGGAGGAAACTGCCAAAAGTATTTTAGCTTTGCTCAAGAATAAGCAAATGCTTTCTATTCTTGGCAAATCAGCTTCGGAATATATTCACGCAAATTACAACTGGAAAACTAACGTCGAAATTATGCTTGATGAATACCAAAAATTTATTTCATCAAAGCGTCCAAATCTGTCATAAATATGATTATTTTTTCACTTATTTTCTGATACTGATAAAAGTTATTCTCTCTCAAAATATAAATTGTTATCAAATCTCTGCGTCGCTAACAAAAATATTATTCAGCATTATTTGATTTTTTCACAATATTTAGTTATTTTGACATAGTTTTTATTATTTTGCGAGCATAAAGATGGAAACAATTCAACTTATTGGCTATCAAACAAGTTCAGGTGAATATAAGAAACTTCCCTTATTTTTGATGAGTGTTTCGGCAGGTATCCCGACACCAGCTGACCAAACAATTGAAAGCGAGATAGACCTCAATGAATTTCTTGTTCAGCATCCTGCCGCAACATTTTTTGCACGTGTAAATGGGGACGCACTTCGTCATTTTGGTATTTGCGACGGTGATATACTAATTGTGGATACAGTAATTGAACCAACCGACGGGAAATTAGTTCTATCCTCCATCAGCGGCGAGCTCACAATTAAAATATACCGCAAATTTGGAGATGTGCCTTATTTGCAATCTGCCGATAATCAATTTCTGCCACTCAAAATCGACGGATATGTTGAATTTATTTTGCTCGGTGTAGTAACAAAAATCATTCATTCTCTGTAATTCGGCATAATAATTGATTATTCAAATTAGTTTTTGTTTTATTAATTGGATTGACGAATTATTATGCGAGCAAAAAAATTACCCGGAATAAAAGAAAAATTTTATTACGAAGCACCTGTTCTCCCGGCTCAATTCAAAGCTGGCAAGCCGGTTGTTGCCGAAAAAATAAATTCAATAGATTTGGTTCGTCTGCTACTTCCGAGCAAAGAAAATTATTATATGGTGCAGGTTTCTGGCGAAAGTATGATTGAAGAAAATATTTACGATGGTGATATTCTGATTGTTGAGAAAAACAACCGGCCAAAAGATGGCGATATTGTTATTGCCTCGCTGAATGGCGAAATGTTGGTAAAAATTTTTCGCTTGATAAACGGGAAAGTGTATCTCTTTTCAGCAAACAAAAGATTTATCCCGATAGAAATTTTTCCCGATTGGCAGTTCGAAATTCTTGGTGTTGTGCGGCATTGCATTCATAATATGGTGTAGCAATGAAAATTTCCGAAGACACCCGGCGTGTTGTTGATTTTTTAGAGGCATACTCAGAAGAGGGTCTTCGAAAAAGAAATGATTTGGAAGTGATTTTAGAAATTTCTGCAAGCCGCGGTGATTTCGCTTTTGCCAATAAGCTCATTTTTACCGGCAAAAGCGTTTTCAAACTATTCAAAACATTCAAAAAATCTGTGAGCAATAATGCCGATACATTAAAAACTCAGCTCAACTCTTCAATCGAGGAATTGCGAAGTTTGTTGCATTCTGCTGTTGAGAATGCAGATGAACAAATCAAAAAACGCTTCGAAGAAACCTACTTTGTTAATTCAAACGGGGCGGTGGCTAATTTGATAGACTTATCTCACGATTTATCTGTTCTCAAAGACCTTCAATCGGATAGAAATCAATCAATTAAGCAGCAAAGCGATGACTTGTAGCGAATTCAAAATGCAGTTTGCCGGACGCGTTATTTTAGCCTTTGTTACAGACGAAGCCACCCACCTTTTTAAATTCGAAGCCCGCTACATCACTTTTTTTATGAAACGTTTCATCGACGAAAAGCTTCCTATGTGGCGTCATATGTATTTTTACGAAGTTGATAATCTGAACGTGGAAATAACAGAGAACGGCAAAATTTGCAAATTCGAAGATAAAGCCAAATTCCTGTATCTTTGGGCAAAGCGTTTAGACCAGTCGGGTGGCGTTTGCGTAATTCGAAGCACATTTCTGCCCCCGGATATGTCGCTTCTGGAAGGAAAACGTGCTAAAATGTTCACCTTAAGGTTCAACGAAGATTAATCTTTCAATACAGAAGTTTTTTTCTTCAAAAATTGTAATATAGCATAAATAATGATTGCTGAAATTGACAAAAAGAACCATATATCAAAATGAACGATTGAATTGATTTTTCCGTAATCCTGTATAAAGTTGAAAATAAATACAATCAGAACAACTGCAACAAAGCCGTCCTTTTCTTTTCTCAACACTTTTTTTATTCTGAATTTATTATCGGGAGGTATCCAATTCCGGAAATTCGGAACAAACGCCGGCACTTTCGATGCCCAATTAATGTATTCATCTCCAAACTTTGTTCGCAAAAACATTTCTTCGGCGAACATTATTCTTTCGTAATACAGCCAGAAACCCAAAATAAATACAACAACAAACCAAACAGAATTGCTAAGCATAGCAAGCCCGAGCCACATAAAGAAATTGCCCAAATAAAGAGGGTGCCGAACAAGCGAGTATGTTCCGGTTGTGTTTAGTCGGTCGGCTATCTGCTCTTTTGTGTTTCGTCCAGAGGTGCGGTCTGGTGTGTGTCCTACAGTATATATGCGGATAGCAAAGCCAATCATACTTACAGCGAAGCAGGACAAGATATACCAATCGTCCAACCCCGTAATATTAGGTCTTGCGTGCAATTTGTTGAAAATGAAAATACCCAAAGCGACTAAAAAAGCAACTATCGGGAGAGTGCTTCTGTATCGGAACAGGAAATTCCCGTGGCGATCAAATTCTTCAATTAATGGCATAGAGACTTTTGAAAAAATTTACATTTACTAATATATGAAAAATAGTAAATATAAAAAATCAAAATTATAATACTTCTATAATCATAGCCACTGCTTCTCCTCCGCCGATGCAAAGCGAAGCCGCTCCAAGCTTTTTGTTCATTCGACGAAGTGCATAAATAAGCGTTGTAAGAATTCTGGCACCCGATGCACCAATTGGGTGACCAAGCGATACCGCTCCACCATTTATGTTAATTTTTTCTATCGGAATGTTCAAAGTTTTCATTGCATAAATTGGCACAACAGCAAATGCTTCGTTTATTTCGAACAAATCAATATCAATTAAATCAAGATTTGCCTTTTTCAGAACTTTTTTGATTGCAGAAACCGGAGCAGTGGTAAACCATTCTGGGGCACCTGAAAACGACGCTTGGGCAATAATTTTTGCTAACGGCTTCAAATTGTTTTGCTGAACATAAGTTTCTGATGCGACAACCAAAGCAGCTGCCCCGTCATCGATTGAAGAAGCATTTGCAGCGGTGATAGTTCCGTCTTGCTTGAATACTGACTTAAGATGTGGAATTTTTTCGAATTTTACTTTTTCTGGTTCTTCATCTTTTTCGATAGAGAACGATTCTTTGCCGATGGTTGCTTTGATAGGAACAATTTCATCTGCAAAATAACCATTTGCTTGTGCTTCCAATGCCCGCCTGTAACTTGTTACTGCATATTCATCCTGCTCTTGACGTGAAATATTGTATTCAGAGGCACATTTCTCAGCCAGCAATCCCATATGCGATTGACTGTAAATGTCCCAAAGCCCGTCGTAAATCATCATATCAATAAGCTCGGAATTGCCCATTTTATATCCCGAACGTGCCTTTTGCAAAAAGTAAGGTGCATTGGACATTGATTCTTGCCCACCAGCCACAATAACTTCAGCGTCTCCACAACGTATTGCCTGTTCGGCAAGCATTACAGATTTAAGCCCGCTTCCGCATACTTTGTTTATGGTGGAGCATTCCACAGAATACGGTAAATTTGCATAAATTGCTGCTTGCCGGGCTGGTGCCTGACCCACTCCGCCGGTAAGCACATTCCCCATAATCACTTCGTTTATATCCTCTTTTCTGATATTTGATTGCATAACTGCTGCTTTGATTGCCTCTGCACCAAGCTTGGAAGCCGAAAAATCAGATAATCCACCCATAAAGGCACCGATTGGGGTTCTTTTTGCCGAAAGAATATATGCATTCATATAGACCTCAAATTAGATAAATAATTAACTAAAACGAAGAATAATGATAATTATTAGTTTATTGATGCTAATTGTTTAATAATAATTAAAAAATTAAAATAAAATTATTATTAATTAATTTTCAGATTTTTTGACATAAATCGCTTATTTTAGCGAAAATCTTATTGATAATTTTTGCATAATTTATTAATTTTGATAAACTTATATTTGTGGCAAAGAAGATGGAAAATGTTGTTGAAAAAATCATTAAAGAGGATTTTTTAGATATCCTTCCCTTTCAAATTGCTTTAATGGACAAAAACTACAAGGTAGTCTGGGCAAATAATCTCTTCAAAAAATTTTACGGAGACGACAACACAAATAAAACTTGCTACTCTATCTGCAAGAAAAACCAGTTCCCTTGTCCGTATTGCAAAGTGCCGGAAGTAGTTCGTGGTGGCGAGCCGATGGTTGCCTACGAAGTCCTGACTGATTCGCTGGGAAGGAAATTTAACTATTCTGTCTTCTTTGTGCCGGTAAAAGATGAAAACGGAGAAATATCCCATATTCTCGAAATTTCTACTGAGCAGAAAGATTTAGGTTGGCAGAAAGAATATAATTTGCTTTTCGATTTAGTTCCTTGCTATATTACAATTATCGATAGAGATTTTTTCATCATCAGAGCAAACGATAAGTTCCGTGAAACTTTTGGCGACAGCAGAAGCAAAACCTGCTACGAAGCATACAAAAAACGTCGCACCGAATGTCAGAGTTGCCCGGCAGTGATGACGTTCGAAGATGGGCAGTCCCACACTTCTACTCAAGTTGGTTTCAGCTCCAATGGTGATAAAACTTATTATCTTGTAACGACAGCTCCGATTGCTTCCGACGAGAAAGGCGTTTCGCTTGTGATGGAAATTGCATTAGATATTACTGAAATCAATAATTTGCAGGAACAACTAAGAACTGCTCACGATTTCTATACTTCTATTATTCAACACTCCTCCGAAGGAATAATTGCATTCGATGCAAAAGGAAAGATTCAAATCATTAACAATGCATTCCGCAGAATTCTGAACTGGCGCGAAACTAAGAAACCAAGCGTTAATTTTATCAACAAAATTCTTCCTGAAGAATTTTTCCGCAACACCGAAGGCGAAGAAATGCTGATGAAACCTCGTGAAATTGAAATCCTTAATATTGACGGTGCAAAAGTGCCTGTGAATTTCTGGGCAATTGAACTACACGACAAGAAAAATTCGCTTGGAAGAGTTGCTTTTATGCAGGATTTGCGTCCTATAAAAGAAGCTTCTTACGAAAAAGATATTGTCCAGCAGGATATTAAAGATAATATTTTTGGTTCACTTGGCAAAGCTCTGGATATTTTGCAGGACGTTGTTGAATTAGAATTCAAAAGGCTTGAAGAAAAAATTGCAAACAAAGACGAAAATGGGATTAACGAATGTCTGGCTCTGCTAAAATTCAAGTTCGAACATACCCGCAAAGTGAAAAATGCTTTTGTCGAGTTTTCCAAGCGTCATAGAATTAATAAAGAAAAAATTAATGTGAATAATCTGTTAGACGAAGTATATCAGGATTTCAACGAGGCTGCCGTGCTTCATCATCTCGATTTCTTCGTTGAAAAGCCGAAAGAAAATCTGCTAATTGAGTGCAACCCGAAAGGAGTGAAAGCCTGTATTGATATTATGATTCTCAATTCGTTGAATGCTCTTTCCAAAGTGGACAACGAAGGGTATATTAAGCTGAAAGCATATCAGGATTTAGGTACTGTGGTTATCGAAGTGCAACACAACGCCTGCCGCAAAGGAATTGCTCCTCCGGCAAGTGTTATCAGAGAAGATTGCTTTGGGGTAAGCACTGCCGAAGCTATATTAAAAGAAAACTACGGGGTTATTGATATCATTTCGAGAAGTGGGGTTTGCACTTTTAAGATTAAGCTCCCGAAATAGTTCAAAGCCATCTGTATAACTCTGCGTATAGCGAATATCCGTATTTCGAAAAACTATCGAAATATGCCGTAAACCACTGAAAGAGTTTCACTCCGTTCTGCTGCGATTGTATTATATCCATTGCAGAACTTACTCCACCAGTGCGAACAACGTAGAACTCACTGCTTATGTTTTTTCTGCTTATATATTCCGCCGCGTATTTGCTTTTTTCGAACGAATTCTCTTTGAGCAGTTTTCCACTTAATCCACCACCAAAGATGGTAGTAAAGTAATCGTAATTTTTTATATCATTACTACTGACATACTTTTTGTAGTATTTATATCTTGTAGATGTGTTGCCGATATTAATTCCATCATATCCAAGTTCAATAAGCAAATCAATCAAAGCCGGAATTGCTTCTATTTCAATATCATTCGAAAATTTCACAATTACAGGCAAGTTGCGTTTGCGTTTTTTCAGATATTTCTCAGAAATAAACACTAATCTACTTGAAATATCGGTATCAATAATATTATGAGTTGAGCTATGATGTTCAACATTTGGGCAACTTTCGTTGAGTTCTATAAAATCTACCCCAGCTCTGTCGTATAGCTCAAATCCTTCGAGAATTCCACTTAGAATTTCATTTGGATTCATTCCCGCGTCTGCTGCAATCGAAGCTCCAACAGGACAACCTTGTTGCTTCTGAATTTTAGATAACCTTTTTGCAACTGCCGGGTGTCCTTCGTTTGGTAGTCCCATCCAGTTAGAGGCGCTCTCAGTTTCTGCATATGGAACAAATGGATGCAGAATTCCATTTTTTATGTTTCCCGAACGTGGCTTGCTTGTTGTTGTGCCTGCAAGAAAAGCACCGGCTCCCTGTTTATAGACTGTATCATAGCCCAGCCCTTTTTTGAACATACCTGCTGCATTAAAAATTGGAGAGCGAAATTCAATGCCCCATAAAGTCTGCTTTAATTCTTCTGGCGGCAGAGTCTGTTCAAAGTTCAGATTTGTTTCAAATGCTTTAAGGAATAATTTGCGAGAATACGAATATAGAAAAACCGGCACTACCGAAGGAAGCTTCAATATTTGCTTTCTTATAATGCTATCGAAACGAGCTGCAAATTCAATGAAATTCAATTCTTTGCTCCATTATAGTTCTTTGCGAAGTCGGGCAACAGGGATTTTAAGTTGTTCGCGATATTTTGCTACGGTGCGGCGAGCAACGTTATAGCCGCGTTCTTTGAGCAAATCGCTTATTTTATCGTCGCTGTAAGGTTTATCTTTGGGTTCTTGCTCAATAATATTTTTGATTTCTTCTTTGATTACAGTTGTTGAAACTTCTTCGCCTTCGTCATTTGGCAAAGATTCCGAAAAGAAGAACTTCAGTTCAAAAGTGCCAAACTGTGTTTGAACGTATTTACCGTTTACTATCCGGCAAACAGTGGAAATATCCAGACCAGTTGCTTCGGCAACATCTTTGTAAATCAAAGGTTTCAAAGCAGAAATTCCGTAATCGAAAAATTCCCGCTGATGGTGAGCAATTGCTGTCATTACTTTTAGCATAGTTGCTTTTCTCTGACGAATTGCCTGAATTAAAAACTTTGCGTCTTCATACTTTGAGCGTATCCACTCACGCGTTTCTTTATTTACTTTCTGGGATTTGATTTCTCTGCGCAGTCTCTCATAAGCAGACGAAAGCCTGATTTGTGGCATATTACCATCATTTACGATTATAGTAAGCTCGCCGTTGTCGTCTTTGACTACAATGAAATCAGGAATAACAGTGTTCATCTCTACAATATTGTCGCCACCACCGGGTTTTGGATTCAGTCGCTTAATGATGTCGAGCACGGCTTTTAGTTGCTCTTCTGTGATTTCGAATTGCTTAAGGAGAACGTGATAGTGTTTCTTTGCAAAAGCGTCGTACCCATCTCGCAAAATATCTATTGCAAGTTTTTGAGTATCGTTTGGATTTTGGATATGCTCTAACTGCGATAGCAAACACTCCTGAATTGTCCGGGAGCCTATTCCCGGCGGGTCGAGCGATTGAATAAGCTTCAAAATTCTTTCAGCTTGTTCAATATTTACCTGTTTTAGAATTCTTTCGCCATTATTTTCGTTTTTTTTCTGTAAGAACTTTTTGTAAAGTTCCATTTTGGGTATATTCTGAGCAATTTCCGGGTGCTCGTTTATAACATTTGAGAGCAACTGAGCGGCTTCTTCGCCAAGTGCATACATTCGGGCAGGGTTTTCCTTGTAGTAATCTATCGGTTTATTGTTCTTTTTCTCGAATTCACGTTTTTGTATTTCAAAATTATGATTAGCGATAAATGAATTTGTTTCATCAACAATTTCCTGAAGCTCGCGCCGCAGGTATCCATCGTCGTCTATGTTTCCTAATATATGCGAACCTAATAATAACTCTTCTTCTGTTAAATTCAGAACACGCAATTGCTGAAACAAATCTTCAATAACAGATGTAGGCGCATTAATTTGGTATGGCTCATAATCTTCGTATTCATCGTAATCGTCGCTTGATTTTCTGGACACTTCGCTTTCGTCCTGCCAAATCGCCTCGTAGTATTCAAACGGGTCCCGCTCGTCAATAATTAACTCTTTTTCTTCTCCTTCAAATTCACCATCGCCATCACTACTTCCCAACTCTTCGCCGGAAATAGTTTCATTAATAATTGGCTCTGCGTAGTTTATCTCTTCGCTGGGGAATAAATCAATTTCTTCGCCATCTAATAAATCGTCTAATTCCGATATTTCTTCGAGCATTGGGTTCGATTCAATTTCCTGACGTATCTGTTGCTCAAATTGCAAAACGGGCAACTGCAACAATTTCAGATATTGAATTTGCTGAGGTGTGAGAGTCTGCGTTAAAGTAGTTTTTAAATCAATCGATAATTTCATACAAGTATATGTTTATGATACATCAGTTATAAATAATTAACGAATTTAGTTTAAATATTATTTTTGCAATTGTTGCAAAAATCCACAAAATGGCATAATTTTTCCTTGCCGAGAAGCCTTTCGAGTGGTTCAGCTAAAAAATCAATCATAGAAATTCTGCTGCTTTTTCCATTTTCAAGTGCCGGGTCGCATTCTTCGATTTTTTCGTAATACATATATTTTCCGCCAAAATTGCCGACACGAATAGGGAAGAGGTGGCACGAAAGCGGTTTTTTGAAGTTCGTTTTGCCTTCGTTATATGCTTTTTCGAGTGCACAGAGAGCAATATCACCATCGTAATAGACGAAGACGCAATCTCGCTTGTCTATGCAAACAGTTGTGTATTTACCGGGCTTCCCTGTGTAGAAACCATCTCTTTCGAGCACTTTCAGCGAGCGTTTGGATAAGTGCTTTTTTGTTTCTTCCAGGCAATTTTCGATTGCTTCAATTTCTTCGTTCAAAAGCGGTGCCCCATATTCTCCGGGAAAAGTGCAACAAGCACCTTTGCATTTTTTCAAATTGCAGGCAAAGTAGGAAGAAACAATATTTTCATCAATTAATAAGTTGTCAAATTGATACATAAGCAACCTATATAAAAATAATATAAACAAAGTAAAAATAATTAAAATAAACGCTAATAACAAATTACAAGTTTTTAATGAACATATTCTCATAATTGATGTATTTATGAATTTTTGTTAATATTGCTCAAAAAAATGAAAGACAAAATTAGGACAACTATATAACTATATAAAAAAGACATCAAAACTAATCATATTAAAAATATATCAGTTATGAAAAGTATTGCGTCTATTTTAAATTATTAATTATTATGAATTATTAAAATAAAATTAAAAATACTTTTGCGATATTTTCGATTAATAGTTATATTAACAAAAAATAATTATGAATACACAATTAACATATTATGTATTAAAATTAGGAGTTGAATATTGAATGTTTTTTACTCAATTATCAGAAATAAGGAGGTAAAATGAGAATTTTAGTTGTTGAAGACGAACGTAAGGTTGCAAATTTCATCAAGCACGGATTGGAAGAAGACCGCTATGTCGTAGAAGTAGCCGGCGATGGTGTGGCTGCTATCGAAATGGCAATGAACAACCATTTCGACGCTATTCTGCTCGATGTGATGCTTCCGGGCAAAGACGGATTTACTGTTCTGAAAGAACTGCGCGATAGCGGAGTTTCGACCCCAATCCTTATGCTTACTGCCCGCGGAACAACCGAAGACAGAGTTACCGGACTTGATTTAGGTGCAGACGATTATCTGCCAAAACCTTTTAGCTTTGAGGAACTTGCTGCACGCCTACGCTCGATTTTGCGTCGTAGTAGTCCCGAGAAATCAACTAAATTGCGTTGTGGCGACCTTGTTCTCGATACTGTGTCGCACCTTGCTTATCGTAATGGGCGCGAAATTGAGCTTACTACAAAAGAATACTCTTTGCTCGAATATCTTATGCGTAACAAAAACCGTATTCTTAGTCGCTCTACTATTACTCAGCACGTCTGGAAACACAATTTCGACCCGGAATCTAACATTATCGATGTTTACATAAAACGCTTACGTCAAAAAATTGAAAAAGACGACGGCAAGCCATTCCTCCAAAGTATTCGTGGGGTTGGCTACCGTATGAGAGAAACAAACCCCGATGATTAATCATTATTTTCCTTTGAACAAAAGGCGTTTGATACAATCAAACGCCTTTTTTTTATAAAGTTATGATTATTTATTTAATCAATTATTCTATTGCCTTGCCCCATTCTGACATATAAAAATTTTCGCCCAGCGGACGACGGCTACGTTCAGCCTTTTCTGTATTTTGATATTGCTCGGACAAACTATCGGGAGAGCCCTGATAACCAACTGCAATCACTGCCATTGGTGTGTGGTTTTCCGGAACCGAAAACTCTTTCATTAATTTTTCGGTATCGAAACCTCCCATCTGGTGAGTAACAAGTCCCTGACGAACGGCTTCGTACGCGATTGTTGCTGCCGCTGCACCGCAATCATACCCAGACCAACGGTTTTCCTCTCCGTTAAAGGAAAATTTATTAGCTGCAATAACTGCAATCAAAACTGGTGCGTTTACTGCCCAGCCTTGATTGAACTCTACAAGGCAATTGAAAAGTTTATCGTATGCCTCTTTGTTGGTGAATTTATCGCAAATGATAAATTTCCACGGCTGATCGTTGTAGCAAGATGGTGCCCATCTTGCCGCTTCGCACAAAGCAATTATCTGCTGGCGGCTTACCGGGCGATTAGCATCAAATGAACGCGGGCTCCACCGCTTTCTGCTTAATTCATTGATTTCTACGCTTGTTTGCGCTGGTTTTTCTATCATTTTTCTCCTCAAATCTTAAAAATTAATTAATGACTGCATCCGCAAGTCTTTTCGTGATAAGGATTATCGAATACAAAACCTTTTCCCCGTTCGTCTTCGATATAGTCAAGAGTTACGCCCATCAAATAAAAAATACTTTTTTTATCGACAATGAAAATATGGTTACGAACTTTGTAAGTTAAATCATTGTCGTTTTGCAAAGTGTCGAAGCCGATAATATAGTTCATACCACTGCAGCCACCGCTTTTGGTAGCAATACGTATAAACAAATCGTCGGGTATGTTATTTTCAGCTTTAATTTGCGATATTGCTTCGATGGCACGCTCCGAAACAAATATATGATCAGATGTGTCTATTCCCTCAATATCAGGGATAATTCTTTCGCAGTCTGTGCGAATTTCTTCCATATTTTCTCCTTTAATCATAATCAAGAAAACAATTATCTTCAAGTGGATGTGCACGGCAAGTAAGAATATAGCCGTTTTTTCTTTCTTCATCGGTAAGTGCCTCGCTTATGTCCATATAGAAACTACCGCTAACTGCCTTTGCCCGGCAGGTCGAGCAAGCACCAATCTGGCAACTGTATGGTGGCATATAGCCTTCTTTTTGCAATGCACTTACAACCGTATCTTCCGGCTCGACATTTATCTCAAATGTTTCACCATATAGTTTAATTTTTACACGCCTTGGTAATATTTCTACATCAGGCTTTTTCAGTTCATTAAAATGAGTTGTTTCCTCAGCAGTAAATGATTCTTTGTGTATTTGGGTTTTGTTTACTGCAAGTATTTCAACTGCATCGAGCACTTGTTTCATCATTCCCGATGGACCACACAGAAAATGCTCACGTTCGCGAAAATCCGGGGCATTCTTTTGCAACAATGCTGTCAGATTTAACGTTGTAAAACGTCCTTTATGCCCTTGCCAGATGTTGTCGTATTGCGTTAGTCCAAAGATTATTTTCAACCTGCTGTTATATTGCTTTTCGAGTTCCAATAATTGCGTGCGAAAAATTATTGATTCAATTGTTCTATTTGAATATAGCAAAAGAATTTTCGATTTATCTTCAACCTTTAGAATTGATTTTAATATTGAAAAAATCGGGGTAATTCCGCTTCCAGCCGCATAAAGAACGTAATTTACGTTCAGTTTTGCGTCGAAATTTGGCACAAACGCACCAATAGGTGGCATTACATCTAAATAATTACCAACTTCTAATTTCTCGTTTAGATAAACTGAGAGATTTCCTTCGGGCATTTTCTTAACTGTAACCATTAATGGTTCGTCCCAGTGGGGCGAACTCGAGATTGAGTATGCACGGCGGTCTGCCGGGTTGCCATCAGGCAGTTTGATAGTAAGATATTGTCCGGGCAAATAGGCGAAAACAGTTTTTAATTCCTCGGGCAGTTCAAAAACAATTGAAACTGCTTCGGGTGTCTCCCGGATTATTTCACTTACTCTTAATCTATGAAAATCAATAGCCATATTAATCACTTGAAATGTTAAAAACCAAGTTCGAAACGAGCTATTTCGCTCATCATTGATTTGTCCCAAGGTGGGTCGAACGTGAGCAGAACTTTTGCGTTTTTAACGCCTTCAATTTGCTTAATTCGTTCCTGCACTTCTGCTGGTAGCGACATTGCTTCGGGGCAACTCGGTGAAGTAAGAGTCATTAGCACCACAACTTCGTTTTCTTCTGTTATCGCAATATCATAAATCAGCCCCAAATCATAAATATTCACAGGAATTTCCGGGTCGAAAACTCCTTTAATCTCGTTTATTACTTTTTCCTCTAATTCCTGCGGTGAGATATAATTATCGCTCATACTTGCTCCGTGCTTACTTTTGTTGTAGTGTGATTGTCCAACGCATTGAGCATTGTGTGCCAAGCAAGGCTTGCACATTTTACACGTGCCGGAAACTCACGCACTCCACAAAACACAGCAAGTTTTCCTAAGTTGATTACATCTGCGTTCGACGAGGGATCCGAAGTAACAACCTTATGAAATTGCTCAAATAGTTCCTTCGCTTCCTCAATTGTCTTGCCTTTCAGCAGTGTCGTCATTATCGAAGCAGATGCTTTCGAAATAGCACATCCTGCACCTTTAAACCTTACGTCTTCAATTTTTCCGGTATCTTCATCAACAAGAATGAAAACTTCTATCTGGTCGCCGCAAAGTGGATTGTGCCCTTCGGCGTGGCGATTGCAGGTAGGCAATTCACCAAAATTACGTGGATTTTTGTTGTGGTCTAATATAACCTGCTGATATAATTCTTTTAGTTCTTCCATCACAAATCCTAACTAAACATTTTTATTACTTTTTGAATAGATTGTGCTAAAACATCAATTTCTTGCTTTGTATTGTAGAAAGCAAATGAAGCACGTGTCGTTGCCGGCACTTCGAACCGTCGCATAATTGGTTCTGTGCAGTGGTGTCCCGTCCGAACAGCAATTCCATCGACGTCAAGCATTGTTCCGACATCGTGCGGATGCACATTATCCAATACAAACGACACAACACTTGCTTTCCGCGCAGCATTGCCAATTATCTTTAATCCATCTATTTCAGATAATTTCTCTTGGGCGTATTTAAGCAACTGACTTTCGTGTTCTATAATAAAATCAAAGCCAATTTGACTGACATACTCAATTGCTTTCCCAAGCCCGATTGCACCTTCGATATTGGGTGTTCCGGCTTCGAATTTGTAAGGCAGATCGTTGTAAATAGTTCGTTCGAACGAAACTGACTTGATCATATCCCCGCCGCCCTGATAAGGGTTCATCTTTTCAAGGTAACTTTGCTTTCCGTAGAGAATTCCAATGCCGGTGGGACCATATATTTTATGACCGGAAAATACTATAAAATCGCAGCCGAGCTTGCGAACATCAATTTTTATATGCTGAATTGATTGTGCGGCATCAACAAGAACAGGTATTCCTTTAGAATGGGCTTTTTTTATAATCTCCTCAATCGGATTAATCGTCCCGAGCGAATTCGAAACATGCACAACCGATACAAATTTCACTTTGTCGGTGAGCATTTTTTCAAACTCTTCGAAAATCAATTCCCCGGCGTCATTAATTGGAACTACACGTAATTTTGCACCTGTTTCCTCGCATACTATTTGCCAGGGAACAATGTTAGAGTGGTGCTCCATATGAGTAATCAATATTTCGTCGCCTTCTTTTAATCGGGGTCGCACAAAACTATGAGCAACCAAATTTATGCCTTCGGTTGTGCCGCGCGTGAAAATTATTTCATTCGTATTGCTTGCATTTATAAATTCTTTGATGATTTTACGCGATTTTTCGTATTCATCAGTTGCTTCCTGACTTAACCGATGCACACCACGATGAATATTACTGTTATAGTTCAGATAATAATCAGAAATAGCAGAAATCACACATTTGGGCTTCTGCGTTGTTGCTGCATTATCAAGATACACCAAAGGTTTCCCATACACCAACCGATTGAGCACGGGGAAATCCTGACGAATTTCTAATAATCTTTCCTGAAGATTGCTCATCTTAGCTTTCCTGCAAGTTTGCTTTCAAATAGTTCTGACAGCATATTTTGCACCTGCGGAATTTCAATTTTTTCAATAATTTCTTCGCCAAAAGCCGCAAGTAGCAAATTCCGTGCATTTTCGTAACTTATTCCTCGGGCTCGCAGATAGAACAACTGCTCTTCATCGAGTGTGCCCGAAGTTGCACCGTGAGAACATTTTACGTCGTCAGCGTAAATTTCAAGCTCCGGTTTTGTATTAATTGTTGCTTCATCCGATAGCAATATATTTTTGTTCGATTGATATGCATTTGTTTTTTGGGCATCTGGTCTGACTAATATTTTGCCATTGAATACAGCTGTTGCATTATCGCCGACTATGCCTTTATATACCTCATTGCTAAAGCAGTTCGGCAGAGCGTGGTCCATAAATGTGTGATTATCAATGTAGTCGTTCTTATCGGCAAAATAAAAGCCATAATAATGTGTTTCGGTATATTCTCCCACTAATTTTGTATTCAGATTGTTTCGGACAAATTTCCCATCGAGAGTGAAGGTAATATCGTTGAATACTGAATTTCGGTCTTGCTCGACGTTTGTTCGGGCAATGAGAATGTGGGTGTCGGGCAGAATTTGCGTTCTCACAAAGTCAAATCGTGCAGATTGGGCTATCTTTATTTCAGTCAAAGCAACTGAAATTGTATCGAATTCTCCGATTTTCTGATAAGTTTCAATGAATTTTGCCTGTGCATTCTCTTCTACTGAGATATAAGCCCTCGGGAAAATGGAAGTTTGCGACAAATTTCCGTCAAAAATTTGTAGCAGATGCACCGGATGCTCTATTACCGAATTTCGCTTAATTCTTATAAAAGTAATGTCTTCAAAAAATGCTGAATTCAGATTTGAAAATACATCGCTTGCAAGCTCAAATTTAATATTATTCCAGTCCAATCCATTCGAAATAGCTTGCGAAAGTGTTACTATTTCTAAATCTTTGTCGATAATTATCGAAAATTCCTTGCAAAATTTTCCATTATTAAAAACAAGCACATTTGCTTTTAAGTCCTGAAAAATAAATTTATCAACTGTTTTGCAGTCCAGAGTTGGAAGGGCAGCCAATTCAAAATTGTATTTATTCAAAAATGCAAAATTTGTGTACTTCCATTCTTCCATTTTTGGTGTGGGAAGCTGGTCCGAGAGAACACGTCCGAAAGCCTTCGCCTTGAATTGAGCAACTTCATCAGGTAAATTGGATGCCTTCAAATATGTGTCGAACTTGTTGGCAAAGTTTTCTATGAATTTACTTTTAATTTCCATTGCTACACCTGTGTTAGTCTTTAATCCAGTCATAGCCTTTCTCTTCGAGTTCGAGTGCAAGTTCTTTCCCGCCGGATTTCACAATGCGTCCCTTGTAGAGAACGTGAACGTAGTCAGGAACAATGTAGTTTAGCAAACGCTGGTAGTGCGTAATCACAAGGAAAGAGTTATCCTTGCGACGAAGCTTATTCACACCGTTTGCTACAATTCGAAGTGCATCAATATCAAGCCCCGAGTCGGTTTCGTCGAGCACTGCAAGCACAGGGTCGAGCATAGCCATCTGAAATACTTCGTTGCGTTTCTTTTCGCCACCAGAGAATCCTTCATTAACTGAACGATTAAGAAACGATTGCTCAATCTCGACCATTGCTGCTTTTTCCTTTATCATCGAAATAAAATCAAATGCATCGAGTGGCTCCAGATTTCTGTATTTTCTGATTTCATTTACTGCCGATTTTATCAGATTTGTATTCGAAACACCCGGTATTTCCACAGGATACTGAAATGCTAAGAACATTCCTTCTCGAGCACGCACTTCCGGCGGCATTTCAAGTAAGTTTTTCCCGTTGAATAGCACTTCGCCTTCTGTTACCTCGTATCCGGGTTTGCCTGCCAGCACAGACGCAAGAGTGCTCTTGCCTGAACCGTTCGGACCCATTATCGCGTGTGTTTCGCCCGGATTTATTTCTAAATTAATACCGTGCAAAATTTCCGTTTCGTTAATTTTTGCTTTCAGATTCTTTATTGATAACAATGCCATTTTTTTTATCCTTTATACTTATTATTAAATTTATTATCCAACCGAACCTTCCAAACTAACTGATAGTAGTTTCTTTGCTTCAACAGCAAATTCCATTGGAAGATTATTCAGCACTTCTTTTGCATAACCGTGAACAATCAGTGCAACAGCGTCTTCTGTCGATATTCCGCGTTGGTTGAGGTAAAAGATTATATCTTCGGAAATTTTGGAAGTTGTTGCTTCGTGTTCTACTATTGCTGTTTGATTTGCAACTTCAAGATATGGGAAAGTGTGAGCCCCGCACTTATCGCCCAACAGCAGCGAATCGCATTGCGAAAAGTTGCGGGCACCATCTGCTTTCTTGCTGATTTTTACAAGTCCGCGGTAGCTATTATCACTACGTCCCGCCGAAATACCTTTCGAAACTATACGGCTTTTGGTATTTTTGCCTAAATGTATCATCTTTGTGCCGGTATCTGCCTGCTGAAAATTATTTGTCAGAGCAACCGAATAGAATTCTCCCACAGAATTATCGCCTTTTAGAACGCAACTCGGATATTTCCACGTAATTGCGGAACCTGTCTCCACTTGCGTCCAGCTTATTTTTGAATTTTCACCTTCGCATAATCCACGTTTGGTAACAAAGTTATAAATTCCGCCTTTGCCTTCCTTATCGCCGGGATACCAATTCTGAACTGTTGAGTATTTTATTTCTGCATTTTTATGAGCCACAAGCTCGACCACCGCAGCGTGAAGTTGGTTTTCGTCGCGCATTGGGGCAGTGCAACCTTCGAGATAACTTACGTAACTTCCCTCGTCTGCAATAATCAAAGTCCGTTCAAATTGACCAGTAGAAGAAGCATTTATTCGGAAATAAGTTGATAGTTCCATTGGGCAACGCACACCTTTCGGCACATACACAAACGAACCATCGCTAAACACAGCTGAATTAAGCGCCGCAAAGTAGTTGTCTGTGTATGGAACAACACTGCCTAAATATTTTTCTACAAGTTCGGGATGAGTGTGCACTGCTTCGGAAATCGGGCAGAAAATAATTCCCAGTTCTTCTAACTTTTCTTTGAATGTTGTTGCAACAGAAACGCTATCGAGCACAGCATCGACTGCAACTCCGGCAAGCCGTTTTTGCTCTTCGAGCGGAATACCCAACTTTTCGTATGTCTTCAGAATTTCCGGATCAACTTCGTCCAAACTCTTGTATTTATTGAAGTTCTTTGGTGCAGCATAATAATGAATGTCCTGATAATCAATCGGTGGATATTTCACTTTTGCCCAGTTCGGCTCTTTCATTTTTTGCCAATGACGAAAAGCACGCAACCGCCATTCGAGCAAGAAATTCGGTTCGTTTTTCTTTGCAGAAATAAAGCGAATTACGTCCTCGTTCAAACCTTTTGGGGCAAGTTCCTGTTCGATATTCGACACAAAGCCGTATTTATATTCACTTTCTGCAAAATCGTCCAAAATTTTATTATTATCCTGTTCCATTATTCTATCCTATATATTGTTTTTCAAATTTGCTATTGTTGTGTTTTTAAATATGTTGTTTATTTGCTCTTGCAGGTTCATTATCGGACTGCGAATATCGCAGATTTCAGTGCGCGAGCAGCAGCTTCCGTCATTATCGGCACATTCTACAATGCTTGAACGTTCATCGAGAGCGTTCATCAATTCTTCTACTGTAATTTCATTAATTTGCTTAACTAACTTATATCCGCCTTTAACTCCTAATTGAGACACCAGCAAACCCTTTTTCATCAACGTTTGCAATAGCTTGGACAAAAAGTCGTACGGCAGCGATAATTTTTCGGCAATTTCTTTTGCTGTATTTGTTCTCGAGCTGTTTTCAGCAATATATTGCAATGCCATTATTGCATATTCAACTTTTTTTGATAATTTTATCATCTTGCAAAAATAATTTATCAATTAATCAAAAATAATGACGTTGCAAAAATACGATTATTTTTATCCGAATTCAAAAAATATACTATTTCAATGAAAAAATCGTTTAAAATTTAAATAAACCTAATCTTACTTATAAGGAGAATTTATGGACGCTAAACTTCCCAGATTAGCAATTATTGGTTACGGAACTATGGGGCACGAAATCGAAAAAGCTGCGCTGAGCAATGGATTCGAGGTTGTCTCAAAATACGATATCGATAATCCTATTGTTGAAGAAACAAAATTTGATTTTGATGTTGCTATCGATTTTTCTATCGGGCGTGCTGTTTATGACAATGCTTGCATTCTTGCCAGGAACGGGAAAAATTTCGTTATTGGTGCAACCGGCTGGTACGATAGCTTGGAGCTGGTTACAAATATTGTGAAAAAGTATGATGTCGGAATGCTTTGGAGCCCGAATTTTTCTATCGGAATGAACATTTTTATGAAAATTGTGCAGGTTGCGTCCAAACTGATTAATTTAGCACCGGGATATGATATTTTCATTGTGGAAACTCACCACAAACGCAAAAAGGATGCTCCATCAGGCACTGCAATATCGCTTGGCGAAATAATTTTACGCGAATTTAAGCACAAAGACCAGCTTCTCTTTGGTAATCCAGATGGTGCGATTTTGCCCGAGATGCTTCAGATTTCGAGTATTCGCGCCGGCGACTATCTGGGCAAGCACACAGTTACAATTGATTCCCCTGTTGATACAATAGAACTTACACACAATGCCAAAAACCGTGAAGCATTTGCCGCGGGCGCCTTGCTTGCCGCTTCCTGGATACAAGGCAAAAAAGGTGTGTTCAAATTCGATGATATTCTTGACCAAATCTGGTTCGCCGAACGCGAGTAGTCTTTTTTCGATAGTGCAGTTGATTTATAAATCATAGACAGCAGAGAGCAAAAGTCTCTGCTGTCTTATTTTGAGTTAAACTGGTATGCATTCCATTTTTTCTTTTCTTCTAACAGAATGATTTTCATAAATTTCAATTTTCTTCTTTGGTTTTTCAAGAACAGTTTCGAGCATTCCAAGTCCCAAGCAGTTGAATTCTCCAATGCCGCATTGGTAAGCAATTCGCAATATTTCGGGTTCGCTTCGGATTGTAACGGGTGCAATAAATCCTTTGAGTTTATATTCTTCGAGCGAGCCCTCGCGAATAGTTACGAGTTTGCTTACTCCTTCGCTGCCACCTTTGATTTCCACATATTCACTGTCGAATTCAATATCAATTCTACCTTTAAATTGAGCTTTGTGTATTATTTCATACTTCCTGCGTAAATTATAAGCAATTGCTCCTGCTGTTTCGCTTTCGTTTATTCTGTAAAAATGCAGTATTTTGTTCCCATTGCTGAACATTACTTTTGAAATTACTGTTGGAGAAAGCATTACAAACTTTCTTTCGTAATCAAATTCGGGTTCAGGCAGTTGCTTGATGCTTTTAAAATAAAATTCCGAATATCCGTTGTAATTCTCGATTTTCAATACTTCGCGGGATTTCAGCGTTGAGATAATAATTGGTGCTAAATCATCTTCTATTGGAGCCGAGAATAGTAATTTTACATCTCCAAATCCGGAGTATGAAGATTGTGTTACTTTTGAATTAGGACACAGCAATTTGGAGAAAGTGAAAAGCTTATTGTTTGGCAATATCCGAATGCTTTTTTGATTATCGGAAATCCAGGAGTGAAATTTTACAGGTGAATAATAAAGAATACTTGCAATCGAACTAAACAGCAGGTAGTTGTAGTTGATGGGGATGGAAAACCGAAGCTCTTTTGGACTGAGTAATAATTCTAATCTCATACCGTATCACGAAAAATTCTACAAATCAATTAAATTTTGAGGCTAAAAAGTCGGTCGCCGACTTGGAGTGAAAATAGTGAGGAAAGAAGTTCTGGCAATAAATTAATAAAAAATAATCATATATGCAAGTATATTTTAATGATTTTTTCATATTTTTTTATAATTTATTGTCAATTAGGATAATTTTATTTTTTTTCTTAATTTGTAAAGACTTATTGTAATTAATTGAGCAAGAATAATGAAAAAATTCAAATCCGAAATTAAAATTACTTTACGCGAAGGTATTCTTGATGTTCAAGGCAAAACTGTCGAAAACGCTTTGCATTCTATGGGCATTCCCGAAATCGCTCACGTTCGAATCGGACGGTTTGTAACAACTGAAATTTCTGCCGAAACACAGGAGCAAGCCTTCGAAATTATTGATAAAGCTTGCAGGCAACTAATTGCCAACCCAATTATTGAAGATTATTTCATTGAATTGAAGGAAATTTAAGTAATGAAATTTGGCGTAATTACTTTTCCCGGTTCTAATTGCGACCACGATGCAATTTTTGCAACTCAAAGCTGTCTCGGCGAAGATGTTGTTAATCTTTGGCACAAAGACACACAAATTCCGAATGATATAGATTGTGTTGTAATTCCCGGCGGATTTTCCTACGGCGATTACCTGCGATGCGGAGCTATTGCTCGTTTCTCACCAATTATGAAGTCAGTCGTTGATTTTGCTAATCGTGGCGGGCTTGTGATTGGTATTTGCAATGGATTCCAAATCCTTACAGAGGCACAACTGTTGCCCGGTGTGCTTCTTCGCAATACAAACATGCAATTTATTTGCAATGACGTTTGGCTAACCGTCGAGAACACAAATACTCCATTCACGAATTTAATCGAAAAAAACACTGTGCTACGCATTCCAATCGCTCACGGCGAAGGCAACTATTTTGCTGATGCTGATACTATTAAACGACTTGAAGACAATAATCAGGTTGTCTTCCGCTATGCAAACCCACAAGGCGAAGTTACAGACGAGGCTAATCCAAACGGCTCGATTAATAATATTGCCGGAATAATTAACGAAAAAGGAAATGTGTTAGGTATGATGCCTCATCCCGAACGCTATTCCGACAAAATTCTCGGCTGCGACGATGGGCTTGTTATTTTTAAATCTATTGTTAATTACATCAATTCTAAATAAAGGTTGTTATGGAAACATTGGCTTTTATCGGCACTCTCGGGCTTCCTGAAATTCTTATTATTTTGCTCATTATTGTCGTGCTTTTTGGAGCAAAAAAAATTCCGGAGCTTATGCGCGGGCTTGGCACCGGAATTAAAGAATTTAAAAAGGCTTCGTCCTTAGACGAAGACGAGCACAAAGACAACAAAAAAATTGAACCATAGGGAGCAATGCTGTGTTTGATGTTGGCGGCGGTGAACTTCTTCTGATTTTGCTCGCTATTGTTATTCTTTTCGGTCCGAAGAAAATACCGGAAGTTGCTCAGTTTCTGGGCAAAGGTATTCGTCAGTTCCGTCAGGCTCAATCCGAAATTCAAACTCAGATAAGTAAAATTCAACAGGAAGTTTCCGACGAAATCAACGTTATTAACAAAGAAATTGATATTAACAATAGTGAAACTGCTGTAAAACCTGAAAATTTAATTCGTCAGGAATTACCTAAAAATCAAGAAACACAGATAAATAATAATCAAGGAAATGAAGAAAATGATAAACTACGGTGATTTCTTAAAGAAAATCCAAAATAAAGAGACAACTTGTGTAGATTTTACAAATGAAATTCTCGATAAAATTGAAAAAAATAAACATTTAAATATTTTCATTTCTGTTTGCAAAGAAAAAGCTCTTGCCCAAGCTTCGGAAAGCGATAAACGTTTCTCTGACGGCAACCCCCGCAAGCTCGAAGGTATGATAGTTGCTATAAAAGACAATATTTCTACAAAAGGCATTCGCACAACCTGTGCTTCGCGTATGCTTGAAAATTTCGAGCCAATCTATGATGCAACTGCTGTGGAACGCTTGATTGCCGAAGGAGCCGTCATCATCGGCAAAACTAACTTAGACGAATTTGCTATGGGAAGCTCAAACGAAACTTCCTATTTCGGAAATGTTCTTAATCCATTAAATACTGAATACACTCCGGGTGGTTCGTCTGGTGGTTCGGCGGCTGCTGTTGCTGCCGGGCTTTGCCACGTTGCATTGGGTTCGGACACAGGCGGTTCTGTTCGCCAACCTGCTGCATTTTGCGGAACAATTGGGCTTAAACCAACCTATGGACGTATTTCCCGTTGGGGGCTTGTCGCTTTTGCTTCTTCTTTAGACCAAATTGGTATTCTTGCTTCGGATACTGCCGACACTGCCCGTGTGCTCGATGTTATCTCGGGTGCAGATGCAAAAGATAGCACTTGTGCAAACGTTCCACCTTCGCATACTTTCGATAATTTGCACAACTTGCCCGAAAAATTTGCATTCGGAGTTGTAAGCGACGAACTATTAAATAATTGTTCAGAAGATATTGTGCGTGCTTACTCTTATTATGTAGATAAATTGAAATCCATCGGTGGCGAACCCAAAGAAATTTCTTTTACTAACCCGAATATCTGGATACCAACGTATTATATTTTAGCAACAGCCGAAGCGTCGTCTAACCTGTCGCGTTATGATGGAGTTCGGTATGGTTTTCGTGCAGAGGGCGAAGGCGATTTTGTTGCCCGCACTCGTTCCGAGGGCTTTGGTATGGAGGTGAAACGTCGGATAATGCTTGGGACTTTTGTGCTATCGTCTGGTTACTACGATGCTTACTACACTAAGGCACAAAAAGCCCGCCGTTTGATATATAACGACTATAACAGAATATTTAAGGAAGTTGATGTTTTGCTAATGCCGACAACGCCCACTCCTCCGTTCAAAATCGGAGAAAAAATAAATGACCCGATTGCAATGTATTATTCCGACTTTTTTACAATATCAGCCAATCTTGCTGCAATACCTGCGCTATCGTTCCCCGCAGGGACTGCTGCCAATGGTTTGCCGATTGGCTTGCAATTGCAATCCAAACATTTCGACGAACATTTGCTATTGCAACTGACAAATGCATTATCAAAATAAAATTATTTTGATTGCAAACAGTCTAATTGTTTTTTATCAGTAGTGATTTATGCGGAAGAAACTATTTTTTACAAACGGCAATGCTTTGCAGGCGGGTGTTGCATATTGCGTAGGGCAAAACTATGCGGCTCACGCTCGTGAAATGGGTTCGGCTGTGCCCACTTCTCCGATAATTTTTATCAAGCCGCCTTCTTCGATAATTTATGATGGCGAAAATATTATATTGCCAAAAATTTCTAAAAATGTTCATTACGAGTGCGAGCTTGTTGCCGTTATTGGCAAAGATTGCCACAATATTACAAAAGAACAGGCAACTGATTTTATTGCCGGCTATGGCGTGGGAATAGACGTAACTATGCGCGACCTTCAAGCTGAGGCAAAAAGCAAGGGGCATCCTTGGGCTATTGCAAAAGGGTTTGCAACGAGTGCACCTATCTCGAAAATTATTCCTGCCAGCGAAATTTCATCGAACTATTTCGATATTGAACTCTACCAGAATGGCTCTCTTCGCCAAAAAACTAACACTTCGCAAATGGAACGTAGCATTGAAGAGCTTGTTGCTTTTCTTTCGACTGTATATTATCTCGAAGAAGGTGATATTATCTTTACCGGCACTCCCGAAGGAGTCGGACCAATTGCCCGCGGCGACAAACTTAAAGCAGTGTTGCGTGGATATGTGGAATTAAACGTTGGCGTCGAATAAAAAATGAATGATTATCGCAAGTATTTGGACCCGAAAACTGTTGCAAAAGTTGGCAATTTGGAACTTGTTGCCAGATTGGTTGTCGAAGGCTTCATTACAGGGCTTCACCGTTCGCCTTATCACGGGTTCAGCGTCGAATTTGCAGAACATCGTGCCTACCGTCCGGGAGATGAAATAAAATATCTTGATTGGAAAGTTTTTGCCCGAACCGGGAAATATTACGTTAAAGAATTTCAGGAAGAAACAAACTTACGTTGCACAATTGCTATTGATGCAAGCCGTTCGATGGCTTATGCTTCGAACGGCAACATTTCGAAATACGAATATTCTGCCTATCTTGCGGCGGCATTGTCTTTGCTTATGATACAGCAAAGAGATGCTATCGGGCTTACTCTTTTCGACAACGGCATCCGCACTTTTCTTCCGCCTAATTCCAAGCCTTCGTATATGCGTCAAATTCTAAAAACATTAGAGCAAAACTCACCGGCGAATGATACCGGGACTGCTTCTGCTTTGAATCTGCTCGCCGAAAAAATCCGTCGACGTGGGCTTGTTATTGTTTTCAGTGATTTCTTTGATAATCCTGACGATATTTTAACGGCTCTCAAACACTTCCGCCATAAAAAACACGAAGTGATTGTCTTTCACGTTCTCGACCCCCGGGAAATTGATTTTAAGGTCGGTGCTTCTGCTAATTTTGTCGATATGGAATCGGGCGAAACTATGCTAACCAATCCATATCAAATTCAACTTGCTTACAAAAATGCTGTCAATGATTATATTAATTTTCTGAAAAAAGAATGCCTGAATCACCAGATTGACTACAACCTTCTCGATACCTCTGCAAGCTACGACCACGCTCTCTCGAGCTACCTTGTGAAACGCAAAAAAATGTAATTTGTCGGGCTAATTTTTTAAAGCAATACAATTGAATATTTGAGATGAAAAAAAGGAAGTTATTGCATTTTGCCAATAACTTCCTTTTGCAAGCGGAAAAAAACAGAAATTTATGGCTTATAAGTTAGGTCCGAGCATTTTTTCCGGGCGAACGTATTTGTCGAATTCTTCTTCTGTAAGAATTCCAAGCTCGACAGCTGCCTGCTTCAAAGTTAGCTTATTCTTATGTGCGTGTTTTGCAATTTTTGCAGCATTATCATAACCAATATATGGATTAAGTGCAGTAACAAGCATTAATGTATTTTGAACGTAATAGTCGATTTTTTCTTTGATTGGTTCTATTCCGGCGGCGCAATGTTCTTCGAACATCAGGCAAGTATCCGAAAGCAGACGGACGCTTTGCAGGAAATTATAGATAATCACCGGCTTAAACACATTCAATTCAAAATTGCCCGAAGCACCACCAAAATTAATTGCCGTATCATTGCCAAATACCTGAACGCATACCATAGTCATTGCTTCTGACTGAGTTGGATTTACTTTCCCGGGCATAATCGATGAGCCGGGCTCATTTTCTGGTATGCTGATTTCACCTAAGCCACAACGCGGACCGGATGCAAGCCAGCGAATGTCGTTAGCTATTTTCATAAGTGAGGCTGCAAGTGTTTTTAGTGCACCGTGTGCAAAAACAAGTGCGTCGTGTGCTGCAAGTGCCTCGAACTTGTTTGGTGCCGAAACAAATGGCAATCCTGTTAGTTCTGCAATCTTTTTGGCAGTTCGTTCAGCAAATTCCGGATGAGCATTTAATCCTGTTCCAACCGCAGTCCCACCAATTGCAAGTTCGTATAAATCCGGCAATACTTTGTTTATTCTCTGCAATGCCTTGTCTAATTGATGAACATAAGCAGAGAATTCCTGCCCGAGCGTTAGCGGAACAGCATCCTGCAAGTGAGTTCGTCCCACTTTTATAATGTCTTTGAACTCTTCTGATTTCTTGGCTAATGTATCACGCAATTTCGTAACGGCTGGAATTAATTTCCGTACGATTTCCTCTGCTGCTGCAATGTGCATTGCAGTTGGGAATGTATCGTTTGAGCTTTGCGATTTGTTTACATCATCGTTTGGATGAACAGGTTTTTTGCTTCCAAGTTCGCCACCGGCAATTTCAATTGCACGGTTGGAGATTACTTCGTTTGTGTTCATATTAGTTTGAGTGCCGGAACCTGTTTGCCAGATAGAAAGCGGAAAATGAGCGTCTAATTTGCCCTCGATTACTTCGTCGGCTGCTTTCACAATTAGTTCTGCCTTTTCTTTTGGCAGAATTCCCAAGTCAGAATTAACCAATGCTGCTGCTTTTTTCAATATGCCCATTGCGCGAATAATTGGGCGGGGCATCTTTTCAGTCCCGATTGCAAAATGAATTAATGAACGGGCTGATTGAGCTCCATAGTAAAATTCATTAGGGACTTCAATTTCGCCCATTGTGTCTTTTTCAATACGTGTTGCCATTTTTCTCCCAAAAGTTTTTTAAAAGTAAAAAAACGTATTTTTTCGAACTATATTATTATATAATCGAGAAGTTCAAGTTTAATTAAACTTTTGATTTATCCTATTTTTTCTTAAATTTAAAAGTTTATATGGAGTTGCTATGCGTAAATTATTGTTTTTGGGATTTTTATTAATTCTGTTTTCCACTGAATTGTTTTCGCAACCTTTGAAGGTGCAGCGACCAAAACAAAAGGAATTGCCCAAATTTGAATTATCTTTCGATTACCAGATGAGCAATGCTTCCACTTATTTTAGTAGCAAAGGTAATATTGTCTCCCGGGCAGTCGATACAGTGCCAATTATCAGGGACGACTCGATTATTGGATACAAAAAATACACATTCCAGCTTGCAAGGTATTACTTTATTCCAAATTTCAAATGGAGAGCAACAAAGAACTTTACCATAAATGCAAATTTATCTTTTGTCTATTCAAATCATAACGAAAAATATACTTACGACTCCAACTACAGGCAAGCCACAAAAGCCGATTTCCATATGTTTCAGGTGGAAAATCTGAAACTAACAGGCGAGTATTCGATTTTAGATGGCAATACAGGATTGTCTTTGATTGGGGGTGTCTATGTGCCGTTTGGATACTATCGCGGGCAGGACGACCCACATTATGATTTTCTTTGCGACGGGGCTTTCGAACTTCTTGCCGGGGCTAATTTTAAGCAGACTATTGATAATGTCAATATCGAACTTGGCAGTATTTACAACTGGCGCGACGAAGATTTGAAACCAAGATTTATTTTTAATTCGAAGCTTGGGATTGTATCAGTTCCGGGAACACAGCTTTTGTTCTTTGGGCGTTATTTTCTTCCGCTTGGAGATAATGCAAAACTGCCAAAATTCGATTTACGTCGTCGTCCGCTGAACGAAGAAACTTTACAGGTTGGCGCCGGATTTAATGTTTTGTTCGATAATGATGTTTTCATCAATACCGGCTACAATCTGAATATAGCCGGCAAAAACGCTCTTGGAAATGGTGTTTTCAACGTAATGATTGGTTACCACTTTTAGTTATGAAGTCCGATGAATACTATATCAAAGAAGCAATTAAACAGGCAAGAAAATGCTCATCATCGGAAGATGTTCCCGTTGGTGCAGTAATTGTCAGGGAAGGGCAAATAATTGCCCGGGGATACAATCAAGTGGAAAAAAAGAATAATGCTACTTCCCACGCTGAAATGATTGCAATAGAACGTGCTATAAAAAAAGTGGGCTACAAGCATCTGCTCGATTGTGATATTTACGTTACGCTCGAACCTTGTCCGATGTGTAGTGGTGCGATTGTTCTTGCTCGTTTGCGTCGGCTTGTTTTCGGTGCATTCGACCCAAAAACTGGTGCAGCTACAAGCCTCTATAATATTACTTCGGACGAAAGACTTAACCACAGGCTTGAAGTGCTTGGCGGCATATGCGAAAAAGAATGTTCGCTAATGCTTAAAGACTTTTTTAAAAAATTGCGGGAACGAAAAAATGGATAATTCGCTTGCACCGGCTTTATATATTGTTCCTACTCCTATCGGAAACCTTGAAGATATTACTTTTCGGGCTGTGCGAATACTCAAACAATGCGACATTATTGCCTGCGAAGATACCCGAACAGCCTCGAAATTATTGAAATTGCTTAATATTGAGCCTAAATTGCTCGTTAGCTACTTCGAACATAATGAACGTGCTCGCGCAAGCGAATTAATCGACAAAATCAAAAGTGGAAAAAGTGTGGCTCTTATCAGCGAAGCTGGCACTCCGGTTATTTCCGACCCAGGCTGGGCTGTTGTGCAGGAAGCTATTGCAAGCAATATAGAAATTGTATCGCTTCCGGGTGCGTCTGCTTTTCTAACAGCAGTTGTTGCAAGTGGAATTGCCGCGGATAAATTTGCTTTTTTTGGTTTTCCGCCCCATAAAAAGGGAAGAAAAACGTTTCTTCAAAAAATTGCTGAATTGGATATTACGGCTGTAATGTATGAATCGCCGTACAGAATTCACAAATTGCTCGGTGAATTATGCGAAATAGCATCGCCAGAACGTAAAATCTGCCTTGCTCGTGAACTTACCAAAATTTACGAAGAGTATATTCGCGGCTCTATTGCGGAAGTCAAAGAAATAATTCAAAATAAAAGTAACCTTAAAGGTGAATTTGTTGTCATTTTAGAAGGGAAAAAATAGGTTTCTATATGCTTATTACATTCGAAGGAATAGATGGTTGCGGAAAAACAACCCAGATAAAGTTGCTCAAAGAATATATTGAAAGCAAGGGATTGTCTGTTGTTACTGTGCGCGAACCCGGTGGAAGCGATTTTTCTGAACAACTGCGTAAAATTCTGCTTTCTTCAAAAAATAAAGTCGGGGCTCGCTCCGAACTGATGCTTTTCGAAGCAGCCCGTGCCAATCTTGTTGATAATATCATTAAGCCAGAACTGCGTCGGGGGAAAATTGTTATTTGCGATAGATTTTTTGATTCCACTACTGCTTATCAGGCGTTCGGTCGAGGTTTGCCACTCGATTTTGTGCAAAAGCTCAATCTGTTCGCAACCGATGGGCTCACTCCAAACCTTACTGTTTATTTGTCCATTTCGCTCGAAGAATCGAAACGCAGAACATCGCGTCAGGAATTCGACAGAATTGAAAAAGCAGGCGATGAATTCTTTCTGAAAGTTATCGAAGGATACAACTATATTGCCCGTCAGGAGCCTGACCGTTTTGTTGTGATTGATGCGAGCGGCTCACGTCAGGAAACTGCCCGAAAAGTGCGCGAAGTATTCGAAAAACGTTGTTCTACTTTGTAGCTGCGAGAATATTTTTCGGCAGTTATTGTATTTCTTTCAATATTTCCAACATTTTGTTGTATGCATCTTGGCTGATTTTGCCTTGCTTGTGCAGAATTGACGCTAAAAATAGTGTCAGTTGTCTGTATTCATCGGCATACTGACTGTGATTTTTCAAATTTTCGAGATGTATTTTTATTCGTTCGGTGTCTGCACGAGCAACCGGTCCTGTGATTGGCACTTGTTTGCCTTGTTCAATTGCCGAAAAAGCATTTTCGAAAGAAGTTCGAAGTATTGGCAGAAGCACGTCCGATGGCGAAAGCGAAAGATTTTCGCACTGCAAGCGTGCAAATTCGACAACTCCTTGCAAAAAGTTCGACACCGAAACACCGATAGCGTGATAAAGAGGCTTGTTCCGCAATATTTTTTCATCGAGCAGGTGTGCCACTCCTCCAATGTCAGAAATAATCCGGCGCGCAATTTTAAAATCGTCCGCTGTGCAATCACAACCCCAGAAAATCCCATCGAAAATATTCTCGCGATACTCTCCAAATGTCTGCATTGGATGAAGCGATAATGTCTTTATTCCAAATTCGCCTAAAGGGCGAAGCACTTCTCGCGACGTTGCACCGCTAAAATGAAACGCTATTTCGCATATCTTTCTTTCTGTGGAAATTTCGCAAATGTCATTTACTATTTTTTCGAATACTCCGTCGCTTATAGCAATTGCAATAACCGACACAGGTTCTTTTGTCTGTTCAATTGCTGAATATATTTGGAAGTTGCCCGGGAAATCAATTTCTTTTGCCTGTTTGCTTGTAACAATCCATTTGAGTTGTCCACTCTGAATTAGTTTCCGGCAAATTGCATAACCAACTTTTCCTAATCCCACAACGCCATAAGTGAGCTTACTCATTTTCAACTCCGAATAGTTTTTTATATTCTTCAATTTCACGTTTGCTCGGAGCATAAGGTTTTTCTTTGATAGTTTCGCGTGATTTATTTTTCTGCTGTGGTGTATGTTCTATGAATTTCAGAAAATTTTCCGCAGTCAGCACCGAATACATCTGAGCCTTTGCGTAAGCATACACTTCAAGGTCTGAGCTTACAACAACAAGATTAGTTCTAACGGGTTCTTTATCAATTATTTGCTTGATTATTGTGTCTGCACTCTGATTGCCTGAATTAACAAGTTGAATTTTTCCTACAAGATTAATTGGTTCATCAATTCGACCGTCGCATACTAATGTGAAACGATAAGAAGGATATTTGCTCTGATAATTCTTGATTAACTCAATTAACACAGAAACAGAAGTTTGAGCATCTTTTTTGCGTGATTTGCTCAAATTAATTTTATTGATTACATTGAATGTATCTAAAATGTAATGTTTCATATTATTGCTTGCAAAATGAAAATAATGGGAATAATAAACGCAACTCCCGATAGTTTTTCCGATGGTGGAGATAACGAAAATCTATCGGTTGTATTGGAAAAAGTTGGACGTTGGCTCGACCTTGGAGTTGATATTCTCGATATTGGTGGCGAAAGTACGCGACCCGGCTCCGACCCGGTTCCGGCCGGGATTGAAATTCAGCGGACTATTCCTTTAATTCAGGCGATTAAAGAGCGTTACCCGCAAGCCTGTATCTCTATCGACACAACCAAGTTCGAAGTTGCCGAACAGGCAATTGCAAACGGTGCTGATATGATAAACGATATTAGCGGACTTACCTTCGAAACTCGGCTTGCAGAACTTGCCGCCAGGCACAACAAGTCGCTTTGCATTATGCATCTGCCGGCTCCACCGAAAACTATGCAACAAAACATACATTACGATAATTTGCTTGACGACGTATATAGATTTCTC
Organism: Eximiradius proteiniborus; assembly: GCF_058546985.1. NCBI lineage: Bacteria > Pseudomonadati > Bacteroidota > Eximiradiia > Eximiradiales > Eximiradiaceae > Eximiradius > Eximiradius proteiniborus. Next base: position 1,555,299 of record NZ_CM178592.1, on the reverse strand, counting down.
GAACGACAAATAAATTTTGCCCGGAGCAAAGGTGTTCAGGAAATTTATGCAGATGTTGGAATTGGCTTTGGCAAAACATTCGAGCAAAATTGGGAATTGCTGAGAAATATTGATTATTTTCGTCGTCTTGGTGTGCCACTATTGTTGGGCATATCAAGAAAACGCTTTATAGGTGAATTTCTCCAAATAACTGAACCAAAGGAAAGAGATTTTGCAACCATCTTAATGCACGCTTTGCTGTGGCAGCATCAAATAGAAATAATCCGCGTTCATAATGTAGAAATGGCAATGCAGATGAAGCGGATAGCTGAAAAATTAATTGAATTCTAAAAGAAAAATATCTCTTCGCTTTTTTTGCTTTTTTTACGAAATTTGCAAGTTGTTTTTATTTACTTTATTGTTATTTAGTTATGAAAAAAGAAATTAAGAAAATTTTAGTTACTGGGGCTTTAGGGCAAATCGGTAGCGAACTTGTGATGGAACTTCGCCGTCGCTACGGCAATAATAACGTTATTGCTTCAGACATTCGTCCAAATCCTCCAAAACACATTGCCGAAAGCGGTCCATACGAAGTAGTCGATGTTACAAAAGCCGACAATATCCGTCAAGTTATTATCAAATATGATATTGACACTATTTTCCATATGGCTGCAATTCTCTCGGGTGTTGGCGAAAAAGACCCTCAGCTTTGCTGGAACGTTAATATGAACGGCACTATGAATGTACTCGACCTTGGTGTTAAATTCGAATTAGCTCGAATTATCGTTCCTAGCTCAATGGCAGTATGGGGAACTGGCATTCCGAAAGAAAATGTTCCGCAAGATAGCGTTCTTCGCCCAACTTCGATGTACGGCGTTACAAAAGTTGCTGGCGAACGTCTTTGCGACTACTACGTCTATCGCTATGGGCTCGATTGCCGTGGGCTTCGTTATCCCGGAATTATTTCTCACGAAACTTTGCCCGGTGGCGGAACTACCGACTATGCTGTGGAAATTTTCTACGAAGCTGTTAAAAATAAAAAATACACTTGCTTTTTGAAAGAAGACACTATGCTTCCGATGATGTATATGCCCGATTGCATCAAAGCTACTATAAATCTTGCCGAAGCTGATTTCAACAATTTAGTTCATCACAGCGATTTCAATGTTGCCGCTTTTAGCTTTACTCCCGGACAACTGGCAGACGAAATTCGTAAATTTATCCCTGATTTCGAAATTACTTATAAACCAGACTTCCGTCAAGCTATAGCAGATTCCTGGCCCTACTCAATCGATGATAGCTGCGCTCGTCGCGAATGGGGGTGGCAACCAAGCTTCGATATTTATTCAATGACAAAAGATATGATTGAAAAACTTACCGAAAAACACAAGAAAGGATTAATCTAAATGAATAAATTGGATGTTCTTGCTATTGCCCGTGAAGTGTTTGATAACGAAATTGCTGAATTGCAAAATGTTTGCCGTAATCTTGACGATGATTTTATTCGTGCCGTCGAATATATCTCAAAAGCTAACAAAATTGTTTGCTCAGGTGTTGGCAAAAGTGGTATAATAGCAAAGAAAATTGCTGCAACTTTTTCCAGCTTCGGTGTTTCGGCAATGTTTCTTCATCCGGTCGAAGCTTTGCACGGTGATATTGGTGCTGTGCAAAAAGGCGATGTAGCTATTCTTCTTTCCAAAAGTGGCAATACAGAAGAACTTATCCGCCTCGTCCCATACCTGAAAATATCTTCGGCTTATATAATTTCCATTACAGGCAATTTAAATTCATATCTGGCAAGACATTCAGACGCTGTGCTTAACGGACAGGTTTCACGCGAAGCCTGTCCGTTCAATTTAGCTCCAACTTCAAGCACAACAGCCGCTCTGCTGCTCGGCGATGCTCTGGCTGTTGCTACTATGAAGGTGAAAGGTGTTACTATTGAAGACTTTTCACGCTTGCACCCTCTCGGGCAAATTGGTCGTTCCGTTACTTTGCGTGTAAAAGATGTAATGCATACAGGCGACTCTCTCCCAATAATTCAAATAAACTCAACTTTCAAAGAAGCTTTGATTGAAATGTCCCGCAAACCTCTCGGTTGCGTTTGTATTTGCGATAGCCAGCAAAATCTGCTCGGAATTATTACAGACGGCGATGTCCGTCGATTGCTCAATAGATTTGACAACCTGAAAGATATTGTTGTTAGCGAAGTAATGACACCCAACCCGATTGTTATTGATGAAAACTCACTTCTGCTGAACGCTCTTGCTTTGATGGAAAACCGCCAAAGTCAAATCAATGTGCTTCCCGTTGTCGAAAACGGAAAGCTGCTCGGACTTATCCGCTTGCACGATATTGTTCGGAGCGGGCAATAAAATCTAAATAATAATTATTTTCAATATTTTTTTGTTTATTTTGTTGATAATGTATATTTGTATATACATTGTTTATACATATAAGAAAATGGAATTACATGTAATAAAATGGGGTGATAGTCTGGGAATTAGGATCCCTCAGTCTATTGCTAATCAAATAAATATTCAGGATGGCTCCAGAATTAACCTTGTTATCAAAAAAAATAAAATCGAACTTATTCCGGTAGATACAGATGTTATCGAATTGGATAATTTAATCAGTTTGATTTCAGAAGAAAATCTTCACGATGAAGCAGAGACAGGCTACAAACAAGGTAAAGAAAAATGGTAGTTAGCGGTAATGGCATAAAAATACCGAATTAACAGAATTTGAAAAGATTTTTGTGTTTTTGCTAAGAGGAATTCAAAAAATGAGCACACATCATAAAGTAATTCTTGGTGATAGTAGACAAATGGTTGAAGTGCCAGACAATTCAGTACATTTAATAATTACTTCGCCACCTTACTGGCAATTAAAAGATTATGGTTCAGAAAAGCAAATTGGATTTCATGAAAATTATGAAAACTACATCAATAACTTAAATTTGGTGTGGAAAGAATGCTATCGAGTTCTTTGTAATGGATGTAGACTGTGCGTAAATATTGGTGACCAATTTGCCCGTTCAGTTTATTATGGCCGCTATAAAGTTATTCCTATTCGTGAAGAAATAATCAAATTCTGTGAAACAATAGGATTTGATTATATGGGTGCTATTATCTGGCAAAAAGTTACGACTTCAAATACAACAGGTGGTGGAGTTCAAATGGGTTCCTATCCTTACCCTAGAAATGGCATTTTAAAATTAGATTACGAATTCATTCTCATTTTTAAAAAATTAGGCGATAGTCCTAAACCAACGAAAGAACAAAAGGAACTTTCTAAAATGTCCGCAGAAGAATGGAATACATTTTTTGCAGGCCATTGGAATTTCCCTGGCGAAAGACAAACTAATCACATAGCAATGTTTCCTGAAGAATTACCACGCAGGTTAATTAAGATGTTTTCTTTTGTTGGAGAAACAGTTCTTGATCCCTTTGCTGGTAGTGGTACAACCTTACTTGCTTCCAAAAAGCTTAATAGAAATTCTATAGGTTATGAAATTAATCCTGAATTTATTCCAATTATTAAAGAAAAATTAGAGGCTGATCAACCAGATATACTCGAGACAAAATATGAATTTATAGAACAAAGACAACTTAATTGCAATTTTGACAACGAAATCCAAAAATTGCCCTATATCTTTAGAGACCCTCACGCACTTGACAAAAAAATAGATATAAAAAAACTACAATTTGGTTCGAAAATTGATAAAAACAGTTCTGTTAAAAGAGAAGAATTATTCACAGTAAAGGAAATTATTAGCCCAGAAAAACTCCGATTGAGTAATGATTTAATAATAAAACTTTTGGGAATAAAACAAGACCTATTAAGTAACGGTAAGGCAGTTTCTTTTTTAATTGAAAAAACAAAAGGGAAACGCGTATTCATAAAATATGATAATATAAAATATGATAATGAAAGCAATATTCTTTGCTATTTGTATCTTGAAAATAAAACTTTTATTAACGCACACTTGATTAAAAGCGGTTTAGTAAAAGTAGATACTTCATTGGAATACAAATACAAACAAAAATTTTTAAAATATTTAGGACAAAACAATGGCTAAAGAATGGATATTAAATTCAGCGATGAATCGTTTCCAACTCAATTTCAAAAGAAATGTTGGCCCGACTTCAGAATCCATAAGAAAATGTGCTCCTAAAAATATTGATGAATGGAGAGAATATTATTTCAAAAATGTAAAACCCAAAGAACATATTATTGAACTTGGTAAAAAACTTTATATCAAAATAACTGAAGTAATTCAAGCAGAAGTAGCTGAAATTACCGAGCAAGATTGTATTGATTATATGATGCAATTAGTAATTGACCGTACCTATGAAGGATATATTACAGAAATTTAAACTATATATGGTCAATTACAAAAAATATTAGGAGTTAAAATAGAACCAGCTCCTGACGAGTGGGATAGATTGTTTAATGTTGATTTCTATATAAAAATCAATGAAAAATACATAGGCTTACAGATAAAACCCGTCAATGCCGGTATTCAATTACCTGAAATATTTAAGGAATATAATTTACAGTTTGAATCTCATCAGAAATTTACAGAAGTTTTTGGTGGTAAGGTGTTTTATTTATTCTCAGAAAAAGTAGGAGAACGAAAAGAAATAAAAAATAAGGAAGTAATTGAGGAGATAAAAGCAGAAATAAAACGACTTGAAAAGAAATAACAAACCACTACCGCTAACAGCGGCTATACGCCATTAAAACGTCGCATAGCCGCAAACGATAATCAATATTGTCCGGAACGGCGATATTGTGTGGCTTGATTTCAATCCTCAAAGCGGACACGAACAAAAAGGCAGACGACCTGCAATTGTTATCTCACCTCAAATTTATAATTCTAAGACTGGTCTTGCTTTGTTCTGTCCAATTACAAATCAAATCAAAGTTTATCCTTTCGAAGTGATTTTGCCAGAAAATCTTCCTGTTACTGGCGTTATTATCTCCGACCAGATTAAAAGTCTTGATTGGAAAGTTAGAAATGCTGAATTCATTGCAAAGGCACCTGCGGCTGTTCTTATAGAGACTATAAAGAAAGTATCAGCCCTTATTAAAATATAATTTTCAATTATATCTTGCCAAAGTCAAATCAATGTGCTTCCAGTTGTCGAAAACGGAAAACTGCCCGGGGACTTATCCGCTTGCACGATATTGTCCGGAGCGGGCAATAAAAAAAAGCCCGCGAAACAATTGCATTTCCGGGCTTTTCTAAAAAAACGATAATTCGAAATTATTTGTATCTACGTAAAAATTCTAATCTATCCTGTAATTGAGCAACTGGAACAAGCAGTTGTTCCTTGTTCATTATTGCTGATTCCTGGCTTGCGAACACAAGTTCATAATCTTTGCTCATAACAATTGCTTCTTCCGGGCACACTTCTTCGCAAAAGCCACAGTAAATACAACGAAGCATATTAATTTCAAATTTTGCCGGGAAACGCTCTTTGTCGTCTGGTGTTTCTGCGGCTTGCACTTCGATAGCCAAAGCAGGGCACACCCGCGAGCAAAGCCCGCAAGCAACGCATCTTTCTTTGCCGTCTTCTTCGACCAGAACAGGTCGCCCACGATACGAACCCAACGGCTCCCATCTCTCTTCGGGGTATTGGCGTGTCATCTTCGGTCGGAACATACGTTTCAGAGTAAGCCCCAGCCCGCGGGCAATTTCCGGCAGATAAATCTTCTCCCAGAAATTCATCCTGTTTTTTTCTATGTTTTCTGAGTTTATATTCATTTTGATAACTCCTTATTTGAAAATAAGTACGCCGATTGAAGTCAAAATTACGTTTAGTATAGATAATGGAAGCAGAACTTTCCAGCCTAAATTCATCAACTGGTCGTAACGAAAACGTGGAATTGACCAACGCACCCAGATAAAGAACAATACAAAAATACCCACTTTTATCATAAATGTTAAAAATTGTGCTAATGCAAGCCCAACCGAACCTTCCTGCAATCCTAACCATTCGGCAGGGAAAGGAAGTTGCCAGCCGCCAAAATACAGCAATGTGATGAATGCAGAAGAAGTTGCCATATTTGCATATTCAGCAAGGAAAAACATTCCGAACTTCATTCCTGAATATTCAGTGTTGTATCCACCTACAAGTTCAGGCTCGGCTTCGGGCAAATCAAACGGAGCACGGTTTGTTTCGGCAAAAGCTGAAACAAGGAAAATGATAAAACCTAATGGTTGCAGAAATACATTCCATTTCCATCCTGCCTGCTGCAAAACAATATCGTTAAGCGAAAATGAACTGCTGATGAGAACTACTCCAATTAGCGACAGCCCCATCGAAAGCTCGTATGAAATCATCTGAGCCGATGAACGCAATCCGCCCATTAATGAATATTTGTTGTTGCTCGACCAGCCTGCAAGCGTAATTCCATACACTCCAACAGAAGTCATTGCAAGTATGAACAAAAAGCCAATATTTACATCAGGTGCTATTCCTAAATAATACTTGACACCATCGATTTCTACGTAATGGGCAAATGGAATAACTGCATAAACGGCAATCGCTACCCCAAGCGAAATAACAGGGGCAAGCGCGTGAAAAAATTTATCTGCGGCTCGTGGAACAATGTCTTCTTTGAAAAAGAGCTTAAATACATCCGCAAATGGTTGCAATAACCCGAAGGGTCCCACCCGATTCGGACCAATTCTATCTTGTATTGCTGCAGAGACTTTGCGTTCTAAATATACTGATGCAGCAGCTCCAAGCAAAACAATATTTAATATTACAAATGCCTTTATCGAAGCTTCTAACAAAATCCAACCTATATTTTCCATAATTATCCAGAAATTAATTCATAAATTAATTCATAAATCAATTTGGTTTCATATAATGTGATTCATAATTATGAAGCACAGGGTCAGGATTGCTTGATTTTCCAAGTATTATTCCTTGATGCCTTTTGAGTAACCGGTAGCTCATACCATTGAATGAACCGACATTGTGTGCTATATCGTTAAAAACATCTTCTGATTTGTTGTAGTTGAAATTGACTGAAAAATGCGACGCTAATAAACTCAACACTTTCCATGCAGGCCGGCAGTTTCGCAGTTCTTTTTGAGTCCAGCGGTCGTTGGCAGCACCGAATTTGTCCAATCTGCTCATTTTCATCCCCATACGATGAAGATTTTCCGTTGTTACAAGTGCTGGTTCGAAATACTGAACCCGGTTGTCTATATTGATAAATGTTCCTTCGCTTTCAGCAAAATAAGAAGATGCAAACACAACATCTGCGATTTCAGTCAGCTTCGAATGGTTGGTGGAATGAATAATTATTGCTTCTGCTTTTTGCAATGCCTGGATATATTTGTCCTCTAAATCAAAGTCATCGTCCATAATATAAACAAGCTTAATCGAGCCGTTTGTAATATTTTCCGATAATTTTTTCAGAGAAAACTTATCTGATGCCGGCGATACACCAACACTGCGACATCCGGCAGAATTCGGATTTAAATCATTTGTTCTTAAAAAATCATCCGCAAAAGATTGCTCTATTCTTTCATAAAAATCTAAATTAACAGATTTTGCTACATTTTTAGCAAATCGGGCAAGCGCATAATTGTTCTCAGTCGAAGAGCGTCCCGAACCGATAAACATCATTTCGGAAGGCTTATATTTACGCAATATTGACGCAGCAGTGGAAATTGCTTCGTCCCAGGATACTTCTGTTTGAGTGCCATTTTTCTTTACTGTTGGGCTCACTACTCTATTTTCATTGATTTTTTTGTAGTACGACAAACGACCGTAGTCACACATCCAGTATTTATTCACATACATATTTGTCTTTGGCTCAATTCGCAGAATCTCGTTGTTCCGCACACCAATCTGAATATTGCATCCACGCGAGCAACCCATACAAATTGAGTCGTTAAAGCTCATATCCCACACACGGGATTTAAAGCGGAAGTCGGGGCTGGTGAGTGCTCCAACCGGACAAATATCAATAACATTCATTGAATAATTGTTGTCGAATTTTGCCCCGTCCTGCACTTTTATTGTTACGTGGTCTCCTCGTTGAACAAACGAAAGCACATCTTGTTTGGCAATTTCTTTTGCAAAACGAATACATCTCGAGCACGAAATGCACCGTTCAGCATCGAAAAGAACATTAGGTCCCCACGAGACGCGTTTGTCTTTATGGTTCTTTGTTTCTTCGAACCGACTTTCACCTCGTGAGTGATTAAAAGCATATTCCTGCAATTTGCATTGCCCGGCTTCATCGCAAATGGGGCAATCGAGCGGATGATTTATGAGTAAAAATTCCATTACTGCTTCTTGTGCTTTGATTACTTTATCGTGATTGATGCGAACGTGCATCCCATCTGCAACCTGTGTAGCACAAGCAATTTGAAGCTTCGGCATATAAGAAACGATGATATTGCCGTTGCTATCTGTTTCAAATTCTCCGTTTGGCAGCCTTTTGGGCAAGCCTACCTCCACCAGACACATACGGCAGTTCCCTGCAACTGATAGTTCCGGGTGCCAGCAGAAATGTGGCACATATAATCCGTTATCGTAGGCTGCTTCAATTATTGTTTTACCGCTTTGCGTTTCTATGCGTTTCCCATCTATATATATATGCGGCATTAAATACTCCAAATATTAATTATTTGAAAAACAATAAAAAATATGACGAAAAAACTTTTATATATTTTAGATAAAGCTTTTTTCTTTCTTACAAATCATTAATTATTTAGGTGAATTCTAATAATTGAACTCTATCCTTTGAAAATTTGTCCTTTCCAGTGAACTTTTTTGGAAAATAATGTGAAAGGAATTATTAGCTCTATTATTAAGAAAAACAGAATTGACGGAATTATATATTTAAGCAATTTGTTTTGTTTGAGCTTAATCGCACTCGGAAAAATTATCGAGAAATCACCCATAAATCTAAACAATAATAGTAATATTGCAAATATGTAATTTGCTGTGAATAACGACGCTACAATGCCAATCCACATAAGCAAACTCGATAGGACGAAAACAACAGCCTTCCACCCCAGAGTTAGTCCACCCATTGCCCAGCGGCGATGCTGACTGATGTATTCTGTGAAAGTTTTGCAAGGTCTTGTCGTTACTGTCCCGTTGATGTCGGTTACATAGTGAAGTGAATGTCCGTAATTATGAACAGTTTTCAGCAATGATAGGTCTTCTGTTACCGAAAAAGGTATTTTCTTGTAGCCACCAATTTCTTCATATACTTTTCTTCTGACGGAAAGGTTGTTGCCGTAACATCCAAGTGGTATATTTAACGCAACTCCTGCCGAAGCCATCGTGTTCATATAAATCCATTCAACTGACTGGATAATATCAAACAAGCGTTTTCCATCGACCAAAGTAAATGAAGCAACCAAGCCAATATGCTCGTCTTCATAGTTCTTAGCTATAGTTCTAATCCATTCGGGATTGACTATGCAATCGGCGTCTGTCATAAGCAAAATTTCACCTTTTGCAACTTCTGCACCGAAATGCAAGGCTCCGGCTTTGCCACGTAAATTTTGCTTTTGTTGTTCGTCTTTTATGCTCAATACTTTGATATTATCAAATTTTGCAGCAACTTTCTGCATAATCGATAGTGTATTGTCGCTTGAACGGTCGTCGATGGCAATAATTTCAAATTTTTCCTTCGGGTAATTGCTCGAGGCAAGCGAAATTAGACATTGCTCAATTGTTTCTTCTTCATTTCGGGCTGGAACAAGCACGCATACGCTTGGCTCAAATTCACCTTGTCCTATGCTCTTCCTTCTGATTTTGCCTGCTCCTACGAACATAAACAATGTTCGGGCAAGATAGACTACAACGGCTGCAATAAATATATATATCATATTTCTTTCTGTTTTTTAACAAAATTAACAATTAAAGGATAATTTTTTGTTAAGATTGAAAGAAAAATAAAAAAATAATTGTAATTATTAAATTATTGGAGTGTTAATAATATAATGGGTAAATATTGTTTAATTTTTTAGGTATCAACATTAAATGATTTTTAAATATTCTATGCATTAGAAAAAATATTAAGCAAAATATAAAAATTTGTTAATTTTATTTGGGATAGGTTTCTATTTTTATTAAATTAATATAATGAATAGAACTAATTAACCAAATAATTTATTAACAAAATTGGACTAGTTATGGAAATAAAAGGCTCAAAAGTATTGGTGTTAGGTGGCTGGGGGCTTGTAGGTTCCGCAATATGCCGCAAATTAATGGAACACGAACCTGCTCAATTAGTTATTTTGTCTTTAAATCAGTGGGAAGCAGAAGATGCAGTTGCTCAACTTAGACGCGAATTCCCATCTGCCGATCCAAATATGTTTGTTCCTAAATGGGGCAATATTTTTGCTCGCACAGAGTGGAAAGATATGAATTGGGGCGATGTTATTGCTAATGACGATATGCGAAGCGAATTTTTGAAGGATATATTTTTTGATTTGGACGAGAAAATTCTTACCCATTCTTCCTTGTATAATCTAATAGTCGAAACAAAACCAGATTTAGTAATAGATTGTATAAATACTGCAACAGCAATTGCTTATCTTGATATTTATAATACTGCAATAAATGCTATTAAGAAAATTGACAAAGGCGAATTAGACAGAGCTCTTATCGAAAGAGTGATTGCAAGCGCCTATGTTCCTCAACTAATCAGACATATCCAGATTCTTTATCGCGGCTTGCTCGATGGCAAAGCAAAGATGTATTTTAAAGTTGGCACAAGCGGAACAGGCGGTATGGGTGTGAATATTCCTTACACACACAGCGAAGAACGTCCGTCGCGCGTATTGCTTTCGAAAACAGCTGTTGCCGGTGCTCAGACTTTGTTGCTTTTCTTGCTTGCCCGCACTCCAAATGGACCAATTGTCAAAGAAATAAAGCCAACCGCTGCGATCGCCTGGAAAAAAATTGCTTACGGAGAAGTAAAACGCCGCGGTCGTGCAATTCCGCTTGTAAAGATGAATTTTGATGATGCTCGTCCTGCCGAAGGTAAATTTGTGTTTGATGATGCTACTGGTGTTGTTGATACTGGCGATGTGTATAAATCAGTATTTATCGACACCGGCGAAAACGGCATTTTCTCCAAAGGCGAATTTGAAGCAATTAGTGCACTCGGGCAAATGGAAATTGTTACACCCGAAGAAATCGCAGAATATTTAGTTTTCGAAATTCGTGGTGGCAATACTGGTCGTGATGTTATCCAAGGGCTTGATGCCTGCACATTAGGTCCAACATATCGTGGTGGTATGTTAAGAAATATTGCACTCGAAAAAATTAAGAAATTAGAAAAAGAATACGGTGTTGATTCTGTTGCTTTCGAATTACTTGGACCACCAAGACTTTCCAAACTTCTCTATGAAGGATTTATTTTGAGAAAAATTGTAGGGGCAATGAAAGATATTTCCAAATTCTCACCCGAAGAGCTTTCTCAAAAAGCACTCGAACTTGTGAAAAACGATGAGAAACTACTCGCCGAAATGCTTTCTATCGGACTGGTTGTTCTCTTGCCAGATGGTAAGAAATACCTGCGTGGAAAAGATGTGAAAATCCCGGTTCGCCGCGGTGAAACTCAGCTCGATATGACACCGGAGAATATTGAACAGTGGTGCTACGAAGGATGGGTAGATCTTCGTCCGAAGAGCTTCCGCGATTGGCAGGAACGTTGCGAAAAAATTATGGCTCACGCTCGTCAGGTGCCAGAGGACGAAACTGGTTCGAGATATTCCTATACTTTGGATTACTGGAATCATTTCGAAACTTTCGAAGAAGGCAAAATTGCTGGCTGGCTATTCGAATTCGAAGATAAAGGTTGGAGATTTAAACGTTAATTATAGATTGTTATGAGTGTTAATTCAATAAATTGATTGTTTTTAAATACACATTTGGAGTTTACAATGAAGAAATTTATTCTTATTATCGCACTTTTTATTGGACTGCTTGCCAATGATGTGCTTGCAAACAATGATAAGAGCGATGAAATCCTTCGCAAAAGCGGGCTGAATATTCCTGCCGGTCCTGCGCCAAATAGTGCGGGGACTACGTACCCTATTCAGTTCAACGAAACTAATATTGACAGGCAGGGAGTAAACCGCGCAGTATCGACCGGTTATTACTTCGTCGATAGCGACGACCGTTCTATCCAGTGGGGACCTCAGGACGGTTTTGTTGATACTACTTTTCAACCAACTACGTGGAGAAGAATTCTTCCCGGACCAAGACTGGTAGACTCTACATACTGGCAGACAAACAAGGAAGAAGGTTTGAGATTCTTCCGTAATCCTGCTCAGGTGAATTTCTTCCGTCATCGTGATGCAAACAATAATCCTATTGTTGTGGATTCAACTGATAATGCAATTGCTGGTCCGATCCCAATTGGTTTCGGTTTCTATTTTAACGGTATTCGTTACGACTCATTCTATGTTTCTACTAATGGTGTAATCGCTCTTACTAACCGCCGTTATTATTATAACTCTGCTGGGCAAAGAACAATTCCTCCTGGTGCTACTACTGCCTACGACCCAATGAGTATGGACTGGTTTGTCCGCACAACCAGAGTAGGAAATGGATTGACCGACCCTGAACCAGATGATTTCGGATATAGAGTGTCTGTTCTAAACAACCAAATTACAACTGCTACAGCTGGTATTCGTGCCAACGGTGGCAACCAGTTGCAGAATTTATCTACTACTACAAACCGTGGTGCATATATTGCTCCGTTCTGGGGACCAATGCATCTTTCGCAATGGAGCGTCAGAGACAATCGTCCGGACGACCACGGGCGCGTTTACTATAAACGCGAAATTGATGGAAGTAAGTTAACAATTTATTTTGTTAATATTGCTCCGCAAGCCGGTACATATCAATTCCCACAAGGAACATATACTGCTCAAAGCAACCGCCGACCTGGCGATGTTGGTTATGTTTCAGCGAATGCACAGGTTATATTAAATAGATTAGACTCCTCTATTACTATTTATTATGAAAGCTTCACCGGAATGTACCCAATTAGTGCAAGACAAAAAGTTCCTTCAGCAACTGCTTTCGGTGTATTAGCTACTGCTGGTGTTACTGGTTGGGCACGCGATGCTGCTTACGATACAAAGACTGGTACTGGTTCGTTCCCTTGGGGACCAACTGCAGCTTCTGAATATCAACAAACTACTCATTATTTCGATAGAGTTAATTCATCCGCATTGAGCTATCTCTGGCCCCATAATGATCTGGGTGTTCGTTTCAAACAATGGAAGAATACATTAAGAGTAGTTGATATTCAATGGCGTGTTCGTGACGAAAATACTGCTTCTTCTGATTTGTCGTTTAGCAAGCAAATCACTACCGAAGAAGCTGCAAGCTACGAATTGCTCGCCGGTGAGCCAAAATTAGGTGCTATTCAGCCTGTTGCTTTGATTCATAACGTTTCCAACGATATTCAAGGTCCTTATGGTGTGAATTTCACTCCTCAGGATGCTATTTTCAGAGCAAGATTTATGATTTATAACCTTGCTACTTATACTGAAAATCCTGTTACAAAATTCCGTCAGCCAATTCCAAGAGTTGTATATAACCGTTTAATCAGAGTTACTCAAAAATGCTTGAATTTAGCTGCACAAACTGCTGACCCGGATTGCGGCGACGATCCATATACTATGGTTCGTTTATCAAACGTTACAAAATCTGGTAATAACTACACAGCAACTCATGTTTATCCGCTTCCAGCTGGTGTTAATGGTATTCCACCTTATAGATTTGTTCAGGTATTCTTCCCGCCATTTGAACCAAACGAATACATTCCTGACCACATCGGAAGAATGCGTGCATTTATTATTGCTGATGCTAATACTTCACCAGATCCATCCTTGCCACCACTTGGCGATAGCTGGCCATTTGACGATACAACAAACGTTGACTTTATCGTTATGAAACGTCTTCAGGAATTTAACGACGATTTCAGTGAATACCATAGCATTTACAAAGTTGCTATGCCTTCTGTTCATAAATGGGTAAATATCGGTGCAATTGTTGCTGATGGTGAGCAGAACTCACGCTATCCACTTCCACCACGTGGTATTTTCTCTGCTGTCAATAGCACTAACGATCAACTTCGTTCACCAGTTCTCCATATGAACAGAAAAAATCTTGACGGATCGGACTGGAGTCCAAATCAAAATACTCCTGGTGGCGATATTGTTACTTCATTCCCAATTGACCTGCGCAATAAACGCGGTGCAGTTTTATCTTTTGCAATTCAAAGAACACTTAACGGACCCGACAATACTTGGGATCGTGGATTTTCCGACCAGCAAATCGTTGGTGTTGAAGGACGTCTTGTGAGCGGACTCGATAAAGCAACTTTATATACAAATGCAAATTCTGTTACTCGTCCTGATGGTGACTCTATTGTAGTTGAATTTATGCGTCCAAGCCCAGATGGAATTAAATTTGTTACAAACGTCAAAGATTATCTACGTTGGCGTTGGCATCCAGTTCCAAACTCTACTCCTTACTATGGTATTCCTGCCTTTGCTCTATTTGGTATGGGTGGATACTTTATGGGTTGGGACGAAAAGAATCCTAACGTTCCGTTAAAACGTGATCCAACAACTAACCCGAATGAAAATGGTTTGCGTTTTGACCAATTTGACGACGGTATAGACTGGGGATTCCGCCGCTTCCAAATTCAAATTCCTGACTCATTTATCTTAGCTCCAAATGATGGTGCAAAAAACTTCCGTTTCCGCATTCGCGTAAATGCCCGCAATCACTGGAAAGGACAACCACCTAACATCCAAGACGACGACGACGACTTCCTTGTAGATAACGTTCGTATAGTAATGCCTTCGAACAAGCCAGATCTCGAAGTTACGCAAGTGAGACCACTATGGCCTTACACTCTTGCTCCTGCTTCGCAGGCAACTGATATTCCAATCTTAGTTAATCTGAGCAACAACTCGGATCTTAACGCTTCTTCTTTCAAAGTGAAGGTTAAAGTATTCCGTGGAGCAGGTTCATTCGGTGATCCGGTTTACTGCCGTGTAATCGAGCTTGCTAACCTCAACGCTCGTCGCTCGATTGAAGTATCTATGCCTAACTGGAACGCAAAAGTTACTGGCGAAGGTACTTATCGTATTCAAGCTATCTCGATATTCGAGGGTGGCGATTCTTATATAAAGAACGATACAACATATACTGATTTCCAGATTAAATTTAGTGATGTATTTGCTTACGACAATCCTAATAAAGAAGAAAACCAACTCCCTGAATTTTCAGGTACCGGTGGTAGTGGTCTTTCATCCTTCGGTCAGGCTTATGGTGGTACTGGAGCAGGTCTCAGTTCCTATACCAATCCAATATATGTAACGGGTGGTAACGGTGCCGGCTCCGGAAGTGGTTCAGGTCAGTTCGCAATGAAATTCACTCTGTTCAATGCTGATACTCTCTATGGATTTAAAGCATTGTTCGGTAGCTTGAACCAGGCTATGAACGATATCGCTTTCTCTGTTTATGTTGGTGATCCAAATGTAAATACTCCTATTTCACTCTATCCAAACTCAAATATTGTTGCTAAGCGCGGGCTTGGTAGCGGTATGGTATTCCCACAATTCGATAGATACGTTCTTTATCGAATGACTGACCACGGTCGCCAGCCAGTAATTCTTAATAAAGGAACATACTGGATCTCTATCGCTCAGCTTGGTCTTGAAGGTTTGCATTTAGGTGCTACTGGCTATCGTATGGGTATGAGAACAACTTCTCAATATGTTGATCCTCAAACTAACCTTGCTGGTACAGCTCTCGCTTGCAATCTGATGATCGACAAGCAATTCCGTAAATGGGTAAACAATGAATATATTAACGATAACTACTTCTGCTACGAAGATCTTGCTGGTTCAGGTCAATGGACTGAATTTATGAAAACTTATGGCAACCCGGCATTTGCTCATCTGCACCACTGGGGTATTCCACCGCAAGACGGTACTACTCAAACCTTCTCTCGTGGCACTTTCATTCCTATGATTCGTCCATTCTTCGGATTTAAAGTATACGAACCTGAAACTGTTGTGCAAATCTGTATTGACGATATTCCTGTCGAATTGCTTGATTTCCGTTATGACGTCCGTTCTAACGTTGGTATTGACCTGTTCTGGGAAACTGCTTCTGAAATAAACAACTATGGCTTCTATATCGAAAGACGCAAAGCCGGCGAAAACGAATCAGAGTGGAAAACTATCGGATTTGTTCACGGTGCTAACAATTCATCTACTATTCGCCACTACAACTTCACTGATAGAAGTGTTAAGCTGAACGAAACTTATCAGTATCGCTTACGCCAAACTGATATGGACGGTACTCAGTACTGCCCAACAAGCGAAGTTCTGACTGTTACTTTCGATATGGTTGATGAACTCAAAGTTGCTCAAAACTCACCAAATCCATTCAAGACGGTTACTAATATCGAATTCAATATGCCTGCAACTCAAAATGCTCGCATTGAAGTTGTTGATATGTTCGGTAATTTAGTTAAAGTTCTCTACGAAGGTCAGCTCCAACGTGGATTGAACACTGTTTCTTGGGATGGTACTAACAGCAATGGCATCATCGTTCCAGCTGGAACATATATCTACAGAATTTCTTCCGGAAATGAAGTAGTAACAGGCAAGATGTCATTCGTTAAGTAATGTTTTTTGTTGCGAAAGAAGATGCTTGCTCTTGCAGGCATCTTCTTTTTTTATATGAGAAAAGGAGTTTAGTTATGGATACAATCTTTGGAAAAATAATCAAACGAGAAATACCTGCTGATATAGTTTACGAAGATAATGATGTTCTCGCTTTTCGAGACATCGACCCAAAAGCCCCCATTCATATTCTAATTATTCCCAAAAAGCCAATTCCGACTGTAAACGATATAGAAATCGAGGATGCGGAACTAATTGGAAAAATTGTCATTGCAGCAAAAAAAATTGCAAAAGAAATGGGAATAGACCAATCTGGTTATCGGCTGGTTATGAACTGCAACAAAGATGCGGGACAAACCGTTTTCCACCTGCATTGTCATTTGCTTGGCGGGCGTCAGCTTCTGTGGCCGCCAGGATGATGTTTGAAACAAAATATAATACCTATTAATAATCCCCGCCCGTTTTTGCGGGGATTATTTTATTGGCAAAGTGAAATAAAATGTGCTGCCCAACAGTTATTTTTTATTTAGTCGAAACACAAGTTAATTTAGTTTTACTAATTAACTGAAACTTAATCTTTTTTATATCTTTTTTTTTTATTATCTTTGTGTTTTAATGCAATTTGGATGAATGTATATACTGAATAATTCATATTGTCATTTCAGCACAAAAGAGCGGCGTAGAATTTCAAGACCGCCCTTTTCTCTTCCAGCATCCCGTGCCGGCAAAATATTGCAATTTCGGCACTACCAAACTGATGCACCCGTTTGATAAAACCTTTCTTCTTATACATTTTTTGTTTAATTATTATTTTTTAGGAGATAATTATGAAAAAAGACTTCCTTTCAGTTTTGGATTTTACAACAGATGAAATTCTGGCTTCTTTTGAATTAGCAAAAGATATGAGAAAAGACCGTAAAAAGTATTCGAAAGCATTAGAAGGCGAAACTCTTGCCCTTATCTTCGAAAAACCATCACTTCGCACTCGCACAAGCTTCGATGTAGGTATTCAGCAATTAGGTGGCTACTCATTGTATCTTTCGCCAAACGAAATAAATTTAGGCAAACGAGAATCTGTTTACGACGTTGCTAAAAATCTGGAACGTATGGTCCAAGGCGTAATGATTCGCACTTTCGGACACGATATCGTAGAAAATTTTGCTCGCTATGCAAGAATTCCTATCATCAACGGTCTTACTGATTACTCGCATCCTTGCCAGGCTATGGCTGATTTTCTGACAATTTTAGAACACAAAGGAAAATTCGAAGGATTAAAGCTTTGCTATGTCGGTGATGGCAATAATGTTGCTCATTCACTTATGGATGCTGGTGCCCGTCTTGGTGTTAATGTTACAGTTGCTTGCCCTAAAGGCTTTGAACCTAATTTGATTGCTTTCCAGGAAGCCACAGAAGCTGCAAAAGCAACTGGTGCAAAAATTGAAGTTGTTCATTCACCAGAAGAAGGAGTAAAAGGTGCAGACGTTGTCTATACTGACGTTTGGGCATCTATGGGACAGGAATCCGAGGCAGCAAAACGCCGTCAAATATTTATGCCTTTCCAGGTTAATGCTGAACTTATGAAACACGCAAAAGATGATGCAATCTTTATGCACTGCTTGCCTGCTCATCGCGGCGACGAAGTTACAGACGAAGTTATCGACGCTCCTTATTCTGTTGTTTTCGACGAAGCAGAAAACCGTCTCCACGCTCAAAAAGCTATTATGTATCAATTAATGAAAAAGTAAAAGGAGTTTATCGTGGCTTATACAGCTTTAATTGCCATCGGTGGCAATTCTCTGATTAGAGCTGGGGAGCGCGGCACAATCGAAGAACAACTTGCTAATGCACACGCAACTGCAAAATCAATTGCTCAGATGATTAAAATGGGGTGGCGTGTGGTTATCACTCACGGAAACGGTCCGCAAGCTGGCGCCGCTCTGATTCGCTCAGAGCGCGCCGCCGGCGAAGTTTATACTCACACTCTCGATATGTGCGTCGCTACTACTCAAAGCGAAATCGGCTATATGCTCCAAATCGCTATGGAACACGAATTAAGCTTGCTTGGCTTAGATAAATTCGTTACCGTTGTGCCTACTATGGTTGCTGTGGACCCTAACGACCCGGCATTTCAAAAACCTACCAAACCTATTGGACCATTCTACTCAAAAGAAGTTGCCCAAGAGAAAAAGGAAAAACTTGGCTGGGACATTGTCGAGGATGCTGCTCGTGGCTACAGACGCGTTGTTCCATCACCTGAACCTATGGAAGTGCTTCAGTTAGAAGTAATTAAGAAAATTATTGATTTAGATATTATTACAATTGCTCTCGGTGGTGGAGGTATTCCGGTAGTCAAACGCAAAGATGGCTCTATCGTTGGTTGCGAAGCAGTAATAGACAAAGACCGTTCGTCGGCATTGCTGGCTAACGGGCTTAATGTTGATTTGTTCATTATTTCAACTGATGCAGACCAGGTATATGTAAACTACAAAAAACCTGATATGAAAGGTCTGCGTTATGCTACTACTCAAGAACTGCAAAAATACTACGACGAGGGACATTTCCCCGCCGGAAGTATGGGACCTAAAGTTGAATCTGTGATTAGATTTATTAAAAATGGTGGGAAAAAGGCTATCATTACTTCTTTCGAATGTTTGATGGATGCCCTCGAAGAAAAAGCAGGAACTCACATTTCTAATTAATTTTTTTCTTATATTTGCAAAAACTACTTCAAGGAAAAATATATGCGTCATATTGTAGAATCCCAGCAGTTCACTGTCCCAAAAATCCTCGAATTGTTCGAACGAACCGAGCTGATGAAAAAAATTTCTTTGCGTGGCGGCACTCGCGACTACGAGAACAAAATTATGGCTTCACTTTTCTACAAGCCTTCCACACGCACTCGCTTTTCGTTCGAAGCAGCTATGTTTCGCTTGGGTGGTAAAGTGCTATCTACCGAGCAGGCTATGGAATTCTCTTCAGAAATCGAGGGCGAACGTTTAGAAGACACTATTCGCATTATTGCAAACTATTGCGATGTGATTGTATTGCGTCATCACGAGGAAGGCGGTGCAAAACGTGCTGCTGCTATCTCGCCGGTGCCTATCATTAACGCAGGCGATGGCTCGGGCGGGCAGCACCCCACTCAAGCTTTGCTCGACCTCTATACAATCTACAACGAATGCAAAACTCTCGACGGACTTTCTGTTGCATTCGTAGGGGCTCTCGATTATGGGCGAACTGTTCGCTCGCTGGCTTATCTTTTGAGTAAATTCGAAAGAGTGAAACTCTATTTCGTTGCTCCAAAAGAAATTCAAATTAAACCGGATATCCTCGAACATTTGGACGAAAAAGGCGTCAATTACCAACTTTTGGATAATATTGGCGAGATTATCGGCAAAGTAGATGTCGTCTATCAAACCCGTATCGAACGCGAGCGGCTCGAAAACAAACACGTTGATTTATCCCAATACAACATTAATTTAGATGTATTGCAAAGAATGAAATATAATTCAATCATTATGCACCCGCTCCCACGTTCAGTGGAAATAGACCATTCGGTTGATGCAGACCCACGTGCTGCATATTTCCGCCAGGCTGAAAACGGCTTGTATGTGCGAATGGCACTCCTTACAATGATTTTCGATAAATAACACTTAGCCCCGCAATTTAGCGGGGCTAATACTTTTCTGTTATTCTTTTCTTCATCTGATAACACAAATTATTTTATAAAAATTGAATGATTAATCGCAGGTTAATTTTATGTTAATTTTTGGTGTAAATTGAATTAATTTTTCATCATATTCCGGTGTTTTAAATAATACTGTGTAAAAAATTACACACTATATTTTGATATTATAGTATATTTTATTAATTTTGTATTAATTGAGTAAATAATATGGTTATAATTTGAAATATCGTTGGACCTTTAAGAATGAAGACGATACAGCAGTACATGATTTAGCAAAACAATTAAAGATACCGGTTAGTCTGGCACGCGTTCTTGTTGCAAGAAACCTGAAAACGGTCGAAGAAGCAGAAAACTTCTTCGAGCCATCTCTCGACAAGCTCCACGACCCCTTTATTATGAGGGATATGAAAAAAGCAGTCGAGAGAATTCTGAAAGCAAGAGATGAAGGCGAACAGATATGGGTTCACGGCGATTACGATGTTGATGGTACTGCAAGTGCGTCTATGGTGTGCCTCTTCTTGCGAGAGATAGGGGCAAAAGTTGATTATTATATTCCTAATCGCTTCGAAGATGGCTACGGACTTTCTAAGAAAAGCATAGATTTAGCCCTTCAAAAAAAATCGAAAATACTAATTACTGTTGATGTCGGTATTACTTCTTACGATGCTCTTCGCTATGCAAGTGAAAGTGGCTTGGACACAATTATTTGCGACCACCACGAGCCCGGCGACGAACTCCCTGATGTTTTTGCCATTTTGGACCCATTAATTCCCGGCTGCCAGTATCCTTTCAAATCGTTGGCTGCCTGTGGGGTGTCTTTTAAATTTATTCAGGCTATTTCGCAAGCAATTGGAAAACCGGAAATCGCATATAAATATCTTGATTTTGTTGCTATTGCTTCTGCTGCTGATATGGTGCCGCTTATCGGCGAAAACCGCATAATGGTTTACTACGGTTTGCAGCAGCTTAATACTGAGCCGCGCCCTGGAATTAAAGGGCTTATTTATTGCACGGGATTAAAACTGGGGCGTATTACTGCATCAAACATTGTGTATGCAATTGCACCGCTGATTAATGCTGCCGGACGTCTCGGCGACCCGCGCCGCTCTGTAGAAATGATGATACAACAAGATGAATACGCATCCTTCCGTATTGCACAAATGCTCGAAGACGAAAATCGCAAACGCCGACTCTTCGACCAGCAAACCTTCGACGAAGCTGTGCCTATTGCTGAGCAACTCATTGCCGAAAAAGACAGACGTAGCTTGGTTATCCACGGTCCTAACTGGCACGCTGGCGTAATCGGCATTGTTGCTTCCCGACTTGTGGATAAATTCCACCTCCCGACTGTGCTTCTTACAACAATCGATGGTATTGCTAAAGGTTCTGCACGTAGCATTAACAATTTTGATATCCACTCCGCTCTGAAAAAATGCGAACATCTTCTGATTGAATTCGGCGGGCATAAGCACGCTGCGGGGCTGTCGCTCAAAATTGAAAATATTCCTGCTTTTCGTGAAGCTCTCGACGAAATTGCCCATCAATACATTACCGACGATATGCTTGTTCCAAAAATTGAAATAGATGTCGAACTTCAATTTAATGAGCTTTCGCCGCAGTTCTTGAAAATTCTTAATAAATTTGCCCCGTTCGGGTTTATTAACAACAAGCCTTATTTCTTTACCCGTGGTGTTCGCTCTCTCAATGGTGTGAAAATTGTTGGCAACAATAGCATCAAATTCCGGGCTATTCAAAATAATTTTGTTATTGATGCAATTGGTCCCAATCTTGCCCATAAAATTCATCTTTGCACCGGCGGCAAATCATTCTCAATTATTTACAATCTCGAAACCCATAACTTGAATGGGCAAAAAGCACCCCAAATTTCTATTAGAGACATTAGACCCGATGAATGATAAACGACGATTTTGCAAAATACTGTTTAGAACGAATTAATGAGATTTATCTAAGCACTGATTTAAATGACCGTCAAAAAATCCTTGCTGCTTTCAAAGTATTCAAGGATTTTTTTATTAAATTCGATGAAGAAAATTTGCAGATTTTTTCGAGTTTCTACCAACGTATCATTTATATCATCAAAAAATATAGTTTCGACAATAAACTTGCTAAAAGAATTCATTTCGTTCGATATATCGCAAATCAAGCCCGACATCATAATGATAAAATTATTCAAAGTCATTTCTTTACCTACTTTGCTAATTTATCCCTGATTTTCCATTTTGTTGCTAAACAAAAATTAGTCTTTCCCGATATCGAACTTGCTAATTTCACTAATATTGAATTAATTTCAGATGAACACAACAAAACACTTCCTTACACAAAGTCGAGCACGAGAGCATATGTCAAAAGCGTAGAAAGCCACAAAGAAAGCGACCACTGCTTGCTCACTCTCGAAAACGATGACGGCATAATGTTTAAAGTTAAACTAAATCATCATTGGCAATTACTTGCAAGCGAACTTTCGGAAAACACTACATTACATCTTCATAATCTTTCTCAAAATGGAGATATTTTCGAAACAAGCAGTTATTCTCTCGTTGTTTTCGAGCCCGACTATCTAATCGATGTTACCGATATTTCTGAATGCTTTTCGCAACAGGACTTTAATCCTTTTCTCTATTTTATTAAAAAAATCAGTGAACGCATCACCAATCGGGCAATATTAAAAGGAAATATAGTCAATTCATTGTTTGACGAACTAATTCTCGACGAGAATGCAAACTATCAGGATTGCTTCCAGAAAGCTCTCAAAAACAAGCCAATTCAGTCAGTTGCAGCAGTCCATTCAATAGATGATCTGAAAGAACTATATTATGAATTGCTGAATTCTTTCGAGGTTATCAGGCAGAACGTTCAAAAAATTTCCCTTGAACGTGCTTATATAGAACCTTCATTTATCGCTCCGGAGTATGGTATTAGCGGGCGTTTGGATTTGCTTGCCGAAAATGCAAAAGAACTATTTGCTGTGGAACTTAAAAGCGGAAAGTCCCCAAATTCTAATTTATCCTACATCGACTACGACAAATCATATTCGCTTGCAATCTGGAAAAATCACGTTGTTCAGGCAATCTGCTATATTATGCTGCTCGAAGCAAATCTGAGCAATAAATCAGTTTTCGCGAGCATACTCTACATTGCAGCTGCCCAGAACCATCTTCGCAATGTCCCAAACAGCTTGTTGCTTAAGCAACAAATTATTCGTTGCCGTAATGCAATTGCTGTGTTTCTAAAAAGAATAGCAGACGACCCCGATAATCAAATTCAGAAAATTTTTCAGGATACAGAATATTCTTCGAATTTACCATCCTACATAAGTGCAGATTTCGAGCTATACAGACGGCTTTACAATTCAAGTTCAAAATTGGAACAGAAGCTGATTGCCAAAACAATTGGATTTATCGCTCAACTGAGTTTCCACAACAAAATTGGCGACGACCTAAGCTCCACAAGCGTTTCGTCTCAGTGGCTCGAATCTGTTGAAGAAAAAATAGAGAAGGGCACAATCATTGCAAATCTTTCGCTTCTGCCTGAAAAATCTGATTTCACCAAAATGCATCTTACATTTCTGCAAAACAACATTAATTCTAAAATTAACGTAATCCGAAAGGGCGACCTTTGTTTATTAAAAAAGCAAAACCCGGAACTATCGCCCGGCAATAATAATCAGCTGCTAAAAGGTATTATTTCGTCCATCTCCAATTCTGAAATTACTATCAGCTTAATTAATAAACTAATAAATTATAATTTCGATGCCAATCATAAGTGGATAATTGAACAGGAACAAAGCGATACAATCTCGGGCTATCTTTATTCATCTGTATTTTCGCTCCTAAGATGTTCAGCACAAAAACGCCAGCTATTGCTGGGACTTACCAAACCGCAATCAAGCACTCAGCCCGCAATTCAATATCCCGAACTTATTGACGAACAAAATGAGTTGCTCAATAAAATCATTGCGGCAAGCGATTATTTTCTTGTCCAGGGACCTCCCGGTGTAGGGAAGACTTCTTATTTGCTTCGATACTTAGTTAAATATTACTTCGAGAACACAAATTCGAATATATTGCTTGTAGCATACACCAATCGTGCAGTTGATGAAATTTGTCTTACTCTGAAAAAAATATCGCCCGATTTTCCTTTTTTGCGGCTTGGGAACAAAGAATCGACAGAAATTCAGGAAAATTCTATTGCAGCTTTGGCTGAAAAAATGCGTTTTTCGGATTTGTTTCTGAAAATCAAAAGTTGTCGTGTTTTTGTTAGCACAATTTCGTCTGTTTTAACCTCAAACGAACTGTTCCAAATCAAGAATTTTGATATTGCAATTGTCGATGAAGCAAGCCAAATTTTGGAAGTGTATATTTACTCATTAGTCTCGCAGGTGAAAAAATTTGTGCTTATTGGCGACGAAAAGCAACTCCCGGCGGTTGTTCCTTTGCAAAATGGACGTGCAAAAATCAAAGACGATGACCTCTCGCAAATTGAAATGTGCGATTTAAGCGTTTCATATTTTGAACGCTTACTCAAAATTGCACAAAAGAACAATTGGCAAGACTTCTACGGTATGCTTTCCTACCAGTCCCGTATGAAGCAACCTATAATGGAATTAGCCAATTTTCTGTTCTACGAAAACAAGTTGAAGTTATCCCGGTTTGTTCAAAGCAATTCCGCCGAGCCACAGTTTTGCGATGATTTTGAATTTTTGAATGCGTCCGATATTATTTTTATTAACACACCGAAAACACGCACAAGCAAAACAAACAAAATTGAAGCTGAAATTGCTTCCAATATTGCAAAATCTATGGCTCGCAAACTCGGCAACAGACTTGATAATTCCGATATCGGAATAATTGTTGCCTTTCGTTTGCAGGGCAACGAAATATTTAAAAATCTGGGTGAATTATCTCAAATAATTGATGTAGATACAGTCGAACGCTTCCAGGGTTCCGAACGCCGGACAATCATAATCTCGTTTGCTGTCAATAGACCAATCGATATTGAGTTGATTTCTAATGTAACTTCGTTTAATGGTAGTATTGTGGACCGCAAACTAAATGTTGCAATTACTCGTGCAAAAGAAAAACTGATTATTATTGGAAATGCCCAAGTGCTTATGCACTCGCCTGTGTATTTCAAACTGATTAATTATATCAAAGAAAAGCACTTATTTGTTGATTATGAGAAAATTCTATCAGATGGAGGTAATCACCAGCCTTAATACTTCAGACCATTTGGTAAAAAACAGCAACCGCCAGCCTAATATCCCGCCAAAACTTATAAAAGTTAGCCCGGCAAATTGCTTCACTCTTACAATTAGATTATCTGAAAATTTATTCTTCAATCTGAAAACAATGTTCGATAAAGTGTAGAGCCAAACAAAATTGCCTATCCCGAAACCAATTGAATACAATAGGTTGTTGAACGTTGTGATTTCAAACAATGTGAATTTTTGTACCTGAACGCCCACATATCCAATGGACGGCAAAAAAGTCGGATTTGCAATGTTCGCAATAGCCAAACCAAAACCTAACAGAAACGGTCCTTTTTCCTTGAAATGGCGAACAAAGTTGTTTCTCTCTTCCAAATCGGTATCTTCGATTTGCCTCTCTGATTGAGGCTTGCTTTTCAACAAACTGTATAATCCATACACAAGAAAAGCAATTATTAATAGCGACTGAAACAAAATTGAATAAATAGGATGACAATCGAAAAAGCTGTGCAATGCCTGCATTACTGCCGTTGCAGCTGTGATTGCAACGAAACAAATGATAAAATCTGCAACTCCTGAACCAATAGCAACATACATTGCAGGGCGTATTTTTTTGTTTAGCCCCATCTTGATGGAAAGCACCCCTATGGGACCCGGTGGCATTGCAAGCAGAAAACCTACAAAAATTCCTATAAGTAAAGCAGTAAGCAAATCAACTCTAATCAATTATGTATTTCACATAAATATAAGAAAAAAAATTTTTTTTTCAAATTTTTAGTTTGATTTTCGTCTTATCAAATAATATATTTGCAATATTAATTTAAGTATTATTAACAAATTTAAAGGAACTGCTTGAAATCTGCATTTGTTGTTGGAAACCCAAATATTGGGAAACAAAGAGAAACAAAAGAAGCACAAAGAAAACACAGGATTAACAACGAAATTACAGCCAAAGAGGTACGAGTCGTAGATACTGACGGTGGTATGCTCGGAATAATGACCGTCAAAGATGCCTTGAAATTAGCCGAAGAACGCGAAATTGATTTAGTAGAAATTGCTCCACAAGCCAATCCTCCCGTTTGTAAATTAATCGATTACGGAAAATTTTCTTACGAACTCCAAAAGAAAGAAAAGCAAATCAAAAAGAATTCCGCTGCTTCTCAGATGAAAGAAATTAGATTTAAGTCGCGGACAGCTTCGCACGACTTTAATTTCAAACTCAAACACGCCCGCGCTTTTATTGAAGAAGGTAGCAAAGTGAAAGCCTCCGTAATTTTCCGTGGTCGTGAAATTGCTCACACTGATATCGGCAAAGAACTTCTCGAAAAATTTATCGAAGAAATGTCCGATATAGCAAAAGTTGATTCGCCTTTGAAATTCGAAGGGAAAAATCTTTCTGTAATTCTCTCGCCTTCGAAAACTAAAAAACCAAAAACTGCAAAAGAAGAAAATAAATCTTAATATTTGTCCGGATAAATACTAAAAGAGGTGCATCTGCACCTCTTTTTATGTATTAATTATATCTAATATATGGATTAATAGTAAATATAGCTATATTGATATTTTTCGAGCAAATTCCCGTTCAAATCTGCAACCGTTTCGATAGAAATAAGTCCGTATTTGTTATAATAGAACGTTCTTATTTTTTGTATTGAGCCGTCCTTGCCGTAATTGATTATTTGCAGTGCTTTTTCTTCTTGTTTGTAATTCAGGGATTCTTTTGTGATTACGGTTTCGTTGGAAGTTTTTTCGCTAACAGTTCGTTCGATTAAGCTTCCGTTGTTATATAAATAAGAATATTCATAGTGCAAAATAGTTCCAACCTGAAAGTTTCGAACTTCCTTTTGCAGCAAGTTCCCGCGTGTGTCGTAAGAATAAGTCTCTTTTGAGATGATTTTGCCGTCGCCGGAAATCAGAGTTTTTTCTTTTATTTTCCCGGTTTCATCAACTACCGAAAGCACTCTCACTATGCCAATTAAGTTTCCTTTCTCATCAAATTTTTTCTGTTCTTCTGTTGTTTTAGCGTTATCATATTGATATTCAGAATAAGATTTCACACTGCCATTTGCGTAATATTCCGTGTAATTGATAAGATTCTGGTCAATTGAGTAATTTTTCTTATATAAAATTTGTTTGTCTGATTGATTGGATAAATCAATTTTGTATTTTGTTTCAGATTTTATTTTAACCGTAGTAATATCATCGACAGGGTTTTCAACTACTCCGCAACTTGATAGTAATAACACAATAATAAAAAATATTGGTATAACTTTCTTCATAAAAACCTTTGATACTAATCTAATAAACTTAACAAGAAATTTTCAAAAAATCAATAAATTTTTTACTTATTTTTGTATTTTATTTTAATAAATTTTGTATATGAGCAACGAACAAATAAATGAAATAGAAGAAGAAGAAAGTGGATTAGGCTTTTGGGACCACGTCGAAGAACTCAGACGGCGAATAATCTATTCTGTCGTTGGAATATTAATCGGTTGCCTGATTGCTGGTGTGTTTATTGGCAATATTATGGATTGGGTGCTGCTCAATCCAGCGGCAAACGCAAATCTTGATTTGCAAAATCTAAAACCTTTTGGGCAACCATTTCTTTACTTTAAAGTTATTCTTGTTGTCGGGATTATATTTTCGTTTCCGTTTATGCTATATCAGCTTTGGGCTTTTATCAAACCTGCTCTATACGAACACGAGAAACGTTGGGTATCGACGATTACTTTTTTCACATCGCTTTGCTTTTTCGTTGGTGTAGCATTTTCTTATTTCGTGATGATACCTTCGATGCTTGCTTTTGCTGCAAGCTTCGGGAGCGACAAAATAAAAAATATCATCGACATCAATGAGTATTTTAGCTTTCTAACAATGATACTGCTTGCTTCGGGGATACTATTTGAAATGCCAATGATTAGTTTTGTGCTCGCCCGATTTGGTATTGTTACTCCAAAGATGCTAAGAAAATATTGGCGACATTCTGTTATTGTTATTCTAATCATTGCTGCTGTGATTACTCCAACTCCCGACCCAATCAGCCAGCTGATTTTTGCTGCTCCTTTGTTTTTGCTTTACGAAATTAGCATTTGGGTAGCTGCGATTGGTTTGCGAAAACGGCAAGCTGCCGAAGCCGCAGGTGATTATCAAAAAGCATAGCCTATGCCAAAGTGATACACTGTGCGGGAAAATGCTTTTCGCCTTCCTGTGGGGTCGTGCAACGGAGTTGCAACATCAAGCCGGAACGGACCTATTGGCGTAATATAACCAATTCCAAACCCTGCCGAAACTGCAAGCTTTAAGAAATAATCTGTAAATTTCAATTTGTAATCGTCCACTCCTACAAACCAATCAAAAGCATTTCCAAAATCTGCAAATGTTGTAAATGTAATATTACTCAAATGTTCGGCAAGGAATTCATTCAACCATCGATAATATGGAAATCTGTATCTGAATTCTAAACTTCCTTCGAGCAGTCCTGCATTTCCGATGAAATTTTGCATATATTGATAAGTCCTGCTCGAGCCAAAAGTTTGCGATGTGATTTTTGTGTAACGTAATGTTCTTGAACTCCATCCGCGAACGCTATTGCTCCCTCCTGCAAAGAATTGTCGCTCGATTGGAACATACACATTTGCTTCTTGCATCAATTTAATTGCTCCAAATCGCCCTTTTGCTGCAAAAACTAAATTATCGCTAATCGAAAAATACTGGCTATGCAGAAAATGCACACGAAAATATCTTGCTATGCCCGATATTGATGGATGCGATAGAAAAATATTCCATCCGTCAATATTTATCAAAGTATATGAACCTTTGCTCGGATTGAATACATCGTTTTTCTTATCACTAATTAAATTGATGCCCATTGTATTCGAAGTCCAGAGATGAAAATCCGGTTCATTTAAATACTGGTACAGGTTGTTGTATAAATAAAATGATTCAATTACACGCAGGGAATCTTCCGGATTGCTTGTCCGACGGGATGCCTCCGCTATTGCTGTATTGTAATTTACCGGATTTTCGCGTTCAAAAGTGAAATCTATACTTACTGAATTAAAAAATGTTCTTTTGGGCAATATAAGCGAAAAACGTATTGGAAACTGCAAAGTATTCAGCTGAAATAAATTATAAACTTTGCGTATTGAATAATTCAAACTTGTTGTAGCTGCAACTCGCGTATAGTCCACTACCCACAGCAACGGTTGATAAAAACGAACGCCTACAAGCATTTCATAATCTAAATTATCTATGTTTTGTAGTGTCTTCCCGACATCTTTGAACGAAAAACTTGTATAAAACGAACCATTCTGAGCATTGCCAAACAAATTTCTATGGCTTATGTTTCCCTCGATACCTGCATTAAAGTTTGTCATAGGTGTGCGATTCGAAAATAGAGCCAAACTCCATTCCTTTTGTTTTCTATATACTGTTTTTAAACAAAAATCAACAACAGAATCCCTATCGTGATTATTACAAGTATCAATTTCAACTGATTCAAAAGTCCCAAGAGAGAGCAGATTTTCGATTGTAGTATTAACTTTGCTGCGGCTATACCAGTCGCCGGTTTTTATTTCAAACTGCCGTCGTTTCATTTCGTGGGTAACTATGTGTTGTCCACGAGTAGAGTCGATATAATACAAATTCCCGAATATTATTCTTTGCCCTAAGTTAAATATCACCGTAACGCTGTCTTTCTTTGCAAGCGTGTCCATACTAACTGTTGGTCGCTTGTATGATGCTGAATAATATCCGTTATTTAAAAGTATTTCGTAAAGTGTATTTATTCTTTCTAAAATTGCCTGTTCGTCGTAAAATTCTATATTAGGTAGCCTACTGAGTTGAACTTTAATTTTATTTAATACATCTTGAGATAATTGTTCAAGTCCGAGCAGCACAAGTGTATCGAGCTTGTAGCGTTTGCCTTCCGAAATAAGAAAATTCAGTGTATTTTGTCGTTTCTGGTAGTCTGGAACAACTAATATTCGAATACGAACATCGTGGAAACCCTGAATATTGTAGTATTGCCAGATGGTAAATGAATCAGTTTCAATAAGTTTGCTGTCGAAAAGGCTTATTTCGTGTTCAAGCGATTTTATTGCAGTATTAATCTCTCGCATTAATACGCGGGGAGCGGCTTTGTTTTTCTTGCTTTCGTTCAGGTATGCTTGCAATACTTTGTGAGGAAAGCTTCGGTTTGTCTCTTTTGTCTGAATTATATTACGTAACTGATTTTCAGAAAAAAAAGAATTGCCGGAAAACCTTATCACTCCTATTTCATATTGTTCTGGGAAGCGAACCGATGGCACTAACTTTTGATTAGTAAACTGACTGCCAATTGCAATTTGGGATAAAAAACACAGCCAAAAAGCAAATATTACAGTATATTTCACTCGAATTTTCAAACTAATTTGCTTCCGGTAATAAAACGAAAAACGTTGTCCCGCTTGCATTAGTGTTTCTTTCAGCCCAGATTTTGCCTCCGTTTTTCTCAACCATCTCTTTGCATAGGATTAAGCCCAGACCCGAACCCTTTTCGTTCTTTGTTCCCAGAGTGGAATGATGCTTGTCTATCTTAAAGAGTTTTGATTTTACTTCGTCGGGTATGCCAACTCCGTTGTCGATTACTTTAAGCAATATGCCATTTTCTGCATATACTGATTCGAAAATAATCTTTCCGCCTTCGAATGAAAATTTTATAGCATTTGTAAGCAAATTGTGAATTACCGATGTTATCATCTGCTTATCAACAAATACATTATGTTCCGGTAATATCTCGTTAATTATTTCTATGTCTTTTTTGTCTGCATTTGCTTGGAGAAGCGAAATCACATCTTTTGCTGTTCTCAATAAATTTACCTTTATAGGTTGAGGTCGGAGTCTCTGAGTTTGTATGCTTGCCCATTGCAAAAGATTTTCAAGCAGGGAATATTGATTTTTTAAAGTTTGGTGCATTTTTTTTATCAGATCAATTATTTCCTCCTGATTCATTGATTCGCCTTCTTGCGATAGCAAATCAGTAAGTCCCAGCAAGCCGCTGAATGGTCCGCGAAGGTCGTGTGCGATTATTGAGAAGAACTTGTCTTTGGTTGCGTTGAGTTCCATTAGTTCTTCAATCTGTTTTGCGATTAAATCCCGCGATTTTTTCAGTTCTAATTGAGTCATCACACGCGCAAGCAGTTCGCCAGAGTTGAATGGTTTGGTAACGTAATCTACCGCACCTACTTCGAAACCTTTGATTATATCCTCTGGTTGAGTTTTTGCTGTAAGAAAAATTACAGGTATATCCTGAGTTTCAGGATTTGATTTTAACTTTTGGCAAACGGTAATACCGCTTATTCCGGGCATCATTATATCAAGCAAAATCAGGTCTGGTTTGCTGTATTGAACTGCTTCCAATGCTTCTTCGCCGTTGGTTGCAAATCCGACATCTAATCCTTTCTGTAGCAAAACGTTCCCCAGCACTTGCAAGTTCTCGGGAACATCATCCACAATCAGAACAGATCCTTTGGTTGTTTCTCCGTTCATTATTTTCTATTGCTTATTTATATTATTTATTATTACATTAAAGTCGTTTAAAATTTGTATAATTCGCTCAATTTTGAATGCATTCGCTTGTTTTATCAACTCATTAGCAAATTCAATTGCCTTTGGATAATTATGTTTCTTCCCAAAGCTCAATAGTTTTTCGGCAAAGCTCTTAATTTTACTAATATATAAAGATTTTTTCACAATCTGAAAATCCGGCAAAATATTCTCTGTGAAATCCTTAATCATTTCATCAGTGATTTCGTTTATTATGTCGTCCATAGATGGATAAGAAACAATATTGTCGTTTTCCTGGGGTTTTTCTTCCTCAGAATGTTTCAAAAATCGAGCAAGTTCGTTCAGCAGTTGCTGTTTGGTAACCGGTTTCCTTAAATATCCATCAAATATTTCTAAAATTTCATCAACTTCTTCTTTAATAGCAGAGGCGGTTAGCGCGATAATTGGAATATGGCTTGTCGATGGATTGCTTTTAATTATTTTCCTTGCAGTATATCCATCCATAACGGGCATATGCAAGTCCATAAAAATAATATCAGGTGTGAACTTCTCTAATATTTCAATCGCTTCTTGTCCGTTTATTGCTTCGACAATCTTAAAATTATATGGTTTTAAGTAGTATTCGATTACCTGTCGATTTGTATCCACATCTTCCACCAATAGAATTTTGCCACCCTCAAAGTTATACTTGATATTCTGGACGATTTTGCTTTCCTTTTTAATATTCATTCCGGCGGCAATACGCACTCCATAAAGCTCAACAGTGAAAGTAGAGCCAATTCCCGGTGAACTATCAAGAAATATTTTTCCGCCCATCATTTCTGTTAGCCGTTTGGTAATCGATAGTCCCAGCCCTGTGCCTCCGTATTTTCGGGTGCTCTGACCTTCCTTCTGCTGGAATGCTTCAAAAATTATTTCTTGCTGAGATTTTTCTATTCCAATTCCTGTATCCTGCACTTTGAGGACAATATCAATTTTACTGCCTTCTTTGTCTGGATCCTTGGTGTTTACCACAACACGAATTTGCCCTTTTTCTGTAAATTTTACTGCATTTCCAACAAGGTTGAATAATATCTGACGAACTCTTGTCGAATCTAATATTAAGGATTTTGGCAGTTTCTCATCGTAGATAATGTCGAAAGCTAAACCTTTTTCGGTTGTTTTGATTGAGAAAATATCCCGGATTTCATCGATAATGTCTCTTAAATTAACTGCTTCGTATTTAATTTCCATCTTCCCGGCTTCTATCTTGGAAAGGTCTAAAATATCGTTGATCAGTTCAAGAAGATTTTTCCCGCTGTTGGTGATACCTGTAATAAAATCGGAATATTTTGGATTATCGCCTAATTCTTCTTTTAACAATTCAGAGAAACCAAGAATAGCATTCATCGGAGTGCGTATTTCGTGGCTCATGTTAGCTAAAAATTCGCTTTTTGCCTTGTTTGCGGCAACGGCTGCCTCGCTTGTTTGGCGGATTAATTCTATATCTTCGTCCCGTTCTATTGCTGAACCAATTGCATTTGCTGCTATTGATAATATCGATATTTCTTTTACAGTCCAATCACGTTCATATTCAACGCTATCAAAGCCAATAAATCCCCAAAGCTTCTCTTTTACTACAATCGGGATAATCAAAAAAGATTGGACGTCGTGTTCGATTAGCATATTCTGTTCATTTTCAGGCAATTGGGATACAATTACATTTATAGGTTGTTTCAAACAAAGCGGTTTAACAATTGAAGGTATCTTCTCCTCAATAGATAAAGCTTGCAACTCAGTCAAATGCATCTGTGATTGGAGGTTTTTGGCGAAATATTCGTATGTTAACCTAAAGAGTTCCCGATTTGTTTCTGCCTGGTAATATTTTTCGTAAATATATGCCCGATCAACTTCAACAACTTCGCCAAGGGTAACAACAATTTGCTGTAATATGTTTCTGAATGAATAATTTTCGAGCAGTGCTGTGGATATTTCAGCAATTGCTTTGAAAATCCTGTCTTCTTTTGCAGTTTCCAATTGAGCGCGTTTTGACTGCGTAATATCCCGCATAATGCCGACAAGTCCTAATATATTGGCGTTTTTGTCGATAAATGGAATTTTGTAAATATCGTAAATTAATTGTTCTCCGTTTTTTTTCTGGAACCAATATTCGTATCTTGCTGGCTGGTTCGATTGCATCACAAATTTATCTTTATCGAAAAGTCCGTTTGCAGTGTATTCGTCGAACAATTCAGAATCTGTTTTATTTAGTATCTGATTTTGATTTAGATTTGTGAAACGTTCGAATGCTTTATTAACCATTGTGTAGCGATATTCGTAATCTTTTATGAAAATCAAATCTGGTATGGCATCAATTAATGAATTCAACAAAAGGCGCTCTTTTTCCAAATTTGCTTCTATCATCTTTCTTTCTTCAATTTCGTCTTCGAGATCTTTGTTTATTAACAGTAAGTTTTTAGTTGCTTGCTCAACCTCTATCGAAAGTTGGTCGCGATGAGAAGCAATTTCTTCCTGCATCTTCTTTAGTTCAGTTATATCCCGAACAACTCCAACGACATAATTTCCATCTTTTGTATCAAACGATGCTTTCTTTACAAATAGAACGTGTGGATTGCCGGAATTATCAACAAATCCTGTTTCGTAAATATACTCTGTTTCCTTTCCCAATACAGCCTTGTCCGAAAGTAAATAATCTTCTGCAAGGTCTTTGGGAAAAATGTCTGTATCAGTTTTTCCAATAATCTCGTCGTATTCTTTGCCGATGAATTTTGTAAGTGCTTTGTTCAAAAGTATATACTCAGATTTGTTGTTCTTTACAAATAGTGGGTCTGGAATAGCATCAATTATTGTTTGTAAAAATTCTTTATTCTTTACCAGTTCATCCTGAATACGTTTTTCACGTGTAATATCAATCAGGTTTGTATGTATTTGAATGGAATTATTCACAGGATTTCTGAATGATATACTTTCCAGCCGACCGAAAAAAGTTTCCCCGTTCGGACGAGTAAGCAGTAGTTCGCAACTATCTTTTGTGATTTTTTCGGTAAGTTGCTCAAGATGCTTTTCAAAAATTTTCACATAGTCTTTGTGAACATATTTAGTGAAAGGCTTGTAAGCAATAGTGATTTTATTTTCATTAAGCATCTTTATTGCAGGGTTGTTTGCTTCAAGAATAAACCCATCGCTGTTCAGAGTAAAATATCCTGTTGGCGAATTATTATATAGCCGGCTATATTTATCTATTAATACTTCAAGTTCAGAACGTGTTCGCATAAGTTCCTGATTTTGTAATTCAAGCTCATATTGATAAACTTGAATTTCATAGAATGCATCTTTTATGCTTTGCAATTCGTTTTCGTCGAGTATGGGACCACTTTTACTTAATAATTTTTCTGCTTTTTGACGTATTTTCGACATTTCTGTGTGTTTATCCATAAGACTTACCGGTTAAATCAATTAAAATTAATTAATAAATATAAATTTATGAGTTCAAAATATACAAAAAATATTAAATATAATAAACTTAAAAAATAGAAATATTAATACTGATTTTATTCTTATTTAAGTATTATTTTTTATACTTTTTCTTTCTGAAAATCTGTAATTAAACAAAAAAGAGGTTGCCTTCCCGAGAAAGACAACCTCTTTGCAAAAGTCGTTTTGAAAACACTATTTCTTTGGTTCGTTTTCGCGCAAGCCGATGAGAATATTCCGGGCAATTTGTTCGGCAATCATTTTTTGGATATGGTCGCCACTTGTAACAAACTCTTGAATTGATTTTTCTACACGGTTGCGAATAATTTCAGAAGTCTGACCAACCAAAGCGTTTGTAAGCTGATGAATATCGGCTTGTTGGCTACGCAATGCATCGAGCTGACTGCGGTTTGCATCTTCCATTTTCTTGAGCATCTTGTCCATACGTTCTTCTTCTTCTGTATAAATAAGAGTGAACGCCAATAATGAAAGCATCGTAAATTCAAGGATAATTGCCAACAAGATTATCGAAGGACGTGATGCAGGGATAAACTTCAAACCACGAATACCTACTGCAACGATAAGCAATGCAGCACCACCATAAGCAAGACCTGTAACAAAGTTTGCATATTTTTCTGTAAAGTGGTGCGACATATATAAACGCAAGCCGTGCAAGAAATGAGAACGATTTCTTCTCCAAATCAAGCCATTCTTTGTATCGATAATTTCTTTCAATACGAAATCAGAGAAGTATTCTTTAATTCTTGTGTATATAGCTTCATTGCGGAAGAACACAATATCAGTATCTTCGTCAAAAACATCTTCAAAACGTGTGCTTTGATATGGTGATGAACCTTCGTCGGTAACTGTTCTTTCCCAAATAGTTCTGAAAGCAGCACGCACTTCATTCAGTTCTTTTTCTCTTAATTTATCATCCGGCATAATAAGAAGCTCGATAATATCATCGCTAAATCCTGTTTGCAAACGCAATTTTACCTTTGTCGCATCTATTTGTCTATCGAACAATACTGCCATAAGCCCGATGCTTGATGGCATAAACATCGAAATCAGCGATGCTAATACAAGTGAAAATATCAAGGACAAGAACCAAAATGCTACCCACGGCTCCAAGATAATTGCATTTTCTCCAAGCAATGGCGATTTTGCATAAAATTCAGTTGAACTTTTTACATATCCGTGTTCTTTTTCTGTTCTTGCTTTGAAAGTAAAGTCGAATATGTATTCTCTGTTAATTACTTCGCGTGAAATTTCTACTTGCTTGCCTTGTAATTTTGCTTCGTTATCGAGCGATGTAGAAGCCCATACCAAGCCATCAAATTTTACGAAACCGATTTTTTCACGTTGGTCGCCGCTCGGCTCGAATAGTTTCACAACAAATTGCGATATACCAACTGGAATTAATTTAAATTGGAATAGCAAGAAAAAAGCAAGTACCATAGCGCCCCATACTACAATATGTGGCATCCCAATTTTGAACTTCTTGGCTCTTGTTGAAAATTGTGCTTTTGACATTAGAGTTCAACTCCTTTAATAAACAACTTTATTTAAAAAAAATCGTTCTACTATTGTAGTAATAATTATTACAAATTTGATTTTTCACATATAATTTATTCTTTGTTCATAACAATTTAAAAAAAAAAATGAATTATAAAAGATAAAAATAATAAAAAATCATTTTTTTTCGAAAAAACTTTATTGTCCGATAATCGTCTCTACATTTTTGTTTAGAATTTGTTCCGATAATGAAAAAAATTGCTGATTTACACGTTCATACAAATTGTTCTGACGGAATTCTATCTCCACGTGAATTGCTTGCAAAAGCCATTGAGCAAAAAATTACTCACATCAGCATTACTGACCACGATAATATCGACGGTTATAAAATTGCCCTCCAAAGCGAATTAACTAAGCAAATCGAAATTATCTCCGGAATTGAACTGAGTTGCTCCGAAAATCAACGTGAATATCACTTGCTCGGATATAATTTTGATATAGAGAACAAGGAACTCTCCAAGCATATTAACAAATTTAGAGACATCAGAATTATCCGTGCAAAAAATATGCACAACAAATTGATTGGGCTCGGAGTTAATATTAATTTCGACGATATTCTGGAAATTGCCGGAGATGCCCCAATTGCCCGGCCCCACATTGCAAAAGCCATTACCTCTGCCGGCTATGCCGAAAACTTTTACGATGCATTCAGCAAATTCATCGGCGATGATGCTCCTGCCTACGAACCTAAAATTAATTTTCCCGTAACCGAAGGGATAAATATTATTCACTCAGCTGGTGGAGTTGCCGTCCTTGCTCACCCTGCCAACTATGTTGATGAGAATACTCTTCACAATTTTATTAAATCGGGTCTCGATGGCATTGAAGTTGTTCATCCTATGCATAATATTACACAACGAAATAAATATAAAGCTATCGCGCGTAAATACAATATTTTGCAAACAGGCGGCTCCGATTTTCACGGCAACCGCCCGACTGACGAAATTAATTTTGGTAACGAGGTCGTTTCTGCCGATGTTTTCTATAAAATAATAGAAATCAGCAAATCAAGAAAACGCCGCAAATTCCTATTCTTTTAAATCTACTGTGAAGCGAATATTTAAATCAAAATTCGCTTTGATCAATGGAAAATGATATTTGTCCAACGAGCCCGCAACATTTCCATAAGTTGTTTTAATGTAAAAATACGGACTTCTAAGAATATGTTCAGATATCTGGTCAGAAATCTCTTTGGGTATATCTTTTATCTGATGTGCCTTCCTGTAGTAATCCCGAATATTTACATTTGTAAACCTTCCGAGCTCATATTCCGGAATAGTTGGGTCGGGCTCGAAATCATTAGGATTTTCGGAATTAACGTTTCCTGTTATTGGTCGGGCAAAAACAAGTGTGTAGATAATGTAATCTAATTGAAGCAAATCTTTGTTTGGGTCGTATGGCTGATTGTTTTCCAATACAAGCGAATCAATCCAATAGTTAAATTGAAGCAATTGCGATTTCTTAATTCTTTCTTTATTTTTATGGTAATCTTCATATTTATTTAAATTGGAAAAATCAAGCGACTGGCTCGGAACTGCTCTGTTTAAATATTCCGTATTAATTTTTACAATCATCTGAAAATTAAACGAACTGAAGCTATCCACTGTGTTTTGATAGCAGCCGCCTAACATAAACAATACTAATAATATTGCGAACTTTTTCATTTTTTTCTCTCCTATTTAACTGGTATCTTTACTTCTATAATTACAGTTCGGCTGTAAAAGCGTCCTTCGGGCAAATCATTGCTATAAAGCAATACCTTTTCTCCCGAACCAATCGTTTTGGCGTCCGGGCGTCCGAGTGCTTTGCTTGCAGATACTGCACGCGAAAGCGACAGCTTTTCGTTATAATCATCGTTGCCCATTCTATCTGTATATCCGGTAATCTTTACAATCGAATTTTCCGGCATCTCTTTTTTAATCATATCAATAATTTTCATATTGTTGTCCGAAAGCGTAGCTTTGTCGAAATCGAACAGAATTAAATCATATACATTTGTAATTGTATCGCCCGATTTTGCTGTTTCCTTGCTTATAGTTTTCAATTCGACGGGTAATGTTTTTACATCGGTAATATAGTGATTGCCTTCTTTATCATTGACCGATAGATTAAACTGCATATTATGCTTGATTAAAGCTTTTGCTGTTTCGTCATCCTGAACATACCAGTCATCGAAGTGAATTTGCTCGCTTCTGCCATATATTTCCTTTACTTTTCTGGTGCTTGCTGTTACAATCAACCGCCAGTCGGCAATTCCTGCATCTGAAGCTACTTCGGGACGGAACCTGATTATCGGAGGCAGTATCAATCGGGTTGTGTCTTGAATTACAGATGGAGCAATTATATCCCAGTCGTTCGACGAAATTTCAACGCGCCGGTTTTCGGCAATTCCGTCCGGGTCCTTGCTGTTCGAAGCTTTTTCTGGCAAATTGCGGGCAACAGTTTTAATTCGATTAGGTTCAATTCCCCATACTTCAACAAAATATTTTTTCACATTTTCAGCCCGTGCTTGCGAAAGCTGACGGTTGTTGCGTTCTGCTCCAATTCCCGAATTAGTCCCAGTAAGTGTAATTATTGCATCAGGGTTCTTTCTGAGTCTCATTCCAATAATATTGAGAATTCTGTGATACACATCGAGTGCATTGCCTTCGGATATATCTTTCTCAATCATACGTTTAGCTGAATCAGCGGTGATTCGTTCGTAGCGTGCGGAAATTTCAGCAGAATTGTCGTCAAAAAATACCATTGGCAGCAGTGGCGAGATATGTTTTGAAATATTTTCTTCCATTTTTATTGTTAGCAGAGGTTTTTCAGTGCCATTTTCAACTGCATAAGCAGAAATATCGGCAGTAAGCTTCGTCTTTTTTTCTTCTATTTTGACTTCGGGCTGGTCTATTGTCGGTTGGTCGAACTTAATATCTTCAGCAAATGTTGGTTCTGGAATTGGCTCGGGTTCTGGTGCCGGTGGTGGCGGTGGTGGTGGCTGTTTTTCCTTCGTTTCAATCAAATATAGCGAAAAACCTGCCGAAAGCACCGGTTGCGAAGCATAATATGCCGAAGCGCTGAATTCCATTGCAGATAATTTATACGACAGACCGCCGCCAATCCTGAATTTTGTGAAACTTTCTATATTAAAATTGAATGGGCGTGCTTCTCTTATTTCAGGATAAGGACTATTTACCAATTCTAAGTCTTCGCTCTGCTCTTTTATAGCACGAAACTTTCCTCTGAAATCCTCGTATTGCATTGCTGCTGTTGCATAAAAATTCTCGGTAATTTCGTAGCTATAATGTGTTCCTACTGCAAACGAAGTGATTTCAAATCCGGGCGACCTCTTCATTGAATGGTACGCAAAATGCAGTGCCAGCGAATTGCCGCTATTATCCTCAAATAAACTGAATAATTTGTCAATGTTTTGATTTACCGCTATGGTGTAATATGTGAAATTCGTTCCGTCTATCGGAACAGAAAAAAATCGCCCGCGAATCTGCGTTCTCGAAGGCAATCCCATAAACACTTGCAGAACCGGCAGACCGGACATAAAGTTTATGTTGTTGCCTTCGATAAATGC
The DNA here is from genome assembly GCF_058546985.1 of Eximiradius proteiniborus. Classification (NCBI taxonomy): domain Bacteria; kingdom Pseudomonadati; phylum Bacteroidota; class Eximiradiia; order Eximiradiales; family Eximiradiaceae; genus Eximiradius; species Eximiradius proteiniborus. The sequence continues at coordinate 1,514,516 of NZ_CM178592.1, read as the reverse complement.
AACCGAACGGTAGAAAGAATCAGGTGCAAAGTGATTCTGTGGTGCCGCAAATATTGCTGTTGAACGTCCTCCATAAATTGTTGGTTGTTGCCAGCTGCCTTTTACGTTGTGTATTATTTTGCCGTCCTTCTTGACAGCTGTGAGAACGCTGTTGGTGTTTCCGTAGAGGTCTGGCAGTTCGGCGTCGTATGTTTTCTGACTGTTTGGTATGTACATACCCATTATGTTAATGTCAATCCCAAGTGTGAAAGTCTTTTTGTAATCTGCTTTGGTAAACAAGCCTGTATTGAAGCTTTCTCCGAGAGTTGTAAAAAGCGGTTTCAGATAGCCTTGTGCGTGCTGAGAAGTAAGCAAGGTGAATTCCCTGCTTATTTCTATTTCTTTTGCAGCACGTAAGTTGCTGGATATTATTATACTTAAAAAAATAAACAGTAAAAATTTTTTCATTTGCTATTCCTGTTAAAGATTACATTAAATTAACTGACAATAAATTAAGTGTTTTATTTTACAATATCTTATAAAAAAGATAAATTTAAATTAAATAAGAAATATTTCATTTTGGATTAATCAATTTTTATGGCTTCTTCAATTATTTGTTTTGCAACCGGAAGAGCCTTGCTACTTTCGATTAACACTTCTTCGTGGGAAAGAGAACTTGTTGCTACTTCAACTAACTTGTTGGTAATTATCGAGATGCCAAGATTTTCAATTCCCAGTTGTGAGGCAACTTTTGCTTCAATTATTGTGCTCATTCCTGCACAGTCAGCACCTATGCGCCGGAAAAAACGAATTTCGGCAGGTGTTTCATAGGTCGGTCCTAATGTGCTTAAATATATTCCTTCCTGAAATGGTATTTTGCTGTTTGCAAGGTTCTTGGCTAACTTATCATTCCAACTCCTTGAAAAAATATCTTGCTTCATCTCGTATTTTTGAAATAAGCAAGCCTCGCTTCTGTACAGCAGATTAATTGTATCCCGAATAATTACGCAATCGCCAACATTGTAGAATTGATTTAGTCCGCCTGCCGAATTTGTATAAATCATCTTCTCTATTCCGAGCAAACTTGATAAAACAGATACCGAGGCAACTTCTTCAACGCTAAATCCTTCATAAAAATGAAACCGTCCGCTGAATACCATACACGGCACCCCCCCGATTTCCACAAATAAGAGTTTGCCTTTGTGTCCTTTTGCTGTGGGTTGTGGGAAATTTGGAATTTGACTGTAAGAAATTTCTCCGAGCAATGAATTGCTGTCAAAAAGCTCCCCAAAGCCACTTCCTGCAATTATTGCTGTATTGATTTTATTGAGAAAATGATTATGAACAAACTCGGCTGATTTAGAATATTTCTCTAAAATTTCTTTGCGTAGAATTGATTTCATTTCGTTAGACTAAGTAATAAACAATCGGGCATTCCCGCGTGTATTCAATTATATTGCGTTTGGCGTTTGTTTTGAGTGTAATATTAATTTTATACCTGCTCTTTTTCAGAAAATCAAGTGCAATATCAATATATTCACCTAAGGCAAGTTTACGAAAACACAAATAATCGGATTTATTCACTATATCAATTTTATCTCTGAAAATAAAGATATAATAGTCGTTATCAAGACGCAATTCAATAAAATCATCTTCTTCGAGAGCCCGTTCCAACTCGAACCGAAAGAAAAGTGCATCTGAATTATTGCCAATATAAAGCCTTTTCAAAAACTCACCGCTTTGGTGCATTGTTGTCATAACACCAGCAGTATTAAAACTTGCCGAATATTCCCATTCGTGCATTTCGGAAGATTTACCGTTGCAGCGCGGGAAAACCTGCTTTGTAGAAGCTATATACTGTTGGTATGTATCAATAAGCGATATTGGCGAAAGCAAACTAATTGGAATTTCTTCACCAATCAGTTCGTAAATTCTCTGAAGATGTCTTCGGAAAAGTATATCGAAATCTGCTTTGTTCGGTGCATTGTGCTCGGGACCATACCACCAGAACCAATCTGAACCCTCGGCAATATAGATTTCTCTCATTACTTCCTGCAAAATCTCAGCTTTTAAACTCTGCTTGTGGAATTCCACTTCTGTGCGGGCTCGCGAAAGCATTTTCCACGCGGTTATATCATCTCTGTGTCCGATCCAGATACCAAAATTAGCATTTATCCACGACCCGGCGTGAATGTGGCTGAACGCTTTCGAGTGTTCGGGGTGTAAAGTTCCAACTGCTTCCGAACAAGTAATTGTTTTATACTTTTCTTCGTTGCTCAGATTATTAAATAAGTTGTTGAGAAAGTCTATTCCGTTGTTTTTGTAAAATTCCCAACAATTTTCTCCATCCAGAATAACAGTAACAGCAGCATAATCAAGTGCTTCTTCGCCATAGAGCCTCACAATCTCGTTGCGAATACTGTCCAAATGCGAGCAAAATTCATCAGCTGCTTCTTTTGCGTCCCATTTTGAATACACAAAGCCAATCCTATCCGACAGGAAGCGGTCGCGAAATAGCAGACGTATTTCTAAATTCTTTTCGGCGTTTCTGTATATCTGTGGGAAAAATTTCAATGTATCGTAAAATCCATTGCCTGCGGTTTCTTTGAGCATTTGTTCGTCAGTTGCGGCCCAAAGAATATTGCGTCCGGCAAGCATATCGCAAGTTGCATCAGAAAGTGAGCCCTCCGAGGGCCACACACCAGCAGGGGAGACCCCAAATTTCTCTTTATAAATATTAATTCCGCGCTCAATTTGTGCCCGTGCATCTTCCGGATAGCGAAAATCTAATTCTGATATATCTAACCACGGCATCGCTTCCAATGCACTTCGGGAATCAATTAGCAATGGCAATATCGGATGATATTCAGGTGAGCAGGAAATCTCTACTTGCCCTTGTTCCATTAATTCCTTCATTAGTGGGGCAATTCTTGCCATTACTTTTAGATGGTAGTCCAAAACGTAACGCTTGTCTTCTTCGGTGAAATTGCGATTTTTTGCAATCAGGTTCTGTATTTTTTCGTCCTGCTTGGATACCTCGCCTACCCACGCTAAATTATACCAAACCTGCAAATCAAGAATATCTTCGTTGCTAAACTCTTCGCCTGATTGCTTTTTTTGGTAAAGCTCCAAATACCGTTTATGTGGAGTGATTAAATTTTCAAGGTTTATTACAAAAAATTGCTTCAGTATTTCTTTCTTCTCGTTTTCTGTAAGTTCCGATGGTGATTTTTCGGATAATATTTGAACTCTGTCTTTGACTTTTCCGCTTAAATATTCATCAATCTGTAACATCAAAGAAGGAGCGAAATTGAAAGTTTGTTTAAGTTTTGGGAATGATTTTAGCAGGTAAGGCAAATCGTAATAATCTTTTACTGCGTGCATACGCACCCACGGGAGAATAAATTCATTCTCCCATTTATAATATGGCTGATGTTGATGCCATAAAAACGCTACACGCAGTGGTTTCATTTATTTCTCTGTTTGAAATACCTAAGTAACTATAAAAACATAATTTATTAAATATTATTTAAAAAAACAAGTTAATGTTTTATAATAAATTTTATTTTCTCAGCTTTTGTATTCGATTTAATAATAGCAAAATATATACCAGAGTTTAATCCGCTTGTGTCGATTTCTATAATTCCTTGTTCAATCTCAGTTCCATCTATTTCCAACTGTTCTGTAATAATTGCTTTGCCTGAAGTAAGTTGGTTGCCAAGCAAGTCAAATACATCAGTGTTCAGAATCGGTGCGGACTTCACTTTCGAATAGGGAATATATACAACTTTCGAAGCAGGATTTGGATATGCCGAAGCAACAACAAAATTATTTCCGGAATTAATTTTTACTGTTTCAAGAAGCAATCTTGCATCGCAACGAGTATTCCCAAAATATTTATTTGGCAACGAATACGCCACAAGCGGTATTATGTGATCGTTGCATACATCTTCAATAATTAAAGTATCTCGTTCAAAATTCAGCGAACGTGGCGAATAGCAAACCGATATTTCTTTTTCTTCTCCCGCTGCTATGTTTATTGGCAATTGGCTTTGGGGAATAGAAAAAGAAAGCTTATAGAATAAATACGGGTTGTCAATTGTGTAATTTAACTGACTTATATTTTTCACTTTGATTTTTGAGCAGGACAAATTTGGATAATGCACACTATCGACAAAAAATTCTTTACCCGGCATCAGTACAGACAATCTGTTCGTTTCGTTACGAACTATAACCTCTACTGCATCCGAAACTCCACTACAGCCGTTTTTGTCCACCACCGCCGCACGGAATTTTCCGCTTTCGCCAACTTTTAAATACTGCCCAAAGGCAACTTGCTTGCCGTGCTCGTCGAACCATTCGACAACCGGAAAATTTGGCACAACTTGGAGCAAAACGCTATCGCCAATACATATATTAGTTCTTCCAATCGGATTTATTTTCGGTTCTGGCAATGGATTGAAAACTATTGTGTAATCTAATGAATCGATACATCCAAATGCATCCTCAGCTGTAACCCTGATTTTTTCGCTTTTGGTTAATTTTATCTCGTTCCCACTTGCTCCGTTGCTCCAACTAATGTTTGAATGATTGGAAACAACTTTTAGCAAAACAGTGTCTCCATCGCAAGGCATCGATTTGCTCGGTTGCAGAACAATTTTATCGGCTTGCCGAACTTTTATTTCAATTTCACCGGAATATGCATATTCACATTCAGAATTTTCTACATACACACTATATCGTCCGCTCTTATAAACTTTTATTGATTTCGATGTCTCGCCGGTAGACCATCGGATGACTTTATAGTTGCCCTCTACTAAAAGTTCAACTGTATCGCCCTGACAAATTTCATTTTGCCCAAGCAAAACTATAGTCGGCTGAGCTATTGAACTTCTACGCAATCGGTATAGTCCTTCGCCGGCAAGCCAGCCTGTTGTATCATCTACAAACCAAATATCATCGAGATTTTTCCCGGCCGGAATTCCGCAATTTCGCAACTCCCAGGTTTTTCCGCCATCAGATGTATAATATACTTCACGGTTCAACCCACAAGCCCAGCCTCGCAGACTATCCAGCAGGAAAGAGCCATACATTGAGCCTTTTGTAACATAATCTCTCCAGGTGCTTCCCATATTCGTAGAAAAGCGGATACCGCCTCGGTTTGTTGTTGTCCCATCGCAGGATAGGGAATAGGGGATAAGAAAAGTTCTTCCTTTGTGTGTGATTTCTTCGTGCCAGTCCAATCCACCTGTTCTGCTGAATACTGCCCAGCTATTGCCTGTGTTTGTTGTTCGCCAGATTAATCCACTGCTTACTGCATATCCTGTTCCATTTGGATATACAATGCAATCTGCGAGCTTTGTATTTGAATAAAAGAAATCATATGATTCCCAATCTTGTCCGCCATTTGTTGTTTTGAAAAATCTCTGATAGCCCACACAATTTCCGCCAAGCACAAAACCTAAATTTTCATCTACAAAATACGTTCCCCATAGCAATACATCATCGGCACGCGGCGAAATATCCATCCAGCTTGCCCCACCATTTATCGACTTGAATATTTTTCCTTCCCCCGAGCAATATCCTATCAACGGAGAAGCAAAATGTATGCTTTCAATTTGATTTATTTCCGGAATTTGCGTTCCTTGCCAGGTTTGCCCACCATCAGTAGTGCGAATCACTTTCCCTTCGTATCCGCACGCCCAGCCATATTGTGGATTGCTTTCCAAAAAATATACATCTAACCAGTAGCTTTGCCTGTAAAAATTTGGCATATTGGTAACTTCTTCCCAGTAACTTTGTGCAGACTGAAAGCAAAAAACTATTAATATGGTAAATATCGTTACTCTCATCGATAAAAAAACACGTATAACATAGAAAAAATTACACTTGAATTACGAATTAAACGAAAATTAGTTTTACTTTATTTCTTTTTTCAAATCACTAAGAATTTTAAGTGCTTCAATTGGTGTGATGTTATCAACGTCGATTGTGTTAATTTTCTCACGCAAAGCGTCGTCCTTAAACTCGAAAATCGAAAGTTGATGATAAGGTTGTCCTTTCTGGCGTGTTTTTATTCGGCTTATATCTGGTTTATGTTCGCTTTGTGGTTCGTTTGTATCTCCCTCGAAAAGTTTCATAATTTCATTTGCCCGGTCAATAATTTTTGAGGGAAGTCCTGCCATTTTTGCCACGTGTATTCCAAATGAATGGTCGCTTCCTCCGCTTGATACTTTGTGGGTGAATACAACATTTCCTTCGGTTTCGATTACTTCTACCCGGTAATTTTTTATTCCTTGATAGCGTTGTGTCATATCGTTAAGTTCGTGGTAGTGCGTTGCAAAAAGTGTTTTAGCTTTAATATCATTATGAATGTATTCGGCAATTGCCCAGGCAATCGAAATTCCGTCGAAAGTTGCTGTCCCGCGTCCCACTTCGTCTAATAATATCAGACTGCGACGGGTTGCATTATTTATTATATTTGCCGCTTCCTGCATTTCAACTAAAAATGTGCTTTCACCACTTGTAATGTTGTCCTGAGCACCAACTCGCGTGAAAATTCTATCCACAGTTCCGAATTTTGCCTTCTTTGCCGGGACAAAAGAACCCATTTGCCCAAGCAAAACAATTAATCCAACCTGTCGCAAATAACACGATTTACCACTCATATTCGGACCTGTGATAATATGTATCATATTGTCCGAAGTGTTCATTTTTGTTGAATTTGGAACGAAACTTTCGCCTGTCGGAAGCATTTTCTCAACAACCGGATGTCTCCCGTCTTCGATTTCGAGTATTTCGCTGGTGTCTATCTCTGGACGGGTGTAGTTGTTTTCCCTTGCGACAGTCGAAAACGAAAGCAAACAATCGAGTGTTGCAAGATTTTCGGCATTTTTCTGCAATTTGGACAATTCTGCATAAATCTTTAATCGCAATTCGGCAAATAGCCGCTGTTCGAGCTCGATAATTTTTTCCTCTGCCGAGAGAATTTTATTTTCGAAGTCCTTTAAAATAGGTGTGGTGTAGCGTTCGGCATTAGTCAGAGTTTGCTTGCGTTCGTAATCCTTAGGCACTTTATCTTTGTGAGTATGAGTGATTTCAATGTAGTAGCCGAACACATTGTTGAAACTAACCTTTAATGATGGTATTCCTGTGCGCTCGCGTTCTGCTTCCTGAAAGTCCGAAATCCATTTTTTTGCTGAAAATTTTGCGTTTACATAATCATCGAGTTCCGTGAAAAATCCTTCCCGAAAAATATTGCCATTCCCAAAATTTACCGATGGTTCGTCCAATAATGCACTTTCCAGAAAATCAAGCAGACCGTCTAAAGTTTCAAGTGAATTATTTATTTCGTTGATAAGCGGTGAAGCAAATTCGCTCAATATTTCCTTTAATTCAGGAATAATTTTTAAAGTGTTGCGGATAGCGACAGCGTCTCTTGGATTTGCTCTGCCGGTGGCAACTTTTGCCGAAAGACGTTCCAAATCTGCTGTTTCGCCAAGCTTTCTTCGAAGCAATATGCTTGTTTCCTGATTATTGAAAAACTCTTCGACAGCAGACAACCGATAATTAATCTGGTTAATTGCTTTCAGTGGGTGAGTAACCCAGCGTTTAAGCAATCTGCTGCCTGCTGCGGTCGAAGTTTTATCCAATACTCTGAGCAAAGCACCATCTTGCGTTCCAGCAAAAGAATACGTGATTTCTAAATTCCGGCGCGTTGCTGCATCAAGCATCATATAATTGGTTGGGTTGTAGTGGCGAATTCCCTGCAAGTGCCCAATGTTCCCGTTTTGCATCGTTTTTACATAGTGAAGCACAGCCCCGCACGCCACAATTCCGTCCGGCAATTCGTCTATTCCAAAGCCTTTTAAGCTTCTCGTTGCAAATGTATCTAAAATTAATTTGCTTGCAAATTCATAATCGAAAAACCAATCTTCGAGCTTTGTTATCGATGGCTTATAACTCAATTTGCCTAATGTTTCAAGAAAGAAGCCCATTTGAACTTTCGCTATAATTATCTCCGAAGGCACAATCCCCTCGAGCAAATCTATCAGCTGCGAAAGTGCAATTTCTGTCGTGAAAAAATCGCCCGTCGAAATATCTATCGCTGCAAACCCAATTGTATTATTTCGTTTTCTGTCCTGCGAAAGATAAATTGAAGCTACATAATTGTTCTTCCCCGAATCTAATACTTTTTCGTATAACGCAACTCCCGGAGTAACAACTTCAACTACATCACGTTTTACAATCCCACGCGCAAGCTTTGGGTCTTCGAGTTGCTCGCATACAGCCACTCGATAGCCTGCCCGAACAAGCTTAGGCAAGTAATTATCAAGTTGATGATAAGGGAAGCCCGCAAGTGGCATATCGGCGCCCGCTCCGTTGTTCCTCTTTGTTAGTGCAATTCCACATACTTTCGATGTGATTTGGGCATCCTCGTTGAAAGTCTCGTAGAAGTCTCCCAACCGAAATAGTAATATTGTATCAGGGTAACGCTCTTTAATTTGATTATATTGCCGCATTAGCGGGGTTTGTTTCTCTTTCATATCTCAATTTTTATATTTATCAATACAAAATTATTATAATTCTATCACATATAAAATTCATTTTATTGGCACTTTAAGCGACTAATATTTATGGTATTTTGAGAACATTCTTCATAAATTTTTTTTATACTTTTTTCTACACTTATATTTTTGTTAATTTTGAGTTTATTTGTTGTAATAAATCTAAGATAATTATGGCAATCAGAATATTTGTAACTGGTGGAACTTTCGACAAAGAATATAACGAGCTCAATGGAACTCTGTTTTTCAAAGATACTCATATTAATGAGATGCTGAAATTAGGTCGTGCCCGCGTCCCAATCGAAGTGAGGACTTTGATGATGATGGACAGCATCGATATGACAGATGCCGACCGCGAACTAATTGCTTCGAACTGCTTGAAAACTGAAGAAAGTAAAATAATAATTACTCACGGCACCGACACAATGGTCGAAACTGCCCGCGTCATTGCTGAAAAAGTGAAAGATAAAACAATTGTGCTCACTGGTGCAATGATACCATATAAGTTCGGTAGTTCCGACGGACTTTTCAATTTAGGCAGTGCGATTGCCCTTGTCCAAACACTTCCTCCCGGCGTCTATATTGCTATGAACGGTCGCTATTTCAACTGGGACAACTGCCAGAAAAATCGCGACAAAGGGGAATTCGAGGAAATTAAACCAAAGCAGAAATTCTAATTTTTTTGCTTGTTGCGAAAATGAAGTGGGTCGCCCCATACTCCGTATGCTATTGAGCGACCTACTGATGCAATTCGCATCTGCATACAGCTATGGCATTCTGCTGCAAATTCCGAAACGCAAGGTTTGTCCTCATAGAGCATATAGTTTTTGCGGTATTCGGTTGGTGTAATCTGCGGCATAATTACATTTGCTCCATAGCGAAGCCCTTCCTCGCGTCCGGTTGGGTGAATAGTTTGAAGTGCTGTTGTCGAAGCAATATTAACATCTTTTAACACAATCCGGCATACTGCAATCATTCTGAGCGATAATTCAAAACGCCATTTCTTGATTTCCTCGGTGGTCTGGTATTGCTTGCCCATTGGGGTATCGTTGTGCGGAAGATATGGTCCCATCCCAATCATATCAATATCCATATTGCGGAAGAAAAGCACATCGTTTGCCAGATCATCCAGAGTTTGTCCCGGTAGCCCGATCATTACTCCTGTGCCGACCTGAAAGCCTACTTTTTTTAGTGTGTTAAGTGCTTCTATCCGAGCCTCTAATTTCTGTTGCGGAGGATGTATCTTTGAAAACAATTCGGGGTTTGTTGTTTCTATTCTCAATAGGTATCTATGAGCACCTGCCTCAAAAAATCTTCGATATGTTTCTTCTGTTTGTTCACCAACGCAAAGTGTAATGCCAAGTCCTTCGGGATATTTTTCGCTTTTTGTTGCGTCCTTTATTCCTTTGATGCAACTAACCACGTATTCGATAAATTGTTCGTCGCGTCGGTCGCCCGATTGCAATACGACAGAGCCATAATCAAATTCTGCTGCTAATTTTGCTGCTTCGATTACTTGTTCCACAGATAACAAATAACGTTCGGTATTGGCGTTGCTTTTTCTAATCCCACAATAGTAGCAATCATTTACACAGTAATTAGAAAATTCAATCAAACCGCGAAGATATACCTTGTCGCCTACATATTCGAGCATTGTATTGTATGCTTTGCTCCGAATCAGTTCGATTTCTTCAGGGGTAGCAGATAATAACCGGACAATTTCTTCCCTTGAAAGTGTATCTTTCGATAAAATATCTTGAATAGACATAATCACCCAAATTAGAAAAATAAATCGCGTTCGCCCTGCTCAATTCTCTGCAGATAATCTCGTGTTAGCTGACGAACGTGTTCATCAGGAATTTGCAGAATTTCGCGTTCAATTAGTTCCTCGCCAATTCGGCGCGTATCCTCATCTGCATAATCGACTAAATATTCTTTTAGCGTTGTAAGCCCGTTTGGTTGGCAATAAAGTTTTATCAGCCCGGGCTTTGCCTGATCCATAAAGTCTTCTCCAACCCGCCCCGAACGATAGCAGGCAGTGCAAAACGATGGAATATATCCGTGCCGAATTACATCAGCTATTACTTCCCCTGAGCTACGACAATCGTTCAGCACAAACTGCCCTTCTTCGTATTCGCTCGACGACGAAAATGCCTGCTTGTATCCACCCGGAACAGTCCGCGAGCCGGCACTAATTTGCGAAATACCCAGGTCAAACAGTTCGCTTCGAAGCTGTGCTGGTTCGCGCGTGGATAATATCATTCCGGTATATGGAACTGACAGACGCAGAGACGCAACCACTTTTTTGAGTTCAAGATCCGAAACCGGATAAGGTATATTATTCGAAACAGGTGCATTCTTTGCAGGCTTTATTCGAGGAATTGAAATAGTGTGAGGTCCCACACCGTAGTATTTATCTAAATAACGCGAATGTTCTATTAATGAAAGCACTTCGAATCGATAATCGAACAGCCCGAACAATACTCCAATACCAACGTCGTGCATTCCGTTGGCAAGTGCCCTATCCATTACATACAGACGCCATTCGTAATCTGCTTTCTTGCCAGCCGGATGCATCTTCTTGTATGTTTCGCGATGGTATGTTTCCTGAAATACAGTGTATGTTCCGATTGGAACTAAGCTGAAACGCTTAAACTCTTCTTCGGATAGCGGTGCTATTTCAACGTTTATTCTTCTGATAGACGAACCTTTCGAATCGCGAACGCTATAGACGGCTTCGATCGCTTCTATGAACTTATCAAGCGAGCTTTCCTTGTGGTTCTCGCCCATTAGCATTAATATTCGCTTGTGTCCCTGCTCGAGAATTCCAAGTGTCTCTTCTTTTATTTGCTCAATAGATAGAGAGTGCCGAGTGATTTCTTTATTATCTGCGCGAAAACCACAGTAGAGGCAATTATTTGCACAAAAGTTAGAAGTATAAAGCGGAGCGAACAATACTAAACGCCTTCCGTAAATTTCTTCTTTTACTTTGTAGGCAGTGTGAAAAATTTTTTCGAGTTGCTCAGGTTCGTCAATATTTAGCAATGCAGCTGTTTCTTCCAGATCAATCCCTTGAAGTTCCAATGCTTTCGACAATATTTCATCTATCTGAACCTTGTCAGGTTTGCTGGTGTGTTCTAAAATGCTAAATAGTTTCTTTTCGTCAATTATTTCTCTTTTCATTAATATTAATTTTTTTGTATCCAATAAACAAAATTTAAGATTTAAGACGTAAAAAAATACTTTGAATTTTAACTTTGTAAGTTTATTTTGAAATATATTCTAATACAATTTGGAATAATACTATGGCGTTTAGTTTTATTGAGCAGGATATAGATACAATTTCCAACATTTTGGGACAGCAGCCCGAAGCCTTCGAAAATTCCTGGACCTGGAACCTTCGGAATGATGCTTCAGATAAGCCAATGATTATCAATCTTTACAACTCGATAGTTTTTGATAAAGATAAAGAAGGCTCTATTGTCTCGGTTCAAACTCGCCATGGTTATTATGAACTGCACAATTTAACCGGTTATGTAGTTTTCGAGCCCGACGAAATTATTTTTATTTGCTCTAAAAAGAAAACTCTTTCTTGCTTGATTGTTGGCAAAGGAAATACTTGCTCGTTCTACTCAAACATTCACAAGAAAATGTTGCATCGTGACCCAACCGAACTCGATCCTGCTGTTCTGCTTGCCGCAATGCAACTTTCGCTTATTGAAAAAATGGTTTAACTAATTCGGCATTTTTTTCGTCTTATAAATATATGTATAAAATTGAGTTTACAAATACAACAGAACAAAGTCGCCTTCAATATAAAAAAATCAGAAGGGCGGTGGAGAACGCTCTAAAAGGCGAAAAAATTAATGAAGCGGAAATTTCTATAGTTTTTATGAATAATGACGATATTAGAGATATAAATAATCGTTATTTGAAACATAACTGGGAAACAGACGTAATTTCCTTCCCTTTGGAAGAAAATCCGCTTTCAGGCGAAATCTACATTGGGCTGGAAGTTGCCCGTGAGCAGGCAAAAGAATATAATGTGAGCCTTACTAATGAACTTTCGCGGCTTGCTATTCACGGCGTTTTGCATATTATCGGATACGACGATGCTACTGATATAGAAAGAAACAATATGACAAAGCTCGAAAACAAATATCTGGAGGGAGATACAAGTGAGTGAAAGAATTTTGCAAATTATCGTTTTTGTGGTGAAAGAACTTCACTCTAATGATAAACTTACCGAATCTCACATCAAAAGCTTGCATAAGCTTGGATATACTGATGTGGAGATTTCTACTGCTCTCAGCTGGTTGGTCGATCGCGAAATTACTTCTACCGAAGAAGAAACTCAGTCCTTCCGTATGCTTAACGAAATGGAAAAGGACTTATTTACTACTGAGGCTCTTGGCGATCTGCTTCAATACCAGGCTCTCGGACTGATTTCCAACGACCAGATTGATTTTATCATAGACCGCATTCTGACAAGTGAGTTCGAATCTAAAATCGATAGAAATGTGCTCGGATATATCGTAATGGCTCTTGTTTTTAAATCTCCCTGGGAAAATATTTTGCCCTCGAAAATACTGCTTAACGGAAACGAAACAATACACTGATTTTTTCTTTCATAAATAAAAAAGGCTGCCCAAAATTTGTGGCAGCCTTTTTTTATGCTATTTGTTATTGTTCTATGCCATCAATGAGCATATTGCTGCAACAGTTACCATATCATCGACGGAACAACCGCGCGACAGATCGCAATATGGTTTTGCCAAACCTTGCACAACCGGACCAACGGCTTCGGCTCCGGCAAGTCTTTGCACCAATTTGTAACCGATATTCCCTGCATTTAAGTCTGGGAAAACAAGCACATTTGCTTTTCCTGCTACTGCTGAATCCGGGCTTTTACGTTTACCAATCTCCGGAACTATTGCTGCGTCGAGTTGCAATTCCCCATCAGAAGGTATATTCGGTTCTTTCTCCTGCATAATCTTGACAGCTGCGCGCACTTTATCTACCAAAGGATGCTCGGCACTTCCTTTTGTGGAGAACGATAGAAATGCAACTTTTGGTTCTTCTCCGGTGATTGCTTTATAGTTCTTTGCCGAACTAATTGCAATATCGGCAAGCTGCTCGGCTGTTGGGTCTGGATTTACTGCACAATCAGCGAAGCAATACATTTTGTCGGGGAATGCCATTATAAAGAAACTGCTCACAATCGAAATGCCTGCCGCAACTCCAACTGTATAGATTGCCGCTTTGAGCACTGCACCTGTGGATGAAACATTTCCACCGACAGTTACTTGCACTCTGTTTGTTTCGAGCAATAAGCCGGCAAAATATAATGGATCGGTTACAGTTTGGCGGGCTTGTTCCAGCGTCATTCCTTTTGCTTTACGCTTTTCATATAAAATGTTTGCAAATTCATCGATTAGCTCACTTTGGGCTGGATCAATAATTTGCACTCCTTCGAGCGATATGCTTTTTTCGTTTGCTACCGCTTTGATTTTGCTTTCATTTCCTACAAGCACCGGACGGGCAATTTTTTCGTCCAGCAAATAGCGGCTGGCAAGCAATGTGCGATCGTCTTCCGCATCCGGAAAAGCAACCAATGCGTTTACTGCTTTTGCTTTATTTCTTGTTGTTTCGATAAATGGAATTTGAGACATAACAAACAATCCTTTTTATTATTAAATAATTATGGCAATGGAGCATTCAACACAACGCGGCAAGTGTCTCTTGCAATTACTAATTCTTCGTTTGTTGGAATAACATACACCTGCAATTTGCTATCCGGAGTTGATATGACGCCTTCTTTGCCACGTATCATCTTGTTGTTGAGCTTTTTGTCAATTTTAACGCCTAAAAATTCTAAGTGTTCGCATACTTTTGCACGAACATCCGGAGCGTTTTCGCCAATTCCGGCAGAGAAGCAAATTGCATCTGCTCCGTTCATTGCTGTAAGATATGCACCTACATACTTAACAATTCGGGAACAGAACATATCGATTGCAAGCTGAGCGCGTCTGTCCTGATGTTCAGTGATTTCTACTTCGAGGTCGCGCATATCATTTGTTAGCCCGGAAATTCCCAAAAGCCCCGAACGCTTATTCAGCATATTGAATATTTCATCAATTGAGGAACCTTCTTTGTGATGCAGGAAATCAATTATTGTTGGGTCTATATCGCCGCAGCGCGTTCCCATCATTAGCCCTTCGAGTGGAGTAAATCCCATCGATGTGTCGATTGATTTGCCGTGCTTGATTGCACAAGCAGACGAGCCATTGCCCAAATGTAAAGTGATGATGTTTGTGTCGTCTTTTGTTTTGCCTGTCAATACACGATAGCGATATGCAATGTATCTGTGCGAAGTGCCGTGAAATCCGTATTTACGAATTTTATACCGACGATAATATTGATATGGAATAGCATACAAATATGCTGTTTCCGGCATAGTCGAATGAAATGCTGTGTCGAAAATTGCAACCTGAGGCACACTCGGTCCGAATACTTCTCTTGCTGCATAAATACCTTTCAGGTTTGCCGGATTATGCAGTGGTGCAAGCTCAATATTATCTTCCATCTTTGCAATTACATCATTGTCGATACGCACCGAACTCTTGAACTCTTCGCCTCCGTGAACAGTGCGATGCCCTATTGCGTGAATATCTTCGAGTGAATTAATTCCGGGTATTCCTGTATCGGGATTTGTAACCCATTTGATAATATATTGAATTGCAGCCTTATGGTCGCGAATTGCTGCCGTCGTTTTAATAGTTGATTTGCCTTCTACTTTCAGGGAAATCAATGCTTCCGAACCAATTCTTTCTAATAGCCCGCGTGCAAGCTCACGGTCTTCATTTTTCTCGATTTTTTCTAAATCGGTATCAATTATTTGAAATTTTAATGAGGAACTACCGCAGTTGAGAACTAAAATATTCATAACTTTTCCTATTAATATTATTTTACCAAAAAATTAAGTAAGTATTACAAAAATAAAAGAAATTTTGATTATTTGTTTTCATTTTTCACGATTTATTAAAATTTTGTCTTTATTTTGCGTTGTATCGGCTAAACAATGAATTTATATTTATTGTTTTTGATTTCACCTTTGTTTCTCGCTTATTTATTATTTTGCTTTTATTTATTTTCAAACTTCAAGGCAAACAATATTTTACCAGCGGTTTCGTTTAAACTAAAAATAATTTTAGTTTAATTAAAGGCGGAAAAAATGCTAAAATACTTAATTTTACTACTCATTTTTGCTTTTGCTAATATTAATTGTAGTTCTCAGTCTAACGGAGGAAATATGGGTTCCATATATGATTTTTCTGCAAAAACTATCGATGGCAAAGAAAAATCTATTGCCGATTACAAAGGCAAAGTTCTGCTTATTGTTAATGTTGCAAGCAAATGCGGCTTTACTCCTCAATACAAAGGATTGGAAGAACTCTACCGCAAATACAAAGATTCTGGTTTAGAAATACTTGCTTTTCCGTGCAACCAGTTTGGTGGTCAGGAACCGGGCACAAACGAGGAAATAGCTTCGTTTTGTTCTGCAAATTATGGTGTTTCGTTTCAGATATTCGACAAAATTGAAGTAAATGGCGAAAACGCACACCCTCTCTATAAATTCTTGAAAGCCAACGCAAAAGGCTTTATCAACGATGAAATAAAATGGAATTTCACAAAATTTTTAGTTAATCAAAACGGGGATGTCGTTGATAGATTTGCTCCGCAGACCACTCCCGAAAGTATCGAAAAGCATATTGCTGAACTCTTGAAAAAATAATATTGCCCGGTTTGTTCTAAAGGTTGCCCCTCGGGGGGCAACCTTTCCTTTATGCATTATTGTAGATTTGTAAATATTGAAAAAGTTGTAAATCGGTTTGCGGATAATTATCATTCTTATTTCGTCTTAACTCCTTCAATTCCGGGGAGAAGACGCAATTTATTAGTAAACTTTTTCAATTGCTCAATATCTTGCACTTGAATTGTTGCCAAAAGTGCTTTTACATTCTTTCCAAGTTGCACCATTTCGGTATTGAGAACTATTATCGAGGCGTTTGCAGCCTCATCATCAAACTGGTATGGATAATCTGAACAGAAAATTTTCAGCTGAACGGTTTGCAAAGAAACATCATCGCACCATTCTGCATTTTTTAGATTTACAGTATCTGCAATATTTTTTACGTATGGGCATTCTGCACGATGCACCTTGATTTCGCTCTTTTTCGTAACATAAGCAACAATTGGTTCGCCTTTTATCGGATGGCAGCATTTGGCTAACTTGGTTTCTATGCCGCTTAATCCTTCAACCTTAACTTGTGGACGTAGTTTTTTCAGTTTGATGTCGTGTTCAGTTAGTTTTTTCTGTTCTTTCTGTTTTTCGAAAGCTTTGGGATATATCTTTTTTAGCAAATTAAGCGAACATTTTGTATTTCCATTGCCCAAAGAAAGGAAAAAATCTTCCGGCGACGAAAAGTCTAATAGCTCAATGTTTTTACGGAATGTTGCATCGTCGTCGAAACCGCGTATTTTCGCTTTGTGTTGCTTTTTCAGTTGCTCCCAGGCTTTTTTTCCATCAGCAATTAATAACTCACGTTCGTTCTGCTTGAACCACTTCAATATTTTCGAGCGGCTTCGTGTTGATTTAACAATATCGAGCCAATCTCGCGACGGCTTGCTGTTTTTGGAAGTAATTATATCGACAACATCTCCACTGTGCAGCTCTGTTTTCAGCTTCGCAAATTTACCGTTTATTCTTGCACCTGTTGCTTTATATCCAACGTCTGTATGCACAGCAAAAGCAAAATCTAATGCAGTTGCTCCTTCTACAAGAGAAATAATATTTCCCTTGGGTGTGAGAACGTGTATATAGTCGCTTTTCATTTCAGATTTAAGCATTTCAAATAATTCAACCGGATTTTCGAAATACTCATCATTTTCAAGAAAATCTTTTAGCTTTTTCACCCACAAATCGTTCTTTCCTGCGGTTCGTTCTTTATATGCCCAGTGAGCCGCCCCACCATATTCCGCTTCTATATCCATTTGATGTGTTCGGATTTGTATTTCAAACTTATCGCCACTCGTTGTATGAACTGTTGTTTGTATTGAGCGATATCCATTTGGTTTCGGATAAGTTATCCAGTCGCGGAAACGTTTCTCAATTGGTATCCATTTGCTATGGACGATGCCCAGTGTAACATAGCAATGTTCTTCTGTGTCTGTTATCACACGCAAAGCCATCAGGTCGTATATTCCGTCAAGCGTTGTGTTTTGATTTTTCAGTTTCCTGTAAATGCTGTAAGGTCTTTTCACTCTGTATTTTATTTCAGCTGGAATTGAATGCTTTTTAAGTTGCTCTGCAACATCATAGCTCATAGTTTTTAATTTTCTTTCAAGCGTTTCGCGTCTTACTTCTATTGCACGATGAATTTTGCGGTATTCTGTAGGTTCAAGTATTTTGAAAGATATATCTTCAAGCGGTTGATAGAGCTTACTTATTCCAAGACGGTGAGCAATTGGTGAATACAAATACAAACATTCTTCGGCAAGAGGAACAAGGTTTCGGCTATTGCTGTTCGATACATACTTCAATGTAACGAGACGTTCTATCACTTTTAGGATAATTAGCCTCAAATCATCTGTAATTTCGATGAATACTTTTCTTAAATCCGAGATGCGTTTTTGTGTTTCTGGAATTGTTACCTTGCTTATTCTATGAAAAAGTTCGATGTTTTTTATAAGTCCATCGCCAAATTCCGACTGCAGTATTGCTAACAGTTCCTTGTTGTTCAAATCAATGTTCATAAAGGCAGCAAGTGGCAGAATGTCGTTGCCAAGTTTGAATTTTTGTGCTTCTTGAATAATTTCATTAGCAAATTGTCTTTCCTGTTCGGTTGAATATGCTCTTTCAATTAATTGATTAATTTGTTCAAGAGTTTCCATTTTCCACTTACAATTATTTAATGATTATCAACAATCTAATAAATATTTATCTAAAAAAAAAGCCGCCCACAAAAGTGAGCGGCTCGAATAAATTCTTACAATTCATTATTTTATTACAACCATTCTCTCAGTAGCTAAGCCACGGGCAGATTTCAGAGTAACAAAATAGAAGCCGGCAGGTAAGCTTGCAGTATTGAATTGAATATTTTGCAAACTACCTGTAGCATTTCCTTCGAATATTTTTGCTACTTCGTTGCCTAATGCGTCTGTTATGTATAATCTTACATTTTCTGCACTGCTACCAACAAATCTTATTTCGGTTGTTCCATTTACAGGGTTTGGTGAAATTGGCATCACTCCAAATCCACGCAGAGCAACTTCATCAACCGATGCATACACTTTGCGGGTAACAGTTACATAAGCAATATTTGATTTCACTTCGCCACAGTCATTTTTGACAACGCAATAGTATTCGCCGATATCCGATGAATTTGCATTATCTTTTTGGTAAATGTTTGTAGTAGCGCCAGCGATTGCACTGCCATCCTTATACCATTGATATGTCATCGGGAGCAGGCTCTTAGCAGTAACTTCAATTTGCAATTCTTCGTTTTCTTTGACAATTATATTATCTGCTGGTTGAACTGTGATTTCTGGGACAGTAACAACACTTAGTACTGCATTGTTGCTCCAAAGTTTAACTCCATAGCCATTGACAGTTGCCATTAAGCGATATTTACCAGCGTCGTTTATATTAACGTCGGAGATTGTAAGTTCTTCAGTTGTTGCACCAGAGATACGGTAATTATCTACAAGCGGAATGTTTTCATAATACCATTGATATGAAATTGTTGCAGGAAGAGTTGTAGTAGCTGTAGCAGTGAATTTTACTTCGTTTCCGGCACAAACCTGAACATCGGCAGGTTGCTTTGTGAATAATACATCAGCTATTCTAACGTAAACTTTTTTCGAGGAAACAGCTGTGTTAGGACACTTCCCGCTGAATGTAACGTAATATTCGTCGCTTGCCATTGAAGGCTGAATTTTCGATAGTCTCAACATATTCGAACGGGCTCCGGCAATGTGAACTCCATCATCGACAAGCGGAGTATTACCGCGATACCATTGAATTGCAACATCTTTTGCCGGACGAGTTCCATTTGGACCAACAATGTGTGCTTCGGCATATAACGTTACTTCTCCACCTTGCAGAGTGTATTGCGATACCGGTTGAGTTGTAACAGTTGCTGGTGTAACAACATATACATCAATTGGTTCGGTTACTAATTCCGGGCATACAGGTTTGCCAACTACAAGGCAAGTGTAAGTCCCGGAAGTTTCATATTTTACTGAGTTTAATGTAAGTGTGCTCTTCGTTGCATTAGGAATGATTTTTCCATCTTTCATCCATTGATATTTCAAATCGGAACCGCTTACATCCACTGAAAGCGTGTAATTTTCTCCTTCGCATAATGAAGTGGATGGCGAACCACCTGATTGAAGCGGTGTATCCCAAATATAGTTATTATTCGATACATCGAAAATATATGGATGCTCAACACTGATTAATCTAAAAGCTAATTGTTTTTCGGAATATGTTCCTCTTGGAATTTTCCATTCGTAGTGTCCTTTGCGGGCATCAACGTTAGGCAATATTGTAGTGTATGTAACTCCTCCATTTTCAGATACTTGAATATTTAACTTATCGACACCGTTCGAGTTCCAGGTAATATGATATGCTTCGTGGTTGCAAAGTTCTTCGTTATCGTATGGCATAATCAGGTCGAGTTGTGGTGTACCAAATAATATTGGATTAAGTCTTCCGCCATTTGCCAATCTTGTATCGACTGTTGCCCAGATACCGTCCCCGTCTGTCCAGGTGCGGAGTTCATTGCCTTGCCAGTCGAAATTTTTAAGCTTACGCACTCCACTTGTTAAATTATTTGGAATATAAGTAGCCCAGGCACTGTTTGTTTCTTCATAATCAGCAAACCACCAAGGTGTTTGTGGTGGAAATCCCGGAGTTTGAATTCTTGCTCCGATGTTCTGAACTATTCCAACGGATACTGGTGCATCGTTTTCGTCGTAGAGAACGACAAATGAATTTGGTTGAAGCCAGCTTGTCGGGTCGTAGATACCTGTTACAAGTGATTGATCTGAACCAAAGTCTCTTGATTGAGATGTTTTTGTTGATTTGAAGCGTTTCAGAAATCTTCCATCTTCAAAAGCCATCCCGAATAACCAGTAAACATTTACCTGATTGTTGAATGCTGCGTTGCCGGTAGGAACAATATTTATCCAGATTTTTCTTGATGTTTCGTTTGGTCCCGTTGTGAAATAAGAATAGGATTCATTATCTACAAACGAACGAAAACTATTATAAATGTATTTTCCGGCATCAGCATTGAAATGAATATTGTTTCCTGCTCCGTTATTATTTGCTGGTGTAATATCATAATTCGGGTCGTTAGTTGCTCCTGTCAAATATCTGTATGTTGTATTTGGAAGCAGATTGTTTACTTGCACCAAAGCAAAAGCAGGCATACGCGGACCGTATGGATCGGTTCCGAGTGTCCCTACACCCTTAATATAGTCCGGTATAATAATTTCTGTGAATGTGATTTCATCGGCAACTGTAACATTTTCTATAATTGGATATATAAAGCCGGGTGAAGTAATTGTTATAGTGTAGTCCCCGGCCGCATCAAATGAAATATCATCAAATGTTGCTACTCCGTTAAAAAATGCTTTTGTCGTTGTTCCTGTAATATTTCCTGTTCCTGCTGCTGTAATTGTAACAGTAGGACCATTGTAATTTACAAATGTTTCACCATTAGCATTTATTGCCCGGACTGTGAAAGTAGCAAGCGGAAAATTCTTGTGAGTTTTGCCTACAAAGTTATCTAATGCAAGTCCGGATGGACCTTCCACAAAACTTACATTCACACTTGCAGAAGTCAGTCCGGTCGATGTAAACGATAATGTTATTGTATTTGTATCTAAATAACGCAAATTAGTAAATTCTACTGCATAAGTTCCCGCTGCAATTGTCATAGTCTGTTGAGGAATAACTAAATTGGTTACTGCTTGCAAAGTTACATCAGTATTGCCGGATACAAATTTTGGAATATTGTTGTCGTCAGTTGTAATTACACGAACGCTGAACGGGAAATTTGAGCTTGGAACATTCGGAGTTACCTTTTGAACCAACAACTTTGTCGGAGTTCCGATAGACGAGTAGCTTGTAACTGCAATATCATCAACGCTCATTTCCGGACGACCACCGGAACCGCTAACATAGTAATATTTCCAGCGTAAATAGACAACCGGCTGATTTTCTACTTCTTCCGGAAGCAAGATATTATCGAACGTTGTTATTTGATTTACTGGATTTGTTGATAAATACTCAACCGGATTTCCGTTTGCATCTACAACGTCTTTGAATGCTCCATTGCCAACTCTGTATTGCAATCTTATTCCGTAAATTCGTGTGTTGGTTGCAAGGACGGCACCTTTCCAAGAAACTCGGATTGTATTACGGTTTGTTGTGTTCAAAGCCAGAACAGCCGCTCCTAATTTCACAGTAACAGATGTATTGACAAAGCTAAATCCTGCTGTGCCTTTGCCATTGACGCGTGTTCCGCTTGTTAGATTGTAAGCGGCAGTGTAGTTTCCGGTCATTTCGTATGCCAGATCCGGGTCTGTTCCAGTGCTTGCCATAGTTGCATTATGGAAAATCATATTCGGTGGATAAGTCCCCGCAGCATTAGTAGCAGCCCATTCAGTTAAACTATAATCACCACTCGATAAATCGAACGGTGTTGGGTATGTAGGCTGGGCAATCAGTAAACTACCCGAAATGAACATAAACACAAAAAGAAAAGTTAGTGTTTTTTTGAACATAATTTAATTCTCCTTTTATGGAAAGAACAGAAATTTTGAAATAACTTTTAAGACGTGTTTTAAGACGTCTAATTTAATTAAAATTTTGAATTTTTTTGTTAATTATTTGTTAATATTTTAAAGTAGATATGCAATGTCTTGTGTTTTTATAATCTCAAATGATTACTGAATTATTTCTTAACTAAATGAATTATTTATTTTTAATAAAACTTATGATTACATAATTTTGTATAAAATTTTATAATGAGATATTTATGAAAAAGATTATTTATTTATCCTTATTTTTCTGCGTTTTTAATCTCAACGCACAAATTACACAAAAATATATCCTTTCAAAATATGAAAGCAAAGTAGATAGCCTTATCAAAATAATAATGGAAGACGATAAATTTTACGAGCGGCTCGGGTAT
This sequence comes from Eximiradius proteiniborus, assembly GCF_058546985.1. Lineage (NCBI taxonomy): Bacteria > Pseudomonadati > Bacteroidota > Eximiradiia > Eximiradiales > Eximiradiaceae > Eximiradius > Eximiradius proteiniborus. The sequence continues at coordinate 1,491,703 of NZ_CM178592.1, read as the reverse complement.
TTGTGCGATGTGTTCGGGCATCGTCTCAGCGGTTCTGAAAATCTGGAACGGGCACTTGATTGGCTTTATTCAGAAATGAAAAAGGACGGTCTCCAAAATGTGGCTAAAGACAGCGTTTGGGTGCCTCACTGGGTTCGTCAGGAAGAAAAATGTGAACTCATCTTCCCGATGCAAAAGAAAATACCTGTTATGGCTTATGGTGGGAGCATCTCTACCCCGAAAGAAGGAATTGAAGCCGATGTTTTAGTTGTTTCGAGCTTCGAAGAACTCAAAGAAAAAGCTGCATTAGCTAAAGGAAAAATAGTTGTATATAATGTTCCGTTCATTAATTACTCTCAGGCTGTGCCATTCCGGTTTCGTGGTGCTATTAATGCAGCAGAAGTTGGGGCAGTTGCAAGCCTTGCCCGGTCGGTTACTCCACAAAACAACTCGCTTCACACCGGAATGATGATTTACAACGACAATGTCAATAAAATTCCTCACGGCACACTGAACTCCGAAGATGCAGAATTGCTCCATAGATTGCAAAATCGCGGCATAACTCCACGCTTGCGGCTTACTTTACTCAATGAAACTTTGCCCGATTTTCTTTCCTGGAACTTACGTGGTGAACTTGTCGGCTGGGAACATCCTAATGAATTCATTGCATTAGGTGGACATATAGATTCCTGGGATGTTGGCACTGGTGCTCACGATGATGCTTGCGGATGTGTTGCTACGTGGGCTGCTGTGAAATATATCAAAGATGCAGGGCTTCGCCCCCGCCGCACTCTTCGTGCCGTTATGTGGGCAAATGAAGAAAACGGTGTGCGCGGTGGCAAAGCATACCGCGACCAGCATTCTCATCTTCCTCATTCTCTTATGTTCGAACTCGATGCCGGTTGCTTCCGCCCTTCCAAAATTGGATTTTCCGGTCCTGATACTATTTTCTCGATTGTTAAGTTTTTCGAGCCTCTCTTGCAGAAAATCGATTCTATCACAGTTGTCAGAGGTGGTGGGGGAGTGGATATAGACCCAATGGTGCGCACAGGTGTGCCTGCAATGAGCCTGTGGACTGAAAGCGAAGGCAATTATTTTCGCTATCATCATTCCGAATGGGATACTTTCGACAAAATCGTAGCGCAGGACTTTAAAAAATGTATTGCTGCTATTGCTGTGGCTATGTATCTATATGCTGATTTGCCTGTTGATTATTTAAGCTTCATCAAGCAGGCATCACACTAAACGCTTTTTCTTTTTCTAATATGCTTTTGTATCTCTGCAGTAGCCATTCGCCTGCTGGATGAATCCGCTTTGTTGCTTCTTCGTCGGTGCGTCCCCAGTGGTCTGAGGCACTAAGCTTATACAAATCATATATATTTATTCGCTTGCTAAGCCTTTGGATTGCTGCATCAGAAACGTTTTCTCTATTCTTATACAGTTGTATTGGCTTGAGATGTTCCATTATATATGCCGAAACATCCGGAAAAAACTCATCTAATCCCAATTTGTTTAGAAACGATTTTGTCGGAGGCAATCCCATCAAATCGTGTAATGGACTTTTTATCCTACCTTGCTTCATTATCGTTGTGTATGGTTTGCCGAAATCGTGGCATAGTGCCCCAAGCATAAACGCTAAAGCGTCTTTTTCCGAGTGATAAGTGTTTCTGAATTCCGCAGCTACATCAATTACCATTAAAGTATGTGTCCACACACTTCCTTCGGGATGCCAGGTTGCATCCTGACAGGTTACAATCAAAAAATATAATTCAGAGAAAGAACCTAATTTATTATTTTTTTTTAAGTATTCGAAAAATTCCGATGGCTTTTCAGAATTAAGCATTATTCTTAGAAAATCATTAGTCAAAGTCTGCATCTTTATTAAAATTAATTAAAAATAAATATCAACATCGAGAAAATATATTTTGCAATTAACATATTTTTTGTTAGATTTTTAAAAATACGTTAATAAGTTGTTTAGTAATATTTGAAATATGTCGTATTTTACACTACAATATTTTAGACATTTTGAAAAATCTATAAATTTGGAGGGTATTTAGTATGTCAAAAGGCGGCGGAGCAGGGAAAGTATATTTCGTACTTTATCTTGCCGTTGTATTGGAACTTCTGATTATCATCGTTGAACGTGACGAAGCAGAAGAGCATCTCCACAAAAAACAACAAGAAACAATGAAAATTGTGGAAAGTATTCTTACTCAACTTCAATCCGGTGCCGGTACCGAAGGAATTAACACTCGTCCACAGGACGAAATCACCATCACTCCTCCCGGCATCAATATGCGTGAAATGATTGGTTCGGACATCAAATCTTATCGTCGTTATAGTGTGGAAGTTGGGGTTACTGATGTTACCACAGCTCTTAAAAGACGCGAAGGCGAAACTGACAAAGAGCACGTCGAACGCTTGCAAAAACTTGTTGAACTTGCTAATGTTGCTGAACTTCAATATCAAATCTTTTACAGTAGCAATCAGGACCCGACAAGTGCTCCTATGTTTCAAACCGACGAATACATTAAAAAGAATAATATAGATTTTCTTAAAATGCAGCCCGGACAAAAATTCCCCGGTCCTAATGGCGAAGATTGGGAACTTCTTGCTGTCCGACAACTTAATTTGGACTCTAAAGCTACTTTTGATAAGCTCGATATTGCAAATCTGAAATCCACTGCTGATATTTCCCCAGTTTATCCTAAAAGCAGCGAAATTATTATAGGTCCATCGTACTCACCACCAAACCTATCCCAGGATAGTGTTTTCTTCTATTCTGAAACTGAAACAAGAAAACTTGCTACTGCAAGTGGGCTGAATAAACGTTCATTTATCGTTAATTTCCAGCCACCAAGCAGAGCAGGTTGGTATAAATTGCGTTTCTCATCCCGCACTAACCGTATTTTGGGTGTTCGCTCAGAACAAAGTGCTGCCGAAGTTAGCGACGATGCTACTGTAAATATCGGTACTGTTCAATTAACTGTTCGCGACCTGAGAAAAGTGCTCAAAGAGCTCCAGAATAATCTCGAAAAATTCAATCTTCCTGATGCTAATGAGTTTATCAAAACTCGCGATATTGATAAATTTAACCAAAAAATTCAGGCTGCTATCGAAGTGGCTATGTCCGACCGCGAAGCATCGGATCTTATCGGCAAAATTAGATTGTTTAGCTATATTGCCCAGTTGCTCGCTCCGGGTATGTCCTCCAATTTCGACCAAAACCGTGGCAGCATTGAATTTAACGTTCGTGTAATTACTCCAAAACCAAATATTGCGGAACCTACTATCAATATGGCTTCTGCTATGTATTGCTTCGATGCAGTTAATCACGTCTTCGATATTTCAATTTCACCTTATCAGCCAGGTCAGAATGCTGTTACTGGTAACGTGCTTGATAAGAGTGGAAATGTTGTTTCGAGAATTACTTTTAAAGCGTTGGATGAAATCCCCGGTTCGGGTGTCTCCACTCCACGTCAGGGCGAAAAACGCGACTATCGCGGCACTGTCGATGCTAAACTTTCACCGGGTGAATATAAAATCGAAGTTGTGCATAATTTGCAATCCCGTCGCGCTACTCAATCGGCTACACTCGGTATTTTCAGAACTGGTCTGACTGATGAAAGCGAACGTAAGATTGTTAATACAATCGATGCTTATGCTTACTATGGTGGTTCGCTCCTGCTCGATGTGATCCCGGAATCCGGCAACAAAATTGCTGCTAACCAGTTCCGTATTTATGCATACTTCGACAAAGATATGCAAAAGCCACCAGTCGAAGGTCTCGCGATTACCCGCAATATGAATTTCGTCTATACTCCTGATAAAGATAAAATCTCAATCCGTGTTACTTGGGTTCAGCCAGCCTCGGGTGTCGAAGTTGAACTATTCCCAACCCGTTCATTTGAAATCAAGCAAGAACCTGCTTCCGTCAATACACGTGATATGAGGGTCGAAGTTTCCGGTCAGCCACAAAGAATTAAAATTTCCATCAAGGGTATTAGAATTTCCAAGCCTACTACTGGCGTCGAAGGTACTTTGGCTACTGTCCGCGCCGAAGCTAAAACCATCTCCGAAAAGACCGGAACTCTCAACGCTTACGAACTCGCTGCCGGTCCGGAAGTTGAAGATGCCGGCGATGGCACTTATAATATCAATCTTGAAATGTCCGGTAACTTGCCACGTGGCGAAACAAAAATCAAAGGTACTTTAACAATTCCTGTTAATGTTGTGGCAATTAATCCGATAAATAATAAACAATCGCGTTCAAGTGCTCAAAGAGTTACTGTTAGCATCGATTACTCACCTGAACGTGGTGGTCCAAGACGTAGATAATTCTTATATTCCTGAGCGGAGAGAGGGCTCTCCGCTCAGACAATTGAAATAAATTATTATTGAAATTAAGATTTTACAAGGGATATAAAATGATGAAGAAATTATCATCGGTATTAATTCTAAGCATACTTTTCGGGGTCGCTTTGAGCTTTAATGCTAATGCTCAAATTGATGAATCTTTCCGTATCAAACTCGAAAGTATTTTAAACAAATTCAAAAATTACAGATTTTCTACTATTTCTATTTATCGTATCAAAGATATTGGCGATATTCGCAAAGCTATTCGTGTCCAGGATGAAGCACTTACCCGCACCGTTGCCGTAGCCGACGAAGCTTGCGTCAAAAATGCCGATAGAACTATCGTAGACTTCGTCCGCTCTCAGGTTGAAGCCGGTGCAAGCGACATCGCAATTAAGCAAGGTATGCTCTCTCGTGGTTACGAAGTGCCCGCCGATATCGATTGTATTATCCAAAGCTTGCAATCCCAAGGTCAATCGATTGCTACAGTTCAAAATGTTTATGTAGTTACTACCCGAATGGAACGCGACCAGATTGTTCCTTCTTCTATTATTGCTATGCTCGTTTCCTACGATAGCGAAGAAGATATCGAAAAATCCTTGCGTCAGGTGCCACCTCGCAATATATATACTAATCCTGAACTTTTTGCTTTCACCCTCGACGAAAACGAATACCGTGCTTTCAATATGTATGAACTTATTGTTACGGCTTTCCGTCAGGGCAACGTCGAAAACAAAACTCTCGAAGCTCAAGGTTTTGGCACATTCAAAAAATTTGCTCCTAAAGTATATGGCACTTCTCAATCGCTCGTCAAAAATGAATACGAAATCACTCCTTTCGATGTGCAAACATTTATGAGAATTTCCGACGGGCAACCTCTTGACTATGAACTTCGCAAAAATGAATTAATTCTCAGCTCCGATTTAATTAGCTGGCGTCATTACGAACAACCTATGATTGTTTATTCCGACGGCTATGTTGATACTCTCTCTACTGTTACTAACCAAAGCTTGCCTCAATATGGCGTCGAACTTAAATACGGTATCGACGAAATCAACTATCCCAGCTTGTGGAGCGAAAGATTAACTTTGTCTGCTATTTGGGAAAATGTGAAACTCGGTTTCATTCTGCCTACTTCTGGTTGGGCTTCTCTTTCGAAAGATTTCTATAATGTCGATAGAAAATTAACTTCTGGTAGTGTTGGTATCTCTGCTTCTGGCGATTTCCCAATAAAAGTTATTCCTCAAAGTGGAATCTTTAATTTCACTTTTGGCTACATCTTCGGAGATGCTAATGAACCTGATTACAAAAATCGCAAAAAGAGCATAAATGATTATCCTGATGTTGCTGCAATGCGAAATGCTCTGTTCAAAGATGAAGATTATATGATTAGATTTAACGCTTCTTTGCACTATACATTTGGTATTGCTATCGATGACGATTACTGGCTGCGTTTCGGTCTCGGCGGAACCACCTATACTGCCGACAGATGGTACAACAAAGTTATCGAAGACAAAGATAATGATATTATCAAAACTAAATATGTTAAAAAGTCTTCCGATAATGTAACTGGCATAAGTGCTAAACTCGATTTTATGGCAAAAAATGCACGTACCCCGTATGGTGCTTCTATTCAGTATTTTGATGAATCAGTTTTTGCGAATATTTGGCTATCTGTTCCGATTGTTCGCAATCGTGTTGCCGTTCGCTTCGATGCAAAAGGCTATACTGCATCTATGAAAGGCAAACTACGCGATTGGGAACTAAACAGTGTGTTTATGCCAACCGCAAGATTAATTTTTACATTTTAATTAAGAAGATTAGTTAAATTAAATAGAAAGAATACTATGAAAAGATTTTTCTTGACAGTTATCTTAGCAATTGCAGCACTGAGCGCTGTTAATGCACAAACAGGCAGAATTACTAATGAAAGGGAAATAGTTGATTCGCTTACAACTATCGACCCCGAAATTATCAAATATTTCCCCCGTTGGAAAGTTTGCGAACCTGACCTACAAATTCAAATTTATCAAACTTTCCTCTTTATGGGGTTCAGCAAAAATGATTTAAACGAACAAAATATTGAAATTCTTGCCGCTCCTCGCGAAGATGAACGCGACCCCTACGAATTGCTTATGATTAATTGCGGCAAAGCTTCTATGAATGCTGTTCAAATCGAATACTATATGGGCGATAAACTTGTTCGCTTCCTTACCGGTGAATACGTTTACCAGGGAAAAGACAGAGGCTTTCCTGCAGAAGTTGCCCGCAGAGACTACTGCTATACCGAAGTTCCTATCGAATATCCTTTGCAGGCATCCCAGGCTGAAGTTATCCTCGATTATATTAAGCAACCTACAAACGTAAAGCAAGCTTTCACTGTTTCGCTTTTTGAGCAATCACTCAAAGTTGGTGCTACCGGATTTTGGCTTCGCTCAATAGTGGGTTCGGACCACGTTGGCTATCCATTCTGGTCTGCCGGCGAATCTAAAATTATTCTTCAGAGACCATTATATGTTAATAGTGATTATTCCACACGTCAGGGTATTCCTTACCTTATTAATGCTTATTTAGGTGGTGGATACCGTATGACTTCCGGCTTGGGCGATAACGATTTGTTCTCGTGGGTTTCCAACCGGGTTCTCAATGCTGCTCCCGGCGGAAAATTAATTGCTGGCTTTGATTTCCATATGCCTTTCCATCCTGCATTAGGCGTTGCTTTTACAGCTGAAATTCCTCTCGAAAAATTAACTACTTACGGTATTGATAAAACAACTTACGGCTCATACGTGCCGGCTCATTTCGACCAGATCCAGTTCAAAGAAGGCGACGTTCGTGCAGATATTTCTACTATCGCTGCTGTTGCTCCTGTTATTCGCTCCACTGGCTATGCTACTATTTTCTACAATTGGTGGATTGATAAATCAAACCCAGAAAATTATTTCCGTTTCGACCTTGGTCTTAATTACTCGGAAGTTCGTGAAACAGCTCTCTATTACTATCCAAATACTACAAATGGTTTGAATTACGAAATTACTGTTGAAAATATTCTCGGACTTAAAACATACAAGCCGAAAGAATTTGCTGATTGGATGTTTGCAAAAGTTGAATATCGCAATCAGGCAATCTTCCCATTCGGTGCAAGCGTTCAGTTCTCTAATCAGATAATGTTAGGACGCATCTGGTTGCCGTTATTTAGCAACTGGTTCTATATCGAAGCTAAGTATTCTACTCCTTTGCGTACTGAGCGTCCTTATGAAATCAAAAACTTCTTTATGATTTCACCATTATTGAGAATTACAATATAATTTGGTGTGATTTTATAATTGCCCCACTGTTTCTGTTCAGTTGGGGCAATTTTTTATGTATAAAAAAATAAAAGAATTAAAATGATTATTAGAAAATCAATTTTTTGTTTATTTGTTTTTTTACTTGTAAATCCAATCTTTTCACAAGATAAGCACAACCGCATCGAACTATTGCAGGAAACAAAAGTCGAGTCTGCTCGCAAGGAAATCGAAATATCAATCAGAAATGTTGATATTTCAAAGTTTCCTGAAATGCGTGTGATTATTGAAGCTTACAACAAACTCGGCGAACCAATTGATACATTAACAACGGACAACCTGTTCGTGTTTGAAAAAGGTGTTCCTAAAAAAGTTACCAAAGTCGAAAAAATTCCTGTTGTGGATAATGTTTTGGTCGATTTTGTTTTCGCTATTGATATTACTGGTTCGATGCAAACTTATATCAATCAGGTGAAAGATAATATTGCCGATTTTACTACTAACCTTACAAAACGCGGTATTGATTATAGATTAGGACTAATTCTGTTCGACGACGATATTAGTAAAGTATTCAAACCGACAAACAAAGTTGCCGACTTTATCGGGTGGCTTGCTCCTGTGCGTGCTTTTGGCGGTGGCGACGAAAAAGAAAATGCTCTCGAGGCTCTCGACGAAGTTACCCGCTTCCGTTTCCGTCCCGATGCTGTTCGTTGTGTAGTGCTTATTACTGACGCTCCTTATCATCAGGCTGGCGAAAAAGGAATGGGCTCCACCAAACACACCACCCAGTCTATCATAGAAAAACTTATCAAAAACGACATCCGCGTGTTTAGCATTGTTCCGCCAAGATTGAAAAATTACGAGCTCATCTCTCGTTCCACTCGTGGTGCAGCGTTCGACCTTGATTTGCCTTTTTCCAATATTTTGGATAATTTCTCTAAACAGCTTACTAATTTGTATATCCTTAGCTATCGTTCAGACGAACCAGTTATTCCTGATTCAATCGAAATTGCTCTCTTTAACCCGACTGACAATAAACTCGTGAAGAAAGTTATTCCTATTGTTGAACTTGGACGCAAACTTATTATCGAAAATCTTTTGTTTAAAACCGGTCAGTATAATTTGCCGGAAGTTATTAAAGAACTCGATATTCTTGCAGAATTTATGATTAACAAGCCAAACGTTTCAATTATCATCGAAGGACACACCGATAATGTTGGCACCGAAGCTTATAATGATGCTCTTTCTCAAAAGCGGGCAGAAAGCGTGATGAATTATCTTGCTTCCAAAGGTGTCGCAAAGAATAGAATGTCCATCGTTGGATATGGCAAACGTCGCCCAATTGCAAGCAACAAAGATGAATTCGGAAGGCAACTTAACCGCCGTACCGAAATTGTAATCATAACTTCACAGGAAAAGAATAATTAACGACAGTTTTATATATTTTTTTACACGGGGCAATCTCTTTTTGATTGCCTCTTTTTATTTGTATTTTTTCTAAGTATTTAAAACTATTTTCTACTCGAAATCTCATATTTCATAACTTTTTATTATATTTGTAATATGAATGACAAAATAAGCATATTAATTGCCGCAGGTGGCACCGGTGGGCATCTTTTCCCTGCAATTGCTGTCTGCGAGCAACTTACTGAAATTACAAACGGTAAATGTGAGTTCCATTTTGTAGGCACTGCCGACAAAATTGAAAGTAGAGTAGTGCCGTCGCTTGGCTATAATTTCCACCCAATCAAAATTGGTGGAATTAAGAAATCACCTGCTATACTTTTGCTTCCATTTCAAATTGCGAGTGCAATTAATAAATGCAGAAAAATTATACTTAATAACAATATTTCTGCTGTGATTGCAACTGGTGCATATTTAAGCTTTCCTCCGGGTTACGCTGCTTCGTTGCATAAACTTCCTCTATTCCTGCTCGAATCGAATGTTCGCCCCGGAAAAGCAATTAAGTCGCTATGCAAATACGCTACGAAAATCATTACATCTTTTGATGAAAGCACTCATTACTTCGATAAATCTTTTCATAATAAAATAGTTGCTCTCGGCAACCCCATCCGAAAGCAGTTTTTGGAATTTCCTGACCAAAAAGACGCTCGAAACTCTCTTGGTATTCCGCTCGATAAGAAAACTATCTTCATTTTTGGTGGTAGCTTGGGCGCTGCCTCTATTAACAAAGCCGTCGAAAAACACCTCGATAGCCTTCTCGAAAGAGGTTATTTTGTCCTTTGGCAAACCGGCAGGAATTATAAATTCAACGGTGCCATCCATAATAATCTGATTGTAAAAGAATTTATTGACAATATCGCCGATTACTATTCAGCCGCCGATTTGGTTGTGTGCCGTTCTGGTGCTACCACTGTGTGGGAACTCACTGTAGCAGCAAAACCCGCAATTTTAGTTCCTCTTCCATCTGCTTCCAATAATGAACAGCTTTTCAACGCCGAAATCCTCAAAAAAAATGGTGCTGCTGAAATTATTTTGAACGACCAAATAGAGACCAAACTTCTTGAAACAATAAATTCTGTTTTAACTGATGATACATTAGACCGAATGTCCTCTGCTGCCCGAAAACTTGCCCGACCCAATGCAGCACGTGATGTTGCTCTTGAAGTATTAAAAACAATTGGCTATGAGTTGTAATATGAACGATTTAAGCAATTTAGAAAAAATCTATCCTCAAAGGCTCGATTTCTACTACCAGACAATCGCTATCGATGCTATTGTTTTGGTGCTTTATAGCATCCTGAGAGGCACAATCGAGGGTGGATTTATCACAATTCGCCTGCTTGATCCAATTTCTATTTTACTTGCTTTGTTTATTGTTGCTACTACTGTTTCTTTGATTATTCATTTAATTAAACGTAGATTTATTGTTATTGGCGATGATTATATTATCTTCCGTGTCGGTAAAAAAGAAAAAAAGTATAAGTTTTCGGATATCGAAAGAATTATTATTAAATACGAAAAATCAATTCGTATTCGTTCAAAATACAAAATTGCTCTGATTAAACTTCCTGAAAGAAAACGCTATTTGCGACTTCGGTTTTCTTCCTATCAAAACGACGACAAACTTTTCGAAGATATTGTCCATATTAAAAAATGTATCGAAAAATAATTGTGTGGCAATAGTTTTTATTACTTGTTTAGTCTGAATACATAATAATTGCCAAAAATTTTGCTTAGTAAGTAATTTTCTCTTATATACTCATCTAAATAATTTTCGCCAATTATTTTTTGTTTTTCGCTTTCTTTGTCGTAATAAAGAACAATGATTGGTATCTCTTTGCTCTTCAACTCTGTGATGATTTCGTTCTGCACGCCTGCCTCTGTTGCCTGTCCCGGGTGAAGTTCGTGATATTTTGTTGCCGGATAGCGATTCGCAAGGTGATACAGCATAATATCATTGATGAATATTTTTTCGTGATATAATACTCCCGAGAACAAATATTTACTTCGGTCGAAGATTTTCACATATTCGATTAGGTTGTTGTAGTTCTCAGCCTCGGCTTTTGGTATTTTGATATATCTGGATGAATGTGATTTTATTTCCAATGATTTGTCGGAATATAGGTAAATCAGGGATTGTGCTTTCTTTGCTATCGGTGGAAACGAAAAGAAAATCAACAGAAAAAACAAGTAAAATTTATTTGTCAAATTGAGTTTCACTAAAATTGGTGTTAGCAACATCGTGATAATTAATAATGATGGCAGAATATGTTCATATCCCGAGCGAACCATTCCCTGTGCACTAAAAATCAGTGAAAAAAACGTTACAGTTACAAAAAATTTACCTTCGCTGCTGATTTCTACTTTCGATTTCATTATTAAATAAAACAAAGTGCCGATTATCACAAATGGCAGATAAAATACAAGCGAGAGCCAAAAATTATATATCTTGCTGCCAACAGGAACACTCTCTTCTACAATTGCACTTAATGGATTTGGGAAAGGAAGCGAACGCCCTGCCCCAAATTTCTCAAATACGAACCTGAATGCATATTCAAAATAGCCGCCCAACGCACCAATCTTATGCAACAGGAGAAAATATATGGATAATATTGCAATCAAAGTCGTCAAGTAAATCAAATACTTGTTAATACTCTTTTCTTTTAACAATTTGTTCTCAAAAGTAGCAACGCAAATTGTAGATGCTATTGCATAAATCCCGAAATCGTGCCGGGTAGCAAACAACAATGCATTCAAAACGCCTATAATTATATAATCACGACTGTTCTCTTTATTCAGAAGATAGTAAATGATAAGAAAAATAAATAATAACGCCAGCGGAATGGCTCTGCCATAAAACGGCGAAATACTTAGAAACATCGTAGCCGAAAGTGTACCTAAATATGGGTTTATTTTCTGCGATTTTATTGTGTTATAGAGGATGCAAATGCTAATGCTATTTAGCAAAATCGTAAGCAGTCGTATTACAAATATCTCACTTCCAAAAAGTTTTATCCACACACCCAAAACATAATACCACAGCGGCGAATATATAGTCCAAAAATCCCGATAAGGCACTTCGCCCGCCAAAATTCGTTTTGCCCCGAGAATCCCGATGCCTTCATCGTAAATGTTTATTCCAAAATTTGCTCCAAGCAGAAACCACCCGAAAGCCGCAAAAAATATCCACCACGCTGAAATGTAATTTTGTCGCTTCATCTGAACAATTTATAAGAAATTATAGAAATATTTTTTTTAATTTTTCTAAAATAAATTATTTATATTAAACTTCATTAAAATTTATTCGAACAGAATTATTTAGATATATTGGAGAAGAAAATGAAGCCACTTCATTCATTTGTTGTTACTGCTAATTTGCCAGCGCGCATTGCTAAACTCAAAGAACTTGCCTATAACTATTGGTGGTGCTGGAATTCAGACGCACGCGAATTGTTCATCAGAATTAACAGAAGTCTTTGGGAAGAAGTCAATCATAATCCCGTGCTTTTGATTAATAAAACATCACAGGAACAGTTGAAAAAGTTAGCCGAATCGCAAGATTTTGTTAGCTACCTCGATTATATTCACGGTAAATTTCTGTCGTATATAAATGGAAATACATATTATAAATCCAAACACATTTCTACAGACGGCGTAATTGCATATTTTTCGATGGAATACGGAATAAACGAAAGCCTTCCTAATTACTCCGGTGGTCTTGGAGTGCTGGCTGGCGACCATTTGAAATCTGCAAGCGATCTTGGTTTGCCACTCGTTGGAGTTGGGCTTCTTTATCAGCAAGGATATTTCCGGCAGCGCATCACCCAAAATGGCTGGCAAAACGAGCAGTATATTTATAATGATTTCTTCTCGCTTCCGCTTACAATTGTCCGTGGCGATGATGGCGAACCGCTCAAAGTTTCTATTAAATTGCCAAAAGGAAATGTTTTTGCTCAAATCTGGAAAATTCATATCGGCAGAATTTGCCTTTATATGCTCGATACCAATATTGACGACAACCACGATGCCGAATATAAAGATATTACAGATCAGCTCTATGGCGGCGACCGCGAAACCCGTATCCAGCAGGAAATGATTCTTGGTATCGGCGGTATGCGAGCTCTCGAAGTAATGGGAATTAATGTGGAAGTGCTCCATATTAACGAAGGACACGCCGCTTTTGCTCTCTGGGAGCGAACAAGACAGCTAATGAAAAAATTCAATCTCGATTTCCGTTCCGCAAAAACTTTATGCAAAGAAAGCTCTGTTTTCACTACTCACACCCCAGTGCCAGCCGGCAATGAAACATTTGAACTCTTCAGAATTGAAAATAATTTGCTCTATTTCAAAGATGAACTCGGTATCTCACGCGAAGAACTCCTCGAAATGGGACAAATAGGTTCTTTCAATCCTGAAAGCGATTTCTCGATGACTGTTCTGGGACTTAAAATGACTTCATATCACAACGGTGTGAGCAAATTGCACGGACGTGTTGCCCAAAAAATGTGGCATTCTCTGTATAAATGTTTCCCCGAAAATGAAGTGCCAATCTGCGGAATTACTAATGGCGTTCACACCCAAACGTGGATTGCTCGCGAATTTGCTGAACTTTTCGATAGGTATCTTTCTCCAATTTGGCGTTCTGAAACCGATAGAGAAGACATCTGGCAGATGATACATTCTATTCCTTCCGAAGAAATCTGGAGAGAAAAGCAACGCCGCCGCGTCAGGCTTATTCTGTTTGCCCGTAATTATCTTAACACCAAGCAAAAACATTCTCTGCCACCCGATCAGGTTAGCAAAATCAACGAATTGCTCAATCCGGACACCCTAACTATTGGTTTTGCCCGTAGATTTGCTACTTATAAGCGCGCTTTACTACTGTTCAAAAATATGGATAGATTAAAGAAAATTCTGACCAATCCGGATAATCCTGCGCAGGTTATTATCTCCGGCAAAGCCCATCCGCACGACATCCAGGGCAAAGAAGTAATCCAGTCAATTATTCAGCGTGTTCGCCAATGGGGGCTCGAAAAACACGTCGTCTTTCTCGAAGACTACGATATGGTTATTGCCCGTATGCTTGTCAAAGGTTGTGATGTGTGGCTCAATAATCCAATCCGCCCGCTCGAAGCAAGTGGAACAAGCGGTATGAAAGCCGCAATCAACGGCACTCTCAACTTCTCAATATTAGACGGCTGGTGGGACGAAGGCTTTAATGCCCAAAATGGCTTTGCTATTGGTACCGGCGAAGAACACGATAATAGCCCCGAAATGGAAAATATAGAAGCAGATATGCTTTATGATACTCTCGAAACTGTAATCGTTCCGATGTTCTACAAACGTTCTGCTAATAAAGTGCCCGAAGAATGGGTTCAATATATGAAAAACTCAATTGCTACTATTGCAGGACGCTTCTCCACTCATAGAATGGTACGCGACTACACCGACAAATTCTATCTTCCTGCTTCTGAAAAATACCGCACTCTTGCAGAAAATGGCGCAGCAGAAGCGAAAAGTTTTCAGGTGTGGAAAGACCGCATTCGTATGCACTGGCAAAATGTTGATATTCTTCAGGTCGATTTCGAACATAAACGCGATTATTACGTTGGACGAAAAGTGCCCATTTCCGTTAAGGTTAAGCTTGGCGAAATCCAACCCGACGATGTTTCCGTTCAAGTATATTTCGGTTCTATTGACCACCACGGTGAGTTCCAAAATGCCGTTTCCGAAGAACTACTTTATGTGAAAACAGAAAAAGACGTTCATTATTTCAGCGGTAGCTACATTTGCCCCGATACAGGAATGCAGGGATTTACCGTCCGCATTCTCCCTAAACATAAATATCTTGTTCATCCAGCTGAAATGTATCTGTGCAAATGGGCTAACCTGAAGTAATGAGCAATATTTTCTGTCTGTTTTCATAAGAAATCACAAAAAATAATAAAGATTAGCTGCCCCAATGTGCGGGGCAGTTTTTGTATCTCATTCCGTTAAATTTAAGAATTGTATCCATTCTATCTTGTTGTTTTATAACAGATTATAAAAAATTGCAATTGCTTTTTGGTTGATAAATTAATATTATGTTAAGTAAGTTAATTCTTTTTTAAGTTTTTATTTTTTCATATCTTTGTATGTTTTGTGAAAATAATTAACTAACATAAAGGACATACTGTGGACGTTTTTGAAAAATGTTTTGCCTTTACTCGTGCTGATGAAGTAAAAGCTCAGGGACTATACCCATATTTCCACGCTATCGAAGAAAACGAAGGACCAGTTGTTTCTGTCTATGGCAAAAAAATGATTATGGCTGGTTCAAACAATTATTTAGGTCTTACTGCACACCCAAAAGTAAAGGAAGCTGCCCACAACGCAATTAATAAATACGGAACCGGTTGCTCCGGCTCGCGATATCTGACCGGGACACTCGATTTGCATAACGAACTTGAAGCAAGACTGGCTAAATTCCTTGGAACCGAAGCTGTTCTTCTTTTCAGCACGGGATTTCAGACTGCCCTTGGTATTATTTCTACAATTGCCCAGAAAGGCGATGTGATTATCTCAGACAAAGAAAATCACGCTTGTATTGTAAGCGGTGCAATGATGGCAAAAGGTGCTTTTGCCGAATTCAAACGTTACAAACACAACGATATGGAAGATTTGGAGAAAGTGCTCCAATCAATTCCCGAAAATGCCGGCAAATTTATCGTTACCGATGGTGTGTTTTCGGTTACCGGTGAAATTGTTAATCTCCCTGAATTAGCAGCTATTGCTGAAAAATACGGAGCCCGTGTCCTTGTCGACGACGCTCATTCAACCGGTGTGATTGGCACAGGCGGACGTGGCACTCACAGCTACTTCGGAATGGATGTTAAGCAAAATCTTGTAATGGGAACATTCTCGAAAACTTTCGCTTCTCTTGGCGGATTTGTCGGCGGACCCGAACGTGTAATCAACTACTTAAAGCATAATTCTCCTGCTATTATTTTCAGCGCCAGCCCAACTCCTGCGTCCTGTGCGGCAACCCTTGCTGCTCTTGATATTTTGGAAGAGCAACCAGAGCTTGTCGATAAATTAATCTGGAACGCAAATTATATGCGTGAGGGCTTCAAGCAATTAGGCTTCCATATTGTTGAAAGCAAAACTGCTATCGTCCCTGTAATCGTTGGACAAGTAGAAATAGCATTCGTTTTCTGGCGCAAACTATTCGACAAAGGCGTCTTTGTCAATGCGTTTATTCCGCCCGGAGTTCCACCTAATATGAGTATGATGAGAACTTCTTATATGGCTTCTCACGAAAAAGAACATTTAGACAAAATTTTAGAAGTATTTGCTGAAGTTGGACGTGAATTAGGGCTCATAAGTTAAACACGAAAAACAAAATATTTTTTTCTGTTATATGCAATACAATTTTGCATTATAATATGTTTTTTGATTTTTAACAAATTTTTTCGTATTTTTGTATATTATTTTTGTTCTTTTTCATAATGAGATTTAATATGGCCATAAAAAGAAGGTCTCGTAGAGCTAAGTACATTACTCTATACTCACCCTTTTTAATGAAAGAAACCAAACACGAGCTCATCGGCGAGCCAATCGAAACCGAAAATGGACGCCAGCAATGGGCAAGATGCACCCGGAGCCGCCACTCTCAACTTGTTAATTTGGATGCAATAGAACAGGACCAGGATAAGTCCAAAGCCGTTATTCACATTACTCGCGAAGACGCTAAAACTTACACCCCAAAAAGCGAGTATAAAATCGGCGATGTGATTTATCACGAAGTGTGGCAGGATGTCGGTATTGTTCGTAAAAAGGAAGTTACAAGCAACGGTGGCCATTCAATTATTGTTCAATTTGAAAAGAACAACGAAAAACGTCTTATTGAAAAATTATCATAAATATGTTGAACTTAATTAATTCTGCGCGAAAGGTAGGTGAAAAATAGCAGTGATAGGCGTAACTCTTCAAACTAATGAAAATATCGACCGCGCTTTAAAACGCTTTAAGAAAAAATATGAGCGCTCTGGTATCCTTCGCGAGTTCAAAAAAAGAACAGCTTATGTGAAGCCTTCGGTCGAAAAACGTATGTCGCGTATTAAAGCCGCTCGTCGTCAAAAGAAATTATCACACGAAATGAATGATTAATTCTGTCCTTAAATTTTCAAAAGGCTGCTCTTCCCGAGCAGCCTTTTTTATTTACTGATTTTATTTAGTTCGCTTATCAATTCCCCGACCGATACCTCCCAATTCAAACGCATTTTATATTCATTCCGTGATTTATTTGCCGCTTCTTCGTAAACTTTTCGATTTTCTCCAATCTCAATTAATTTGTCTGCAATTTCTTGAAGGCTTTGCTCATAATTCGAATAATCAAACAAAAAACCATTTGTATTATGTTTTATTATCGTTGGCATACCGCCATTATTTGCTCCTACAACCGGTAGCCCGTAAGCGTTAGCCTCGCAAAAAACTATCCCGTAGCACTCCGCAAGCGATGGCATCACAAAAAAATGTGCTTTCCGATACAACTCCTCAATTGTTTTCATATCATCGGGACGAGCTTTGTTCAGAAACCCGTATATTTTTACGAAATCATTGCTTTCATTAATTTCTGGATTGCAACCGATTATATGAAGCTTCACATTGCGACCTTTTTGCTTAATTTTGCGAGCTATTTCCAAAGCCGTATTGCCACCCTTTCGCTCGAATGCCACACCAACAAAAAGCAACTCAATTGCATCAAAATCTTTTCTTGCAATAAAATCTGCTACTTCTTCCTCTGTTGGTGGATTATACAAATTTGCTCCAAATGGTAATACTTTCACCTTGCTTTCATCTGCAGAATAGTAGTTTATTGCACCACCGGCAGCCCATTCAGACGCAAAAAACATTCGGGAAGCACCATTAATACTCTGTTCTTCTAAAATCTCACCTTCTCGCAACGTAGTCGGCGATAAATCCGAATATTCAGGATAGTAATTCACAAGCTGACGAAAAGTAGCATCAGTCCAAAAAGTAGCTGGCAAATCGCATTTTAACATCGAAAGCTCCAACGAGCCAAGACTTAGAAGCACGTCCGGTCGTTGTTTTTCGATAAGCCTTGCAGCTTTTTCTGCGGCTCTTTGCATTATCCGCCGCTCACGAATCCGATGATGATTTTTTCCTATTGCTTTATAAAATAACGACTTAACTTTATATATTTCATCAAGCCCACTTCCAAGATTATCAATTGGAACAATCTCCACTCCTTTTTTTTCAAGCTCACGACGTATGAAATAGATAGAACCAGACCACGCCCGAACGTCTTTGGAATTAAAATATGATAAATACCCAATTCTCATCGAAATCTGCCTAAATAATCTTTCCAAATTAACAATAATTATTGAAAATTAATAGTTTAGAAAATCGTCTTTTTCTTATTGAATACTAATTATTAATTTGAGTATAAGATGAGAAAAAAAGTATTATTGACTATTTTAGACGGTTGGGGCGTTGGCGATGGAAGCCAATCCGATGTTATCAGTATTGCCAACACACCGTATTGGGATAAATTGATTGCAACATATCCAAACTCGAAATTGCTCACTTGTGGTGAAAATGTGGGACTTCCCGATGGGCAAATGGGCAATTCCGAAGTTGGACACCTGAATATTGGAGCCGGGCGTATTGTTTATCAGGACTTAGTGAAAATTAACAAAGAAATCCGCGAAGGTAAAATCGACAAAAACCCTGTTCTTGTCGAAGCATTTAAGTATGCAAAGGAAAACAACAAGGCTGTTCATTTTCTCGGGCTTGTCTCCGATGGTGGGGTTCATTCTCTCGACAAGCATCTTTACAAATTGTGCGATATGACCAAAGACTTCGGTTTAGAACGTGTTTTCATTCACGCATTAACCGATGGCAGAGATACCGACCCTCGAAGTGGCTACGGCTTTGTAAAAAATTTGCTCGAGCATCTCGAACATTCCAACGGAAAAATTGCTTCGCTCTGCGGGCGTTATTATACAATGGACAGGGATAAACGCTGGGAACGTGTCAAACAAGGCTACGATTTGATTACTAAAGGAATTGGCAAACCCACAACCGATATTCTCAAAGCTATTCAGGAATCATACGACGAAGGTATTACTGATGAGTTTATCAAGCCAATAGTTTGCGTCGATGACAACGGCAAACCTCTTGCGGTGGTTCAGGAAGGTGATGTATTTATCTGTTTCAATTTCCGGACAGACAGACTTCGCGAAATTACAATTGTTCTCACTCAAAAAGATATGCACGAATTTGATATGCATACAATTGATTTATATTACCTTACTATGACGCGCTACGACGACACTTTCCAAAATGTTCACGTTATCTATGACAAAGAAAATGTATCGAATACACTTGGCGAAGTCGTCTCCAAAGCAGGATTGCGACAGCTGAGAATTGCCGAAACTGAAAAATACGCTCACGTTACATTTTTCTTTTCAGGTGGGCGGGAGGAAGTATTCGAAAACGAAGACAGAATACTAATTCATTCGCCAAAGGTTCCTACTTACGATTTGAAGCCCGAAATGAGTGCGTTCGAGGTGAAAGATGCACTTGTCGAACAACTTAACACACAGAAATACGATTTTATTTGCTTGAATTTTGCAAATGGCGATATGGTAGGGCATACGGGTGTTTACGAAGCAATTCGCAAAGCTGTCGAAGCGGTAGATGTATGTTTGAGTGAAGTTGTTGAAACTGCTCGAAAAAATGACTATACTGTGCTTATTCTTGCTGACCACGGAAACGCAGATTATGCAAAAAATCCGGATGGTTCGCCAAATACAGCTCATTCTCTCAATCCTGTTCCGTTTATCGTCGTTTCTGATGAATATAAAATAGCAAAGGATGGTATTTTAGCCGATGTCGCTCCAACTGTTCTCAATATTATGGGACTTCCTATTCCACAAGAAATGACTGGCAAAATACTTATTGAATAAAAACACAAGGAGGTGATTTTAGTGGAATTTAAAGATTATTATAAAATATTAGGTGTTGATAAGCAGGCAACTGCCGACGAAATCAAGCAAGCATATCGCAAACTTGCTCGTCAGTATCATCCTGATTCTAATAAATCTGACCCTAATGCCGAAAACAAATTTAAAGAAATTTCCGAAGCTTATCAGGTGCTTTCGGACCCTGAAAAACGCCGGAAGTATGATAACTTAAATAACTCCTTCAATCGCCACCGTCAAACTGGCGGTTCGAACGACGATTTTGATTGGGCAAGCTGGTTTGCCGAAGCTCAGCAATCTGCCGGACGCCGCTCACGCTCTACCTACCAGACTGTTGGAGACTTTTTCTCCTCTGGTGGCGGGCTGTCCGACTTCTTCGAACGAATATTTGGTTCGGGCTTTTCTTCGCGTCAGGGCTTCAAGTATCCTCCTCAACGGGGCGAAGATATTGAAGTTGAAGTCGAATTAACATTAGCAGAAGCATTCAGCGGAACAACCCGGCAAATACAAGCAAACGGAAAAAAAATTGAGGTGAAATTTAAGCCCGGCATTGCCGACGGACAGGTGATGAAAATTTCCGGGCAGGGCTCCGACGGTAATTATGGTGGGCAGAAAGGCGATTTGATTGTTAAAGTGAAAGTTTTGCCACACAACAAAGTTGAGCGTCGCGGCGACGACCTGTATTTGGATTTGCCTGTTGATTTATTCACTGCTGTTTTGGGTGGTTCAGCAAAAATTAAAACTTTCAGCGGTATGGTTAAAGTTACTATCCCGCCCGGAACAAGTTCCGGCAAAATCCTTAAACTTAAAGGACTGGGTATGCCAAAATACAATTCTGAAGGCAACCGCGGAGATCTATTTCTCAACGTTCAGATTAAAGTTCCAAAAAATCTTACTGACGAAGAAAAATCTCTTTTCGAAAAGTTGCAGCAGTTACGCAAAGAAAATACAGTCAAAGTATAATCTTACTAATTATCAATATCTGAATAAAAAAAGGTTGCCTTTGCGGGGCAACCTCTTTAAATATATTTCGGCTTTTGCTTTAATCTAAGAAATGCACGAATAAGCCATCTCGCAATTTAGGCTCGAACCAGGTCGATTTCGGAGGCATAATTTTGCCGGCATCAGCAATAGCCATCAGTTCCTCTATCGAAGTTGGATACATTGAGAAAGCTACCGCCATTTCGCCTGAATTTACCCGACGTTCCAACTCGCCAAGCCCACGAATTCCACCGACAAAATCAATGCGTTTGCTTGTGCGTGGGTCGTCAATTCCTAAAATCGGATCTAATACCTGATGTTGCAAAATCGAAACGTCAAGATTTTCAACGGGATCTTCCGGATGGAACAGCTTGTCTTTTGCATCAAGGCTATACCATTGCCCATCGAGATACATTCCGATTTGTCCTTTTTTCTTCGGAGCAAATTGTCCTTCCACCTTGTTAATTACAAACAAATCTTCGAGTTTCGCAAGAAATTCCTCTTTCGAATGTCCGTTCAAATCTTTTACAAGGCGGTTGTAGTCCATAATGTATAAATGGCTTGCCGGGAATAGCACAGCAAGGAAGAAATTATATTCTTCTTCACCTGTATGATTTGGATTGGCTTGCTGACGCTCACGTCCAACAATTGCTGCCGCAGCCGAACGGTGGTGTCCATCTGCAACATAGAATTTATCAACACCAGCGAGCAGTTCGCGAATTTTCGCAATATCGTTCTTATCCGATATTACCCACACCTGATGGCGAATACCATCAACAGTGATAATATCTGTGTTAGGCTTCTGTTCGATATATCTATTAACTATTTCATCGATTTCTGCTTTGTCTTTGTAAGTAAGGAAAATTGGTCCGGTGTGTGCGTTAGTAACGCGGACGTGCTGGCAACGGTCTTCTTCTTTATCTTTACGTGTTTTCTCGTGTTTCAAAATTACATCATTCCAGTAGTCATCAACCGAAGCACACCCAACCAGCCCGTACTGCGTTCTATCGAACATAGTTTGAGCATAAATATAATAAAAAGGTTCGCTATCTTCTACCAACACACCATCGCGTATCAATTTTTGTAAGTTTTCTTTACCTTTTTCATAAACGCGTGGGTCGTATAAATCAATTGATGGATCTAAATCAATCTCGGGTTTCCCTACGTGAAGAAAAGAAAGCGGGTGCCCTTTTGCTTCTTCTCTTGCTTCGTCAGAATTTAGCACATCATAGGGCTTTGCTGCTACTTCGGCAGCAAGTTCCGGTTTGGGTCTGAATGCTTTAAAAGGACGGAATACAGCCATTTTTTCTACCTAAATTATATTAACAATTATTTTTTCAAAACATCAATAACTTTTTGAGCGATTTCTTCGCCAACTCTGTTTTGTGCTTCTACTGTGGAAGCGCCAATATGTGGTGTAACAGACACTCTTGGATGATTGATAAGCGCTGCCTGTGCTTCTGTTGGTGGTTCGTTTTCGAACACATCTATTCCGGCAGCTGCTACTTTGCCGGAGTTCAAGCCTTCGAGCAATGCTTTTTCGGAAACAACTCCGCCACGTGCACAATTGATTATTATTACACCTTCCTTCATCATTTCAATTTCTTTTTCACCTACTGCGGGACCTTCCCCTTTGATTAGTGGCATATGCAATGAAATTATATCAGATTGCTTTATTACTTCTTCTTTGCTTACAAGTCGGACATTCAAATCAGTTTGAGTAACAAATGGGTCGTGAGCTATTACTGTCATTCCAAGTCCAATTGCTCTTTTGGCAACTTCTTTGCCGATATTACCGAAGCCAAGCAAACCAAGAGTTTTGCCTGTAAGT
Source organism: Eximiradius proteiniborus (assembly GCF_058546985.1). Lineage (NCBI taxonomy): Bacteria > Pseudomonadati > Bacteroidota > Eximiradiia > Eximiradiales > Eximiradiaceae > Eximiradius > Eximiradius proteiniborus. The sequence goes on along the minus strand of NZ_CM178592.1, from coordinate 1,468,814 downwards.
TCAATTCCTTTTGAATATTCTTTCTTGGGCCATTTGCCTTGACGCATTTCAATATTGCTTTGATTAAGGAAGCGGCACACTGCAAACATATGAGCAATTGCAAGTTCTGCCACCGAAATTGAAGAAGCGCCGGGTGTGTTCAGCACCGGTATTCCTTTAGATTTTGCATATGCTACATCAATATTATCCAGTCCAACTCCTCCGCGGGCAATTGCTTTCAGATTTTTTCCTGCTTCTATTACTTCCTTGGTTACTTTTGTTGCGGAGCGAACAATTATTGCATCGTATTTCTCAATTTCTTTGAGTAATTCCTCTGGTGTTAATTTTTGCTCGACTACTTCGAAGCCAGCTGATTTCAACATATCAGCTCCAATTTTTTCGATACCATCAGACACCAAGATTTTCATTGCTTTACTCCAAATTATTCTTAATATAAATTTTTAAGTTGTACCATTAATATTTTTTTCATACAACTTAAAATGTTTACAAAGATAATTATTAAAAAATTGAAAAAAAAATTATTATATTTGAGGAATTTATACCGATTGCGACAAACAAAAAGTTAGTCGCAATCACTCATTTGAAAAGGAATATTATTATATCATTGGCAGAAATAAATTTGAAAAAGTAAAAAGGGGAAGTTAATCAATGGGGCAACTTACTTTATATTCAGACGAAGATGATAAATTGGTTAATTTAAAAGAGGCTTGCGACTGGGCTTCTCAATATTTAAATCGCAAAGTTACAATTTCAAATATATCATACCTGCTACAATATGGAAGAATAAAGAAGTATGGAAATAACGGAAATCCTTTTGTAAATATAGATGAATTAAAAGATTATTATGATTCTTGTTCTAAAGAAAAGCAGTGGAAAGAAAAATTAGAAGAGGATATTGATTGGCATCTTTCCTTTGTTCAATATAAGGAATCAGAACGAACAAAACATGTCCACAGGCTACACCCTTACAAAGGTAAATTTATTCCACAGTTAGTAGAATATTTTCTTGATTCTCACACTGATGAGTTTAAAAAGGATATTTACTTTCGTAAAGGCGATATAGTATTAGATCCTTTTTGTGGAAGCGAAACAACATTGGTTCAAGCAAATGAATTGGGAATACATTCCATTGGAATAGATGTCTCTTCTTTTAATGTACTGATTTCTAATGTTAAAGTAGAAAAGCATAATCTGACTTTAATTGAGGACGCAATCCATAAATTGAATTTCAGACTAAAAGAATTTCAGAATACTAAAAACAATATTGCTTTTGAAGAAAATTTGCAGATAGAACTTTCAAAATTCAATGAAAAAAATTTCCCTTCCCCGGAGTATAGAAGAAATATTGCAAATAAAACAATAAATGAAAAAGATTATGCAAAAGAGAAGGAAAAAGAATTTTACCCTGTTTATCAGGCGTTAATAGAAAAATACAATATTAAAATAAGGCAAGATAGGGACGAAACCTTTTTAGATAAGTGGTTTATAGACCCTGTGAGAAGAGAAATAGATTTTATAGCACAGGAAATAAAAACAATAGATAACATAGATGTAAAGAATGTTTTAAGCCTCATTTTGAGTAGAACCGTTCGCTCTTGCAGAGCGACAACACATGCAGATTTGGCAACATTAAAAGAACCTGTTACTGCAACATACTATTGCAAAAAACATGGAAAAATTTGTAAACCAATATTTTCTATTTCTAAATGGTGGGAATTCTATACAATAGATACGCTTAATCGGCTCAAACAATTTGATAAGCTAAGAACTAACACTTTTCAGGTTTGTTTAACAGGGGATAGCAGGAGAATAGATATTTATGAAGAAATTAAAAAGACAAACACTGAATTTGCAGAAATGTTATTAAAACAGAAAATAAAAGGAATTTTCTCAAGTCCACCCTATGTTGGACTTATTGATTATCACGAACAACATGCCTACGCGTACGAGATATTTGGATTTGAACGAAGAGACGATTTAGAAATAGGTCCTCTATTCAAGGGTAAAAAAGAAGAACAACGAAATTCCTATGCTATAGGCATTGCAGAAGTTCTTGTGAATTGCAAAAAATATCTTCAAAAAGATTATGACATATTTTTAGTTGCCAACGATAAGTTTAATCTTTATCCCAAAATCGCTGAATTGGCTGGAATGAAAATTGTCAATCAATTCAAGAGACCTGTGCTTAATAGAGTAGAGAAAGACAGAGATACACCTTATACCGAAACAATATTTCACTTAAAGGAAAAATGAGATATGGCACTTAAAGATGAACAAATACAAAAGATTGAAAATACAATCAAAGAAAGTTTAAGAAATAAATTTTCAACATATAAATCAGTTGTTCGTCAATGTAAAAAGACATTCGACCTGTAAATGGTAAATTTGGTTTTTGCCGATATACAGCTCAACGATGAAAAACCAAAAGAACCATTTTTGCCAACATACATACGACAACTAGAATTAAAAAAATAACTTTGTAGATCAAGAATTAAATATGACTTATTACGATAAAATAAGAGAATTAACCAAAAAAGTTCCAACAACTTTGGTAGACTTTTCGATTCCACGAGACCCTGCAAGAACACCTACTCAAGCATCTTCAAACTTCATTACCAACAAGGAGCAAGGGGATTGGGCTGAAAATTTGTTATTCAGAGCTATAAACGAAACTTTAAAGAACTTTGTCGCAATCAAATATGGCAAGTCAGATGACTTAGTAGCGGGAGAAGATGGTTTTGATGCGTTTTACCAAGATTTTCAGGACGAACTTGATACAATAGGGAAAAGACCTGACTTACTAATTTTCAGAAAAGAGGATTTCAAAAAAGATTTTGGGAATGATATAAGCCAGATTCCACATCATACCATTACTGAATATGTTAAAAAAGCAATAGCAGGAATTGAAGTAAGATCAAGTTCTTTCTTAATTGACAAATACGAAGAAGCAATGCAAAAAAGGACTGAAAAATTTAGTCAAATTGCATTGCAGACAAAAGAATTAATTCTTAAAGAATTTATGAACGAATTAAATCACCCTACAAGGCAAGCATATATTGATTTACTTCAAAGTATTACACCAAAGACTTTGGCGGTGACAGATTTCAGAGTTCCAAGCTGGAGTTCAACTGAACGACTTACGGAATTAAAAGAACACTTTAAAAAACTCAAAGATGCCATAAAGGAAATACAGAAACGGGACTATCTTTCTATTACCCCAAAAGTTGAAGACATCAAAGTTGTTTACAAATGGATTGAAACTTTCAATGTTCCTCATTTTTACTTTCAAGTTTTCTTTGACAAAGTTTACGGAATTTCATTCGAGCAAATTCTCACAATTATTTCAGATTCCAACAACGAAGGTACGATTTTCTCAGTTGAATCAGACACTAAAAATCAAAACAAAACTACTATCAAAATAAACTCAAAATCGGGAGTACTTATTGCATCAAAAGTTGAAGAACCTACTCACGAAAGCGTTAGAAAAGAAATGGATAGGGGCAGACTTTTGTTTTATGTGACTTTCAAAGGAGGAACAGCATATCTTGATGTTAACAATCTGATTAATCTACTCGGAATAGATAGCAAAAAATTCTAATGATTGAAGTTAAAGACATACTGACAGATAATCAACTTGAGAAAGACTACTCTAAATTGGTTCCTTTAGAACATAGGAAAAAATTTGCTCAATTCTTTACTCCATACCAATTAGCAGCCTTAATGGCAGAGTGGTTGTTGGGTAATTATAATCTGAAAACAGTTTTAGAACCAGCATTCGGTCTTGGGATTTTCTCGAGAGCGTTACTAAGAAAAAAAACTGACTTATCAATAAAGGGTTTTGAAATTGATGAAAGAATTTTTACAAAAGCAAAAGAAATTTTCAACAATACTCCTAATGTTAATTTACATTTAGAAGATTATATGTTCAATGATTGGAACAACAATTATGATGGCATTATTTGCAATCCACCATATTTTAAGTTTCATGATTATGATAATAAAGCAATTTTAAAAGAATTTGAGAATCGTTTAAAGATAAAACTCACTGGATTTACAAATCTTTATACACTTTTTTTATTAAAATCTATTTACCAACTTAATTCAAATGGCAGACTTGCCTATATCGTACCATCGGAATTTTTAAACTCAGACTATGGTAAACTTGTAAAATCGGCACTAATTAAAAATAAGGTTTTAAGGCATATTGTTGTTTTCGATTTTGAAGAAAATGTTTTTGATGATGCTTTGACAACTGCGTGTATTCTGTTATGTTCAAATGACAACCACAATCAGAAAGTAAAGTTTTCGTCTATTAAAAAGGTTGATGATTTAGAGCAAATTAGAAGTTACATTTCACTGTATCCGTTTATCAATAGTGACGCATCAACTTTTAACATTAACGACCTTGAGCCAGAATTAAAGTGGCGTAAATATTACCAACAACAAAACGGAATTAGATATAAAAACTTGATTTCATTTTCAAGTGTTGCCAAAGTGGTTCGTGGAATAGCCACAGGTGCAAATGAATATTTCATATTTTCTAAATCTAAAGCAGACCAATATGGGATTAATGAAAAGCATTTACTTCCCTGCATATGCAAAGCCGTTGATGTGAAAGGTAATTTTTTTACGAAAGATGATTTCAATTCATTAGTTAATAGTGATAGACAAGCATTCCTATTGAACGCAATAGGTTCTAATGATGAAAATGTTTTAAAATATATTGAACTTGGAGAAAGATTAGGGGTTAACAAAAAGTATCTTACAGCTTGTAGAACTCCTTGGTATTCTTTAGAAAATCGTCCGCCATCTCCAATTTGGGTTTCTGTTTTTAACAGAAGTGGACTTAAATTCATAAAAAATGAAGCAAACATTTCAAATTTAACAACATTCCATTGTGTTTATCCAGTTCAAAACAGCTTGTCCGACAATGTTAATGTAAACATTTTGTTTGCATATCTTTTGACAGATGTAGCAAGAGAGATGTTTGAAGACAACCGTAGGGAATATGGAGACGGACTTCAAAAATTTGAGCCTAACGACCTTAACAAAGCTATGATGCTTGACCTGACTTTGCTCGACAAGAAAACCGAAAATAAAATCATAGAGCTTTATAAGAAATATAGGGAAACAGCTATAAACAAATCGCCAGACAAGAGTTTATTGGTTGAAATAAACGACATTTTTAAAAACAAATATTGCCAATATTAAACAGACACACACATTGCCAAGCTGCATCAGCCAACCCACAAGCCAAAACTTGGCAAAGAGTGTGTCTGTTCCAACGCACAACAAACAGACAATCAGAACGAAAGAATAACACCGAACGCACAACAGCGGTTTGGCATAATGACGGGTACAGTGCTTCGTATGACAGCTTTGTGGTAGGTTTGAGTGCAGTTCTTTGATTGGACTTTAGTGCTAATAATCCGCCACTACGCCAAGCCGCAAACCAGAAAGCAATAATATGCCCTTTCACTACCGTTAACTTGGTAGGGATAGAATGGCATTGTTCTCTTTTATTCATTCTTTGAATACGACTTTCGGAACATCCATTTTTGAACCTGTTGCTGAAACATTGGCAAGTTTGAAATTTCCTGTTGCCAAAAAGCAATTTGTAGTAGGTGATACAATAAGCGAACAAGCACAAAATGAAATTCAACACATTATTAACGAACTGACAATTGGAGGCAATCCAAATAAAAAAGATGAAATTGAAAGGATAAGAAATGTCTGTAAGCAAGGCAAAATGAATAAATTAAAGACAGTAAAAGTAGATTTGTTTGTCAAAAGCAATGATGGAGCTATTCATTTATTCGATTTAAAAACTGCTAAACCAAATATTAGCAATTTCAAAGATTTTAAGAGAACACTATTAGAGTGGGTAGCAATTTATTTATCAGAAAATCCAGATGCAAATATCAACTCATATATTGCTATTCCTTACAATCCTTATGAACCAGAACCTTATGAAAGATGGACGCTAAAAGGAATGCTGGATTTAGATAATGAATTAAAGGTTGCAGAAGAATTTTGGGATTTTCTCGGAGGAGAAGGAGCTTATTTAGACCTGTTGAATTGTTTTGAAAGAGTGGGCATAGAATTGAGACAGGAAATAGATGATTATTTTTCAAACTTCAAATAATAAAAATACCAACCACGACTAACACAGCATAATAGGTTCGCTAACGTACACCCAAATTTTTGCTTCGCAAAAATTCTTTTATACTGTGAATGTTCTTCCACCACTTCCTCCAACACTCCTCTTTCATTTTTTACTTTTTCACAATCCCATTTTTAACTAATTCTAAAATAAATTATTTAGCCTGTTCCCGTATTTATCCGATTTTAGACGAAAAACGATTTGAGTATGAGAAAAATCAAAAAATATGCTCTTTCGCCGGCTGTTTTAGCAAAAATCATTACCAATGGGGTTTATCAAATCCCACCTCATATTAAATTTATAGACAATATTCTTTATCGTATGAGCTTCAGCAGAAGTCATCGGATAATTGTCTGCTTGCCACCTCGGCACGGCAAAAGCGAACTTATCTCGAAGTATTTTCCGCTCTGGTATTTGACCACATTTAGCGGGAAAAGATTGCTTCTTGCCTCTTATGAAGCCAATTTTGCCGCATACTGGGGACGCAAAGTGCGGGATTTGATTGAAAACTTCGGCAAATATTTCAACGTTTCTGTTGAAAAAGGAGCGTCTGCCTCAAACTACTTCGAGCTTTCGAACACAAGTTCAATGATGACGGCTGGTGCCGGTGGTGCACTCACCGGAAAAGGTGCAGATTTACTAATAATCGACGACCCTGTCAAAAACGCCGAAGAAGCCAATAGCGAAACTATCCGGCAAAATATCTGGGATTGGTTTGCATCCACTGCATACACCCGTATCGAGCCCGGTGGTTCTTGCATTATCATAATGACGCGCTGGCATAAACAAGATTTAGTAGGACGTCTGCTCGAAAATTATTCTAATGAATGGCAATTAGTGAAAATCCCAGCTATTGCAACTATTGCAGACCCACTCGGAAGAAGTCCGGGCGAAGTGCTCTGGGAAGAACGCTTTCCTATTGACACTTTAGAGAAAATTAAAAAACAAATCGGTTCATACTGGTTCAGTGCTCTTTACCAACAGGAGCCATCCGACAAAGCTAATTCTCTTTTCAAACGCGAGCATTTCAAATACTACAAGCAAACTGATAGCTACGCTCTTGTTGATGGACACTCCGTCAATTTAACAGAATGTATAAATTTTGCAACCGCCGATTTAGCCGTTTCCACCAGCCATAATGCTGATTGGAGCGTTTTCTTGGTCTTTTCGGTTACTTGTGATAATTCAATACTGATTAGAGAAGTTTTCCGTGTTCGTTGCCTTCCAACAAAACACGTTGAAATAATAAAAAATTTATCAATAAAATACAACGTTCGGCTTTGGGGCATCGAAGCAATCCAATATCAATCTGCATTGGTTCATCAGGCATCTGCTATTGGCATCCCTGTAAAGGAAATAAAGCCCTACACCGATAAGTTCACCCGTGCTATTCCCATAGCAGCAATGCTCGAAGCCGGTCGTATCTTCTTCCCTGATTATGCTGATTGGTTAAATGATTTCGAACAAGAACTCACTCAATTTCCCGAAGGCAAACACGATGATCAGGTAGACGCTTTTGCCTATATTACTGAAATATATAAAGAAAATAATATTGGGCAAATAGTTGGCAAAAAAATATCACGCAATGTATTTGCGCACTTTTAGCTCAAAGTTCTGAACATTTTGCACGACAATTTCCTCTCCTTCTTTTATTTCCTCATCAGATACCGCTTTCCAAATCTCACCAGAGACCTTCACTTGTCCTTTTTGCGTCGGAGAAATGTCTGTTATAGCTGTGCCTCGTAGTCCGATTAAAGCCAAATCGCCTGTTACTGCCCGGCGGGTTTGTGCTTTAATACCGAAAACAATTAGAACAAGGAACAGCAATGTTGTAATTATCACAACCGTAATTATCAGGTTCATAGAAATATCCATAATTTCATTTGGTGCATCTATTAACATAATTGAACCAATTGCCAGCGACAAAATTCCCGCAATAGTGAGCAAACCATAACTCACCACTTTAATTTCGAGAATAAACAGGATAATTGCAATTAAGATTAATCCTATCCCGGCATAATTTATTGGCAACATTTGCATTGCGTACAGTGCTATCATAAGCGATATCGCACCTAATATGCCGGGAAACATTGCCCCGGGACTCCAGAATTCAAAAAGCAGCCCATATATACCAATCATCAGCAAAATGTAAGCAATATTGGGATTTGCCAGCCAGAATAGAAGGTTTTCCCGCCACGTCATCTGCCGTTCTACTACTTTTTCTCCTTTTGTTGAAATAATTTTCTTTCCGGTTGCAATCTTGACTTCAAATCCATCTATTAACGCAAGCAAACTATCAATATTTGGAGCAATAAAATCAATTGCACCAGCGAGCAACGCTTCTTTCTCTGTTGCTGATATGCTTTCGCGCACAGTTCGTTCAGCCCAGTCTATGTTCTTATTGCGTTCATTTGCAATTGAACGAATGAATGCAGCCGCGTCGTTTGTTATCTTTTCGTTCATCGTCGAATCAATTTTTTCGCCACCCATTCCTACCGGATGTGCCGCCCCAATGTTTGTGCCCGACGCCATCGCGGCAATATGTGCCGCAAGCGTAATAAACACACCTGCCGAACCAGCTCTCGCTCCAGATGGAGCAATCCATACAACTACCGGAACATTTGCCCCCATAATTTCCTGCACTATATCGCGCGTTGCATCAAGCAATCCGCCGGGAGTATTTAGCTTGATAATCAATGCTTCTGCTTTTTTTTCTTCTGCATATTCAATAGAATTTTTTATGTATAGCGTTGTTGCAGGAGAAATACCACCCTCAACGCTTATTTTGATTATGTCTGATTTACCCTCCTGAACAAAACAGAAAAGCAGAAAAATCAGTATCCCTATGTAATTATATCTTTTCATACTATATTATTTGACGCAAACTTACTAATTATATTTATTGCTTTTTGATAAATATTTCATATTGTTTCATTTACAAAAAATATTCATTTCCACATACTTTTGCTTCGATTTAATTCAATTACTTGCTTCTAATAAATTCAACAAATTCTCGAAATGCGTATTAATCAATTGATTAGCAAAAACATTATTTTTCGCATAAGAATGTTTGCGAACTTTCTTATTTTTGTGTTTATTCTTAATATTAATTTCGAAATATGTTACAAGTTGTTCAATATCAAAAAGATGGGCGATTAGAAATTGCCGAACTTCCTTCGCCGCAATGTCCAGTTGGTGGAGTTCTTATCCAAACACGTTTTAGCTTGATAAGTGCAGGCACTGAAAGAACCTCAGTCGAAAATACTCGATCAAGTTTGCTTTCACGTGCCCGAAAGCAACCAGAGCAGGTTCGGCAGGTGCTTAATATGGTTAAGCGTGACGGGCTTCGCACAACAATTGGCAAAGTTTTAAACAAACTCGATTCATATAAATCTCTTGGTTATTCAGTTTCTGGTGTTGTCGTCGAAAGCGATGTCGATGGCTTCTCTCCCGGCGATAAAGTTGCTGCTGCTGGGGCTGGCTATGCTGTTCACGCTGAATTTGTGGCAGTGCCAAAAAATTTAGTCGTTCGTATTCCCGAAGGCGTTTCTTTCGAAGATGCTGCCTACACTACGCTTGGTGCTATTGCTATGCAGGGTTTTCGTCAAGCCGAACCTGTTCTTGGTGAAACAGTTGCAGTTGTTGGGCTCGGTTTGCTCGGTCAGATTACTGTTCAGCTTTTGAAAGCTGCTGGCTGCCGTGTTGTGGGTATGGATATTAATCCCGACACTTTTGATTATGCTAAGAAATTCGGTTGCGACTTGCTCCTGAATTCTAAGAATTCCCCGGATGTTATTAATACTGTGAATTCATTTACTAATGGCTTCGGTGTTGATAGCGTTATTATCACCGCGAGCACAAGTTCAAATGAACCTACTGAATTAGCTTTGAATATTTGCCGTAAGCGTGGCAAAATCGTTGTCGTTGGTGCAGTTGGAATGAATATTTCTCGAAGCCTTTTCTACACAAAAGAAATTGATTACCGTATTTCTTGCAGTTATGGACCCGGTCGCTACGATCCTTATTACGAGGAATACGGGCAGGATTATCCTTTTGCTTATGTTCGCTGGACAGAAAACCGTAATATGATGGCTTTCTTACAGTTAATTGCAGAAGGAAAATTAGACTGCCGCGCTCTTACTACCCATACTTTCTCAATTACTGATGCAGTCCGGGCTTACGATTTAATCACCGGAAAAACCAACGAACGCTATCTTGGCATACTTCTTCGCTACAACGAAAATTCAAAGCCTGAAAGCACAGTTATTGTTAAACAATCTGAATTCAAACAAGAAAATAATATAAATATTGGGTTTATTGGAGCTGGCAATTTTGCCCAAAATAATTTACTGCCTGCTCTGAAAAATTGCAATGTTGGCTTTTTGAGTGTTTCCACCTCCACTGCTGTTAATGCCAAAAGTGTCGCTGAACGTTTCGGATTTGCTCAAGCTTCCACAAATTCTGATGAAATTGCAAATGATACAAGAATAAATACTTTATTTATTGCTTCTCGCCACGATAGCCACTCGCACTATGTTGTCGAAGGGCTTCGTTCCGGGAAAAACGTCTTTGTCGAAAAACCTCTTGCTGTAAGTTTCGAGCAACTCGATAGCATAAAAGAAGCTATTGCGAGCAGTCAGTCCAGACTTATGGTTGGATTCAACAGGCGTTTCTCTGCTCCATTTGCAAAAATGAAAGAATTTTTTGCCAACCGTCAAGGTAAAATGGTTATTAATTACAGAATTAATGCAGGATTTATTCCATCCACTCATTGGATTCATTCTCCTGAGCAAGGCGGTAGAATTATCGGTGAAGTTTGCCATTTTGTTGATTGTGCTGTGTTTCTTACAGATGCTTTGCCAATAAGCGTGTTTGCTACAAGCGTTTCTTCCGATAATTCGCAGATGCCAAATCCTGATAATGTTTCTATTAACCTAAAATTTAGCGATGGTTCTATTGCTAATATAGTATATTTTGCAAATGGAAGTAGCTTGCTCGAAAAAGAATATTGCGAAGTTCATTGTGAACGCAAGTCAGCCATAATGAACAATTTCACGACGCTTGATTTATACAGCCAAAAACATCAATCATTAAAATTTGATGGGAAAAAAGGTATTGCCGAAGAAGTTCGTGCCTTTATTGATGCTGTTCGTTCCGGAAAACCAAGCCCTATCTCAACTGAAGAAATAATAAAAACTACCGAAGCAACTTTCTACGCTGTCGAATCTCTTAAAACTGGCTTGCCAATCCAATTTTAGCGTAATTTGCCCAAATCTATTCTCGAATAATTATCTATAATTTCAAGAATTTCAGGTGATTGCTCTGCTGCAATTGCCTGTTGCTTTTTTGGAATGGAACGGAAAGTCATTGCAAAAGAGTGCTGAATTAAAGTTCCTAATGCCGAATAAGATAATGCCCCATCAAAAACAACCGTGTTCCAATTGCGTTTGTTCATATGGTAGCCCGGTTGTATGCAACTGAATTTCTCTCGTAATTCATCAATAATATCTGGCGAACATTTTAGATTTACCCTTAGCGGCACTCTCTCGAGCGATGCAAGTGCAAAAATTTTGTTGCAAATTCTATAACAAATTGTGTCCTCATCGAATGGAAAATCGAAAGTTACATTTGGCAACCCAAGGCAATAATTATGTAAGTCTTCGGCATCCATCAGTGTTTTCCTACCCACTCAATCCCAAAATATCTTGTAATCTCATCCGAATTTTTGAAATTATTCAACAGATCCCGGAATTGAAACTGAAGAGTAAACCCATAACCAAGCGAATAACGCAAAGATGCATTCAAAAAGCCCTTTCCTTTTGTTCTCCCGGCTTTCCATTCGAACGCGCCTGCATTGTATTCAACGTTCAAAGCAACCCGGTTTCCAATAGATTGCTCAATTCCAGCATAATAGTTAATAAAAAAATCATCTGTAACGTTCTCGAATGAATAATTAAACCCGGCGTGAGTGGCAAGCGAGCCCAAATCCCAGCGAAAATTTTTGCTTAAAGCAAGGAAAACACCCGGCGACGAAACCGCATATTTGTTCGAACTGTTTGAATATGTTCCCGCACCACGTGTGGATAGACCTATCGCAAATGCAGGCACTTCAATTGTCTCATTGACAAATCTATACTTTAGCAATATTGCCGGAATATTTTGCAAAGTAATTTCACCGGAGCCAACAAAATTTTGTGCAGAAAGTGCCGCGCCAATATTAAAATTTCTCCAAAGCGCATAATTGAATGTAAACGCCAGCCCGCCACCGTCGAAATACACTAAATCAACCGCATAGTCTCCCTTCGGAATTACACCGGCTGTCGGCATATCGACTATATCGCGTGTTTCGAACGCAGCCGTATTGCCAGCAGTTCCCTGACTATAGCAATTCAGCGAAAATACTAGAAGTAATATTATAATTAAACTTTTCATACAGATTTTAGACTTTTCAATTATTTTAAAAATACTTAATTTTACTAAAATATCATTAATATATTTAAAGAAAGCGATGACAGTTATTTTTTCTAAAAAGTGCGAATTAGCTCTTCAGGCAGTACTTTATTTAGCCCATAAAGACGAACAGTCGCTTACCTCTGCCCTCGAAATCTCGGAAGAAATTGGTATTCCCAAAGAATTCACCTCAAAAATCCTTCAAACACTTACTAAAAGTGGAATAGTTGGTTCTCGCAAAGGCAAATCCGGTGGGTTTTATTTAGCACGTTCCCCGAAGGAAATAAAGCTTATTGATATTGTTGAAGCAATCGATGGGGCTGGTGTTTTTCATCGGTGCGTGCTCGGTTTCCCAAATTGCTCCGTTGATGAACCCTGCCCGGTGCACGACGAATGGGGAAAATTACGCGAAGAAGCCTTGCATATGCTTTCGGCACGCTCCTTAGAAGAACTTCGACAGCAAACAATTGCAAAAATTGACGCAATCAAACAAAAAAATAAAAACGTTGGAAAAGCAGACTAATAGAAATCAATGTATTTTTCGACCGCTTCAATTGATTTTCTTAGCAGTTCCTGTTCGACAAGGCTCGAATTGCATTCCTTTGCCGCAAGCAAGCAATGATACGACTTTTCCCACTGCTTGCGGTGCATAAAGCACGCCGAAAGAATAAACTGTTTCAATCCTTCGTAATTTCTGTTCGTAAAAATATAATTCTGATGTTCCAGAATATATTTCCAGTCATTCAAGCTTGTTGCTATCTGAAATAACCGGAGTTGAGCAAGTTCTAAATTTTCAGTTGAAAGCTCACGTGAAGAAAGAATTTTTAGAAAAATTTCTTTGGCATTTATCAAATTGTTCATAGAAAATTCAGTATTTGCGAGATGAAAAAGCAAATAATCGGATGGTTGCCGCGAAAGTTCTTTCTTTATGAGCTCTAAATTGCGTTGTTTTTTTTCTGTTGAATTATCTATATAGCCAAAATGCTCAATTGTTATATCACTTTCATAAATATCCAAGCCAAGTTCAATAATACTTTCAGAAATTTGTTCGTGAATGGCTCCTCTATAACGAATTTTTGGATGATTTCTGAAAATGCGTGTGTAACGGTGCTCAATAAAACTTGATTTATCATCTGTGAGATAATTTTTAATTATGCAGGACACTCCACCAACTCTGTCATCTTGAAATATCTTACCGTATTTCTCCATCGAAAGAGGAAGCAATACTTCATCGGCATCAAGAAAAATAATCCAGTCCAATCGGGCAAATCTCAGTGCAAAGTTCCTCATTTCCGAAAAATCATTGTTCCATTTCTTGAAGTAAATTTCGCAATTTGAATTAGCTGCAATTTTTGCTGTATTGTCAATCGAGCCGGTATCGACAACTACTATTTGAGAACAAACAGGTTGTAACGAACTAATTGCTTTTGCAATGTTCTTTTCTTCGTTTTTTGCAATTATGCAACCTGTGAAGTTCATTTTTCAGATTTCAATATTGGGAATTTAATTGTAACAGTTGTATAAACGTTTGGCTGGCTTTTTATCAGGATTTCGCCACCAACGATTTTTGCTATTGCTTTGACAATTGCAAGCCCAAGCCCCGAGCCCTGCTGTTCGTAAATATCTCGTTCGAACTGAATATACGGTGCGATACTTGAAATTTGTTCAAGTGTCATTCCGCGACCAAAGTCTGTTATATGAATAAAGTAATAGTCGTTTGAAATATTCGAGTTTATTTTTATTGGCTTCCCACGTTCAGAAAATTTATAGGCATTATCGAGTATTTCCTCGATAGTTTTCATAAATAAATCTTCGGGGACAGCCAAATTTGCTTCTTCCAAATCAAGTTCTATATCGTTCGACCGTCCTGCATTTCCTGCTGAATAAACCACTATATCCCGAATTAGAAAATCTGCAAGCGGAGTTTTTTTCTGACGCAATTTTGCAACTTCGTCAGGGTTCGAAATAATTAATTGTAATTTCGAGAAAAAAAGGTAATTCTCAAATAATCTTTGTATTCGTTTTGCAGATTCATTAATGTTTTGCAGAATACTACGTGCCTCATTATACGACGTTTGGTCGTAATGCTTTCGCAAAAAATCAGATAATCCCAAAATAATATTCAGAGGTGTTCGAACTTCGTGAGGCATATAACTTCGCAAACTATTAGCAAGCATCTCATATTTTGAGTTGAACTTTTTTTCTGTTGCTTCAGCTTTTTCTATACGTTTATGCACTGCTGCAATCAGTTCATCAAAATCAAAAGGTTTGGTGATATAATCATCTGCTCCGAGATTCATCCCTTCGCGAATATCCTGGCGGGATGATTTTGCTGTAAGAAAAATAAATGGTATTAATTCAGTAGAAGGATACTTTTTCAGTTCTTGCAGAACGGATAGCCCATCCATTTCCGGCATCATAATATCGCAAATAATCAGGTTTGGGATAACAGTTAAGGCAACATTAATTCCTTCTTTCCCGTTATTAGCCTGAAATACTTCAAATCCATTAATACTAAGTATCTTAGCGATGTCTTTTCTGATTTCCTCTTCATCTTCAATTACTAATACTTTCTTTTTCATATTAATTCCCTGCACTATATGGAATTGATACTGTAAATGTAGTTCCCCTGTTAATTTTACTTGTAAAGTCTAATTTGCCATTGAGCATTATTACTGCATTTAGTACTACCTGCAATCCAATACCACTACCTGATATTTTCCCAACATTATCAGCACGATAGAATAAATCGAAAATCTTTTCCTGTTCGTCATCCGGAATTCCAATTCCATAATCTCGAATGGCATAAGAAAAATTATCTTCGTTGAAATATAATTTAATATCTATCGGTGTGCTCGGCGGAGAATACTTGGCTGCATTCGAAAGTAAATTGAGTAGTATTAACCTTAGCAATCGCTCATTTGTTTCAACTGTATTTTTGTAACCAATATTAATAAAAAATATTTCTCTTTTTTGCAGCAGAGTAGTCTGAAATTCATTGATTAGATTTTCTGTGAATTGAATTAGATCTATTTGTTCTATATTGTCCGCTTCAACTATTTTATCTTTTTCTTTGCTGATAAATAACATATTTTCGATTAAATCGGTTAAATTATCTACTGTTTTCATTATTCTGGATAAGTATTCGTGCTTTTCTTCTTCTGAAAGGGAATCCTTGTATTTCCCAAGCATTTGCGCCGCCGAACGAACAATTGTTAGCGGCGTACGAAATTCGTGAGACACCATACTGACAAAGCGCGTTTTCATTTGCCCAAGTTCTTTTTCCTTATCGAGCATTATTTTTAATTCCTTTTGCACTTTGTT
Source organism: Eximiradius proteiniborus (assembly GCF_058546985.1). Taxonomy (NCBI): domain Bacteria; kingdom Pseudomonadati; phylum Bacteroidota; class Eximiradiia; order Eximiradiales; family Eximiradiaceae; genus Eximiradius; species Eximiradius proteiniborus. The sequence goes on along the minus strand of NZ_CM178592.1, from coordinate 1,452,877 downwards.
ATGTTGCTCTATTTCATCCTTTAGTTTTTTAACTAATATTTGCAGATCTTGCGTTCGTTCTTCTACTTTAAGTTCTAATGTTTGGTTTATTTGTTTCAGTTCTTCCTGATATTTTTTGATTTGGGTAATATCAATAAAACAGTCAATTCTTTTCTTTGTCGAGCCAATGCTGACAAAAGAAGTTGTGCGGATTATCGGAATTTTTTCACCCTTTGAATTAATTAAATGGGATTCGAAATTTTTATACTCTTCGGAAGAGAAATCAGGGTCGTTGTAATCAATTTTTTCAAGAAAATCGTATATTTTTCTTCCAAGTATTTCTTTTTCTTCTAATTGAATTAGCTCTTCTGCAACTGGATTAATTTTCGTGATTTCGAATGTATCCCAGTCGTGAAGAATTATGCCGGTTTGTACTGCATCGAAAATCGCATTCAATTCACGTCGGCTTTGAGCTAAATCCATAGTTTTTGTTGCAACCATCTGCTCCAAACTTGATTTGGTCGCATGTAATTTTTGTTGCAACAATACATTTTCCACACTTGCAGAGAGAACCCTTGAAAAAAGTGTAGTAGCAATTTTTAGATCATTTGTTACCGGCGTGTTATCATTAGTATTTATTAAACTAATCCCTATCACTCCAAATGAAGCGACTAAAGGCACTGCTACTGAAGCCAGTCCATCGAAATTTGATGAACCATAAGCTATAGAGCCACTCGCAAGTGCTTCGCTGATTATTCCATTTTGAACGCAAGAATTGAAAATTTGTTCTATATTGTTTTTTTCTGTTTCAGGTAGGTAGCTGTTCAACTCCCATTCAAAAGAGTTGTTTTTCACAAGATAAATCGCCGAAGAAACTGAATTAGGGAATTTTATTAATACATTCAGACCATTTCTAAGAATATCAGGTAATCTCTTGAAATTCCTGTTTACCTCTAAAAACTCCTGTATAGCATCAAAGTATATGCTTTGCAGGTATTCAGGATGTTCTTCGTTGCTCATTTATTTATTCAATAAAACTAAACATCAATTTAAAAGAAAAATACCGATTGCTGCATCGTATTCAAGCAACAAAGTATCGTAGTTTTTCGACCAAAAATTATCAGGTAAGTTCAACGCTTTCCACGCATCAAGATTTGGTGTAGGAACAATATCATCTCCCGCTTGTCCAAGCTCGAGCAAAGAAGCAACTGTGTTCGCAATATGAACACAGCCAACAAGCACATTGTTTGGACTATCTACTTTTCCTACTGCATGGTATCTTATAGCATCTTTCAAAGATTGCGGCAATTTCCATTTCTCTGCTAATATCTCACCAGCAATAATGTGATTAACCCCTAATACTGCATTCTCGGCTTCACGAGCTGGTAGGTTCTTTTCCATAGCGTATTCAATTGATTTTGCATATTCATCAGGTACAAATTTCAGGAAAAGTAATTTCCCTATATCGTGCAGAATTCCTGCCAGAAAATAATTTTCGAGATTGGTTATTCGTAGTGTTTTTCCAAGCAAACGAGTAATAATTCCCACCGCTATTGAATGCTTCCACAAATCTACCGGATTTATCGGAAAATTGCCTTTCATATTGCGAAACACATCAATTATTCCCATCGCAATGACGAGATTACGCACTTCCTCAAATCCTATAAAAATAATCGCCTGCGAAATTGTTGAAATTCTCCCACGAAACCCATAAATCGGCGAATTTGCTGCTTTCAATACTTTTGCCGCTGCAGCCTGGTCCTCTGCAATAATATTTGCAACATCTTGTGCTGTTGAACGAGGGTTCGACATTACATCCGACAAAGTCGAATAGATTGTCGGCAAGGTTGGGAATTCATCGGCACGAGCTATTAATTTATTTAAAATATCCATATCATTTCTTCACCGGGTTAGACAATTTTTTGGCAAGATGAAAGACAGCAACTTTGAATAAATCCTCTTCTATTGGAATACGTGGTGTCCAGGATGTTCTTTGGGCTATGCTTTCTAAAATTTGTTTTTGCATCTCTTCCGAAATTTCTGATGTTTCTTCGTCTTCTGCTCCGGCAGTTACCTTTATCGTCCGAATGTTCCAGGTTTTCAGAAAAGTTGCGTGCTGCTGCGAAAGCACAACACCCGATGCAAGAAGAACCTGTCCGTAACGATTTACAATAGGTTCGGCTATTATCATTCCGTCTTGTATATCCTCAACTGCAATTACCTTTGCCATCACTTGTCCTCAAAATGTTTTAATTTTGATAATGTATCGTATTTGGTAAAATCGAAATGAACAGGTGTAATCGTAACATAGCCCTTTGCTAATGCAGCATCGTCAGTTTCCAGATTATCATCGCTTTCTAAGCAATATTCACCAGCAAACCAATAATACTTTCGTCCAAAAGGATCTAATCTCATTTCATAAGTATCTTTCCAATACGATGAACTATGTTTAGCAACTTTTATACCAAGAATATTTTCTTTTGGAATTGCGGGGACATTTACATTAAGCAAAAAATTTGGTTTCAAATCGCTTTCAAGCAACTTTCGCGCAATGATCAGAGCATATTCTGCTGCTGCATCCATTGGAACACTTGTATCGTGCGATGCCACCGAAATTGCTATCGACGGAATACCTGCAAGCATTCCCTCAGTTGCTGCCGCAACTGTTCCCGAATATAGTATATTTATTGCAGTATTTTGTCCGTGATTTATTCCGGAAATTACTAAGTCAGGCTTTTCTTCCAACAGATTCGATAACGCAATTTTCACACAATCCGATGGCGTCCCATCAATTGCATACCCGAAAAGCGAACCGTTCCGCTTTACCTTTGTTACTCTCAATGGTCGTGCAACTGTTAGAGCGTGTCCAACTGCACTTTGCTGGCGATCCGGTGCTGCTACCACAACTTCTCCCAATTGCGAAAAAGCACTTGCCAATGCGTAAATGCCGGGTGAATCTATTCCATCATCATTTGTAACTAAAATCTTGTATTTTTTCTCCATCAAAGAACTGCTATTTTGTTAATAATAATTAAATTAGAAACGCAGAATAAAAATATTTATTGAAATAAAAATTAATTTATATTTGTTAATTTATACATTAATATTTATCCAATTTTCTGTTTTTTTGAGTGGTAAATGAACTTATACAGATACATTTCTTCTGCAATTGCAAAATCACGAAAAAGTAGATTTCTTCGCTTTGCTCGATTGGTGTCGCTTCTTAGTGTTATGCTGGGTGTCATCGCATTATTGCTAAGCTTAGCCATTCTTCACGGTTTCGAAAATGAACTTCGGAATAATTCTACAAAATTCACCTCTCATATAGTTGTATTCAGCTATAACAAAGACCCATTCAATAATGTCCGCGAAATTTCTGAAAAAATAAAAACTAATTTCGATATTATTTCTGCTGTTCATCCGATTATCGAAGGCGAAGGACTTGTCCGTTCCGCTAACTTTGTTGATGGCGTAATGTTCAGAACCTACAATCCAAAGTTCGACCCTAATGAATTTTCTAAACTTATTTCCGGAAATAATCATTTTTCAAGCGATAGTGCTAATGAAATTATTGTCGGCGAACCATTGCTTAGAAAACTTGCACTTCAAAAAGGTGATTTTGTGAATTTGTATGCTATCAACATTAAAGATAACATTACAAATTACAAGATTAAGAAATTTAAAATTGTTGGTACTTACAAAACCGGAATGACAAGTTATGATGAAACTCTTGTGCTTTTGCCTGAGACTACCGCTCGAAATTTCTATGGAATGCCTCCAAATTCTGCAAATAAAATTGAAATTTTTATCAAGGATATAAACAAAGCAAGCGAAGTTTCGCAATCAGTTATGGGTTTCTTAGGCTTCCCGTATTGGACTTTAACCTATTATGAAATACACTCGTCATTATTTGCGTGGATTGAACTTCAACGAGAGCCTATTCCTTTGGTGCTGGGTATTATTTCACTTGTCGCGATGCTTAATATTATCACTACTTTAATAATAACTATCATCGAAAAAACCCGCACAATTGGTATTTTGAGAACCTTGGGCATAAGCAAAATGGGAATTATCAAGATATTTGCTTATCAAGGATTTCAGGTTGGGCTCTATGGTGTTGCCGCGGGATGTGTTTTGTCGTTTCTATTCTGTTTTTTGCAGCAACAGTATAAATTCATTCATCTCAAAGGCGAGATATACTTTTTAGATTCTTTGCCGATTCTTATTTCACCAGTGCATTATGCCGTTGTTGCTTCAATTACATTTGTATTAGTGGTGTTGGCATCAATTCTGCCAGCAGTGATTGCGGCAAAAATAAAACCAGTATCCTCTTTGAGATTTAAGTGATTATTTTTCAATAAGTTATTTATTCGATAGTCTTTTATTGATTGTAATAGTTATTTTACTTTGCAGATAAATATTATTTTTCTATTTTTGAAAATAATGCCATTGCAAATGCACGGGAAACAGGTGAAAATCCTGTACGGTTGCGCCGCTGTAAGAGCTACTTTGGCTTTTTGCTTGCCCTCGAGCAAGCAGCCACTGTTCAAATAGAATGGGAAGGCAAAGCACAAGGGTTCGATGCTCAAGTCAGAAGACCGATTTGCGATGCTCATTGACCACTCGGTGTGGTACATCAGCGCAAACTGATGAATGAGGGAAGCGAAAGAACACACTTTCTCTTTCATTTCCTTCAGATTTTATAGATATAATATATAATAATAATTGGAGGTTTTTTGTATGAAGCATTTCTATGCGTTCTTCGCATTAATGTTTGTCAGCATTTTCTGTTTAAATGCTCAAAATAATGTATCAGTTGGCTCTCAGCCATTTATGATTTACAACTATAATACTGATTTTTATGTTTTATGCAAAGGTGTTGATGCTAATTTCGACGGCAACTTCGACCCCAACACAGACGAACGTCCCTCGCTTTGGCGCAACAACCCACTTGGTATGGGACCGCTTTCGGCTTCGAAAATAATCGAATTTCCTTTCGGCTTGAATAGCTTTCCTGTAAGAGCTCTTTTTGACAACAATTTCCTTTACATTCAAACTAATGGATATATTTGGAAATATGATATTACAGATGGTAGCCTTCTCGATTCAATAGAATTTCAACACACCGTTTATGGATTATCCATCTATAATGGATTGCTCTATGTTTCTGCTCGCATCACTCCTCCCGGCTCCTGGACACCTGAGCACAATTATGTGATTACTATCGACCTTGCCACAAAAGAAGCAAAAGACACTATCGAAACAAAAATGAATACGCAAATGTGCCAGATTTTCAACGATAAATTGTATGTGCTTAACGAAGGCACTGGCGCCGAAGATAGCTACGTAACAGTTTACGATTTATCTACAAAAGAAGAAATTAAGTCCTATGCTGCTGGTTCATTCGGTAATTATTTTGAAATCAGAGACAATCAACTCTATATTGTTTCAAATGGAAACCATAAAGTATATAGATATTCTCTCGATATTGATGTGGTATTCGAATATGAAGTCGGTACAACTGGTTGGGACGGTCCGCGCGAATTAGTGTTCAGCCCGGATGGCACAAAATTCAGAGTATCAGCTTATGATGGAAATATTTACGAATTCAAAACTACAGACAATCATCCAGTCAATACAATCAATACAGGCAAAAAAGTTGAAGGAATGCTCTGGATAAATTATTTTGATAATGATGTATTTATTGCTGCATTAATAAATAACTTCGACTTTTCAGCAAACGATTTCGTTTCTGTTTGGGTAAATTCAATCGCAAGCGTAAACGATTTAGCACAAATGATAAAAATTTACCCCAATCCAGCTTCATCCTTTATAAAAATCGAAACAAATAATCAAAGTTTTGATGATTTTTCTATTATTTCACTCGATGGTAAAATCGTAAAGGAAGGAAAACTGTCCACTAATTTAATAGAACTCAACCAAATTAGTGCAGGAAAATATTTCGTACGTCTTGCAAATCAAAAAGAAACTGTTGCCATACCAATAACACTAGTCAAGTAATGTGACATAGCAACGCAAACAAAATCGGGGCTTTCCGATAAGCCCCGACTGTTTGCTTAAATGTATTGTTCTTCTTCGTCGTCGTTATAAAAATATTCTTCGTTAGCAATATCTTCGTATTCAGGCCACAAATCTTCCATTCCCTCAATCAGTTCGTCGCTATCTTCAAGTTCGGCAATATTATCAAGCACCTGTTGCGGGCAGCCCGAACGCATCGCGTAATCGAAAAGTTCTTCTTTTGTTGCCGGCCAGGGTGCATCTTCCAAATATGCTGCAAGTTCAGGAGTCCAGAACATAACACACCTCCAAATTGTTACACTTTTATGCTAATATCGAATAAATAAACAAAGTATTTTAATATTTTTGAATAAAAAACCCGCCATTTCAAAAAATAGCGGGCTTTGAGTAATATATTGATTGAATTATCTCGAATAATACTCTACAACAAGTGAAACTTCGCATTGAACAGGAATTTCTTCTCTCTTTGGTGGATAGAGCAATTTTGCTGAAAAATCTGCTTTCGATACTTCGATATAAGCAGGTGGAGCAGAATTGCGGATTGATTCCTGAAATGCTTCGATATTGCGGCTCTTTTCGCGCAATTGAATAACATCAGAAGTCTTTACCTGATATGATGGCACATCCAAACGGCGTCCGTTCACCAAGAAATGACCGTGCTTAACAAACTGACGGGCAGCATAAATCGAGCGAGCAAATCCTGCACGATATACTACAGCATCAAGGCGGGTTTCAAGCAAAAGCACAAGGTTTTCGGCTGTGTTGCCTTGCATTCTTGTTGCTTTCTTGTAGTAGTTGCCCATTTGCTTTTCTGATACGTTATATTGCAAACGAAGACGCTGTTTTTCGAGTAACTGACGTCCATAGTCCGATAGCTTTGCACGTTTTTTTGCAGCACCGTGCTGTCCTGGAGGATTTGGCTTCTTGCTGCTGTATTTTTTTGCTTTAACGGTTAAATTTATCCCTAATTTTCTGGATAATTTGACCTTTGGACCCGTATAATTCATTTTTCCTCGCTTTTATAGTTATTTTAAATAATATCAAACAACATAAAAATTTATAAAATAAACGGATTACAAAAATAACATAATATTATTTATTGACAAAATTTTTTTTTCTTAACTTATGAATTTATAATTTTATTAGCAAGTTCAATGATTATTTCCGATTGTCGCTCCAATGTCATCTCTGATGTATCTATCAAAATAGCATCATCTGCTTTTCGCAGCGGACTAATCGCCCGGCTACTGTCATAATTGTCCCGTTCAATAATTTGTTTTTTTATTTCTTCGATTTCTACAGGAATACCTTTTTCTCGCAGTTCCTTTGCCCGCCGCTCGGCTCGTGCTTCAATGGAAGCAACAAGATATATTTTCAGCTCTGCATTCGGAAAAACAACTGTTCCAATATCGCGTCCATCCATTACTATTCCACCACGTTCCCCGATACGCCTTTGCTCTGCCACAAGCTTCTCACGCACACATCCAATTGCACTCACCGGCGACACCAACCGCGTTACTTCCGGCAACCGGATATCATCCGAAACATCTTCGCCATTAAGAATTGTTCTTTGTCCCTGCGGTGAAGTGCGAAGTTCAATTTTTATTTCATCAAGAATATTACATATTTTTTCTTCGTTTTCGGCTATTCCTCGACGCAAAGCTTCAAGTGTTACAGCGCGATACATTGCACCTGTGTCTATATAAATATATCCAAGTCGCTCTGCAACTATCTTTGCCGAAGAACTTTTTCCTGAGCCCGCAGGTCCATCTATTGCAATTACAATTCTTTTCATAATTTTTATAATTTGTTCAAACAATCGAATACTTTCTTGTAATCAGATAAATCTTCAAACAATACATCTGGTGTATAGCGACGCAATTCGCTGGATGGTGCTTTGCCGGTGGCTACTGCAACCGCTTTGAGCGAGTTGCTTTTTGCAGCCTGAATATCGCGAAAGGTGTCGCCTATAATCACTGAATTAGAAATAGGGTAGGTCTCATCAATGATTTTGCTTTTCTTTGCTCGTTCAATCGCTATTAAAGGTAATTTGTTACGGTCCGGGCAATCATCCCCAAATCCACCGAATGGAAAATACTCGTCCAAACCAACCAGCGATAACTTTAAATAAGCATTCTTTCGAAAATTGCCTGTAACCAATCCCAATTCAAAATTATCTGCTTTTTCTATCTCTTCGATTAGTTCCGCCGCACCCGGCAAAATCGTTATGCTTTCTTTCGAAATTCTTTGTTCGAATTTTTCAAAAATATTATTCCAGATTTGCTCAATTTCGTTGCTGTAATCAATACCATATAAATTGGCAATATCTGCAATGATTTGTAAATCTGTTTTTCCGTGAAATGATGGTATGCTTTTAGAAATATCTATACTAAACATCTCGCCAAAAGCATCAATAAAGATACTTCTGGCGAGAGAACTTTCGACATTTAAAATAGTACCATCTATATCAAAAAGTACAATTTTTTTCATTGAACTTTAAAATGGCACGTCGTCGTCTGGAGTGCCTTCTTCGAACTCTGGTTCGTCGTAAGCGTCTTTTTCCTGATTATCATTTGATTTACGACTACCAAGCGAAATAACGGTGTTAGCAATGACTTCTGTTACGTGGCGAGTAACACCGTCTTTACCTTCGTAGCTGCGGTGCTTAATCTTTCCTTCGACATATACTTTTGTGCCTTTGCGGAAGTTTTCAGCAACTTGCACTGCTAAATTATCCCAGCACACAACAGTATGCCAATCGGTGATTTCTTTCCATTCTCCGTTGCTGTCTTTATAAGCTTCGGATGTTGCCATACGGAAACTGCATACGTTCCTTCCACCTGGGGTGGAGCGTAATTCTGGGTCTTGCCCAATATTGCCAACTAATGTGGCACGGTTAACACTTCTTGCCATATATCTAACCTTATTCTAAAAAGATAATAAAAACACAATTTTCAAATCAACGAAATTTTTTTGTAATTTCAAAATATTAATTGAAATCCTATGCCTGAATAATTTAATTTTTTATCATAAAACATTCCGTGTTCGTTCCAGCCATTGTGATTGTATATATAAAATCCAATTCCTGTTTTCATCGTAGATTTAAATATTACTCCCAACTGACCGGTTGCATTTAGCCTTGTTATTTGCTTTATCCTGCTGATTTTATAGTCGTAGCCATACGATAGGTATAAATTCCGCCAGAATTTATACTCTCCGTCAAACCCAAATTGAGGCACCCATTTGCCCAGATTTTTCGGTAACGTGGAAAATATAAAAGTTGTTCCGCCATAAAATCTTACGTTTTTATACCGTATCGCTCCGATTGCCTCGACAAATTCTCTGCTGTAGCTGAAAGGACGCTGCAAAAATACACTATCGCTTGCAAATCCATCTACTAAATGTGCTGATATATGAGCTATTCTTACGCGCCATTCAAATGGTTGCTCCAGTAAATAGCTCTTGCCTGATACATTTGCACCAAAAAAATAATCGCTCGCTTCTACAGGAAATTTAAAATGTCCAACTGAACGCAATCGGGTATAGGTAAAAAAATCACCGCCTAACCGCACTTCTGCCGAATCTGATTTATGCAGTGTGCTTAAATCAATCGAAGTGCCTATATCGAGCCTCAATTTTTCATCGTCTATATTGTATATCGTCCCGACACGTGGCTCAAATGTGTTCCCTACAAGTGGCTTAAACAGTAATGGCTCAATAGCAAATAATTTTGTAGCAGAAAGTAACAAAAACAACATCAACAGATTTTTTTTCATACACTCTCCGGTATTTATCTACTTAATATCTATATCTGAATTTGTTAATAATAAATTAATAATACACTGATAATCACGTTAATTATTGTAAACTTTAATTTTTTTTGAAACTATTAATAACTTTTTACGTTTTTAGTTCTGTAATTATTCAATAATTTAAAGGAACTATGAAACTAATTATTTCAATCTGTCTGTTAAGCGTGCTCGTTTTCTTTAATCTCAGTGCAAATTTAAATGCACCCAATACTGCATCAATAGCTGGATTTGTCCGTGATGATAAAAGCAAGGAAACGCTCATTTCATCTACCGTTATGCTCAAGGACACAAAATTCGGAACAAGAACAAACAAAAACGGTTTCTACAGCATTTCGAGTATTCCTCCGGGTAGCTACACTCTTGTAGTCTCATTTTTGGGTTACGAGCGTTTCGAGCGAAAAATAAATCTGAAAGCCAACGAAGAGCTTCGCCTCGATATTTCATTGAAGCAAACCGCTGTAAGGAAAGAAGACGTCCTTGTCGAAGCAGAGCGAGAAGTTGAGCAAAGGCAAGTTATGATTAGCAAAGTTAATGTCCCTGTGGAAACAATCAAAGAAATTCGTATCGGAGGCGAATCAGACGTTTTCCGTTCTTTGCAATATTTACCCGGTGTGCTCACCTCTTCCCAGATTTCCAGCGGATTATATGTCCGTGGTGGTTCGCCCGACCAGAATTTAGTTCTTTTAGATGGTTCCACAGTTTATAATCCAACTCATTTGTTCGGATTTATCTCTACTTTCAACACAGATGCTATCAAAGATGTCGAACTCATAAAAGGTGGCTTCGAACCTCAGTATGGTGGGCGACTTTCGGCTGTGCTGAACATTACCCAAAAAGATGGCGACAGAAGTCAAACTCAAGGATTGGCATCTATTGGTGCTATCTCTTCGCGTGCCACACTGGAAGGACCTATCGGGCACGGCTCGTGGTTTATTGGTGGACGCCGCACTTACTTCGAACTCGTCAAAAGCCTCATCGACAATAATCCCGAGCAACCTATCCCGGACTTCAATTTCTATGATGTGAATGCTAAAATCACTCAAGATATTGGAGACAACGATAAATTTTCTTTAAGTGGATTTATGAGCAAAGATAATCTTGATGTGAGCACTTTCGGAATTAGTATGGATTTATCCATTGGAAACAGACTTGCTTCTATGAACTGGACACATATTTTCTCCAACTCTCTTTTTGCTAACTTAAATCTTAGTGCAAGCCATTATTTTAATAATTTCACCGGCGACCAAACCGGTTATCAATTTCTGATTGAAAATTCAATCACTGATTATTCTGCAAAATTAAATTTCGAATGGTTTACTAATGAAAAGATTACTCACAATTTCGGCTTGGAAGTTAACAACTACAATTTTCAGTTCCTCCAAAATTTCACCGGTGAAACTGATAGCACTCAGGTTGGTTCGTCAGCCGGAACTACAAACTTGAAAGTAAAGGACTACAACTATTCAGCTTACGCTCAAATGAGTTATTCACCGATAGAATTATTTGCTATTCAGGCTGGATTGCGGGCAAACTATTGGGAAATGAGAGATATAATTTTGATTGACCCACGCTTGGCTATTAGATACACTTTAACTGATAATATTTCTTTGAAGGCTGCTTGGGGAGTGTTTAGCCAGAATCTTCGTCTTGCCACTCAACCTGATTTCTCATTCTTCGATACGTGGTTGCCAACAGATTCTACTGTTCCTGCAAGCCGAGCTATCCATTATATTTTTAGCGTCGAAACAAAACCTTTCCAGAACTTTGATTTAAATTTCGACATATACTATAAAAAATACAGAAATGTGAGCGAACTAAACCAAAATGCTCTTCAGGGTTCGAACGTCCGCGATGTCTTCTACATTGGGAACGCATATTCTTATGGTTTCGAAGTTTTCTTGCAAAAACGGGTTGGACGTCTTACCGGTTGGGCTGGGTATGCTCTCGGCTATATCCGGGCAAAATTCGATAGTATTAATTATGGACGGGAATTCAGACCAAAATACGACCGTTTGCACGATTTTAAAGTTGTTATGCAATATAATTTATCTGAAAGATGGGATATCGGAGCCACCTTCACTTTCCAATCCGGGCAATCCTACACTGGGGCGACATCGCGATTTCAATCTTTCTTCCCTAATCAAACCTATGGTCGTGGCAAAATTGTTCCTTCTCAAAGATATGGGTTGCGTCTTCCTCCTTCTCATCAGCTCAATCTCAATGCTACGTATTCATTCAAAACCTATGGTCTCGATTCCAAGCTTATTTTTGATATTTACAATGTTTATAACCGCCGCGATATATGGTTCAGATATTATAATCTTCAGGATGAAGAAACAAAAGTTGAAGATGTGCGATTAATCCCGATTTTACCAACTATTTCTTATGAAATTAAATTTTAGGAGGATAAATGAAACAACTCAGATATATATTGATTTCGTTGGTGTTTCTTGCTGCTTGCGGTGATGATGTCCCAACCGATTACAAACCCGATGTTGTTCTGGAAGCAGTTTTGCTTGTAGGCGAGCCAATCCAAAATATTGCAGTACTAAAAACTCAGCCAATCTCTGCTAAATATAATCATTATCAGGCTTTTATCAAAAATGCAGAAGTCTTGGTCAAAGGCGATGGACATGTGTTCCCTCTTCTGTTCAACTATGATACTTTAAAACCCGGCTATTACTACCCGGACGCTAATTATAAAGTGAAACCAAATACTGAATACTCAATTGAAGTAAAACTGCCCGACGGAAAAATTCTAAGCGGCAAAACTACTACTCCTTCTGAAATTTTTTGGCAAACCCGCGTCAACAAAACTATACAATATCCAAAAGATACTATTAATTTGCCTCAAAGCGACTCGATTTCATGGACACGAGCACCTGGGTTCGATTATTATATTATAGTTGAAACTTGCCTGGATACTCTTGAATATGGTAAATATCTCGAGCCCCCTACTAATGAAAAAAATAGAAGAGTGTATAATCCATTTATTAATGAAAATAGATACAAAGAACAATCTGTTTCTGGTTTAATTCCGAATACAAAAACCCGTGTTGTGTGGTCAGCTTTCAAATGGTTTGGCAAACACGAAGTAACTATTATGGCAGCAGACTGGAACTTAGTTCGCTGGTATTTGCAAAACGTTGGTGTCAATTCGGTCAATCCGTTGCTTGGTAGTGTCGAAGGTGGTATCGGCGTTGTCGGCTCTGCTTACGCAATCAGGGATACTTTTATGTTGCTGAAAAATCAACCATAATTTGATAATATTATTTTTTTTATTAAGTTTGTTTGTTAGTTTCATCAATAATGTTTAAAGGTTTGTTATGAAAAGATTATTAGGTTTGTTCTTAGTTTTTATCGGTTTGAGTGTTGTTGCTTACTCCCAGCCAAAACTTGAAATTTTCCCACCAAATGAATATAATTGGGGCAAGGTCAAATCAACCGATAACCCTCTGAAAGCAACTGTCAAAATTTACAACAGAGGCAACGAGGAACTCCACATTATTAATGTGAAACCGGGATGCGGTTGCACTACTGCTCCGCTCGACAAAAAGATTCTTCCTCCCGGCGATTCTGCTAATTTAGACATTACTTTGAATATTACCGGTTATTCCGATAACGTTGTCAAAAGCATTATGATTGAATCCACCGACCCCGAGAAAAAATCTTTCTACTACTATATCAAAGCAAATGTGTTCCGTCCGATTGTTGTTGTGCCTCAATATATTCCTTTCAACGAACTCTACTATTTGCAGGAAGCAAGCTCCAAAGTTATGCTAAAAAATAATACTGATGCTCCAATCAAAATTTTGGATATAAAGACTAACCCTGAATCTCTTAAAATCAACCTTAAAGCTAATGATGTGCTTAAACCAAAATCTGAAACTCCTCTGGAAGTAAAATTCACCCCAACGCAAATCGGTGTTAATTCAATTCGTGTGTCCATTACAACAGACAACGAAGAATCCAAAACTATTGATATAAATGGATGGGGAAGTGCTGTCGACCCAAAGCAAAACAAAAATTAATAAAGTAAATCTGCTTTTCTTGATTTTATAAATGGCGGGAAACATCCCGCCATTTTTTATGTGAAGCTCTCGTCTTTTAAACTTTGAATGCTATCAAACACGCCAAGTTCAGTAATATACTTCGAAACAAATTGGTTCGGAGTTATATCAAATGCATAGTTCAGAGATTTCGAGCCAGTCGGTGTAATTCTCACTTTACAGATTTTGTCCAGATATTCTCCTTCTATATAGTCAATCTCTTCGCTCGGGCGTTCTTCTATTGGTATTTCTCTATAATCACTTATTTCCCAATCTATTGTGCTTGTCGGGAAAGCTACCCAGAACGGGATATTATGCTCTTTTGCAGCTAAAGCTTTTAAATAAGTTCCCACCTTGTTGCAAACGTCGCCTTTGCTTGTAACTCTATCTGCACCAACAATTACAGCGTCCACCTTGCCCGTTTGCATAAGCAAGCCACCTGTGTTGTCCGCAATAATTGTGTGAGCAATATTTTCGCCTAGCAACTCAAACGAAGTAAGTTTCGCTCCTTGATTGCGTGGGCGCGTCTCATCTACCCACACGTGAAGCGGTATTTCTTTCCGGTGTGCGTAATAAATCGGAGCAAGTGCTGTTCCCCAATCAACTGTTGCAAGCCAGCCTGCATTACAATGCGTTAGAATATTTAGCGGTCGTTGATATTTCGAATATAAATTTTCTATCAAGTCGAAGCCAGATTTTGCAATCTGCTTGCAGGCTCTCACTTCTTCAGAATAAATTTGCCGGGCTATTTGTAGTGAGCGTTCATAGTTTTCCTCAACCGAAAGCGAAAAATCAATTTTTGAAGCAACTCTATCAACTGCCCACATCAAATTTACTGCTGTTGGACGTGCCGAGCGAATCTCTGAAATAATTTCATTAATCTTTTCAAAAGGTTGCTTATTTTGAACAATCTCTTGCAATGCGAGCATAATTGCGTACGCGCCGCCTATTCCAATCAGTGGGGCACCTCGTATTGTCATTTCTTTTATTGCCATTACCATTTCTTTGTAACTTGCAATTTTGGCAATTTCCAACCTGAACGGCAATAATCGTTGGTCTATTGCACTTATCGATAGAGCTTTACTGTTTTCTTCCCAAAGCGAACAATATTCAGTTCCGTTTATTTTCATACAAACTATATTAATTAATAATGAATTATTGTTAATTATCAAAAAACGTTCAACTCTTGTTTTTAACTTATTGTATTTAATCGTAATTTTGTTTTTTTGATTTGGGAGAAAAAATGAACGAAACTTACAAAGCCTCAGGAGTAAACATAGAAGCAGGCGAAGAATTAGTCAGTAGAATAAAACCTCTTGTAAAAACTACCTTCAACGAAAAAGTTCTTTCTGAAATTGGACTTTTCGGCGGGCTTTACGAAGCAAAATTTGATGGCTATTCCGAGCCGGTGCTTGTTGCAAGCACTGACGGGGTCGGAACAAAGCTAAAAGTTGCTTTCGCTGCCAACAAGCACGACACTGTCGGGCAATGCCTTGTGAATCACTGCGTTAATGATATTCTTGCCTGCGGTGCTAAACCTTTGTTCTTCCTTGATTATTTTGCTACCGGTCGGCTCGAACCCTCTGTTGCCGAACAGGTAATCTCAGGGTTTGTCAAAGCGTGCCGTGAAAATTCTACTGCACTAATTGGTGGCGAAACTGCCGAAATGCCTTCAATTTACGCTGACGGCGAGTATGACGTCAGCGGAACAATTGTTGGCGTTGTCGATAAATCTAAAATTGTAAATGGTAGTTCTGTGCAATCGGGTGATGTCCTGATTGGCTTACCATCAAACGGACTTCATACGAATGGTTATTCTCTTGCCCGCAAAGTCCTTTTTGCTAAATATAAAGTTGATGATTATATCGAAGAATTAGGCTGTTCATTAGGCGAAGAGCTTCTGAAAATCCATCGCTCGTATTTGCACGTTGTTCATCCTTTGGCTGAAAAAGGGCTTGTAAGCGGTATCTCTCATATTACCGGCGGTGGTATTGTTGGAAATACTTCCCGTGTTGTTCGTAAGCCTCTCGAATTAGAAATTTTCTGGGATAGCTGGCAACGTCCTCCTATTTTTCAATTGATTCAAAAAGTTGGAAACGTTCCCGAAGAAGAGATGCGACAAGTATTCAATTTAGGTATCGGCATAATTTTGATTACATCCGAACAAAATGCTTATAGCATTATGGAAACTCTCAAAGCCGAAAATCCAGTATTTATTGGTAGAATTAAATAGAGAACCAAATGAGAAGAAGAACCAAAATCATTTGCACTATCGGTCCGGCAACCGCAAATGTTGAAAAACTTGTCGAACTTGTCCACAACGGAATGGATATTGCCCGGCTTAATTTTTCTCACGGCACCCACCAGCAACATCAGGAAATTTTTGCCAATATCAGACGTGCCGAAGAAATTACCGGCAAACCAATTGCTATCATTCAGGATTTGCAAGGTCCCAAAATTCGCACCCGAAATGTGCGAAATGGAATTGTTTTTCTTTCTCCCGGCAGCGAATTTATTATTACTGCCGACGACCTCGAAGAAGGCGACGAAAACCGCGTTTCCACTACCTACAAAGACCTTGTTAAAGAAGTTTCGGCTGGCAATACTCTTCTGCTCGATGATGGTTATCTGATTCTGAAAGTTAAGCAGGTGGTTGGCAACGATATAATTACCGAAGTTATTAAAGGCGGAAATTTAAAGAACAACAAAGGAATTATTGCACCAGGTGTAAAATCTTTTGCTCCTTCGCTTTCCGAAAAAGATATAGAAGACTTGAAATTTGGATTAGAGTTAGGTGTTGATTACGTTGCTTTGTCCTTTGTCCGTTCAGCAAAAGATGTAATCGAACTCAAAACTGCAATGAAAATCTTCAAAAAAAAGGTGGGAATAATCTCGAAAATTGAACGATACGAAGCCTGCGAACGTATTGATGAAATTATCGAAGAATCAGACGGAATAATGGTTGCCCGCGGCGATCTCGGGCTCGAAACTCCTGCCGAAGAAGTTCCCGTTCTCCAAAAAAACATTATTAAAAAATGTAATTACTACGGCAAACCTGTAATCGTTGCTACCCAGATGCTTGAATCGATGATTACAAATCCCCGCCCAACCCGTGCCGAAGCAAGCGATGTAGCTAACGCCGTTATCGACGGAACTGATTGCGTTATGCTTAGTGGCGAAACCAGCACCGGAAGCTATCCGTGCGAAGCCGTTAATTATATGGATAGAATTATTCTAACCACCGAGAAAAATTTCCATCGTATGCTCGAACCACGCATTGTTCCGAGCGACGAACGCCATAATTTTTCCGATGCACTTTCAAAAGCCTCCTGCGAAGTTTCTTCTCAAGTGAATGCTTCCGCTATTATTGCTATGACTACCAGCGGGTTCACCGCAATTAATATCGCTAAATACAGACCTCGTCAGGAAATTATTGCCTTCACCGAACTTAAAGAAACTCAACGAAAACTCGCTCTCATCTGGGGTGTGCGTTCTTTTTGGCTCGAGGAACTCAATAATTCCGACGATATAGTTAATACAATCTGCAATTTTCTTGTTGATAATAACATTTTCGAAAAGGGTGAGAAAATTATTTTTGTTACCGGAACTTCCGAAAAAACATCACTTCCGGAAAATGTTGTTAAAATAATGAAGTTGTAATCTTTAACTACAAATGTGCTTTTTACGATTTGAAAATTAATACCGTTGTTGCTTTTATGCGAATAGTAACGCTATTCCAATAAATGCAACAATTGCCCCTGTAACTGAAATTAAAGTCAATTTTTCTTTATATACAATTCTTGTCATTGGAAGTATCATTACCGGAACCGTAGCAAGCAATGTCGAGGCAATTCCAAGCTTTGTGTGTGAAATTGCGAAAAAGCTAAGCGTTATTCCAAGATATGGTCCGATTATCGAAGCAATTGATATTTGCTTGAAAGATTTTTTGTCTCTGCTGTATAATTTGAACGGGTTTACATATCTTTTCAGCAAAACCCCCAGAGGGAGAAACAACAGGACTGAGGTGGATATTCTGAAAAAAGTTGCTGTAAAACTATGTATGTAGCTATCATTGAAAGCGTATTTAGCAAAGATTAGCCCTCCAGCTTGACCTAACGCCGAAATAAATGCAAAAAGCACCCCCGGCAATGTTACTTTAAAATTCATTGGGTTGTCGTTTCGTGGCTTTTCTGTAACAACAAGTATTATTCCCAAAAGCGTCAGAAAAATTCCAATAATGCTAATAAATGGGAGTTTTTCCCCAAACAAAATAAACGCTAATATTGCTGCAAATGCCGGATTAAAAGAATAAATGAGCAAGCTTATTCGCGGTCCCATCTCACGAAATGCTCTGAATAATGCAGTGTCGCCGATAATCAAGCCTACTATTCCACTTCCGACTAAGTATAACAATTGGTTTTTCGTGCAATTGAAAGAAATCCCTGCTACCAGCATAGTAATTGCAATAAATACTGCTGCAAGTGTCATCCTGTCTATATTGAGTTGAATACTGCCAATTCGCTTGACTGCCGATGTAAATAAAAACGAACCTGCTGCCCATAAAAAAGCTGCTGTTAATGCCGCTATTTCGCCCCAATACATAAAATTCTCCTAAAAAAAAAGCGAAAACCCCCGCGTTTTCGCTCATATTAAATACACTGTCTTAAGCTAAATTACTTTGCTAATTCTTTAATCATTGCTGCGTAGCCTTTCTTATCCAAAGTTTTTAATGCTCGAGCAGTAGCTTTGATTGTTATCCAACGTTTTTCCTCAGGCAACCAGATTCTCTTCTTTTGCAAGTTCGGTAGGAAACGTCTGCGTGTTTTGTTGTTAGCGTGCGATACATTGTTGCCAGTCATCGGACCAACGCCTGTAAGCTCACATCTTCTTGCCATTTTTTATCTCCAAATAAGTTATTTCATTTTCAATAGAAAACAAAAATACAATTTTTTCAAAATTTTCCCAAATTATTTTTTCTTGATTTTTTATGTCCAAAAGAAAAGGCTGTCCCTTTTGTATTCATACAGTTGATAAACAATGTATAGTATCGTTTCATAATATGTATATCAAGCATTACAAAAATATCTGATTTTTCTCAATTGTATCCCCCGAATTTATTATTAAGTTGAATAAGAACGAAAAAATAGTTAATTTTATAATTTATATATAATTTAACAGGTAAAAGTTGCATTACAGGTTATCATACGAGCAACACGATAAAATAGCTCTAAAAGCTGAACCAAATCATAAAAGTTCAGCAAATAAACAGGTTGATGTGAAGCTTAGCTTGATTATCCCTACTTTTCAGGAAGAAAAGCTAATCGAAGAACAATTAAAGAGATTTAAGCCTGAAATACGCAATAAATATAATTTCGAACTTATTGTTTCCGATGGTGGTTCCACCGATAAAACAGTCGAGATTGCAAAAAAATACTCCGATAAAATAATTCTTCACGATAGTTCCAAACGCCAGACTATTGCCGCCGGTAGAAATAATGGGGCTTCGATTGCTTCCGGCGATGTCCTGATTTTTCTTAATGCCGATTCTTATCCTGCCGATTTAGATAAATTCTTCTCTGAAATTTTGAAATGGGCAAATGATAAATCCGGCAATTGCGGTGCTATTGCTTGCTATGTGAGTGGATTCCCTTCCGAAATCCGTTTCAAGGATAAAGTTTTCTACTTTCTTCATAATCAATATGTTGCCTTTCTCAATTTTATTGGGCTTGGTATGGGGCGTGGGGAGTGCCAGATTGTTCGGCGAAACGTTTTCGAGCAGGTGGGTGGATACAATAGTGAAATTGTTGCCGGCGAAGATTTCGATTTGTATCGCCGCATTAATAAAATAGCTAAGGTGAAATTCTGCCGCAATATTGTTGTGCTCGAATCTACCCGCCGTTTCAGAAAATATGGCTATTTCAAAACTTTGCTCTATTGGGGACTTAATGCTGTAACTGTTATGCTTTTCAATAAGTCTATTACCAAAGAATGGGAAGCTGTCAGATAATTTGTTCTATTAATCGTGGTTTGTTTAATTAATCGTTGAAATGTTATGAAAAGGCTTATCTACCTGCTTATTTTTGTGCCTTATGTTGTTTTTTCTCAGAATATTGGCAAAATCAGTGGGAATTTCCAACTCGAAGCCCAAACTTATAAAAAAGATAGTGTTATCGGTGCGCCCGATGTCAAAGAGAGAATCCTTTCTAATGGTTTTCTCAATCTAAACTACACTCTTGATAATTTTAACGCTGGTTTGCGTTACGAAGCTTATCTCAATCCAATACTGGGATACGACCCACAATATAAGGGTTATGGCCTCTCTTATCGTTATGCTTCGTGGAGCAACGACTTCCTTTCTGCTACTGTTGGGGATTTCTACGAGCAATTCGGTAGCGGAATGATTTTCCGTGCTTACGAAGAACGTGCATTGGGCATAGACAATGCTGTCGAAGGTTTTCGGGTAAAGCTGCGTCCGTCCGATGGCTTGGAAATTACCGGGCTAATTGGTAAACAGCGAATTTTCTGGGGCAAAAGCGATGGTATTGTTCGCGGTGGCGATTTCAATCTTGCCCTTAATGAGTTCGCGAAATTAGAACTTCCTTTCGATATTAAACTTGGTGGAAGTATTGTTAGTCGCTACCAGAAAGATGACGACCCGTTTCTGCGTCTGCCGGAAAATGTGCTTGCTTATTCCTCAAGATTGGGGCTTTCAGGCAGTAGTTTTCTGTTTGATGCTGAATTTGGTTACAAATACAATGACCCGAATACTACAAATAACAACTCTTATAATAATGGCTATGGCTTATCGCTTAATGGTTCCTATTTTACCAAAGGATTTAGCTTTGCTATCTCTGCTCATAAACTTGATAATATGGATTTCCGTTCCGATAGGTCGGCTGCCGGCAATAATCTTACTCTGAGCTATATTCCTCCAATCAACAAACAAAGTCCTTATAAGCTTCCCAATATGTTTCCTTTTGCAACTAAATTAAATGGCGAAGCTGGCATCCAGGCTGAAATTAATTATGTTTTGCCTGCTTTATCGGCTTTGGGCGGCAAATATGGAACAAATATCAACGTGAATTTCTCCCGCATCCAATCAATCGATACAACTCACACAAGTCAATATAAATACAATTCAGATTTATTTTCAATAGGCGATAGATTATTCTATCAGGATTTTACTATTAACATTTCTAAAAAATTCTCATCCAAATTCAAAGGTAGCCTGTCCTACATTAATATGATTTACGACAAAGACATCTTAGAAAACGAAGGTGCTCCAAAATATGGACAAATCAAAGGAAACTTCTTGATTATGGACGGCACTTATAAAATTGACGACAAAAACGCAATTCGTTTCGAATTGCAACATCTTTGGGCAAAGCAGGATTCTTCTGCTCACGTTGGTGATACTCGTTATGGCAACTGGATTTCTGCTCTGCTCGAATACTCTGTTTCCCCTTCGTTCTATTTCTCAATCAGCGACGATTACAACTATGGAAATGAATTCGACGATTTGAAAATACACTACTACTCGGCTTCTTTCACTTATGTCGTCGGCTCAAACAGAATTCAGCTCTCTTACGGAAAACAAAATCAGGGCATTGTCTGTGTTGGTGGCGTTTGCCGCAGAATTCCGGCTTCTAATGGCTTTTATCTTTCGATTAGTTCATCTTTTTAAGGAGATTGCTATGAAAACAATAAATATTCTGGTGTTTGCTTTTTTGATGATTTTTGCTGTTTCTTGCGACCAGATTACTGGCGATGTTCAAGAAATCCCGAATATCGATACTTCATCGAACAATGTGGTTCGGAAAGTGCTTCTCGAAGATTTTACAGGCTACACTTGCGGCAACTGTCCGGCTGCTCACGATGTTATTAAACAACTTGAAAAAACTTATGGCGAGCTTTTCATTCCGGTTGCTGTTCACGCCGGCTCTTTTGCTGAACCATATCCTGAGCATCCTTATGATTTTCGCACTCCCGAAGGCAATGCCTACGACGAATTTTTCGGCAATAGCAAAGCCGGACTTCCCAATGGTATGATTAACCGAAAAAAATTCAGTAATTCTTATATTACTCGCCATACAAAGTGGGCTTCGCTTGTTTCTGCTGAACTTCAAAATCAACCGTCGCTTTCTATCAAATTGAACGTTTCTTATAATCAAACTACCAGAAAAATAGATGTTTCTACCAACTTGCATTATCTAAAAAATTCATCGTCGCAGGATTATTTGGTTTTGCTGATTGTCGAAGATAGCATAATCCAATACCAGAAAGATTACCGTCTTGGCGAAAATCAAAATATTTTAGATTATGTTCATAATCACATCTTGCGTGGTAGTATAAATTCTGCTTGGGGCGAGCGTATTTCATCAAACGAAATTACTTCTGGCAATAAATTTAATTTCAATCATTCCTTCGTTATTCCACAATCGAAGGACTGGAAACCATCGAATATTCATATTGTAGCTTATGTTTATTCTAAATCTCTTGATTATGAAGTTCTTCAGGCAGAGAGTACTAAACTAATCAAGTAAAATTTTTTAATAATTATATTTAAGTTTATTCGTATTTTACCGAATATAAGTATTGCTTAAGATCCACTATCGGAAGCTTTTATATGAGTATGATTACGAATAACTATATGAACGAGATTTCAAAAGTTTTCGCCATTGGTGTGGATGTGCTTAACGGAACTCGTTCGTTAAAAAATATTAGTTTGGACTTGAAGCTGCTGGCTATTAACGGAATTGTTCAGGCTGCTAAAATCGGGACGAATCAAGGACAATCTCTTATCACTCTCTCGGGGTTTCTCTCCGATTTGCCCGTTCAGATTGCACCTGAACTCGAAGAATTGGAGCAGGTATCTGCTCAATTCGCTCGCCAGCTTACTGTCTGCTCTATCGCTGTTCGTCGCTATTTGAATTATTCAGAAGCGTTGCGAAACTTAATTGCCCGTGTGCTGAAATATTCAAAAACTGCCTATAATGCCGAAGATTTTAATCTGCTTGACCCAAAAGTGCTTGCCAAACTTCCAAGCCATCCCGCTTTCAAAAATGTTACTCAAAACGATAGAGAAAACATTATACGTTTTGCTTCAAGAAACCAAAAGGTTATCGAATTGATAAACGATTTGCTTTATGATGCTCATATTCTTATGAATAAAGCTTCAAAAAAATTAGATTCAATCAAACGTAATGGCTTTATTGCCAATTATATGGGCTCGAATATCTTAATTGAATCGTCCTATCTTTCTTCCGACCAGAAAAGCTTCTCCGGGCTTGTGGAAAATATCAAAAATATTGTTAAAATTCTCGATGAACAATTGATGAAAATTTCGGAAGATTTGTCGTATGGCGATAGTGTTATTACTACGTTAATTAAGTTGAAATCAAAATAAAGGTGTTCTATGAAAAGTGAAGTTATTTTTGATGGTGAAAACCACAAATGGATTGTTTTAGGACGAGACCCTGAAAAATCCGAAGAAGTTATTGATACTAACGAATATATCATTGTTTCCGATGGGCAGGCGTGCCTGCTCGACCCAGGTGGGATTGAAATCTTTCCTCAGGTGCTTACCGAAATTACACGTCATATTTCAACTGACAATATTGCTTGTATTATTTCATCTCACCAGGATCCGGATATTTCCTCTTCGCTTGCTATGTGGACTGATCTGTGTCCAAATGTGAAAGTCTATTGCTCGTGGATTTGGACTGGTTTTATTGCTCATTTCGGTATGGGAACTAAGCTTTCTCTGATTGGCGTTCCTGATGAAGGTATGGAAGTTCCGATTGGAAATTCTCGTTCCAATGTATATTTAGTTCCGGCTCACTATTGCCATTCGTCTGGTAATTTCTCAGTATATGATCCTAAATCTGAAATCCTTTTTTCTGGTGATATTGGTGCTGCACTAATCCCGCCAGATTATCCAATGTATGTCGATGATTTCGACCGTCATACTAAGCTTATGGAAAAATTCCACCTCCGTTGGATGCCTTCCACCAACGCTCTTAAAAATTGGGTAAGACGCGCCCGTCTGATTAACCCTAAAATGATTTGTCCGCAGCACGGGGCTATCTTCCGTGGGGAAAACGTTACAAAGTTTCTTGATTGGCTCGACCGTTTAGATGTAGGCAAATGGGATATGGGCGCCGAAGTTACAGACCTCAATAAAACTGTCTGGATGAAATGGAAAAAGCGTTGATTTTTCTCCTTTATCTTTTTGCAAAATAATTTAATTTTATTCATAAAAACTAAAAAAGGGCGTATTTCAAAAATACGCCCTTAGTATTTTCTATCTTTTTTGCTACTTAATTTTTGGTCCATAATGTTCAATCATATATTTGGCGACTGCTTCTGCTTCCTTCGGACGCAATCCCTGCGCAGGCATCGGCGGATAAGCAGGATCAACCTTTACAGGGTTTAGAATAAATTTAGCAAGAGCCTCGGGATTATTAATATATTTCGGAAGAACTAATTTGTGAGGTGGACCGACTACTTTACGTTCGAAGTCGTGGCAAGCAACGCATTTTCCCTTGTAGATTTCTTCTCCGTTTATTTCAGCTCCGCCACGTCCAGCTTTAGCAAGCAAATCCTGATAAAATACATCATAATTTTTCGAAAGACGTGCAGTTTGTTCAGCATTAGCATACTTAAAGACAAGTTGCTCTTTTACCTGCGAAATACCTATTACTGCAATCAGCAAATAAAATGCTACGGAAATGTATATAAACTTGTTCTTTCGCACCATCTCGTAGAGAAAATGAAGCAAAATAAACAGCAACACAAGCCCTAACAAAGCAAATCCAAACAGAAAGTCATTTATTGCTGTTTTCGGTGTAATTATCAAATTCAAAATATAAAACAAAGGCATACACATTGTGGCAATAAGTGCAACCGATAAATTAAAACGCTTTGCGTAATCATTCAATTCTGCATCTGCAAAAGGTGGTTCTTCCATCCATTTATATTTCTTATATAGAAATGCAATTCCTGTAATTGCAAATGCAGAAGTAATAAAACTCATATATTTGAAAAAAGCAGAAAAACTTAATATCAGCTCAAATGTATTATGAACCGACCCCCACCTCCAGTTCTCTACCGCCAAATTAAGAGCAGCAATGAAAATATAAAGAGAAACTGCAAGTAGCAATATACCCCAAAATCCGGTTCTTGTCCTATAGCGTTCTGCCTTTTCTTGAAACAACAAAAAATCATCATCTTTTCTTTCCGAACTAATTTTTGTTTTGAAGTACTCTAAATAATAATTTAGTTCAGTTGAATGGTGATAGATAAATATAAGTGCAATAGCAATCAGCCAGAGAACAAATGCCAATATCAAAAATTTGGGCACATACGCCCCCGATAAATTCAGCAATTGTATATAAACCATAATAATTGCCAAAAATGGCACTATTCCCAGCCCGAAAGCAAACATTTTCCCACTTGCTATCAAATCTGCTAATGCTTTTGCAATTTCTGCATATTTCAGCGAATTTTCCTTTATCGATTTTTTGTAAAACCATATCGATAGCGATATGCTTCCCAACAATATACCCGAATAAATCATCAGCGACGAAAGAGAAATCATTTGTAGCAGATTTAGCAACAGTAGATTTGTTTCCGACTGCGGTATAACAAGTTTGTAAAGCAATTCCATAATCGAACCATTTATTTATTACTAATAATTTTTTCAAGTGTAAGGATAACTACTACCAATAGAACGTATATATTAAGTGTTTGAAAAGCAATTCTATAACTAATATTCTCATTTGTTTCTTCGAGATTCAGCAAAAACTTGTTTTTCCAGATTAATATTACAGACATTCCAAAAATTACAGCTAAAAACAAAGGATTATTTACAAAGAAAAAAGGTTCTGCTACCGCTACTATTGCAAGGCATACTATCCAAACAAACGAGATCCTTCCGATTTGATTAACCCTCAGTACATCTTTCAGAGTTGGATACCCACCCTGCTTATAGTCGTCATTGTAGATCAAAAACAGAAACCAGAAATGAGGAATTTGAAACAAAAAAAATAGTATTGCTATAAACATTATCTTCGGCGAAAACAAATCGCCACCAGCTACTGTCCAGCCGATTACAGGTGGTATTGCTCCAAGCAATGCACCGGGCAATACAGCAAATGCTGTTTTTCTTTTCAGCGGTGTATAAACAAGATTATACCATATCATCGAAAAAGCAGCAAGCCCGACTGCAGTAATGTTAAAAGTTAGCCCAAGAAGAAATATTCCCAATATACCTGTAAAAATGATAAATATTATAGCTTCTTCTTTTCGCAATTTTTTTGCTGGTAGCGGACGTTGCCGGGTTCTTGTCATCAACTTGTCGTATTTACGTTCCTGATATTGATTTATGGCAGAAGAAGAAACCGCAGTCAGAAATACTCCTGATACTACAAGCAACGACTGCCACGAAAACCCTCCATAGAAAATATATCCAAAAAACGAGGATAACGCAACAAAAAATGTAACCCTTAGCTTTGCAAGCTGAATTAATCCCGCAAGCAAATGTCCACGTTCAACTGCTTCTACTTTTGCTTTTATTTCAAACGAAACTTTTTCCATCCCTAATTTTTCCCAAGAAGTAGGTCGATGATTGCTTGCAAATCATTTTCAGACACTCTGCCACGTAAAGTAGGCATAGTATATGGGCTGTATCCTTCAACAATTTCGTAATCAGGTTCGAGCAATGCAGTGCGTAAATACTTAGCGTCAATATCAATAGTCATTTTCTTTCCATCTCGCATAACGTCAGTTTTCCCGGAAGCAAGTTTTGCAAATGATGGTCCAATGTGTTTCGAACCATCAACTGTATGGCAGCTTATGCAAGCATATTTCACCAATAAATCAAAATTTTTATGATTACTGATGAGTTTAATATATTCATTCTCGTTTTTGGGTTCTAATCTTGCAATTGTTGGAGTTGGTGTGGTAGCCGACGGGGCAGTTGAATCGCCGGAAAGCCAGGCATCGAAAACTTCTTCCGGAACAACTATCAGTTTTGTATACATATAGGCGTGATTTAGCCCGCAATATTCAGCGCAAGCAATATCATACTCTCCCAATTTTTGCGGCTCAATAATCATATAGGTATTTCTGCTGGCTATCACATCTTCTTTCATTCTCAATGCCGGAATAAAAAAAGCATGATTAACATCAACTGACCTCATTTCGAGCTTTATCGTCTTTCCAACTGGCACATAAAGTGTATCGGAAGTTTTCCCATTTGGATATTTGAAGTCCCATTTCCACATTCTTCCTGTAACTTCGATTTTCATCGCATAGTCAGTGATTTTACGTAATCTGCTGAAGTCCTTCCATCCAAGCCAAAACATACCTATTACTATAAATAGAGGGATAATAATCCAAATTGCTTCAAGTAAATTATTCCCTTTGATTTGTGTAGCAACCGGATTTCTTTTATGGTTATATCTTACCACGAAATAAATCATTGCCGCTACTATCCCGATTAGAAAAAACACTGATATACCAACGATAATTAGCATCGTGGTATCTACTTTATCAGCATAATATGACGCACCTTCGAACATATTTTCCTCATCGATATAATATATCAAAAGCAGTTAATACAAAAAGCACAAATAGTGTAAATATTATTAGCGAAAAGAACAATTTGAATATTGGGTCGTCGAACTTTATATGCATAAAAATATTAATTACTAATGTTGATTTTATCGTTGCAATTACCAGTGCAGTCAGCAAAATATATGCTCCCAGATCAAGTCCCGCAACTGCCACAGATACGCAGGTTAGCGAAATCAATGTAAGCCATATTAAAATATTATAGCCATAGCCCGGTGTATTCTTGTGTTCCTGATGTACTACATTCTCTTCCATATTCTTCCTCCATTAATGTAATAAGTAAAATAACGGGAACAGATAAATCCAGATTAAATCTACCAAATGCCAGTAAAGTCCCCCAGCCTCGAGCTTGATATAATTGTCCTTGTTGATTTTGTCTCTCAAAAGAAAAACAAGCATAAACGATAAAATTACTACTCCAATCAGAACGTGCAAGGCGTGTAGTCCGGTCATCACAAAATACATTCCGAAGAAAATCACCTCGCCGTTAGATAAATTTGCAAGTTCTGCACCACCCGGATAAATCCCGTGCGAAAATTTAGCTCCCCACTCGAAACCTTTGATTACCATAAACCCCAAAGCCAATAGAATAGTAGCAATCAAATATAGAATAGAAATTTTCTTCGAGCCGCGCCCAATTGCTACTATCGATAGAACCATCGTTAGCGAGCTTGTCAGCAATATCAGCGTGTTTATCGTGCCGAGTGCTAAATTCAATTCCTTCGCAGCAAGATGGAACTGCTCCGAGTATTCTACCCGATAGACCATATACATTATGAATAGTCCACCGAATAATATCAGTTCTGTAAATAGAAACAACCACATTCCCATTTTCGAACCGAAGTCATCACGGTGGTGTGCTATATTATGACTATTTGTATTCATCTTTTACCGCCTCATCATAATGTTCATATTCATAAGGACCGAATTTTATTTCAGGATGATAATTGAAATTCTCAAATGGTGGTGGTGAAGAGGTCATCCATTCTAACGTCATACCATTCCAGGGGTTTGCCTTTGCTGGCGAGCCTTTCTTCAATGCATACAGCAAATTCCAAAACATCAGCAATAGCCCGGAAATCAACACCCACGAACCAACTGTTGCAAAAATATGCAGAAACTGGAATTGTGGCAGATAATCATAATATCGTCGCGGCATCCCTTCGTAACCAAGAATAAACATTGTGAAATATAACATTAAAAAGCCAACTGTCAATATTCCAACAGCCGTCATTGCTATTTTTTCATTATACATTTTCCCGAACATTTTGGGGAACCAATAATGCAGTGCCGCAAAAAAGATAAATCCAGTCCCTCCAAACATTACAAAATGAAAATGTGCTACTACAAAATATGTGTCGTGAACGTGGACATTTGTTGCGACCGAACCAAGTATTAAGCCGGTTAGTCCGCCAATCGAAAACAATACAATGAATGCCATCACAAATGCAAATGGTGCACTCATCCGTATTGAACCTTTATACATCGTTGCAACCCAATTGAACACCTTGATTGCACTCGGCAACGCAACAATATAAGTCAGGAATGAATAAACCCAACGGGCAGTATCGCTCATTCCACTTGTAAACATATGGTGTCCCCAGACAAGTGTCCCGATAAATGCGATTGCCAACGACGAAAACGCAATTGCCTTATATCCGAATATATGCTTGCGTGCAAAAGTTGGAATTATTTCCGAAACAACTCCCATTGCCGGCAATATCATTATATAAACCGCTGGATGAGAATATATCCAGAATAAATGCTGAAACAAAATCGGGTCGCCACCTAATGCCGGATCGAAAAGCCCAACGCTGAACACACGCTCAACAATCACAAGCAGTATAGTTATTCCGATTACTGGTGTTCCGATGATTTGTATCCACCCCGTTGCATACAAAGCCCAAACAAACAACGGAAGCTTGAAAAAAGTCATTCCTTTTGCTCGCATCCTGTGAACTGTTGTAATAAAATTAATTCCTGTCAATATCGAAGAAAAACCTAAAATTAACGCAGCAATCAAAGGCAATATTACTTGCGTACTCGTTCTGATGCTATACGGAACGTAAAATGTCCAGCCTGTATCTATCGGTCCGCCACTTAAGAATAATGATACTATAGCAAATAATCCTCCCGTTACATAAAGCCACCACGAAAGTAAATTCAGCCGAGGAAATTGCACATCTTCTGCACCTATCATTATTGGCAGCAAAAAGTTCCCGAATGCAGCGGGTATCCCCGGAACAATAAACAAAAATATCATTATTATTCCGTGTAGAGTAAAAGTTGCATTATACATTTGCGGTCCCATTATCGTTGGTCCCATACTCAGCATTTCCAAACGCATTAAGAAACCAAGAAACACGCCGACAAGAAAAAATCCAACCATTGACCACAAGTACAACAAACCTATTCGCTTATGATCTGTTGATAGTATCCAACCTAATATTCCTTTGTGCTTTCCCTCGTATTCATAAAAACTTTTTATCGTTGTCGAAACACTATTGCTCATTGCTTATATCCTCCATATTTTTCTTTTTCCTTTTTGATTTGCCCATCAATACTAATGTTATGAAGAAAATACCAGCCGCAAGAAAGATAACTGTGCCAGCAACCTTAGTAACATTAAAAACATACTTTTTCCCTTCAGGGTCGTAACTAAAGCAATATTGAAGAATTTTTGTAACCGTTGGCATTGATTTGCCTTTTGCTGCCTCGCTTATGCTCATTTGTAAATCAAATGGATTATATTCTATGCCTAATAAATATCGCGACACTTTTCCTTCTGGTGTTAGTATAAATAATGAACCCGGATGAACATAATCGTTTCCTTCTGGCTTGAAGTAAAATCCAACTGCATCGGTAAGCTTCCGTATCGAGACGCTGTCGCCAACCATAAATTCCCAATTTTCTGCACCGAATGGGCGTTTCATCGAAGCAAGGTAGTTTTCCTTCCAACGTTTTGCTTTGTCTGCACCTTCGCGGTGGTCAAAACTAATAGTAAGTGCCTTGAAGTGCTTCCCCGGTTCTAACTTTACCTTATCCATTACTTCGCTCATATTTGTTAGCAATGGACTGCATATTCCCGGACAATTGTAATAAACAAGTGAGAGAATTGTAGGCTTATCAATAATATCTCGCAGCTTTTTCTTTGTTCCATCGGAACTTGTAAATTCCAAATCAAGGGGAATTTGATTGCCTAATTTCTCCACTATCCCAATTTCTGGTGGCTTCTCTGAATAAGAAGTCTGAACAGTCGTCATAAATAGTACTAAAAGCAGTGCAATTTTTTTCATTTATTTCTCCAATTTATTTTATCACATCAGCAAGAAATGTTCGCAATTGTGTCGTCTCTTCTTCCGAAAGAAGATAAATTCCAGCTTTGAATCCATTATCCGGAAGTCCAATCGAAACATATTCTTTGAAATCGTTATTGCTTCGCCTCCATAAATCAGATTTTGAAAGGTAGTACGCTGCAACCTCCTCTTTGGTAATTGCTTTTGCTATACTTTCAATTTTATTTTGATTAATGCTAATAACCTTTCCATAAGCAATCGATTTATTCAAAAGTGGCAAATTCTCTTCGGCAATTATCTTTAAGGCTTTTTCAACGGGAATTTGATTCGGAAGAATGCGTCCATCTGCTAACTTATACTTAATGTTAAGTTGTTCAAGCTCATCAGGTGTATTTTCCGGATAATCTCCCATAAGCGAATGAATAAAATGAATGATAGCAAACCTGTCCGCAACCGGCATATACTCATATGCCGCCATCCCGGTTCCCGCAATTCCTTCTTCAAGAGTTTTGAACATATCAGCCAGTGTCAAGCCGTTAGTCCAGCCATCTTTTTGCAGGAAGTTCCTTGGTGCAGGAGCAAGCCCTGCTCCTGCAATTCCGTCGCCGCGTCCCTCGTTGCCGTGGCAAGACGCACAGCTTGCAAGATACAACTCCCGCCCTTTGGCAATCAGCTCTGCCGTCGGTTTAGCAATTTCTTTTACATTTACGCCTTCTATTCTTACAGCCATTCGAACAGGTAGTTCTGATTTCAACCGTGTGCTATCAATAATAGTTGGTTTTATCTTATTTTCATTTATGCTGTTTAAATTCGATACGTAAAATAATCCACCAACAACAATCAGGAACAAAAAATACGGATAAATAATTCCAAACCAGCGGATTGGAGTTTTCACTACATTCTTGAAATTTATTTCTTCCTCAATTTTTTTATTGTTAAGCTCCATATCTTCACCATTGAATAATTACAAATGGAAATTTATACTTTTGGGCAACTTTGGGTCGCCAATCGGCAATAAATTTTTGTTCTTAGCAAAATAGTAGAATAGAATCAGGATAGTTCCCAACGAAATCAGCACTGGATATATTTCCATCCAACCAAAAACAGCTCCGCCACTTGAATAAGTTGGCATCACAAGCCAATATAGATCATAAAAATGAGCAAACACAAGCCACCAGGCAATGAATTTCAACCTCTTTGGGTCGCTTTTGGCTGGTTGCGGAAGCAACACAGCATAAGGAACTATAAAATGTATTATTATTATTCCTATCGATACGACAGCCCAACTGCCTTCCCATCGGTGAAGATACCAGAATGTCTCTTCTGGCAGATTAGCATACCAAATCAGCAAGAATTGACTAAACGCAATATATGCCCAGAAATTAGTAAATGCAAATAGCAATGCCCCAAAATTATTATAATGGTCGCCTCCGATACCCTCGCCCAAATAACTATTCTCGTTTAAATATATCGCAAACAAAGTAACTACTGCAAGTGCTACCGAAAAAGTTCCCGCAAAATAATATACTCCGAAAATTGTCGAAAACCAGTGAGGTTCCAAACTCATCATCCAATCAACTGCCATAAAAGTCAAAACTATCGTAAAAATTGGCATAAACAGTGCCGAAATCCTAATCGTTACCTTTCTATAATTCCCGGTCGGAGAGCTATCCTGTCCGAAAGATCGCCCGGCAAGCAACCACCAGAAAATAAACATCAGCACAAACGCTACAGTGGAACGAATAGAAAAGAACATTTCGTTCAAGTATGGCATCTTGTTCTTTAATATTGGGTCTTTCAACACATCTTCAATATGAGTCCAGTGAAATAGGGTATGTAAATTAGCAAATAGCGGCAAAGAAAACACCGGAACTGCAAAAACCACTATCGCCAATATCTCCATTACTCTGCGAAACGGCACACTCCAATCGGCACCAACCAAATATTCTAATCCAATTAAGAAAAGACTCCCGAGCCCAACGCTCATCACAAACATTAGAAGAATTATTCCGTTGAAAGCAGCTCTCTCGTGGTCTATTACATATCCAAGCAAGGCAATGATTAATCCCAACAGGAACAGCAATACACCGGCTTTCAACATTATTGATGGTAGTTCTTTTTTCTGATAATTTATTGCTGTCATTTCAAGTCCTCCTCTTTTGCATTCATAGCTCTTTGTAAAGCACGCACATACAAAACTATTGACCATTTCTCTTCGTTAGTTAATTGTGATGAATATGATGGCATCGAGTTTTGTCCTTCGGTAATAACGTAAAAAATATGTCCATCGCCCCAATTACGCACTTTCTCGGAATGCAAGCTCGGAGGATTTGGGAACTGCCCGTTTAGTCGGGCGTCTCCAAGCCCGTGGTAACCGTGGCAGGGACTGCAATAAATATCGTATTTTTTCATTCCTTTTCGTAAGTTTTCCTCTGTCGGGATTAATGGATTAACAAGCTTTGCATCGGCAAGCTCAGATTGCCCGGAAAACTTAAATTGATTTGAGTTTCGCGACACTGTTCCCACTGGTGCAACTCGCATAGAAAAATTATCCTTGCCAAAAAATTCACTCTCCACCTGTGCATCTATGCGATGCTGTTCCATCATCCAATTGAATGGACGTGCGAACATCAGTTTATTCAATACAATGTATGTAGCTCCAGAAACCACCAATGCAGATACAACCAGAAAAGTTACGAACTTCCATTCAAAAATATTTACTTTGAAATTCAATGTTTCATTATCGTAATAAATTACCTCAACGTCTTTTGCACCAATTTTTTTCAGGAATTCAATTACTTCATTTTCGTTGAATTTATCGTCTTTTGCTTCTATGCAAATACCAAATTTATCAGAAGATACTTTTTTTATGTAGTCTGTATCGTGCAGCGGATGGCTGTTATTCGGAAACTTAAAGAGCAAAAATAACATTGCAAGCACTGTCCCCACCGATGCCAGAAGCACTGTAACTTCGAAAGTAACCGGAATAAAGGCGGGTATAGGAATAAAAGGCTTGCCACTAATTATCAAAGGATAATTGTTGCCCATCAGATAAGTCATCAGAGCAAAAGCTGCAAAAGCACCAGTTAATCCAAAAACAAGTGCAAAATAACCAAGTGGCGAGGCACCTAACCTCATAGCTTTGGGCATACCGTGAATTGGATAAGGTGTGTGCACGTCAAATCTCTCGAAACCGCTTGATTTCACTTGTTTTGCAGCAGAAATGATTTCATCGGGTGTGTCGAAAATTCCCGTAACTCCATATATTATCTTATTTTCCATTATGCCCTCCATTATGAGTGTGGTGTGGTTGTGCTCCATCAAGCACTGCCTTGACTTCCGCAATCGATATTACAGGCATTGCTTTAATAAATAGTAGAAGTAATGTAAAGAACAAACCAAAACTACCAATCAATATCCCAAAATCTACAAGTGTTGGCTTATAGTAAGCCCAACTCGACGGCATAAAGTCGTGTGCAAGCGATGTTACAATTATCACAAATCGTTCAAACCACATTCCTACATTTACCAATACAGCAATTACAAACATTATTGCTATATTTCTGCGTATTTTCTTAAACCAGAAAAGCTGTGGAAATATTACATTACAAGATACCATTATCCAGTACGCCCAGGCATAGGGACCAAATGCACGATTAACAAATACAAAACTTTCAAACTGACTTCCGCTATACCACGCTATGAAAAATTCCATTCCATAAGCATATCCGACCATTGTACCTGTCGCAA
Organism: Eximiradius proteiniborus; assembly: GCF_058546985.1. Lineage (NCBI taxonomy): Bacteria > Pseudomonadati > Bacteroidota > Eximiradiia > Eximiradiales > Eximiradiaceae > Eximiradius > Eximiradius proteiniborus. The sequence continues at coordinate 1,418,317 of NZ_CM178592.1, read as the reverse complement.
GCATAATTTTGTTCATCTTTTCAAGTGTATCAAGCGTTATAATATGTTCAAAGTTGAAGATTTTGCGAATTATTATCAATACATTCTGAACCATTGCAAATCCCGAAAATACCGCACCTGCAACGAAATACGGCGGGAAAATAGTCGTATGCCAACCGGGCATAATCGATACAGCAAAGTCGAAACTTACAATCGTATGCACCGAAAGCACAAGCGGTGTGGCAAATCCTGCGAGAATTAAATAAATCATCTCGTAATTATGCCAATGGCGGTTCGAAAAACGCCAACCCAAACTTAATATTGAGTAAACAATCTTCTTTATTCTGCTTTTAGCTCTATCCCGGAGTGTTGCAAAATCGGGAATTAAACCAATATACCAGAATACAAATGAAACTGTAAAATATGTTGATACTGCAAACACATCCCACAACAATGGTGATGTGAAATTCACCCATAGATGATGTTGATTTGGATATGGAAATAAATATCCCGCAAGCCAAGGTCTCCCAACGTGAATAAGAGGGAACAGAGCCGCTGTCATCACAGCAAAAATTGTCATTCCTTCTGCAAACCGAGCTATGCCGGTTCTCCATTTCTGTCTGAAAAGAAATAATATTGCCGAAATCAGCGTCCCGGCGTGCCCTATTCCTACCCAAAACACAAAGTTAATTATATCAAAAGCCCATCCGACTGGATTATTATTTCCCCAAAGCCCTATTCCATAGAAAAAAGTTGCTCCAATGCAAATAATACCGATAAGCAACATAGTGGAAGTAATGCCCAACGCTATAAAGTATTTAATATTCGGCGATTTATCAATTGGAGCAGAAATCTGTTCATCTATATCTACAAATGTTGGCTTACCTTCAATAACCGAAGGCTCTTTTATTACTTCTGTGCTCACGTTAAGTCCTCCGAATTTGTGTTCCTTAATTTAGCAAGGTAAGTAACATTGGGCTTTATCCCCAATACTTCAATTAGCTTATATCCAAGCTTGTTTTTCATTAATTTCGATATTTCTGAATTTGGGTCATTTACATTACCAAATACTATTGCATTTGCCGGACAAGCCTCTTGGCAAGCTGTGCGAACCTCCGAACCGGTGAATTTTTTGCCTTTCGATTTTGCATCTTGCCTTGCTTCTGCAATTCGCTGAACGCAAAATGTGCATTTTTCCATCACTCCGCGTGAGCGAACTGTAACCTCGGGGTTATGTAGCAATTCTAAACTGTCTTGCTCATAGTAGCCATCTGCATAGCGATGTCGAAAATCATAGAAATTGAAACGTCTGACTTTATACGGACAGTTGTTAGCACAATAGCGAGTCCCCACACATCTGTTATATGTCATTTGGTTCAGTCCATCTGTGCTATGGGTTGTTGCTACCACTGGGCAAACATTTTCGCACGGTGCCATATCGCAATGCTGACACATTACTGGCAAGTAACTAACAATTGGCTCTTCGTTTGTTCCGCTATAATACCTGTCTATTCTCATCCAGTGCATTTCTCGACCGTTACCGCATTCTTCCTTCCCAACTATAGGAATATTGTTTTCGACATTGCACGCAGCAACACAATTCGAGCATCCGACACAACGGCTCAGATCAATTGCCATTGCCCATTTGGCTTCAGGATAATTATGCGGTGGATTTACACTGTGTTTTTCTATTTCTTCTTTGTTCATTATTCTTTGATTCTGAATGAAATCCGGATTGCTCAAATACATTGCAACCGTCCCATCCTGAATTAATTGACGCTTCCGATGAAGATCCTTCAAATACTCATCTTCGAGCTTGTGAAATTCCTGCGTCCCAAACAACTTATATTTTTTCCCGGTTTTCTCGATTTTTGCACCAGACAAAACAACCGAAAGCGTTTTATCCATAAGTGGAATTGCATCAATCCCTACTCCTGAACCAATTGTTCCAGCCTCTTTCCGTCCATATCCAAGTTCAATGATAAGCGTATCTTCTGCAACGCCCGGTTGCAAAAGTATTGGTATTGTTATTTCCTTTTTGCCTAAAGAAATTTTAATTACTGAACTTTTGAAATCTTTGTAGTCCAAGCTATAGCGTTTTGCAGTGTTCGGTGAAATTGCAGCATAATTATCCCATACAATTTTCGAAACCGGATGGGGAATTTCCTGCAACCATCCATTCGACGCATATCTGCCGTCGCCAATTAGCGGACTCTTTTTCAAAACAATCGAAATTCCGCTGTCATTAATTGGATTTTCAGTTTGTCTCAAAATAATTAACTTTGGCTTTGCTATTGTTTTTTCGCTGCTACTCAACTGAATAAATCCATCGTGCAAAGCACTATACCAAAAACTTTCAAAATCCGGAACATTCAATTGTTTTGCAATTTCTGAATACCTGTTTTTCAGATATTGATGATACATATCGAAAGAATATTCTACATCTTTACCATTTATCCAGCTAAGCAATATCGCTTCTTTCTGACGGGTGTCAAATATTGGCTCTATTACTGGTTGTTGTAAATTTATTATATTTTTTTGCGACTGATAATCGCCCCAACTTTCGAACGGATGATTTATCGGAAGTGTGTAATTGCACAGTTTCGAAGTCTCATTTTCTTTTTCTGTTAATGAAATTTTAAGCTCAGTATTTTTTAGAGCACCTTGAAAATCAAAATCTGGCGGCAAATAATATGCTGGGTTTGTATCAGCAAAAATTACAGCACCAATCTCGCCTTGCTTCATTCTTGCAATTAAATTATCAATGCCGGCAGGTTCTAATATCTTGAAGAACTCGACGTAACTTGAATTATAGTCAAATAATTCATATGCCGAAAGTATATCGTTAATAAAATTTGCTATTATATGAATTTGCACCGGTAAATTATCGCCGACATAAATTATTGATTTACCCTGATTATTAAGTAAATCATTAAGTAATGCATTAATTTGCTTGTGATTTAATTTATTCTCATTAATTATTTTTTCAAGTGAATAATCTCCTATTGTAGTATGCCCAAATGGTGCTAATTTATCCACTAAATCATTGTAAATAGCAAGCAAAAGCGGGTAATACACACTCGGGCGAACCCTTAAATGATAATCTGCATTTGCTCCTACCAAAGACATACTCGCTTCAACTGCATAAATTCTGTTGAAATTTTCAGCTTTTTCACCACTTCTTCGTTTAGTGATTTCGTTTATTTGTTCAGCAGGAACTCCATCTGTTGCAAATAAATCGGCTTCGACTGCAACAATAATATTTGCTTTGCTCCAGTCAATAGCCGGATATTCATTGCTTTCATAACACGCAGTCCAGGCTAACCTTCTATTCCTATCGCTAAATAGTTCTATCGGATAAACATTTGCATTCGGATATTTACTCGCAAAATCTTCTAATAATTTTGCATAAGTGGGGGAATTGATTTTGCCCGTAATTACGGCAATTTCTTTTCCTTTTGCTGAAATATCCTGCAGCCTCAGCATAATTTCATTGTTTACAGTTTTCCATTCGGTTTTGTTACCATTTTTGAGAGGAAATTTCAATCGTTCCGGGTCGTATAAATCTAAAATGCTCGCTTCTGCTTGAATCGAGACTTTGCCTTTACTTACAGGATGAATATCATTACCAGTAATTCCAATTGGACGTCCTTCACGTGTTTTTATCAGAATTGGCGAGCCATCGCGATAAGTTGATGCGTAATAGTTTGCCTTTCCGTATGTTACATCCTGTGGTTTTTTATTGTAAGTGATAATTTTGCCTTTGTCGCGGTAGTCTTTGCAGGCAGTTGCTGTAACTGCCGTGGTCGCACCCATCAGGGCAAGAAAACGCCTCCGGCTTTCTGCAGACATTTTCTTCAGTTCAGGTGCGGTTTTTGATTTTCTACTAAATTCAGATTTATTCTTTAATAAGTTGAAAAAATTCTTCATTCGCTTATTCTCCTGTATTTCTTTTTATAGCATAGGAGTTGATTTTCACTTTCGTTCTTGGCTTTTTCGGGTTAGATACTTTTTTAACAATACTCTCAAAATTAATGCTGCTGATTAGAGGTAACGAAAACACACCAAGAGTGGCTTTCTTAATAAAATTTCGCTTATTCCCTTTCATAATTCCTCCTTATCTGTGGCAAGCGTTACAATGAACAGGACCACTTTTCATTTTCGGTGAATCTTTTGGAAGTCGGCTGTTGGGGTTTCTGTGGCATTCTATGCAGCTTCCCATCGTAAATGAGTTTACCTGCATAACAACATCCATATTCTCTACTGCTCCGTGGCAGGATTGGCAAGGAATACCCTTTGTTACGTGTGCCTGATGGCTGAAATAAGCATAATGCGGCACCTTGTGGATTCGCTTCCAGGGAATTGGCTTGTTCTGCTCATAATACCTTGTGAGCTTCACAATCTCGGGCTTATCCTTGCGAGCCACAGAGTGGCAATTCATACAAATGTTCGCTGCCGGGATGCTTGCGTGTCGCGATTTCTCCACGCTTGTGTGGCAATACCGACAATCAATTTGCATATTTCCTGCATGCAAACGATGCGAAAACGCAATAGGCTGTTCAGGTTCATATCCTATTCCGTCCCGCTCGGGTCTTGCCACATAATAAGTTACTGCAAATGCACCCAATATTACAAAGAGTGTTACCGGTAGACGAACTTTTAAAACGTAGTCAAGAAAAACTTTTTTCATTTGAACCTATATATTTATTGCGAACTTGTTTGTTTTTTCGGTATCTGCTTTCATAAAATAAGTTACAATTATCTTACTTTTTAATCAAGAAAAATTATTTCTCTCCGAAAAAAATCTTTGATTATCATTAGTTTATGATAATTTATAATCGTTACAACGGCTAATTTAAATTTTTATGGTAATAAAAATGGATTAATTTTTTTTAATAATATGGGTTCGGTGAATTTATTAGAAATCAGAAATTCACACAATGATATTAAAAAAAATGAAAATTATTTACGTTGCAATTAGATTATTTTTTCGCAAGAAAAAGCTTTAAAGTAGAATTATTATAGATGGCTATTCAAATTTTTTCTCAACCAGAAATTCCTCTAAATATTCGCTCCAGTGCCTCTTTTCCAAACTAAACAAATTGAAAAATAACGAACTGTCCATTGCCGAAAAATTGGGTCTTCGGGCAGGCAACTTGAAATATTCTGCTGAAACTGGCTTTAATTGAGCATCTTTTTTCAATTTATTCAACACAAATTTGGCATAATCATACCTCGATACATATCCATCCGGCACAAGGTGAAACAACCCATTTGCATTTAGTACTTCTAATACGTTTTTCGCCACAAAATATGTGCTTGTTGGCACAGAAATCTCGTCATTTGCAATCAATATTTCATTTCGTGTTTCAATCCATTGCAGCAATTTATATATAAAGTTCTGATGTCCTTCTCCGTATAGCCAACTCACCCGAAACACAAGATTTTTCGGTGAAATTTCTAAAAATATCTGTTCGCCTTTGAGCTTCGAAATCCCGTATTTATTCAACGGTGAAGTTTCATCTTGTTCTCTAAATGTAATGAATTGCTCACGCCCTCCAAATACATAATCTGTGCTAAAGTGGATAGCTTTGAATTTTAATTCGACACTCAGTGTCGCAATATTCTTCGGACCAGTGAAATTTACCTTCATCGCTGTTTCGAAATCGCTCTGAGCCTCATCAACGTTATTATAAGCGGCACAATTGATAAGAAAATCGGGCTTGTATTCTTTGCAAACCTTGCTTAATGCATCAATATTTGTAATGTCGAGCTTGTCAATATCTAACGCAATGTAATCAGCATTTGCTTTATCAAGCATTTTGCAAAATGCCCGAGCCAGTTGCCCTGCGCTGCCCGTGATTATAAATTTTGCCTTTGATATATTTTTCATTGTTTGTAAGCTAATTCCCAATATTTTCTTAATTGCTCAATTTTATTTAGTAGCCAATCAATATTGTTAAAATACCATTCAATTGTTCTTCTCAAACCTTCCTCAAAACCAACTTCTGCTTGCCATCCCAATTCTTGTTTGATTTTATCGCAGGAAAGCGAATAACGGAAATCGTGTCCGGGGCGGTCTTTCACAAATTCGATCAGTTCGTCAGATTTGCCCATTATGTCCAATATTTTCCTTACCACATCAATATTGCGCCGCTCTTCGGAACTGCCCACATTATAAATTTCTCCGATTTTTCCATTCTCGATAATTTTCAGCATTGCTCGGGCAGTGTCATCTACAAATAACCACTCGCGCACATTTTCTCCTTTTCCATAGACAGGTATTTTCTCATTATTATATGCTTTCAGAAATACCACCGGAATGAGCTTTTCCGGATACTGAAACATACCGTAATTGTTCGACGGGCGAACAGTAATTACCGGCAATTGATATGTCCGCAAATATGAACGTCCCAGCATATCGGCAGAAGTTTTGCTCACTGCATATGGAGAGTTCGGTCGTAGCGGGCTTGTCTCTTGGAAATGCCCTTCGCCGCCAAGTTCTCCATACACTTCGTCAGTAGTAATATTAATGAATTTTTCTGTATTATAACGCCGGGCAGCCTCCAACAAAACATAAGTTCCAATAACATTGCTTTCCAGAAAAGGCTTCCCGTCTAATATACTTCTATCAACGTGAGTTTCTGCGGCTGAATGTATTACTATTTGCGGTTTTTCCCGCTCAAATACGTCAAACACATCTTTCTGATTGCAAACATCTGCTTTATAGAATTTTATTCTGTCGTAAATGTGATTTATTCGAGCCAGGTCTCCCGCATAAGTAAGCTTATCCACAATTACAACTTCATATCCGGCATTCAGACAAAATTCCGCAACTCGCGAAAAAATAAATCCTGCTCCACCAGTAATTAATACCTTCATCTTTGAAAATTCTCCTATTTGCTAATGATTAATTGTTTTTGTCTTCTTATCCTAAATCTCCATAATGAGGTCGAATAATGAACTCTTCAGGCATAATGTCCTGCTCTATTGCAAGAGCAATGTTTGTTACTATCACTTGTGCAAGTGCTTCGGGTGCCATCATTCTATCACCGAATTGCTGGACAACTTTTGGCGACCATATCGGCGTTCTTGTTGCTCCCGGCAAAATATTAAGCACTTTAATGCCTTGATGTCTGTATTCTTTTCTGACTGTTTTCATTGTTTCCAGCAATGCTGCCTTTGTAGCTCCATAAAGTGATGAGCGGTGAAAACTTTCTACTGCTGCAACTGAAATGATATTTACAAACATTCCGAATTGTTTTTCAAGCATCTCCGGCAGAAAAGATTTTGAAATCAGTACCGGTGCTTTGAAATTAATATTTATCAGTTTGTCAATTTCTTCGCTCGAAAAATCTGCAAAGTTCTTGAAAATTCCTACGCCTGCGTTATTTATTATTATATCAGGTATTAATTTTTTTGATTTTAATCTATCAATTCCTTCAATTATCTCGCTTTCATTATTTAAATCAAATGCTTCGAACACAATTTTATCGCTTGCAATTTCATAATTTGAAAAACTATCCATTTTTGTTGCTGTAGCTATTATTCGGCAATCATATTTCGAAAGCTCGCCAACAAGGCTTTTCCCAATCCCTTTGCTCGCACCTGTAACTAATATTGTTTTCCCTTGCAAAGAATTATTAGACATAAAATCTCCAAAATAGTTATTAATATTGTAATTAATTATTTACGATTTTTTTATGTTTTTATTTGTATGAAAAGGACTGAAATGTTTGATACAAAAGAAAAAATACTTGAAAAATTATTCTCGCTCGAACGCAAAGGAATAAATCCCGGACTTGACAGAATTGCTTATCTACTCGAAAAATCTGGCAACCCACACAAAAAATTTCCATCAATTCATATTGCAGGAACAAACGGCAAAGGTTCAACGGCTTCGCTTATTGCCTCTGTTTTAGCAGAAGCAGGATACCGCACCGCGCTTTACACTTCACCACATATCAAACAATTCAATGAGCGGGTTCGGATAAACGGCAAAACAATTCCCGATGACGATTTAATTCAACTCGCAATAAAGTATATGGAAATAGGGAAGAGCGTAGATGCAACTTTTTTTGAAATTACTACTGCTATTGCCTTCGACTACTTTGCTCGCAACAACGTTGATATTGCGGTTATTGAAACTGGATTAGGAGGGCGTCTGGATGCAACTAATGTAATAATGCCGCTTCTAAGCATTATTACAAGTATTGCTATCGAACACACCGATTATTTAGGTAGCACCATCGAACAAATTGCCTTCGAAAAAGGAGGCATAATCAAGCAAAATACGCCCACGCTCTTAGGCAAATTACCTTCGAACGCTTATAAAGTGCTTGAGCAAATTTGTTTTGAACGAAATAGCCCGCTCATCCTGTCAGATTCTGCAATTGCCAATATTATCGGATTGAATTCTGATTACACAATGCAGTACCAAATAACTACTAATACCAACACTTACATAATCAATTCTCCGCTTTTTGGCAACCATCAGGCAATAAATCACTCACTGGCAATATTGGCAATAGAAAAGATAAATCAATATTTCAATGTCTCACAGCAAGCTATTTACAATGGAGTCAAAAATGTTGTGGAAAATACCGGTCTTTCAGGTCGCTTTCAGATTTTATCCCAATCTCCGGTTATTATTCTGGATACTGCACATAATCCTGCTGCCATAGAAAAGCTTGCGGAAACTTCACAATTGGTCTTCCCAAATGAAAAATTCAACATAGTCTTCGGTGCTATGTCTGATAAAGATGTGCATAAAATGCTGGAAATAATAAAGAATATTACAAATTTGCTGATTATTACTCAACCATCTACAAAGCGGGCAATGACTGCAAACTCCATCAGGCAAATAGCCGAAGCATTGGAAATTCCAAATACAGTAGTGCAAAATCCACAACAAGCCTTCGAATTTGCTAAATCAGTAAACGAACCTTTTATTGTCGTCGGCTCGTTCTATTTGCTTGCAGACATTAATTATTAATGTTTTTTTATTTTTTATTTACCTTATTTGTGATTATTTTTGAACAAAATTGCAAATATTTCTATGCATCACTAAACAATTAAAATTAACTAATTTAAGAGGTTTTTGATGGATTCACTACTATTTTTAATTCCTGCGACTGGTATAATTGCTTTGCTTTACACTTACATCAGGGCAAAATGGATTAGCAGTCAGGATCCCGGCAACGAAAGGATGCAGCGAATTGCTCGCTCCATTGCAGAAGGTGCTATGGCATTCATCAAAGCAGAATATCAGATGATTGCAATTTTTGTTGTCCTTGTTGCAATTCTGCTTACAATTCAGGGAGCAAGCACAGAAAACACTCACCCACTTGTTGGGCTTTCCTTCATCGTTGGCGCATTTTGCTCTGGGTTGGCTGGTTTTATCGGTATGCGAGTTGCAACAAAAGCAAATGTTCGCACTACCAATGCTGCTCGCACAGGGCTAAACAGTGCTTTGCGCGTTGCTTTCAACGGCGGCTCAGTTATGGGTATGGGCGTTGTAGGTCTTGGTGTTACTGGTTTGAGTATTCTTTTCCTTCTATACAACAACACTTTTGATGGGGCAAGTTCAAGCGAAGCTATATTGAAAGTTGTAAATGTTGTAACTGGCTTTTCTTTTGGTGCATCGTCAATTGCTCTTTTTGCAAGAGTAGGTGGCGGTATTTATACAAAAGCAGCAGATGTCGGTGCCGACCTTGTTGGAAAAGTCGAAGCCGGTATTCCGGAAGACCATCCGCTTAATCCGGCTACTATTGCCGACAACGTTGGCGACAACGTAGGCGACGTTGCCGGTATGGGAGCAGACTTATTCGAATCTTATGTAGGCTCAATTGTCGCTGCAATGGTTCTTGGGGCTTCATTCTTTGCAGTTCCTGAATTTCAAACTACTATGTTCAAAGGGCTTTCAGCTGTTGTTCTGCCTCTTTTCCTTGCAGGTGCTGGTATCCTTGTTTCTATTTTCGGAACATTTTTCGTAAAAGTTCGCGAAGGTGGCAATCCTCAGGCTGCACTTAATGTCGGAACAAGTATTGCTGCTGTGCTGATGATTGTTGTTTCCTACTTGATTATTCACTGGATTCTCCCCGAACAATGGCTCTACGAAGACCCACTTTATAATCAAGTGTTTACCATTACTTCTCTCGGTGTTTTCCTCGCTACTATTGTTGGGCTGCTCGCGGGCGTTGGTATTGGCTTCATCACTGAATATTACACTGGTTTAGGCAAACCACCTGTTCGCAAAATTGCTATGCAGTCTTTAACCGGACACGCCACCAACATTATCGCTGGAATTGGAACAGGTATGCTTTCAACTGCAATTCCTGTAATTCTTATTGCTATCGCAATTATTGGTTCGTTCTATTATGCTGGTCTTTATGGCATTGCTATTGCTGCTGTTGGTATGCTTGCAACAACTGGTATTCAGCTCGCAGTTGATGCCTATGGTCCTATTGCCGACAATTCTGGCGGTATTGCTGAAATGAGCGAACTCGAGAAAGAAGTACGTTCACGCACTGATAAACTTGATGCTGTCGGCAATTCAACTGCTGCTATCGGTAAAGGCTTCGCAATTGGTTCCGCTGCTCTTACTGCATTGGGACTTTTCGGTGCATTTATGACTGCTGCTCATATTAAATCAATAGATATTTCCAAAGCTAATGTAATGGCTGGATTATTTATCGGTGGAGTGCTTCCGTTCGTTTTCAGTGCTTTATCTATGGGAGCAGTTGGACGCGCTGCTATGAGTATGGTAAAAGAAGTTCGTCGCCAGTTCACTGAAATCCCTTCTATGGTTAAAGCTCTTGATTTAATGAAAAAATATGGAGACAAAGATAAAAAAGATTGGAGCAAAGAAGATTTGGATGCTTTGCACCAAGCACAGGATGCTGCCGAATACACAAAATGCGTTGCTATTTCCACTAAAGCTGCTATCCGTGAAATGATTGCTCCGGGTCTTCTTGCTGTTATTGTTCCTCTATTTGTTGGATTTGCCTTTGGTGCGGAAACATTAGGCGGTTTGCTTGCTGGCGTTACTGTTGTCGGTGTTCTGCTTGCTGTTTTTCAGGCTAACGCTGGTGGTGCTTGGGACAATGCTAAAAAAATGTTCGAAGAAGGTGTCGAAATCGATGGCAAGCGATACTACAAAGGTTCAGACCCACACAAAGCTGCCGTTACCGGAGACACAGTTGGCGATCCTTTCAAAGATACTTCTGGTCCATCGCTCAATATCCTTATTAAGTTGATGGCTGTAGTTTCTCTTGTTATTGCAGGAATGCTCTAAATGAACGTTTTCCAAACAAACTTTCAGGATATTCCACTCATTCGCCGGGGTAAAGTCCGTGATGTCTATGACCTCGGCGAATGCCTTTTGTTCGTTGCAACTGACCGCATCTCTGCTTTTGATGTTATTATGCAGGAACCTATCCCAGGCAAAGGTATTATACTTAACAAAATTTCTGAATTCTGGTTCAGAAATACTAAGCATATCATCGATAATCATTTCATTTCATCCAATGTTGATGATTATCCCGATGTTTGCAAAAAATACAGACAGGTTTTGGATGGTCGTTCGATGATTGTAAAAAAATGCTCCCCTCTTCCTGTCGAATGTATTGTCCGTGGCTATATCGCAGGAAGTGGCTGGAAAGAATATCTGAAATCCCAAACTATCTGCGGTATTCCTCTTCCGGCAGGTCTTAAAGAATTCGAGCAACTCCCCGAACCTGTTTTTACTCCTTCCACCAAAGCAGAAGCCGGACACGACGAAAATATTTCTCCCGAAATGGCTAAGCATATTCTTGGAGATAGCGTCTTCAGTATCATTGAGCAAGCTTCAATCAATTTATATAAATTTGCCGCAAACTACCTTTCCGGGCGTGGAATCATCCTTGCCGATACAAAATTCGAATTTGGGATGATCGATGGCAAAATTATTCTTATCGACGAAGCTCTCACTCCGGATTCGTCTCGCTTCTGGCTGAAGGAAAGCTACGCTCCCGGTGTTCCTCAAACAAACTTTGATAAGCAAATTCTTCGTGATTGGCTTGAAAGCACCAACTGGAACAAACAGCCACCTCCGCCGCCACTGCCTCCCGAAATTATTAGCGGCACTTTAGAAAAATACCAAATGGCTCTCGAAATGATAATCAAATCCTAAAATAAAAATCCCCGGCTCTACGCTGGGGATTTTTGCAATATTAAAATATTTTGTGATTTTTACTTTTTATCACTATTCTCTGAACTCTCTTCTTTTTGCTTATTTTTTTGCACAAATAATGTTTCGTTTCTTCTTAATTTGTCTTTTTCAGCAATATAAAGCGGAACATCTCCGATTGGTACTTCCTGAATAATAGACACTTTTGCAAAATCACCTTCCGATATTTTCAATTGTCTCAATTTTGTTGCACCATCGATAAATACACGTGTTTTATTTTTTGTATGGGCTTTCCCTTGATATAAATTGTCGAGCCGATTGCTTAAAAACCTTCTGATACTTGCATCATCATTCAACAATATTGCAGAATGTGATTTGGCATAATCATCAAAATCAGCGAAAGCAAATATTCTTGCTGGTTCAGATTTATAAACCATTACAGGTGTGCCTACTCGCACCTTTTCGTATAAATCTTTGCCGTCTTCGCGGCTTATTCTCACACACCCGTGCGAAGACGACCTCACACCTAAATGATGATAATAACCATTTCCTGCAAGCCCGTGAAAACCAATATTGCCATTAAAGCCAACCCACCAGAATAGCTCAGCGTTATTAAATTGCTTCGAAATTGCTTTTGGAGATTTCGATTGAACTGTAAAAACTCCTGTCGTTGTTTCAATTCCCTGCGAAATAAACGGATTGCCAGAGCTGATTTTATACTCAAAACTATTCCCGTTTCTTTGCACTAATTTTGCTGTCTGTGTTTTCAAACAAATTTCTATATATTCATCGCCCAGAACGTAGATTGTATCTTTAACGGGAGAAAAAAGTAGTGGAATAGGATGACGCTTGCCTAATTCTTCTTCGTCTGGTAATGCAATCTCCGGAATTTTATTAGCTTTATCCTGAGTAAAGCCAATAAACAAAATCGCTGCCAATATCAATGGCAATATTATATTTTTCGTTTTCTTAATCATAACTACCCATTCCAAAATTACCAACTTTGGTCGAAATTCAAAAGTATTTTTATTTGTGCAAGAAATATGCCACAATTAAAAAAACTTTTTCCACCAAAGTGATAACATCAGAAGTGCGAAAATTTGTTTCGAGTTGTTAGCTTTATATGAATGATGTTCTGCAATAAGCTTTTCGATGTATTTCTCATCGAAAATTCTATTTTGAACAAAATGGGAGTTAATAATTTCATTTTTGGCATACTTGTGCCATTCCTTCCGGAGCCATTCTTCTACGGGGGCGGCAAATCCTTGCTTCCGTCTGTAAATAATATCTTTTGGCAAAATGCTTTCAACTGCTTTTTTCAATATGTATTTAGTTGTTTTTCCGTCTGGCATCTTTCGATTTGCTTTGAGTGCAGTAGAAAATTCCACAATTCTATGGTCTAAAAACGGGACCCGTGCCTCGATACTATGCGACATTGTAACTTTATCGACCCGCATAAGCAGAAGCTCAGCAAGCCGTTGTGTAAGTTCCAGATATGCCATCCGCTGATAATAATCTGCATCTGGCGAAAGTTCAAGAGCTTGTTTATGCAAATATTCAGCATATTCGGCAGGCTTCGACACTAATTGTTCAAAGTTTGGTGCAAATAGTCTTTGCAAATGGCACGTAGAAAAAATTGGCATACCGCTCCAGTAAAATTGCTCACCATAAGCAGCGCGTCGGATATAATCAAGTGCCAAAATTTTTCCTGTTGCACTCAATATAGGCTTGGCAGCATAATACGCAGATTTTCTGATTGTTTCAGGTAGTTTAATGTAATGCTTCCAGTATTTTTCATACACATTGTAGTGCTGAACAATCCACGGATATCCTGCAAATTGTTCGTCGCTTCCTTCGCCGACTTGCACCACAATTGTGCCACTCCGACGGGTTAGTTGCGACAGAAAATACAACGGAATGCACACAGGGTCTGCATTTGGTTCGTCTTCACGATAAGCAAGCTTTTCCAGTATTCCTATCGCATCATTTTCATCAATTAATATTTCGCGATGGTTCGTCTTGAAAATTTCGGCAATTTTTCTTGCATATTGCAGTTCATTATACTTTTCGAGTTGTCGAAAGCCAACAGTGAACGTATCTACCGTACGGTTCATCAGCTCTGCCATCAAAGCAACATTTACGCTCGAATCAATCCCACCACTAAGAAATACTCCGAACGGCACATCGCTCATCATCCGTGCTTCAATTGACCGCCGCAATAATTCAAGTAATTGCTTTTGGATTTCTTCGTCGCTTAGTTGCTCTAATTCAATTTCCTTTTCCTTGTTGAATGGGCTCCAATACCTCTGTAATTTAATTTCACCATCTTTATTGATTACTAAAAAGTGTCCGGCAGGTATTTTGTATATATTTTTAAATAAAGTGCCACGGTTGGAAGATAGTCCATAATTTAAATAATTAGGCAGTTCATCATAATTAAATTCTTTCTCTGCAAGTGGATGAGCAAGAATTGATTTGATTTCCGAAGCAAAAAGAAATATTCCGTTCTTTATGTAAAAATATAACGGCTTTATTCCGATTCTGTCGCGAGCTAAAAACAGTTCCTGCCTTTCTTTGTCATAAATTGCAATTGCCCACATCCCAAGCATTTTTTGCAAAATATCTTTTCCCCGGCTCACATACCCATACAGAATCGTTTCCGTGTCAGTTTTGGAACGGTAATTGAAACCTAATTGAATTAATTCTTTGCGTATTTCAAGATGATTATATATTTCGCCATTAAACACAATCGAGAAATTCCCATCAGCAGTTTGCATTGGCTGATTGCCGTTTGCAGAAAGATCCACTATTGCCAGTCGGCGAAAGGTCATCCCGCACAATCTGTCCTCAGAAATATAAGTGCCGTCCGAATCAGGACCCCGCTCAACTATACAATCAGACATTTGTTTTAAAATTTCTTGACTTATAGCGTTTTGCTGTCCGGAGTAATTGAATATTCCTGCTATTCCACACATATACTAAATATCTATGTTTCTGTGTAATGTAGAATTGTTTATAAGCTCAATCATTTCTTTTACTGCCCGTTCAATTCCAACAAGTGCAGCACGAGAAATAATCGAATGCCCTATGCTTAACTCCTCAATTTCGTAAATGTAACAAATGTGCTTTGTATTGTAATAGTTAAGCCCGTGACCAGCAGCCACTTTCAATTCAAGATTGCCGGCAAAAGCAGCAGCATTAATAATTCTGTTTAATTCGAATTTGAAACGTTCGGGAGTTTTTGCATTGGCATAGGTTCCTGTGTGTAGCTCGACCATATCCGCACCAACTTCCTTGGCAGCAGTGATTTGCTTTTCTTCAGGTTCCACAAACAAACTTACTTCTATTCCACGCTCGTGCATTCTCTCGCAAAGCGATATAAGCTTTTCTCTCTGCGAAACAACATCCAAACCGCCTTCGGTTGTGAGCTCTTGGCGTTTTTCGGGAACAATCGTAACTAATTCCGGACGTGTTTGCAATGCAATTTGTATTATCTCTTCGTTTGCTGCCATTTCAAGGTCTAATTTCGTCTGAACAACTTCCCGCAGAAGTCTCAGGTCTCTATCGTTTATATGGCGACGGTCTTCCCGCAGATGACATACTATTCCGCTTGCTCCTGCCAACTCTGCCAACGATGCTGCAAAAACAGGATCAGGTTCATTCCCACCACGTGCGTTTCGTATTGTTGCAATATGGTCGATATTTACATTTAGCCGAATCATCTATTTAACTCCCAAAAAAACAAAATAATTTACAAAAATAAGAAAAAAATACTAATCACTTTTCCAAATTTCAATAATTCTTTTTAATTTGTTTTTTTAAGTGCATTATGTTTCAATAATATTATTGTTTAACTATAAGTTTTCATAATGAATTTACTCGTTGCTATTGTCTTAGGATTAATACAGGGTCTTACTGAATTCATCCCCATTAGTTCTACAGCTCATCTAACAATTTTCGGCGAACTTTTCGGAACTATCGACCACTCCCACCCCGAGCAATGGACTGCTTTTATTGCAATTATCCAGCTCGGCACTCTTTTTTCTGTTCTCTGGTATTTTCGCTGCGAAATTTATGAAATTCCAACTGCATTCCTTCGGGAAAACCTAGGGAAAAACCGGCTTGCTTTCTCTCGTCAAAGTCTTAATAGCCGACTCGGTTGGTTTGTTATCATCGGCAGCTTGCCAATAATGACAATTGGGCTTGCCTTGAAGAAGATTATCGAAGGTGATTTTACTAAAAGTCTCACAGTTATTGCTATAAGTCTTATCGTTCTTGCTTTGATTTTGCTTCTTGCCGAGAAAATTGCGAAACTTCGCAAATCAGAAAAAGACCTGACCTTTTGGGATGCTCTCGTGGTGGGACTTGCTCAATGTGTGGCACTTATTCCTGGTTCGTCTCGTTCGGGCACAACAATTACTGCTGGTCTGTTTCTGGGGATGAATCGCGCAACGGCTGCAAGATTTTCTTTTTTGCTTAGCATTCCTGCAATTTTTGCAAGCGGTGTGCTTCAGTTTTATCAGGCATTATCTTTTGTTTCTGCTGGCGAATGGTTCAACATCCTTGTAGCAACTCTTGTTTCGGCTATTAGCGGATATTTTGCCATCGATTTTCTTATTAAATATTTAAAAAAGCATTCTACTTATATTTTTATTTTCTATAGAATAATAATTGGAATTGCAATTTTAATTTTTATTTATGCTAAATAACAAATAACATAAATATTTTGGAGTAATTTGATGTTCCTTGCTGTATTATCAGGATTTATTGTTGCCTGCATAGTGCCGCTGATTTTCAGGTTAAATAGGAAAGTTGCAGGAGCACTGCTCTCGGTTTTGCCACTTTCGCTATTTATCTACTATTTGCAATTTATTCCCAATGTGTTGGCAGGCGAAAAAATCTATGCTTCTTTCTACTGGATTCCATTTCTGAAAATCAATCTGAATTTCCTGATTGACGGGCTAAATCTTATCTTTGCCCTTATTATCAGTGGGATTGGTTTTGTGGTCTATCTTTACGCTTCTGCTTATTTAGCAAAAAGCGAAAAAATTGTCCCATTCTATGTTTACATTAGCATTTTTATGGCTTCAATGCTTGGTGTTGTTACTTGTGATAACACACTTGCTCTTTTTGTTTTTTGGGAACTTACCTCTATCAGCTCATTTTTACTGATTGGATTTAATCACGAACAGGAACGTTCGCGCTATGCTGCCTTGCAGTCCTTGCTTGTTACTGCTGGTGGTGGATTGGCACTTCTTGCCAGTGTTATTATGCTCGGGCAAATTACCGGCACTTACGAAATTTCGCAGATGTACGCTTCCCATAGCAACATAATCAGCAACTTACTTTATCCTTCGATTTTAATACTTTTTTTGATTGGCACATTTACAAAATCGGCTCAGTTTCCATTCCATTTCTGGTTGCCTAATGCAATGGAGGCTCCAACTCCTGTGAGTGCTTATTTGCACTCTGCTACAATGGTCAAAGCCGGCGTTTTCCTTATGATTAAGTTTTTGCCAATTCTTGGTGGAACTGATTTATGGATGTGGCTTCTTGGTGGGTTCGGAGGCTGGACAATGCTTATGGCATCGACGATGGCACTGAAGCAAACAGATTTAAAACGTCTGCTTGCATATTCTACTGTCTCTGTGCTTGGCACTTTAACTATGCTTATCGGACTTGGTGGCGAGAAAGCCGTTTCTGCAATGATAGTTTATCTGTTCGCTCATTCTCTCTACAAAGGTGCCCTGTTCCTCACTGCTGGAATTATCGACCACGAAACCGGCACCCGCGATATTCGTAATATCGGCGGACTTCGCAAATATTTGCCTATTACCACTTTAATCGGAGTTTTAGCTGCTCTCTCTGGTATGGGAATTATTCCTTTTATTGGTTTTATCGGCAAAGAAATGCTTTACGAAGCAACTTTGCAGTCCGGCGTTTACAGTTCTTTGTTTATTACAATTACAGTGATTTCTGCTATAAATATTTTTGCAGTTATGGCATATAGCGGTATTTTGCCATTTTTCGGAGAATTTAAATCTCCTTCCGAACACGTTGCCGAAGCTCCGTTCCAAATGACAAGTGGACCCGTTGCTCTTGCTCTGTTGGGTTTGGTGTTCGGTATTTTTGCAAGCTCCACCGTTGATGGAATTACTAACAAAGCTTTACAATCAATTTTTCCGTTGGCTTCGCATCATCTCGCACTTTTCCACGGGTTTAATTTGCCTTTGCAGCTAAGCTTGCTCACGATTGTTATCGGGCTTGTGTTCGTAGCTAAACGTAATTCGATTGTTTCCTTTATTGTGAAAATCAGAATTCCGGAATACTTCTTCCCATCCAAATGGTATGATTATATCTTTAATGGAACATTAAGCTTTGCTGAAATACAAACAAAATTCTTGCAAAATGGGCATCTTCGCTATTATATATTTACTATTTTAGCATTGTTTATTTTATTAGTTGGTGGCTCATTTTTCGGTTTCAATACTTCCGAAAGTATTCTGAATGCCATTGCTATTTCTATCGAAAGAAGCTTAAATGGTATTGATATTTACGACATCTCTATGCTCATAACTGTTCTTATTGCAAGTGTTTTTGCTCTCCTTTCACAAGGACGGCTTTCAGCGATTGCGTCTATGGGCATTGTTGGAGCACTGATTTCTTTGATTTACATTATCTACGGTGCCCCGGACTTAGCAATGACCCAGCTCTCTATCGAAACACTTTCTGTTATTCTGTTTGTTCTTGTATTATATAAATTGCCTCGATTTTTCACTCATTCAAAACTTAAAACAAGAATTCGCGATTTAGTAATTGCTTTGGCATTCGGTTCATTGTTTTCTATGATAATTATTTTTGTAAGTGCTTATGGCAAATACGATAACAGTCTTAGCGAATATTTTGCTCAAACAAGCTACTTAATCGGACACGGCAAAAACATAGTAAATGTGATACTTGTTGATTTCCGTGGATTTGATACTATGGGCGAAATCACTGTGCTTTCAATTGCGGCTGTTGGCGTCTATTCATTACTCCGTCTAAGAAAACAAGGAGAAGAGCAATGAGGTCGATTATCCTTAAAACTATGACAATGTATTTGCTGCCATTGCTTCTGATTTTTTCTGTATTTCTGCTCTTTCGCGGGCATAATCATCCGGGCGGTGGCTTCGTTGGAGGACTTGTTGCTTCTGCGGCTTACTCGCTTTACCTGCTTGGCTTTGGTATCGACAAAGTAAGAACTATTTTTCGTGTTCAGCCAATTAAAGTTTTGGCTTTTGGATTGTTCCTTGCCGCAAGTAGTGTTGTTTTCCCGATCTTTTTTGGCAAACCATTGATGACAGGTGTTTGGTACGAACATAAATTGCCGATTGTCGGGAGCTTAGGAACGCCAACAGTGTTCGATACCGGTGTTTATTTCACCGTGTTAGGAGTTACTCTCAACATTATTTTCACTTTGTTCGAAGATAAGGAGTAAAATATATGGAATTTGTTTTAGCAATAATTGTTGGGATATTAGCTACATCCGCCTTTTACTTAATGTTGCGAAGAAGCCTTGTGAAAGTTATTCTGGGTATGGTATTTCTGGGCAATGCAGTGAACCTAACTATCTTCTCTGTTGCACGTGTTACAAAAGGTTTTGCTGCCTTTATCCCGGAGAATGCAAACACTCTCGAAGGCACTTATGCAGACCCACTCCCGCAAGCTTTGATCTTAACTGCTATCGTCATCGGGTTCGGCACACAGGCTTTTGCCATTGCTCTATTCCGCAAAGCTTTTCAAAAAGTTGGCGACGACGACTTAGATAAAATGAATTCTACCGACATTATGTGCAACGAAGACGTCCCGGGAGGCAAATAGATGAACTCGATTTTAGCTATGCCTGTTGTTTTTCCGCTGTTTACCGGAATTATTATGTTATTTTTCTGGAAGCATCGTTCAATCCAGAGAATTATCAATGTTATTGGTTCGACTGTTACTTTAGCCCTTGCTATATATCTTACCTGGTATATTAAAACAAGTGGAATTCAATGCCTTTACATCGGTGCCTGGAAAGCTCCGTTTGGTATTATCTTTACAGCTGACCTGCTTACAATGACAATGATTCTTGTTTCGGGTATCATTGGCTTTGCTACTGCTCTCTATTCGCTTGGCACAATGGACGAAACCCGCGAGCATTTCGGTTACTACCCTCTGCTTCAAATAATGATTATGGGTATTAACGGTTCCTTTATGACTGGCGACTTGTTCAATATGTTCGTCTGGTTTGAAGTGTTGCTCATTTCGTCTTTTTCGCTTGTGGCTTTGGGTGGCGAACGTTCTCAATTAGAAGGTGCAATAAAATACGTTATCCTTAACTTGCTTTCATCATCTCTTTTCGTTGTCGGAGTAGGTATTCTGTACGGTATTACCGGCGGATTAAATATGGCAGATTTAGCCCGCAAAATCCCAATGCTTCCCAATAAAGGAATTGTCAATGTGATGGCTATGTTCTTTTTAGTTTCATTCGGGATAAAAGCTGCCATATTCCCTCTGTTTTTCTGGTTGCCCGCTTCCTATCACACTCCGCCGGCAGCAGTTTCTGCAATTTTTGCTGGTATGCTTACCAAAGTCGGTGTTTATGCTCTTTTCCGTGTATTTACTTTAATATTCGTTACAGATGTTGCTTTCACTCATACAATAATAATCATTATCGCAATGCTTACTATGCTTTCAGGTGTGCTTGGAGCTGCCTCTCAGATGGAATTCCGCAGAATCCTGTCTTTCCACATCATTAGCCAGATTGGTTATATGATTTTAGGGCTGGGGCTTATGACTCCGCTCGGTATCGCTGGCGGTGTGTTCTATATTTTCCACCACATTATTGTAAAAACTAACCTGTTCTTTGTTTCTGGCGTTGTCAGTGAACTAAAAGGCACTTATCTCCTGAAAAAACTCGGTGGTGTGCTTAAATTATATCCTCTGCTTGGCTTGCTGTTCTTAATTCCAGCCCTTTCTCTCGGTGGAGTGCCACCGCTTTCCGGCTTCTGGGCAAAATACACAGTAGCTGTTGCTGCAGTCGAGAAATCAGAATACCTTGCTCTTGCAGTATCTTTGTTTGTTGGCTTGCTCACTTTGTTTTCTATGATTAAAATTTGGAATGAAGTCTTCTGGAAAGAACAAAAAGCCGAATATGCTGCCGAACAGCAAACGCTTCGCCAACTGCCGAAATTTAAAATTGCTATGATGTTTGCACCTATTATTCTTCTTGCGGCTATTACTTTATTTATCGGGCTTTATCCCGAGCCTTTCTTCGATTATGCAAACGAAGCCGCTCATCAGCTTCTCAACCCTTCTGTTTATATTAACGCTGTTCTTGGAGGTGCCCAATGAATAGATTGATGGTTAATATTATGTTCGCTTTTATCTGGATGTTCCTTCAGGGCAATTTGCATCTTTTTGCATTCTTCGAGGGATTTTTCCTTGGCTTCCTGTTTCTTTTTATTACTCGAAAGTCTACTGAACCGACACCATATTTTACTCGCTTTTTCAAAGTTATTTGGTTCATTCTCTATTTTATCAAGGAAATTATCGTTTCCAACCTGAAAGTTGCTTACGATGTTGCTACTCCGGGCTACTTTATGAAACCAGCTATTCTGGCAATTCCTCTTGATTGCAAAACTGACCTGGAAATTACTTTGTTCGCTAATATGATTACTATGACGCCCGGCACTTGGAGCATAGACGTTTCTGACGACAGAAAAACTCTTTACATTCACGCAATGTATGTCGATGATATCGACACATTTATCAAGGATTTAAAAAATGGTCTTGAAAGAAAACTTTTGGAGGTTATGAGATGAGTTTCCTCGAAATTTGCCTATATATTTCACTGCCATTGATTATTATTTCTGTGCTTATTTCTTTGTTCCGTCTTATCGTCGGTCCTGATATTGCCGACCGTATTGTGGCACTCGACACAATGACTTCCATTGGCATAGCCTTTATGGCTGCCTTCGGTGTTTTTATGCGAAAAACAATGGCTCTCGATGTTGCTCTAATTCTGGCTCTTATTTCCTTCCTTGGAACTGTTTCTTTTGCTTACTATCTCGAAAGGAGGAACTTACAATGAACATTGTACTCGAAATTATTGCCGGTATTTTGATTGTTTCTGGTAGCATCTTTATCTTTCTTACAGCTGTCGGGTTAGTCAAAATGCCTGACCTTTACACTCGTGTTTCCGTTACCACCAAAGCCAGCACTCTCGGGGTAGGCTTGGTTATCGTCGGAACTGCTGTTTTCTTCCACGACCTTGCTGTTTATGCTCGTTCTATCCTGATTGTAATCTTTGTATTTATGACTTCTCCTGTTTCTTCTCATATGATTGGACGTGCTGGATATCTCGATGGGGCAGCTCTTTGGGAAAAAACAAAAGCAAACCATTTGGAAGGACAATACGATTTAAAAAATAAATCTCTCAAAAACTATTACTCTAAAAAAGAGGACTGATTAATGAAACGCTCTTTTCTTATATTTCTTTTCGCTTGTAATGTGCTTTTTGCACAAGCTCCAAAGCTGACAATTTATAACAGTGGCTTTGCTGTAGTCGAGGAAACTATTAATGTCAATCTGAAAAACGGTCGTCAGGAATTTCTGATTGACAACCTCCCATCAAGTGTTATTCCTAATTCTCTTATGCTTAAACTAAACGGAAATATCTATTCTTATTCCTTCTTTCGAAAATCACTGTTCAACGAAATTCTATCAAATTCAATCAACAAGGATGCTACCGTTTACCACAAATTCAGCAATGAAAAATTATACGGCAAGATTCTCTCCTTTTTCCCGAATGATAATCCAAGATTAATTCTCAAAAAGCCCGACAATTCCATTGTTCTTCTGTCGAACCTGCTCGAATATGATATTGAAATTAAAGAACTACCCGATAACGTAAGTTTGAACAATAAATATTCTTTTGATATAGAACCTATCAAATCAGGTCCGCAAAACATTAATCTTAATTATCAAATAAATGATATTTACTGGAATGCCCAGCATTTTTTGATTATCAACGACCAAACAAATTCTGCCACCTTTTCGTCCGATTTTCAGATTTTTAATAATTCCGGCAAAGATTTCAAAAATGTCAGGATGAAGCTTATTTATGGAGACGTTCCCAAACCAATCGGATTAAATGATATTTCTCAAGAACAAGATTACGGGGCAATGAGATTTTCTCCTCAAGCAGCAAAAATGAATCTCGCAAACACATCCGAAGAAGAATTATCTGGTCTTTTCATTTACGACCTGAAAGATGATTTCTCAATTTTGAACCAACAATTCAGAAAAATATCTTACAAAAGTGCTGATAATGTGAAAATTTTCAAAAAAAAATATGCTTTTTCAAGCTTCGAG
The DNA here is from genome assembly GCF_058546985.1 of Eximiradius proteiniborus. NCBI lineage: Bacteria > Pseudomonadati > Bacteroidota > Eximiradiia > Eximiradiales > Eximiradiaceae > Eximiradius > Eximiradius proteiniborus. The sequence goes on along the minus strand of NZ_CM178592.1, from coordinate 1,394,775 downwards.
CCTTGGCAGAACACCGGCGGCAAAGTCGATATTTTTAATGTAGTTGAATTGGTAAACTCAAAAGATAATGGCTTGGGATTTACTGTTCCGAAAGGTGTTTTCTCAGTTTATTCAATCAACAAAGAAGATATTGAATTTGTAGGAGAAATCCCGACTAATGGAATTAATATAAACAACACCGAAGTTCTTAAACTATCCAAAGCCTTTAATATTAACGGTCGTGAAGAAATTCAGAATGTAGATTTCGATGGCACCAATCAAATTGAAACTTACAAATATTCCTTTTCAAATCAGGCTAATACCGCCGAAGACATCGTTTTACTGATTTCCGGAGATTTCACAAATATCAAAATTTTGTCTTCATCACACAAATATAAATTAGAAGGCAAGCGAACTTTAAGAATTGATTTTAAATTAAATAAAAATTCCGAAGAACAAATAATAATCAAAACTCAAAGGATGCAAAACAGGTATTAAATCTTTTCAGCTGCTCTCAGCTTGGCACTTCTCGAACGTGGATTGATACCAATTTCCTCATCATCAGGAACAATTGGTTTTGTTGTAAGAAGTTTTAATTTTGGCACAGTGTTTGATATATCAACTGTGCCTTTTTTTATTGCATGTTCTTTGAAAATGTGTTTTACAATTCTATCTTCGAGCGAATGATAAGAAATCACGACAATCCGTCCGCCCGGTGCAAGCATTTCTATTGCTTTCCGAAGCGAATATTCAAGCACTTCCAGCTCCCGGTTAACCGCAATCCGAAATGCTTGAAACACACGCGAAAGTGTTCTGATTTGTTGAGGTTTCGGCACACAACTTTCTACAATTTCCCGAAGCTCGAATGTAGTGCGTATTCGGCTAAGCTTTCTGCGAGTAACTATTGTGCGTGCAATAGCACGCGAACGTGGTTCTTCTCCATAGTTTCGCAGAATTTGATAGATTTGTTCTTCCGATAAAGAATTGAGAAGGTCTTCTGCCGAAATGCCGCTTCCACCAAACCTCATATCTAAGCTCGAATTAACCCGGTAGCTTAGCCCCCGTGAGTCGGTGTCCAGCTGCATCGAGGAAACGCCTAAATCAAGCAGAAGACCAGAGAAATTGCCCGCCAGTGCGGGCTGCTCAAAGGCTTCTTCGAAGCCACAATTGAACAGCACAAGTCTTGGAGGCTTTTTGTTTAACTCTTCCTCAAATTTTATCCGGCAGTGCCGGATAGAGTTTTCATCTTTATCGAAAGCCCATAAATTCCCCCCAGAATCGAGCTTTCGAAGGATTAACGCCGCGTGCCCACCGCCTCCAAGAGTGCCGTCTATATATATTCCGTCCTGCCTGTTTATTAGCAATTCGACAGACTTTTCGCCTAACACCGGCAAGTGGTAATCATAACTTGCCGCTTCTGTGCGTATTGGCTTCTGCCGCTTCTTATGCTTTTTTTTTTTCACAGCCAGTCTCACTTCATACTGTCAGAGAACACTTGTTCAGCAACCTTCTCGTAAGGTTCGTTGAATTTATTCAAGTAGTTTTCAAATTCATCAGGATTCCAGAATTCGATGTGGTCGCCCATCCCGACTATCATCACTTTGCTCTCGATGCCCGCAAATTCAAGCAGTTTGCGTGGCAAAGTTATTCTTTGCTGGGCATCAAGTGCTACTTCTTCGCTCCACATCAACAACATTCTCAAAAAATACCGGTTTTTTTCATCGTATTGGTTCAAATTGGCAAACTTTTCTTCGTATTTTTTCCATTCATCTATCGGATATGCTGTGATGCATTTATCCAATCCGCGCGTTATGGCAAAAGTATCATTTGCTTCCGGCGAAAGCGATTTCCTCATCTTCGCTGGAATATTTACCCGACCTTTGTTGTCTATCGAGTATGTCTCTTGCCCTTTAAAGAATGCCATTTTCTACCAATTTGATTTCTTTTTTGGGATTATTTACCACTTTATCCCACTTTTTCACACGCAATATAACAAATCGTTTCTAATTATCAAATATTTTTTTCGAATGTTGATAACTTTCTGTTTTTCAATTGTTTCTCTTATTTATTCTTTCTTTTTATTATTCATTTTGTTATCTGAAAAAAAAGTCGTAAAATTGAAATTTGTTTTATATAAATATTTGTATGTTTTAATACTTATACGTGAAGAAAAATGTTTAATTCATTACCTGAAAAAATCTCGTATCCCGAAATCGAAAAATCTATATTGAACTTTTGGAAAGAACACAAAATATTCGAAAAGACACTGGAAAATGCTGACAAAAGCAAAGTGTATAGCTTCTACGAAGGTCCCCCAACTGTAAATGGCAAGCCCGGCATTCATCATATGATGGCTCGCACTATCAAAGATACTATCTGCCGTTTCAAAACTATGCAAGGCTATTATGTTCGCCGCCAAGCCGGATGGGATACTCACGGTTTGCCTGTGGAAATTGCTGTCGAAAAAGAACTTGGAATTAAAGATAAATCTCAGATTGAAGTTTTCGGTATTGACAAATTCAATGCTAAATGCAAAGAATTAGTTTATAAAAACATCGAAATGGACGAAGGTTGGGGTTATCTCACCGAAAGAATGGGCTACTGGGTCGATCTATCCAAAGCTTACATCACTTGCACCAATGACTATGTCGAGTCAGTCTGGTGGGCTTTGAAAACTTTCTTCGATAAAGGGCTCATCTATCGCGGTTTCAAAGTCGTCCCACAATCTCCCACTATCGGAACCCCGCTTAGTTCGCACGAGCTTTCTCTTGGTTACAAAGAAGTGCGGGACCCAAATTGCTACATTAAATTAAGAATATTATCTTCTCCAATAAGTGAGCTTGTTGAAAAACAATTACTTGTATGGACAACAACTCCTTGGACGCTTCTTGCCAATGTTGCTACTGCCGTTGGTGAAGATATTGATTACGTCCTCGTTCGCAACAAACGAAATACCAAGGACGGCGAGCTCATTGACGAACTTGTTCTTGCCAAAGCCCGTCTGTCGGCTCTCGATGGCGAATATGAAATACTTAAAGAATTCAAAGGTCGCGATTTTCTTGGAACAAAATACGAGCAAATTTTCCCTTATTGCAAATGGAATAGCGAAGAATATCCTGATGCTTTGAGTGTTCTGCCCGGCGATTTCGTCTCCACCGAAGATGGCTCCGGCATCGTCCATATTGCCCCTGCTTTCGGCGAAGACGACTACGAGATGAGCCGTAAATTCCGTATCCCGTTTGTTCAGCCTGTTACTCTCGATGGACACTTTACTGAAGATATGGGCGAGTTTGCCGGTCGTGCTGTAAAAACTCTTGTTTACGACGGCCACACCGAAGAAGGTGCAGATAAAGATATTATTGTCGCCCTTAAATATGCTGGAAAAATTTATCGCGCTACTAACGATTATCTGCATAGCTATCCACATTGCTGGCGTACAGGTAATCCAATTATATATTATGCTCGCGAAAGCTGGTTCATTAGGTCTCCTCAATACAAAGACAGAATGATTGAACTTAACAAACAAATTAACTGGCAGCCAAAAGAAATCGGGGAAGGGCGTTTCGGTAATTGGCTCGAAGAAGTTAAAGACTGGAACTTGTCTCGCGACCGCTACTGGGGCACTCCGCTCCCATTGTGGGTGAACGAAAACAATAAAGATGATGTATTTGCTGTCGGTTCAATTGCTGAACTTTTAGAAGGTTACTACGAGAACGAGGACGGAAGTCTTACTCCTCTAAAGGAAACTAACCTTGAAATTGACTTGCACAGACCTTTTGTCGATAAAGTTGTTTTTGTCCGCAACGGTAATAAATATCGCCGTGTTCACGAAGTTATTGACGTGTGGTTCGATAGTGGTGCTATGCCTTTTGCTCAGTTCCATTATCCTTTCGAAAATCAGGAGCTTTTCCGTAGCCAGTTTCCCGCAGACTTTATCGCCGAAGGTATCGACCAAACCCGTGGATGGTTCTACACTCTTCATAATATTGCCACTGCTTTGTTCGATAGTCCTGCTTTCAAAAACATCATTGTCAATGAGCTTATCCTTGACAAACACGGAATTAAAATGTCCAAGTCCAAAGGAAATGTTATCGACCCATTCGATATTATGGATAGGCTCGGTGCTGACGCTGTCCGTTGGTACTTATTTGTTAATAACCCACCTTGGAAGGCAACTCTTTTCAACGAAGAAGATATTGTCAAAACTGTTATTTCCGACTTTTTCCGTTCGCTCACAAATACTTATGCGTTCTTTGCTCTTTATGCTAATATCGATGGTTTCGATGGTAGCGAACTCGAAATTCCGCACACTCAAAAACCAGAAATTGATAGATGGATTATCTCCCGCACTAATTCTTTGATTAACGATTTCGTTCGGTTTATGAACGAATACGAAGTTACAAAAGCAATGCGTGCTATCCAGGAATTTACAATTTATGAACTTTCTAACTGGTATATTCGCCGCAACCGTCGCCGCTTCTGGAAAGGTGAAAAAGATGAAGAAAAAATTGCTGCATACCAAACTCTTCGCTATGTTTTGAAAACTGTTGTTCAGCTTATGGCTCCTGCTGCACCTTTCTTGTCGGAACAAATTTATCAGTTCCTGCGCTTTGCAAACGAACCCGAATCTGTGCACCTATGCCGTATCCCAGAAGTTCAACACGACAAAATTGATACTGCTCTCGAAAACCGTATGGCAAAAGCACAGCAAATCGTTTCACTCGCACGTTTCCTTCGCGAAAAATCAAAAATCCGCGTTCGTCAGCCGCTGCGCCGCATTCTTTTGCCTGTCGATAGTCCTCAGGAACGCCGTGATATTCAAGCCGTTGCCGATATTATCAAAGAAGAAATTAATATTAAGGAAATTGAATTTGTTACCGACGAAACTTCTGCTATCGTAAGTAAACGAGCAAAAGCAAACTTCAAATCTATCGGCAAAAAATTTGGCAAATCTACTCAGAAAGTTGCCAATGCAATCAAGGATTTGCCAACCAAAGAAGTTTCTAAGTTAATAGGGGACAGCCAATATAAATTGCAAATCGACGGCGAAGAATTCCTCATTACTCTCGAAGATGTCGAAATCTTTAGCGAAGATATTGAAGGTTGGCTCGTTGCTTCTGAAAATGGTATTACTGTTGCTCTGGATACTGCTCTTGATGAAGATTTGCTACGCGAAGGTATTGCCCGCGAATTTATTAACCGTATTCAAAACCTTCGTAAATCTTCCGGATTTGAAGTTACCGATAGAATCGATATCTTCGTTTCTGTCGATGAAAATATCCAAAACGCTCTATCAGCAAAATCTGATTACATAAAAAATGAAACTCTTGCCGAAAATATTGAGTTCGTCTCTAATCAGAGCGATTTTGAAAAGATTGACATCGAGGAGGCTATCGTTTTTGTCAAAATTCTAAAAAAATAATTTGAAAATTTAAATTTTCTTTATAACTTATACATTAGTAGATGTCATTGCAGTTTTCTTTTGAGAACTGCAATGATTATTAATGAAAGAAATTTCAATATCAAGGAATAAATTATGCCTACCAAGAAGAAAAAAGAGGAAGTAGTCGATACTACTCCAAAAAAGGTTACTAAATCTACTAAAAAAGTAGAAGAACCTGTTCAGGAAACTATTTCTGCGAAGGAAACAAAGCCTGCTTCTTCCAAATCAGGAAAGAAAAAAGCTGAAGCAGTTGTTGAAGTCGTAGCCGAACCAACCCCAAAGGCAAAAACTGCTAAAAAAACAGCCAAATCCGAAGAAAAGCCAATCCAAACCAAAGATGAAAAGAAACCAAAAAAAACTGCTAAAGAAGAACCTAAAGCAAAAGTCGATGTTATTCCAGAACCAAAGCCTGCTTCTTCCAAATCAGGAAAGAAAAAAGCTGAAGCGGTTGTTGAAGCAGTAGCCGAACCAGCACCAAAGGCAAAAACTGCTAAAAAAACAGCCAAAGCCGAAGACAAATCGGTGCAAACCGAAGACAAGCAAAAGAAATCAGCCAAGACAATTGAGGAAACAAAACCCGAAATAAAACAAGAAACAAAGCCAAAAATTATTAAAGATGATGCTCTGCTCGAGCCTATTAAATACGAAGAGGAACCCACTACAAAACGTTCTGCTCGTAAAAAAGCTGAAAAAGAGGAAAAGCCAAAAGCGGAAGCTCCTAAACCTGTTGCTAAGCCTGTTGAGAAAGTCGTTGAAAAACCAAAAGTTGAACCAAAGCCCGCTCCGCAACCTGTTCCTCAGAAGCCTGTTGCTCCAAAACAAGAGCCCAAACCAGCTCCTGTTGAGCCGCATACTCCTAAGTCCGACGTTCGTTATTCTGATGAAGACTTGGAAATGTTCAAAAATGTTATTTTAGAGGCTCGTAGCGAGGCTCTCGACGAATTACAGATGCTTTATGAACGTCTCGAAGACCTTACAAACTATGATTTTGCCGAAGAAAGTATGATTTATTCTATGCATATGGCAGAACAAGGCTCCGAAGCAATGGAAAAAGAAAAAACTTATGCTCAGATCCAAAGAATTAAAGACTACATTAAGAAATTGGATGAAGCTTTGTTGAGAATTAAGGACAAAACTTACGGCATTTGCCGTGTCTGCGGTATTTTGATTGCAAAGGAGCGTCTTCTTGCTGTGCCAATTACAACTCTTTCTGCTTCTTATAAGATTCATCAAAGATGCCCGGAAGATGGTGTCGATAGAATTGAACCTATTAAAGAGTAATTTGTTCAAATAATAATAATAGCCGCCCTTCGGGGTGGCTTTTTTATTCAAGTAATTTGTAATTTTATTGAAAATTAACAGAACTAATAAAATATAATTTCATTTTTTTTATTAATTTTGCTTCTTTTTTCAATAAATTGGGGGTATTATGTTTAAAAAGCTACTTTATTTATCAATTTTTCTAATACCACTTTCTTCCTTGATTTCTCAAAATCTGCAGGTTCATTATGATTTTGGCGATGGTCGTAACTACATTACAACTACCGTAGAACAATTCAAACCGGATAGTTACGGCAGCACTTTTTTCTTTGTCGATTTTAACCATAGCAAAAAAGGTGCATCGGAAGCATACTGGGAAATAGCTCGCGACCTTAAATTCTGGGATTTCCCGATTGCTGCACACTTCGAATATAACGGTGGCTTAAATTCCGCTATCAGGTTTAATAATTGCTATCTTGTTGGTGTTTCATATTCATGGAATGCACCGGATTTCTCGAAAGGTTTCACTCTACAGGCTATATATAAAAACATTGAGCGAAATCAGGAGCAACACAATTTCCAACTTACAGGTGTGTGGTATTTGCATTTATTTGATGGCAAGTTTACTTTTAGTGGATTTGCTGACTTTTGGAGAGAAAAGCACCACGTTTCAAAAGATAATTTCCAAAACCATTACAAAAAATCAAACTTTGTGTTTCTAAGCGAACCACAAATTTGGTATAACATTAATAAAACATTTTCAGTTGGAAGCGAAGTTGAATTAAGTAATGATTTTGCCGGAATGTACGGTTTCAAAGTTAATCCAACAGTAGCAATTAAGTATAATTTTTAGGTGATTTATGAAATTTCTTGAAAATTATTTTAAGCTCTCTGAGAATAAAACAGACTTCAAAACAGAACTTATTGCTGGATTTACTACATTTATGACAATGGCATATATCCTTGCTGTAAATCCGCAAATCCTTAGTGCAGCCGGAATGGACAAAGGTGCTGTCTTTACTGCAACTGCTCTTGCATCAGTAGTAGCAACTCTGGTAATGGCTTTTTATGCAAAATTACCTTTTGCTCTTGCTCCCGGTATGGGATTAAATGCATTTTTTACTTATACCGTTGTTCTGGGAATGGGGCACACCTGGCAATTTGCTTTAACAGCAGTTTTTATCGAAGGTATTATTTTTATACTTCTCACTTTTTTCAATGTGCGGGAATTAATTGTCAATTCCATTCCTACAAATATTAAGCACGCAATTTCTGTTGGTATTGGTTTGTTCATTGCCTTCATCGGTCTGAAAAACGCTGGAATTATTGTTAGCAACGAAGCTACTTTTGTATCTCTGGGTAAAATAACTGATGTATCTCATAGCGCTGCTCCTATGGTTACAATTATCTCGTTCCTGGTTGCCGGCACTCTTCTTGCCCTCAGAGTAAAAGGAGCGTTGTTGATTGGTATTTTGGTCGGAACCTTGGTAGGAATTCCGCTTAATATTACAATTATCCCTTCGAGCTTCGAAGTAGCTCCACCGTCGCTTTCACCAATTTTTATGAAGTTTGAATGGTCTGATATTTTTTCAATGGATATGGTGGTTGTGTGTTTCACTTTTCTGTTCGTCGATATGTTCGACACAGTTGGCACCCTTATCGGAGTATCATCAAAAGCAAATCTGCTCGATAGCGAAGGTAGAGTGCCTCGTGTGAAAGAAGCACTTATGGCTGATGCAATTGGAACAACTGCTGGTGCTATGTTGGGAACTTCCACTGTTGCAACTTATGTCGAAAGTGCTGCTGGTGTTGCAGAAGGTGGCAGAACAGGACTTACTGCTCTGACTACTGCAATCTTATTCCTTCTTGCTTTGCTATTCTCCCCAATTTTCTTGATGATACCGTCTGCCGCTACTGCATCTGCACTTATCCTGGTCGGTGCAATGATGATGACACCAATTAAAAACATAGACCTTAGCGATTACACCGAACTTATCCCCGTATTCTTCACAATTGTAATGATGCCGCTTACTTTCTCCATCTCTGATGGCATTATCTTTGGCGTTCTCTCTTATGTGTTATTTAAAATATTAAGTGGTCGGTTTAAAGAAGTGTCTTTAGTTACAATTATTGTTGCAATACTTTTTATAATCAAATTTTATTTATAAAGAAGCTTAAATATCTGGAAAATATCAGTTTATATCAAAGTAGAGGCGTATTCTTAATACGCCTCTTTCATTTTTTCTCATTTTCTTTTGTTGCTTCTGAATAAAGCAACTTCGTAATAAATAAATTGAAATAAATATTTTTTTACTTTTTCTTTCTACTCGGTTTCTTCGCCTTTTTGAAGATACTCGTCGTGCAACACATTAGTATTTGGGAGCGATTGCAAAATTGTTTTTATGCTCGAAAATGCTAATTCGTTGTTTTTTAAATTCAATACTTTTAAGTTTTTCAGATTAGTAATGCTCATCGGTATTGTTTTCAGCTTATTGTTGGATAAATCCAAATATTCAAGATTGCTTGCCTTGCCGATACTTTCATCAAGAGATTTTATTTTGTTATTCGACAAGTCTAACCACCGAATCTGTCTAATACTCCCAAAATCAAATTTCACCTCACTAATTGAGTTGTTCGACAAATTCAATACTTTGAGCTGTTTGAAATTTGAAATTCCTTGTGGAAAATTTCTCAATCTGTTCGATGATATACTAATGTTTTCTACTTGTTGTGGCAAATTTGCCGGTAAATCCCGTAATTTCTGGTTGTCGAAGTTCAGAACAACTGAATTATTGCTAATCAAAGGCAACTCATTTATTTCATTCTCCAAATTTGCAATTAATATTTTAACAGCATCCTGACTACCACCGGGCATTGAAATGAGCTTCTGATATTTCCTAAGTGCCAGCTTCAGGTATTCACTCGCTTTGTCTGGGATATTCATCTTTTTGTATATTGCTCCGTATGCTTCATCTATTGCAGCAGACCAATATTGTGCCTCCCAGCTTTGATTTTTTCCAATTAATCTTTCTGCTCTTTCCAAATTTTCAAATGCTTTGCCATAATCCCCGTTGTTTATGTAACTTTGGGCAAGCTTCACAAATCGCGATGCCTGCGATATATTTCTGCTCGTTGCCGGGCGCGGGGACTGCTTCTGTTCAGATTTCATTCGGTTTGCTTCTTCCAGAGTAGAAATTGCTTTTGGGTAATTGCCTTGTTCGATATATTTTTTCGATTTTGTTTCTAAGTTCTTAATCTTTTGATTATCATTAGAAAAAGAAACCAAACATATAGCCATAATTAATAAAATATACTTTTTCATTTTCACACCTTAATATATGGTGGTCGATACTGTTTGCCATAATGCAAAACGTACCCCAAGCTGAAAATTTGTTGTCCACGGACGCCCCAGATTTATTTCTCCTCCAAACGCCGGAAATACTAAATCCTTTGAATAATGATTGAAATTATACGCAGCGAAAAATCCTATCGGAAAATGAAAACGACTGAAATTTGTTGCCATTAGCTCCATCCTTATCGTTTGTCCCTGCCACTTCTTCGAAGGCAATTCCGTATTGGGCAGTCGGCAAGAACCCCAGAAAAATCCGTAGCCTCCCTTCAGCCCTAAATAAAAATTCTCTATTTTCATTACTTCTGAAAGTGGTATATTTAAATTCATTCCGGTCGAAATGTAATCTGTTTTATATTCCATATTTACGCGTCTGTTCTGATAGAATTTTTCTGCTTCAATAATCTGATATGTGTACTCAGTCCAGATATCAAGTATCTTTCCCATCCCAAAAATCGGGCTTGGATTAAATATTAATGCAATCCCAGGAGAAATATTTGCATCAATCCGGGAATCATTATAATTCAAATAATTGCCGGATAACCCGATTGATAAAATTGACGCGCTATTCTTCCAGTTATCGTATGCCTGACGAATATGTTCCATCTGCACCCACGACTGCTGACGACAATCGAAGAACATTTTATCAAGTTCGCTTCGTAAACTATCAATCTGCGCTATCATTTCACGGTAGCGGTTCCTGTAATAATTTGCCGAGAGCAATTCTAAATTCTGACGGTGTATTTGTTCTTGTAGTATAAAATTATCATTGTTCATTTTCTCAATTTTTTCTCTCAGCTCAACTATTTTCTTATGGTATGGAGCATCGGGGGCATCCATCACTTGCCGACGTAGCCCATCTGCTTGATTGTAGTAACGACGCAGTGTTCTGGCGTCAGCATCAGTTAGTTCTTCGAGCGTTGGTATTGACGTTGGATTGGCTGGCTGCAATCCAATTAACCGAAGTTGAGCCTCATACAACACCGCTATTCTGTAATATTCTAATATTTTGAGAGCGAATAGCCCCTCGCTTTCTTCGTATAGTTCGAGTTCGTTGTTGCTTGGCAAAGCCGAAAGCTCAACTATTGGTTCTGCCGCATAAATCTCAAAAGAAAGGATAAATATTAATCCAAAAATAACTTTTCTCATTGTTTCACCAATAATATGTTTATTATTTATTTCTGTTGAATACAAATATTATGCCAATATGTTTTATTTTCAATTAATTAGTGTTACGCTTTGTTTTTGAGTATTCATAATATATTTTTCATCAAAATTTGATGTTTATTCATTAATTTAGCATCATTCTAACATTGTGTATAGGTTAGTATTATGAAGCCTGTTGCATCTGCTGAAAAGTCAAAGCTGATAGATAAAGCAGTTATGGAAGATTTGCGTCTTAGCTCAGGTGCCTTGATGATGGAAAATGCTGCTCGTTCCTGTTTCGAAATCATAAAAGAAAGATTTGGTCTTCGCTTCCGTAATTGCCTTGTGCTTTGTGGTGTTGGTAATAACGGTGGCGATGGTTTTGCTCTTGCTCGGTTGCTATCTGAATTTTGCCCTGTTACAATTTTTGTGATTGGCGATTTGTCCAAAATGTCCGATGAAACAAAAGCAAATTTTGAGTTTGCTAAAAATAATCGCAATATTATCATAAAACATTTTTCTGATGAAGAACAAATCAAAAGCACAAGCTTCGATTTTGAACTAATTATTGATGCCTTAATCGGTGTCGGTGGGGGAGAAGACCTACGCGGTTTGGTTGTGCCTCTGCTCAAAAAGGCAAATCAAACTAATTCTGTCAAAATTGCTATTGATGTTCCTACTGGCTTGAATTCAACTACCGGAAAATTCCACCCTGATGTTTTTCGGGCTTCTGCTACTATTACGATGTTTTGCAAAAAACGCACAATGCTCGATAAAAAATTAAGCTCCGTTTTCGGAGAAATATTCGTCGCATATTTAGGTTTCGATAGCAGCTTAGTCAATCACATTATCGAAGAATGGGAGATTGAACCACACGACTACTCTCTGTTAAAAAATATTCCGGTTGATGCAAATAAATACGATTGCGGCAAAATTGCACTTGTTGCCGGTTCGCACCGTTATCCGGGAGCAGCAGCGATTGCCTCAAATGCGGCTGTTGTTGCAGGTGCCGGCTTGGTTCATCTATTCTCAACATCATTTCATCCTCAGCTAAGAGCAGAAGTTATTCATCATCAACTCACTGCCGACAACGATGGATTTATTGCATACTCCGAAAATAATATTGCTGAATTAATCGATGAATTATCTCATTTTGATGTTGTTGCTATAGGTCCCGGTCTTGGTTCTTCAGAAGATACTTTGAAAATTGTTGAAAAAATTTTGCAAAATCTAAATACAAAAATCATTCTTGATGCTGATGCGATTCGCATTGTCTCCAAATTAAATAAATTAAGCAAAAATGTAATTCTGACTCCTCATTTAGGCGAGTTTTCCCGGATTCTTGGTATAAATAAATCTGACATTTCACAAAATAAACTTCCGCTTATCAGAGAATTTTGCCAGAAATACGAAACCAACCTTCTGCTGAAAGGTAGCACTACTGTTGTGAGCGATGGGGACAAATTCTACTACTCTACAAGTGGCAATTGTGGGCTCGCAAGTGGTGGAACAGGCGATGCACTCACCGGCATTGTTTCCGCTTTTGCGGCTCGGTGCGATAATATTGCAATTGCAGGTGCAATAGCTGCTTTTATTCACGGGCTATCTGCTGATTTATACTCTGCTCAGTATTCAACTGAGAGCGTAACTGCTTCCGATGTAATAAATTATTTAGGCAAAGCAATCAGGAATGTTCGGGATGAAATTTAAAATAATTACTTCTTTGCCGGTTTTGCTTGCTTCAGTAGCTATTTTTATTGCTTCTCATCAGCCGCAAATAGATTTACCCGATTTAGGTATATTGAACTTCGACAAAATACTTCATTTAAGTGCTTTCTTTGTTTATTCTCTTCTTTTAATGCTTTTTCTGGTTAGTAATTTTAATTTCAATAAACGTAAAATTCTTCTGATTACTTTCGCTTTTGCTACTTTATTCGCTATTTCTGATGAGTTCCACCAAAGCTTCGTTCCGGGACGAGATGCTTCTGTTTATGATTTGCTTGCCGATATTATAGGCATTTCGCTTTCTTTATTATGTTTTAGCTTAATTTATAAAACTTCCGGATTGATTCATAAATACGTTTGCTGAAAAATACTTATAAATTTTCAATGATAAAAAAAAGGCTGGTTTGTTCTCCAGCCTTTTGATTTTATTATTAATTTTAGTCAATTATTTGAAAACAACCGGAAGTGCTTCCCACAATGTCTTAACAGGAATTATCTCCAAAGAATTGGTGATTTCTACCGGAAAATCCTGTATTTCTCGCCAGTTTTCATCCGGAATAATAACTTTGGTAATCCCAAAACGCTTCGCGGCTAACAGCTTTTCTTTCAATCCGCCGATTGGCAAAATATTCCCTCGCAAAGTGATTTCTCCGGTCATTGCAACTTTTCCGTTTGCAGGTTTGCCACTAATCGCCGAAATTATCGCCATTGCAATTGTTATGCCTGCCGATGGTCCGTCTTTGGGTATCGCTCCTTCCGGAACGTGAATATGAATTTCCTTTTTCTTATAGAAATTCTCATTCAATCCCAATGCCTTATAGTTGGAACGAATAAATGAAAGCGCTGCAACTGCTGATTCTTTCATTACGTCCCCTAATTTCCCCGTCAGTGTTAGTTTTTCGGTTGTCGAGGGCATTATCGATACTTCCACCGGCATCACATCACCGCCAACACTTGTCCAGGCAAGCCCTGTTACTACTCCGACTTTGTCATCTAATTCATCTGATTTTTCTTTATAAATCGGTGCTTTGAGATATTTTTCTACTGTCTCAGGAGTAACTTTGTATTTTTTCTTGGATATCTTTTTCAAAATCTCTTTATTCTCTTGTATCGGAACCCATTCATTGCTTTCCGCTGTATAATCAGAAGATTCAGAAACAATTTCTTTTGCAAGTTTTCGCAATACAGATGCAATTTCGCGTTCTAAATTGCGAACACCTGCTTCGCGTGTATACTGGCGAATTATTTTTAATATCGCTTCATCAGTAAAGCTAATCCTGAGCTTGTCCAATCCAAATTCATTGAGCAATTTGGGTATTATGTGCCTTTTTGCTATTTCGAGCTTATCGATTTCAAGGTAGCTATTGATTTCAATTATTTCCATCCTATCGAGCAAAGGAGCCGGAATATCATATTTTACATTCGCAGTTGTAATAAATAAGACATTCGACAAATCAAAATCAATTTCTAAATAATGGTCATTGAAATTTGCATTTTGTTCTGGATCAAGCACTTCCAGCAATGCTGCCGACGGGTCTCCACGAAAATCCATCGACATTTTGTCAATTTCATCCAGCAATATCACAGGATTTATCGTTCCTGCCTTTTTCATCGACTGAATTATTTTACCGGGCAAAGCTCCTACGTAAGTTCGCCTATGACCGCGTATCTCAGCTTCGTCGCGAACTCCACCCAACGAAAAACGAACAAATTTTCTTCCCAAAGCTCGTGCAATCGATTTTGCTAACGATGTTTTCCCAACTCCCGGTGGTCCCACAAAGCACAATATCTGGCGACGCAATGCTCCCGTAAAATTCAATACTGCAATATATTCAAGTATTCGTTCCTTCGGTCGCTCCAAATCATAATGATCTTCGTCCAATACTTTTTTGACGTGCTCTATTCTGATATTGTCCTGCGTTTTTTCATTCCAGGGAAGTGCTAAAAGCAAATCGAGATAAGTTCGATTAACTGAATATTCCGGCGACATCATCGGGGTTTTCTTCAGTTTGTCGAGTTCCTCTAAAGCTTTTTCGTAAGCGTGTTTTGGTAGATTTGCTTTTTCGATTTTCTCTTTTATTTCGAGTAGTTCCTGCGGTAGTCCTTCGTCTTCTTCAAGTTCCTGTTGCAATGTGCGGATTTGCTCCTGAATATAATATTTTTTCTGATTTTTTTGTATTACTGAATGAACTTTATTTGTAATTTCTTCTTCAAGTTTTAATAGTTCAAGCTCATTGCTCAGAAGCGAATTTAAAAGGAAAAATTTCTGCTTGATGTCTGTTTCTTCTAAAATTTTTTGCTTTTCCTGAAGTTTGGACTTTATGTTCGCTGCTGCATAATATAATTTATAGAGCGGGTCTTCAATTGTATCGAACGCTAAAATCAAGTCTGATGGCAAATTTTTTGATTTGTTTACGTATTGTTTGAATGATTCCGATAAATATCTTACAAGTGCTGCCAATTCCGAGTCGTCTTCCTGATAATGGATGCTCACACTTTCGATTTCCGCTTCTAAGAAATCTTTTTTTCGTGCTTTTTTTACTATTTTTGCCTGATATAAGCCTTCTAATAGCACCTTGTATAAATTGTTTGGAAGACGCAACACCTGTAATATCTTAGCAACAATTCCGTGCTCAAACAAATCATTTATTGTCGGGTCGTCCTGTTCGGGCACTTTCTGTATAACAACAAAAATCAGTTTGTCATTATCCAATGCATAATTGACCGCCTTCATTGAAGTTTCCCTGCCGATGAGCACAGGATAAATCATATTGGGGTAGATGATTATGTCTCGTAGTGGTAATATTGGTAGTTTTTTCGGTAAACTTACTTCTTCCGATGTTTCTTTCTTCTTGTTCCTTTTTGCCATAGCGATTTCTCCTAATTATTTTTTGCTTGAATCTCTGTTAATATTCTTGCAAAATCACTCTCATCTAAAATATATTTTTCGCTGCAATACTGACAAACAAGCTCCGTATGTCCCTCTTTTTGCATATTGCGTATTTCGTCGGCACCAAGTGCCACAAGATGACCGAGAAATCCTTCCTTCGAACAACGGCAATAAAAATCCACTGGTGAATGCTTCACTATTTCGAACTCAAAATCAGTTGCTTGACGGATAATTTCTTCGATAGTGTGTCCATCGGATAATAATTGTGAAATTGGTGGTAGTTCGTAAAGTCGTTCTGTAATTCTGACTATTTCCTTTAATGGTGCTTGCGGCATAGCTTGAATTATTAGTCCGCCCGATTGAAGTATCTTTCCGTTATCGTCAATTGAAGCATCTAATAAAACTGCCGATGGAATTTGCTCCGATTGACTGAAATAATAAGCTAAATCAGTTGAAATATCGCCTTGTGCTAACTCTGTAATTCCTATTATCGGTTCTGTTTTGTTATATAAAATTCTCGATACCTTAATTTTCCCTTTCCCTATTGCATCATCAATAGAATGCAATTTGCTTTCGCCGTATTTATTATCAACCCGGATAAATCCGCGGGTTTCGCCAACTTGAATAGATTCAGAATATATTTTTTTTATATAATTTGAACCATCGATTTCTATGCTTACCCGTTCCTCGCCTTTGAGAAATGCTGAAAGCAAGGTCGAAGCAGCTAATGTTTTAGCAAGAAAAAATGCCGGTGTTGCCTCAAGATTGTGTCTTGCTTGCGCATCGAGTGCCATTGCTGTATTCTTAACCGCAACTCCCCTGAAATATCCATCTTTCGATAGAATTCTTATTACTCTATCTCTTTTTGTAAAACTATCCTTAATGCTTTGTAAGCTCATCTGATTTCACCTATCCGTTAGATTGTCCGTTTGAAGTGATTACTTTTGCGTGGCGTAGCACTTTGTCCTTATACATATATCCGGGCTGGGCTACTTGCAGCACTGTGCCTTCTTCTTTGTCCGAATTCATAGCCATAATTGCATCTTGTAAATTTACATCGAATGGCTTGCCTGTCGGATCTTCCATTTTTTTTACGCCTTGCTCTTCGAATAGCTTTACTGCTTTTTGATAAAGCATCTCCAAACCTGTTCTCAATGCCTCTATGTCAGTTGTCTTGCTTGATGCATCAACTGCCTGCTCAAAATAGTCAAGTAGTTCTATCATTTTACCAAGAAGTTGCCCGTTTGCATAATCTGCCAACTCTTGTTTTTCTTTCAAATGCCGCTTTCTCTGATTTTCAATTTCAGCCACTTTTCTTACTAACTGATCTTTTAGATAATCCCTCTCAGCTTTTAATTCTTCAATTTCTGAAATTTTATCTAATGCAATATTTGATAGTTCCTCGATAATATTATTGTTACTATCTTCCGATTGGCTTTTTTCATTTTGATTATCAATATTCAGTTCGTTTTGACTTTCTTCCATAGTTCTGTTTTCTTCTTCCATTTTTTTCACTTTTTGTTCCTCCTGTTTTTTATAAGTATTCAACAAATCTTTTTCTGTATCCAATGCCTGACGCAAAGGCTTTTTCGAACTTTTCCCTTCCATTTTTCCTCCGTTCGAACATTTCAACAACTCCAAAAATATTTAGACGAAATAGTTTCATTAACCTTTTATTTATCAACAAGAATTCACACTATTATCTGTTGATTTTGTCTCGATTTTTTATCAAAAAATAATTTTTTTTGTTCGCTCTTGGTTTAACTAACCAGATTCTTTTCAAAATAAATTTTTTAATTTCAAAAAAATCTTCTCACACAAAAAATGGTGAGAAGATTTCTGTCTCAAAAAATAATATTTAATAAGTGAAAATCTATTTCTCTGCAGTTTTGCTTTTTCTTTTTTCAACAATTTTCTTTTTTATTGCAATTCCATCGAGCACTTTTTTAACTGTAATTCCAATATCTGCTGGTGAATCAACTACAATAATACCCGCATCTTTCATTGCAGAAATTTTATCTTCGGCTGTGCCTTTTCCGCCAGAAATGATTGCCCCAGCGTGTCCCATACGACGTCCCGGAGGAGCAGTTCGCCCTGCAATAAATCCGATAACAGGCTTTTTAACATTTTTCTTTATGTAGGCAGCAGCAATTTCCTCAGCATTTCCGCCGATTTCGCCAATCATAACGATAGCCTCAGTTTTCTTATCTTCGTTGAACAGTTCCAGGGCATCAATAAATTGAGTTCCAATAATTGGGTCGCCACCTATTCCGATACAGGTCGATTGTCCTATTTTCAGCTCAGATAATTGATTTACTGCCTCGTAAGTTAAAGTCCCACTACGCGATACCACACCCACCTTGCCTTTCTTGTGAATGTAGCCCGGCATAATTCCAATTTTGACTTCCCCAGGTGTAATAATCCCCGGACAATTCGGTCCAATCAACCTTGATGATGAATTTTCGAGTGCTGCCTTGACTTTTATCATATCACGAACTGGTATGCCTTCTGTAATGCAGACAATCAACGGCACTTTTGCATCTATTGCTTCAAGTATTGCGTCTGCTGCTGCAAATGGCGGAACAAATATCACGCTCGCATTTGCTCCTGTTGCTTCCACTGCTTCTCTGACTGTGTTATAAACAGGCACCTCGTATGCAAATTTTATTTCACCTTTTCCACCATACATTGTGCCACCTTTTCCGGGTGTTACTCCTGCTACTACCTGAGTTCCATATTCTATCATCTGTGATGTATGGTATGTGCCTTCCGAACCGGTTATTCCCTGAACTATTAACTTTGCCTTTTTGTCAACAAGAACACTCATTGTTTCCTCTATATTTGTTTGTTAAACATCTGATTTTAAAAACAATATTATAAAGTTTATAAGAAAAAATTATTGTGAATTTCGATTATTTGAAAACTTTATTAATAAATTTAAGCGTTGCTAAAAAATTTTTTAATTTAATAAAATTTTATTTAAAATTAAGCGTCTCTAAAACTAAAATTAGGAGCAACTAATTATGAAATATGTAAAATTAATATTATTAGGTGTAATTATGTTATCAAATTCTGCTTTCGCTTCTTTTTCAGAAAAACTTAATCTCAATTTTTCAAAAGATGACTCCGGGAAATATCTTCTTCCCGAACTTGACTATTCCTATGATGCATTAGAACCTTATATCGACGCTCGCACAATGGAAATTCACCACACTAAGCACCATCAGGCTTATGTTACTAATTTAAACAATGCAATTGCTGGAACTGATATGGAAAAATTAAGCCTTGACGAACTTCTTGCTAATATTTCGAAACATCCTGTTGCTGTTCGTAATAACGGTGGTGGACATTGGAACCACGCTTTCTTCTGGAAGCTCTTGTCTGGCAAGTCTTCAAAAATTCCTTCAGGAAAACTTTTGGAACAAATCAACAAAGATTTTGGTTCATTCGACAATTTCAAAGCTGAATTCTCAAAAGCAGCAATGGGAAGATTCGGCTCTGGCTGGGCTTGGCTAATTATTAAAGATGGTAAGCTTGTTGTTTCTTCAACTCCAAATCAAGATAATCCTCTTATGGATGTGGCAGACGTAAAAGGGTTGCCTGTCCTTGGTCTCGATGTTTGGGAACACGCATATTACTTAAAATATCAGAACCGCCGCAATGAATATGTAGAGAATTTCTTCAATGTAATCAATTGGGATTACGTTCAATCAATCTTCGAAAAGAATTTCTAATATGTAACCACAAAAAAATAAAGCCCGGCTAATTTAGTCGGGCTTTTTTGCAAGTAGAGAGGCAATTAGTTAATTGGATAAACAGACACTTTCTTTTTTGTTTTGTCTTTGCTTTCAAATTTTACTACACCATCAATCAACGAGAAAATTGTGTAATCTTTTCCAAGTCCGACGTTTTTCCCTGGATGGTATTTAGTCCCACATTGGCGAACAATAATATTGCCAGCTATTACTTTTTGACCACCGAAAACCTTCACTCCGCGATACTGTGGATTTGAATCGCGTCCGTTTTTCGATGAACCGCCACCTTTCTTATGAGCCATAGTAACCTCTATTATTATTAATTCTTTTCTTAATTGATGCTATTTACTTCAATTTTAGTAAACATTGGACGAAATCCATTCAGCTTACGATGTCCCTTGCGACGTTTTTTGTGGAATACCAATACTTTTTTTCCTTTGGCGTGTTCCATGATTGTAGCTTTCACCTTGCCTTCTAAATATGGAGAACCAACTTCGATATTACCATCTTTGTTTTTAAGCAATATCTTATCGAACTCAACTGTTTCTCCAACTTCGCCTTGCAAATGAGGCACCACAAGCTGAGCTTTTTCGCTAACTTCGTATTGTTGACCGGCTATTTCTACTAACGCTACCAACATTTTATCCTCAATAAACTTATAATTTTTACAAAATATGAATTTGCAATTTACAGACTTTTTATTTTTTTTCCAAATTTTATTTATTGCAAGTTTTCCACTTTTTCCAAAGATACAGATACTGTCTTCGATACTCCGACTTCCTGCATTGTAATTCCATATAAAGTATTTGCTGCCGACATCGTTTTTTTATTGTGCGTTACGATAATAAACTGCGTATTATTGCTAAACTCTTTGATTAAAGTTAAGAACTTATCTACATTCGAATCATCAAGTGGTGCATCCACCTCGTCTAATATACAAAACGGAGATGGCTTCACTAAATAAATGGCAAACAGCAATGCTATCGCTGTTAATGTTTTTTCACCTTGTGATAGTTGCTCTATTGTTATCGGGCGTTTATTCGGTGGTTTTGCAATAATTTCAATGTCTGTTTCTAATAATTTTCCCTCGTCAATTTTCAGTTCAGCTTCTCCTTCCTCACCAAATAGAGTTTTGAATAATCTTTTGAAGTTCTCGTGTATTTGGTGAAATGTTTCCGAAAAATTCTTTTCCGCGGCTTGATTTATCTCAGCAATTGTTTCTTTCAGTGTTTTTTCAGAATTAAGCAGGTCATTTATTTGATTTTCATAGAAATTCAATCTTTCTGATTCCTTTTCGTATTCTTCCAAAGCTAAGAAATTTACATTTCCCAGCGATGCGAGTTTGTTTTTTAGCTCAATTACCTTTTCTTTTGCAATATTTATATCGAAATCTTCAGGTATCGAAGGCAAATCATCATCGCAGTTAATTCCAAAATCTTCCGATAGTCTCTCTTTTATTGAATTGAGTTGCACATTAATTTCGCTTATCTTTATGTCTGTCTGATGTATTTGCTCTTTCAATTTATCATATTGATTTCTTAACGAATTTATTGCTTCGGAGTATTGATTAATTTGCTCATTGATTGAATTCTTTTCTGTTACCAATTTATGATTTCTATCAACTAATTGTTCATATTCTTCCCGCAATTTAATAAGTTCATTAGCTATTTTTTCAGTTTTTTCCTTTAGTTCAACTGCAATTCTATCACCATTCAATAATTCATCTTCTTTATCTTTTATTTTGTTTTCGTAGGATTTAATACTATTAGCTAATCTTTTAATATCATTTTCGCAGGAATTTCTTTCAGAGTTTAATTTCGTCAGTTCAATTTCGGTAGAACGAATTTCATTATCACAATTCTTTACCTTTATTTCCACTTTTGCCAAATTTGATTGTATTGCGTTATATTCTTCTTTCTCTTTGGCAAGAGCTTCCGTTGCCTCTTCAATTTGACTTTGAATCGTATCTACTTCAGATTGAATTTCATCAAGCTCCTGCTCTATTTGCAAATTGCTCTGACTGACAATTTCTAAACTTTGCTCAAACGCCTGTTTTTGCAGTTTCGTCTGTGAAATTTTTTGCTCGAAATTCTTCAATCGTGTTTCTGCTTGTCTTACATTTGAGGTGAGAGATGGTAAGTCAATAAGCGAAAGTTCTTCACTCAGATTTCTCAGCTCTTCATTTAATACCTCAATTTCCTGAGATATTTTATCAATTTCTTCCTGTGTTTTCTCAATTTTTTCTTTTCTACCAATCTTACTTTGTTTATTCTTTTGCTCCGAACCTCCGAAAATATAACCCGACTTATGAACAAACAAGCCGGTTTTCGAAGCACAACAGTCGCACCTCTTTTCTCTTACAAGTTTTAGAGCAGTTTCATCTGTTTCAGCAATCAGGCAATTCCCAAGAATATTTTGCAGGAATTCTACAATCTTCGGCTCAGCACGAATTATTTGATAAAGAGATTTGCCCTCATCTGCATCACTAATTTTATGCTGACTGTCTGTAATTATATCTTTTGCAATAAATGACGCTTGACCTTTTTTCGATTCTTTCAGCAAATTAATTGCCTTCGTTGCCTCATCAACATTTTCAACTACAAAGTAATCTCCGATGTAGTTCAAAATTGAAACTAATGCCGTAATATTCTCTTCGTCTGTTGCAACAAGCTCGGCAAGTTGATTTTTGTCGTTCGACTTGCTCCAACCCGATGAATTGATAAGGAACTGCGATGTTTGATTTGTATCAACAATTGATTTTAAATATTCAAGTGTATTTCTTCTGGCAGAAAGAGCATTCTTACGATCATTCAACTTATGTTTTACGCTATCGATGCTGTTTTGCAAAACTGTTTGTCTTTCTTTTTCTTGTGCCAGCAGATTCTCAGCTTCGGACAATTCACCGGAAAGTTTATTGTGCATTTCATCAGCGTTCAAAAGTTCTGTTTCTATTGCTTCTATTTGTTTCTTAAGTCTCGATGATTCTTCAAAATTTCCCTGAACCTTGCGTTCAAGCATTTTCTTTCTATCTGAAATCCGGTTTTGATGATTTTTTAAACTGTTAATTGTGTTCTGCAGAGATAACACTTTTTCGTTTGAATAATCGCTTTCTTCCTTTAATTGCCGCAACTCTTGCAGAATGTTCTCTCTGTTTTCCTTGCTTGTCAGTAATTTTTCCTCAAGTTCTTCAATTATTTTATTTTTTTCGTTGATTAGAGCTTCGTTTCCCTGAATTTCCAGTTTCAATGATTGAATGCTTTGCTTTGCATTCTCTATTTCGGCTATTATCTTTTCTTTAGAAGTGCTTAAATTTTTCAGCTTTTCGTCAGAAACTGCAAGCTCTTTTTCAGATGATGCAATCCTATCCTGGAGGCTTGCCTCGTTTGCTATAATTAAATTATATTGTTCTTCAGTTATTGCATACCGTTCTTTTAATTTTCGGAGAAATTCTTCTGTTTCTCCAAGTTCGAACTCCATCTTAATTTTCTGCTTGTTTAGCTCAATCAGTTCATTTTTATATGCTTCAGCTTTATTGTTGAAAAGTGAATAATTGAAAACCAATATCGAGCTATCAAGACCTTTGTATTCAGACATTAAATTGTTGTATCGTTTGGTCTTTTGAGCCTGACGTGCCAGAGAAGCTACATTTTTCCTTACCTCTTCCAGAATATCCTGAATACGTGTAATGTCCTCTACAACCGTTTCTAATTTTTTTGCGGCTTCTTTTCTTCTTTGTTTGTATTTCTTTATTCCGGCAGCCTCTTCGAACAAAGCTCGTCTTTCATCGGGTCGCCCGCTCAATATAGCTTCCACCATTTTCAGTTCAATCACCGAATACGAGTCCGCTCCAAGCCCGGTATCCATAAACAGTTCAACTATGTCTTTTAGTCTGCACTTGCTTTTATTAATTAAATACTCACTTTCTCCATTTCTAAATAATCGCCTTGTAACTGTAACTTCGCTATATTCACTTGGCAATATTCCTTTTGTATTTTCAAGTGTTAATGAAACTTCTGCCATACTAAGCGGCTTGCGGTTTTTTGTTCCATTGAAAATCACGTTTTCCATAACATCAGAGCGAAGCACTGAGGTTTTTTGTTCGCCTAACACCCAACGTATAGCATCAACAATATTTGATTTTCCGCAGCCGTTCGGTCCCACAATTGCAGAAATTCCACCATTAAATTTGAGTTGTGTCTTCTGAGCAAACGATTTAAATCCAACTATTTCTAATTTACTTAAATACATATTTGATATTAATTCACATTCTAATAAATCAAACTTCAAAATTACATTTTTTTATCGAGAAATTAAATATCCGTCTTAAATAATTATCCACACTCATATGTGTAGTTCCACTTAAATAATTACTAAATATTAATTTTATTTTCTGTTGTCGTTTTTCTATTTTCCCATTACTGTTTAACAAAATATAATAGCAGATGCAACAAAGTTGCGAATGAAGTATTAAACAAATTGAAGCCAACACAAGTGAGATGTTCATCATTTGGTTGTTGGAAGAATGAAATATTTAAAAGGCTGGCGGGATTATCGGACATACGATCGTGTCTGTGCTGATAATAGATAGAAAAAAATGTTCTGTTTAGTAGTAAAATAAAACTTTAAATCAATTGTTTTATATTTTAAGTTCAAGTTCAATTTTTTGAGGTGCCCTATGAAAAAAATTATCTTCTCCATTTTTGCTTTCTCATTAACTATTTTATCTTTTGCTAATATATTTGCAGAAGAGAACAGTCAAAGAGAAAGTACTTTCAGCGTAACATTGTCTCAGGATCCCACTTTGGGCTTTTATCCGTCTGTTGCCGGGAGCATTCCAATTGGTGAAAAAACTGATTTCACTTTTTACGGAATTTATTGGACACAAGATGTGTTGGCAGGCAAGCAAGGAGGTTTTAATCTGCTTACAGAATTTGGTTTCGGTCTGAATTTTCTTATGCTTGATGGTGCTGCTTATTTAAATCCGAACATAGGTTTCGGACACGGCAATTATCAATCTGGTGGAGGTCGGGCTGTTGTTGGTGATAATATTGTTGCAAGTATTTATGCCGGCTATAGCTTAGATAATTTCAATATCACACCCGGAATTATGTATTACAAAAATTTAAGAAATGAAGGTAAAAATACCCCATTATATCATTTATTTGAGTATTTCTTGAAATTCAATTATTCTTTCAGCAAATATGTTACTGCTGGTATATTCTTCGATCACTATTTGTGGGGCGAAGATTATTCCAATATTTATCCAAACAAAGATAAAATTAAATTCAACACATTTTATTTTGTTTTTGGTCCCGAGGTAAGTCTGAAGTTTAAAGACAATGCTTCAGTTACATTTTCATTAGGTCCGAATTTAGTTGATCATTTGAACAAAGCAGATAATAAAAAAGTTAGAGATTATTACAAACTTTCCACAACAGTTGGTTTTTAATCGGAGGCTACAATGTTTGCCAAAATAAAAAAATCAATAAAATCAAAATTATTGATTTTAACTGCTTTAATTTTAATCGTTATTTCGGCAGCGATAATTGTATATTCAACAGTAAATACCAAAAAAATTGCTAAAGAAAACGCTCGCAAGCTTGCAAAAATTGAAGCAGATAAATTTATTAAAACTTTCAAATCAAAAATCGAAGATGCTTTGCTCACTGTTCGCACTTTGAGCGGTGTTTACTCACAGGTTAATGCTCAGGAAAATCCGCTTAAAATTTCCCGGCAGGTGAGCAACAATATTCTTCGGGAGCAAATTGAAAGGAACAAGGATTTATATGGTATATATGTTTCTTGGTTGCCAGATAATTCTTTTGATGGAATGGACAATTTCTATGCTGGCAAAAAGAACGAAACCTTTACCGGTAGATATCTTGCATATCACATAAGAAAGAATGGGAAAGTTGTGCTTGCCGAGCAAAATCTTCCAGCCGATGAATGGGAATCTGAACAAAAATCAGAATATTTTGGTGAACCACGTCGTAAAATGAATGAATGCATTACAAACCCATACTGGTTCATCGTAGAAGGTAAAAATATTTTTATGGTTACAGTCGCTTCACCAATTATTGATAACAATAAATTTTACGGGATAATTAGTGCAGATTTCGAATTAGATTTTATCCAAAATTTCGCTGACAAAGTAGATATTTTTGATAAAACAGGAGTTATTTCAATAATTTCCAACAATGGTTCTCTGATTGGTGGAACCGGATTAAGACAATATTTAGGTAAGAGTGTTGATTCCATACCCGAATTTAGCGATCTGCCTTCATTGCTTGAATTAGTGCAGAAAGGAGCAGAAATAGATACCGTGATAGATGATCGCGTCGAGATTCTATTCCCGGTGCATTTTGGCAAGACTGATACTCCTTGGGCAGCGTTGGTGCAGGTGCCATTAGAAGTGCCTATGCAAGCTGCAAACAATATGTTGCTGCTGCAGATATTAATATCAGCAATATTAGCGATAATAGGTATTATCCTCACTTATTGGTTTGTAAACAGAACCACGAAACCGATAATAGAGTTAGTAGGAATAGCCCGAAATATCAAAGAAGGTCGGATAGATGATGAAATAATAATATCAGGCGAAGACGAGATAGGTGAGCTTAGCCGTGCCTTCAAAGAGATGTCAAATAAAATACGTGGAATAATAGACGAGATAAACGATTTAGGAGTGAATTTATATAATGGTAAGTTGGATTATAGAGCCAGCCTGGAAGGTTATGGTGGAGCATTTGGGGAGTTGGTGAGAAATATAAATGAAGCGATAAACAATATAATTAGACCTTTGAATGTAGCGGCTGAATATATCGATCGTATCTCTAAGGGCGACATTCCACCAAAGATAGTGGAAGAATATCGTGGCGACTTCAACGAGATAAAGAACAACATTAATCAATGTATCGATGCGATAAATTTATTGCTCAAGGATACGTATGAATTGGTCGATAATACTTCGGAAGGTAAAATAACGTATCGGGCAGACGGTAGCCGTCACCAAGGAGATTTCCGTCGTCTGATAGAAGGGATAAACGCTTCGCTGGATAGACTTGTCGGACTAATCGACAATATGCCCGTTCCTGTGCAGATAGTAGATAGAAACAACAATGTCCTATATAGGAATAGAACATCATTAGAGTGAAAAAATGATTATTTATTTTTAATTCTATGATTTTTAAAAATAATTAACCGATAATTTCGATTTTTAAGTAATTCCTTTAACCAGAGGGTTTATCTATGAAAAAAATCATGTATAAAATTGTTCTTCTATCTGTTTCTGCAACATTATTCACGGGGCTTTTAGTTGGAATTTCGCTTTACTATTTCATTGATAATATTTTTACAACTCAAATCAAGAAAAATACTGATTTATTATATGAAAATTTCGATAGAGTAATTGTCTATGAGGTTAATACAGTTATCAGTCTGTTGGAAAAAATAAAATCAATGGAAGACAAAGGTGAACTAACTAAAGAACAAGCTCAGGATTTTGCAAAAAAAATAATCCGCGATTTAAGATATGAAAAAGAAGGGTATTTCTGGATTGATGATTATGATGGGAATAATGTTGTTTTGCTTGGTAAAGCTGTCGAGGGAACAAACAGATTAAATCTTCAAGATGTTAAAGGAAAGTACTTAATAAAAGAATTAATTGAAAAAGCTCGTGCAGGCGGTGGTTTCACTGATTATTGGTTCCCACGCCCCGGCGACACCGCCGCCGCTCCAAAAAGAGGCTATTCAAAAGCTTTTGAACCATATCGTTGGGTTGTCGGAACAGGTAATTATATCGATGATATTGAAAAAATAAATAAACAGAACGTTGAAAAAGCTAACGAAGAAAAAGCTGAGATTTCATTTTATATCGTTGCGATTCTTCTGATTACTATTGCTATTGTCATCGTATTATCAATTTTGTTGAGCAAAAAAATATCCAATCCAATTGTTGAAATTACTAATGCCGCTAAAGAACTTTCTAAAGGCAGAATGGTTGATAATTTACAAGTTAAAACCAAAGATGAAGTTCTTGACTTAGCTAATGCTTTCAATTTGATGAAGTCAAAAATTTCAAAAGTTATAGAAGAAACGCGTGCTCTGGCAAAAGCCGCAAGCGATGGACGTTTGGATTATCGTGCAAAAGCTCAGGAATTCGAAGGCAGCTATAAGGAAATTGTTGAAGGTATAAACCAGGCAATAGATAATCTTATCAGACCGCTCAATGTTACTGCTGAGTATATTGATCGTATCTCGAAGGGCGACATTCCACCGAAGATAGAAGAAGAATATCGTGGCGACTTCAACGAGATCAAAAACAACATTAACCAGTGTATCGATGCCATAAATTTATTGCTCAAGGATACCTATGAATTGGTCGATAATGCAACAGAAGGACGAATAACCTATCGGGCAAATGGTATCCGCCATTTGGGAGATTTCCGTCGCCTGATAGAAGGAATAAACGCAACGCTGGATAGACTTGTCGGCTTAATCGACAATATGCCCGTGCCTGTGCAGATAGTTGATAGAAATAATAATGTGCTGTACAGGAATAATACCAATGAATCATTAATTAAAAATCTATAGGTGATCTATGAAAATTGGGACCAAGCTCACTATTAGTTATGCAACTTTAGGATTATTCTTATTAGTAATGATAATACTTGGTATTTATGTATCCAACCAATTAAATTTAAAAATTCAGGCACTAACCTATGAGCATTTTAGAAAAACTACCTGGTCAAATGAAGTAATAGATAATTTAAAATCTGCCGCAATATATCTTCGAAATGCTATCATTACGAAAAATTTAGATTTAAGAAAACTAGAATTAGAAAAGCTTAAAGGCACTCGGGCAACTGTTTCTTCGAGACTTGATTCATTAACTTTATATGTTACAGATAGCAAAGGAAAATCTTTGTTAAATGATTTAGTGGCGATTAGAAAAAAGTATTCTGATGGTCGCAATCAAATTTTAAAATATCTCGAAGAAAATAACTTAGAGCCTATCGAGAATGTTCTTTTTGGTGATTTCGGCTATAATACAAACCTTTATATTGAAAAAATCAGTGAGATTATTCGATACGAAACTGAAGAATTTAATAAAACTGCAAAACAATCTGAAGAATTGTATGAAGCACAGCTTCGGACAATGATTATCTTAGGTGTTCTCGCTATTTTAGTTACTATATTTATTAGTATTTATTTAACTAAATCAATTACTACGCCTATTCGGAAAGCTGTAGACGCTGCAAACAAAATTGCAAATGGTTTTATGGATGTGGATTTAGAGGTGAAAACTAAAGATGAAACAAGCGATTTGCTGAATTCAATGAAAATTATGCGTAATAATATTAAAAGTTTAGTTGAAGAAATTCATAAAATAGAGATAGCAGCAATCAATGGTCATCTCGATTCACGAGGCAGAGAAGACGAATATAACGGAGAATACAAAAATATTATTAAAGGATTAAACGAAACTCTGGATGCTATTATTAAACCATTGAACGTAACCGCTGAATATATCGATCGTATCTCTAAGGGTGATATCCCACCAAAGATAGTGGAAGAATATCGTGGCGACTTCAACGAGATCAAAAACAACATTAACCAGTGTATTGATGCGATCAATTTATTGATAAGAGATACCTATGAATTGGTTGATAATACTTCCGAAGGCAAAATAACCTATCGGGCAAATGGCACCCGTCATCTGGGGGACTTCCGTCGCCTGATAGAAGGAATCAACACTTCGTTGGATAGACTTGTTGGCTTGATCGACAATATGCCTCTTCCAGTGCAGATTGTTGATAGAAATAATAATGTCCTGTATAAAAATAAAATTGATCTTGACTGATCAAAACATACAATTGATTTGCAGAAATTAGACAATTGTTAATGATAAGTGATGAAGTCTTTGGATTGTTTCTATTGATATTGACTTAGCTTACAATTAATGTTACTAATCAATAAATTATCAATCGAACATCAGCGATTTTTCGATGAATTGCGGATGCGAGCTTTATAACTTATCATAGATTAGGTTATTTGAATTTACGTTAAAAAACTAAGTATTAATTAAATTATGTTTGAATTATTTCTTATATTTTTCGAAATTTTACTTTTAAATTCTATTTCGGAGAATCAAATGATAAACAACACTTCTTTAACACCTGAAGAGCAAAGAATTATTTTTAATAAAGGGACGGAATATCCATTCACCGGAAAATATAACGATTTCTTTGAGAAAGGCACATACCTTTGCAAACAATGTGGAGTTGCATTGTTTCGTTCTGATGATAAATTCGCTTCGCATTGTGGTTGGCCCTCCTTCGATGATGAAATTCCAAATGCAATACAACGTCAAACTGATGCCGATGGTGTACGCACTGAAATCCTTTGTTCCAATTGCGGGGCTCACCTTGGACACGTTTTCTTAGGAGAGCAACTTACACCAAAAAATGTTCGTCATTGTGTCAATTCTCTATCGCTCGACTTTGTCCCTTTCGAAAATGTGTCGAAAACACAAAAAGCTATTTTTGCAGCTGGCTGCTTCTGGGGAGTTGAATATTATTTTAAAACTGCCCCCGGAGTTCTCAGAACCCGCGTTGGATATACCGGCGGCACCACTGTTAATCCGACTTATCAGGAAGTTTGCACCAATACAACCGGACACGCCGAAGCAATCGAAGTAATTTTCGACCCCGAAAAAACAAATTTCGAAGAATTATGCAAACTATTCTTTGAAATACACGACCCTACTCAGCTTAACCGGCAGGGTCCAGATGTCGGCGAGCAATATCGTTCTGCCGTCTTCTATTTGAACCAGGAACAAAAGCAGACTACTGAGAAATTAATAAATATTCTCAAAGAAAAAGGGCTAAATGTTGTTACTCAGGTTGTTCCGGCTGCGCCATTCTACGAAGCCGAAGAAAAACACCAAGACTATTACAATAAAACCGGTAGCAAACCATACTGTCATTTCCGGATTAAGAAATTTTAGTTGTAAAATTCAAAAAATCACATTAATTTTGTAATTCTAAGATGGCGGTCTTAGCTCAGTCGGTAGAGCACCAGATTGTGGCTCTGGGTGTCACGGGTTCAAATCCCGTAGATCGCCCCAATAACAAAAGAAATCGTTTCACAGGCGATTTCTTTTTTTTGTTTTTTCGCAACTTTTAGACTGAATTTACGTATTTTGTATATCTTTATGTTAATTTTTTTCGGAAGTTTTATGAGAAATGAAATTTTAAGGAAAATTCTTCCGCTTTTTACTCTTTTATTAGTTGTTGGAGGGCAGAACGCTATGTGTGATATGAGACCAATCCAGTTCACAAAGGACACTCTCGAAAATGGTTTGCAGGTTATTTATCATATCGACCGTTCCGCTCCGGTTGTAGCAACAATAGTTCATTACCGGGTTGGCTCCCGCGACGAGGACCCTAATAAAACCGGCTACGCTCACCTTTTCGAACATCTTATGTTCGAAGCTACTACCAATATTCCTCGTGCCTCAATAGACAAATACGTTCAGGAAGCCGGTGGCGACCTCAACGCCCATACTTCTTTCGACGAAACTGTTTATTATCTTCGTCTGCCCTCAAACGAAATTAAACTTGCCCTTTGGATTGAATCCGAACGTATGCGTGGGTTGCTTCTTGAACCCGTCGGAGTAGAAACTCAACGCGGTGTTGTAATCGAAGAACTTAAAATGCGTCGCAACAATCAGCCCTATGGCACTCTTCTTGATGAAATTTGCAATGCTCTTTTCCCCGGAAGTTCTTACCAATGGACTACTCTGGGTTCAGAGGAACACCTTCGCCGTGCTTCAATCGAAGATTTTCGTAATTTTTATAATAACTTCTATCAGCCCAACAATGCAACTTTAGTAATTGCCGGCGATATTGATATTGATGAAGCTCGCAAGTATGTTCGTGAATATTTTGGCTCGCTTCCGAAAGCACCTCAACCGAAGAGGTTTGATTTTCGTATTGAACCAATGAAGGGTGAGGTTCGCAAAAAAATTGATGATGAAAAAGCACAACTTCCCGCTATTTTTATTGGATTTCGCGCACCAGCTATTGGTGATGCAGACTACTATCCGATGACAATTTTGCTCGATATTCTCTCTGCTGGCGAAAGCTCACGCCTCTATCAAACAATTGTCGATAAAGAAAGGCTTGCCGCTCAAGCCGGAGCTTTTCCATTTTCTCTCGAAAAATCCGGAATGGCTGCCTTCTACGCTATTGCTGCTCCTAATAAGAAAATCGAGGATATTGAAAAACTTATTTTTAAAGAAATCAACAAGATTATTGAGAAAGGAATTACCGACGATGAACTCACAAAAGCAAAAAATATTAAAGAATCTGAGTTCATCTTTAGCAAAAAAGATGTTATGGAAAAAGCTCAAACTCTTGCCCGCTACAATAGCTATTACAACGACCCATCTCTTATTAATGATGAATTGAAAAAGTTCCTCTCAGTTGCAAAAGAAGATGTTCAGCGTGTTGCAAAACTATATTTAGGCACTCAAAATCGGGTTGTTCTTCAATATATACCTAAAAAATCGAGCTAATAAGGAGATGAGAAATGAAAAAAATATTTGGATTATTAATATTATTAAGTGTTATTATGATTAATCTAAATGCGCAGATAGATAGAAGCGTTCGTCCGGAACCTCTTCCGGAAAAAGAGTTTCAGTTCCCGAATCATACCACTCACAAACTTAAAAATGGTCTTCGTGTCTTTATCATCGAAGATAAAGAGCAACCCACAGTTGCTTTCCGTTTACTTATCCCCGGTGGCACTTCTATGGACAACAATTTGCCCGGCACTGCTGAACTCACTGCTGGTCTGCTTACCAAAGGTGCCGGCAAAATGAATGCCCTCGATATTGCTAAAACAATTGACGGTATCGGTGCTTCTATCTCTGCTCGTGCCAATGGTGATGCTATCATTGTTTCTGCCTCTGGATTGAAAAAGCACACCAAAACTATTCTTGATGTCTTCAAAAACGTTGTTGTCAAGCCTACTTTCCCGAAAGATGAACTGGAAAAGCTTACCGAACAAATGATTGCCGGCTTGCAATACGAAAAATCTCAGCCAGAGCAAATTGGGCAAACCCTTGCTCGCAAAGTTATCTATGGCGATTCCCATCCATACGCTCTCAAAGCAAACGAAAACTCTCTACAAAAAATCAGTGTAAAAGAAGTGCAAAATTTCTATAATACTTATTTCATTCCTAACAACGCTACTCTTGCTGTTATTGGCGATGTCTCTGAAAAAGAAATTATTCCCGCACTCGAAAAAGCTTTCGCTGACTGGAAGCAAGGCAATGCACCTAAAATCAATATCCCGGAACCAAAACCTCAGCCTTTAGGTATTTATTTTGTTCAACGTCCAGCTTCCGAACAAACTACCTTGATTGTTACAAATCTTGCTCTGCCTTATAAACACAGTGATTATATTACGCTCGATTTGGCTTCTAAAATTATCGGTTCGGGCTTTGGTGGTCGGTTGTTCCGCACTTTACGCGAAAAATATTCCTTTACTTATACTCCCTGGGGATACCTAACTACTTCCAAATTCATCAACCGTTTTGCTTGCGGTGCTGATGTCAATAGTGAAAAAACCGATTCTTCCATAAATGTAATTTTCGAGCAACTTAGCTCTCTTGCAGAACAAGGTCCAACAGATGATGAACTCAATAGAATGAAACGCTTTGTTATCGGACAATATAAACTATCTTTCGAAAATTCCGATTTCGTTGCTTCTCTGATTCAGGAAGCTGACTTTATGGGTATCTCGCTCGAACAGTACAAAAATTATACAAAAATTTTGGAAGAAATTACCTCAAACAATATCAGATATGTTGCCAACCAGTATTTAAATCCGCAAAAATCCCGAATTATTGCCGTTGGCGACCCATCTATTCGCCCAATGCTGGAAAAATTTGGCACTGTTTTCGACTATAATATTGATTTAGAGCCGCTTTCCGGTCCAAATGCAAAACTCGATGAAGTATCCTTGTCCCCAAAAGACCTTATGGAACGTCATCGCCGCGCTCTTGGTGGTGATGCAATCAGTAATGTTCAATCAATCAAAAAAATTGCAAAGTCTAAAATTAATCTGGGCGGTCAGTCCATCGAAGGAGAAATTACACAATTTATTAAATCACCTAACAAAATGTATATGAAACTTGATATGCAAATGATGCAACAAGAAATTTGGATTGATGGCAATCAGGGCTATGTAAACGCATTTAGTGAAACTTCAAAACTCGAAGGAATGATGCTTGAACAATTGACCTTCGAGGCTACTCCGTTTGCCACCTGCAAACTGCTTGATATGGGATACAAAGTCGAAATCAAAGGCAAGAAAAACGGTGAAATTATTGCTGTTGCTACTTCTCCAAACAACGTACAATCTACTTATTACTTCGACGAAAACACTTATTTAATTAATAAATACGAAACTATTGAACAAGGACCTCAAGGACCAACACCACTAACTGTTAAATTCTCTAATTGGACTACTGTAGATGGTGTTAAGTTCCCAGCCCGTGTCGAAAATTTATCTTCAATCATTACAATGATTAATGATTATAATTTTGAACTTAATGTTCCATTCGATGATGAACTCTTCAAACCAAACAAATAATATGCTTGTTAAAAGTAAAAGAGGCTGTCTCAATAAAGGCAGCCTCTTTTTTTAAAAAATATTTCCAAAAGATTATTTAGATATTGATAATATTTCGAATCTATTGACGCCGGCTGGAACTTTTACTTCAACAATTTCACCAACCTTTTTGCCCATCATTGCTTTGCCAAGCGGTGAGTTTACTGCAATCTTGTTTTGCTCAAAATCAGCTTCCTCGGCACTTACAAGTTTGTAAGTAACAGTTGCGCCAGTGGCAAGATTTTTCATAGTAACATTAGAAAGAATATACACTTTGTCGTCTGGAAATTCCTCTGCTTTGATTACTTGCGCCTTGGCAAGTATCTGACTTAATTTTGCAATTCGCAGTTCTAACAGTGCTTGTTCGTCTTTTGCGGCATCATAGTCCGAGTTCTCAGACAAATCTCCGTGAGAACGTGCCTCTGCAATTTTCTCAGCAATTTCCTTTCGTTTATGGATTTGCAAGTAGCGAAGTTCTTCTTCGATCTCTTGCATCCTTTCCTTTGTTAGATAAATAGTTTCCGACATTTTTTCACCTTTATTATTAATGAATTATTTCCTTTCTATCTTATCTTGTGAAGAATATGTCCCATCTTTTCTTTTTTAGTTTTCAAGTAGTTATAATTTATTTCATTCGGTTCAATTTCAATAGGAACAAGCTCGACAACCTCTATTCCATAACTTTCCAAGCCAACACGTTTTTTGGGGTTATTTGTAATCAGCTTCATTTTGGTAACGCCTAAATTGCGTAATATTTGAGCACCAATCCCATAATCTCTTGCGTCTGGCGGAAATCCAAGCTGTAAATTGGCTTCCTCAGTATCAAATCCCATTTCCTGCAATGCGTAAGCACGTATCTTATTTACCAACCCAATATTTCTTCCTTCCTGCCTCATATATAGCACAACTCCTTTGCCCGCATTCTCTATCAGTTTCATCGAATAATGCAATTGCGGACCACAATCACAACGCAAAGAACCAAATACATCACCCGTCAGACATTCAGAATGCACCCGTACCAGTACCGGTTCATCTTGCTCCCAGCTTCCTTTCACCAACGCAACGTGTTCTTTCCTGTCATAAACATTTTCGAAGGCAAACATTTCAAATTCGCCATATTCAGTTGGCAGATACGCTTTCGCGACGCAATGAACTAAACTTTCGCTTTTTAATCTGTATGCAATCAGATCTTTTACAGTTATAATTTTTAAGTTATGTTTCTTTGCAAATCCCATTAGCTGAGGCATTCGTGCCATTGTTCCATCGTCGTTGATAATCTCGCATATTACCCCGCAAGGTTTCAACCCTGCCAATCTCATCAGATCAACAGATGCCTCCGTATGTCCTGCACGTCGCAAAACTCCTTCCTTCACTGCAATTAACGGGAAAATATGTCCCGGGCGTAGCAAATCTTGCGGCTTTGTCCGGGCGTCTGCCAAAGCTCTGATTGTTGCTGCCCTATCGAAAGACGAAATTCCTGTTGTTGTGCCGTGAGCATAATCCACCGATACAGTGAATTTAGTCGAATGTATCGCTGAATTATCTCTTACCATTACATCAAGCTCCAACTCAGCGGCTCGCTCTTCTGTAATAGATACACAAATCAGCCCACGTCCGTAATTGGACATAAAAGTAACAGTTTCAGGAGTGCAAAGCTCCGATGCTGCAACAAGGTCGCCCTCGTTTTCTCGGTCCTCGTCGTCGGCAACAATTACCATTTTGCCGTTTGCGAGGTCCTCCAATGCTTCTTCGATTGTATTAATTTTGTATTCCATATTTTTTATATAGATAAAAAAATAAATCTTTCATCTACTATGATGAAAGATTTAAATATTAATAATTATAATTTACAGTTTTGCTGTAATTGCGTGTTTTTCAATTTTAATTTTTGTATTTTCAGCAATTTGTAATACTATTGTTTTATCATCTATTTCAGTGATTGTCCCGTGTATTCCGGCAGATGTAACAACTTTATCGCCTTTTTTCAGATTTGCAAGCATATTCTGATGTTCTTTCTGACGCTTTGTCTGTGGGCGTATCATAAAGAAATACATAATTAAAATCATAAATACAAAAAATATAATTGTCGGAAGAAAACTTCCTGCTCCACCTTGCTGTCCACCCGGTGGAGGTGCAAACATTAGCAAATTTGCCAATTCTAACATACTTCAGCCTTATTTTGAATAGTGAATAATTACTTTTTAAAAATGTAATATAATTATTTTTTTTCTAAATAACTACTTAAAAATTCTTTTTTCCATTGACGAAATTCCCCCGTAAGTATTTTTTCCCGGGCGGTTCGCACTAACCATAAATAAAACCGTATATTCTGCCGTGTCGCCAAAATTAATCCTAATATTTCTTTTGAAATAAATAGATGACGCAGGTAACCGAGAGTATAATTTTCATTGTCGCTGAAATACGGATCTATCGGTTCGTCCGAATATTTATACTGCTGATTCCTGATATTGATTTTACCTTGTGTCGTGAAAAGTTGTCCATTTCTTGCGTTCCGGGTTGGAAGAACACAATCAAACATATCTACTCCGCGTTCTATTGCTTCAAGTATGTTCTCTGGTGTCCCAACTCCCATTAAATATCGCGGTTTTTCCTTCGGTAGTATATCTGTTGTTAAATCTGTAAGCTCATACATCAGTTCAGTCGGTTCTCCTACAGACAGTCCACCAATCGAAAACCCATCAAAATCGTGCTGAGTTACTCTTTCAGCATATTCCTTTCTCAGATTTGAAAACATTCCGCCTTGACAAATTGCAAACTGGAATTGTCTGTGCTCCCACATTTGTGGTATTGATTTGAAATTTTCGCGACTTTCCACAGCCCAACGATACGAAAGTTCCATCGAACGCCTTGTGTATTGTTCGTCTGCTCCGTAAGGAACGCATTCATCAAGCACCATCATCACATCAGAACCTAATATCTTTTGAATTTCAACTACTTTCCTTGCCGAAAAAAAATGCCGTGAACCATCAATATGAGAACGAAACTCAACTCCTTCGTCCGAAATCCTGCGCAAATCCTGCAAAGAAAATACCTGATAGCCTCCGCTATCGGTTAATATGGCTCTGTTCCAACGTATGAACTTATGCAATCCGCCAAAATGCTTCATTACATCCATTCCCGGACGCAAATACAGGTGGTATGTATTCCCAAGAATTATTTTAGCGTCTAATTCGAGTAGATTTCTCTGCTCCAATGCTTTCACAGTGCCTTGTGTGCCAACCGGCATAAATATTGGCGTGGGTATATCTCCATTGTCTGTATGCAAAATACCGACGCGAGCTTTTGTCTCGGCGTCGGTTTTTATTAATTCAAAAAAACTCATATCTGTTTATTAATTAAATAACATCAAATCCACAGAACGGACGCAATACTTCCGGAACAAGCACGTGCCCGTCTTCTTGCAAATAGTTTTCAAGTATTGCTACCATTATTCGCGATGTTGCCAAACCGCTTCCGTTCAATGTATGAACAAATTCAGGTTTCGAATCCGGTGTCCTCTTGAATCGAATTTGTGCTCTTCGTGCCTGAAAATCTTCGAAATTCGAACAACTCGAAACTTCTAACCATTTTTCTTCACCGGATGCCCACGCTTCCAGATCGTATGTTTTTGCACTTGAGAAACTTGTGTCGCCCGAACAAAGCAAAATAACACGATAGGGGAGACCTAATGCTTTAAGTATTGCCTCTGCTTCGCCTACCAATCCTTCTAATCTGTCGTATGAGTCCTCTGGCTTTGTGAAATTTACCATTTCAACTTTATTGAACTGATGAACTCGTAAAAATCCGCGTGTTTCCTTGCCGTAACTCCCGGCTTCCCGACGAAAACAAGGTGAATATCCGGCATATTTTATTGGTAAATCTTCGCCACGCAAAATTTCGTTATTATGGTAATTTGTTATTGGCACTTCCGCTGTCGGTATCAGAAAAATGTCGTCAGCCGCATCGTGATACATATCTTCTGCCATTTTGGGAAGTTGTCCGGTCCCAAACATTGAATTGCGATTTACAACAAATGGTGGCATAAGTTCTGTGTAACCGTGATTCTCAATATGATAATTAATCATAAAATTAATCAATGCCCTTTCTAATTTAGCTCCTTTGCCAACGTAAAAAGCAAATCCTCCGCCTGTAACTTTTGCTCCACGCTCAAAATCTATTATACCCAGATCCTTTGCTATTTGCAAATGATCCTTCTTGATTTTTTGCTGTTTGAGCTCGCCCCAAGTGCGAACAACTTTGTTTTCATCTGCACTTTTCCCAACCGGAACGCTCTCGTGAAGCATATTCGGTATTCTTATAAGAACTTGCTGTATTGCCTCTTCTATGTTGCGAAGTTCATCATCGAGCTCTTTTATCTTGTCGGAAACAACTCTCATTTCTTCAATTTTATCGTCGGCAGGTTGTTTTTGTTTTTTCAACTCAGCTATTTCTTTCGATACAACGTTCCGTAAATTTTTTAGCCTCTCGACTTCCTGAATAATTGAACGTCTCTTCTCATCAAGTCTTGGTATTTCTGTAACGTCTGCACTTTCATTTTTATTAATAATATTTTGCCTGACAAGCTCAATATTATCGCGAACGAATTTTAAATCTAACATAGTTTTCTAATTTTTGTTAAACAATTAATACAAAATTATATAATTTTTCTTACTTAATTATTTTTTTATTAAACATTTGCAAACCAGTACGAAATTTTCATCATAAACGAATGGCGGGCTTTTCTTCCTAATAAATCTGAAAAATCGTCTAACATTATTTTTTGATATTTGTCATATCTTGAGTCGTTTACCTGCCAAACTAAATATAACTGAGAACCCGGCAAAAATTCCCACCTTATTACCACACTCGAACGAAACGACTTGAAATAAAAATCCTGCTTTCCAATATTAAATTCATCATTTCCATCTGCAATTTTATAATAATTTTCGTTTTCTTCTATTGATGTCCCTGAATATTTTCCATACACTTTTAATGCGTAATTTTTTCTGTTCAATGCTTCTCCAAAAGATAAATATTTCCCGTTTGTGAAATACGGAGCAAAATACGATTCAAATGTGAAATCAGGAGAAATAGCATAATTTATTCTCAATGATGTCGAAAAAGTTTTTTGCCTGATTTCTCCAAATATATATCGTTTGTTATAAGTCTCAGGATTATTATTATCACGGGAACCTAAATATATTTTTGGGTCAATTTCCTGTGAATATGAAAAATCAATACTTATTTTGCTTCTATCAAAATTATGGAATAAATAAGTGCTTATGCTCGAATATTTTGTGTTGTCGAGTGCCCAGGAATAATTATAATCCACACTGTATTGCATTGGCTTGGACCAATCACTGCTTATACTGCCATAGAGATTATATGATGGAGCTAATGCCACCATCATACCACCTCGTGTTTTGGTATCACTAAAATAATGCGGCAGGTAATAAAAACCACCTTCAATAGAATATTTATTCAAAAATGTTACTCCATACGACATTCCAATCGTATTTTGTATTTGTTCATAATCCCAATTCATTACGTAACTTGAATAAGCATTTAAGTAATATGAATATAGATAATCGCTTGGCTTATTTTCCCGGTATGTAATTCCAAAGTAAAATTTGTGTTCGTCTGCGTGTTGCAGTTTGCCAAAATCGTTAAAGTTCAGCCCAGGAGTTTCCGTATAGTATTCAGCAGTCCAAATCCAATGTTCTCCTGCAATTTTCTTAAATCCAACTCTTCCTAATAATCCGGTTAGCCAGTTAGCATTAGTATCCACAGATAAATGCTTTGCATCGGGTCTTTGAAAATTTTGCGTAATGCTCGTCTGAATAATAGTAATTCTTTCTTTTGTGCCATTTATTGCCGAAAATCCAAGATTCCCATAAAATGAATAAGTTTTGTCGAACAAAAATATATTCCAGTCTATTCCACCCGAATATGCAGCATCATTATAATATTTGTGCAAATAGTCCTCGCTGTTTTGACGGTTCACAGCTGTCAAAATAGCACCGAAAAAAGACCCCGATTCATCCAATTCTTTCTGAGCCCTCACTACACTATATAAAGAATATGGCGATACAATCTGTTGCGTTTTTTTGTGCAATACTGTATCATAGTCTTTCCCGTATTCTTTATCGACAAATGCCGTCAATGCCGCATAAGACCATCCATCAGATGAACGTCCGGTGATTTTTGCAGCACCAAGTATTGTTGAAAACAGGGGATTTCTCGCATATTGTGAATACAATCTGTATGCAGGTGGCTCGCCTATTCTCCTCGAATAATAATAATCAACATTTGTTTTTCTGAATAATTGGTTTCCTTCAATAAAAAATGGTCTTTTCTCATCGTAATAAACTTCAAATTCTGATAAATTTACTACCGAAGGGTCTGCCTCCACCTGTCCGAAATCCGGGTTAATCGTTGCATCAAGCGTAACATTCGGTCCAAACCCCATTTTAAAATCTACCCCGACTGATTTTCTCCAGTCCCATTCATTAAAATATGGATGATTGCTTGATATATTGGGGTTCTTCTCTAATGTTGTGCTTACATATGGCAATAACTCAATTCTGCGTGTTTTGCGTATGCCTTCAATTCCGACAAGTTTTCCAAAACGCGATGCCCACCCGGATTGATTCTTTGGTATCATCACCCAATAGGCGTCTTCTTGTGTCGTCGGCGTATATTGGTTGACGTTCAAACCAAAAACAAGTGTATCGGCATTCGGAAATCTCAACTGACTAAAAGGTATCGCATATTCTGCTGTCCAGCCAAGACTGTCAATATTTGTCCGTGCTTCCCATACAGGATTGTAGTTGTAATCCCGGTCTCCTTCGCTGTCTGTTGCGTGAAAGTAATCTGCTCTAACTCCTGTTGCTGTAACTGCAAAGCTAACAGCCGTTTGCTTATTATTATATGTATCTAATATTATTATTATCCTTTCTGAATTGCTCATATTATCTCTTCTTGAAACGTACGCCTGTATTTTTTCAGGATTTTTTCTTTCCATTCGCGCCCCGATATACAAATAATCCTCG
Source organism: Eximiradius proteiniborus (assembly GCF_058546985.1). NCBI lineage: Bacteria > Pseudomonadati > Bacteroidota > Eximiradiia > Eximiradiales > Eximiradiaceae > Eximiradius > Eximiradius proteiniborus. The sequence continues at coordinate 1,353,494 of NZ_CM178592.1, read as the reverse complement.
TCGTAAAGAAATCTTACTTCTATTTTCTCACTTGGCGAGCCACCTTCAACTGGATCTTTTGTTGTAAAATCAGAAATTGGAATTGCTTGTCGCCAGTCTTTTTCCAGCAACTTGCCATCTATGTGAATGTTACTTTCTCTTTTCTTTGCAACAGCCACTTTTTCTGCCGAAAATGTATTTTGACCCGATACTATCAAACATATAAATATTATACAAAAAAATATCATAGAAACTCTTTCTTTATAAATAAATCCCTACATTAACGCAAAAATACAGAAAAAAGTTACCATCAACTTAGTTTTTTTTATTGTGTTAATTTTCATTTTTTTTTGTACAAATAATTAATTTTATTTATAATTAACTGTCTTTCTGGAAAAGAATTTATGTAACAAAATAAAAATTAATTCGTTAAATTTGTCAAGATACGTAACCAAGTTTAAATATTACTAATAATATAGTTCTTTTTCCAATCTTTTATTTTTTCAGGGGGTCTTATGAAACAAGTAGTTGTTTTACTTATTTGTTTATTCTTTTTTAGTTCGGCTCTTGAAGCCAACCAAAAGATCAAATTAAAAGACATTATTAACGACATCAAAAAAGAGCTTACGAAATCAAACAAAAAGAAAGATAAGAAACCTAATACTACTATTGAAAGCCCACAACAGAACGATATGGAAAGCCAAACATATTCTTTAAATGATGACATTATTGAATTTTTGAATATTCATAATAAAGAACGAGCTCTATTCAACATTCCACCACTCGAATGGAGCCAAGAATTAGCAAAAGATGCTGAAAAATGGGCTAAAATCATTCACGACAAAAATGTATTGCAACACGCAAGCAACTTAGATCAAGGTGAAAATCTGTTCTGGGGATCTTGTCATAGTTTTACTATGGCTGACGCTGCAAATTCCTGGCTTTCAGAAAAACGGTATTTAAAAAGTAATTACTATGAACCCAAGGCTGGTCATTACACACAAATGATTTGGAGAAAAACTCAAAAAATTGGTGCTGCAATCGTCAAAGGTAAAAACGGTACTTTTGTCGTTGCTCGATATTTCCCGGCTGGCAATTATATTGGAGAACCTATAAAATAGTATTCGGTGTATTAAAAATGTAATATTGTTACTATTGCCAAATAATTAACGACAATTACTATCATAAAATCAGTAAAATGATCTTCAGAATTGTTGAAATTGAGTTTGATTTATTAGATGAAAATTATAGTTTAATGTGAAAAATTCGAAGATAAATAATCGAGATTAAAACTTGTCTTGATTTTAAATGTTAGGTTATCAAATTTTTAATACATCAATTATTAGTAGTGATATAAAGTTCAAAAAACAAAAAACCGCAACCCAGAAATTGAGTTGCGGTTATTTTAAAAAAAGAATTTTGCATAATTATAATAGTAGAAATCAATTAAATTTTCATTCTTAAACCAACTTTTATTGGGAAGAAAGCCGTGCTACTTCCTTCAGTAAATCCAATATGATAATTACCTTCAAGGAAAATACTTGAATTCCCTATTGGGAATTGAAATCCTGCCCCTAAAAGTAATGAAAACGCAAGTTCTGATGAACCTTCAAGGACATCAACATCTCCCATATATGCAATTTTTATATCATTTGTAGAAATATTGAAAAAACCTAATCCTCCAACTATATATGGAGCTATATTACTTGCATCAGAAGTTAATAATATTTTGGCATTCCCCATAATAGTAAGTATAGAGGCAGCCCCCCCTGAAATTGATACTCCAGTGTTACTCAATCCATTTGATTTTAATACTCCATCTTCATCAATTCCAAACGATGAATAATCAATAGATCCAGATAATGTAGTATTTTTGCTAATAGAAAAACCAACTCCTCCACCTACATTAAAACCCATTTTCCAATAATCTGAAAATACTTCAGGTTTAGATGGAATGGCTGCTCCTGCATTAAAGAACACTTCTTTCGTTGACTGTGCATTCGTTTGATAAACAGCAACAAGTAAAGTAAATACAATAAACGATACAAAAAGGTGTTTTGGATACTTCATAAATCCCCCGAGATATTAAATGAATGTTAAAAATTATTGTAAATGATAACATAATGTAGGATCGAAAATTCTACATCTAAATACAAATTAAAAAAAAAAATAAAAAAAACAAAAATATTTCATCTTTATTCATACAAAAAAATCCCGGAAACTTTTTTCCAGGATTTTGCTTGTACCGGGAGAGGGATTTGAACCCCCGACACACGGATTATGATTCCGTTGCTCTAACCACCTGAGCTACCCCGGCTCAAACTTGGACTACAAAATTAATTATTCTTCTCGTAATAAACAAATAATTTTACGAACTTTCTAACATTTTTTTCAACTCATCCCGTATTCTTGCCGCCGTCTCGTAATCTTCATCCCTTATCGCTTTTTCTAATTGCTCCTGCAATATATCAATCCGGCTTTTTGGTTGCTGTGGAGTTTGGGGTTGTTGCATCTTCTCGGACTTCTTCAGCATCTCGAACTCATCATAATCTTCGTCTGCAACTTCTTCTTTTTCTTCTCCTTGCGGAGCCACTCCTGTTTCTTGCAATACTTCTGCATTTACATATATCGGGCATCCTACTCTTACCGCTATCGCTATCGCATCGCTCGGTCGTGCATCTATCTCTATACCCAAATCTTCAAATACCAGCTTTGCATAAAAAGTTCCCTCGATTATATCCGATATTACTACTTCCGTCAAAGTCGCGCCCATCTGGTCCAGAATATTCTTAATCAAATCGTGCGTCATCGGTCGCGGTGGGGTTACTCCTTCCATTTCGAGTGCTATTGCTTGCGCCTCGAATGCTCCTATGATTATCGGCAATCGACGCTCTCCATCTACCTCCTTCAATATTAATGCGTATGCATTGCTTGCCGCCGGCGATGCTGATAATCCCAATACTACTAATTGAACCTTTTCCATTTTCATCCTTGTTTAGCGTTGTTCTTAATTAAATTGACACAATTATTTAACAATTATTGTTATTAAGCTTGCAAAAATATAAATTTTCATTCTTTCTTCGAACTACCTTGTTCTTTCATTTTGTTTTTTTTATCTAAAAATTTCGTAATTTTATATTTCTAAATAATTTAAATTGCCAATATTTTTTTGGAGAAGAAAATGGTCGACAGAGAATTATATGCAATTATATTAGGTGTTTCGAGTGGTTTCGGTCGTGCTTGTGCTATCGAACTCGCTCGAATCGGCTACAACATCTATGGTGTTCACCTCGATACCGGTTCCAACAAAGAAAAAGCTGAAGAGTTTCGTCGCAGCCTCGAACATCTCAATATCAAAGCTAAATTTTTTAACGTTAATGCTGCCGATGATGCTAAACGAAAAGAAGTTATCGAAGCTATCAAGCAAGACAAAGAAAATAACCCCAACCACGTCCTTCGCGTTCTCATCCATTCGCTTGCTTTCGGTGCTATCGGTCCTTTCTTTTCGGAAAATCCCGGCGAAATGCTCAACAAACGCCAAATCGAAATGACTATGGACGTTATGGCTAATAGCCTTATTTACTGGACACAGGATTTATTCAAAGCAAAACTTCTTGCCGAAAATTCACGTGTTTTCGGGCTCACCAGTATCGGCTCCCAACGTGCTATGGCTAACTATGGCGCCGTTTCTGCTGCCAAAGCTGCTCTCGAAGCTTATGTTCGCCAGATTGCTGTCGAACTCGCTCCTTACAAAATCACTGCCAATGCTATTCTTGCCGGGCTTACCGATACCCCTGCTGCTCAAAAAATTCCCGGCTTTGCCAAAATGCTCCAGCACGCTAAGCAACATAACCCGTTTAACCGTAACACCGTCCCCGAAGATGTTGCTCAAGCTATTTCCTTGCTGATCGATGAAAAATTCTACTGGATTACCGGGCAAACTATCGGTGTCGATGGCGGTGAAAATATTCTTAACTTTATCGAAACTACCTGATTCTGTGATAACGTTCTTTATTTATTCATAATTGAAGGAATTCTATGTTTGAATTAGTCTTTACTGAAGAACAAAAAATGCTTCGCGATATGGTTCGCGACTTTGCTAATAACGAGTTGAAACCTATCGCCGCTAAAATTGACGAAGAAGAAGCAATCCCTGAGGAAATTATTAGAAAAATTGCCGAACTCGGGCTACTCGGCGCTCCATTCCCGGTCGAATATGGTGGCAGCGGCTTCGGCGAAATGGGATATTGTATCATCCAGGAAGAAATCGGACGCGCTTGCCTCTCCACTGCTACTATGATTGGTGCTCACGTCTCTATCGGCACAAACGCAATCTATATCGGCGGCAGTGAAGAAGTCAGACAAAAATACGTCGTTCCTTGTGCCCAGGGCGAAAAAATTGCGGCTTTCGCTCTCACCGAATCCAAAGCCGGCTCCGACGCTTTCGATGTTAGCACCCGCGCCGAACGCGACGGTGACCACTGGATACTAAACGGCGAAAAAATGTGGATTACCAACGGTCCTTTCGCCGATGTCTTCTCGGTGTTTGCTCGCACCAATCGCGGTATTACAGCTTTCGTTGTCGAAAAAGGTATGCCCGGCTTCTCTGCTGGCGCTCCCGAAAAGAAAATGGGTATTCGCGGTAGCAAAACTTCCACTCTCACTTTCGATAATGTCCGCGTTCCCCACGAAAATATGATTGGCGACGAAGGTCGCGGCTTCCTTATCGCTATGAAAACTCTCGACGCCGGTCGCCTCGGGCTGGGTGCCGCTTGCCTTGGCGCTTGCAAAGAATTGCTCGAAATGTCTGTCCGCTATGCCAAAGAAAGAAAGCAATTCAACGAGCCTATCGCCAACTTCCAGGCTATCCAGTTTATGATTGCTGAAATGGCTACTCTTATCTATCAGGTCGAATCTCTTGTCTATCGCACTGCTACTCTCTACGACAAAGGCACTATGCTTTCACGCCAATCGGCTATGGTTAAATTGGTTGCCAGCGAAGCCCTCGATAAATGCGCCGATTACGCTATGCAAATCCACGGCGGTATGGGTTATTCCCGCGAACTCCCTATCGAACGCTTCTACCGCGATTCGCGTATCAACCGCATCTTCGAAGGCACTACCGAAGTCCAGAAATTGGTTATCGCCCGCGACGTTATCAAACGTAACGGCGTTGTGTAATATATTTGCTTTCTGATTTGCGAGGTTGCCCCCCGATCGGGCAACCTCTTTTTTTGTAACTTATCCATTATAAATAATCTTACCCGGATTTTCTTCTCATTTCTTATTTTAATTTTTTTTCTATTTCTCAATTTTATATTTTAGTAAAATTGAAAATTTGTTTGTTCGTCAAAATATTTGCAGGGTCGGCGGGCAACCGCATTTGCCCCCGGGCAAATGAGGAAAGTCCGAACTCCATAGAGCAGTGCGCTTCGTAACACGAAGGCAGCAAGCCCACAACGGGCAAGCTGACGGAAAGTGCAACAGAAAGCAAACCGCCCGGCTCGCTTGCGTTCCGGGTAAGGGTGAAACGGTGGGGTAAGAGCCCACCAGCAGCGGAGGCAACTCCGTTGGCTCGGCAAACCCCGCACGGAGCAAGACCAAATATGAATATGCTCGCCCTCGCCGGCGACCGGGTTGCTCGCCCGGGTGCCATTAAGCCGCATATTCGGGTGGGTCGCTCGAGGGGAATGGCGACATTCCTCCCAGATAAATGGTTGCCTCCGGGCTCTTTCGCGGGCTCGCAGACAGAATTCGGCTTATAGCCGGCTCTGCCAATTTTATTTTATTTGTGAGGTTGATTTATGAAACTACCTGATGATCCTTTTGTTCTCGAACTGCTTCCTGAATTTGTCGATACCTGGATCTCCGATATCGACGAGCAATATTCCAAACTTGTCGATGAACATAATTCCCAGGACCTTTACCGTCTTGCCCACACTCTCAAAGGCTCTTGCTTTCAGTTCGGGCTCGACGATATTGCCAACCTTGGCATCGAACTTATGGGATACGCCAAAGAAAGCAACTGGGATAAAGCCCGCTCGCTGAAAGAACCTATTCGCAATCTTTTCGTCGAAATGCGAAACTTTTTGGTTGAAAAGGGCATTATTCAGTAATTTTTTTGTAATATTATTTCCGTTGCTATTTGTTTTTTATCATTATTTTTTTAATTTACAGTATTTAGTGAACACATTTTGTTCTTTGTATAGTTTAAGTTAAATTGTGTTTAATTAATTAAAATAAAATTAATTTTTGTTCATTTCAATTTTTTGGGCATAATTTTTAATTGTTTTGTTTATTAATGGGGTTTTTAATTATTACTTGTATGTATGTTAAAATATTGTTTTAGAATTATCGTATAATTAACTTTGTAAAACTAAAAGAGGTTTTTTTGGTTTTTCTTTACTCATATTTATTTAAAGTTGTCCCCGATTTTATTTCTGATAAATTCCTCTTGCCCTGCAAAGGAAATTTCTCTTCCTTCAACGGATTCTTTTTGTCCAAGAATAAATTTGTTTTATCCACAATTTCAGGAGAAACGTTATGAAACGTTTTCTGACGTGCTTCATAGCGACTTTTGCACTTCTGCTTCTGGCAGTGGAAGGCTCGTTTGCCCAAACTGTCCCTTCCGTGCAAGCGCGCTATGTTGCATTCTCTAATATCACAACCTCCCAGGCTAATGCTTCCTGGATTAATGGCAACGGCGCCGGCCGCATCGTTGTCATTAGAACAGACAACACCTGGGACGCTACCAATACGGCTCTGGCTTCCATTACTTCGGCATTTAACGATGTCAATGGTAATCGCACAGATGCTAATATCGAGGAAATTGGTACCACCGGCTCCTACGTCATCGACGTTGTTACCGGTGCCACCCGCGTTTCCAATTTCACTAACCTTACCCCTGGCACTACTTACTATGTAAAAGTTTACGAATTCAATGCAAGCGGGGCTCTTAGAGCATACAAAACTAATGACGGCACTAACAACCCTCGCTCCTTCACTACTACGGGCACTCTTGCCGCTCCTACTATTACGAGCGATAGTATTGTCGTTGATCAAAACAACAATACTGCTCTTATTAAATGGGGCTCTGTATCCGGTGCCTCAGGCTATGCTCTCGATATTCAATACTATGATGGATCTGATTGGCATACACTTCCAGAATACAACAATATAGATGTTGGCAATCTCAATTCCTGGGAAGTTTATTTACCTATCGGGCTTGCCAACAATTACTACCGCGTTCAGCTTCGTGCATATGCTGGTTCTGTTATTTCTTCTAATGCTACTCAAACATTTACTGTTTCCACTTCTATGCCTCCTAAATTCCTTGCCGGCGATGCTCCTTCGCTGCTGGAACTTACCGGCACTAACTCTGGCAACTTCACTCTCACTCTTACTTTCGACCAACCGCTTTATGCTAATGATGACGAAACAGGTAATCTCGTCGCTGCCGATTTCGCTGCTTATGCTCCATCGTCCGGCCCAAGTGCCCATAGCAAAGTCGAAATTACTAGCGCTACTCATACTGCTGGCAGCAACGTCGTTACTCTCAACATCCGCTTCAACGCCCGTGTTGCAGGTAATGAAAAATTCCGCATCGGTCCTGCAAATGCTACTTCCATCTATAGCAGCATCATCGCTCCTGCTGCTACGGGCATCCCAATGGATGTTTCATTGCACTTAACCAAAGGCGGGCAATACTCTGCTGATATCACCTGCCCCACTGCAACCGTGCTGAATATTGATGATAATATTGCTTTCACTACAATTCAGGGTGCAATAGATGCAGGCACTACTGGAGCTGGTGAAACAATCCAACTTAAAGAAAGCACAACATATAGCGAAAATGTAACTGTAAACAAAGCAGTTACAATAACTGATCAAAACACCAACAACGCCGTCATCACCGGCACCTGGACTCTCGGCGATGCCTCCACTGTGGACATTGTTAATAATAATATTAACATTATCGGCTTGACCTTCGCTCCTGCTGGCTCTTCCAGTATTATTGTCGGTGATATTATTTCAACTTCTGGTTCAATAAATATTGATGGCAACACCTTTAATTTAGGTGCTGCTAATAAAACTGGCGTTACTGTTCACGCCCGCAGAGATGAGGCTTATAGTAATAATTTGGATTCTCTCGATATTAGTAGTAATATATTCACCGGTACAAACGGTAATGCTATTAACTTTATTGAGGGCAACCAAAATGCTAATGGTGGCATTACTAGTACTGTAATTTCGGGGAATATTTTCCCAACCTCTGGAGTAATGGCAATCAATTTCCCGGCTGAAGACATTAGTGCCTATGTTAATGTTATTTTCTTAGGTTCGGGCAACACAAACTCCGACGGTATGCTTATCACCTCCAAATATGTTTATAGCCACGCCACTCTTGACGTTTCCGACTACCTCTATTGTGGTATAGCTGTGCTTGGCAATGCTACCACACTGACAGGTGGTACTGCCACTGCTTATGCGGGTGTTAATCAAGCTATCGGCGATGCTCAAAACGATGGCACCGAAACCGTCTTCCTTGGCCAAGGCACCTACACCGAAGCTATTGCACTCAACACAGCAGTAAACCTTGTAGGTAAGGGCGCCAATGCTACAACTGGTACAGTATTGCAAGGAACAGATACTGCAAGCGCAACAGCTGCTGCTTATTCTATTAACAATCTATATTTCGATTACGGTCTTGTAGTTTCTGCTGTGCCAACTGGTGGCTTGACTATCAATAACAATAATTTCCAAATCGGTGCTAACGAATATGGTATTAATGTTACTGACCAGACTGTAACTACTAATTTATCCATAAATAGCAACACCTTTGCTCTGAACGATGCAACTGCTCTCGGAATTAATCTACCAAATAACCAAATCACTTCAACTTTGGCAATTGGTTCCAATACATTCTCTGGCACTGCCGCTGGCAAAGGTATTTACATTTCTACAACAAACGGAACTGGTGCATCCAACGGAACAATTAATATTACTGGCAACACGTTCAATGCCACCGTTGGCGATGCTATCGTTTTCGAAGATGCTGTGAATATCACCTCAAACCCAACTTATCATTTAGGTACAGGCTCAATCAACATATACAACAACGACTTCAGCCAATCGGGTTATGGTATTAAAATAAATGATGTTAATACTTACACAGGCTTCATCGGTGCTACATTGCCAAATACAATTGATTTACATGATGGAACAAACGGCAACACAAACTTCACTTCTGCCGATATCTATGGTGGTGCTTGGTATGATTTAACTGGAACAAGTGCTCTACTCTATCCATCTATCCAAAATGCAGAAAATGCAAACACAGCTGCTACATTATACATTGGCGCCGGCACATACGCAGAAAATGTAACAATCGATGGTACTACTATAACAACAATCACCGGCTATGGCACTCCTTGCGAATTGGCAAGCACAAATTATCTTGAACTTGGTAAAGATTTAACTATCTCCGGCTTCTCTGCAAACGAAGTTCGCCTTGCAACAAATGGACAAATGTCCGACGCTATTGTTGCTGTAAAAGCAAACGGCACAATTAAAATTAATAGCGGTGTAACAACTTCCGACAACGCAACAATTAATAAATCTGTTACTATTACAGAAACAGCTGCATCAGGAACCTACTCCGGACAACTTACAATTGCAACTGGTGGCGTAACTGTTAGCAACCTTGATCTAACAGGCAACCCTGCAATTACAGTTGCACCTACAACAGGTATAACAAACCCAATTGCAATCACTGGCAACACATTTACTCTTGCCAACGGTGGCTATGGTCTCGTTGTTGAAACAGGCAACGCCAACGCCGCAGGCACTGCAGCTTTGAACGTTACCGGCAACTCATTTACTGGTGGCGATGCAACTTCAGCTGCTATTCGCTTCCGCAACCAAACCACTGGCTTTGCTAACTTTACAGGTGTAAATGTTTACGATGGAAATACATTTAACACACCTGGATATAATTTCTATAGAGTTAATGAAAATAATCTCTGTACATATTTACCATCTATCGATGTTAAAAATACAATCAACAATACATATACTACAACTGCAACATTTGGCTTCTACTACAACCCCGCTGCTACAACATTAAGCACATCAACAGAAAGCTTAGTAACAGATTGCACTGCGCCTGCAGCATTTGCAACTGGTGCGGTAACAACTGTTGGCGGAAACGTAGTTGCTGGATTTTTCAATTCAACAAATACACACATCAACGTTGTTGTTCCAATTGCAAACGATGCAAGCCTTGAATACGGTACAATCCAAATTCAAGTGGATAACGATGGCGATGCAAGCTGGGTGAATGTGCCATCAAGCGGGCTCGTAACAATCACATCAGCTGACATCACCAACGGCAACAAAACTATTCAACTTGCAAAAGCTGATTTAGTTTCTTCCAGTGATTTCGATCAAGGCACAAGCATTTCATTCCGTGCTGTAATCACCGACTTTGCAGGCCAAAGCACAAATGGTTCGTCTAGTAGCAATACAATTTATCGTGACGAAACTGCTCCAACTGCTACTCTAAATAGTGCAACTGCTGATAATATTATCAATATTGCCGAAAAAGCATCTGGCTTCAACGTCAACGCTCAGGCAAACGAAAATAACGTTACTCTCTATGTTGTAAATGTTACAGACAATACACCAACTTATTCTAATATAACAACAGTAGGATTTGCATCTGCAAGCGCTCCAACAGCTGGCAATGCAGTAAATATTGCAGTTTCTGCCGGCAATAGTAACATAGTGGACAGCAAAACCTATCGCGTCTTTGCTATGGACCAAGCTGGAAACCTTAGTGCTCAAAGTGGTACATCATTCACAGCTGATCTTACTGCACCTGCAGCTCCAACTAACGTTGTAATTAACGGTGGTAATCCAATCAACAACGCAAACAAAACAACTACAACATTAAGCTTCGAATATGCAGAAGCTGCAAAATATAGCTACACATATACTACTTCTGGTGGTGCAGGCACAGTTTCTGTAACTGATGTTAATGCTACTGGAAGTCCTGTAACTATCAACAATATTGATCTATCAAGTTTAGAAGATGGAACAATTACTGTTAGCGTTACAGTTAAAGATGCCGCTGGCAACGAATCAACTGCTACAACTGATACTGAAATGAAAGATGTTGTTGCTCCAACAGCACCGACAGTTGTAATAAACGGCGGTAACCCAATTAATGCAAGTAATTACACTGCTGTTTCTCTCCAGATTTCTGGTGAAATCGGCACAACTTATTCTTATGCATTCACTCCAAACAATGGAACTCCGGTTACTGGCACTGGAACATTGGATGTTTCTCCAAAAACATTAACAAATATCGATTTAACAAATATTTTAGATAGCACAGTAACTGCTACTGTTACTTTGACTGATGCTGCTGGTAATACCTCCACAGCCGGAACCGATACTGAATTGAAAGACGTCGTTGCTCCTTCTGCATTCACAACCGGCGCAGTCGTTTCCACTGGCGGCAACGTTGTTGCAGATTACTGGAACGCAACCAACACCGGCTTGGATGTTACTGTTCCCGTTGCAAACGATGCAACACTCACTGGCGGAACAATTCAGGTTCAGGCATCCAAAGATGGTGGCACAAACTGGCTAAATCTCGGCTCTGCTTACACAATTGTAGTTGGCGATCTTAACGCAGCTAAAACTCTTTCCTTCACAGAAGCACAATTCGAAGGTCTCGCAGGCTTTGCTGAAGGCGATGTATGGAGCTTCCGCTCTGTTATCACAGACGTTGCAGGTAACTCAACTAATGGCGCAGCCTCTGCAAACACCAAGACAGTTGACCAGGTTGCTCCAACTGCAACACTTGTTTCCGCAACTGCCGACAACGTAATCAACATTGCCGAAAAAGCAGCTGGCTTCAATGTAGTTGCTCAATCCAACGAAGCTACTGGCACATTATATGTTGTTGATATTACAACTAATCCAACTGTAACATATTCCAATATTGGAACAGTTGGCTTTGCAACTGCTGCAGTAGCCGGTGCTAACACAAATACAAACGTTTCAGTTAGTGCTAATAATGCAAATATAATCACTGGCTCTACATACAAAGTATATACAATGGATGCAGCTGGCAACTTATCAGCACCATCCACAGGTTCATTCACTACTGATCTTGTTGCTCCAACAATCACAAGCATCACATCCACAACAGCAGACGGTCTCTACGGCATTGGTGCAAATATCAACTTTACGTTGAACCTGAGCGAAGCAGCTATATTTACAGCAAACAGTGGCAATATCTCGCTCCCAATGGCTTTAGACCAAGGCACCGGTTCTGCAATTCGTAACACTGATGCAGCATCATCCACATCATTAAGCTTAACATATTCCGTTGCAAACGGTCACGAAGCTGCTGATTTAACTCACGGTGCTGGTTCCGCTGTGCTCAATGGTGGTGCTACCTGGACAGATGCTGCTGGTAACCCAGTATCTTTAACATTACCAAATCCAAACGTATTCCAAGGTGCTAAAGCAATTCAAATCGACGGTGTTCCTCCAACATTCACAGTTGATTATTATCTGAACTCAGTTACCGGAATTCCTCTGGGAACAAATCCAACTATTGGAATTGGTAATAATTACTATATCAAGATTACTTCAAGCGAAGAGTTGGAAGCTGCTCCGACTATCTCTATTTCTGGTCTTGATAATGTAACTAATCCAAACAATAATGTATCGGATGCAAATACATTTGTTCACGTTGCTAATACTGTATTCTCATACAACCGCATAGTTGTTGAAACACAAGATAACGGCACAGACGAACTTATCACAATCACAGGTACCGACCTGGCAGGCAACACAGCTACAAATGCAGTTCCTACAAATGCATTCCCAACTGCAACTCCTGCAAACACCGGCAAGCAAGCAAAAGTTGATGGCAAACGCCCGCAACCTGTTATCTCGCTTGCTGCTCCTGTTGATTACACCGATGGTACAAATGATTGGACAAACAATAATCCGATTGCCGTTAATATCAACTATGGCGAAACAGTTCAGAACGTTACAAATTCAGTTATTTCTGTAACTAACGGAACTAAATCCAACTTTGTAAATACTTCTAATACTGTATTTACAGTTGACGTAACTCCAAACCCAACTGCTCAAGGAACAACAGTTACAGTTAGCGTTCCGGAAGGTAATGCCGGCAATCAAATTAAAGATGCTGGTGGCAACTTCGCATACGGAGCTACTAAGTCCATTAAATACGACGGCACTGCTCCAACAACAACCGACAACGTTCCTGCCGCTTGGCAAAATGCTGATATTACAATCACATTCTCGCCAAACGATGGAGTTGGCTCGGGCGTTGCCAAAGTTTACTACACAACTGATGGATCCAATCCAACAACTGCAAGTAACTTTGTAACTTCTGCTCAAAATTATCAAATTACTATTACAACCGATGGTCAATACACAATTAAATACCGTGCAGAAGACAACGTTGGCAACTTAGAAAACGTTGTAACTGCAGCTAACCAGGCTAAATTGGATAAAACTGCTCCAGCAATTGCAGCAGGTACTATCACTGCACCAACAAACGCTACAAAATGGAATGGTGGCAACCACAACATTACTTGGACTTCCGGAAACATCACTGATGCAACAAGTGGCTTAACTGCAACTCCAATTTCGCTCTATTATACCACAAATGCATCAGCTCCTAGCCCAACCTGGACTCTTATTGCAAGCGGTCTTGCTAATAACGGTTCATACACCTGGGATGTTCCGAACACTATCAACTCAACTGATGTAAAAGTTCGTATCGATGCAGTTGATAATGCTAACAATGTTGCTTCTCAGGTAAGCCAAACATTCACAATCGACAATACTCCACCAACTGCAACAATTACAATTACTCCGAACAACAGCCCGCTTCCAAACGGCTACAGCATTAATTATTCTACAGCATTAGTTACAATTGATGCTGATTTCAACGAAAATATGGATCAAACGCTTGCTCCTACATTGACACTTAACACCGAACTTGACAATATTCTCGATGACGAAAATCCAACAGCCGCTTGGCAGTCAGCAACAAAATATCGTTGGGTATTGACAGTTATTGGTGGTGGTTTAGTTAAACTCAACAATACAATCGACGTTACCGGTGCAAAAGATCTTGCTCAAAACACAATGACACCCGCGCAACTTGCCAACGTAAAAGGTGATCAAGTTGCTCCTACTCTAAATCCAGTAACAATTGCATCCAACAATGCTGTAACTCCTGGCGATGGCACAAATGCTGGTTTTGCTAAGGTTGGCGACGACGTAACAGTTGCCTTCAATGCAAGCGAAGTATTGCAAACACCAACTGCAACTATTCATAGCAGTGCAGCAACTGTATCAGGTTCTGGCACAAGCTGGACAGCAGTTCGCACAATGACTTCCGGTGATGTTGATGGTGCAGTTACATTCCAAATCAACTACTCAGACCTTGCAGGCAATGCTGGCACACCTGTTACAGCAGTTACTAACTCATCTTCAATTACATTCGATAAGACTGCTCCTGTAGTTGCAATCACTGCACCTGCAAACAATGCTTATGTAAATGGTACACAAGCTCTCACATTTACAGTAACTGAAATAAATGCTCATCAATCTGAAGCTAAATTTGGTAGTGGCACCTACACTGCTGTTACAAGCGGCGATTTGATTAATACACTCAATGGTTGGACTGCCGCAGCTGAAGTTGTCAACTCAATAGACGTTCGCCATACAGATAAAGCTGGAAACGTTGGCACAGCATCAATCAACGTTACCAAAGACGTTACTGCTCCAACTATTGTTTCCATCACTCGTGGCAACGTAACCAATGGTGATAATACAAACAAAATAACTAACGATGATGTAGTTACATTCACCGTTACATTCAGCGAAGACGTCCAAAACTTCGATGCAACTGACGTTACACTAAATAAAACTGGCACAATCAATACACCTGACATTACTGTAAGCGGTGCTGGTACGACTTACACAGTAACAGTTGGTCAAAACACAAACATCACTGGCGATGGCACTCTCGGCATCACAGTTAATGTATCCAACATTACTGACCTTGCAGCAAATGCTCTTGCAAGCAGCTCGACAAGTGCAACCTTCACAATCGACAACACTCCACCTACTGTTGCAAATGTTGTTAATAACTGCAACAACAGTCCGGTTAGTGGTTATCTATACAACCAGGCAGCACAAATTACATTCAGCGAAGGTGTTTACACCAATAGCAATGCATCAGGTGCTTTAGTTAATGCTGACTTGAATATTACTTCAAGCGGTGGCAATGCTACATTGCAAAGCTGGAATGTAATCAGTGGTTCTCATACTGCTGGTGGTACAACACTTAACATTACTACAAACTGGAACGGTACAATCCTTGGTAGTGAACAATTACGCGCTGATGCTGCAACTGCTGCATCAATCTACGACCAGGCTGGTAATGCAATGGCTGTTGCCGGCGCTAACCAGGGCGGTCCTAACCCACCAAAGAACTGGGATTACACAAAAGCACAAATTGTTATTCTAACTCAACCAGTTGATGCAACAACTTGCGAAACAGGTTCTGCTCAATTCACTACTTCTGCTCAAGGTGGTTTGTCTGTTGCTTATCAGTGGCAATACCACGATGGAACAAACTGGGTTGATTTGACAAACACAACAATAGACGGCGCTACTTTCAGTGGTGCAACTACTTCACAACTTACAATTACTAATCCACCTTACAGCAATTGGAATGGCAAGCAATTCCGTTGCAACGTTACAAATGATTGCGGCAACCAGCCGACAAACACTGTTACTCTAACAGTTAATCCAAATGTTGCAATTCAAACTCAACCAAGCAACCAACAAGCTTGCTACGGCTCAGTTAATGCTACATTCTCAGTGGTTGCAGGTGGCACTGGTCCTTACACATATCAATGGGAAGTTTACGATGGATCCAATTGGGTTAATGCTGCTAATGGCACACCAGCAAACGCTACATATACAGGTGCTACAACTGCTAACTTGAATGTATCGGGCAACATTGCTGTTGGAACTTACCAATACCGTGTTGTTGTAGGTGGTGGCTGCGGCGCTCCTGTAACTTCAAATACTGTTACATTAACAGTTAATTCAGTTCCAAATGCTGGTCTTACTGTCCAGGCTCAAGATACAACAGTATGTACCGGTTCAGGAACAAATATTCAGGTAGTCAATAGCGAAAATGGCGTAAGTTACCAATTGCGTGTAGGTACAACTCCGGTTGGTACACCTGTAACTGGCAATGGTTCCACAATCAATCTGCCAACAGGAAACTTAACTTCAACTACTACATTCAACGTTCTTGCTACAAATGCAAACTGTCCGGTACAACTCACTCAAACTGCAACAGTTACGGTAGAAGATACACCCGTTAACCCAACATTGGCAACTGCAACACCAACATCCGGTTCTACAGTTTGCCAAGGTTCTACTGTTTCAGCTACATTCAACGCCGGTAGCGGTGGCAGTGTAGATGAATTCCGTTATTCATTGGATAATGGTTCAAGCTGGTCAACATACACTCCAGGCAACAACCTGACAGTTGACACGCAAACAGTGCTCATCCAAGGTCGCAGAAATGCAGTTGCTTGCACTCCTGGTACCTGGACAACTCTTGCAACATGGAACGTAGAACTTACACCTGTTGCTTCAACTCTCAATAAATCACCTAACACAGCAGCAGTTTGTGCTGGCACAAACGTTAGTGCAACACTCAATACTGCTGGAGCCGGTGGAAATGGAACTGATACATATGAATACAGAACTAAAGTAAGTGGCAACTGGGGTAGCTGGCAAGCTTACACTCTCGGCAATAACATTGGCACTACTGGTGTAGAAGAAGTAGAAATTCGTGCAACACGCAATGCAAATGTCTGCACTCCTGCTTCCAACACTTACAGCTGGACAGTTAACCCACTACCAACTGCAACTATCAGTGGCACAACTCCGGCTTGCCAGAACACATTACTCACTGCCACTACAAACGCTTCAAGCCCGTCTTATCAATGGAAACTCAACACCAATAACATTATTGGCGCTACAAATTCAACATACACAGCAACAGCATCCGGAAACTATACAGTTGTTGTTACTGATGGTGTAACTGGCTGTTCTTACGAATCTGCTCCTTATGCAGTTCAAATAGATGCATTGCCTAACGTTTACACTGTTTCCGGTGGTCCATATTGTTCCGGATCGAATATAGCTGTCAATTTGTCCGGCTCACAAAATGGAGTTACTTACCTCGTTAAATTAGGAACATCTACCGTTGCAAGTCAAGTTGGTGATGGTAATCCTCTCAGCATTCCAGTAACATCAGCTGCTGCTGGCACATATACAGTCGAAGCAGTAAATGGCACTTGCACTCAGGCAATGACTGGTAATGTTCTAGTAAATCCAGCTCCAACAGCAAATGCTGGTGCTTCAACTACAACTTGCGGCACAACTCCTGTTAATGTTAGCGATGCGAATGCAACTAACTACACAAGCTTGCTCTGGACACACAATGGTGCTGGTTCTCTCACAAACGCTACTACTTTAACTCCAACATACACACCAGCTGTAGGTGATTATGGAAATGTAGTTACTCTGACATTAACAGTTACAGGTCAAACTGGTTGCTCAAATGCTCAGTCCACTAAACTCGTTACAGTTTATCCGCCAACACCAAATGTACCAAATGTTACTTCATCCAATGGTTCAAGCTTCTGTGATGTTGCTAATACAACCCTTACAGCTTCTTCCTCTGGTGCAACCGGCTACACTTGGTATAGCGACGCTGGACTCACCAACCAAATTGGTACTGGCGCTACTTACACTGTAACTAACCTGAATACAACTACTACTTATTATGTAACTGCTACAAATTCTTGCGGTACTTCTGCTGCAGGTTCATTCACTGTTACTGTTAATGCTTCACCAGCAGCTCCGACAATTACTGGCAATACATCAGTTTGTGCTGGTGCAACAGGCGTTACTTATTCCACTGGTACATATAGTTCATACAACTGGACTGTAACAAATGGTACTATTACTGCTGGTCAGGGTACAAACACAATAACAGTTACCTGGAGCAACACTCCTGGCACAGGCAATGTTGCTGTTGCAATTACTGATGCTAATGGTTGCTCTGCAAATAATAGCACAAACGTTACAATCAACGCTCTGCCTACACCTTCTATTAGCGGTTCAAATACAGTTAATATTAATACTGATTTAGTATTAACATCAACTAATGCATATAATGCATATCTATGGACTGCAACTGGTAGCCCGACAATCACTAATGGAACTTCACAGTCCGCTACATTCAATTGGTCAAGTGCTGGTTCTTATGTCGTTACATTAACTGTAACAGATGCAAACGGCTGCCAGAATTCAACTACTCACAATGTTACTGTTAATGCTACTCAGGCTCCGGTTATTACTGGTAATCCAAACAACGCAACATCCTGCGATCCAGGTACTGCTCAATTCTCTGTAACTTCCGTAAGTGGTCTTCCTACGCCTACTCTTGAATGGCAAGTATCCACTGATAATGGAAATAATTGGAGTGCTGTAAGCGGTCCTGATTACAACGGTGCTAATACAACTACATTGACAGTAAATAATGTTACTGGTAAGCACGGTTATCAATATAGACTGTATGCTTACAACGGTATTTCTCCTGATGCATATTCTAATGCTGCTACTCTTACAATTACAACTCCTGTAACTCCAACTGTTACAATAGCTTCATCTGACGTTGATAATGAATTCTGTGCTGGCACAAGCGTTACATTCACTGCAACAGTGAACAATACTGGTGGTGGAACAGTTGCTTATCAATGGAAGCTCAATGGTAATGATGTTGGATCTAACCAAAATACATATACTACCAACACACTTGCAAATAACGACCAAGTATGGGTTGTAATTACAATCACCGGCGGTTGCGTAACTACTAACACTGCTACTTCAAACACAATAACTAATACAGTTCTCTCTGTTCCTGCTCAGCCAAGTGCAATCAGTGGCAATACAACAGTATGCCAGACCGAAACAGGCGTTGCTTATTCAGTAACTCCGGTAACTGGTGTAACCTACACTTGGTCATACAGCGGAACAGGAGCAACAATCAACAACAATGGCAACGCATCAATTACAATTGACTTTGCAGCTAATGCTACAAGCGGTACATTATCTGTTACACCATCGAACTCTTGTGGCAACGGAACTGCTCAGACATTAGCTATAACAGTTAATACATTGCCAACTGTTACTGCTCATCCGCAAAATACATCAGCAGCTGAAGGTTCTAACGCTACATTCACCGTTACAGCAACTGGCGGCACACTCTCATATCAGTGGCAGGAAAACGATGGAAACGGTTGGAATGATATTGCTGGTGCAACAACATCTACACTCACACTAAACAGTGTAACAGCATCAATGGATGGCTACCAGTACAGAGCTGTTATAACAAACAACTGCGGTAGTCAAAACTCAAATGCTGCAACTCTTACATTACTTGCTGCAACTCCAACTCAACAACCATCGTTCACACTTTCTTCATCCAAGACATCTATCAGCGTCGCTAGTATAACACCACCAACTACTCCGACTGCAACAGGTATGTTTAGATTGTTCCTCGCAATCCAAGGCGGTGGCTCACCTACACAGAACCCAGTCAATGGAAACAGCTATGGTGCAAACTCAGATTGGACATTTGCTCCTGTTCTTGGCAATGGTAGAGTAGTAAGCGATGGCAGTGTAACATCATTCTCGATAATTAATGTGCCAAGCAATACTTTATTCCGCATCATTGCATACGGCTACAACCAGATTGGTTCAAACGTATCATCGAGAGTATACAATACAACGTTAGGTGCAGATAACAACAAGACAGTTAAGACCAAGCTAAAGGAAGCATTCGAAGATGAGGTAATCAGCGGAACAACATTTGATGTAAGCCGCGTAGCACCGAACCCGGTATCGAACGAGATGTATTTGGATGTAATTGGCGGAAACGCAACTGCATACACATTCGAACTATACAATTCAGTAGGCGAACGAGTATTCACACGAGTAATGGAACTTCCGGCAGGTAGAAACGAAGTAGTGCTTTCGGTACAGAATGCAGCAGGAGTTCTGCCAGCAGGAG
Source organism: Eximiradius proteiniborus (assembly GCF_058546985.1). Classification (NCBI taxonomy): domain Bacteria; kingdom Pseudomonadati; phylum Bacteroidota; class Eximiradiia; order Eximiradiales; family Eximiradiaceae; genus Eximiradius; species Eximiradius proteiniborus. The sequence goes on along the minus strand of NZ_CM178592.1, from coordinate 1,333,282 downwards.
TATACAACTTACGAGTTCACAACGGTTCAGAGTACATTGACCAACGCATAGTGATTATGCCATAACGCATATGCTATCTCATACAATAGACAAGAAGGTTGCCTCTTAGGCAGCCTTCTTTTTTTGTTACAGATTATCGGTAATCTTAATGCGATGAATTATTGAGGTGCTAAAACAAAAAAAAGCCGCCTCGCAAAGAGACGGCTTTTCGTTTAAAACTTACAAATACTAATTATCCATTAGTTCTTTTTCTTTGTTAGCAAGAAAATCATCTATTTCCTTTATAGAATTATCGGTGATTTTCTGAATTTCGTCTTCTGCTCTCTTGCGTTCATCTTCTGAACACTCTTTATTCTTTTCCATCTTTTTTAGTGCTTCGTTGCTATCACGACGCACATTACGAACAGCAATACGCCCATCTTCAGCAAACTTTTTGCACATTTTCACAAATTCTTTGCGACGTTCTTCTGTAAGTGGCGGAACAGGTATTCTGATAATAGTTCCGTCATTTTGCGGATTAAAACCTAAATCAGCCATTCGAATTGCTTTTTCTATGTTTGTTAGAGCAGTTCTATCAAATGGCTGAACAATTATTGTTCTTGCATCTGGAACAGAAATAGAAGCACCCTGAGCCAAAGGTGTCGGAGCACCATAATACTCGAATGTAATCCCATCAAGCAACGATGCAGTTGCACGTCCCGAGCGAACCTTTGAGATTTGGCTCTTACAGAATTCAACTGCACGCTTCATTTCTGCTTTTGATTTATCAATAAGTTCTTTCGTTGTCATACACAAGCTCCTTATTCATTGGAGATAATTGTACCAAGTTCGGCACCCTGAATAATTTTCAGGAAATTACCTTTCACATTAATATTGAAGACTTTGATAGGTAAATTGTTCTCGTGGCATAAAGTAATAGCTGTGTGGTCCATTACTTTCAAATCCTGCGAAATCACATCACGAAACGAAAGCGAGTCGAACATCACTGCATTTGAATTTTTTTCAGGGTCGCAGTCAAATACACCATCAACCCGCGTTCCCTTCAATATTAGTTCAGCCTCGATTTCAATAGCGCGTAAAACTGCCGCAGTGTCTGTCGTGAAATATGGGTTGCCTGTTCCGGCACCAAATATCACTACACGCCCTTTTTCAAGATGCCTGATAGCACGGCGACGTATTACAGGTTCGGCAATTTGTTCCATTTTTATCGCAGTCTGAAGCCTCGTTGGCACTCCAAGAGCCTCCAATGCATTTTGAAATGCAATTGAATTAATTACAGTCGCAAGCATACCCATCTGGTCGCCCGAGACTTTATGGATACCGTGAGCAGCAGCCTGAATACCGCGGAAAATATTGCCACCACCTATAACAATACCTATCTGCACACCTAAACGGTGAACCTCATATATTTCTTCGGCAAAGCTTTTCAGAACGTCAGGGTCGATACCAAACTGACGTTCTCCCATCAAAGCTTCCCCACTTAATTTTAATAATACTCTTTTATACTTTGTTTCCATATTCAGATTATTAGTTCTTTTCACCTAATAAATAGCGACGGAAACTTAATATTGTTACATCATTGCCAATCAGGTTTGAAATTTCTTTCAAAACATCGGCAACAGTTTTATTTGCATCCTTCACAAACGATTGTTCAATAAGGCACTGTTCTTGATAGAATTTTTCGAGCTTGCCGACAGCTATTCTTTCAGCTATGTCTGCAGGTTTTCCACTGTCTACTGCTTGCTGCACATAAATTTCTTTTTCTTTATCAAGAGTTGCTTGGTCTACATCATTACGGGAAATGAATTGAGGATTCATTGCTGCAATTTGCATCGCTATATCACGTAGCAAAGCGTAGGCTTCTTCATTAAAATTAGGAGCAGATGCTTCTATCACAACAGCAAGTTTATTCCCAGCGTGATTATAAGTTGCTATAGTGCCATTTGACTTAATACGTTCGAAACGGCTAACACCGATTTTTTCTCCGAATTTTGCTAATATCTCGTTGTGAATGCCTTCAATTGTATCTTCACCAACATTGATTTTCATAAGCTCGTCTAAGTTATTAATCTCGTTTTCAATCAATGCATCAGCAATTTTATTTACGTAGCTTTCAAACTCAGCATTACGAGCAACAAAGTCTGTTTCGCAATTTACTTCAACAATTGCTGCAAGCTTGCGGTCGTCCGATAGACGGGTAGCAATAATACCTTCGCTTGCAACTCTATCAGCTCTTTTTGCAGCAGATGCAGCACCTTTTTTACGTAAAATCTCGATTGCTTCATCCATCGATCCATTTGCATCTACAAGAGCCTTTTTGCAATCTGCCATACCTGCGCCTGTCTTATCGCGAAGGGTTTTAACCATTTGAGCAGTAATTTCAGCCATATTAATTATCTATAAAAAGTTAAACATATTTCAATTACAAAAAAAGGGGGACATTCAGCGTCCCCCGAAATATTTATTTTTACTCATTTGTTTCTGTCGATGATTGGGACGTTTCTACATTTTCAGTAGAATTTTCCGGCTTTTCGTTTTCCTTAATTCTTGGGCGTTTTGGTCCCTGACCGGGAACTTTTCTTTCACGCATACGTGGACGAACCACTGCGGCTTCTTCTTCTAATTCATTTTCTTTTGCAAAACGATCAGCTTCGGCATTTAGTTCTGCTGCGTGAATACGCGCTATTTTTGTGCCTTCCAAAACAGCATCAGCCATCACTTTTGTGATAAGCTCAATTGTTTTTACTGAATCGTCGTTTGCAGGAATTGGGAAATCTACCATATCCGGATCACAGTTTGTATCTACTATAGCAATTACAGGGATACCAAGTATCTTTGCTTCTTTGATTGCTATATGTTCTTTCTTTATATCAACAACAAACAAAGCACCAGGAAGGCGAGTCATTGTTTCGATACCACCAAACACCTTACGCAAACGATCGCGTTCACGCAAAATAAGCAAGCGTTCTTTCTTGGTGATTTTTTCGAATGTGCCATCGACTTCCATTTTGTCAAGTTGTGCAAGTCTCTTGATACTCTTGCGAATTGTAGCAAAGTTTGTAAGCATTCCACCAAGCCAGCGTTCAGAAACATAGTTCATTCCGGCTCGTGTTGCTTCATCTTGGATAACTTGTTTTGCTTGTGGCTTAGTCCCGACAAATAGCACTACACGCCCTTTGCTTGCAATATCAAATATTGCCTGACGTGCATAATCAATGAGAATTTGGGTCTTTCTTAGGTCAATGATATGAATATCATTTTTTTCATTGAAGATAAACTTACTCATTTTGGGATTCCAGCGGCGGGTCAGATGTCCAAAATGAGCACCTGCTTCAAGCAGGTTTTCGATAGAAACATAATGTTTTGACATTAGAACTCCAAAATTATAAATGTTAAACATCTGCACCTTTCATCTTGGCGTCCGAAACTTAATAAGCCACACGGAGCCAATCGAGGCACATGGTAAAATAAAAAATACTAACGTTTTGAGAATTGGAAGCGTTTGCGAGCTTTCTTCTGACCATATTTCTTGCGTTCCACCATACGTGGGTCGCGTGTCAAAAGTTCATACTCGCGTAGCTTTCCGCGCAACTGTTCGTCATATTCGACAAGCGCTCTGGCAATACCAAGACGAATAGCACCGCTTTGACCTGTTAGCCCACCACCACGTACATTTACAAACACATCAAACTTCCCGATGTTGTCTGTAACTTGAAGTGGACTTAAAGCGTGAATTCGCCACACTTCTACAGGAAAATAGTCGTCAATCGTTCTTTTATTGATCAACACTTTTCCTGTTCCGCTTACCAAACGCACCTGTGCAACTGACGTTTTTCTTCTACCTGTGGCGCTATAAACTTTCATTCAAACTCCAAACTTATAAAAATTAATATTTTAATTTAAGCTCTTTTGGCATTTGAGCTAAATGTGGATGTTCGCTGCCAGCATAGACTTTTAATTTTTTAATGATTTTTCTTCCAAGTCTATTTTTCGGAAGCATTCCACGCACAGCGTGTTCTACAACAAATGTAGGATTAGTTTGTATCAACTGCTTAAATGAACGAGTTATTTGACCACCGGGATAGCCCGTATGATGCTTATACTCTTTCATTTCGGCACGCTTTCCTTCGAAAACAACCTTATCAGCGTTGATTACAATTACAAAATCCCCAGTGTCGATATGAGGAGTAAACAAGGGCTTATTCTTTCCGCGAAGAATAGCTGCTACCTGACTTGCGAGACGCCCTACAGTCATTCCTGTGGCATCTACACACCACCAATCGCGAGCGATTTCTTCATTTTTTGCGGATATCGTTATTTTAGCTGAGGGTTCCAATTCCCTACGCTCCTTAATTTATTATTAAATCAATACAATAAACACAATTTTCCATAATAAAGATTACAAAAATAGTTTATTTTTACTTATTAAGCAAATGAATTTTTTCAACTATCTGATTGAAAAATAAATAAAAAAACAGGGATTATTTTTCTAATCCCTGTTGCAATTCTGGGTAATTATGATTAAATATCAGTTAGTTTTCTTATAAATGCCGATGATGTTATCTTGGCTTGAAGCACATCATTGGTCGAAAAAGTCGAAAAATTATTTGCTGCCTGCGGAACTGTATTATCAGTTTCGTTAATTATCGTATTCCCGGTTGAACTATATGTCGGTCCTGTGCGTCTCAAATATGCTGGTTCATCATATTCTTTCAGCTTCTTCTCGCCCTTAGGACTTGATTCCGGAATTTCACGAAACTTCGGAACTATAGGTGTTCCGTGTGGTCGAACTGGTGATGGTTTCGTTACAGTAACTCCTCCCATTACAGGGACTGAACGCGAAGGCTGTGCTTTAATTTCAGTCTTTACTACTTTCCCGAAAATATCTGTTTGCTCAATGTTCTTTGTCGAAGCGTCAGACTTTTTTTCGTTTTTTGGGAAACCTGTTGCTACAACAGTAACGCTAATCTGGTCGGACATATCTGGATTAAGAACCACTCCGTGTATTAGATTTACATCGTCTCCCGCAGCCTGTTGGACAATCGAAACTGCTTCGCTTATTTCATGCATTCCCATATCCAAACCACCGGTAATATTGATGAGCACACCCTTTGCGCCGGCAATTGATATACCATCAAGTAACGGCGAATTCAATGCTTGCTTGGTTGCCTCTACTGCACGGTTTTCTCCCGATGCTGTCCCAATACCCATCAAGGCATCTCCCATTCCTTTCATAATTGTCCGGACATCAGCAAAATCCACATTTACTACACCGTAATTAGTAATAATATCAGCAATACCACGCGTAGCATTATACAGAACTTCGTCCACTTTCATAAATGCTTCCTGGAACGAAGTTTTCTTATCGATAATTTCCAAAACTCGTTGGTTAGGTATAACAATAAGTGCATCCACATATTGACGTAGCTCTTCAATTCCTTGCAATGCTACTTCAATACGACGCTTTCCCTCCCAATCAAAAGGCTTCGTAACTATACCAACAACCAACGAGCCCATTTCCTGCGCAACTTTTGCTACTGTTGGAGCAGCACCAGTACCGGTTCCGCCACCCATCCCGGCAGTGATAAATACCATATCACTACCTTTTAAAGTGTCTTTTATCGTTTCAACGGCGCTTTCGACGGCTTTCCTTGCAACATCAGGATTTGCCCCGGCTCCCAGACCAGTTCCGAGCTGTATCTTAATTTTAGATTTGTTGTGTTGCAAAGCTTGGCTATCGGTATTTGCTGCAATGAAATCAACGCCTGATAAACCTTTGTTTATCATATTGTTGATTGCATTGCCTCCTCCGCCACCTATACCAACAACTTTAATCTTTGCGTCACCGGTCAGGTTTGAAGAAGTATCCAGTTCAATTGTCATAATTTTTCCTTATATATTTTTAAAACTAATAATCAAAGTTCTTCAAAAAAGTTCTTTATTTTCTTGAATACTGAACTTTTATCAGATTTTTCCTTTTTTGTATCTGTTTTAACGTTCTCATTATTTTCTTTTTCAGCTTTTTGTTCCTTTTCATTTATCTTTTCTTCCGAAGCAGCATCAACTTGATTTATTCTGCTTTCAAGAATTGAATGGTCAATAGTTTCAACATAACTGCCCGAACCATCAAGCCCCAACAGAGCCAATCCAACTGCTGTCGAATATACCGGGCTTTCAACTTCTGTTGCAAGTCCTGTATATGTCATTCCCGACGGATAACCGATTTTTACAGGCATACCGAATACAGCAGAAGCAAGCTCGTCTGCACCTCTGATTAAACTGTTTCCGCCGGTAATAACTACACCAGCACCTAATCTATGTTCATATCCTGATTTTCTGATTTCAGCAAGTGCAAATTCAAAAATTTCTTCCATTCTTGGCTGTATTATTCTGCAAAGCTGTCGTTTTGAAACTTCCATTGGCTTGCGTCCAGCTATTCCGGGAATCATTATGATTTCATCTTTCATTATCGAATCTTCAAAGCAATGCCCATACTCCCGTTTTATTCTCTCAGCTTGCGATGCTACAATTCCCAAAACCTTACGAATATCGTCTGTTACTTGCTTGCCTGCAACGCCAAATACAGCTGTATATCTAATTATATCTTCTTCGAATATTGCAATATCTGTTGTTCCTCCGCCAATATCAATTAATGCAACGCCAACCTCTTTTTCTTCTGGTGTCAGTATTGCTTGACTGCTTGCGAGCGGTTCCAAAACTATTTTCTTTACACGAAGTCCGGCACGTTCAACGCATCGATGTATGTTTGTAATAGCTGTTGTCAGTCCTGTAACAATATGAACTTTTGCTTCCATCCGCACACCGCTCATACCAACCGGGTCGTGAATCCCATCCTGTCCGTCGATGATAAATTCCTGAGGAATAATATGCAAAATTGTTCTATCTGCTGGGATAGCAAAATTCCGGGTGTCGTCGAGCAATCTGTCCACATCGCTTTTCGAAATTTCCCTTGTCGGATTTGATATCCCAACTATTCCCGATGTCTGAAATGATTCTATATGGTCGCCCGCAATTCCTACAACTACTTCCTCGATTTTTATTCCCGACTGTTGCTCTGCTTGTTGAACTGCTGCTTTTATTGATTTTACCGTTCTATCAATATTAACAACAACTCCACGATTTAATCCCTCTGATTCAATTATACCAAATCCAAGTATTTTCAGTGTCTTAGTAGAATAATCGTTTGCTGCAACCAACGCACAAAGCTTTGTTGTTCCAATATCTAAACCAACTGTTATTTCACTACCACTTTTATTTTGTTCATTTGTTATCATATAGTTCCTTATATATTATTTTTTATTATTACTCTGTTTTTCCATCGAACATCTATATAAGAAAAATCTTTTTTCCCATTATATTGAAGATCATATTTCAGATAATCATGTAAATTCATGATTTTATCTTCAATATCCTCTGTGCCTCCGAAAATGATTTTCTTAGTATCATCAGATGTATATAATATAAATTCTCTTGAATCTCTCGAATAATGTATTTCTGAAATCAGACTTATCAATAATGAATTCGAGTTAGAACGAATATGGTTTATTATATCAATGGAGCTACGAAGAGCCGTCGTATCCAGCAGTTCGTCCTTATAAACGCCCGTTATTATTGGTATATCAAGATTTGTATTGAATAATCGATAGGGGAGAATAGAATAATCATACGAAACGTATCTCATCTTTCCGTAATTATCAACTAATAGTGCTATTGGCTGCTTTTCTTTTACCTCAATAGTAAGCGAGTTAATGCCTTCGCTCAGATAAGTGTTCTCTATGAAAGGATTTTGTCGCAGTCTTTTTGCAAGCTCTGCATAGTTTATTTCATTTTTCGGGCGATTAATTATTGGAGCGTCCTGTATTTCAGCTTTTACCTCTGCCGGTGTCAAAAATGATGTGCCAACAATTGAGATTTGATGAATAGGTTGGTTGGAATTCCACAATTGGGCAAGAAAAATTAGAAGTGCAAATATGGCGAGTACTACCGACAATCGTAATAGAAGCTTTGGACGTGCCACCTTCTTCTTACTTAATTCCCCCAGAAATTTTACTATTTTCTTTACTACTTTCATTCCCTTTTATGAATATTTGCTTGCCTTTATTCTTTAATTTCTGCGTAAGTTTTGTTTTTTTCAAAATAATAACTTCTTCTAAGTAAAATTATTAATTTGACTACTTACTTTTCAGAAATATAAAGAACAAACAGTATCAAGCGTTTTGAGTAATTTGGGAAAGTATAGCGGATAGCGATATACCTTCCTCATTATGCTGCTTATGATTAATATCTTACGACAAAGATAAATTACTTTTAGATAACAAACAAGAAAAATATTACTGAAAAAATGAATTTAATATTAAAATATTTTCATTTTGTTGAAATAAAATATATTTACATTTACTTCTCAAAAATTATTGGAATGTTAAGAATTATTAGGAAAAATAATATTTTTTTGTAGATTTGCTTTATGATTTGTTTAATTCAAAAAAATTAATAATTATATGTCTGCTGCAAAAAAAACAACAAAAATTTACGAAGTTCCACCAGAAAAATTAAGGTGGTCCTGTCCGATTGATAAATTTAATTTCAACTCCACTCGCGATGTTGAACCTCTGAAAACTATCGTTGGTCAGCCCCGTGCTATCGAAGCAATTAAAATGGGCGCCGCTCTTCACGCAAAAGGCTACAATATCTTCGTTACGGGTCTTTCCGGTACCGGTCGTCTGACTACTGTAAAAAATATTCTTGAAGAAGTAACCAATAGCTGCCCGATTACTTTTGATTATTGTTATGTTAATAATTTTGCAAAACCAGACGAGCCAAGATTAATCAAGCTCCCAAAAGGAAAAGGGAAAGAACTTGCCGAAGCAATGGACGATGCTATCGATTTCATTCGCCGTCGATTGCCTAAATTATTCGAAGAGGATAATTATCAAAAAAGCCGAATGAAAATTATTGAAGAATACCAATCTCGCGAGCAAGCCTTAATTGAACAGTTCGATGATAAAATTCGCCCTCACCAGTTTATGCGCGGGCAACTCGAAACTCAACAAGGTACTGTTGTGCCGGAAGTTTTTCCTATTGTCGAAGGTAAACCCGTTACATTAGAAGTCATAGATGAATTGCTCGCTGAAGGCAAAATGACCAAAGATGAAGCCTCAAAAATTAAAAACTTATGGCGTCAGTTTCACGATGAGCTTATCGAGCTTGTTCGCGAAAATATGAAAATGATGCAGGAATTTCGTAAAGCAATTATCGAAAACGACAAAAAACATTCCGAAATTGTTGTCTCTTCTATTTTGGACGAAATTCCTAAACAATTTGATAATGAAAAAGTTAATATTTATATTGACGAAGTTAAAAAATATATTTTAGATCATCTCAACCTGTTCGTTGCAACTGCTGGACAACTTAACAATTTAATTCCTAATCCTGACCAATCTGTAGATGAGGATATTCTCCGCTTGTTTAGCGTTAATGTTGTGTTGGACAATTCTAATACAGAAACAGCCCCCGTAATTACAGAAACTACACCTTCGTATAACAACCTTTTCGGTACTATCGAACGTGTTTTCGACAAACGTGGTGGATACTGGCGAACAGATTTCACCAAAATCAAAGCCGGTTCCATTCTCAAAGCCGACCAGGGATTTCTTATCGTCAATGCAAACGATTTATTCAGCGAGCCGGGAGTTTGGACTGCTTTGAAACGAGTGCTTCTCTACGACAAACTCGAAATTCAAACTTTCGACGCATATTTTCAGTTCTCACAAGCATCGCTCAAGCCCGAACCTATCGATGTTAATGTTAAAGTTATTATTATTGGTGGGCTGTCCCTTTATCACTTGCTTTTCCATTACGAAAAAGGTTTTAAGAAAATTTTCAAAGTTCACGCTCAATTCGATTACGAAACTGATAGAACCGACGAGATGATTGAAAACTTTACACGATTTGTTTCGAGAATTTGCGAAATGGAAAAGCTCCCTCATTGCACCCCCGATGGTGTTGCCGCAATCATCGAATGGGCTGTTGAAACTGCTGGTTCCCAAAACAAAATTACTCTTAAATTTTCTGATGTTGCTGATATTATTCGCGAAGCCGCATACTACGACAGCCAGAGCAAAAACGCTCTGATTGATAGGGAAGTTGTCGAAAACGCAATTGAATGGAGACGCCGCAGAAACGATCTCTTGGATGAAAAAATCAAAAAATCAATTTTAGAAGGCGATATGCTCATCGCTACCGAAGGCAGACGCATTGGGCAAATTAATGGTTTAACGGTGTATAATAACGGTTTCATTTCTTTTGGGAAACCCGCAAGAATTACTGCTTCGATTTCTGCCGGCAATTCTGGTATTATCAACATTGAACGGGAAGCCGAGTTAAGCGGAAATATTCACAACAAGGCAGTGCTTATCTTAACTGGTTTCCTGCGCGAAAAATTCGCTCAAAAAAGACCTCTGTCTCTTACTGCTTCGATTGCGTTCGAACAATCCTATGGCGGAGTTGATGGCGATAGTGCCACAGCTGCTGAAATTTATATTATTCTATCTGCTATTGCCGAAGTCCCGATAAAACAAAGCATTGCTATTACAGGTTCCGTCGATCAGAAAGGAAACATTCAACCAATTGGCGGAGTGAACGAAAAAATTCGCGGCTTTTTCGAAGTTTGCGAAAAACGTGGTTTAACAGGTGAACACGGCGTGATTATCCCTCAGCAAAATGTGAAAGATTTAATGTTGCCAACTAACATTGTTGAAGCTGTAAAAAATAAAAAATTTATGATTTTTGCTATCAATAATATTGATGAAGGAGTAGAAATTTTGATGGATATCCCTGCCGGCAAAATCAATAAAAATGGTGCATATCCTAAAAATTCTCTCTATGGAAAAGTTGATGCAAAATTGAATGAAATGTATAAAATTGCTAAGGCAAACGGAGAAAAGAAAAATGATAAATAATGTTAAAATTGCACCTTCTTTGCTCTCGGCTAATTTCGCTAACCTCGAAAAAAGTGTTCGACTTTGTGAGGAAAATTCAGCAGATATTCTTCACCTCGATATTATGGACGGTCATTTTGTGCCTAATATTACTTTCGGTCCGCTTGTCGTTTCTGCAATTGGACGCTTAACCGATCTTCCGTTGGATTGCCACCTTATGATTACTGACCCAGATAAATATATTGCCGACTTTGTCGAAGCTGGTGCTGATATGATTTCTGTTCACGTCGAAACAGGTTTTCATCTTCATCGCACAATATCGACTATTAAAAATTATGGTTGCAAAGCTGGAATAGTGCTCAATCCGGCTACACCTCTCGAATACGCTTTCGAAGCCGCTGAGTTTTGCGATTTTATTTTGCTGATGTCTGTCAATCCCGGATTTGGTGGTCAATCTTTTATCTCTTCTTTCCTTCGTAGATGCGAAAAATTGAGGTCTTTTCTGGATAATAATAATTTAGCAAATATTGAAATTCAGGTTGATGGTGGAATTACTCCTTCAAACGTTCGGCAAGTTGTCGAAGCTGGTGCCAATATTATTGTCGCTGGCTCTGCTTTGTTTAATGGCGACTTCCGTTCGAATATCGAAGCATTCAGAAGGAATATTCACGAATAGTATTTTTCTTACATACCTATTTTTTTTATTTTTGTTTTTTGAAATTTTTTAAATTGAGAATAAAATGAACAAAGAACTATACTCCGAAATTGAAGTTTCCCTCGAAACTGCTCTTGAACTTGGACTTACCGAAAATGAATATAACAAAATCCTTGAAATACTCGGTCGCACTCCCACTTACACTGAAATAGGCGTTTTCAGCGTTATGTGGAGCGAACATTGCTCATACAAAAATTCCATCAAGCAATTAAAAACATTACCTCGTTCCGGAGGTCGTTTGCTTGTTTCCGCCGGCGAAGAAAATGCCGGACTTGTCGATATTGGTGGGGGATATGCAATAGCGTTCAAAATCGAAAGCCATAATCATCCGTCTGCAATCGAACCTTTTCAGGGGGCGGCAACCGGAGTTGGTGGAATTTTAAGAGATATTTTTACAATGGGTGCCCGTCCGATTGCAGCATTGAATTCCTTGCGATTTGGTCATCTGGATAATAATAGAACTAAGTATCTATTGAGCGGTGTTGTTGCAGGTATTAGCCATTATGGCAATTCTTTCGGAGTGCCTACTGTTGGAGGCGAAATTTATTTCGACTCTTGCTATCAGGATAATCCTCTTGTAAATGCAATGGCTGTCGGAATTGTAGATGTTCGTAAAACTGCTTCTGCCGCAGCTTCTGGTGTCGGAAATCCTGTGTTTATTCTCGGAAGTTCTACCGGAAGAGATGGAATTCACGGTGCTTCCCTGCTTGCTTCTCGTGAATTTGATGAAAAAACCGAAGATATGCGTCCAACTGTTCAGGTGGGCGACCCTTTTGCTGAAAAATTATTGCTCGAAGCTACTCTGGAACTTATCGAAGCCGGTGTTATCGCCGGTATTCAGGATATGGGTGCCGCCGGCATCAGCTGCTCTACTTCCGAAATGAGTGCCAAAGCAAATACCGGTATGGATATAGATTTGGACAAAGTCCCATTACGCGAAGAAGATATGAGTGCATATGAAATTATGCTTTCCGAATCGCAAGAAAGAATGCTTGCTGTTATCCACAAAGGAAAAGAGGAAGTTGCACGTAAAATTTGCGAAAAATGGGATGTGCCTTTCACTCTCGTTGGATATGTTACCGACGATGGTATTCTAAACATTAAGCGTAATGGCAAACAAGTTGCTTCCATTCCCGCCGAATCGCTTGTGCTCGGTGGTGGTGCGCCACAATACGATAGAGAATGGAAACGCCCCGAATATCTAAACGAAACCGAAAATTTCGATACATCTATATTTGAGCAAGCAAATGCAGAAAAAGACGACTTCTGGAAATTGCTTGCTTCCCCAACTATCGCTTCCAAGCGGTGGGTTTTCGAACAATATGATTCGCAGGTTCGCACAAATACAGTTTCATCGAAAGGTGATGCTGCTGTCGTTCGATTAAAGGAACTTCCTGGAAAGGCTATTGCTCTGGCAACCGATTGCAACAGTCGCTACACTTACTTAAATCCATACTCGGGAGCTATGTCCGCTGTTTGCGAAGCTGCTCGCAATGTTGTTTGTGTTGGTGCTAAGCCTGTCGCAATCACTAATTGTTTGAATTTTGGCAATCCTTACGACCCGGAAGTTTATTATCAGTTCAAAGAAGCTATCCGCGGGATGGGGGACGCCTGCCGACATCTGGACACACCCGTTACTGGCGGGAACGTCAGCTTCCACAACGAATCGCAAAATAATGCAATTTTCCCGACACCTACAATTGGAATGCTGGGCGTTATTGACGATATTTCAAAAGTAATTTCGATGGGTTTCAAGCAAGAAGGCGATATTATCTTCCTTCTCGGAAATAAGCGGTGCGAACTCGGCGGCTCGGAATATTTAAAGATGAAACTTGGCAAAATCACGGGGAAAGCACCAGTAATTGATATTGAAGAAGAAATTGCTTTGCAAAATGCTGTTCTTGAAATGATAGATAGTCGCTTGCTGTCTTCTGCACACGACACAAGCGAGGGCGGTCTTGCTATCTGTTTAGCTGAAAAATCAATAGCTTCCGATTGCCTTGGTTGCCGTGTAAATATTGGCAATTCTGCGGGCGAACTTTTCGGCGAATCGCAATCTCGTATTGTTGTTTCTATCCACCCGCAAAAAGTAAATGATTTCATTGATATTTGCAATAAATTTGGTGTCGGTTATTTCCAATTAGGACAAGTTTGCTTCAATGATTTTATTATCGAGAATTTTCTTGAAACTTCATATTCAGAACTGAAACAAGTTTATGAAAGTTCAATTGAGGAAATAATCTTGCGCAAGTAAAAAATCACCTGCAAAACAAAGCCCCAGACAGACGAATGGGGCTTTGCTACAAGTATTACGATCTGAAGGTTTAAGTTTTGCAATTCTAAATTGTTATTTCTAAATCCTAACGAAGTATCCTTAAATTTAAAAAAATACTATCCATTATTTAATCACAATCAGTAAGAAATATTTAAAAAGAACTTGTCCCTTTAATTTTCCATTGACCTTCAATAAAATTATAATACATAATTTTAATATCTCCGTCAAAATTTATCAATTTGATATTATTTAATGTATCAAAATTCTCATCAAGCTGAAAAAATACATTAAAAATAAATTTCCCATCTATATCAAAGATATCAATAGTGAAAATATCTTTAGTATTATCATAAAATAAAAAGCAAATTTTGTCATTATTAACGTAGGTGTCCAAATAATATATTTTTAATCCTTTTAGAATATTTTGAGGTTCTTCAATTAATTTTTTAGGATTGAGTTCTAATTTCTTCATTTCATTTCTAAATAAAGATAAGTATGATTTATTGGAGATTGGAATTACTTTTATGTCGTTTTTCTTGCTAAAATCAAGTATTAGGAATGTATTATTCAGGTTGCTTACAACTAGCACTTTATTGTTTCTCAAAGGAAAGAATTTTGAAGAAAAGAAATTATAATAATGTGAAATATCATAATTATCAATTATATGAGATAGTTTTAGTAGTGGTTTGATTTTTTGAAGTTTGCTATCGAAAAGTAATAGGAAAAATGTACTATCAGGATTTTCATAAAATGGGAAATTATTGCATTCTGGACGATTAAATCCATTTACTAAATAATTTGTATCGAGTTTAATAATATTATCGAAAAATATTTCATATTCATTTGGTGTGTTAAATATCTCTATGAAATTGTCAGATGAGCTTGTATAGCTAACTTTTGGATAATTGTGTATTTCAAAGATTCCATTTTCACTGGTAAATGCTTTTTGGTAATAATATCGAATAAAAACAATTAAGCTTGTATCATCTATTGTGAAACCTTCAATTTTTGATTTTGGTAATAACTTTTCTGATATAATAGTATCTCTCTTTAGATTGATTTTTGCCTCAAACTCGTTGTCTAAACAAAATAATTTATTCTGAGTTAATTTATCTGTATCTGAGTATTTTATTTTGAAAATGCAATTACTAATATCATCATTAAATACGATCTCTTTTCTTTTGTAGTTATTGAATGTTTTATCAATTTTTGTGAATTCGTCAGAGGAAAAGGTGATTTTGTCGTTCAACCGAAATTGCACTTTTAGTGATTTTTGTACTATTTCATCTATATCAAATTCTTCTTTTAATAAACACGAGGAATTTATTTCGTTAATAATTACTTCTTCGTTAAATAATACAATAGCTGGGGCATTTATTTTGAGAAATTTTTGATGAAGATTTTTGGGAAGCGAGGACAAATCAATAATTGCGTCTACTTCGTATTTTTTATATGTTTCTGTTAGTTTGGTCGTGATTTTTTCTTTGGATATTATTATTAATTTAAAATTGAATAGTTTTTTAATTATCTTGATTTTATTGATTAGCGGTTTCACGTATGCTGAATTGCAAGAAATGCAATCCTGCGAAGAGAGATAAATTCCAACAGAATCAATTTTGCTAAGTGATTGCGATTTAAGTTCAAAATCAGACAATAGAAATATTAAAACACTACTGATCAGGATAAGTAAAAAAATTCTTTCGTTTCTCATAATTACCTCTGATGAAAAGTCAAATGATGTAAGGGGGGGGCTCAAAATGTAGACTTTTTTATTAATTATTTTTAGTTGTACTATTAAACGTGCCCCTAACAATGAATTTGTGGAACCTTCGAAAGTTTAGAAACAGAAGATTATCTAAACAGCTTTTTTGAGCCCCCATATTTATTATTTACTATTATAATCAATCCATTCTTTATATGTTGGTACAATAATTGTTTCAGATGTTGTTGTTATTTTAATAAATGGCTCTAATCCTTGCATATCTATTTCTTCCAAAATAACATTAATATAGCCTGTACCTACATCTGGTGCTTCATCAATAGAAGTTTTAATGTTGTTATTGTTAATAAATAGTTTTATTGGTTGGCCAATAATTAGATCACCATTGCTTGTTACTCCATAACATTTTATTGACATATCGTTCCCACATTCAAATTTAACAGAATTTGGAGACACAGCTTCCGCTTTTTTAAATCCTCCCCATACCCAAGCTACTGATTGAGGCTGGGCCGGGGCTGCTTTCAATTCTAATTGAACATTGAATAAGAATACTGATAAAAAAGCAATCAGTATCATTCCAAACTTTTTCATTGTAAAATCTCCGAAAAATAGTTAATTTTAATTGATTTTATTGTGTTTAGAATGGTTTTGCTCCCTTTGTAATACATTATTATCTCTGATAATAAAAATGCAAAGGGAGTAATCATTTTTACAATCATTGATAATAAAGCATTACCAAAACTCATTCTAAACCGATTTGTTCAAAAGCTGGTGATTATACCGAATTTAGTCGATTGCTTGTAACCAATTCTTTTGCTAACCTGTTCGTTATAAGTAAGTTCCAACTTAATCAATATCCCAAAGATTTTCCATAGCTGAACTTTTATTTCGTTATCAGCGTTGCATATCCATTGCTTCTTGTCAAGCTGATTCAATTGTGCATCAAATTTACCTCGATATTCAATCTTTTCAGCAAATTTGTGCATAAGGTCGAATCTCATTTGGACACCAGTTTCTGCTCTATACTTTTCTACTTCTTTGGTTTGTCTGTTGTCGGTAAGCAAAGTATACCGCTTTGCTCGAATTTGTTTTGTTGTTGCACCAAGTGATGTTTCAATTAAAGTATGATTATTTGTGATTAAAATAGAGGCAAAACCTAATCCTTGCTGAGTAGTAATAGGGTCTCTGAATTTTGAGGTAGGAACTACAGAATTTTGGTATTTTCTGAACGATTCAGTAATCTGAGTATTTAGGCTAAAACTAACGTATGGGTCGATTTTCCAGCCAATCAGGTATTTCAACATATTATCACTTTGAATGATATTATCAGTGGGAAGAAAATATCTATTTTTATTGCTTTCGAAATATTCGTATTTGCAACCGATAGCGACTTTGTTTTTGCTTTCGCAAAAAAATCTGTCAAAAAAAGAGAATTTAAACAAAAGTTCATTTGCGGAAGAACATTCGAAAGACTGATATTTACCCATTTTCCAATCATCGTTAAGAGATTGGTTGAGGAAAACCGCCAGATTAGCTTTAGCGAATTGTTCACTTGGTTGAGAGAACAACTTAAAGCAAAACGAGCAACACCCCAAAGAGAAGAAAAGCAAGATACGAAGGAAGCTTTTCTTAATAACCATTAAAGTATTAAATATATTGTCAAAGAACTAAGGCAAAAATAAAAAAAAAAAAAAAATACAAATGCAAGAAAAAGTTTTCCACATTTTTGCTGTTGTATGGCTACAACTATTTTCTACCTGCTCTCTACAAACTTATAGACCTTGTCGTTTGGTCGAACTTTGCTGGGAACCGAAATCGAACAAAGCGCGCCTTTGCTCACTCGCTGTATTGGAGCATCTTCGAGCCTCAATTCTTCCACTTTCGTCTCCAACACCCCTGTTTTATTCCCGATGATTAGTATATCGTCGCCAACTGATAATTCTTCCGCCTGCACTTGAACCGCCGCTGCTCTTACTTTCGAGTAGTAATTTTGAACAAAACCGACATATATTTTTCGCCTGGTTGCCGACGAACCATAATTGTTGTTCCATTCGCCAAGGGTTTGTCCCAAATAATATCCATCCCAAAATCCTCGATTATACACTTCTTGAAGCCTTTTTCGCCATTCTTCAATCCGCTCAGCCGTGTAGGAGCCATCGAAAACAGCATCTATTGCCTCTTTGTAGCATTCAACAGTGCGCTTTACATATTCAGGAGAGCGTCCCCGCCCCTCGATTTTAAGAATATCCACACCTGCATCAATTATCCTGTCCAGAAAACCAATTGTTGCCAAATCTTTCGGGGACATTATATATTCATTATCAATTTCGAGCTGATATCCCTGTTCTCTTTCAGTAACAAGATATTTTCTACGGCATACTTGCAGGCATTCTCCACGGTTTGCCGAATGGTCGTGCAAGTGCAAGCTCAAATAGCATTTTCCCGAAATTGCCATACAAAGTGCCCCATGAGCAAATATTTCTATTCTAACTAATTTTCCGCTTGGTCCCTTGATTTTTTCTTTTTGTATTGCTGAAATTATGTTTTTTGTTTGCTCCAAAGATAGTTCGCGAGCCAACACCATTACATCAGCATACTGAGCAAAGAATCGAACAGCTTCAATATTAGAAATATTCAGCTGAGTGGAGCAATGAACAGGTAAATTTCTTTGCCTTGCCCGTAGAATTACAGCAAAATCAGACGCAATTATTGCATTTATACCAGCATCGGAAGCAGCGTCTAATATTTCATCAACTTTAATTATATCATCATCATAAATTACTGTATTCACAGCAAGATAAGTCTTGATTCTATGTCGGTTTGCAATTTTTTGAATTTCAAATAAATCATCAGTTGAAAAATTGAACGTTGATTTGGAGCGCATATTTAAATTGCCCGCTCCAAAATAAATTGATTTCGCTCCTGCTTGTATTGCAGCCCGGAGCGATTCAAAAGAACCAACGGGAGCAGTGATTTCCGGCTTTTTTTTCATTATTTTTGGGAAATTTCTTTAATCTTCTGATAGAGTTTCTTCTCGTCGCCAGGTGCATATCCATTATGTTCGAAAACTATTTGCCCGTCTCCGTCCAACAAAAATGTGTGGGGTGGATTATTCACATTCATTGCTCGCTTGAAATCTTGATTGTCGTCCAAATATACTTCGAATTCCCAACCTTTCGATTTTACAAGTGGTGCAACTCGTCTGCTTGAACGTGAGTCATCAATAGAGACTGCAATATAGCGAACGCCTGTTTCTTCCTTCCATTCTGCAAATAATTCATTGATTGCAGCCATTTCTTCCATACAAGGCTTGCACCACGTAGCCCAAAAACTTACTACTACGGGTTTCCCATCATTTCTGAATGTACTTGTCGATACTGTATTTCCTTGTAAATCCTTTACTTTAGCATCCGGAAGCTTTGATTTTTCCTGTGCATTTGCAAATTGAACAAATAATATTGAGAAAACTAACACCAATATTGCCTTTTTCATTTTTTTTTGCTCCAATTTTGTGTAACTTTTTATTATTTTACTTTGTTTTATTTTTAAAATTAACAAATTATTAATAATTATAGGACGCTAAAATTATGAAAAAAGTTACTTTTCTAATTTCATTTCTGCTTTTTTTAATCGTTTCCTCCTATATTTCAGCATACTCGCAAAGCAGTTTCGAAATTACGAGTTGTGATAGTATTATCTCCACGCAAAATGTAAATAATGAAATTGAATCCCAATTCGATATTAGAAATCTATCTAACTCTAATGTTACAGTTTATCCTTCAATTATTGTTGATCAACTTGCTGAAGGACACGAAGTATCTGTATGCACTTATTTTTGCTATCCTTATGTAACTCGCACAACTTCTTACAAAGAAGGTAGCGACGAAATTGATTTGCCTGCTTCCTTCAAAATCAGTCAAGTATTAGGTTACCAACCAACCGCTCATCTAAAGCCAAATATGAATACTGGCCAGTCCAAAATCCGTATTCGTTTTACCAATGTTGCTGATGAAAACGATTATATCGATGTTCCTTACACTTTCAATGTTGGCATTACAAGCATTTCCGAAATCAAACCTACTGATTTTGTTGTTGCTTATCCAAATCCAACAAACAATATTTTGAGTGTTTACTCTGAAATTTTGAATATTGAAAAAATTGAAATTTATGATATCCACGGGAAATTAGTAACGAACGAAAAATCCTCATTTAATTATAAAGCTTTGGATTTATGTTCTTTAGCAAAAGGCAATTATATGATGATTGTATATCTTGAAGATAAATCTATGAAAAGACTTTCTGTAGTCATTGAATAAAATTTGATTGTCTATGCGTTCCACTCTCTGAATTCGGCAAGTAGGGAAGAGGAGAAGCTACTTGTTTAAATATATAAAAAAGCCGCTCTATGAAGAGCGGCTTTTTTCATTATAACAGAATTGATTAATCTATTGTCCAGAAATCTTCGCCACGCATAAGCTTATTAATATCGCCTTCACCTAATTTTTTCGTTACTTCTTCGATTTGATTATCAACTTTTTCTTCGTATGATGGCTTGTCAATGCTCTGGAATACACCGATCGGACGAGGAACATCCGGATTGTAAGTCATATTTGCAAGGATAAATGCAAGAGTTGAATCTTTTTCGTTATGGACAAGAACGTCATTTGGTGAATATTTGCCATCCTCGAACGAAACGACAACCGGAGTAAATCCATCTAAAATGATACCTTTATCTCGGTTTTTCCCGAAAATCAAAGGTTTCCCGTCTTCCAACCATACTGTTGTATCATCACGGTATTCCTTTTCGGTATATTTATCGAATGCACCATCATTGAAAATTACACAATTGGCATAAATTTCAACGAAAGAAATGCCTTTGTGTGCTGCCGCACGCTCGAATAAATATTGCAACATTTTAGGATCGCGGTCATAGCCACGAGCAACAAAAGTTGCTCCTGCACCCAAAGCAAGCGAAGCAGGATTGAATGGGTCGTCCACAACTCCAAACGGAGATGTTTTTGTCTTTTGTCCCGGCTGGGAAGTAGGTGAATACTGCCCTTTTGTCAAACTGTAAACTTCGTTGTTAAACATTAAGACATTTAAATCAACATTTCGACGGCAAGCGTGAATAAAATGATTACCTCCAATACTCATACAGTCGCCGTCGCCAGTTGCTACCCAGATTGATAAATCAGGACGGGCAATTTTCAGTCCGCTTGCAACAGCTAATGCTCGTCCGTGAATTGAGTGGAATCCATACACATTAATGTAGTAAGGGAAGCGGCTCGAACAACCAATCCCCGAAACAAACACAATTTTCTCACGCGGCACTCCAAGCTCCGGCATAATTCTCTGAACCTGAGAAAGTATTGAATAGCCGCCACATCCTGCACACCAACGAACATCTATATCTACTTTGAAATCTTTCGGAGTATATTGATTTGTAGGCACATTCCGCTTAACAACTATATCTTGAAGCATCGTTGTCATTTTATTTGTCTCCTTTATTGTTAAGCAAATCTAATAATTTTGTTTCTATCTCTTTTGCTTTAAACGGCATTCCCTGAACTTTATTGATGCGAAGTACCGGACGCAAGAACTTGCTTTGGAGCAAATCAGCCAACTGTCCCATATTCATTTCTGGCACGACTACACGCTCAAAACGAGATAGTATTTCGCCTAAATTCTTCGGGAACGGACGAATATATTTCAAATGAGTATAGGAAATCTTGTGTCCTTGCTCACGTAAAGTATCAAACGCAGTTTTTACCGGACCATAAACGCTGCCCCAAGCAACAACTAACAAATCGCCCGATTGTTCGCCTTCGACTTCTGCCAGAGGTATATCATTAGCAATTTCATCGACTTTCTTCTGACGAAGTTCAACCATCTTTTGGTGATTGAGTGGATCGTGGCTTACCAAACCTGTAATGTCTTCTTTTTCAAGTCCACCAATACGGTGTTCCAAATTTGGTGTGCCGGGTACAGCCCACATACGGGCAAGTGTATTCGGGTCGCGTCTGTATGGCTTGAATGTTTCCGGATCTGTTGCAAAATTAACAGTTAAATCCGGTAGCTCGCTCATTTCCGGAATACGCCAAGGTTCTGTTCCTTGTGCCATATAACCATCTGATAGCAAGATTACAGGTGTCATATATTTAAGTGCAATACGAGCAGCCTCAACAGTCATTGCAAAGCAATCAGCTGCACCACTTGCTGCAACTATTGGTATCGGAGCTTCCCCGTGACGACCATAATAAGCAATGTTCAAGTCTGATTGCTCTGGTTTTGTCGGAAGTCCTGTGCTTGGTCCAGCTCGTTGAACGTCAATTACAACAAGTGGCAATTCCAAGATTACCGCAAGCCCAAGAGCCTCAACTTTGAGAGACAAGCCAGGTCCCGAAGTTGTTGTTGCTGCAAGATAACCACCATAAGAAGCACCAATTGCACTGCAAATACCTGCAATTTCGTCCTCTGCTTGGAGCACTTTGACACCAAACTGTTTATATCCGGAGATAAAATGAAGAATTTCTGTTGCAGGAGTTATTGGATACGAACCAAGGAAAAGAGGAAGCTTTGCTTTTGTTGCTGCAGTTACAAGTCCTATTGCACAAGCTTCGTTCCCGGTAATATTTCTATATGTTCCTTTTGGCAAATCTGCATGATGAACATGATATTGAACTATCATTTCCTGACGTGTAGCACCGTAATTATATCCAGCTCTCAGTGCGCGCAGGTTTGCTTCTAATATCTGTGGTTTATTTGCAAATTTATCTTTTAACCATTTTTCTGTCAAA
Source organism: Eximiradius proteiniborus (assembly GCF_058546985.1). Classification (NCBI taxonomy): domain Bacteria; kingdom Pseudomonadati; phylum Bacteroidota; class Eximiradiia; order Eximiradiales; family Eximiradiaceae; genus Eximiradius; species Eximiradius proteiniborus. Next base: position 1,310,817 of record NZ_CM178592.1, on the reverse strand, counting down.
TCCAAAGGACGATTAAACAGCCAATAGATGAAACCAAGTGCAAAAATATTTTTCGTTCTTTCGACTGCTTTCGGAGATATTCCTAAATCTGCAAGTTCTTGTTTCATCATCTCGCTCATATTTATTTTTATGAGCTGATATTTGCTCAAAGAACCGTCTTCAAGCGGATTGCTGTCATATTTTGCTAACTTTAAGTTTTTTTCACCAAAACCAGCAGTATTAGCAATGATTATTCCTTTCTCACGAACATTTGGTAGATTGACTTTCAGCGACGAAGCATTCATACATACAAGCACGTCAATCTTATCACCTATTGTGTTAACTTTTTTCGAACCAAAATGAATTTGGTAGGCACTAACGCCATATAATGTGCCTTCGGGGGCACGTATTTCTGATGGATAATCAGGAAATGTATTCACACTATTCCCGACTGTTCCAGCTGTGTTGGAAAATTGCGTTCCCACAAGCTGCATCCCGTCGCCAGAGTCTCCAGCGAAGCGAATTGTTACCTTATCAAGGTGTTCTACTTTTTTAGACATTTTTTTTCTTTTACTTGAACAACATAATGTGGAACATATATCGAGTTTATTTTTTCAATTTTGTTACAATAAAACTTATTTTTATTTTACATAATTAAGTTACGAAAATTAAGAAACTTAATGTTAAGAAAAAAGAAAAATAGAATATTCTATTAACATTTATCAATTTATTTTAACAATGAATAACATTTTATTAACAGCTTCGACAAGCAAAATTGGTCAAAAATTAGCAATTGAACTTGCTCGCAAAGGGTATAATTTAGCACTTCACTATTTCAAATCAGAAAGCGTTGCAAATGAATTGTCGCATAAATTATCAGATTTCAAAATTAATGTCCAACTCTTTAAAGCCGACGCAAGCGACCCTTCTGCAGTTGAACGCTCCTTCTCAGAAATTATTAATTACCTCGGCGAAATTAATATTTTGATTAATAATATTGGCATTTTTCCTCAAAAACAAAATTTCACAGATATTAAAATTGAGGAATGGAACGAGGTGTTCAATATTAACTTGCGAAGTGCCTTCTTGTTCTCGCAGCAGTTTGCCCGACAACCCTTATCAAAAGGCACAATCATTAATATTAGTTCTGTCGGTGGGCTTGAGCACTGGAAGGGAAGCCTGCTTTATAATGTATCCAAATCCGCTCTGATTCATTTGACTAAATCGCTTGCTGTTGAACTTGCGCCCCGTATCACAGTTAATTGCATTAGCCCCGGTATTATAAAAGTTGCAGATGAACCTATTTCGATTACTCACGAAAACATTCCACTGAAAAAATATGGTCAGCTCCAAGATATTCTCTCAGCAGTTAATTTCTTTATAGAAAATGAATATTTAACAGGGCAAAATATTATTGTTGATGGAGGGTACTCTCTAATAAGAAAATCGAATTAATTTCGTCAATCATTATCTTATTATTATTTTTTGAGGATTTTATGGCAAACCCTGAAATTATTAACGAAAATACTCCTGAAAAGAAAAAACGTAAAGCAAGAGTTCAAAAAGCTTACGACAATACCGAATTTATCCACAGTCCGGATGGTCGCACCATCAGAATGCTTGCTGAATATCTCTATCCTGAGCAATATTTCCGTAAGCACAATATCAGAAACACTATCGTTTTCTATGGTTCTGCAAGAACAATGTCCACCGAAAAATATACATCCCAGCTCGCTCTTTTAAATAATCTACTTTCAAATGCTGTTGATGAAGAAAGAATTGAAATTGAACATCAAATCGAAGAGCATGAAAAATTGGAATTTACTTCACGCATTTACGACGAAGCTGTTGCTCTTGCCGAGATGATAGCCAAATGGTCAGCCAAATTGCCACCTGAACGTCGTTATTATGTTTGTACCGGCGGTGGTCCCGGTATGATGGAAGCTGCTAACCGTGGTGCTTATCAGGCAAACCAGCCCTCCATCGGACTGAATATTAGCCTTCCTTTCGAGCAAGAACCAAATATGTATATTTCCGATGAACTTAATTTTGAATTTCACTATTTCTTTATGAGAAAATTCTGGTTTGCATACCTTGCAAAGGCTATGGTGGCTCTTCCTGGCGGCTTCGGCACATTAGACGAATTGTTTGAAATACTTACTCTCCGCCAAACTTTAAAAATTACTCGACCACTCCCAATTGTTCTCTATTCTGAAGAATTTTGGAAAAATACTGTTAATTTTGATTATTTGGTGCAAAATAGAATGATTTCCAAAAAAGATTTCGATTTGTTCGTTTATGCTAATTCTCCAAAGGAAGCATTCGATTATTTAGTTGAAAAACTCAGTGAAAGTTGGAAATTTTACGAAAAAGATAGTTAGCCGAAAATTTTCATATATAATTTCTTCTTATAATATAAGCTATATGTTTATCATTCAACATATAGCTTTTTTCTTGTTTCTAATAGCTATTAATATAAAGAAATTATCTTTGTATTGTTTATTAATTTTAATAATTTTGTAAAATCTAATTTTTACAAATGAAGATTTCTTTTTGTATATACATTATTTATCTAATATTTGAAAAAGATTATAACAATATATAGCATCTTATTTATTTTTTCGATAGATGTTTTTTGTCAGAAATTATTGACCGTTTCTTACAACGAAGAAGATGGTCTTCCAAGTAGTTCTGTTTATTCTGTAACGCAGGACAATCAAGGTTATATATACTTCACTACTCGCAACGGACTTGCCCGATACTCCGGCAAAGAATGGAAAACTGAATGGAATACTTTCCAACCTTCCCACGCAGATAAAGCTTATTTTTATAAGGATGAAAATAACGATATATGGATTTTATCTAATTTCGTTAACAAATTGTTATACAAGAAAGAAGGAAATGATTGGGTTATTAAGGCGGTTATTCCGGAGCAATTTCTTAATCAATTCGAAAGAAACTTCATACCATTTGCAGTCTCTTCCAGCAAAAATAATTTCCGTTTCTTAGCATATAGTAATAAGCTTTTACTCTACTTCAGCAACAATAAATGGAAGAAAATCGACCTTGACACAAACATTTATGTAAACAAAATAATTGGATATAAAGACGAATTCTTCCTTGCTACAAACAAAGGACTGCTCTTTTTTGATAAAAACCTTAATTTGGGTTATCTGAGTAATTCCATTCCAAAACAAGAATTTTTCACTGTTGCATTGGAAAATCACGAAAGCAAAATTCGCAAAATCTGGCTTGCTGGTAATGGCTTCATTGCTTATTATGATTATAAGAATTATAATATTTTGGTTAAATCAGAACAAATTGTTCGAAAAACCAATTCCGAGAATGTAGTCCTTATTCCTAATTACTACCATTCATTGATTTATTCAAGTCTTGCTACAATTGTTGTCGCTACAAAAGATAATTTAAGAATTTTCCCTCTTTCTGTGGCTAATAATCTGAAAGACAACTCCGCAAACGATATTTTTATCGATCGTGAATATAATATCTGGATTGCAAACGACAGAGGAGTTACTAAAATCCCATCTTTGAGGTTTATGAATTATGATAAATCAAGCGGTTTCTTAGAAAATGAAGTTACAAGCATTGTCGAGAATAATGGAATACATTATATCGGTCATAATTCTGGAATTTCTGTTGCTCTCCAAAATTATATAATTATTCATTTAAAATTTGATAATCCATCTCCAACCACACGTGTGATGGATATGGATGTTTCACCATTCGGTGAGATTTACGTTGCTGCAACCGACAAAGGACTTCTGAAAATCACAAAAGATAATAAGTTAATTAATACGAACTTCCCAAGCAAAGATTTGGTTCAAAGCGTTGCCTTCGATAGAAAAGGGAATATGTTTGTTGCAACAAATTTCGAAGTATTCACAAAATCAATTAACTCCACCGATTTTAAACTGATTTATAAAAGCAACAACCAAATTCGAAAGATATTTATTGACCATGATAATTTTATCTGGCTATCTACTGTTATCGGTGGTGTTGTAAAAATTCAAAATAATTCCATTTATTTATTCAAAGGAGAGAATGCTTACGCCAATTCAACTACAGCAATTAACTTTGATATTCCTGACACCGTCCTTGTCGGAACGAAAAAAGGACTTTACTACGTTGCACAAAACAAATTAAAACCCTATTGGTTGAAAATTGATAGACCTGTCTATTTCATCAAGAAATATTTTAATTATCTCTGGATTGGCACGGATGCAGGCGTTTTACGTTGGGATGGGAAATATTTAGCTCAATTTGGTACTAAACAAGGTCTTTCTGGTTTCGAGACTAATCGCGATGCTTGCTATTTAGATAAATTGGGTATCTTATGGATTGGAACTAATAGTGGGCTTACTCGCTATAATTACCACTTCGATAACTTACCTATTCCTGAACCAATTGTTAAAATCAACAGTATTAATTATAACTTATCCGAATATATATATATTAGCAACCAGCAGCAGAAAATAAATCTTCCATCTAACGCTTTTAATATTACTTTTAGTATTGACGTCTTGTCTTTCATAGATGAACATAATAATACTATTCAATATAAATTAGAAGGATTTGATAGAGATTGGTTCGATTTCCAGAAAAATTTTACTTCTAACTTCCTTTACAGAAATCTCCCTTATGGTACTTATCGTTTAAAGTTACGTGCTAAAAATGCCATCGGAATTATTTCAGACGAGATTTCTTCGCCACTAATCATTGTTGAAATGCCTTACTATCTTTCTCCAATTTTTATCTTGCTTGTTGTCATTATTATTTTAGTTGTTATCTACCTTATTATTAAATACATCTCAAATTGGCAATATAGAAAAAAATTAGAAGAAGAAGTAAAATCTCGTACAAAGGAATTATTAGAATCTCAAATCCGTTACAAACAAATGTTTGTCGATAACAATGCATATATGATTTTCTATAATCCCAAAACAGGAATTATATTTGAAGCTAATCCATCAGCACTAAATTATTTCGGAATAACAGAAAGCGATATTGGCAATATCACTATTTTTGAACTTCTTTCAGAAAAAATTGAGAATAAAGAGGAATTCTTAAATTATCTTATCGAACAAAAAGAATTTGAGACTATTTATAAAACTGCTAATAATGAAGTTCGCAACGGTATTATTTATCAAAGTAAAATTAATTTATCCGACAATATGTTTATCTACGCCATTATTCAGGATATTACCGCGAAAAAAATTGCCGAAAGCGAACTTCGTAAATTGAACGAAGAATTGGAAGAAATTGTAAAAATTCGAACTGCTGAATTAGAAAAAGCACTGACAGATTTAAAATTTGAAATACAAATTCGCGAAAAAACAGAAAAAGAACTGTTCGAAGCAAATGAAAAACTATTGGCTGCACTCGAAAGAGAAAAAGAATTAGGTGAGCTCAAGTCTCGTTTCATCTCTATGGTTTCCCACGAATACCGAACGCCACTTACTGTAATTTTGTCCTCTGCTTATTTGATTAAAGAAAGCTTGAAACGCGGGCTCGATGATGAGGTCGATAGGCACTTGCATAAAATTCACCATTCTGTTACAGTGATGTCCCGATTGTTGGAAGACGTCCTTACTTTCGAAAAAGCCGAAGAAGGTATTCTCGAAGTTCGCCTTACTGAATTTGATTTACACGAGTTTCTACTCGATATTATTGAAGAAGCAAGAATTAACGACCAAAAGGAACATAATATTACTTTATATATGCCCGAAGATAACTACTGGATAAACTCTGACAGGTATCTACTCAAGCAAATTATTTCAAATCTGCTAAATAATTCGATTAAATATTCTGAAAAGGGAACTTATATCGATGTTGATTGCCGGATTCAAAATAGCTCCATTTATTTACTAATCAAAGATGAAGGAAAAGGGATTTCCGACGAAGATTTAGAGAATGTTTTTGAACCTTTCTATCGAAACAAAAAAACTATTGGTATTACCCCTGGCATAGGATTAGGTCTGGCTATTACAAAAAGATGTGTCGAATTGCTTAATGGAGAAATTGAAATAAATAACAAGTTAGACAAAGGCGTTATCTTCAAAATTACAATTCCTCTTGTTCAAAAATCTGATACATAAGCAACTTTTTTGCTTTTCATTCGTTATTATTTTAATTGATAAAATAAAGATGGGAAAATGATGAAATTTCGTTTTTTGATATTATCGCTTTTAGTTTTTTCAATCGGTTTGCTGCCTGCTAATTCACAAACTAAAATTGTTATGCAACCCGGCGAGGAATTAGAATATGAAGTTTCTTTTTTCAACGTCAAACTGGGTAAAATTAAAATCGTAACCGAACAAATTACTGACTATCGTGGTTTTCAGGTTTACAGGGCAAAATCTTTTATGGAGTCGTACTCAGGTATTCCTTTTGTTGATTTGAAAGCATCCTATTCAAGCTGGATAGATACTACTATTTCTTTTTCCCATAGGTTCGAAGGGTCTTTGAAACTTGACGCCGATAGATGGGCTTTCCAGAAAATTCTCTTCAATTACGACGAAAATATGATTTACAACGAAAAATACGAAGATAAAGTTCTAATCGAAAAATTAAACACTCCTACCACAAAAAAGATTAACGATGGGCTGTCGCTGTTCTTTTTAGCCCGCCAATACACTAATATGAAACGTAGTGTCAAAGTTCCCACTCTTATGGACACAAAAATTGGTACTACATACCTTAATTTTCACGGAAAAAAAGAAAACGTTCAGATACCAGCTATTAAATATCCTGTCAAAACTGTTTACTTCGATGGTCGAGCTGATTGGGAAGGTGTTTACGGGCTCTCTGGTAAATTCGAAGGTTGGTTCAGCGACGACGAAGCTCGCGTTCCGATACGTGCTAAAATGAATGTTTACGTCGGTAATGTTATTATCGAACTTATCCGATGGAAACGCAACGGGTGGACACCGCCCCGCGGATAATTTTATTTTGCATTTTATCTTAAAAGTATTAATTTTATGTTAGTTTGTTCAATTCTCTATGGAGTTTTATGAAGCTTTAATACATTGTTTGGCATAAGTAATTAATGATACAATGTTGAATAAAATAAATAAATTATTAGCTATCTCGCTTGTTGCAACAATTCCTGTGTTATTGTTAGCCCAGAACAGTAACCGCCGACCGGTTCCTATCAATAGATGCAACGAATATAATTCAATTAATGATGCTGTCAAAAATGCTAACTGGCTTAAAAAATTATCTCTTTCTAACAAAAATCTTAATGTGTTGTCGCCCTCTATCGGGCAGCTCCAGGATTTAGAGTATCTTGATTTAAGCAATAACAATTTATCTTCGCTCCCAGCCGAAATTGCTCGTCTCTCTAAGCTCAAAGAAATTCGCTTGAATAACAATAGATTTACAAGTTTCCCCGTAGAATTACTCCAAATCCCAAGTCTGGAAATTATTATTCTCTCGGGTAATCAAATCAACACTTTGCCTCATTCTATAAGTAATCTATACAATTTGCTCGTTTTAGATCTTTCATCAAATAATCTGACAAAAGAACCTCGTGAAATTATTCATCTAACCAAGCTAAAAGAACTTTATTTGGCAAATAATCAAATTAGAAATCTTGAATGTTTTGCTCCAAACTCACTCGAACTTTTGGATTTAAATAATAACAAGCTTTCTGCAATTTCCTCCGAAATTGGTAAATACTCCAATCTCAAAAAATTATATTTAGGCAATAACCAACTAAAAGCTTTGCCGAAGGAATTCGGCAAACTCTATAATCTTGAATACTTAGACCTTCAGAATAACGAAATTTCAGCCTTGCCGGATGAGTTTTGTAGCCTGAATTCCTTGAATAATATTAACTTTAATAGCAACAAAATTGTGAATTTCCCCGATTGTATCGAAAGAATGAAAAATGTGGTTCATATCTCAATCGCTTCAGCAAAAAATAATTCCGTCCCTCAAAATTTATTCAAATTCAGAAATCTGATATTTATTGATATTAGCAACAACAACCTTTCGTCTTTCCCTGTTGGAATACAACATCAACAAAACCTTACAAGTATTATTGCCGCAAATAATAATTTCGACGATATCCCTCGTGAGATTTTCTCTCTCAAGAAACTTCGGCATCTTGATTTTTCCTCAAATAATCTTACTTACTTAAATAAATCGATCAGAAATCTGTATAATTTAAATTCACTTTATTTAAATAGAAACTCAATTTCTTATATTCCTGAGGAACTTTCCGAACTTCGCAATTGTCGGATAATTCTTCTCGAAAGTAATCAAATAAGAAACTTCCCTCAGAATATCAGGCAAATGGCTAATTTGAAAGTGCTCGATTTGAAGTTCAACCCGCTGTCTGAAAACGAAAAAGACAGACTAAGAAGACTGCTGCCAAACACTCGATTATCGTTCTGATTATTCAACTAATCTGTTTTTTATTGCATAGTGAGTGATTTCTGCGTTTGAACGCATCTTCATCTTTTCAAGTATTCGTATGCGATAAGTGCTGATTGTGTTTATGCTCAAAGACAGTTCATTTGCTATTTGCGTGGGTGTTTTGCCCGATGCTATCATACACATTACTTGAAATTCACGGTCGGAAAGTGTTTCGTGAAGTGGCACTTCGCCGCTGCCAGATGTTGAGTCGAGATTATTTGCAAGTAACTCAGCAAGATGAGATGAAATATATTTTCTTCCTCTGATTACTCTTTCAATTGCTTCAATTAACTCTTCCGGCTTACTCTCTTTGTTAATATAACCAGACGCCCCGGCTTTCAGCAGCCTCACGGCATATTGTTCCTCTGGGTAAATAGTAAAAACAAGCACCGGGAGATCGGGCGCAATTTGTTTGAGCTCTTTGAGTGTGTCCAAACCGTCCTTACCGGGCATTGATATATCAAGTATCACCACATCATATTTGTTCTTTCGTACTTTTTCGAGCAGTTCATTCCCTGAACTTGCTTCGTCGGCAACAACAAATCCGGGCGTCTCTTCTATAATTTGTTTTAACCCTTTTCTAACAACTGCATGGTCATCAGTAATAATAATATTAATCATTTTTCACCTCGAATTTTATCGGGACAGACAAAATTACTTCTGTTCCCTGAACCTCACCATTATTTTGATAACCATTGTTTTTATATTTTAAATTACTTATGACGAGTTCGCCGCCCATAGATTTTGCTTTTTCTCGCATACCTAATAGTCCGAATGAGTTCTTATGGTGTATTTTCTCAGGCTCAATCCCCAACCCGTTATCAACAACTTTCAATACAAGATTGCTATCAATTATTTCAAGTGAAACATCCACTCGCGATGCTTTTGCATATCGGGAAATATTTGTTAACGATTCCTGAAATATACGAAATATTGGTGTGGCAAGATTTTCAGGTACTGTTAGATCCCGCGGATTAACAAAAAAACGTGTGCGGATTGCAGTCCGTCTCTGAAATTCCTTGCTTTGCCAGTCAATTGCTGCTACAAGCCCGAAATGGTCTAATATTGATGGTCGCAGTTGAGAAGAAATTGTTCTCACCTTTTGAATTGTAAGTTCCAGTAGATCAGACATTTCCCTAATCTTTTGTTCAAGGTTGTCTCTCGAAACGTCAATTTTTTTCACAAGCCACGCTATATCAAGCTTGATAGCTGTAAGTGCATAGCCAAGTTCGTCGTGAATTTCAAATGCAATTTGCTTACGTTCTTCCTCACGAACAGAATCAAGATGCAATGCAAGATTTCTCAATTGCTGTCGTGATTCCCGAAGCTCTGTTTCTGCAATTTTGCGTTGAGTTATATCGTAAATCGTTGCTTGTATATAAATTATCTCATTTTTTTCATTTGTTACATTTAGCAAACTTTCATTCAGCCAGCAAATATCACCATTTTTGTTTATAATTCTATATTCAAATTCTATACTTTTATTCGGGTTTTTTCGAATAAATTCACGGTTTTGCTGCACAATTTGCCGGTCTTCCTTCAATACAATATTATCCCAGTGAACTTTATTACTGAGAAAATCATCTACATCATAACCGGTTATTTCCTCTACATTTCCGTGCATAAAAATTGGATGATAATCAGGAGACCATCGATAAGCAATACCTTTAAAATTAGTAACAAATGTACGGTATCTTTCTTCACTTTCACGCAAAGCTTCTTCTGCTTTTATCGAATTTGTAATATCTCGTGCAATGGTAGTAAATCCGAGCACTTGCCCGCGCTCATCTACGAATGGGTACACTGTCAGGTTTACATATATCGTTTCATCACCACGCCGAACTGCCACCATATCCACATGCAGAATCTTCTTACCCGACGAAAATGATAAGTCGAGCTGTGGAATTTTAATCAAAGTTTCAAAATCAATAATATGGTCTAAAATTGTGATTTGTTGCCCAACTACCTGCGACGCTTTATATCCAAATATGTTCTCTGCTGATTTGTTCCAACTGTGGATGCTTCCGTCAGGCGATACTACAAATATTGCGTCTTCACTCGATTCCACAATCGATGCAAGGCGACTTTTCGATTCTTCAAACTCTATCTTTTCTGTTATATCTCTTGAAATTGAAGTAATACCAATTATTTCACCTTTTTTGTTTTTAAATGGTATTGCTATTTGCTCTAAATACTTGTCTTTTTCTCTTTCCGAATTCGCCGGGAAAAACTTTATTTCTCGTTCAATTGAGCCCTTCTCAAACGCTTTTATTATGTAACTGTCTTTCGGAAGATTTTCCTCATCTCCGAACATAAACTTATTTATTGTTGCACCTATCGGCTTATTGAATTGTTCGAGTGCAGAAGTATTTGCCCATACTACACGTAAATTTTCATCTGTTTGTAGCACGACATCATCAAGTGCCTCAAACACTTTTCTAACTTGATTAACGTAATTTCTGTATTCGTTTTGAATCTCGTTTCGATTTTTGATTTCTTCCACTAAATCTGATTGCCGACGTAGTGCAAAAATAAAAAATGGAATGAACGAAAAAATTAAGGCGATTAGTAAATCATCAAGCCAACCGACATTTATCGCTTTAAGAAAATTTGTTACAATATCGTATAGTCCGATTGCATAAGAAATAAAAAATATCATCAAAATAAAGAATAATACAAGAAACCAGTCTTGTAGCAATTTATTTCGGTAGTCCGAATAATTTTGAAAGTTCGGCTTCGGCATAATTATTTTTCTGGCGGTGGTGGTTCGCTTAAAAATATCTGCGATGGATTGTCTGTTATTGCTCTCAACGAACGTTGCAGTGCCCGGTTTGTCTGTCGCAGCTCTTCAAATGTTTCGTTCAAACCAAACAATATTGTTTGCATCCGATAAGTAATTGTGCTAATCGAACGATTTGTATTGACCATAGTCGAATCATATTTTTCGTAAATCTTACTTACGTAATATGGCAGTTGCATTTTTTCAAACTCGGAATTTAGCATCATCGAGAAATTTTTTAGTTCGTTTACTGTTTCATTTAGTTTATAGCTGGTATATGTAAGGTTAGAGATTACACTTGATGTATCGGCTTTTGTCAGAACCGCATTCAGTTTTTCGCTGGACTGAGCAAGTTCCTCAACAATTTTATTCAGTTCTGGCGAAGTAAAAAATTTAGTTGTAGCATCGAGAAAATTTATCGTTCCTTTCGAAATTTCAGCAAATTGCAGTTTCATTATATTATTCATTACATCCCGAGCCGCAAGTGTTATTTCCTCAATTCCCGAAGGAGCCGATTTTATTAATGTATATGGCGGTTTAAATGTTATTTTTGGATTCATTTCAAACATCTGAGGATCTGTCGGAATAAAAAGCTGAAGAAACTTGCCACCTGCTATTCCTGCCATTTCTGCTTTCACTCGCAAACTATCCGATATTGTGATTTTCTCGTCTATATTCATTATTACTTCTACCAACCTGCCATCCGGAGCCACCTGAACCTTTTGCACCCGCCCGCACGGGACTCCCAGATATTTCACAGCCGAACCCGGCTCGAGCCCTTCTATTGATCCATCAAAATATGTAACATAAAATGTTTGTTCTTTTAGAAATTGAGTTGCACCCATCCATATTAAAAAACCTACTAATATTATTGTTCCGGTAACTACAAATAATCCTATCAAAAAAGATGAGTTGATTTTTCTGCTACGAATAGCCATTTTTATTTCTCCGAATTATTTTCAAGATGCAATTCGATTGAAAAAATTGTAAACGCGTTCATCAGGCGAGTTTCGCAATTCATCAGGTGTTCCTGCCGCTATTATTCCTTTCTGTGATTTATCCAGCATAATAATTCTGTGAGCAACGCTCAAAATGCTTGCTAAATCGTGCGAAACTATTACCATTGTGGTTCCTAATCCTCTGTTGATTTGCACAATTAGTTCGTCAAGTGATGCAGAAGTAACAGGATCCAGCCCGGACGATGGCTCATCAAAAAATAACACGTCCGGGTCGAGTGCCATCGAACGTGCAAATGCAGCTCGTTTTTTCATACCTCCACTTATCTCCGAAGGCAGAAAATCTTGAAATCCATTTAGTCCAACTGCATCAAGTTTCATCTCTATTATCTTCTCAATTTTATCTTCCGGCAAATCCGTATATTTTTCTAATACAAGGGCAATATTTTCTGCAAGAGTCATCGACGCAAATAGCCCACTCGATTGAAATAATACTCCAAACCGACGTAAAATATGATTTTTTTGCTTTTTGTCGGCAGAAGTAAAATTAATGTTTTCGAAGAATATATCTCCTTTTGTAGGCGTTTCGAGCCCGATTAATTGTCGCAATAGTGTGCTTTTTCCGCAACCCGACCCGCCAACTATTACAAAAATTTCTCCGCGATTTATTTGGAAATTCACATTCTCCAGAATTGTTCTATCACCATATCTTACTGTTAAATCTTTAACTTCTATGATTTTATTATCTGCCATTTTTAAATTCCTAAAGCCGACAACAAAAAGACGAAAATAGCATCAGTTAGTATCACAAGAAATACACCCGATACTACACTTGCCGTTGTATAGCGCCCAACCGATTCTGCACCTCCCTGCACCTGAAATCCACGGAAGCATCCAATTGTTGCAATCAGCAAACCAAAAACAATACTCTTGATTATTCCGCTAAAAACGTGTCCATAGTTCAATGCTATGTTCAGTTGAGCAAAAAAACTTGAAATTGTAATATCGAGAGTTGCCAAGCCTGCAAGCAATCCACCTATTATTCCAACTAAATCACAAATTATAACAAGAAACGGCATCGCAAGTGCAACCGCAATTACTCTCGGCAACACCAGAAACTGCATCCTGTCGAAACCCATTGTCGTGAGTGCATCGATTTCTTCAGACACCTTCATTGTGCCAATTTCCGCAGCAAATGCCGAACCGCTTCGTCCGGCAACAATTATTGCTACCATCAACGGAGATAGTTCCCTTGTTATTGATATCCCAACCAAGTCTGCCAGATATATATCAGCTCCAAACTGAGAGAGTTGTATCGCCCCTTGATAACCTGATATTAGCCCAATCAAAAACACTATTAGGCTTGTTATCGGTACTGCATTTACACCAGCATTTAAAAAATGATGTGGAAAATCTTTCCATCGGATTATACTCGGCTTGAACAAAGAATACAAGAAATTTTTTGTCAGCTCACCAATAAATTCAACTAATTTGAATAAATCTGAAAAAATAATCCTGACTATTTCCCCGATATTAGAAAAATATGCAATCCAAAACGATTGGCGTTCCGTTGGCTTTGTCTCTTGTTGCTTCGGTAGCAATATATTTATAAAGTTTTGTAAATTTTCATTTATTCCTGTTAATTCAAACTGAATATTTTTCGATGAACAATATTCTTTTATTTCATTGATTACAATAATAAGATACGAGTCATAATTGGTTAATTCACTCAAATTCAAAGTAATCTTATTAATCTCATCTTTTACTTTTTCAAGCTTTAATTGTTGCTCGATTTCATTTGCATTGAATATTGTAATAGATGATAGTGGAGTAATAGTAAGTTTTCCACCGACGTTTATTATCTCTAAAATTTTCTTTTGGGTTGAACTTTGTTGCATAATTTATGAATTTTGAAATACATTACTCAAATTTAAACATTTTTTTATTAGAAACAAAAAGTATAAAAATTCAGTAAGAAATAACGTAAGCAATTTATTTTATTATAAGTTTATAATTTTTTGTATTTTTGTAGAATATTTTTTCAATAACAATCGGAGAACAAAATGGCAGAAAAGAAAGATTTTTTGAAGCCTGACAATATTATTAAACATATTGATATTACTAAATATAATGTAGTTGAATTGATTAATGATATGGGCGATATGGCTTTTCAGGCAAGAAACCTTAACCGCGCTGCTAACATTTTCAAAATGATGCTCGAAGACAAGGAATGTGCTGTTTACCTTACTCTTGCTGGTTCGCTTATTAGTGCTGGCTTGAAAAAAGTAGTTGTTGATATGATAAAAAATAATATGTGCGATGCTATTATCTCAACTGGTGCAAATATCATTGACCAGGATTTTCTCGAAGCACTCGGTTTTTATCATTACAAAGGTTCTCAATTTGTCGATGACAACGAACTTCGCGAATTGATGATTGATAGAATTTACGATACTTATATCGATGAAGAAGATTTGCGCGTCTGCGATATGACAATTGCAGAAATTGCTAATTCTTTAGAGCCTCGCCCATATAGTAGCCGCGAGTTTATCGAGGAAATTGGTAAGTGGTTGGTTGAAAACAATCGCGGCGAAGACTCCATTATTAGAACTGCTTACGAAAAAGGTGTGCCAATTTTCTGTCCTGCTTTCTCTGATTGTAGTGCTGGTTTCGGACTTGTTCATCATCAATATCATAGAAAAGGAAAAGATGTTGTCTCTATTGATTCTGCAAAGGATTTCCTTGAACTGACCAAGACAAAAATCAAAAATCCAACTACTGGAATTTATATGATTGGTGGCGGTGTGCCAAAAAACTTTACTCAGGACATTGTTGTTGCTTGCGAAGTGCTTGATATTGATGCAGATATGCATAAATATGCTATACAGATTACCGTTGCTGATGAACGTGATGGCGGGCTTTCCGGCTCAACACTCAAAGAAGCAAGTTCTTGGGGCAAAGTTGAAACTACTTATGAACAAATGGTTTTCAGCGAAGCAACAATCGCATTTCCGTTAATTACTGCTTACGGTTATCACACTCGCGCTTGGGAAGGACGCCCGGAACGTCGTTTCAATGATTTTTTAAATAACGAAGAATAATATCAAATTCTTTCATCTATAAAAAAGAGGCTGTCTCAAACAATGAAACAGCCTCTTTCTCTATATTATATAATTTAAATGATTATTTCAATAACCCAACTTTTTTCATACAACCTAATATTCTTTCTAATGTATCCTGAATATCATTATCCAATCCCATCGAAAAACGAACAAGACCCGGTGTCATTCCCATTGCTTCTTGTTCTTCTTTCGGTATTTCTGAAGAAGTTGAACTTCCGGGCGAGCTAAACAGCGTCTTATAGAAACCAAGCGATACAGCAAAATATCCTACTTTTGCTTCCTGCATACAAATCATTAAATTGCCGGCAGTTTCGGCGTCTTTCGCATCGATTGTAATCATTCCGCTGTATCCGTACTTCGGATTTATCATCGATTTGATTAATTCGTGCTGCGGATGTGATGGCAAACCGGGATAAAATACTTTTACTCCTGCTTTTTCCAATTCACTTGCAATAAACATTGCATTTTCACTATGTTTTTTCATTCGGATATGCAATGTCCGAAGGTTTTTCAATATGCTGGCACTTCTGAAACTATCCAGAACCGGTCCAAGCAACATTGCTGCACCATCATTAACATTTCTCATGCTTGCAATAAAATCGTGAGGTCCGCATACCGCTCCTGCAACACAATCATTTGTGCCATTGATGAATTTTGTCAGCGAATAAACAACAATATGAGCACCTAATTCGTAGGCAGGCACAACCATCGGGCTGAAAGTGTTATCGACGACTAATTTAATACCGCGTTCGTCAGCAATTTTTCTTAATTCTCTAATATCAGCAATTTCAAGCAATGGATTGCTAATGGTTTCGCAATAAATCACTTTTGTCTTTTCGTTGATTTTGCTTTTAACTTCATCAAGTTTTGTGATGTTTACAAAGTGAGTATTAATGCCAAGCTTAGGGAAGAAGTTTTTAAGCAAAGCGTAAGTTCCACCATAAATCGTTCTGCTGGAAACAATTTCATCACCGCAACCACATAATTGTAGCAAGCAAGTCGAAATAGCTCCCATTCCTGAAGCCATTACGTTCGCATCTTCTGTGCCTTCGATCGCTGCAAGTGCCTGCGTCAAATAGTGATTCATCGGGCTCATATGTCTTGAATAAAGAAAGCATCCTTCAACTTCTTCACTAAATAATTGTTGCATTTTTTCAACACTTAAAAAAGTATATGTGGCTGCATCTGAAATTGATGGGTTCACATCACCGAATTCACCAAAAACTTGATAATCTTGCAATCTAACTGCTGGATCATTATTCATTATTTTCGCTCCATACAAAAAAATACATAAACAAATATCTTAAAAATAAGTTAATAAAACAAATTATTTAGTTTATCTTGAAACGATAAATTTATTGAGTCAAAAAATTTCTTTTGAGAAATTATTTTTTTTCTGTAATTTTGCTTTCCCTTGTGAGTGTGATTGACAAATTAATAACTCTCGAAGGGGCCCATAGCTCAGCTGGGAGAGCGCTTGAATGGCATTCAAGAGGTCAGGAGTTCGATTCTCCTTGGGTCCACTTCGCAATTTGGAGCCGTAGCTCAGTTTGGTTAGAGCGCCTGCCTGTCACGCAGGAGGCCGCGAGTTCGAGTCTCGTCGGCTCCGCAATCGAAAATCCGTTCTTTGGAGCCGTAGCTCAGTTTGGTTAGAGCGCCTGCCTGTCACGCAGGAGGCCGCGAGTTCGAGTCTCGTCGGCTCCGCATTCCTTAAAAGGCTGCCAATATATTTGGACAGCCTTTTTTCTTTTCAAACCTTTCTCGTTCCAGTATTATAGATAATAGTTACTGTTGCAATCATCTCTTATAAAAGTCCAGGAATTTTCTAAGTATTTTTTACCGAACTGTATAAAAAAAGACGCTTAATTATAAGCGTCTTCTTTATTCTGTTTTTTTTTGTTTCAGTTATTTAACGTTTTGTTCTTTTGTCTTTTTCCGATTTTGCACTAATAAAAATATTATTACTCCGATTAACACAATAAATATTATCACAATCAACAGATTTTCTGCTAAGAATTTTGCCAATTTTTCTCCAAACGAAGCATCGCCCATCTCAATCATATTCTTTAAATCCGCTACCGCACTCTCGATTTGAGATGCATAACTATTTGTGCAGGATGTGTTCAATTCCCGGAATTTGTTAATTAACTCATTTGCTTGCGAAATATATGATTCAACTTCAGCAAGATGCACTTTGTTCTCTTTATAATATGCTCTTGCAGAATCAAGAAACGTCTGGTCCTTTTCTACTTTTTCGAGTGTTATCAAAAAATTGTTCATTATTAATTCTGCGATCTGACATTCCGATTGGTTCAAAGAATCTTGCAAAGTCGAAGGCACCTGGCTAAACAACTCGTTATCTTGTGTGTTCTTTGGCAATAGTCGCATAATTCGCTGAACTGCTGTTTTGCTTTGTTCAAGCACATACCTTGTTTGAATATTTTCCTCTTTTAGATTTTTATTTACTTTTTGCAGATGTGTTGCCTCTCTCTCCAAAAATTTTACTCTTTTGGTAAGTTGCTCGATTAGTTCTTTCAACTGCACATTTTCTGCATACAAGCTGTCGCCGCGTGCAATCGATACTTTCAGTTCTTCGGAAGTTTCGTCTAATTTCTGTTTGGTTGCTTCTAAATGTTGCTTGTTTCGTAGCCAGGTTTCATATTCTGCTTTCTTATTTTTAGCATCTTGAATTGCTTTTGATGTTAATTTTTGATTAGCATTTCCAAAATGATTCGGATTAAGCTGGATTGTTGCATTTAAAAAATCAATATCTTTTTGTGTTAAGCTTTCAGTTTCTTTAGCCAATACTTTCTGAATATCAGAATAAAATGTTTGAAAATTTTCGCTTATTTGTTGTGCTTGAATACTAATGAAACCAAATATTAGCAACAATAGCATAATTTTTGTCATACTTTTCATTTTATTCTCCTGCTTTAACTGATTTATTATTTATCCATTTATCTTTTTCATCATCAAAAATATAGAACCTTTCTCTATTCTGGTCATATATTCTTAATAATTTTTCGTTGATTTCGAAAACTGCTAAGCCTAAATTCTTTTCAGGCAATTCAATCGACTTATACTTCACAATATTTTTTTTGTGTGGGATAATTAGCCACATTTTTGTGAAACTATCACTATAAAGAAAATATCTTCCGTTGTATTTTGCAATTGAAAAATTGATTCCGTTTCTTGGTTGTATCTGCTCTTCTTTCAATATGTCGTTTAGATAGATGTTTTCGCCGGTTTCAATAATCGTTACATAACAATCGTTTCCTACCATAAAACTTTCAGGGCATTCTCCTTTTTTGCAGGAAAACCTTTGTGAACTAACGCAGGTTAGGCAGGTTTGCTCGAATGTGGTTGTTGAAACACATCCAGCAATAATAGAACTTGCTAATAAAATCAGGAATAATTTTTTCATTTTGTTCCTATGATTATTAAAAAAAACAAAATTATAATATTTTATGGTAGTTAGCAAAATGAATTTTGTATTTGAAAGCAAAATAATTATATTAACTAAATGTCTTTACTAATTGTAAGTTTTTTTGAGCAATTATTATGAAAAACTTCCTTTACCTTATATTGCTTTTGGGAATTGGGCTGTTTTCCAATCAATTGTTTTCCCAGGACAGGCCTCCTCTATGGATGATTAAAGATTATAATCGTAATTTTTATGAGATTCAGGCTGACTTCAATAAATATTGGGAAGGCAAAGTAATAACAAAAGAAACACCTCGCGAAGAACGAATGGGGTGGAAGCAATTCAAGCGTTGGGAATGGTTTTGGGAACAACGTGTTGCTCCTTCAGGTGTTTTCCCTAATCCCGGACATACTTATTTGGAGTACGCCAAATATCGTGAGCTGAAATCTAAGCAAAAAGATAGAAAACAAGCAGGTGATTGGACTTTCTTAGGACCTTCGAGTTCCTCGGGAGGCTATTGGGGACTTGGTCGTTTAAACTGTATTATCGAGGATCCACGTTACGATGGAGTAACCAACAAAACTATCTTTGTCGGTGGTGCAAGCGGCGGAGTTTGGAAAACTACAAATGGTGGACAAACTTGGGCTACTACCACCGATGAATTTGCTGCTCTTGGCATAGCCGATATCGTGATTAATCCGTCAAACCCAGATATTATTTATGTTGCAACAGGGGACGGCGATGCTACTGATACCTATTCATTCGGTGTTGTGAAATCTACCGATGGAGGCAACACGTGGAATTTGACTGGTTTGCAGTTCCAAATAACTAATTTCACTACTTGCCGAAGAATGGTTATTAATCCATCTAATCCTAATATTCTTCTGGTTGCAACAAACAATGGCTTATATAGAACTTCCAACGCAGGGACAAACTGGACATCCGTGCAAAATGGTGATTTCTGGGATGTCAAACTAAATCCTGCCGATCCAAATATTGTTTATGCAGCTACCACAAACCAGATATATCGTTCTACTAACGGCGGAATTAATTGGACATCTGTTTCATCTATCAGTGGTTCCACAAGAATTGCACTGGCTGTTACTCCCGCAGATAGTGCAAGCGTCTATGCCCTCTCTTCAAATGGCAGTGGAGCATATAATGGTCTCTACCGTTCAACAAATTCCGGCAGCAGCTTTTCTCTTGTTTCTTCAACCCCGAATATTTTGAGTTCTTCAGCTACTGGCACAGGCACCACTGGACAAGGTTGGTATGATCTTTCAATTGCTGTTGATCCAACTAATGCAAATATTGTTTATGTTGGCGGCGTAAATATCTGGAAATCTACAAACGGTGGAGCAAATTGGTCGCTTCGGGCATACTGGACAAGTTCTTCAAGTGTCCAAACTGTTCACGCAGACCATCATATGCTCTATTTTGGCGGCACAAACCGTCTCTATACTGCTAATGATGGTGGGTTAGACGTATCGACAAATGGAGGTGTGAACTGGACGTATTTAAGTTCCGGAGTTTGTGTTACTCAATACTATCGAATTGCTACTTCCCAAACTAATCCAAGCGTCGTTATTGGCGGCGCTCAGGATAATAGTTCCAGCCTTATGACCGCTTCTTCTTTTACCATGACAATGGCAACCGGCGATGGAATGGATCAGGCTATTAATCCTTCTAATGGCAATACTATGTTTACTTCAAGTTATTATGGTGATTTGTACCGTTCTACAAATGGAGGCAGTAGCTGGACAGATATTTCTGAGCCTAACGACAATGGTGGTTGGGTTACTCCATACGTGATTGATCCCAATAATCATACAACATTGGTTGCCGGATATACTGGCGTCTGGAAATCAACTAATAATGGAACAAATTGGACAAAAATCTCAACTTTTACTAATAGTTCCTATCTTAACGTTGTTCACGTTGCTCCTGCCAACTCAAATTATATCTATGCCGGGCACAGTTCTGCACTCTGGCGAACAACTGATGGTGGCTCAACCTGGTCGCAAATCACCCTTCCTTATGCTTCGCTTTCTTCTCTTACCACTAATCATTCTAATCCCGATGTTATCTGGATTACTATGAGTGGCTACTCCTCAGGTAATAAAGTTTTTAAATCTACAAACGGTGGGCAAACCTGGCAAAACATTTCCGGAAATCTTCCAAATGTCCCTTGCAACGTAGTCATTTATCAGCCAAACACAGATAACCGTGTCTGGGTTGGTACTGATATCGGTGTTTGGTACCGTGGAGATAGTGATCCAAGCTGGGTTGACTATAACGATGGTCTGCCTAATGTAATTTGCAATGATTTAGAAATTCAATATTCAGCTAATAAACTTCGCTTAGGTACTTATGGTCGCGGGCTTTGGGAAGCAACTTTGCTCGGAGCACCTAACGCGCCACCATCTCTTACTTCTCCGCTAAACAATGCAGGCAATACTAACCAGAATCTTTCTTTGCAATGGTCGCCCTCTGTAAATGCCGTATCATATAGGGTTCAGGTTTCCACTTCAAGTAATTTCAACAACTTAATTGTTAATTCTTTGACTGCTAATACATCGTTTAATCTTACAAACTTAAATTACAACACACAGTATTTCTGGCGCGTAAAAGCATATAAGCAAAATGATTCAACAGATTGGAGCGAAAGCTGGAATTTCACTACTCGTATCGAAATCTATCCGCCTACTCTTGTTTCCCCTCAAAATAATGCTAACAACTATGCTAATTTGCAAACCTTTTTCTGGAATGTTGCCGAGAATGCAACATCTTATCGATTGCAAATATCAAACGACAGCTTATTTAACTCATTAATTTTAAATCAGGTGCTCTCCGACACTTCTTATTCCTGGAGCAATTTACCCGCGAATAGTGCTTTCTATTGGCGTGTCCAGGCGTTCAATTCAAATTATACAAGTGGATGGAGCGAAATCCGCAAACTCACTACTTATAACCTCGTTACCGTTCAAATTGGTTCAGGAACTGCAACTTCGCAATTCCCATACTATACCTATTATCACGATGCTGTTACTTACCTGCTCTATACTTCGTCTGAAATTCTTTCAGCAGGCGGTTTTGGTGGGCTCATCCAGTCGATAGGCTTCAATGTTACTTCTGTTGCAACTCAACCGATGAACGGCTTTTCCATATATATGCAAAATACTACTCTTTCGTCCGTTACTGCACCAATTACATCAGGATGGACACTTGTTCATTCATCAAGCTCATTTGCAGTTGCTCAGACCGGATGGACTGAACACGTTCTATCAACTCCTTTTGCATACGATACAACAAAAAATTTACTCATAAAAATCTGCTTCGACAATAATAGCTGGACAGCTTCCTCCGTTGTTCAGGCAACAGCAATTTCGAATCGTGCATATGCTCGGTACGCCGACAATCATACAAATACTTGCTCAACTGACCCATCAAGTGCAACTAGCCCAAGCCGTGCAAATATTCGTCTGACAATTTCCTCTCCTCTTCTGCCTCCTGTTTTGCTTGCACCAGCCCAGTCGGCGGTACTTGCTCACGATAGACCTGCCTTCTCGTGGTCGGCAGTAAATAATGCCCAATCATACCAGCTTCAGGTGATAAACGCAAACAACGCACAAATGCTGAATATTTTTACTAATCAGACGCAATACCAGTCTGCTCCTTTGTTCTACGAAGGTCAGGTTACTTGGCGCGTTCGTGCAATTTCGGGGACCGATACAAGTGGCTGGAGCACAAGCAACTTTACTATAACTCGTTCAACTGTTACTCATAGCATTCCGCTTGTTTCTGGCTGGAATATGATTTCATCCTATGCCGAACCAGATAACTTAGCAATTGCTAATATTTTCAGCCCTCTTGGCAACAATCTCCAGATTGTACGCAACGTTGCCGGACAAACGTATATCCCAAATCTATCAAATATGATAAATGAGTGGCAAATTCGTCAGGCTTATCAGATAAGAACTCTTTCCGGCTCTACTTTGAACATACAAGGCTTGAAAATTATACCCAACTCAACTCCGATTGTGCTTAATTCATTTGGGTGGTATTGGATACCTTATTTCCGCACTGCGTCTATGCCTGTTTCCACAGCTTTATCATCTATTAATGGTAAATATCTGCAAGTGAAATCAATAACCGGCGAAGTTTACTATCCACCGTATATCACAACATTGCAAAATCTGGAACCCGGCAAAGGCTATATGCTGCGTTCCACTTCTACTACTGGTGTGCTCGTCTATCCTGCAAATCCTTCTATTAAATCTTCTTCGAATAATTCGATATATGAACCTGTATTTTTCAAAAGAAATAAGCATATTACAGGAAAAACATCAGTCATTGCAATAGATATACCCGGACTTGTCGAAGGCGATGAAATTGGTGTTTTCACAGAAGACGGTTTGCTTGTGGGCTCTTCAGTGTGGTCGGACGTATGCCGAGGTGTGGTTGTCTGGGGTGATGATGAATTCACATCGGAAAAAGATGGTGCATTCGAAAACGAAAGATTACAGATAAAAATTTGGAAGAATTCGACCAATTCAGTTTACAATACAAATATTAATACAATAAATAATCTTGATAAATCAACAAATGAAACTACTCTTTCTTACAAAACTGACGACATTTTGAATATTTCGGGGCAGCTTGCAAGTGCAATAACAGAAGAATTGCTAATTTATCCTCAACCGTCATCAGGTAGAATTACGATAAGTGTATTGGGAAATCTTGAGAAAAAGTGTCAGGTAATAGTATTTGACTACAAAGGGACAGAGATTTTCAATAAAAACGTCGAAAGTACAAATAATCGTGTAGAGTTAGATTTAGTAAATATATCGTCGGGGATTTATCAAATAATAGTAATAGATAGTAGAAGTATCTACAAAGATAAATTTATAATTGTTAAGTAGAAATTATCCCCAAATTTCGTATTTTTGTAATATTGAAATTTGGGGATTTTTTTATGGCAATAATCATTGACGGGAAAAAAATTTCTGACGAAATTAAATCAGAAATCAAACAACGCACTGAAAAATTATTCTCTGAAAAATCTATTAAACCGGGCTTGGCTGTATTATTAGTTGGCAACGACCCTGCTTCGTCTATTTATGTTAATAGCAAAGCAAAGGCTTGCCAATCTCTCGGTTTCGATTCTATCGTTAAGCGTTTGCCCGAAGATACACCTGAAAGCGAGGTGATTAATATTGTTAATCAGTGGAATGCCGACCCGTCTGTTCACGGGATTTTAGTGCAGTTGCCTCTGCCGAAGCATATTAACGAAACAAAAGTATTGCTCTCTATTCAGCCAAACAAAGATGTTGATGGCTTCCACCCTGAAAATGTCGGACGTTTAGTGATTGGTCTTCCCGGCTTCGTTTCTTGCACTCCTGCTGGTATTTTTGAACTGCTAAAACGTTCTAATATCGAAACTTCAGGTAAACACGCTGTAATCGTAGGCAGAAGCAATATTGTAGGCAAACCAATCGCAAATATTCTTTATCAGAAAAAGGCTTTCGCTAATGCAATCGTTACAATCTGCCATACTGCTGCAAAAGATTTATCATACTATTCAAAACAAGCCGATATTTTAGTTGCTGCTGTTGGTAAACCTGAAATTATTCGTGGCGAAGATGTTAAAGAAGGTGTGGTTGTAATCGATGTCGGAATTAACCGGATTGACGACCCATCAACTGAAAAAGGCTATCGCATCGTGGGCGATGTTCATTTCGATTCTGTTTCGAAAAAAGCTTCTGCAATTACTCCTGTCCCCGGTGGTGTTGGTCCTATGACTATTGCTATGCTTATGTACAACACTTTGCTTTCCGCAGAAGGTGCAATTTACTGATGAAACCCAATATAAACATTATCTTTGAAGACCAGGACATTATTGTCATAAATAAACCATCGGGACTGCTTACAATCCCTGATAGATACAATCACTTGCTCCCATCAGCAATCTCTTATCTGAAATCAAAATTCGGGGAATGCTTTGTAGTTCATCGTCTTGATAAAGACACAAGCGGTGTTATGGTTTTTGCAAAAAATGCAGATGCTCACAGAAAATTAAATCTGCAATTCGACAACCAGCAAGTAAAAAAAATATACCACGCAATTGTTCAGGGTATTTTGCAAAAGGATGAACTCGAAGTAGATATCCCTTTAATTCAAAATCCTAATGGTGTTGGTGTGCTGCCTTCAATTCGAGGTAAAGAATGCCTCTCGATTATTAAAGTTATCGAACGATTTAAAGTCGCCACTCTTGTAGAAGTAAACTTAGTTACCGGCAGGCAACATCAGCTTCGTGCTCACGTTGCTGCTATCGGACATCCCTTATTGGTTGATGATTTATATGGAGAAAATTCTGCCTTTTTGCTGTCTTCAATTAAAAGGCGATATAATTTGAAAAAGAATACCGACGAAAAACCCATTATTTCCCGTATTTCAATGCATTCCTGCTCGATTGAATTCATTCATCCGTCTATTAATCAAACTGTAAAATTTGAAGCAGCTTATCCAAAAGATTTCGGGGCTACTCTGGAAGTGCTCAGGAAATATGCTAAATTATAAATCAATATTTTTTTGAACAGTAAGCTCTAATGTGTCTATATTTAAAGCAACTAAATTCCCCAATGATGAATACCTGTGGTGGTAGCAGCACCCGCCATCTATTGTGATTTTGTCCGTTTTCAATGAAATTACTATCTCATCTATTGTTTTCGGTGTGTGCCCGACAATCATTTTTTTGTTGTTGATCTTTTCTTTTTTCGGAATTGAATTTCTGATCCACAACATTGTTGTTTGGTCGTCAAGTGGATTCTCAATATCAAAATTCAGCCCTGCATGGACAAGAATGTATTCATCCAATTCTATGTAATTGGGCATCTCATTGATGAAATTAATATATTTTATCGGTATTTCACTTGTTTCAAAAACTCCGAAACTATTAAGCGTTTCATTACACCCGTTGAGTATCCACAATTCCATATCTGATAATGATTTCATAGAATCAATCATCATTTGCTCGTGATTTCCTCGCACAAAGTGAACATTATAATCTTCAATTTTTAAATCCATTAGCAAATCTAATACTTCTTTTGAACGCGGACCACGATCAATATAATCTCCAACGAAAAAAATTTCGTCGTCTTTCGTTATTCTTAACTTATCGAAAAGCAACGCATTCAACGTTTTGTAACATCCGTGGATGTCAGAAATTGCGTACCTGTTTTTCATAAAAATAATATTTCAAAGTTTAGTATAATTATGGACGTTATTAATATCTTAGTATTGTTTGTATGTTCGCTTTCATATTGAAAAATAGCAACTTATAGATTATTTTCTTGTTAATTTTATGAATTAATAATATATTTGTAATTCTTTAAATTAACTATTAGTAATTTGATTTATTTATGTTTGAAAGCTTACAAGAAAAATTAGAATTAGCATTAAAGAAGTTTCGTGGTCAGAACAAGATAACAGAAGAAAACATTAGCGAAGCTCTGAGAGAAATTCGTCGTTCTCTTATCGAAGCTGATGTTAATATAAATGTTGCTAAAGAGTTTGTAGAATCTGTCAAACAAAAAGCAATTGGAACAGAAGTTCGTGGCAAATTGCTTCCCGAGCAGCTAATCGTCAAAATTATCTACGATGCATTAGTTGAAACTATGGGGAGCAAAAATGCTGAACTAATGTTCTCACCACAGCCCCCAACTGTCATTCTTGTCGCAGGTTTGCAAGGTTCAGGTAAAACTACTTTTTGCGGAAAGCTTGCAAGAAGCTTACGCAAAAAAGGCCGTCAGCCTTTGCTTGTTGCTTGCGACATTCACCGTCCGGCGGCAATTCTGCAACTTAAGCAACTTGGCGAACAAGTCAATGTTCCCGTTTTTTCTGAAGATGGTAAATCTGCCGTCGATATTGCTCAAGATGCACTCACTTATGCTCGCAAATTTGCTCGCGACGTCGTCATTGTCGATACTGCCGGACGCTTGACAATCGACGAGGAGATGATGAAAGAAGTGGCTGACATCGCGGCTGCTGTCAAGCCAACAGAAACATTATTCGTCTGCGATGCAATGATTGGGCAAGACGCCGTTACCACCGCTCGTGCTTTTCACGAACGGTTGAACCTCACCGGCGTTGTGCTTACAAAACTCGATGGCGATACACGTGGCGGTGCCGCTCTTTCAGTCTTGAAAGTAGTTGGCAAACCTATTAAATTCGTCGGAACTGGTGAAAAACTCGATAACCTCGAGCCTTTCTATCCCGAGCGTATCGCTTCCCGTATTGTTGGGATGGGCGATATCCTCACTCTTGTAGAAAAAGCCGAGCAAGAATTCGACCAAAAAGAAGCTGAAGCTTTGGAAGAAAAAATCCGTAAAAATCAATTTACTTTCGATGATTTCCTTACTCAACTCCGCACTATCAGAAAAATGGGCTCTCTTCGCGATTTGCTCGGTATGCTCCCAGGTATGGATAAAGCTATGAAAAACGTCAATATCGACGACAAAGCTTTCTCCAAAGTCGAGGCTATTATCTTATCGATGACCCCAAAAGAACGCTCTGCACCTAAAATTATTAATGGTTCCCGCCGTATCCGCATTGCCAAAGGTAGTGGCACAAGTGTTCAGGATGTAAACAAACTTCTTAAACAATTCGAAGAAATGCAAAAATTAATGAAAAGCGTTGCTTTGGGCAAGCGTTCCAAATTCCTGCCAAATCTCCCCTTTGGAGTTGGTGGTAAACGAAAATAATTTTTAGTTAAATATTTTAGGATTTTTTAAAATGGTAAAATTAAGATTAAGAAGAAAAGGTAGAACTCATCATCCGATTTATGATATCGTTGCAATCGATAGCCGTAAACGTCGCGATGGTGCTTTTATCGAAAGATTAGGTTATTTTGATCCTCATCAAAATACCAAAACAATCAGTATTGACCACGAACGTGCCGTCTATTGGCTTAATGTTGGTGCTCAACCTACTGATGTTGTTCGTCTTCTTCTAAGCTACGATGGTGTCCTTCTTCGTCGCGCTTTGATGAAACAAGGTAGAAAATCAGAAGAAATTGAGCAGGAAATTGCTAAACATCGTCAAATCGTTGCTGAACGCTATCGTCGCCGCAAAGAACTTCGCCGTAAACGCATCGAAGCCAAAAAGAAAGCTGAACAAGAAGCTCAAAATCAACCACAAGAAGAAGCCCCAGCAGAATAATTACCGATTATTAATAAAAAAATCCCCAGCTTTTGCTGGGGATTTTTGTTTCTGTTACTTTTATTGTTTCGGAGTTGAAACATATATTTGAACTGTTCTCGATAGATGTCTTCCAACAGGTGAATTGTTGTCGAATATTATTTCGCTTTCGCCTACTCCGAATGTTTCAAATTTTGCTTTAACTTTCGATTCTAAATATTTCTTTACATTATTTGCTCTGTTCTGAGCAAGTCGTTTATTGTAATTTTCATCACCAATTCTATCTGTATATCCAAAAATCTGCACAGTTGAATTAGACTTAATGTTTGGTACTACATATTGATCCAATATTTTTCTATCGAATTCAGATACTTCCGGGCTATCGAAATCAAACAGTGTTAATGAATACTTGTATATTACTCTGTCGGGTCTGTCTTCTGATACTTTTCTATTGAATGAATAGTATTCAACTGGAACAGAAGCAGTAGCATATCTTGATGCGCCCGACGATGTCTTTGCTGTAAAAGTATATTCAAGCGGAACCTGCGACGGAGCTAATTCATTCGGAGTAATTGCCCATTTAATAGGTTGTGGTTCGCCTTTACCTTCAAACTTCTTAATTAATTTCCCGGCTTGTTTGATTTCTAAATACCAGTCTGCTATCGCTTCGTTCGAACGAGCATATGTAACGAACTCTACTAAATCTGGATCTGCTATTCTACGTCTTTCACTTTCGATTGTTATCGGTGCTAAAATATCATTATTTGTAGTTGAAATTTCAACTCTGCGGTTTTCTGCAATTCCATCTGCTACTTTCGGGTTAGATGGTTTTGCCGGCTCTTTGCCTGCTACTGTCTGAATTCGTAACGGGTCAATGTTAAAATTCTTTACAAGGTAGTTCTTTGCAAATTCAGCTCTTTCAGCCGATAATTTTGTATCTTTCTCTCTTTGATTGTCTAAAGTTCCGGTAATTGTTATTCTTGCATTCATATTTTGCTTCATTCTTTCCCCAATAACGTCCAGAACTTGATTGTTAATAATCATTGCATCAGGTGGAAGCGATTTGATTGAAAACTCACCTGTTTTCCCACTTGCTTGAAGAGCATCTTCTGTTACTGGTCGGGCAGTGCTTTCCGTGAAAAATACGTACGGCAGCAATGGGAAAAGCTCACCATATTGTGTCTCTTCTACTGTGATTTTTTGCAATGGATAAGTATTCATTTGCTTGTCGTAATAACGTACTTCTTTGAACCCGACTTCTAATTCGACACCCGGAACATCTACTACTTCCGGCACTTTCTTCTTACCTAAACCAAAAGTTAAATTCATTCCTAATCTCAATTGTGGAACTGTATAACTATCCCAACTGGTATTGCCGGATACCTTCGTAAAAGGTATTCTAAATGATACTTCTGGTGAAAAATACGTGCTTCTTCCTATTTGGAATGTGTAGCCGGCGCCCAAAGCAACTCCTAATCTGAAATTCTTATCTGGAATATCCGTTTCAGGAAAAGATTGATACTCGTAATGTCCATTTAGCGGAATCCCAACTTCTGGACCAATATTCAGATACAATGGTATATCCCCAAATAAATTATGAAATTGAACCAAAGGTGTAATTTCCAAATAATCCATCTTAGTTGTTAATTTTTCATTGTTTTCCTTTAATTCTCCGCGAAATCCATTATATCCCAAGCGTCCCGATATTGAAATCATATTACTGATAGGGAAATATGCAATTATTCCACCATTGAAGAATATTTCATTGCTGTTTGTGTTGAATAAAGTAGTCGGATTTAGTGTCCCTGTTGGATTGACATTTGATGGCTGATGAAAATTAAAATGACCTCCTATATATGGTCCTATGTTGATTTGACCATTATACGGATATGTTTGAGCAAACAATACTCCGCCGAAAAGAAATGTCAATGCCATCGCGAAAAATTTCAATTTCGTTCTCATTATCTCTTCCTTTACAAATTGTGAAACAAAAAAATAATATATTCGTTACTCTATTATTAGTTTGATACGAAAAATGTTGTTTATGGTAACATATAAAATCAGAAAATTTTTTAATAAAAAAATCATTGTTTGTTAATAAAGGATTTCACTATGAAACGTTTTATTTTATTTTTTAGTTTTACCTTTATCTTATCTGTAATTTCAACTAATCTGTTTGCTCAGGGTATCGATGTTGGCTTTCATTTGGGGCTTTCCACTCCAAACGACAAAATAGCAAACGTTTACAACAAAAGCCAAATTAAACTTAATGGTGATTCCTTAGGAAATTTGGTTTCTAATGGAATGGATGCCGGCTATCATTTAGCTGTCAAAGGACGCATCGGTCTTGCTGATAATGCAGATTTATACTTAGGTTTTGGTTATCACAAGTTCCCTCAGACTAAAATCGAAGTTATTGATCCTCAAACCAACAAAGTTTTGGCGACATTGAACTCTACCACTAATATCATTCCTATCAGTGCTGGACTTAATCTATATCCTATTCGCTCTATAATTGGTATTTATGCTACTGGCGACTTGTCCTACAACTATATTTCGAGTTCGCTTGATTATAAAGTTGCTGGTGTGGAAGTGCCGCTTACTAAAACTCCAACTGATGGTCGTCTTGGCTTTGGCATTGGTACAGGTATTGATTTTTCTTTGGGCTTAATTCTTCTCAATGTCGAAGCTAAATATAACTATATCAATTTTATTGGTAAGTCCGACAAAGAAGATTCTAAAAATTATTTATCGGTGGCTCTTGGTGTATATTTCTAAATAAATAAAAAAGCAGGGGAGAGGTTATCCCCTGCTTCTTTTATTTTTAATAAATAATTATTTTGAAATATACTTTCCAAAAATATTCTCAAAATATTTCTCTTTTTCTGCCTGAATTTTCACTTTAAACACCATTGAAGTTTCTGTATCCAGTCTTTCCTGCACTTCATAATTATCATAAAGATGAGATACTAATTCAGATTTTTCATAAGGCAGATTTACTTCAAAAATATTGTGAAAACGATTGTATTTTTCTTGCATCAATTCAAGCAAACTTTCAATATTAATTCCTCTTTTTGCAGAAATAAATATCGAATCAGCAAATTCTTGCTTCAAAGCTCTGTGTATTGTTATATCATCAAGCATATCAACCTTGTTGAACACCATTATTGTTGGCTTCTCATTAATTTTAAGTTCCTCTAACGTCTTGTTTACTGTCTGTATTTGCTCTCTGAATAATTTATGCGATACATCGATAACGTGTAGCAACACATCGGCTTCCATTGCTTCCATTAATGTGCTTTTGAACGATGCAACTAAATTGTGAGGCAATTTCTTTATAAATCCTACTGTATCGGAAATCAGTGCTTTCTGCCCGCTCGGCAAACTGAATTGCCGAACCGTTGTGTCCAATGTAGCAAAGAGCTTGTCCTCAACATAAACCCCAGCATTTGTAATTGTATTTATTAATGTTGATTTTCCGACATTTGTATATCCGACAAGAGCGAATTTTGGCATTTCAGAACGTTTTTTTCTTTGTTCTTTCTTCTGTAATTCAATTTCTTTGAGCTTTTCTTTCAGGTTTTGAATACGTAATCTTATTATTCGTCTGTCCGTCTCAATCTGAGTTTCTCCAGGTCCTCGTGTCCCAATTCCTCCATATTGCTTGGATAAATGTGTCCACATTCGTGTAAGTCGCGGCAAAATATATTGCAATTGTGCAAGCTCTACTTGTGTCTTAGCTTCGTTTGTTCTTGCCCGCGTAGCAAAAATATCTAAGATTATACCACTTCTATCTGTAACCTTTATATTTAGTTCCTTTTCGAGATTACTTACTTGCGCCGGCGATAGATTATCATCAAAAATTATTAATGAAATGTTCTCTTCTTTAACAATTTGTTTTACCTCTTCGAGCTTTCCTTTTCCAAGTACTGTTGCCGAACTTATCTTTGGCAATTCCTGATATATCTTGTGAATTATTTCCGCACCTGCTGTTTCAGCAAGAAAAACAAGTTCATCAAGGTCTTCCAAAGCTTCTTCTCTATTGCTTCCCTTAACTTTCACACTACAAGCAATTGCTCTTTCACGTTTTTCCTCAATTTTATTCTGTTTTTCAAGTATCATATCGCTCCATTTTTTTGTTTAAAATACAAAATTAATGCAATTTCAAATAATTATCTTAATTATTTGAAGAGTATTCTTTTTATTATCTCTTTATTCACTACAAATATTTTGGTATTATTTTTGTCTTTATTATTAAGTTCATTATTATTGATGTCGATATTTATGTTAAATTAATTATTGCCAAAATATTGAGTATTATTCGACTACTAAATATTAAGAAAAAAATAAAACCTGAGACTTTCTACGAACAATTAGCTAAAGATGGTCTCCTTGTAGATTATTTAAATAAATTTTTATCTGATAAAATTAACAGCGACGAAGATTTTAAGCGTGAAATTTTCGAAACTCTTCTATTGCATAGCAATGAACCTTTTGTAGAAGTCGAAAAATACTATTTGGAGAAACTCATTTCATCTTTGAGCTACTTTTTGGAGTATACGTCCCAATGGAGAGAATCAAATCAATAAGTCCGGAAATTATTGGGCTTTTCGATAAAATTATTCAGCAAGCCGAAGAATATCATCGTGCTTTCGAACTTCTTGATAAAAAAGTGAAAGATTTCGACGCAGCTATCAACCGCCTAAATGAAATGGAGACCAAAATATCTAAGGATGCTGAATCTGCAATTAGCAAAATCAATACTAATATTCTTGAATCTATCATTCTTCTTAAAAATAAAACCGAAGAAACTATTAAGCTTGCCAATGACCTTGGTGATATTAATGCATTCAAAAAAGAAATGGAGCAACTCAAAGATGATATTGTTTCTATTCAAAGCAACTCTGCTAAAATAGTCGAAGAAATGGATAAATCGCTCAAATTTTTCAAAAAGAAATCCGAACTTGAACTTGAATCAACCCTGATTGGCTTGAAATCTAAAATCGAAAAAGAAGTTGCTGTGGAATCTCAAAAAATCGAGCTTCGCATTAATATGCGGCTTAAACAAATGGAATCTGCTTTGATAGGTCTCGACGAAAAAGTTAAATCATTTGAAGTTAATTTCTCTTCTGTAATTAAAAAAATTACTCTTGACATTGATATTATCAAACACGGCTATTCTCTGGATTTAGAACAAAACAACGAATATAACAACCAGCTTGTAAATCAGGAAATATCGGACAAAATTGCTTCTTTGGAAAATATGCTCAACATAATCAATGAAAAAATCTCTTCTCTTTCCGGTGGCAAGATTAAATATGAAAAAGAACGCTCGTCAGATAGCGAACAAATCGAAAAATTAGATAGTAAGCTGCAATTTCTTTCAAGAAAAATTGACTCAATCGAAAAAACAATTGCAAGTTCGCAAAGCAATACGTCTATTCTCATCGCCTCAATTGCTATTATTCTTGCTCTTCTTGCTATTATCCTCAAATTTATATAAAAAACCTTCGGGCGACAGCTATCTGCACGAAGGTTCTTTATCATTGAAAAGCAATTATATTATGGCTTTTCGTAATCTTTATTGATAATGTCTCTTGTTGGATCAAATGCCGTTAAACCTTTTTCTTTAACTTTGTCGTAAATCATTCCTGATGTTCCGAATAATAATGATTTTGCATCATATCCAAGAACTCTTAAAAATGCAATTACATAAGCACTTGTTTGACCTGTGTAGCAATAAACGACAATTTGTTTGTTGGTCGGAAGTGTGAGTAAGTCTTTTGTTGATTTCAAAGATTCCTTCGGAGTGTATTGCATTGCACCGGGAATATGTCCGGGATCTAAATAATGTGCAGCAGGCCAATAATTAATAATAAATAAATTGTTTAAGTTGTTAAATACATCAGTGTGGCTAATTCCTGTTGCATCAACTCCAAGTCCGGATGCCCATCCCTTTCCGAATAAATACTTAACTCTTTCTTCCAATATCTCTTTGCCTGTTTTCTTGCCTGTGCTCAAAGTAGGTAGCGGGTTCTTTGTTGTTGGTTTTGGTGTTTCTGTTTGCACAAATTGGGTAGCCCGTGAATTCCCGTTAGCAATAGTGTTTTTGTAAGTATTTGCAAAATCATCATGCCATGCAGACATACCAAATTTCATTGACTTAACATTTGAATACCCGAGCAATCTCAATAACGATGCTGAATAAGCTGCTGATTGTCCGGTATAGCATACCAGCACAACATCTTCGTATGTTGCTAAATTAGTTGCATTTGTTTTGAAATAGTCATATAAGTTAGGAATTAGTACATTTACTGCATTTTTGATATGACCATTGTCGTAGTCAGCTTTTGCGCGAACGTCAATGATTTTGATTTTGTCTGGTGTAGCTAAGTTCTTGTTGTAAACGTCAATTGCGTTAATAATCGTAGGTGCTTGCGTATTAATAAAATCGCCACCTGTTGTTTCCAAATATTCGAGCAAAAGTTCTGCTTCAGTTTTCGTCGGACCATTGTCGTCATCATCGTCCGAACATCCTACAAAAGTAAGCGATAGTGCAATCAATAATATTGCGATTAATGAATTAAGTTTTTTAAAATAATCTTTCATATAATTTCTCCAAAAAAGTGGAACAAAAAGTTATCTTATTGAAATTTATTTAAGACCCCAGGAATTAGGTAATTTACCATCAACTACTATATTTTTGCTCGCTTGTTTTTCCCAATCATATAAATCTGAATCGAACAAATATAAGTTTTTGTTTTTCCACACATCTCCATCTTTGTAAATATGGCAGCTTGCGTAGCAAGCTTCGCCTTGTGCCACAGTTGTTCTTGCTGTGCGTTTCAAAATATTGTGCGGACTTGTGTAATTAAATGTTGGCGCTGCATCAAACTTTGCATATTGCGGAACATCATACATACTCCAATTGTCCGGTGCTGCAAGTGTGCGGCGTACAAGTGTGAACTTGTAATTCTTCTTAACATCAGGTATTGGATTTAATGCTATTTTGAACTCAAGATGAGAGGTTATTCGGGCTCCGGCTCCACCAATATGGCAACTTCCACAAGTATTGTAGTTTTGCGAATGGCATACATGACAATTGAAATCATCTGCGTGTACTGAATGGTAAGTGTTAGAAGTTGCTACATTTTTATGACAATCTTCGCATTTCGGAAGTTTTTCATAAGCATAACGCTGAACAACTTTCTGCCCGTTCCCGTGCAATTCATCTTTCTTATGGCAGCTGAGACAGTTAAATCCAGCCTTCGTAAGATGAACATCAGGTTGAGTGCCACTTCCTACACCTAAAAATGCATGTCCACCACGTGATGAATGGCATACAACACAAGTATTCATCATATCAGGTTTTTTGAAATTATGCCCCTGTGCCAATCCTCCTCCGCCGGCGTGTGGTCTGTTCACATGGCAATCTCCACAGCTTGCGTGGCAAATAGAACAGTTTTTATTGTAACCCTGCTGATGTTTTGCAGGCAATTGTGCAAAATCATCAGCTCCACTTAATCCAGAACGTAAACATACTTTGCGTTTTTGCCCCCATCCTTGATGCAGATTATAGTGCTGATTGTTTGCATAAGTTGAATGGCACTTCCCGCATTTTGCTACTGCCGAGTCTGATGGAGACTTCAAAAAGTTCCCCGAGTGAGCAGTTGCTTTATCCGCAGTATTATCAACACCGTTGTGGCAATCTGTGCATTTCATTCTGCCGTGCGGAGAATTTTTGAAACTCTGGTAGCCATTCCCTCCCATATACACACGGTCATATGGCTCAAAATGCGGTGCATCGCCACCACAGCCGCCGACAGGAGCCTCGCTATCAGGAGTATACACAGCTTTCAGATGCTCATAATTGGTATGGCAACCTTCGCACGAAGCAACATTTTTGGTGTTGTCCGATGGATTGTCTTTGCTGTCATCCGAGCATCCAACTATTATTCCTGCTGTGAGCAAAATTAAAACTATAAAAAATTTTTTCATTACTGTAACTCCATAATTAATTATCCAAATTATTAAAAAATTAACATATTTTCATTAATATTGAGTTTGATTTCGTTTATTCACCATATTTTTCATTTTTTACAAACAAATTTAGAATGCTTAAAATAATTAATTAATATTCATAATCGCTTGATTTAATAAAATATATCAATAATATTTTATTTGTCAAAATGAATTTTCTTTTATTTCGAGAAATATTATTCGATTTCTGGTCTTATATTTTTTTATTTTTTAGTTTATTTTGATTATTTTTAATCTTTGCTATAATAATAAATAGGTTGAATTATGAATTTGCTGAAAAAATTATTGTTTATAAAAATTTTTGTTGCACTCTTTTTTGTAAATTCCTTTGCTCAGAAAGACCCTTCTTCACCAGATAATATTAAGAAATACGTCCAATATCTTGCCTCAGAAGAACTCGAAGGACGCCTACCCGGCACCGCCGGCATCGACAAAGCTGCAAATTATATTTCCCAACATTTTAAAAAAGTTGGACTAAAATCTTTTCGTGAAAATTATTTTCAGCAATTCGACGTTAGAACCGGAATTAAGCTTGGTTCTGAAAATAAATTTGCTTTGACTGTGCTTGTTGAGCGCCTCGGTGTGCCAGTCGAAAAATGGAAACCCGCAACTAAAAATATTAACGTCGAAGAAGAATGGTTGCCTGCGGCTTTCAGCGAAAATGGTTCCGTTAGTGCAGACCTTGTATTTGCCGGCTATGGCATTTCTGCCGAACCTCTGGGATATGACGACTATAAAGATATTGATGTAAATGGCAAAATAGTAATCGTTATCTCTGGTAGTCCTGATGGCTCTACCGAAAAATCAAAATTTGTCAATTATCTTTCCGATAGATACAAAGCGACTAATGCCAGAAATAAAGGTGCTGTGGGTGTCCTGATTGTCAATCCGCAAGGTGATTCTGCAAACATTTTGAAACCTCTGAGCTTTCAGATGATGTCCCGCAATTCTGGTATTTTAGTTGCCTATATCAAGAGAACACTTGCTTTCTCGCTTATGCCTAAGAATGTGCAACTCAATTATGTTGAAAACGCAATTAATAAATCTCAAAAACCAAATAGTTTTGCTGTCCCATATACTAAAGTGTCTCTTACTATTGACTTAGTAGACGACTATAGACCAACAAGCAACGTTATCGGTTACGTCGAAGGGCGTTTCAATCCTCAGGAATACATCGTTGTCGGTGCTCATTACGACCATCTTGGATACGGGCAACTTGGAAATTCTGCTTATGTAGGAAAAACTCCTAAAATTCATCCCGGCGCAGATGATAATGCCTCTGGTGTTGCCGGTGTAATGGAACTTGCCGAACGCTTCGCAAAAAATCCTGCCGATAGAACAATTGTGTTTATGGCTTTCACTGGCGAAGAAATGGGATTGCTTGGCTCTACTCACTATGTCGAAAACAACTTTTTCCCTCACGAAAACACATTCCTTATGCTAAATTTTGATATGATTGGACGAATGAAAGATAACAAGCTCCAGATTTTTGGCTTAGGCTCTTCACCCGTTCTGTCCAATGTAATTGATTCAATTTCCTCAATTGAAAATATCGGGATTGTCAAACTTCAAGATGGATTTGGTCCAAGCGACCACACACCTTTCTACAAAAAGAAAATTCCTGTTATGCACTTCTTTACCGGTGCACACGGTGATTACCACAAACCCACAGATACTTGGGAAAAATTAGATTATGTTGCTTCTGCTCGCGTTGTTGATTTTGCCGAAAGCGTTGTCCGTCATTTCGCTTCTATCCAGCAGAAACCTGCTTTTACTGAAGTTGTGGACACAACTAATCGTCCCGCGATGCGTGGAGGTGGTCCTTGGTTCGGTATTGTACCTAATTTCGAGGAATCTCCTCTCGGACTGAAAATTTCCGGTACTTCGCCCGGTAGCCCGGCACAAGCAGCCGGTCTGAAAGAAGACGACATTATCACCCATATTGATGATAAACAAGTCAAAAATTTACACGATTTTATGTATATTATCGGCGAATATAAAGCCGGCAATACTGTCAAAGTTCGTGTCCTTAGAAATAACAAAGAAATGTTCTTTAATGTTACTCTTGCTAATAGGAACAAACAATAATGAGTCTCTCAATTGTTTTTATGGGAACCCCTGAATTTGCGGTTCCCACTCTTATTGAACTGAATAAGAAATACGACGTTAAAGCCGTAGTTACCGCTACCGACAAGCCTCAGGGACGTGGACACAAAGTTCTGCCTTCTCCGATAAAAAAAACTGCTTTGGAACTTGGTTTGCAGGTTCTTCAACCTAATAATCTGAAAGATAATGAATTTATAGAAACTCTTAAAGCTATAAATCCGGATATAATAGTTGTCGTTGCTTTCAGAATTTTGCCAAAGGAAGTCTTTACCATACCTCGTCTTGGATGCTTCAATATTCACGCAAGTTTGCTCCCAAAATATCGTGGTGCTGCACCAATTAATTGGGCTATTATAAATGGTGAAACAGTAACCGGTCTCACATCTTTTCTTATTCAGGAAAAAGTCGATACAGGTAATATTTTGCTTCAGACTGTTGTTCCGATTCCCGACGGTGCAACAGCCGGTGATTTGCACGATTTGATGTCGCCATTAGCCGCCCGATTGTCAATCGATACTTGTGAACTACTTGCAAAAGGCAACTACAAACCAATTCCACAAGACGAGAGTCTTGCCACTTCTGCTCCTAAGATTTTCAGTCAGAATGCCAAAATTAATTTCGATGATTATGCAGAATTAGTTCGCAACTTTATTCACGGTTATTCACCTGTCCCCGGCGCTTACACAATTTTCGACGGTAAGAAAATGAAAATTTTTCGCGCTGACTACGAAAAATGTAGCTGTTCAGTAAATGAAGCTTTTTTAAGTCTTCAAAATCCGGGTGAATTTTTGATTGAGAAAGGGCTATTTTGCGTCAAATGCAAAGCTGGATATATCTTTATCAAAGAATTGCAGATTGAAGGTAAAAAAGTAACAACTGTTGCTGATTTTATCAATGGATATAAGGGCGAAAAAAAAGGAATGTTTCAATAATTGTTGATTACTATGGAAAAAGTTTTGAAAAATAAAAAAATTGTTGTGGGAGTAACAGGCTCAATTGCTGCTTATAAATCTGCTCTGCTTGTTCGTGAACTAATCAAATCCGGTGCTGATGTTCAGGTTGTGATGACACCTGCCGCAACTAAATTTATTACTACTACCACACTCGAAAGCCTGAGTCGTCATCCGGTCGTTGTTGAGATGTTCGAAGATATTAATCAAACAAGCGGTGCTTGGCACGTTCAACTTGCTCAATGGGCTGATTTGATGATTATTGCTCCTTGCTCGGCAACCACGCTTTCTAAAGTCGCAAATGGATTAAGCGATACTGCACTCGTATGTGTGGCGATGGCTCTTCCACCGGAAAAACCTTTGCTTATTGCTCCTGCTATGGACTACGATATGTGGCAACATCCCGCTACTCAAAATAATGTCCGGATTCTGAAATCTTTTGGCTACACTGTCATTCCTCCTGCTGAAGGTGAACTTGCTAGTGGGCTTATAGGTCCTGGACGTTTGCCTGATATTCCCGTATTAATGGACTATATTTTCAAATCATTCGATTCATTAAGCAGTTCATCCCCAATTAACTCCAAAAATGAAGCCGTCAATTTAACAGAAAAACCTCTCGAAACAATTGACGAAAGCCTTGAAAAAGATAAATGGAATGCCGAACTTGAACTCGAAATGCTAAAAAAGAAAATTCATTCTCAGACTTTTGACAGGTTGAAGGGAAAGAAAATTCTTATCACAGCTGGACCTACAATCGAAAAAATCGATTCCGTGCGTTTTATTTCCAATTTTTCTTCAGGGAAAATGGGCTTTGCGATTGCTGATTTTGCTGCTCAAATTGGTGCAGAGGTAATCTTGATTTCTGGTCCAACCCAACTCGAACAACCCCAAAATTGCAGTTATATTTCTGTCCAGTCTGCCGAAGAAATGTTTCAGGCGGTAATGCAATATTTCCCAAATGTTGATGTTGCAATATTTTCAGCTGCAGTTGCTGATTTCACTCCAAAAATCAAATTTGAACATAAAATGAAAAAAGAAGAGGTAGGGGAGAGCGTTACTATTGAACTTGTTCGCACCAAAGATATTCTTGCCGAAGCTGGCAAATCAAAAACTCATCAATTTATCGTTGGATTTTCTCTCGAAACGGAAAATCTGCATGAAAATGCAAAACGTAAGCTCCATCAAAAAAATTGCGATTTGATTGTTGCCAATTTGGCAAATGTTCCCGACAGTGGATTTGGCGGTGATAAAAATACTATTACAATTATTGATAAGCTTGGCAATGAAACTAATTTTATGCCCTTGCCAAAACTTCAGGCTGCAAAAGAAATTCTAAAGGCAATTGCCGAACGATTTTAGTTGTTCAGCATTTGCCACAATATTTTTATTCCTGCTCCGATTTCTGAATTTTGCAGATATTTGCCTTTTTTCTGGTCAATTTCATCAGCAAGCAGAGAAAATATATTTGCCCCTGCTCCTTTTGCAAAAAATGGGACAAGAGTGTTTGTATGGCTCGTTGAATTGAACTGCATTTCTGGCATTTTGCCTTTGCCGTTGTTCTTTATTGGTTTGTCAAAAGGTTTGTTCTTTTCTTCGTCTGTTCCCGTTAAATATCCGGTTTCGTGGTCTGCTGTTATTATCAATAAAGTTTCATCCCAGGAACTATTTCTTTCTATCCAGGCAATTACGCTATCAATTGCAACAAAGAAATCTACTGCTTCCTCAATCAAACGCCCTTTTTGGTTGCCGTGACAAGCCCAATCTATTGCTCCTCCTTCTATCATCAAGAAAAAGCCTTGCTTGTTTTGTTTTAAAGTGTTTAGTGCCGCCAGCGATACTGTTGCTAAATCAGGTATATTCTGGTTGAATGGCACTTCATATGCATCTTCCATTGCCTGACCTTTCCCCTCGAAATATGACTTATCGTCAGTTGTCTTTCTTCTCTGCTGGAATGTTTCAGCTACTTGTGCCACTCCAAGCAATCTTTTGGGAACGAATTTTCCACGTGCAATTTTCTCAAAATCTTGCTTTTTCTCAATTAAATACCACGCGTCGGGAACTTTGTCTCCATCTATATCAGCAACAGTCTTCTTTTTGCCATCCACAATAAATTCAGTCGAATTTTTGGTTAGTCCAACCCATATAAGGCTATCACCAACATATTTAAATGTTTTTGCTTGGGATGTTTTTTCTCCATCGTGATTATAATAAGGATGTCCTGCTCCAATAATCACATCAACCTTGCTATCAAGTAGCATTTCTTTAGCTATTTCCGAATAGTTGTTCCTATGCTCGTTGTGTGCAACAAACACCGCAGGTGTAGCGTGGCTCAACATTACTGACGTAACAACTCCCGCAGATTTCTTTAATTTTTTTGCAACCTCTGATAAATTTTCAATTGGCTTTTTATTTATATCCATACCAATTGCCCCGTTATATGTTTTCTCGCCACAGGCAATTGCTGTTCCCGAGGCACCCGAACAAGTGTACTGCTTCTGTATCCACGAATAATTATCCCACGCATCCTTAGTATTGTATCCTATGCTCCAGTCTAAATCCGAGTCTTCTCCTTTTTGTCCGGCTTTTGCAGCATAAGTCGATACATACAGTTTTACCGGAAACTTATGAAACTGCTGAGAGTTATCAACTCCACGTTGATAGTAAGTTGCAGCTTTTATTTGATTCTCGCCCATACCATCGCCTATCATAATAATCACATTTTTTGGCTTTTGGATTTGGGCAAAAGTGATATTAATAGCAAATACTAAAAAAATAGTTACCTGGAAGTATAAAAATATTTTTTTCATTTCCAAATCTCCTTTAATGAATATCGTTATTGACGTTGTTTTAACTGATTATTTTTTGATTTCATAAGATTTGTATAGAAAATTCCAAATCTCTATTTTTTTAATAAATTAACTTGTTCAATGATTTTTTTTGTTGTTTTTATTAATTTAAATTTGTTATTTTTATTAGGAATAATTAGAAAAAATTACGATTTTTGTTATTATTCATAATAAATAATAGAGTTTGACATCATTTATTAGTTATAATAATATTTGTTTATTAAACCCCTACAAGGAGGATTTATGAAATTTAAAAAGCTCATTTCAATTTTCGGGCTTTCCTCAATGTTAGTTCTCTCTTCGTCTTTGCTTTCTAATTGCACAAGAATGATAACCGAAGAGCAACTAATGCAACTTCAGGAATTACGCAAACGCGAAAGTCAGCTTAACACACAAATTTCAAACAAACAACAAGAAATTAACAAAATTCAAGGCGAAATCAACGCTCGCAAAGGCGAACTTAAAAACTGTGATAAAGAACGTGAATTTGTTAAGCAAAAACTTTCACAATGGCCAAATGTTTGGCAGGATTAATTTCTTGAACAATAATGTGAAACAATCAATTAATGGAGAAATATGAAAAAGATTTTAACAATAGTTAGCATTTTATTCTTATCGGGTGCTTTTGTGTTTGCTCAAATGCCACCTGCAAGCAAGCCTGATGCCGAGCTTACTCGCAAAGAAGCTGAACTTCGTATTCAGGATTTCCAATCAAGAGTATCTTCTCTCGAAACGAAATTAAATGAATTGAATGCAAAATATGAAGAACTCGAAATCGAATTGAAAAATGTCAATGCTGCTCTTCGTGATTGCCATGACGAAATTAGACGCATTTTGGGTGTTACCGATGCCGATATCGAAGCCTTTGCTCAAAAATTAGGCGTGCTCGAAGGCAAAGTTCGCGATATGAAAAGACTTAACGACGACCAACTCGCCGACCGCAGAAGCGATGTCGAAGCTTTAGAAAAAGAATATCTCGAACTCAGAAAAAATAAAATCTCGATTATGCCAAAATTCTTCGATAGAATGGTGCAATTAGGACGTGATATTCGCGGACTTTACCGCGAAAAGAAAATTACTACTTACACTGTTGGCACTTGGGCAGAAAATCGCGACTGTTTGTGGAACATTTCCGGCAAAATGGAAATCTATGGCGATCCTCTCCAATGGCCCAAAATCTGGCAGGCAAATACTGACCAAATTCGCAATCCTGACATTATTTTCCCGGGACAAGTTCTCAAAATCCCACCAGCAGGACCAAAAACTCCTGAAGAAATCAAAGCTGAACGCCGCTACTGGCGCTTGAAACGCCAAGCTGCTGAACAACAACAACCAACAGCTGTCCCTGGCAATTAATAAAAATATTTATAAACACAAAGGCGGTTCATTAGAACCGCCTTTTTTCATTTAGCAAACCCTTCCGAAGGTTTCAAAACCTTCGGAAGGATAACTGTAAACACATAGTTGGGCTCCTCCTCAAAGGTGGAGCCCAACTAAATATAAACTTCATCCGACGACTCAAAGTCATTGGATGAATGATACGTATCTTTATCTTTTATCATTATTTATCTTGTTTTGTAAATGTTTCTCTAACATTTAGCCGCTTACAACAGTGGGGAATTTCGGAATACTACACTTGATTAAACCACGTCAGCCCCCATTGAAGCAGACGGTTGTTAGCGGTTCGGCTTTTTATACTTCTTTCAATTCTGTACATATTAATCGCAATGAAGTATAGTATTCAATTTCGTCCGAGATATTATGTTTCATATGTTCAAGTTCACTTAATACCAAGTCATTGTCTTGGCATTTACTTTTCAGCATTCCACCAAAAAATTCAAAGTCGAATAAATTTCTTTTAGTTGCAATCTTGCCAATTTCATATTGATAAGTTACTTGTTCTGGCTTTTCAATTTCAAATGTTTCGTCTAAGTTTGTAAATGCAAAATCTATTTGAGGTAATGATAAACTCTCAAGGGTAGTTTTGTCAACTTTATTTCTTTCAAAAATTTCTTTTACCGATTTTCTTTTATCTCTTATAGCTGTCCGTAAGTCATTGTAAAACCCATCAATAAAGTTCTGATAACGTATATGTTCATTTCTACGGTCATAAATTTTTAGTAACGAACTTTTGTCATAAACGAAATCAGATTTGAAAATGGCTTCAAAATATAGTTCAACAAGTTTTAATACTGTCTTGAAATCGTGTTTATCAATTACCTTTTCCAGTTTCTCAAGCTCCAACAAATATTCTTCTAATATTGATTTCAGCTTTAAAAGAATTTTGTCAAAATAATTTTCAAGGAACTCTCGGTGTCGTTCCTGAATATCAGCAATTTTATAGGTCTTGCTCTCAAATTTAAAGTTGTTATCCTTATGATACCTGAGATACTGAATTTCGTCTTCATTTGCTTGGTAACTAAAAAGCGTTGATGAAATCAAATTGCCTTCTAATTTTCTTATGGGATGTCCAACGAGCTCATTCCTTAAGTCTCGGTTTAAGTAATACGTTGGGTCATTTTTTAATGCTCCTTTGTCTATACCTGTCTTAAAAATTTCTAGCATTTCTTGAACAAAGTCCTGCTGAATATAAATAGCTTGCAAAAAGCTAATTGTAAAGGAAAATTTATCAGTATAGTTTGAATGTTTTTCGCTTGTGAATACTAAGTCAAGGGTATCCTTAAAATACCCAAGGATATCACCAAAGTAATTTGTCTTTACGTCTTCGTTGAACTTGATTTTGCTTGAACAGAATTTGTAGTCCCATATGAAG
The DNA here is from genome assembly GCF_058546985.1 of Eximiradius proteiniborus. Classification (NCBI taxonomy): domain Bacteria; kingdom Pseudomonadati; phylum Bacteroidota; class Eximiradiia; order Eximiradiales; family Eximiradiaceae; genus Eximiradius; species Eximiradius proteiniborus. The sequence goes on along the minus strand of NZ_CM178592.1, from coordinate 1,266,205 downwards.
TAATTCCATATGTCGGCAATTCTGTCAAGTTTGTCTTCAACTGTCGATTTCATTGTCTTGCTTTGTGTCGTTTTAAGCTGACCGCTAACAAATATTTAAACGCAATTTAACAATTTTATTTTAATTATTTAGTATTATTGCGTTGAATATAAAAAAATAGAAGGCTTAGAAACCTTCGGAAGGGTAATTGCAAACACAAAGTTGGGCTCCACCTCTAAGGTGAAGCCCAACTAAATAAAAACTTCATCCGATAACTTCAAGTTATCGGATGAATGAAAATAGTTTACTTTTAAAAAATCCGTACAACTTCTTAGTATACATACAGATTCGAAAGGAATTGTTAGTTCTGATGGACAGACCAAAGCACAAATCTATATGCTTTCTTTGAGTTGAAAAGGCAATCCTTCTATAAAACTACAACGTGTCTTGTCATAATACCAATGTCGTCTACTATTATTTTTATCAATTTCAGTTACAATAAGATACACTTCTCTTGAATCGTCGCATCCATTATTATTTAATCTATTGACAGCATCTTGATACGCCTCGTCCATATGTTTTTCAAGGTCTTTTAAAGCTCCTCCTTTTACTAATTCACTTTCTCTAATAATCATTTTATATGAAATAGACATTTTAAAAGGATTTTTTTTGTCTAACAGTTTTAGAAAATCAAAGACAATTTCTTCTTTTGACCACCCATATTTCAATGAAAATTCTATCCCAATATCTGGACTGTCATAATTACCAATTGCAAAATCAATAAATCCTGCTGTGCCACTAGGGGCTGGTTGATATTTATTATTTTTCCTTTTATATCTACCGAAGTTTAACCCTGTTTGTTGTTTATACGTTGGCCACTCTGGGTGGAATGTAATTTCCCAAATATTTTCAGTTAGATTTAGCAAATGATACTTTTCTTGCAATAAGTGCGAGAAGTAATGGTGCAAGTATCTTTCATTAAATCTCTTACCGTTATATTGTATCGATTGTGCGATCTCTAAAATAACCCCCAATACATCTATCTTAATATCTTTCATCTTTATTCATTTCCTTTTGTTAGCTTTCTTCGAACATTTTCCGCCTTTACGCCGTCTTACAAGAATAGAGCATTTGTTGATGGGCTGAGTTTTTCTTAGGATTTTGCCTATATTTTGTAATACTTCTACCTGTTTGCTAACGTAGTTTAAACAGAGTAGGCAACTTCTGATTTTCCATGTGTCAATTCCTCAGCTATCATTTCTGCCTGCTTTAATACTGTTTCAGTTGCTAACATTTGCATATCTGGCGGATAACCATACTGCCGCAATACCCGCTTTACGATGACTTTTAATTTTGCCTTGACGCTTTCCTTTATTGTCCAATCAATCGATGCATTTTCGCGTACTTTATTGTAAAGAACTACTGCTAATTCTCTAAGTTTTTCTTTTCCCATCAACTCACGAGCACTTTCATTGTCAGCAACTGCGGTATAAAAAGCATATTCATAATCGGAAAGTCCCAGCTCTTCTGGTCCTTTATCCATATCTTTAATTTCTTTACCGAGATTGATTAATTCCTCAATAACTTCTGCGGCTGTTAATATTTTGTTATGGTATTTTCTTATAGCATTCTCAAGCATTTCCATCAAGGTTTTGCCCTGTACAAGATTTTTCTTTAACCTTGCTTTTATTTCATCGTTGAGAAGTTTTTTGAGTACCTCCATTGCAAGGTTTTTGTGTTCCATATTTTTGACTTCAAATAAAAATTCCTCCGAAAGAATAGATATATCTGGTTTTTTAATACCAGCTGCGTCAAATACATCAATCACCTTATCAGTTACAAGGGCTTTATCAATTACCTGCCTGATAGCTGTTTCAATTTCTTCATTGGTTTTACCTGAGTCGGTTTTATCGAATTTAGCGAGCCTTGCCTTAACTGCCTGGAAAAAAGCAACTTCGTCTTTTATTGCCATAGCTTGTTCATGCGGAACGGCAATTGAATATGCTTTTGAAAGGGCTGTCACCTTGTCAATAAAACGTTTTTTGCCGTCTTCAATACCGAGAATATGTTCTTCTGCTTCAAGAATAATTGAAAGTTTCCTGCTTGTATCTGCTTTATAATACTCCTGATAAGCAAAACCATAAAACATTTGTTTTACAATCTCTAGTTTTTCGAACATTAGCTCTACGGCTTGTTCCTGAGTTACAACCGGATCACCTTTTCCTCCTGAGCTTGAATAGAAAGAAAGTGCTTTTTTAAGATCGGCAGCAATACCCAGATAATCGACAATCAGCCCGCCAGTTTTATCTTTATACACCCTATTGACCCGTGCAATTGCCTGCATGAGATTGTGTCCCTGCATAGGTTTATCGATGTACATGGTATGCAGACAAGGAACATCAAATCCGGTAAGCCACATATCACAGACAATTACTAATTTTAATTCGTCATCGGGGTTTTTCATACGGTCTGCAAGCATGCGGCGTTGTTCTTTTGTGGTGTGATGCTTTGCAATATTAGGACCATCAGATGAAGCCGAAGTCATCACTACCTTGATGACACCTTTTTTCAGATCTTCGCTGTGCCACTCAGGACGTATTTTGACGATTTCCTCGTAAAGAGCAGCTGCAATCCGACGCGACATAGTAACAATCATACCTTTGCCTTCAAAAACTTCCTGGCGTTGTTCAAAATGAGTTATAATATCCTGAGCCAGATGTTTTAATCTGTCGGCACTGCCAACAAGTGCTTCGAGTTGTGTCCATTTGGCTTTTGCTTTCTGGGTTTCCGAAAGATCATCCTGTTTTAATTCTTCATCCAGCTCACTAACCAGCTTTTTGCCTTCTTCGCTTAAGCTGATTTTTGCCAGACGGCTTTCGTAATAAATCCTCACTGTTGCACCATCTTTAACCGCCTGCTCAATATCGTAGATGTCAATATAATTTCCGAAAACAGCCGGGGTATTTTTGTCATCTTTCTCAATTGGAGTCCCAGTAAAACCGAGATATGTAGCATTGGGTAGAGCATCGCGCATGTACTTGGCAAAACCATAGACTGTTTTTTTGCCAACAACATTACCGTTTTCATCTTTTGCATCTACGATTTTTGCCTTAAATCCATATTGGGTACGGTGAGCCTCATCAGCGATCACCACAATATTTTTTCTTTCAGAAAGGGTTTCATAGACATTGCCCTCCTCGGGCATGAATTTATGTATAGTGGTAAAAACAATACCACCAGAAGCAACTTTGAGCAACTCTTTAAGATGCTCACGGCTTTCGGCTTGCACAGGTTCCTGCCGCAAAAGCTGACGGCAAGCTGCAAAGGTGTCAAAAAGCTGGTCGTCGAGGTCGTTTCGGTCGGTGATAACCACGATGGTGGGGTTGTCCATAACAAGCACAATCTTACCTGTAAAAAACACCATAGAAAGTGATTTGCCTGAACCCTGGGTATGCCATACTACACCACCTTTTTTGTCACCCACACTCTGGCTGTTCACACCCGGCAAGCCATAATTTTCGGGCAATTCCATCACTTCGGTGGCTTCGACAAGCTCAGCCAGCTGTACCTTAGCGGACACTGAGCTTGTCGAGGTGCCCGTGAATTTGTATCCAGCCGCCCTGAGTGTTGATTCTACAGCACGATTTACTGCATAGTACTGGTGATATGCTGCCATTTTCTTTACAGTTTCCACGGTAATCTGGCCGGTTTTTTTATCTTCTTTTTTTGATTTTTCGAACACAATAAAATGGCGTATCAAGTCGAGAAGCGTATGTTTTTGCAGCATTCCATGGATGAGAGTTTCGAGTTGTCCAATCAGCGGCGATGCCTCTACCTTGCCATCAGCGGTTTTCCAGGCGGAAAAACGGCTGATATTTGCCGATATGGTGCCGGCTTTTGCTTCAAGACCATCGGAAATAACTATAAAACCATTGTATGCAAATAACCTCGTTATAGCCTCTTTGTAGGTTTGTATCTGTCGAAAAGCGGCATGAAGCGTAGCTGTTTCGTCTGCCGGATTTTTAAGCTCAATGACAACCAGCGGTAAACCATTTACAAATAAAACAATATCTGGACGCTTGTTTATATTGTTTTCGATAACGGTAAACTGATTCAATACCAGAAATTCGTTGTTGTCGATATTGTTAAAATCAACCAGCCACACGAGGTCACCGCGGCTGTGGCCATCTTTTTGGTAGCTTACATTTATACCGTCTGTAAGCTTGCGATGGAAGTTTTCGTTGTTGACAATTAGCTCTGGAGAATTGAGGCGGAGAATCTGTTTGATGGCATCCTCGCGCGCATCGGCGGGTACAGCAGGATTTACGCGAGCCAAAGCCTGCCGCAAACGTTCTATTAAAATCACATCTTCGAACGACTGCCGTTCGGGTTTAGTGCCATCGGGGGCAATGTCGGGACCATATACATATTCAAAACCCTGGTTTTGAAGCAGTTCAATGGCGAAGGTTTCAATGGTAGTTTCGGTAATTTTAACGGTCATAATAATCGTCTTTACCCCAATTCAGGGGATTATTGTTTATGTATTCTGAAATTCTGTAATATGATTCATCATTGCGGATGATGTGTTCGTAATAATTACGTTGCCACGCAAACGCGGGATTTATTGAACGTGCGCGTTTGGTAACGACCGATTTATACGAACCAATAATGGACGATAGGGTGTTTTTCCCCTGGTTTTGAAACCGTTTTTGCCCAATGGTTTTTGTATTTGTATTCGTATTCGTATCGGTATCGGTATTTGTAGAGACAAGGCATTGCCTTGTCTCTACGTTTTGGACGTTTTGGACGTTTTGGACGTTTTGGACGTTTTGGACGTTATTGGCGTTATGGACGTTACCATTTTTATTTTCGTTTTCGCCATCGTTTGGTTTATCAATTATAATAATTCCATGCACGTGATTGGGCATAATCACAAATGCGCCTAAACGGACAAACGAAAAATGATTTGGTATTTCCAACCAAAATTGATTGGCCAATTGCCCAATTTCCGACAATACCATTTGTCCATCCGATATTTCACCAAAAAAATTTTGCCGGTCGTGCGTACAAATGGTAACAAAATAGGCGGCATTGTGGCCATAATCCCAATGCAGCAATCGGGTAGAGGGTATGCGATATGTGTTTTTGTATTTATTCATAATTTTACCCGTATTTCGCCTGTCATTAATTTAGACAACATCCATATACGTTTCCGTTTCCGTTTCCGTAGAGACAAGGCATTGCCTTGTCTCTACATTTTTAATAATTATCGTTCAACAACATTTCCACATCGTCAATTTCGTATCTATTCATATTTCACCCGTATTTCCCCTGAAATCAATTTTGGCAACAACAGGTCGCGCAATTTTTCTAGCGTGCGGATTTGGTTAGAATTGGAGAATATTTTGTCAATCCATGGTTTTACTATATTACCAAATTCATCTACTCTATTTTTAGGAGGAATTATTATTTCAAATGATGTCATCATTTCCTTATTTAAACCAGGTTGAGCAGAGTTTGCATTTAATTGAGCCAAATCTTCTTCTTCCAAAATAAAGTACAGAAAAAATTGATTAATTCTTTCGTTTGCTCTAAGTATAAAGACGTGTTCGTTGACAGTACATGTTTCATAAGGAAATTTGCGACCAAACATACTTTTTCTTCCAATATATGCTCCATCTTTATATATCAAAACATCATAATCCTGAATAATTCCCCTTTTCATTGTATTGAAAAAATCTTTTGTTATAAATTTTGTTTTTGAATAATCATATTGTCCTATACCATTTATATTTTCTGCACCAATGCTTGGAATGCCTTCTTTTAGATTTGGATCTATACCCCCCTTAGGCCTTAATCCAGATTCAATTAAAGAAAGAACTTGACCCAATTTCCTTTCCTCCCACCCCTCAGGCAGTCCATTTTTGCAGGGTTCGATGAACCATTGGCGAAACAGCGTTTCGGCCATGGCTTCGAGGGTTTTGTTTTGGCGGTGGAGGAGGTCTATTTTATCGTCGAGGCTCGAAAGCACGGCGGCGATGGCTTTCTGCTCGGGGAGAGGGGGGAGAAGGAACTTGATATTTTTTACTGTTGAATTTGAAATTTCTCCAAATGTAGTTCCTTCACCTAATGATTTTAAATATTCAATATTTGCTTTTAATAGATAAAACAAAAACTCATTAAAAACTTTATCATTTGTTACAATACTTTGAAACCCTTGATTCGTTGAAATTTCATTTTCTGCAATAGCTAGATATCCGATAGGCGCACGACTACTTAATAATATAGTTCCTTTTGGCAATAATTTAGCATTTGAATTTTCTAATCCTTTTTTTGAGATAAATCTTTCTCCAGCAGATATGTATTTTCTGTTATGATTTGAAAGGTCTTTAGGTGTTATCCACGGAATTTCTGGTATCCAAAATTCAGTTTTTTTTGTATTGGGCGTCCCTCCGCTTAAAACTTCTCCAATATCCTCCAACTTATATTCCTTCCACCCCATGAGTTCCTTATTTTCGCTTTCTTTGTTTGTGGTTTGATTCACCATTGGTTCCTGCATTGGCTGTTGTTTTTTTATATCGTTTTTCATACTCATTTTTCATCCTTTAATTCCTATAAATCAATGTCTGTTTTCGGGTAAACTCACCCCTTGTTCCGCAAAGGCATAAGTTAGTTAGCGTTTTACGCTCCTTACATTTCATCCTCCCCTTTGTATTATTACCTCTATTCATTATTAAATTTCTTAATCAAACAATTTCATATATTCATGAAAAACAAAAATTCTGTTGCGTTTGTAACCGGTAATTTCCCGCAATATGCTATTTCCTGATATAAAATTTTTTATGTCCATACATCGTTACAAAGTAAATTATAAAACCACATATTTTACTTTATTGTCTGAAAGTAAAATATGGAAATTTAAATCTTAGTTTCATGTTAATTTCACCTTTTTTAAATTTTCCAATATTTCCACTGTTTGAATATCCATTTTGGAAAATGCAAACCATTTTTTTCCTAAATCTTTGAGTGAAGCACCTATATGATAAAGATCCTTTTCATCAATTATCAAAAATCGATCATGCGATGCTTTAAAATCTACCAACCTTATGGGTTCATATTGTGTGTTGAACTTTTGTACATCTATTTTGAGTTGTTGACTTGGATTTTTTGTAAGCAATGTAACTGTAACTCCCTTGTTTCGCTTGGCAAAAAGGGTGAGTACCTTATCATCAATATAATTATCAATGAGTATAATGGATTTTTTAGCAGATCTAATGAGATTGCTGACAAAATTCCACGCATCGAAAACCTGTCCATCATAAAAAATACCTTGTTTTGGAATTACCGTTTTTTGTTCAATAGCATTTAATACGCGATCGAGCTTTTGGTCGGTTTCGATCTGCTTCAATTCCAGACTATCGAGGCGTTGAAATATTTGTGCATGCGAGAGTAGAAAATGCCGCATGGCGACAAAGGCATTCATAATTTGAATACTAACTTTAACCGCCGTTTCGCTCTTTAAAACAGCCGATAACATGGCAACGCCTTGTTCTGTAAAAGCATAAGGAAGGTATCGTCTTCCGCCCCAACTTGAGGTCACAAATTGTGACCTCAAGTTTTCCATATCCTCTTTGGTCAGTTGAAACATAAATTCTGGTGGGAATCGCTCTTGATTCCTTTTAACTGCCTGATTAAGCACTCTTGTTTCCACACCATATAGAACGGCTAAATCTTCATCTAACATCACTTGAGCATTCCGTATAGTATAGATTCGTTTTTGAATCTCCTCTGTTTTAATAAGATTGGCACTCATTATAGTATTAACCTATTTAAATTTTCAATTATTGCTTTATTCAGCCTTTCTTCTTCTTTCAATTGCTCTTCAAACTCTTTTTTGAGTTGTGAAAACCGTTCGTTGAAGTCGAAGTCGTCTTCCTCATCAGGTAGGCCTACATAACGTCCGGGGGTTAGCACATAGTCGAGTTCGCGCACTCGTTCGATGCTGGCAGAGCAGCAAAAGCCCTTTATGTCCTCGTATTTTCCGTTGGGGTTTCGCCATTCGTGGTAGGTGCGGGCTATTTTTTGAATATCTTCGGAGGTAAGTGTACGGTTTCGACGGTTAATAAGTTGTCCCATATTGCGGGCATCGATAAAAAGAATTTCATCGGTACGATTACGGTATTTTCCGTTAGCCTTGTTTCTACTCAAGAACCAGAGGCAGGCTGGAATTTGGGTATTTAGAAAAAGCTTAGCCGGCAGGTTAACAATACAATCCACCAGCCGTGCTTCGATGATTGCTTTTCGTATTTCACCTTCGCCTCCAGTCTTGGAGGTAAGCGAGCCTTTTGCCAGCACAAAGCCAGCCATTCCGCTTGGGCTTAAATGATAAATGAAGTGCTGTATCCAGGCATAGTTGGCATTACTTGCTGATGGAACGCCATATTGCCAGCGGCCGTCGGTTCGAAGGAGGTCTCCACCCCAGTCGCTATCGTTAAAAGGAGGGTTGGCTATAACAAAATCGGCTTTGAGGTCTTTGTGGGCATCGTTGAGGAACGAGCCTTCGCTGTTCCACTTTACCTGCGAGCTATCTATACCGCGGATGGCAAGGTTCATTTTGCACAGTCGCCAGGTGGTTTGGTTGCTTTCTTGTCCGTAAATCGAAATGTCGTTGATTTTTCCCTGATGGCTTTGCACAAACTTTTCGGATTGTACAAACATACCGCCTGAGCCACAGCAGGGGTCGAACACCCTTCCCTTGTAAGGTTCGAGCATCTCAACAAGTAATTCAACTACACATCGTGGAGTATAGAATTGTCCGCCTTTTTTCCCTTCAGCAAGGGCAAACTCACCCAGAAAATATTCAAACACATGGCCTAAAATGTCGGCACTACGGGCTTTGGCTTCGCCGAGTGCGATATTGGATATAAGGTCAATTAGTCCACCCAAACTGGTGGGGTCAATATTACCACGGGCATATACTTTGGGCAGCACATCTTTGAGTGATGGGTTTTCCTTCTCAATTGCATCCATCGCCTCATCAATTTCTTTGCCAATAGTGGGCAGCTTTGCCCTCGATTGCAAGTACGACCAGCGGGCTTTTTCGGGTACATAAAACACATTTTCTGCCTTGTATTCATCTTTATCTTCGGGATCGGCTCCGGCATATTCACCTTTGCCGCTCTTTAGTTTTGCGTGAAGTTCTTCGAATGCATTGGAAATATATCTAAGAAATATCAAACCAAGTACGACATGCTTGTATTCTGCAGCATCAATATTTTTGCGGAGCTTGTCAGCCGCTTTCCAGAGTTGTTTTTCTAAGGGTTCGCTGTTGTTGTTTTCTTTTTGCTTTGCCATAATTTTTTATTGATTATTTGTTATACATTTCAAAGATGGACTAAGTTTCCGAGTGTGGAGTTGAAAGATTCTTTTTCACAATTTTTTTTATTGTTTATATCCTTTATTTTGGACAACAAATATTAAGCGTGTGTGCCGTATTGTATTGCGTTGAAGTGTATTGTCCATTATTGTTTATTTTGATTTTCAGAATCAAATACTTCTGTTTTTTCATTATTCATTAGCAAGTCCTATTCATTCAATTTCTTGGAAATTAGAACCTATTCTTATAGTAACAAAGTTACAAAAGTAATTATATTTGTCAAAATGTTAGAATTAATTTCAAATAAAAATGTTCTATCGTTGCATTTCTGATTCTATCCCTTCCGAAGGTTTCAAAACCTTCGGAAGGGTAATTGCAAAAACAAATTTGTGCTCCACCTCTGAGGTGGAGCACAACTAAATAAAAACTTCATCAATGATACTCACTAAATCTATCTACTTCATTAGCAAGGTTTTCTGCAGCATTTCTAATCTTATTCGCTATCTCATTGTTTTCGTATGTGATTTTTTCAATTCCACCAAACACACTAAGCACTTCGTTAAGACTTGTAACTTTGAACGTTACTTCTTGATTAATACTTTCTGCCATAGAGGATAGTTGCTTGGTATTCTCAAAGATGTTATTTGCAAATTCGCTTTGTTCACGCGATACTTTGGCTATTGAATCTATCATTTTCTGAATATCAGCAAAGCTATTGAGAATATGTTTTAAGCTTACAGAAGCTTCAGCAGCAAGTTGCTGTCCTTCCTTGGCAACTTTTGCCCCTCCGGTTACTGATGCAACGGCATTGGCGATATTTTGTTTTATTTCGGTAATAATATTGGTTATGTTTTTTGTGAGAGCGTCCGACCTATCTGAAAGCACTTTTACTTCATCCGCTACCACAGCAAAACCGCGTCCGTGAACACCTGCTCTGGCTGCCTCTATAGCTGCATTCAAAGCTAAAAGATTTGTCTGCTTTGCTACTCCTTTGATTTCTGCCAACATTTTATCGATTGATTCAGTTTGAGTTTCTACCAAGCTGATTTCATGAATTATATTATTCATCTGTTCGTTCATATCCATAACCTTGGAAATTACCTTTTCCACACTTTGTGAACTTTCGCGGGCACTTTTTGAGTCTGCAACCACCTTTTGAGATATATCCTCAGAATTGCGAACGATTGAATTTATTCCTTCGCTAATCATCTTCATCGAGCCAATTGTATCATCTACATAATCTGTTTGCTGTGAAATATTATTCTTAATTAATTCAAGTGATTTGTAAAATTCCTGCATTGATGCTGATAGTTCCTCTATACTTGCAAGCTGTGTTTCAGAAGACCGCATCATTCTCTCAAAATTGGTTTTAAGCTCAAGCTGTATAATGTTCGCAACTCGCATCAGCAATGTAAATCGGAAATGATGACAATTCTCTGGTTTGTTCAAGCCGTTGTATATTGCTTTTGCCATTTGCTCGCACGATAAATAACCACAGGCAGAACAATTAAGTATGTCGCGGCTGTCGTGTTTTTCCATTTGTTCGTAAATTTTTTCAACTTCTTTTTTGCTTGGAGTCTTAATTTTGAAATTACCGTGCAAATCTTCATAAAATCTTTGATATAAACCTTTTTTCCAGAATCGATTGATTTCTTGTTGAATCGTATTTGCATCAGGAGCATTTTTTGATTTATTCTTGTAAAGTTCAATCATTTTTTGATTTCGTTTTTCAATTAAGAATTCTATCTCATCGGGCGATTTATGCTGATTTAATGTGCCGGGTCCACCATTACATCCCATCTCACAATTTAAGCAGTCGATAAGTAAAGGTGAATAGCCCTGTTCGATATTAAAATTGAGCTTATCGAGATAGTGATATATGATTTCAACGCCTTCTATTTTTCGAGAAACGTTTATAATATCAGGCACTTCACGCATAGCAGTTCGCATAAGTCCACCTGGAGTTGAGAAGAGTACTGCTCGCTCAGCTGGAGGATTGTCATAATCTACAGCAGGATAGGAAGCAAGCGGAATATTATTCTCTCGTAAATATTTATCAATTGATTTATATGTTAGGTTAAAGTCGCCAAGACCAGTTTCATCAAACTCTCGACGCTTTGCAAAACAAGGTGAAAGCACAGCAACTTTATGGTGCTTGAATTGTGGATAGTATTCCTTTATCATTTTTATCGTATGGAGCATTGGACTATCTGCTGGGGCAAGATATTTTACAAGTTCTGGTCTGTATATTTCAATATATGTAACTATTGCAGGACAAGGTTGAGCAATGATTGCTTTTGGATTATTTTCCTTTAGATGCTCAAGATAAGATTTTATTGTAAGCTCTGCACCAAACGATACATCAAAAATTGCTGCCACACCAAGTGATTTAAGCCACCCATTTAAATTTAGGTACAAATCTGGAAAATTTGCAGCAACCGCCGGCGCAGCTATAGCAACTACATCTTTGTTAAATTTGATGTAATTGATAAAATCAGCGAAATCGTCTATTCCTATGCGAGCATCGTGTGTGCAGGCTTTAATACAATTGCCGCAAGCTATGCACAAATTAGGATTGATTTTAACATGATTTCCTGTTGCGTCGTTACAAAATTTTGAAGGACATACGAGTATGCACATATGGCAGTTGACGCATTTTTCACTATCAACATTAACAACTTGTTTCAATTCTCTCATACTATTACCCAAAAATAGTTTGACACACTTTTATAATATTTATCGTAAAAAAAACAATATTACATTAGTCATTAAAATAAAAATAATTTACACACTTTAACCTTTAAATTGCCAACAATCTATACATTAACCATTTGCTGCACTTTCACTCTATTCCCATCTCCACCCGGCAATTACTTCGCCTCAGATGTTGCATTAACTGACAGTACTTCCGCCACGTAAGCTTGGCAACATATTCACTCTGTTTATTCTGTTGATTCCTATGTTCTTTTGTGTCGGATGGATTGAGTAAATATCTCTACTTTTTCCCCTCCATTAATCTTTTTGCTATCTCTTGTGCTTCTTCCATTTTCCCTTTTGGGATTGGAACAAATACTGTAACAGTTGAGCGGCCATGCTTTGTCCGATACGAATACTTCACTTCTAGCATATTTATTTCGTCCTCGCTTATCATAGCACTTTCGAACCTATTGCCAAACATCCCCCAACTATGAAACTGCTTCCCAAGCAACACACAATTTTGCCCGATAATTACAATAGGACTTGATTTTGCTAAATTTTTCGCAGAGATTATTGGGACAATATTAGCTACAATTGTAATCAATGCAATCAGCCCGAGCCCTATTAATCCCATCGTCTTGGCTGCCTTTGGGTCGGCTATCATAATAAAACCGAATACTATTATTATAATTATCGAAACCATTAGCAAAGTGGATTTATTCATCTTTTGAAACTTTTGCAAAATATTATCAACATAATTTTGCCAGAAAAAAGCATCATATTCCCATTTCGCTAATACACTTTCACCCGAAAGAACTTGCGAGAGTTGTTTTGCCCGTTTTCGATAATAAAAAAACACAATTATGCTTACTAGGGCAAGAAAATTCCCTATAAAGAATATTGCTCCTCCGCCCTCTGAGATATTCATTTCGAAAAATATTACGGAACAAGCCGCTACAAAACAGAAAATCGCCAGCGAAAGCCATATTTTTGCAGTTGTAACTTGTCTTTCTAATACTTCTTCCATTTCAGACAATCTGTTAAGATAAACTTTGTCTTCTTTCGGTTTTATTATAGAATACATTGGAAACAGCAGTAATAGTACCATTATTGGAAAAATCCAAAATCTCTTTTCTATGTATGGATATAAAATATCTTCTGGAATTGCAATTTTGGTTCTATCGGATAAATAACCCTTGTCTATTAGTTCTTCTGCTGTGTATAATTCATTGACTTTTGTCAATGTCAGATAATTTTTATAGTCTTCCGTTGCAATAAAATAACGTATTCCTTCCTTTATCTTATGTCCGGAAACATCAATTGGCAAATCCTTATCTGTAAAATATAAAACAACACTAAAAGTATTGCTGCTTAAGTATTTCTGATATTTCTCGGGTATATCATTTTGGCTTTTGGCTTTGAAAATGCTGTGTATAAAACTGATTCCCTCTGAATTTTTCACAATAATGATACTATCTTTCTTGGCTTTCTTAAAGTATTCTGTTTCATTTAATTTTAATAATTCATTTTCACTATTTATTAGTTTTTGGTTTAAAAGACTATCGTAAATATTATCTGCTTCAGCAGAACGGAGGTTTATTCCTTTTGCTTGAAGCAAGCTGTCGAAAATCTCTACTTCTTTGTCATTCAATTCTTTCATTGAACTTTGTTCATAGCTCAGATTATATTGCTTAATTATATATATCGGTGGCGATAGTTTGTAGTATGCTGCTCCGAAAAATGCAGCAACACTAATAACTATAACTAAAATATAGTATTTTGCCATTTTGAAACCTTTGCATTTTAAGGAACTAATTACTAACTTAATAAAATTTTAATTAAATTAATAACAAAATTTGGCATTAATATTTCTATTGTTTTGTCGATAAGTATGTAAAGAAAAATCACTTTAGGATGATGATGAATAGAATAATACTCCTATTGTTGCTTGCGTCCGCTTTTATTGCAGGTTGTGCCTCTTCGAACACTTGCCCTAAAGTCCCTTCCGAGGGAAACATATCTTCTCCATTCAACACAGATAATGACGAATATTCGCCATCTTTTTGGGATAATTCATTTTATTATACAGTTTCCAATAGACAAAAGAAAATAAACGAAACAATTTATAGAAGCGAATTTACCGACGGTAAATTTTCTCGCCCAAAAGTTGCTAATGATTTGCCAATTGGTTCATTCCAAAACGTTAGTTCCCTCAGCTTCTGTAAAAATCCTAATTCTGGGAATTTAGAAATATGGTTTGCAGCAAATACTCGTAGCAACAACAAAATTAACAGAGATTTGTTCTTTGCTGAACAAATAGGGGAGAGCTGGAATAATCCTCAAAATGCAAAATCTATTAATACTGAACATTTTGAATCACATCCTTTTGTTTCGCCCGACGGGAAAATACTGATTTTCAGTTCCGACAGACCCAATGGCAAAGGTGGATTGGACCTGTATGTTTCGATTCGCGACAATAAAGGCAACTGGTCGTCTCCTCGCAACCTTACAGAAGTCAATACCGATGCTAACGAAATTTCTCCTTATCTTTCTGAGGATGGTGTTTTGTATTTTTCTTCTCAAGGCTATTCTAACCCAAAAGTCTATAACATTGTCAAAGCTACTCCATCTGGTTATGCAAAGTGGGCTAATCCAAAATTAATGCCTCCACCGATTAATTCATCAGCAGACGATACTGGTCCGGCAATTTTCAAAGATAAAATCTTCGTCTCGTCCAACAGACCCAATGGTTGTGGTGGCAAAGACCTCTATGCCTTTGATTTATGCGGTCCGGCTAAAATAGAATGCTATGTTACCTCAAGCTTCCCAAATTTTCCACTCAGCGGCAAAGCATACCTCTTCGATAATAATAACAGCATTGTTGCAACACAAGAGGTTTCCGACTTCGGTATTTTCAAATTTGATATTATTCCAAATCGTCGCTACACAATTCGCTACGAAAATTCCTGTAATTCTAAATATACAGCTGAACGTGAAATTCAGGTTCCTTGCTCGGATAGCTCTGTTGTAGTCGTTCGAACTATGTTCGAATTTAATCCGGTAGAAGAATTTGATTTAGTCGAAATCAAAGTTCCATTCTTTGTTACAGGATACTACCAACCAAATACCCGTGAAAACTTAGAAGCATTACGTCTGAAATTTGCCTACAATCTGATTGGCATTGATGAACAAACTAAATATATTGAGCGTCCCGGTGAAATCTACGACAGTTTCACCGAAGAAGTTGAAAAAGCTCTAACCGAAGCTGCTGAAAAGCTTTACGATATCGTATCTCTTCTGAACGATAATTGCCTTGAAAAAGATGATATTAAAATTCAAGTTGTGATGCACGGATTTGCAGACCCTCGCTCAATTAGCCCAAAAGCAGTTTTCCCTGATGCAGATGTTGAAGATGAAAAATTTGGTGTCTTCGTTAAACGCGGGGACAAAATGGATAACGACCTTTTGTCTTTACTTCGTGCATACTACACAGCCAAGTATTTCGAACGCTACATATCTCTTAAAAGTCCAAATCTGAATAACAAAATTATCTGGAAAATAGAAGGTAAAGGGGTAGATAATAGCACTCTTCCAGACAAGCAAAAACGGCGCGTAAATATTAAAATTCTTCCAATGTAGCAATCATTACTCAATTTCGAATTCGACACGCCTGTTACGGCTGCGTCCTTCTTCCGTTGAGTTTGTCGCAATGGGTTTTTTTGGTCCATAGCCTTTGTATTTTATTCTGCTTGCTTCCACTCCATTCCCAACTAACCAGTCCCGCACTGCTTTTGCTCTGTTTTGCGATAACTGCATATTATACGAAAGTGAACCAATATTATCGGTATGCCCTTCGATTGATATTTTAATGTTCGGATATTCAAGCATAAATTGCTTCACTCTTTCAAGTTCTGCAAAAGATTCTTCCAAAAGTTCATACTTCCCATATTCGAAAAAAATGTTGTTCAGAACTACTTTTTGACCAATTTCTATTGGAACAAGCAGCAAATCTCTCCTTATTTCTTTGTATTGTTCCAAACTGCTTAAATCTATATTCTCATTTAAAGCCAGAAATCCATTCGCTGCTGCATAATAAGCATATCGATGTCCGCCCGGCAATGTGATAACATATTCCCCGGTCTTTGGATTTGATTTCGCAATTCCTGCATTTTTTCCGTTTTCTAAATATTCATACTTGATAGTTGCTTCTACGGGTTTTTTAGTTTTAGCATTTAACACTTTTCCTTTAATCAGAACTACATTATACGGACGATATTCAGTAGGAAGTTTTATTTTGAAAATGTCTTCCCGTCCTATACTGTTTTCATTTGAAACAAAGTAAGCAAATTCACCCGAAGCAGGCAAGGAATAATATCCGTCCCAACCTCGACTGTTTATCGGTTTTCCCAAATTCATCGGTTCAGTCCATCTCTGCCAGCTATCATCCAACCGCCTTGCAACAAACATATCGTTCGAACCATATCCCAAATGTCCCGAACTCGAAAAATACAAAGTTGCACCATCTGCTGCCAAAAATGGTGTATCCTCCGAAGCTGCTGTATTGATGTCAGAACCTAAATTCAATGGTTTGCTCCATACTCCATTTTCTTGCAGGAAACTTACATATAAATCATTTTCGCCATATCCGTCCCGCCGCTCAACCGACATTATCAGCACTTTCCCATTTGTTGAAAAAGAAAAACTTGAAAAACGTCCTAAATTATAATAATCTTCTATTTCAATTTTTTGTGGAAAAGACCATCCACTATCTGTCAGAAACGAACGCGATAGCCCTTTTGATTGCGTCCCATCTGTGTTGTAAACATTGCCTAAATACAAAACATTTCCATCTTGCGAAATTCCAATTGCAAAATTGTTCCATTCGTTATTTATCGGTGCATTCATATTTTGGGCTGGTGAAAAATTGCCCAGACTATCTGACGATGAATACCAAATATCCTGATCTTTGTTTTCTCCGGTATTGTCCGGATGCTGGTCGCGAGTAAAATATAGTGTTGTTCCGTCAGGTGTTATCACAGGTCCCAACTCCGCATACTTCGAATTTACATTCTCACCTAAATTTATTTTCTCTTCGTAACTCACATTTTCAGGCTGATTGATTTTGGGAGAATAATCATATTCACAATCACAAATTCCAATTGCATCAATCTGGTAATAATCTTTATAGTTTACCGTTGTTATTTCAATTCTTACAGATTTAACTTTTGTTTTTGAAAACATAACATTCATCACTCGTCCGGTCTCTTGAACTGGTGTTGGATTTAAATTGTTATATACTACTTTCTCATTCTCATTTTCATCAAAAACAATTACTTTCGAAATAGCGCCCGGATTATAACTTTCATAAACAAATAATCTACTTGCTGTAATACTCTTTTTAAAACTAACTTTTATCCATTCCATTCCGTTGCGGGTATAATCCGGCATCCACGCACACGGACTAACACCAAAATCTGGCATTATATTCGGTTTGCCAAGTGCCTGAATACCTTTGAAAGCAGTTTTGCTTGCATTCACAAATCTTGCTTCCGACGATACTGCAATCAAACTATCTGCCCAGTATATTTTTTCACCACAAAGCAAAAATACATTGCACAATAGCAGGACTGGTATTAATACTGTTCTCATATTTACTATAAATATCTCTACATAATTGCAAATATACGATTTTGTGATTATTTCTTGTAATCATCTTATAATATTTTTCTTTTATCAATAATGATATTTTTATAAATTAAATCTTCTGATTTTTAATTAATTCGATAAATATTTATTAATATATTTTATTAGAGGTATTAATGAACAAAATAGTAGAAGCCCGTTTTTTAGCACCAGAGGTAAAATTGTTTAGAATTGAAGCACCCAAAATTGCTGAAAAAAGAAAAGCCGGGCAGTTTATAATTTTACGTGTTCACGAAAAAGGCGAACGTATCCCGATTACTATTGCCGATAGCAATCCCGCTGACGGCACAATTACAATCATTGTTCAGGGTGTTGGGAAAACCACCCGTCTGCTCAACACTTTAAACGCTGGCGATTTCATCCTCGATGTCGTTGGACCACTTGGCAAACCATCTCATATCGAGCATTTCGGCACTGCTGTTAGTATTGGTGGTGGTGTCGGAACTGCTATTGCTTATCCCACTGCAAAAGCACTCAAAGATGCCGGCAACTATGTTATCTCTATTATTGGTGGTCGCTCCAAAGACTATGTTATTCTCGAAAACGAAATGAAACAAATTGCCGATGAAGTATATCCTACAACCGATGATGGTTCTTATGGATTTCACGGCTTTGTTACTGATAAATTACAGCAATTAATCGATGAAGGCAAAAAAATTGATTTTGTGCTTGCAATTGGTCCTATTCCAATGATGGAAGCAGTTGCAAAAGTTACAAAACCCCATAATATAAAAACAGTTGTTAGCCTCAATCCAATTATGGTTGATGGCACTGGAATGTGTGGTGGCTGCCGTGTTGTTGTCGATGGCAAAGCCGTTTTCGCTTGCGTCGATGGTCCGGAATTCGATGCACACGCAGTTGATTTCGATATTTTAAAGCAAAGAAATAGAGTTTATCGCAGCGAAGAAGAAATTAGCTTGCGAGACTTAGAATGTAATTACGACAAAATGTTCAACGAAGAACTTAAAAAGCAAAAGGAGCAATAATATGGCAGAATTAACTCCAAAAGAAAGAATGGCTATCCCAAGACATAAAATGCCTGAACAAGACCCAAACGAACGTATAAAAAATTTTTTAGAAGTAAATTTAGGCTACGACGAAGAAACTGCTCGCCGCGAAGCTGAACGTTGCTTGCAGTGCAAAAAACCTGCTTGTGTCGCCGGCTGTCCTGTCTCTGTAAAAATACCTGATTTTATTAAAATGATTGCTGAAGGTAAATATAAAGAAGCAGCCGCAATTCTAAAAGAAGATAATGCTTTGCCTGCTGTTTGTGGTAGAGTGTGCCCGCAAGAAGAACAATGCGAGAAAGTTTGCGTGTTAGCAAAGAAAGGACAACCCGTTGCTATTGGATACCTCGAACGTTGGGCTGCCGACTGGGAACGCCGGACAATTGGTCTTCAAATCGCTGAAACAAAACCTAAGACTGGTAAAAAAGTTGCTATAGTCGGCGGCGGTCCTGCCGGACTTAGCTGCGCCGGCGATTTAATCCAGATGGGACACGATGTTACTGTTTTCGAAGCCCTTCACGAAATAGGTGGTGTGCTCATCTATGGTATTCCTGAATTCCGCTTGCCAAAAGAGATTGTTCGTGCCGAAGTCGAAGGACTAAAAAAATTAGGTGTTAATTTTGTTACTAATTACATTATCGGATTAACTGAAACTGTTGATGAACTTTTGCAACGCTTCGATGCTGTATTCTTAGGTGTTGGTGCTGGTTTGCCTTACTTCCTGGGTGTCCCGGGCGAGCATCTGAACGGCGTCTATTCTTCCAATGAGTTCCTCACACGTGTTAATTTAATGCGTGCTTATGATTTTCCTAATGCCGATACTCCTATTTTTAATATTAAAGGCAAAACTGTTGTCGTTTTTGGTGGTGGAAATACAGCAATGGATGCCGTTCGCACCTCTCTTCGTCTTGGTGCAAAACGTGCTATTATTTGCTACCGCAGAACAGAAGCAGAAATGCCAGCCCGTATTGAAGAAGTTCATCACGCAAAAGAAGAAGGTGTTGAGTTTATGCTTCTCTATGCTCCTGTTGAACTTCGTGGTGACGAAATTGGTAACCTTCGCGAAATGGTAGTCCAAAAAATGCAACTCGGAGAACCGGATGCTTCTGGTCGCCGTCGCCCTGTTCCTATTCCAGATGCTATCGAGACTATTCCTGTTGATGTTGCAGTTGTTGCAATTGGTAATGGTTCTAACCCAATTATTAGCTCCACAACTCCCGACCTAAAAGTTAATAAATGGGGCAATATTCTTGTTGATGAAAACACTATGAAAACAAACAAAAAAGGTGTTTTTGCCGGTGGTGATATTGTTACTGGCGGTGCAACTGTTATTCTTGCAATGGGTGCTGGTCGCAAAGCCGCCGCTGCAATCGATGATTATCTCAAAAATCCAGACTTATGGTAACCCAATAATTATTTTTCTTATAAATATAAAAGAGGTTGTCCAATTCGGACAACCTCTTTTTTAGATTAAATTTGATTTTTATTATTCGAATTTTATTGAGTTTACAGATTTTTCAAATACTGGCAAATAGTCTTTTTCTTCTCCTGCAAACCAATTCATTGTGATTCTATATAATCTGTCCCCTTTCAAAGCGAAATAAACGCGTCCTTTTACCTGTCCGGTTGGTTGATATGTGAACATATATGCTGACACACCGCCCAAATTAATTGCTTTCGGTTCGCCACTGTTTTTGTATGTAGGCTTGTTTTCATCAACAATTTTCTTCAGGTTTTTCGATTGTGATGCATCAATTACGTCCACTTGAATATTGCAATCAGCACGACGTTTGCCAATATAATTTTGTGAAGAAATTACATTTCTGGCTACGCCTTTTGTCAGATTAAAGTTGTCAGGCACCATTATTACATATCCAGGACCGGACTTCGGAACTAAATTTGCCGATGCAGGTGGTTCTTCTGCATTAATTGGTGCTGCTGTTGGAGCGGCTGGTTCTGCTGCCAATTTCAATGAAGAAACAATCTCATTGAATTTATCTTTATACATATCCCAGGTATTTGCAAATGTCTCGAAGAATAATACTGTAGCAAGTTTACCATCTTTTGTGGCTACATACAGTTCACCCATAAATTCGCCATCTTCCAACTCAAATGAATAAGTGAATTTACTTGCTTTTACTCCATCTAACATTACTTCGTCGAACTTATACAAATCTGGTTGGAATGTTTTATTTACTTTGATAATACTATCTAAAGTTACAACACTATCAATTTTTACGATATTTACATCAATTTTAGCACCCGGAAATCCTTCGGTATCGTATCTTGCAAAACGTGGTTTGGCACTATTCGATGAGAATGCTGCAAAGCGAACTCCCGTCATTTTGGTTGTTACCCAATTCGAAGGGTATTTTATCGAAAATCCTACAGCCTCGTCCTTGTATTCTTTCAAATCTTTTATTTCAACGGGTTTCCCATGCTTGTTGCCACATCCGCTCAATAAAATAATTGTAAAACAAAATAGTAAACAATACTTCAATACTTTCATTTTCTACTCCTTGAATATTAATGGAAAATATTTTCTAAAATATGATTATTTTCTTTAATAAACAATATTTTTTGCTAAAAACTAACCCGCATCATCAAATATGTCCAAAATGCCGGGTCAGTTCTATCATAGTTGCCAATTCCATCATTTCTATTAACATCGTAAACATCTTTCATCACTTCTCCTGGAATAAATACTGCATTTCCCCATTCAAGAGTAGCATTCTTTAGTAAATTCACACGTGTGATTAAATACAATTCATTTCCTAAATCTCTGCTTTCATTATTGTTTTGCAATTTATATACTTTGTTTGTTGTGAAATTATGTCCTTCGAAAATGAAAGTCCAAGGATTCATATTATATGTGATTTTAATAAACAAATCATTTAATCCTCTGTTATTTGTGGACTTTTGTATGTCGCTAAAATAGTCCATACCTGAATAAAATGAATGCTTGCCTTGATAAGTCGCATCAAATGTTCTATAAAACTTTCCTTCGTTCATATCTTTTTCTGATGTTCCGGATAATATATCTGCGTTTAGTCCTATCGTTAAGTCTTGTATCTTGTAATTAAGACTTCCTGCAACATTAAAAGCTTGAATTATTCTTGGTGCGTTGCTGTATCTTTGGTCTCCTGCTTCTCCACCTTGGTAAGCTCCTTCGAGCACTGTGAAAAAGTCATTGTAGCTGAATTTATAATAAAATCCACTCATAAATCTGTCTGAAGTATAATTCCCCTTTGTTGTTCTCTTTCTGTTAAAATCATAATATGAAAAAAGGTCTAAATAATGTTCTTTGTCAAAAGCAAATTTGCTCCAAAATCCGTAAACATTATGTCCTTCTTCTGGCTTTGAGGGATATGGATATTGTGATGTGTCTGGAGTTGCTCTTCCTATGTATGCATCAACAGAACGGCTGTGTGTTAGTGCAAAAATATTTATTCCAAATGGTTTGGTGTCGTAGCTGAACAAAACACCATCCCACGAGCGGGCAATATAATGGAAATTATTTGTTGAAAAATATCTCCCATTGCGGAATTGCATCTCGAAACGCCCCGCTTTCACACTCATCGGCTCATCCAGAATATTATCAAATTGCACATAGCCTTGATGCAAATCTACATTCTTCAAGTTGTAGATTGTGTTCTTTGCTTCTCCCCAAAGTCTTGAATCGCGTATCTGGAAAAATGCACTAATATTTTTCGTAAGATTTTTTTCTATACCTATCATAGTTCGCATCGAAGTAAAACTTAACGGATACGTTTTGTTCGAAAAATCTCTTCCGTCCAGCTCTGTTCTTAATTGAAAATTTCCGGTAATCTTGAAATCCTGCTCACAGAGAAGATAACTAACAGATAATATTAGTAATGAAGTAGTCAGTATAAATATTCTCATAACCTATCCTCAAAAAAAATTGTAACATCATATCTTTAACTACGTAATACAATTAAGAAAATTTTGTGAATTTAACAATTATGAGTGTGTTATGAAAAAAATGTTTTTTTTAATGATTATAGGAACAGCTTTAATCGCATTTTCCGCTTCTGCTCAAACTCAGCAGCAAGAAATCGAAGCTCTGAAGAGTAAACCGCTTAAAGGTATGTTCGGACTTAGTTTTACTAATTCAGTGCCACAAAAAGAATTCTACGATAACTTAAAACGTTCCGGTCAGGGATTTTCTCTCTACGGTGGCTACAACTTTGCTCCTGTTCCAATTACTCTTGGTTTGCAAACAGATTTACTTTTCTATGGTGGCGATGAACGTATTTTCCGCTATAAAAATCAAGGTGGCTGGACTTATCTTAGAGATACAGTTTCATACCAAAATATGATAATTCCTGTTACTGTTTTTATGCAAATTCGCCCCAATGTCGCTGAATATTTTTTCCCATACTTCGAAGCATTTGCCGGTTTTACTTTAATCAATGCAAATAGTGATTTTAAATCTGCTTTTGGTATTGAAGATTCAAAAAATGAGTTATCTGCTGGCTGGAATGCAGGATTGGGGGTTGGCACTATGATAAAATTAGTCGATTTTGTTACTCTTCCAAGCTACTATTCTCGATTGCTTCTCGATATTAAAGCTCGATATGCAAAAGGTACTACTGTTGATTACTATATGGTTAAGCAAATCAATCCTGATTCATCGCCAGAGTTCCGCCGCTCTAAATCCAAAACTGATATAGCTACTTTCCAAATTGGTCTTGTATTTGAATTTTAATATGTATTATAAAAATTTATGGAGGTTCTTATGAAAAAAGTATTATTATCATCCCTGTTAGCAATCGCCCTTGCATTTGGTATTAGTTCTTGCACTGTTACTTCCGGCGGCTCGTACTCGGCTCAATCCGGTAGTCAGGAAAAACAAATTACTGTCGGCACCTTGCAAAAGGAATTACGCAAAGGTATGTCCGGTGCCGAAGTTATCGAATCACTTGGTTCGCCTAATATTGTTACTCGCGACCAAAACGGATACGAAACTTGGGTTTACGACCGTATCGCAACCGAAGCCCGCTATAACGAAAGTGCTAACGTTCTGTTCCTTGTTCTTTTTGCTCAGGGTAGTTCGTCTTCCAATGCTTCTGTAACACAAAAAACTTTAACTGTTGTTATTAAAATGAACGAACAAGGCAAAGTTGATTCATTCGCATACCACTCAAGCAAATTTTAACGGAGGAGCAATGAAAACATACTCGTTATTTTTGCTCTTGTTTATGCTGGCTTTGTCTTCCTGCACCGTCATAAGCACCTCACGTCAGGAAACGCAAATGACACAAACTCAAATACGTGAATTCCAGACAAGATTTATTGATACTAATGATGTTAAACTTGTGATGAAATCAGTTCTTAACGTTTTGCAGGACGATGGATATATTGTTAAAAATGCAGTCGTAGATTTGGGGCTCGTTACAGCTTCAAAAGAAATCGACCTTTCAAATCCACGTCGTCAAAAAGATGATTTCTGGGAGCAATTCTTCTTGTCTCTCTCAAATACTAATGCTAATCAGCGCGAAGTTTACAAAAAAATCAGACAAATTGAAGTTTCCGTAAACGTTTCTGAATTCGGTCGCCAAACTAAAGTTCGAGCGAATTTTCAAGCCAGAGAACTTGATAATAATGGTAATGTAATCAAAGTTTATTCAGTCGATGATGCTAAATTCTACCAGGATTTCTTCGCAAAAGTTGACAAAGGCGTTTTCCTTCAAAAACAAGGTCTTTAATCCATAAAAAAGTGGCTGTCTCTTTTACCGGGACAGCCACTTTTTCATTATTACTTCTCAATAATCTTCAATAATTAACTTGGTTGCCCATTATTAGTTTCACTATTTTCCTGTTCATTGGTTATTTTATCAGTACGCGTTGAGTAAGCCATAGCTTTTATTGCATTCAACGCATTCACCGAAATAGGAGGCAATTCTTCACCACGAATAATTGCTTCAAGTTCACTCGAATCCAAAGTTTCGCGTTCAAGCAGAATTTTTGCAGTTTTGTGAAGAAGTTCAAGATTATCGTTTAATATCTGTTCGGCTTTATTTGAGCACTGAGTTAATATTTTTCTTACTTCGCTGTCAATTAATTGAGCTGTAAGTTCACTGTGATCGCGAGGTTGTGAAATATCACGTCCTAAAAATACTTCTTCGTGTTGGTGAGCAAAAGTAATAGGACCAATTTCTTCGCTCATTCCCCAGTCGCACACCATTTTACGCGCAAGATGTGTCGCACGTTGCAAATCATTTGCAGCTCCGGTCGTCAGATTGCCAAAGACAATTTTTTCTGCTGCTCGTCCTGCAAGCAAAGTAATAATCTGTGTTTCAATATAGTCCTTTGTTAGAGAGTGTTGGTCTTCGTTCGGCAAAAAAGTAGTAACACCAAGTGCTCGTCCTCGTGGAATTATCGTTACTTTATGCACTTTATCAGCATTTGGAATAAAATATCGAACAAGTGCGTGTCCCATCTCGTGATAGGCTGTCATTTCTTTCTCTTTTGCAGAAATTACCAGGCTCTTTCGTTCTACTCCCATAAGAACTTTGTCTTTTGCCTGTTCAAAATCATACATTGTAACAACATCGCTGTTACGTCTTGCTGCAAACAATGCCGCCTCATTCACTATATTTGCAATATCGGCACCCGACAGTCCCGGTGTAGATTTTGCCAAAACTTCCAAATCCACATCCTTTCCTAACGGAAGTTTTGCAGTATGAACGCGGAAAATTCCTTCCCGTCCTTTTACATCTGGTCTATCAACTACAATATGACGGTCAAATCTTCCCGGGCGAAGCAATGCTGGGTCCAAAACATCTGGACGGTTGGTTGCAGCAATTACTATCACTCCGCTGTTTTGCTCAAAGCCATCCATTTCAACTAAAAGCTGGTTCAAAGTTTGTTCACGCTCATCGTGTCCGCCACCAAGTCCGGCGCCACGATGCCGTCCCACTGCGTCAATTTCATCTATGAAAACAATACACGGGGAATTTTTCTTAGCTTGTTCAAATAAATCTCTTACGCGGCTTGCTCCAACTCCAACAAACATTTCTACGAAGTCTGCACCGGAAATTGAGAAAAACGGCACTCCTGCCTCGCCTGCAACTGCACGTGCAAGCAATGTCTTACCAGTTCCCGGAGGTCCCAAAAGCAAAACACCTTTGGGAATTTTGCCGCCTAATCTTTGAAATTTCAGTGGGTCTTTCAGAAATTCGATAATTTCCATCAATTCATATTTTGCTTCATCTGCTCCAGCCACATCCTTGAAAGTAACTTTGTTTTGGCTATCCGTCAGCAATCTTGCGCGAGATTTGCCAAAATTGAATATTCCACGCGTTGAATTTCCACCAGACATCCTGCGTATAAAGAAAATATACAGCCCGATTAATAATATCCACGGCAGAATAGACAAAATCGCACCCCACCACGCATTATCTCCGCTTTCGTAAGTCAATCGAATTCCCTTTTCTTTCCAGGCTTTCTCAGCTTCGCTATCCAGAACACCTAATTTTGTTGTAAATCGCGTGATTTCTCTCGTTTTACCTTCATAATTAATCGTTACAGGTTCTTTCAATACTCCCTTGAACTCAATATCATTGAACGATGTTTTTACAACCTTGGCAGATGAAATTAAATCCTGTTCTAAAAAACTTACATATTCAGAATATGAAACAGGCCATTCCTGACTGTTTGTTCCTTGTTGAAATAAAATATACAAAGTGAAAGCAGTAGCAATCAAAAACATCCATATCATCATATTACGGAAAAATTGCTGCTGGTCTTGCTTTGGGTCCTCGTAATTTCTCCTTTTTTTCCCGCTATCACGATTTTCATTCATTAAGAACCTCCAAATTCCCAATTAAATTCAGAAAATTATAAAAATTAAAGACGTTTAATAGTATTGTTAATTTTAATTAATCATTTCTAATGTTTTTCTGATTTCAGAAAATATATTACTTATTAACTATCAAGAAATCACCATTCCGGCTGGTCTATGAATTGCTCGAAAATGCTTGAACTATCGGAAGAGTTTCCCAAAATTTTCTCAATATACTTTCCAACTATATCAAATTCAAGATTCACCTTTGTTCCGATTGAATATTCTTTGAGAATTGTTTTTTCCCAGGTATGTGGAATTATTGATACCATAAAAACGTTCGACTGAACCCGAGCAGTCGTCAGGCTCACCCCATCAATGCATATTGAACCGGTGCGAACTACGTATTTTTCAAACTCTTTCGGAAACTTAACCCACAAAAGAACTGCTGTCGAAAGACTCTCTGTTTTTGTAATTGTTCCAATACAATCTACGTGTCCCTGAACAATGTGTCCCCCAAGCCTGTCGACCGGACGCAATGCTCTTTCCAAATTCACAAAACTGCCACTTCTAAGCTCGCTTAATGTTGTTTTCGATAAGGTTTCCTCAACTGCGACAAACGAAAATGAATTCCCCTTGATTTCGGTAACAGTTTGGCAAACTCCGTTTATTGCAACTGAATCATCAATTTTCAAATCATCAAATATCTTTCTCGCCTCAACAGTAAATTTTCGTCCCCCGCCAATAGGTTGGACTTTTTGCACTTTCCCAATTTCTTCTACTAATCCCGTGAACATAAAATTTCCTTTTTATTCAAAAATATGAAACTTTCGAATAAAAAGGAAATTAGCAATTCAAAGTCAAGCAATATTATTTCATCAAAACATACTAAAACAACAGGCTTTTCATCCAGTTATAGTACTCTTCCGATGATGCAATATCGTGCAGAACAAGTATTTCAGGCAACTCGTAATTCGAAAGCTGTTTTATTCTCTCTTCAATTAAATTTATTTTGTCTTCGAAAGTTTTGATTTTCAGAATAAACTCGCTCGATACATCCAACGAACCCTTCCAAATAAAGTAAGATGTAACGTTCTGTATTACCGATACACACGCGGCTAACCCTTCTCTTAGCAAAGCTTGTGCTATTTCGTCGGCATTCTCTGCAGTGGAAGCAGTGGTAAAAACTATTCGGATTTCATTAAAAGATTTCATAATTTACCTATTTATAAATGTACATTTTATAAACATTGTATTGAAACGTTTGAATGATTGAAATATTTATTTTCGAGCTACATATTATTGCAGTAGTATATGTTTTTGTAAAAAATTGGCAGAATAGAACACTTCGCGACGCTTTCCTCGGATTGGGCGTCTTTCTTTTAGTTTTCTCGATTGGTTGGGCTATGACAGGGTCGCTTTCCTATGCTGTTTACCCTGACGCCTGGAAAACACCATATTTCAACCACGATACTTTATCATTAGTATTGCTCTCTGTTTTCGAAAGTTTCTTCTTCTACCACTTTTTCTTCAAAGATAAAATTGATGAAAATAATCTAAAGGTTACGGGAAATGATTGAATTTGAACCAGTAATTGGACTTGAAGTCCACGCTCAACTTCTCACAAACTCCAAAGCTTTCTGCTCTTGTTCAGCAGAATATGGTGCCTTGCCTAACACTCAGACTTGCCCTGTTTGTTTAGGTCATCCCGGTGCTCTTCCGGTATTAAATGAAAATCTATTGAATTTTATTATAAAAATGGGTATCGCAACAAATTGCAAAATTCGCGAAATCTCTACTTTTGCTCGTAAAAATTACTTCTATCCTGATTTGCCAAAAGGTTATCAAATTACTCAATACGACGACCCAATCTGCTACGACGGATTTATTGAAATCGAACTCTCCGAAACCGAACGTAAACGAATCGGCATTACTCGTATTCATATGGAAGAAGACGCTGGTAAATCTATTCACGACCTCGATATTGATACACTCGTTGACCTCAACCGTTCGGGCGTTCCGCTTATTGAAATAGTAAGTGAACCGGATATTCGTTCAGCTCAGGAAGCTTATAAATATCTTACATCTATCAAGCAAATACTTGTCTATTTGGGTATTTGTACCGGCAATATGGAAGAAGGTGCTTTGCGTTGTGATGCTAATATTTCCGTTCGTCCCAAAGGCACTTCGGAATTCGGAACAAAAACAGAAGTTAAAAATCTTAATAGTTTCCGAAATGTTGAAAAAGCTATCGAATACGAAATTCAGCGACAAATTGAAGTGCTCCGGAATGGTGGCTCAATTCACCAGGAAACACGTCTCTGGGATGCTGCTTCTCAAACTACTCGCTCTATGCGTAGCAAAGAATTTGCTCACGACTATCGTTATTTTCCTGAACCCGACCTTGTAAAAGTAAAAGTTTCGGGCGAGCGACTCGATAGCATCCGTTCCTCTATTCCTGAACTTCCTTTTGCACGTAAGCAAAGATTAATTGAGCAATACGGAATTCCTAATTACGACGCTTCAATTTTTGTCGAAGACCGCAATCTTGCTGATTATTACGAACTTTGTTGCTCTCATCTGTCTGAAAAGTCTCAAAAAACATTTAAGCTTGTGAGCAATTGGCTTATGACAGAAGTGCTCCGAATCCTTAGCGAACGTAAAATTGGAATTAACGAACTCGAACTGAACCCGAAATTCGTTGCAGAAATTGTTGATTATCTTTCGGAAGATAAAATTTCAAGCCGTATCGCAAAAGATATTTTCCCGGAAGTGCTTCAAAACAACATATCACCTGCAAAAATTATTGAAGAACGTTCGCTTGTCCAGATTTCCGATAGTTCAGCTCTCGAAGCATTAATCAACGAAATCCTTGAAAATAATCCAGACTCTGTTGAAAAATACAAAAGTGGCAGAAAAAATGTCTTCGGCTTCTTCGTCGGACAAGTTATGGAAAAAATGAAAGGCAAAGCCAATCCTAAACTTGTTACTGAAATACTTCGCAAGAAACTCGATGATTAGCTTTTACGTAATAATTACGTAAACTTTAAACTATTATCATAATGAAAAAAGAAAAAGTAAATATACAGAAATTCTTTTGGTGTGTGTGTATATTTATGCTTTCTTTTAATTCTCTCTATTCTCAGGAAGCAACTCGCCGATCTCTGCAAGAAACCGAAGAATTAAAAAAAATGCTCCCTGCTCAGGAAATTACTAACCCACAAGAAAAAAGCAAAGTCCTTGATTCCCTGCGTCAGGCTTTCACCCAAAAGCCGGAAAATGAAAAAGTAAAATCACCATCAGGTATTGATTCGCTTGTTACCTTTTTTGCACAAGATACTGCTGTCTTTCGGCTAAGCTCAAAAACAATGAGACTTGTCGGCAAATCTAAAATCGATTTCAAAGTGCAACAGTTAAACGCTGAAGTTATCGAAATTGATTTCAATAATTCAATTTTACGCGCAAAATGGAGAACAGATTCTAACAATAGACGTTATGGTTTTCCTCGCTTTTCTGATGCCGGTGAAATTTTCTTTGGCGAAGAAATTTCATATAATTTTAAAACTAAACGAGGAAAAATTGTTGCCGGCGAAACTCAAGCCGGTGAAGGTTTTTACTACGGCTCCGAGATTAAACGTATTTCTGAAAATGAGTTGTTCGTCCGCGATGGCTATTATACAACTTGCAACGATGCTTGCCCGCACTATTACTTCGGTTCGCCCAAAATGAAATTAGCAGTAAAGGAAAAAATCTACATCGATCCCGTTATTTTTTACGTTGAAGATATGCCTATCTTTATTTTTCCTTTCGGGCTGTTCTTCCCAAGTAAAACCGGACGACAATCTGGAATTATTATACCTTCTTTCTATTTTTCCAAAAATCGTGGCGTTGTATTTCAGGATTTAGGATTTTATTGGGCTGCATCTGATTATTGGGATACTCAATTTAAAACTGATTTGTTTTCAAAAGGTGGCTTCTTACTCAAAAATACTACTCGCTGGGCTCTTAGAGATGTTCATAATGGTGGCGTTACTCTTCAATTTGGCAGAACTCGCTATAATCCCGACGACCAATATCAGCGTAATTGGAGCCTCCAGCTCAACCATAATCATATTTTCAATCCTTACGAACGAATTGATATTGGTGTTAATTTTGCTTCACGCGATTTCAATCGGAATACCCAGACCGACTATCAATCAAGAATTCAGCAAAATATCACCTCGAACGCCTCATATTCTAAAAGTTTTGATAATGGTTCGAATTTCTCCGTTTCCTTCCAACGCGACCAAAATTTGATTACTCAGAATTATAGTCAGGTTATTCCTATTAATTACTCAATCCCAAATTTTACTCCACTAAAAAGTGTGATTTCACCTTCAACCCGCGCTTGGTATTCATTCGTTCGCGACATCTCTTTCAGTTACCGTAGCAATTACACCAATAGTCTCTCCAAAACAACAGACGGTAACTCTTTCAAATACACTGAAAGAAATAAAATCAGCCATTCGCCCGGCGTTTCTATTTCTCCAAAATTTGGATATTTCACTTTAACTCCCTCTGTTTCGCTATCTGTAAATAATTATTTCCGCCAACTTGAGCGACAAATCAATCTTCAGGATTCTTCAACAATTGATAAATACAAACGTGGCTTTTTCACTGAATATTATTATAGCTTCGGAATTTCTGCTTCCACACGCCTTTTCGGTGTTGCCGACGCCCAACGACCCTTTTTCGGTTTCATCAGTCCTGAAAGCCTTGGATTTAAAGCATTTCGTCATACATATCAACCCACTATTGGCTATAGTTTCACACCAGATTTTTCCAAAGATAAGTTTGGTTTTTACGGGCGGTATTTCGACCCTCGCCAAAACCGAACAATAAAATATTCTCGCTACGAAAGCGATGGCGGTGCAGCACCATCACAGATGGCTCAACGTATTTCTTATTCCGATTTGCATAGCTTCGAAATAAAAGTTAAGCAGGGTGATACTCTTCCCGACAAAAACATCGAACTTTTGCGTTTAACCTTCTCCACAAGCTACAATTTTGCTGCAGATTCTCTAAATCTGTCTGATATTAATATGTCTTTCCGAACTCCAGCACTCGGTGCCTTCGAATTCTCGGGCAATGCAAGTTTCACTGCATACGACGAAGTTAAATTCACACAGGGCAGTTATTCAGGTTATCGAAAAATTAATAAATTTCTTATTGAGCAGGGGAAAGGTTTAGCCCGATTGACCTCGTTTTCAGTTAATTTATCTGGCAGTTTTGCTTCAGAGGGGTTGTCTCACACTACTCCAACATCCTTTTCGGAAGAAAACCAATCAGAAAAAGACATAGATACTCTTGAGGCGATGCTTGGGGCACGCTTTTTATCCCGTCATTCTGATGCTGACGCATCATTTGACTGGTACGGCGATAATTCCCCTGGCGCTCGCCCTTTTGCATTTCCTTGGCTTATTGGTTATGGATTGAATTTCAATTATAATCAATTCACTATTGATAGAATTGATAGAAGCCTGAACACTTATCTGACACTTAATCTTCAGCTAACTGAAACCTGGAACATTTCTGCAAATGCTCGTTATGACTTCATTCGCAAAGAATTTCTAACCCCACAGATTAATCTCAAAAAAGACCTTCATTGCTGGGAGCTAATTCTTAACTGGAATCCAATCGGTTTCAATAGAGGCTTCTACCTGCGTTTCGGAATAAAATCATCTACTCTGCAAGATTTGAAAATCGAAAAGAAGAGCTACCCGTTATTTAGATAATCCCTTCATTTTGTCTGTTTCAATGATTGATTCTTGAAACTTAATATTCTATTATTGCGTATTATCATTATTATTTTCAGAATATTTTGGAGGAATATATGAGAATTATTGTATTTTCATTGCTTTTAGTTCTTTCATCATTCTCATATGGATATGCTAAACCTTCTGCCATTGAACAAACAACACAAATTAATGCAAAAAATAACCCAATCGATGAACTTACAAATGCTGTTTTGGAAAACGACCAAGGTAAAGTAAAATCAATTTTAGATAATAACCGCAATTTAATTAATAATAAAAATTCACAAGGAAAATATCCTCTTGAAATGACTTTGATTTTAGAAAATTGTGAAATGGCTGAACTTTTACTTAATTATGGTGCTGATGCAAACGCAAAAACATCGTCTGGCGAAACTATTTACCAACTTGTTATGAAAAGCGAAAACAAAGCTTTAAAAAAAATCTTTGCTAAATCTAAATCGAAAAATTAAAACTTATTATGGATAATTTTTGCTAACATTGCTTTCCAGGTATCAATGTTATGTCCCCATTCTTCGCCCCATATATCTATTGTATGGGGTATTTGCTTTTGCGTTAGTATATTCGACAGATTATAACTTGGTGAAGGGTCTTCGCCATAGCCCTTCCCGCTCATTAAATAAACGTGATGACGACTACGCAAAAAAGTAAGCCAGTAGTTATCGTTCAAATTTGGCAGATAATGAATTGGAGAATTAAAATAACAGTTGTCGTCGAAATATCCTTTTGTATGGCAGTAAATATCATATTTCCCGCTCATTGCAACTGTTCCCAGAAATAAATCCGGACGCCTGAAATACGTATTCAATGCATAATATGCGCCTTTCGAAGCACCAGCTGTTAATATCGGCACAATCTGTCCACAATGATTATATACCTTTGCTAAAAGCTCCTCGACAATGAAATTATTAAAGTTGAATAATATTTGAGATCGTTCTTCATTAGACAAAGCAACTTCGTCCCATATCTTGGGAATTGGAAGCGAGTAAATTCGAACCTTACCTGCCTTTATATACTGAGATAAATGTGGAATTAATCCATTTTCTTCATTTTCGTATGGGTCGTCTTCCTCAGTCGAAAATAACAATAAAAGCGATGAACCAAAATGACCATAAACCGGTATTTCGACCATTCTATTCAAATTTTCACTATCAATATAAATCACATCACTTTTCATTACTTTCTCAATCATTGATAATTTTACTGATACAAGTTTAACGAATAAAATTAAATTTATTTTAATGAAATTAGCGTATTTCGTGAAATGAAAATAATTTAGCCTTTTGTTGCTCAATATTATTAATGTTCTCTGTTTATCAGACTTCTTTTGTTTAATAAAAACGCAAAAACCCCGAACGCCAGCAAATAAAAACCTGTCGTATGTCTATACTCATATTGTATTAATGATATTAGCAAAATTTTAAAAAGAATTATCATCAAAACTGTTAATAATGTTTCGTTATTCCTTGATTTGTTAAAAACAATATTATAAAGCAGAAATAACATCAACATAAAAAAGATTGGAAGAAATAACATTTGAATGAATTTTTCTACAATAAGCGGAATTGACTGATTTAATGGCAAATTGATGATAATTTTGATTTGTTCAATTTTATTTGGGGTAATATTAAGCTTATTATCAATTTTCGAACGTAATTGTTTTCCCAAAAAATAATTAGCATATTCTCCTGTATAAACGCCATTAGTAAACACCTTAATAGCATTATAGCCCATTTTCTTAATAAATTCAGATGGATTATCTAAAATTGCTTCTTTTGTCAATCGTTGAAAAAGTGTGTCTGCTTCAGGAGAAAACGGATCGTCTATTCCGTTTGCTGCAGCAATTGAATATGCTGTGCTGTCAGTTGGTGAAATTTCCCACTTATTCTGTGGAAGCTGCCCGAGCGAAATATACATTACTGCACCGCCATTGCTTGAATTAAATCGAATATTGTCAGTGATTAAATAACTTCGGATTGCCCAGGGCAGCATAGCAACAAACGCAATTATTACAAAAATCACATTTATTTTGAAGTATTTCCGCCAATTTTTTAAGCAAAAAAGAAAAAATAATGTTTGAAACACAGGTAAATAAATATATTCTGAACGTAAATTTACTAATATTGCAAGTGCAAGCCCAGAATAATACAAATTCTTAATTTCTCTTGTCTTAAAGTAAACAATCACATTATAGGCATAAGCAACAAGCAATATGGAAGCCAGCCCATCAGCTGTTTTAATTGAACATAATGCAAAAAATGGTAAAAAAAACGGAATATGCCAATACTTTTCATTTATTTCAAATAATTTGTAAAAGAGTATAACCGCAAGAATTGACAAGAAAAATTGAATGAATAATGTCCAAAGCTGAGGTAAACCCATTATCAATCCGGGCATTTGCAAAAATACATAACCCCAAATCGGATAGAAAGCAGGTTCTCCTGCTGCGTTTGTGTATCCTTCGCCTTTCAACACGTTTTCAGCAATTGGAAGAATATGTTTGAAATATATAGTATCCTGATTAAGGTGGTTTTGATTGAAAAAAAACACCGCAAATGCAAAAAAAGCAAGCAGTGTATAAAATACTTTTCTGTTTTGAAAATTGCTGTTCATTCTATCTTGAAATGATTAATTCAGGATGATCTTTCAGGAAATCAGCCCAGCTTGTGCTTTTCTTTTGGTTATGATTTTTCCGGACGATATGACAAATCGCAACTGCAAGCGCATCTGTTGCATCATAAAATTGAGGTGTTTCCTCTATACTGAGTATGCTTCGCACCATATACTGCACTTGCTCTTTGCTTGCAGAGCCTCGTCCTGTAACAGACTTTTTCACTTCTCTGGCGGAATATTCAATAACTGGTATGTTGTTGTTGGTAACGGCTAAAATTGCTGCTGCTCTTGCATGCGAAAGTTTGATCAAACTTTGTGCGTTCTTCGAATAAAACAATGCTTCGAAAGCAGCAGCATCTGGGTTTGTTCTTTCAATTACAGAATTCAATCTCGAAAATATTTCTTTCAGCCGTTGATTGAAATCTATGTGCCGACGTTTTGCTTCAATTACTCCATACTCGATCAATGCCACATTTCGTCCATCATGCTCGACTACTCCGTAACCGCATAAAACCGAGCCAGGGTCGACACCTAATATTATCATTATTCTTCTATCTTGTCCGCAATCGAATCGTCTATTTCGAAATTAGAGAACACATTCTGAACGTCGTCAAGGTCCTCTATTCCTTCGATAAACTTCATTACTTTTTGTGCTTCAGCAACGTCTTTGATTGTTATTACTTGCTTAGGAATGTATTCAAGCTTAGCTTCTTGCACTTGAAATCCATTGCTCTCAAAATATTTATTCACGCTGGAGAAGTTTTCCATTGCACAAATCACTCTTGACACTTCTTCATCGTATTCAAGGTCGTCAGCACCGGCTTCGAGTACTACTTCAAGCAGTTCATCTTCGCTTTTACCATTTGTATTTATCGAAATCACACCTTTTCGTTCAAAATTCCAGGCAACCGCATTTGTTTCTGCAAGACTACCCCCAAGCTTACTCATTGTGGATCGCACAAGCGGCAGTGTCCTGTTTTTATTATCTGTTACTGTTTCAACAATCACAGCAACCCCACCCGGTGCATATCCTTCGAACATAATTTCCATATAATTTTCGCCTTCGAGCTCTCCAGTCCCTTTCTTAATTGCTCGCTGAATATTGTCGGAAGGCATATTCACTGCACGTGCATTAGCAATTGCAAGACGTAATCTTGGGTTGCTTTCAGGGTCGCCACCACCTTCGCGGGCAGCAATTGTTATTTCCTTTGCAAGACGAGTGAACATTTTACCACGTTTTGCATCTTGTCTGCTTTTACGATGTTTTATGTTAGCCCATTTACTATGACCAGCCATATAATCACTCAAAAATTGTTAAAACTAATAAAATATAGTTTACAAATATAATAAATTGAAACAATTAAGAAAAATGACTTCACACTTTATTTCATTTTTATTATAAACAAATTCAATTCAGCATTTCAATTATTCTTTCCATTTTCATTCCGCGAGAACCTTTCAGAAGAAATACATAATCATTTTTTAACTCTTTAATTTCATTGGCAATTTCAGTTAAATCAGAATAGTGTTCTACATTGTCTGCTTGAAGTTTTTCGCTTGCTTTCTGCATAAAATCACCTGTTGCAAACACTCTGTCGCATACATTAGAAGCATATCTAAGCACTTCAAGATGCAATTCAAAAGACTTTTCGCCAAGCTCACGCATATCACCAAGTATTGCTGCTCGCTTCGGTTTCCCTTGGTATCTCTGTAATGTTTCTATAGACATTTTCATTGATGACGGATTAGCATTATAGCAATCATTTAAAATAGTGTATCCTTCTATTTCTTGAAGTATCATTCGGGCATAGCCACTGTATTTTTCCTGTTCAAAACTTTCAAGAGCAAGTTTTATTTCAGCATCATCTATTTCAAAATATTTTCCAATAGCAATTGCTGCAACTGCATTGTATCCGGAAGCAATTCCGTACGTATTCAATTGAATCTTATTTTGATTTCCACCGACTGAATATTTAAGAATTGGATTAATGTTCGAGTTTATTTCAATTTCAACTTTTAAATTCACTTCTTCGTCATTAGTTGAATAAGTGAACTTTTTATCTAAAATCCTTTGGTATTTACTTAACCTTTCATCATCACAATTGATAAAACAAGTTCCTCCAAAACGCTGTAAATATCCAAATAAGCTCGTTTCTTCCATTTCAACCCCATCAAGGTCGATGAGTTTCTCCAAATGCTCCTGCCCGATATTTGTAATAATCCCTTCTGTCGGAGCAAGTATTTCCGACAGAATAAATATTTCGCCTGGTTCGTTAGTCCCGATTTCTATTACTGCACATTCGATAGCCTCATCAAGATTGAAAATCATCAGTGGAACACCTATACGGTTGTTAAAATTCTGGAAAGTTTTCAAAACCTTAAATTTTCTTGAAAGAACTGCTGCAATCATATCTTTGGTTGTTGTCTTGCCATTCGAGCCAGCTACCGCAATTATTGGAATGTTAAACCGATTTCTATGAAACAACGCGAGTTCTCCAAGTGCAGAAAGTGTATCTTCAACTAAAACAAGCGGCTTTCCTTCTACTTTTTCAGCATTATTGTCGAACCAACTTTTCGACACTATTGCAAGCGAAGCTCCTTTCGAAAATGCATCTGGCAGAAGTTCGTGTGCATCTATTTTTTCACCAATCAGAGGAACAAATATTTCTCCCGCCTCAGTTGAGCGTGTATCAATAGAAACACCAATAAACTCGTTTTGTTGAACATTTAATACGTTTTCTTCCCCGAAAATTGCAATTATTTCAGCAGATGTAAATTTAGCCTTGTTTTTTAACATTTCTTCTCCTATTCAAAAGCATCTTCACCAGTTATATCTCTGCCCAAAATTAATGTGTGAATTTCGTGAGTTCCTTCGTATGTTTTGACCGATTCAAGGTTAGCACTATGACGCATCACCGGATATTCGCCCAAAATCCCATTTGCACCGTGAATTTCTCGAGCAATACGGGCGCATTGCAATGCTATATCGACATTATTGCGTTTCGCAAAAGAAATCTGCTCAGGACGCGCTTTCCCTTCGTCCATAAGTCTTCCAAGTCGGTAGCACACAAGTTGTGCTTTTGTGATTTCATTCAGCATCCACACTAATTTTTCTTGTGTAATCTGAAATTTTGCGATTGGCTTTCCAAATTGTATCCTCGATTTTGAATATTCAAGTGCTGAGTGAAATACTGCAAGTGCCGCTCCGATTGCTCCCCAGGCAATCCCATACCGAGCCTGATTTAAACAGGAAAGAGGTCCTCGCAATCCCGCTACATTCAATATATTTTTCTCTGGAATCTCGCAGTCTTCGAAAATCAACTCAGATGTAACCGATGCTCTCAAAGAGTGTTTACCTTTCATCTCAGGTGCAGAAAACCCTTTCGTTCCTTTTTCCACAAGGAAGCCGTGAATTTCATTGTCCAATTTTGCCCAAACTACTGCTACATCCGCTACCGTTCCATTCGTAATCCACATTTTTGCACCATTTAGCAGAAATCCTCCATCTGTTTTCTTTGCAGTTGTTATCATCCCAGCCGGATTTGAACCAAAATCAGGTTCAGTCAATCCAAAGCATCCGATTGCTTCGCCTCGGACAAGACGCGGAAGCCATTTGCGTTTTTGTTCTTCTGTCCCATATCTCGAAATCGGGTATATCACCAACGAATTTTGAACAGACGCAAACGAGCGAACAGCAGAATCACCTCGTTCGAGTTCTTGCATTGCAAGTCCGTAAGATGTATAGTTTGCACCCGCTCCACCATATTCTTCTGAAAGTGTTATCCCAAAAACTCCAAGTTCTGCAAGTTTCTGTGTAAGATGCTCTGGATATTTCCCGTCGAAATAATATTGCTCAATTATTGGTATTACTTCATCATCAACAAACTTTCTTATCGAATCTCTTATTAGAAGTTCTTCTTCTGTATAAAGTTCATCGATGTTGAAATAATCTATGCTTTTGAACCCCATAAAAACTCCTTGATTTATCATTAAGTTAAAAAAACATTTTTCAAAATCAATAATTTTACTTATTTTTGAATATCTCAAAAAGAGATGGGCTTCGGAAATTTCAAGCCCATTTTTTGTATAAATTTTTATTTTAATTTTATACAATTATAATAGACTTTAACGAAAAATATTAAAAATATTTTAAAAAACTAATTATCAGTCAAGGAAAAATGGCAAGACGTAAAGCAAAGCACAAGATAGACAAAAAGACTATCGTTGATGCTTTTATGGAGATGGCTAAAGCCAAAAACATCGATAGAGACCTTCTCCAAGGTATTCTCGAAGAAACTCTTTCGATGGTTGTCCGTAAGAAATACGGGCAGGACGCTAATTTTGAAATTATCGTCAATATGGAAAAAGGCGATATCGAAATCTACTTGATGCGTGAAGTTGTCGAGGAAGTTGAAAACCCCGATACCCAAATTTCTCTCGAAGAAGCTCAAATGTATACCGACGAGCCTTTGGAAATTGGCGATGAATATATCGAAGAAATTACGCTCGACAACATTTCAGATAGCTTCGGTCGAAGATTAATTTCGCTTGCCGCTCAGAACTTGAACCAAAAAATAAGAGAAGTCGAAAAAGACAATATCTACACCGAATACGCCAATCGTGTCGGCGAAATTATTGTCGGTGAAATTTATCAGATTCGTCGCCACGACTTGCTTGTTATGCATAATAAAATTGAAATGCGCTTGCCTCGCGAAGAACAAATCCCTAATGAACCTTATAGATACAAAAAGAACCAGCCAATCAAGGCTATTATTAAAGAAGTTCGTCGTAGTGGTTCCGGTGGGCAACCCGATATTATTCTTTCACGTGCCTGCGATGAATTTTTAATGCGTCTATTTGAAATTGAAATCCCGGAAATATATGATGGTGTGATCCAAATCAAAGCTATCGCTCGCGAACCCGGCGAACGCTCCAAAGTTGCCGTTCAGTCTTACGACGACAGAGTTGATCCAGTCGGCGCTTGTGTTGGGTTAAAAGGTGTTCGCATTCATTCCATCGTTAGAGAACTGAATAACGAAAGTATAGACCTCATAGAATTTTCTGAAAATCCTCAGGTATTCATTATGCGTGCTCTTGCTCCTGCAAAAGTTCGCGATATCCAAATTTCTTACGAAACTCGCACAGCTACGGTTCTTGTTGCCGACGATCAGGTGTCCCTCGCTATCGGTAAAAATGGTCAAAATGTTCGTCTTGCTTCCAAACTCACAGGATTTAATATCCAGCTTGTCAAAGAAGGTGGCGAAGATATTGATTTGGTTGAATTTAAAGTTGAATTTGGCGATGAACTTATCGAAAAATTAAGAAATATGGGAATTACTACTGCCCGTGAGTTTCTCGATGCAGACCTCAACAAGTTACTTGAAATCGAAGGGCTCTCTCCAAAAAGCCTGATGGATTATCGTAAAATCATTTTAACCGAATTCGACGAAGAAGAACGCCCCGAAGTGCTTACTTTCTTGTCGAAGAAGATTTTTGAAAAATAGTTTGTTTAATATTTTTGCTTTATTATGGCTGAATCAAATAAAATAAGATTAATTAAAATTGCCTCTGAAATTAATATTGGTCGCGAGACAATTGTTGAATTTCTCCGTGCCAAAGGTTTTGATATTGACAACAAGCCCACTGCCACCTTGACCGAAGAAATGGCTGAGCTTGTTTATGATAAATTTAAACGCGAAAAGAAAGCTGCCGAAAAACAACGTGAAAAACTCCAGAAACATAAAGAAATTCACAAACAAATTCAGCCAAAAGCAAAAATTGATATTTCTGCCAAAGTTGAAGATACTCTTGATATTGAAGAACCTGTAAAACCTGTCGTCAAAGATACTGATGAAATCGAGGTTAAGAAAAAAATTGTTGAACCTCAAAAAATTGAACCAGAAACTATTATTGTTGAAGAAATTCCTGAACCACAACCAACAATCGAGCCTGAAATCAAAGAAGAAAAGCCAACTCCTGTTGTTATTGAACATCACGAACCTCCAACCAAACAGGAAAAAGCTGAAGAACCAATTTCTATAGAAGAAAAACCAGCTCCTGCCGAGCAAACTCCTAAGTCTTCAGAACCCGTTGAAATTATCAGCGAAACAACTGAAAGATTTGATCGAATTCAGGAAAAACCAAAACCTGATGCTGTTAAAGATGACGTTCAGGCTGAACCAACTGTTAAAAAAGACAAGAAGCGTAAGAAAAAGAAAAAGATTATTGAAGTTGTCGATCAAACTCAAAAACCTTCGGGACTGAAAATTCTTGGCAAAATTGATATTGCCCCCGAAAAACCGTTTGAAAAACAGAAAGATAAAGATAAAAAGAAAATTAAAGAAAAGTTTACTGAAGCAGTAGAACCTATTGAAAATGCATCAAAGGTTGAAATTAAAAAAGATAAATTCAAGAAAAAAATTAAAGACTTCGATCCCGAAGCAGAAGAAAAATTAGGTAAAATTAAAGACAAGAAGCGTAAGAAAAAGAAAAAGTCTATCCGGGAAACTATTTCCGAAGAAGAAGTAATGCGCGCAATCCGCGAAACATACGCTGGGATGGAACCTCATACAGGTTCTATGCGCGAACGCATCCGCCAGAAAAAGAAGCAGGAACGCAAAGAAAAAGAAATTCGTCAAATTGAAGAAATTGAACGCGAAAGCCATATCCTAAGAATTACTGAATTCGTTACCACCGGCGATCTTGCAAATATGATGGGCAAATCGCCTAACGAAATCATCTTAAAATGTATGGCTCTCGGATTAATGGTTACTATAAATCAACGTTTAGATAAAGACACCATCACTTTAATTGCAGATGATTATGGTTATGAAGTAGAATTTGTTGATACTCAAAAAGTTCAGGTTGAAGAAGAAGATATTGATCCACCGGAATCGCTTGTTCAGCGTCCACCTATTGTTACAATAATGGGACACGTTGATCACGGAAAAACCTCACTTCTCGACTATATTCGCCGTTCAAATGTTGTTGCCGGTGAAGCTGGTGGTATCACTCAACATATCGGTGCTTACAAAGTTACTTTGCAAAATGGTCGTGAAATTACTTTTCTCGATACTCCCGGTCACGAAGCCTTCACTGCTATGCGTGCCCGTGGTGCACAGGTTACTGATATTGTAGTTCTTGTTGTTGCTGCTGACGATAGTGTGATGCCCC
The DNA here is from genome assembly GCF_058546985.1 of Eximiradius proteiniborus. NCBI lineage: Bacteria > Pseudomonadati > Bacteroidota > Eximiradiia > Eximiradiales > Eximiradiaceae > Eximiradius > Eximiradius proteiniborus. The sequence continues at coordinate 1,224,037 of NZ_CM178592.1, read as the reverse complement.
AAACAATCGAAGCAATTAGCCACGCAAAAGCTGCCGGCGTTCCGATGATTGTCGCTATCAATAAAATTGACAAACCTGATGCTAATCCCGATAGAATTAAACAGCAACTTGCTGACCACGGTGTCCTTATAGAAGAATGGGGCGGAAAATATCAGCACGTAGAAATTTCTGCTAAGAAAGGTATTAATATTGATGAATTACTCGAAAAAATCTTGCTCGAAGCCGACATCCTTGATTTAAAAGCCAATCCTAATAGAAAAGCAAAAGGCGTTGTGATTGAATCAAATGTAAGCAAAGGTCTTGGTCCCGTTGCTACAATAATTGTTCAAAAAGGAACTTTGAAAATAGGTGATCCTTTTGTTTCCGGTATTCATCACGGTCGTGTGCGTGCAATGCAAGATGAGCGCGGAAACAAAATGGAAGTTGCAACTCCTGCTGTGCCTGTCCGCGTTATGGGGTTCGATGGTTTGCCCGAGGCTGGTGATAATTTCCTTGTTGTCGATAGCGAAGCCGAAGCCCGCAGCATCTCCAACGAACGTAAGCAACTCAAACGCGAACAGGAAATGCGGCGTGTTCGTCATCTTTCGCTTGATGAAATATCTTCTCGCATCAAGCTTGGAAGTGTTCAGGAACTTAACCTTATCATCAAAGGTGATGTTGGTGGTTCTGTAGAAGCTATTAGCGATTCGCTCCTAAAGCTTTCTACTGACGAAGTTCGCGTCAATATCTTACATCAAGGTGTTGGTGAAATTTCCGAGTCCGATGTTATGCTTGCCGCTGCTTCGCAGGCAATTATCATTGGATTTAATGTGTCGCCTTCGTCTGCTGCAAGGCGTTTGGCTGATAACGAAAAAATCGATATTAGACTGTACAACATTATCTATGACTGTATCAATGAAGTGCAGATGGCATTGGAAGGTTTGCTCAAACCTGAAATCAAAGAAGAAGTTACTGCCGAAGTTGAAGTTAGAAGAATTTTCAAAATTAGCCGTATCGGCACTATCGCTGGTTGCTATGTACTCAGTGGCAAAATTAACAGAAACGACCGTGTGAAAGTTCTCAGAAATGGTTTGCCTGTTTTTAACGGTACTATCGCTTCGCTCAAACGTAATAAAGATGATGTCAAAGAAGTAGATACCTCCTATGAGTGCGGTATTCAGCTTGATGGTTTTAATGATATTCAGGAAGGCGATATTATTCAGGGATATAAATTAGTTGAAATTCGTCGTACTCTTTAATTTTTATTTGAAAAGTATATTATGTCTATTAGAGCTGAAAAAGTAGCAAGTATTGTAAAAAGAGCATTGTCTCAACCGATTAGCGATTTTGCCCGCGAGCATAATGCTGGTATTGCTACTGTTACTACTGTAAGATTTTCGCCAGATTTAACCCTTGCCAAAGTATATATTAGCTTATACGGTGGCAAAATTTCTCCTCCAAAGTTTCTTCAAATGCTCGAAGAAGAAAAATACGAACTTCGTGGTATTGTTGCTCGCAGTGTCAGGCTTAAAACTATTCCCGATTTGAAGTTTTTCTTCGACGATACTATCGACCAAATGGAGCATATTCAGCATCTCCTCAATAAAGCCAAAGAAGAAGATGCAAAATTAAAAGAAAACCAGTAGTTGTTTTATGCTCCTTGATAAAACTAACATAAATGATTTTAATTTATGGTTGCACCTTGCCAATACCGAAGGTGCAACCATTTTAATTGATAAAGAAAGCGGATGGACATCCTTCGATGTTGTCGCAAAAATCAGAAATTTGCTTAATATCAAAAAAATTGGACACGCTGGCACTCTCGACCCGCTTGCAACCGGATTGCTAATCTTATGTTTAGGAAAAGCAACCAAAACAATTGAGCAATTCCAGAACCTGAAAAAAGAATATATAGCCGAAGTTAAGTTCGGTGCTACCACTCGCACCGACGACGCAGAAGCCCCGGAAGAAAATCACCAGGATACTTCGTTTCTGAACGAAAATCTGATTGTTGAAAAGTCTCAATTATTCATTGGTGAAATTTTGCAAGTTCCACCAATGTTTTCAGCTAAAAAAGTACAAGGGAAAAAATTATACGAACTCGCTCGCAAAAATAAATCTGTCGATATTCCTCCATCAAAAGTTAAAATATTTTCAATTGAAATCTTGAATTTTTCAAATCCTTTTGTTAAATTAAAAATATCTTGTTCCAAAGGAACATATATCCGTTCTTTGGCTCGCGATTTGGGTCGTGAAATTGGTTGCGGAGCGTTTCTGTCGAGCCTTCGCAGAACCAAAATCGGTGATTTTGATGTCGAACAGGCATTGAAAATTAGTGATATTGTGAATTTTCTAAATTCAGGCAAATTATGATTGTTTATAGAGATATTAGCGAAATAGAATATAATAAAAATACGGTTATTTCGCTGGGAACTTTCGATGGCGTTCACAAAGGACATCAAAAAATTATTAACAGGCTAAACGAAATAGCTCGCCAGGATAACTTAAGACCAGTTATTATTACAATGGACCCGCATCCACGAATTGTTCTGCAGGATTCCGATAAACCTAAAATTCAACTATTGACTTCAATAAAAGAGCGATTAGACTTATTTGAAAAGTTTGGTGTGGAAAACGTTTTCATTATTCATTTTACTTACGAATTTTCACAAACTTCTCCCGAAGAATTTATTAAAAATTACTTAGTTGATAAAATTGGTCTGAAAAAGTTTTTGATGGGGCGCGAGCACTTTTTCGGCAAAAACCGTCAGGGTTCTTATGAACTCTTGCAAGAATATTCGCAAAAATATGATTTCGAAATCGAAAAAGTCGAAGATTACGTTGAAGATGATATAGTTGTTTCGAGTACAAAAATTCGCCATTTATTGCTCGAAGCTGGAGTTGCTACTGCAAATAAATATCTTGGATATCCTTATATGGTTCGTGGAAAAGTTGTCCACGGCAACGGGCGTGGCGCAACTATTGGCTATCCGACTGCAAATATTAAACCTCACGACATTTATAAATTGCTACCTGGTGATGGTGTGTATATTGTTTCCTCCGAAATTGATGGCAAAAAACTATTCGGTATGGCAAATATCGGCACTCGTCCAACTATTACTGTCGATACCAAATCCACTCTCGAAGTCCACTTTTTCGACTTTTCTGATGATTTATACGATAGAGAAATTACCGTAAGTTTCCATTATTTCATAAGAGAAGAGAAAAAATTTAAGAATATCGATGAACTTTCCTACCAAATAGAAAAAGATGAACTCAAATGCAGAGATTTAATCGATGAATATAATTTATTGAATAAATAAGTTCAATTTTCAAATATTATTCACTAATTTTACAATATTTTATTTTTACAAAATAATAAAGGTTTTGAAATGTACGATATAGTCAAACAACAAGATGTAGAACTTTGGGAAGCTCTTAAAAACGAGTTTCATCGTCAATCAGAAAAATTAGAGCTTATTGCTAGCGAAAATTTTGTCTCCGATGCAGTGATGCAAGCTCAAGGTTCTGTTCTCACCAATAAATATGCAGAAGGCTATCCAGGAAATCGCTATTATGGTGGTTGTGAGTGGGTAGATGTTGCCGAAAATATTGCTCGCGACAGACTGAAACAATTGTTCGGAGCTGAATACGCAAATGTTCAGCCTCACAGCGGTTCTAACGCAAATATGGCTGTTTACTACTCATTTATCAAACCGGGCGATACAGTTATGGGGCTTAGCCTTGCCCACGGTGGACATCTTACGCACGGCTCGCCTGTCAATTTTTCTGGTCGTTTCTTTAATTTTATCCCCTACGAAGTGGATGAAAAAACTGGACGTATCGACTACGATAAGGTCGAAACACTTGCACGTCAGCACAAACCTAAGTTAATTACAGTTGGTGCTTCTGCTTATCCACGCGACATCGATTTCAAAAAATTCCGCGAAATAGCTGATATGGTCGGCGCTTTCTTGTTTGCTGATATAGCTCATCCTGCTGGTATTATTGCCAAAGGTTATCTGACAAGTCCTATTCCTCACTGCCACGTAGTAGCCTCCACAACTCACAAAACTCTTCGTGGTCCTCGTGGCGGTCTGATTATGATGGGCAAAGATTTCGAAAATCCTTTCGGTATTGTTGCTCCAAAGTCTGGTCGCACTAAAATGATGAGCGAAATAATTGATTCCTGGGTGATGCCCGGCGTACAGGGTGGACCGCTTATGCACGTAATTGCTGCTAAAGCTGTTGCTTTCGGCGAATGTCTTTCGAAAGAATTCGATTTATATATTCAGCAGGTTCTCAAAAATGCTAAAGTCTTTGCCGAAGAATTAATGAAACGCGGCTATAATTTAGTTAGCGGAGGAACTGATAACCACCTTATGCTCGTTGATTTACGTAATAAGGGGCTTACAGGCAAACAAGCTCAACTTGCTTTGGATGAAGCCGGAATCACTTGCAACAAAAATTCCGTTCCATTTGATGATAAATCGCCTCTTATTACTTCAGGTATTCGTCTTGGAACACCAGCACTTACTACTCGCGGATTTAAAGAAGATGATTTTAAATATGTTGCTGAATTAATCGACAAAGTTCTTTCTAATATCGATGATGAGAAACTTCATAAACAAGTTGCTGAAGAAGTTCGCCAATTCACTTCCAAATTCCCTCTTCATCAGAAAATAGTAAAATAATATTGCAAAAATATTTTCAGGAGGCTACCCCAAAAACAAGGTAGCCTCTTCATTTATTCATTGAAACAAATTGATTATAGAATTAAATATGCTTTAAACCTTCAAAACAAAACTATAATATTCCAAATTATTCGCATTTCTATGATAGAAATAATCCTTTTCATTAATTAATATAAGAGATTAATGAATGTTATATGAAAATATTTTTATCAATTATTTTTTCTGTTTATAGGTGAATTGTTATCAAAAATGAAAAATGATATTTTTTTTAATCATTTTTTCATTTTTCTGAAACATACAATATATAATAATTTTCGGTGGTTAGATTTTAATCGGGAGCGTTAAATTTAATTTTCAATGCATTTTTTTACAATTAATTAAAATAAATATCGTTATATTGATTTCGAAATTTACAAAATTATAAAAATTATGTTAAACAAATAGAGGATTATTAAGGGGGGAAGTTTTAGAAGCTAAAACGCTTCTAACAAAAGTATGTTTCAAAAAATAGGAGTGAAGAACTCCATGGGTTATTCTAAATTATTCAAAAGCCGTTATAGTGTTCTATGGCTTTTAATTCCTTTAATCGCATTAGTCTCAATTCAATTTTTGGGTGTTGCGCAAGGGAATATAATCGAAATCGACGATGAAGTTAAAGGACAAAATGTTAATAAAAATGAAGATGATTACAGAGAAATAATTTCAAAAACAAACTTAAATGCTCTCTATCTGTTTTCGACAAGTGGGATTTCGTCGCATTATGCACACAAATTCCATAAAAGACGCACATCTTCCGGTGAGCGTTTCGATATGTTCGAAAACACTGCTGCTCACCGCAGATTGCCATTTGGAACTATTTTGAAAGTTACTAACTTGTCCAATGGCAAAGCAACACTGGTGAGAATTAATGACCGCGGTCCCCATATCCAGCGTAGATTATTAGATCTCTCCTACGCATCTGCCAAAGAAATTGAAGGATTGGGACTTGCAAAAGTAAAAATTGAAGGGTTTCTGCGCGGGAAGCATAATATTTCCGGCAAAATGAGCAAAAAATATTATTATGCTTATTCATTGATTAATGAGCCGGCCTGCATCCCGGTAGAAATAATCTCAAAAATTGATTCTTCAGAGAATTTTCAAGATATTTATGAAAAGCTGAAATCAATTTCTAATTTCCCGTACAATGAGAATATTTTTCTCGTTGTAGATGCCGATAAAGATCCCGCTGATGCCGAGACAAAGTATTACCTTGCTCGTGTCGGCAGAATAAAACAAGACAAAAACTTGTCGCGTTTGTAACAGTTCGGAGATTCCCCCCGTCCGAACAAAAAATATAGGAAGCTGCCCGATGCCTCGGGCAGCTTTCCTTTTTTGCAAATAATTTTATCTTATTTTTTGAGATGCTCTAATTTAATAAGCAAATTGTCGTGTTTTTGCTCATCTTCAAGTAGATAATCGAGCAAATACCTAACAACGGGTGATGAAGTTTCATTACGAGCAATTTCAGCAATTTTGACAACTTTCTTTTCCATCTCGTCGTGTTCTTCAATTTTTTCCCATAATAGTTCTATTTCGCTTGGGTCAATAGCAAAATCTTTCATTTCAAGACTATCTATTATTAATTGCTGAATGCGTCTGTGCATAACTGAATCCTGGCGAATTATTTCCATAATTATCTGAATAAATGGATTTCGCGAATTTTTAATAATCTCTGTAGTGTTTGCAACAGCTGCATCTTCTAATTTTTGCCAGTTTCTCAAAATCTCAATTAGTTTATCATTGCTTAGTTGCGAATTCATAATAATTGCTCCTTTTTAAAATTATATAATCGAAGTTATTAAGCAATAATTGTAATTGAAAATTATTATATCTATAAACTTTAATAAAAAAGTAAAATAATTTTGCTTATTTTTGTATTTTACAAATTGTATGAATTTAAGATAATCAAAATAATGGCACTATTTAATTTTTTCTCGAATGATGTTGCAATAGATTTAGGCACTGCCAACACCCTTATTTGGGTGAAAGGCAAAGGAATAGTTCTTAATGAACCCTCGATTGTGGCTTTCGACCGCTCCGATAAACATATTATTGCCATCGGACACGATGCTCAGCAGATGATTGGCAAAACTCACCGTGATATAAAGATTATCCGCCCAATGAAAGACGGAGCAATCGCTGATTTCGAAATAGCAGAAGGTATGCTGAGAGCATTTATTCGCAAAGTTTCAATGTCTTGGCAACCTGCTCGCAGAGTTGTTGTTTGCGTTCCCAGTGGAATTACAGAAGTTGAAAAAAGAGCTGTGCGGGATAGTTGCGAGCATGCCGGTGCTAAAGAAGTCCATCTCATTGCCGAACCTATGGCAAGTGCTATAGGTATTGGGCTGAATGTTCACGAACCAGTTGGAAATATGATTGTCGATATTGGCGGCGGCACAACTGAAATTGCTGTGATTGCTCTTTCCGGTATCGTTAGCGACGAATCAATAAAAATCGCAGGCGATGAAATGACTGCCGCTATTGTTAATTATTTCCGTCGCCAACATAACATTTTAATTGGAGAACGCACCGCAGAACAAATTAAATGCTCTGTCGGTTCAGCCGTCGCTCTTAAAGATGAGTTGGAAATAGAAGTCAAAGGACGCGATTTGCTCACTGGTGTTCCAAGAATGATTGAAGTAACCTCAGCAGATATTCGCGGTGCCTTATCTGAATCTGTTCAAGAAATTGTAAACGCTGTGCTTCGTCTTTTGGAACGAACACCACCTGAATTAGCCGCTGATATCTACGACCGTGGAATTATGCTTAGCGGTGGTGGTGCTTTGCTCAAAGGATTAGACGAACGCATTCGTGAAGAAACAAAACTGCCTGTTCATATAGCAGAAGATCCTCTTACAGCAGTCGTCCGAGGCACTGGAAGAGTTCTCGAAAATCTTAGCGACTTCCGTTCTGTTCTCATTAAAAGCACTCGGTATTAATATCGTTTTGTAGATGCAGGAACTCATTAAGACAATATTGCGTTTTAAGGTATTAATTACGTTTACAGCGCTTTGTGTAATCTCTTTATCTTTGATTTCATTAGGAGAAGTTTCTAAAATTAGTGGCTTCAGAGCTGTTGTAATTGCCTCAATTAGCAATATTCAAAAGTTTTTTTCTTGGGTGCCTAATCCAGTAGCTCTGAGAAGCGAAAATCAAGCTCTTCGTGATCTGAATTTGCAGCTTTCCTCTGAAGTTATCAAAATGAGAAGTGCTCTTATTGAGAATAACCGCCTTCGCTCTATGCTTGCTCTCAAAGATACTTCATCTGAAAAACTTATTCCTGCAGAAGTTGTAAATAAAACAAACGTTCAAATGCGTTCTTATGTTACTATCAACAAAGGAACGAGAGACAGACTCCGGGAAGGTATGGCTGTCCGGACGGATGCCGGACTTGTCGGCGAAGTCGTTGCTACTACAAATAGATACTCTTTGGTGGAAACTCTTAATAACCGACACGTTAAAGTTTCTGCAAAAATTCTTAGAAATCAGATTGATGGTATTTTAAGCTGGGAAGGTGGCAATTATCTTGTTCTTAACAATATTCCTACTTCTTTTGAAGTTTATCCCGGAGATATGATTGTAACATCTAATTATAGCGTGAAATATCCACACAACATCCCAATTGGTAAAGTAGTTAAAGTCGAAAAAGAATATGGATCGCTTTTTCATAAAATTTTTGTTGAACCTTATGCTAATTTTGCTTCATTAGAGCAAGTTTACGTTATTGATTACATTGTAGATGAAGAAATTATTGAACTGACAAAAAAAATTGAAGAAACTATTAAAGCAAAAAATAGACTTAGAAAATAATGAAATTAGTTGAAAACAAATATTACCTCAAACAAATTCAGATAAGATACATTGTCTATGCCATTCTTGCTTTATTATTAATGCTCGTTGAGTTGTTATTTATCGATATTATTGCTATTGAAAATGTTACTCCTGATTTGCTGTTAATACTGTGTGTATGGATTACTTTAGCCGAAGGGCAGTTCGTTGGATTATTCTTTGCATTCGGCATTGGGCTGGTCTTTGATTTCATATCTGGAGACGTGATTGGAACTAATGCTCTCGCTAAATTAGTTGCATCTTATTTTGCCGGTTTCTTTCACAAAGAAAGAAATATTAAATCCAACTTGAATACTTTACGCTTCACTGTTGTAGTCTTAATTTCTGCATTTATTCACAATTTAATTTACTTTTTCTTCTATTTGAAACCTGCCGAAACATCATTCTGGAAATTTTTCCTTCAATATGGTGTGTCTGCAACTCTCTACACAATGCTATTCTCTGCCATTGCAATATTATTTAAAATCCCTGCAAAAGAAATTGAAATTGATTGAAAAAAAAGACACGGCTATTAGCCGTGTCTCGCCTTCCTGGCTCGCAATTTTTATTCAATCTTAACTTCGATTTCTTTCGGTTTTTCTGGTTCAATTTTTTCCAAAGTAATATTTAGCACGCCATTTTCAAACTTAGCATTAATGCTGTCTTTCTTAACATTTTCCGGCAACATAAACGAACGGCAGAATTCACCGAAACTACGTTCAATACGAATGTAAGAATACCCTTCCTTGTTGTCTTCTGTCTTTTGCTCGCGTTTCTTTTCGCCTTTGATTGTCAGAACATTATCTTCTGTAATTGTTACTTTTACTTCATCTTTTGAAATACCTGGCACTTCAGCTTGCAGGTAAATGTGTTTTTCATCTTCCGAAATATCGATCTTTGGAGAAAAACCACCGAAATCGAAGTTAAACCCTTTGTCGAAATCTTGCATCAAGCTGTTCATTCTGCGAGCCAAAGTTTCAAAACCGCGGAATGGATCAAATTTTACTATTGCCATAGCTAATCCCTCCTTTTGTGTTTAACATAATTGATTAACTAATAGCAATTTCTATTTCTTTTGGAGGCTCAGGTTGCTTTTTGGCAATTGTTATTTCGAGCACTCCATCACGATAATTTGCTTTAACGGCAGATAAATCCAGATTTTCTGGTAGTACAAATGAACGACTAAATTCACCAAAATTTCGTTCGCTTCTTAAATATGTCTTGTCTTTTTCGCCTTCACAGCGTTCTTTTGTACCTGAAATCATTAGGATTCTGTCTTCAGTTAATTTTACATTTACCTTTTCTTTGGGTATTCCTGCGATTTCTGCGACAATATAAACGTTCGAATTATCTTCGAATATGTCTATACGTGGGTTGTAACCACCAGTTTCCACAGTTACTCCACGTTCGATTTCACCTGCAACTTCGTTAATTTTACGGAGCATTTGCTCGAAACCACGGAACGGATCAAATCTTAATGTTGTCATTTTTTACCTCTTTTGAATATTGTTAATTAAATTCACTTTTTCATATACCAACATCGTGCCAAAATGATTTGCAAGTCAAAATGACGCATTAATGAGCCATAATGTCTGTTCTGATGAATTTTTGTCAGTATAATCCCAATCTTGCGTGAAAATTGTATGACATTAATTCTGATTTCGCTGTCAATCTGTCGTATGAAACTATTCCTGCTTTCAATTCGTATTACTTCCTTATTCATTTGCTTTCAAAAGGATGTATATGAACAACATAATAAGTGAATTTCTCAAAGACAAATCTCCTGTTATTGTTGGTGTTTCGAGCAGCAATAATGCCTGGGGCAATGAACTTTTCAGAGTTTTCTTGAAGAATGATTACAACCCAATTCCGGTTAGCCGTTCCTGTCAGGAAATTGAAGGTGTTCGCTCGTTTGCTTCGGTTAATGAAATACCTCAACAAGCACTAAACTTAGTTCTTTCTGTTCCATCGAAAGAAGCTGAAAAAATACTTACAAGTGCAGAAAAAGGAAAAATTAAGTCTGTTTGGTTTGTTTTAGGTAGTAAACCGAAAAATATTAATGAAATTGCCAAAGAAAAAGAAATAGAAATTATCTATGGGTATTGTCCGATGATGTTTCTGAACCGCAAAGGTGTTCATAAATTTCATTATTTACTGAAATCGTGGTTTTCATCTTAAAGCATAAGCAAAAAATCAATTGAATTAGAATATTATTTGCAGATAATATGCAGTTTTGAGATGATTCGTATCTGTTTTTGTCGAAACTATTGCAGACGCTTTATGCTTCTTGCGTTTCTTGATATAAGTCTGAAAGTAGATAATGAATGACTTTCACAATATCGTCAATTTTTTTCTTCTTTACATATACATTGAAACGCTCAATTTTTGCTTTCAAAGTAGGATTTGCATTAATTACGGCTAAATTCTTCTTTCTCAGTGAAATCAAAGCATTATTTGTCTTTTCTTCACGTTTAGTTTCTTGTATAGCCTTTTGTTGTCGGTAAATCTGAATCTCTTTTGAATTTAATGGTATGTATCGTTTATTTGTTGCCAATTTCAATCCCTTTTATTTGTTTTGTTACACTTACAACGTAATTTACAAATGACGAAACAATTAATACAACGGATAAATACATTAAAATTGTGTATATTTTTTCAATATTGACAATTATTGATAAAATTGTAATTCCTATTGTCAAAGCTGTGATTTTCCCAAGCCAATTTGATGGAGGAACTATCTTTATTTTTGTTGATATTATTGCACCACCTATGATGATTAACAAATCTCTGGAAATCACAGCTAAGATAAACCATAATGGAAGCCTGTTTTGTATGAACAAAATGACTACTAAAACAGCTACAAATAATTTGTCTGCAAGTGGATCTATTATTTTGCCTAATTCTGATGTCTGATTATATTTTCGTGCAATTATTCCATCTGCAATATCAAGTAAGCCTCCAAGCAATGCAAGTGTTGCAGCCAAAACATTTTCTCCGTTCCACAAAATCATTCCAGTTGGTGCAATCAACATTAATCTAATAAAACTCAATACGTTCGGTATTGTCCAGACCCTATTTGCTTCTTTTTTTAACAAATATTATTCCTAATAATACTGACAAAATAATTCCCGGCATCATTGGTTCAAAATTATGCGTGAAATTTAATATTTCCAATCCAAATTTTTCACTATATTCATTTGATAAAGTCCAGAATAATGTTAGCAAGATTGTTGAAATCATTATTATCAGGCTGTGTTTTCTCTCCAAATAATATTTTTGTGTATATGATACCGTTAGTGGAATAATTAATGCAGGCACTGCAATAGAAGAAGTTTTATAAATCAAATCAATTGCTGATGGTATTACAATCGCAAGCAATATTCCTAATACGCCTGTTACTATTAGCCCAATCTTTGTTCCTAATTCAGGAGACAATTTTTTTAAAAATTGAGGGAAAATATCATTTCCAAATGTAGCAGCACTGATAAATGAATAACTTTCCAAAGTGCTCATTACTGTTGCAATTATCGCAACTAATAGCAATCCTTTCCACATATTGGGCATCACAGTGTCTGCAAGTATTGGATATGCATCAAGCGGTGAAGGCAAATGCAAATAAGCGGCAGAGTAGAGCCCGGTTGTTAGTGTCAAAAAATCGAATATTAACCAAAAAACAATCGAAATTAATATTCCGTTCTTTGCTGTTTGTGGATTTTTTGCTGCAGCACACCTTTGGTGAAAGCTTGGGTCTATAAATGTTTGAAATGCTATAATATACCACGCCAGAACATATTGCCAAGATAGTGTACCTGTTGCAGTTAAATGTGTAGCTGGCAATCGCGATATCATCTCTTTAAAAGAACCCAATTCCGTCAAACAGAAAAAAAGCAACCCACCAAAACCTATATACATAAAAATAAATTGAGCGGTATTTGCAATAATATCAGCTTTAAGTCCTCCGTGATATATAATTATCAGTGAAATTATTGTACCGATTATCAATGATAATTCCAAACTCCAACCCGTAAAAAGTTCAATCAGTTTTCCAAGTATTAATATATACGCTGCCGGTATTGTAATGACTAATATTATTGCAGAAGATATTGCACTTGCTTTGTTCCCATAAGTGATTTTTATTTGTTCTGGAATTGTTGCAGCAGAAGAAGCACGAATTCTTTTTGCTACAAATATTGCAAAAAACAATGCCGCTATGTAATAAGGAAATGCGAAACAAAAAAATGCTACAATACCATAGTTATATACAAATTCTCCCATTCCCATTATGTTTCCATACCACGTTGCTACCAGCGAAGCAACAAAAAATGGTAATGTAACCCGCCGACCTGCCAATATATAGCTTTCCTTGTTGTCGTTTTTATCTTTGCGTGTAAACCTAATTCCAATTATCAATATTATTGCAAAGTAGAATGCAACAATTAATATATCAATTAAATTAAGCGACATATTATTTTAGGTTCTGTTTAAAATACTCAACTGTTCTAATTAAACCTTCATCAAAAGATACTTTCGGTTCCCAACCGCATTCTTGTTTTAATTTATAATATGAAATTACGCTCCGTCTTTGTTCTCCAATTTTTGCCGGTCCGTGATATTCGTCGCAATTTGCACCTGTTAGATTTTTAAGCTTATGGAAAATAGTATTAACGTTTGTTTCAATACCGGTTCCAACATTATATATTCCGTCAATCTTTTCATTAAGTGCATTTATGTTTGCTTCCACAACGTCATCAATATATATATAATCCCTTGTGATTAGTCCGTCGCCGTTTATTATGGGTTGTTCACCTGTAAGCATTTTTCCAATGAAAATTGCTACAACTCCTGCTTCGCCTTTTGGATTTTGCCTTGGTCCATAAACGTTTCCATATCGTAGCGACACAGTTTTTATTCCATAGCTATTGTTGTAATAAAATAAATACTTTTCATTTGCAAGCTTTGCAATTCCATAAGGTGAACACGGATTCGTCGGATGCTCCTCGTCAGCTGGAAATTGCACCTGTTCTCCGTATATAGTTCCACCTGACGAAGCAAAAATAATTTTCTTTACACCTGAATTTTTACACGCTTCGTATAAATTAATACTACCAATAATGTTTGTTACTGCATCTTCCTTTGGATTATCAACTGAAAAACGCACATTCATCTGAGCTGCCTGATGATAAACAACATCAAATTTCTCTTCTTCGAAAATTTCGTGTATTTTTTCATTATTTATATCTAATTCTATAAATTTTGCATTTTTATTTATGTTCTCAATTTTTCCCGTTGATAAATTATCAATTACAGTTACATCAAAACCATTTTCAACTAATCTATCAACAATGTGTGAGCCAACAAATCCAGCTCCACCAGTAACACAAATCTTCATTTTTCCTCCTTTTTTTTATTTCGGTTTTTTAATTCAAATATTGAAAAATCAATCCTTTGAGGTCTATCCTGCGAAAATTTAAATCCGGGCAAATAATATTTAGCCTCTTCATTCACAATCAATGGCTGAGGCAAATATTCACCGGGAACATTATTTATCATTATAATATTTTCCGCTTTTTTATCAACTACTTCAATTGTTATTTTGTCTGCACTTACACTTATTAACCCATCAGGCTGTTCGTCTGTTTCAATAAAATACAACGAACGAGCATTGCCATCGGTAACAATTTGCTTCAGTGTGTCGCTTTCAAATTCGACCGTTATGATCTTTCCAGACATTTGATCTTTTCTTGCAAGGTTCATTGTATCATTCAGGCTCACACTGAAAGCACGCGAAATAGCATCAATTCTTTTTAATTTATTGCTTTCTAATTGCACAATAATTGTATCAGCAAAAAGCTGCGTCGAATCATACCATAAAATTGGGAATTTTTCAAGAAAAATCATATCTTTTGCTTTGTAATAAACCGTATTTTCTGCTCTTGCTTGTAGATTGTTTCTTATTACTTCAACGTTGCCCTGAGCAATATATCTCTCGTTTCCTTCTTCCCGAATAGCCTCCATCTTATTCGCAGAAATAAACAATGTGTCTTGATTGTTTACATCATTTGTATCAATTTGCAAAAGCTTCGGATTTCCAAATACCTCCGATAAATTTTGCATTGGAATATTTACAACTGAATCGCCAGCTAATTTCGCATTCGTATATTTGCCTATGATTAATACATTTCCCCAAGCATTCGATACTCTGTTATTTCTGTTATGCGTAACGTAATTCGAATATATTATCGTAGAATCATCTTCTACTACAACGTTCCCGGCAAAATTTGCAATTAAAGTTTGTGTCGAATATGTCCCATAATCGGCAGATAATTTCGTTTCTCGGTCAGTGATTTTTACACCATTTTGTGCAGTTGCTATGTAAGAATTCCCATCATAATTAATTATTGGCGATTTTAGCATTATTGTATTTTGCTTGATTACGACATTACCAATCAAATCATATTTATTCAACCCAATATACTGTATTGCATTATCGCAGGTAATTCGAACGTTTCCTTGCCTTAATCGCACATTCCCAACAAGTTTCCTCACATTTGTCAAGCTGTCTTGCTCGCCGACCAAGGCATCACTATATTCAAGTATTATTGGTTCGCCTGCTAATAATTTAATCAGGCTTGCACCAAGAAACAGTAGAATAAAAGTAATTTTTCGTTTGTATATCATATAAACAAATTTTCTCCAAAATATTTAAGCAAACTAAAAAATTTTTTCATATTTTTAACATTCTTTATTTTGTATTTTTTACTAATTATTATTAGGGTAAATTATGAAACAGCAACTAATTGAGAAATTTCTCCGCTATGTAAAAGTCGATACTCAATCCGACCCTAACAGCGAAACTTTTCCTTCTACAATGAAACAATTTGATTTACAAAAAATCCTATTAGAAGAACTCAATAATTTGGGTATAAAAAATGCCGAACTTGATGATAATTGCTATTTGATGGCGACCATTCCATCCAACATACCTTCAGACCATCCTGCTTATGGAAAAGTGCCCGTACTCGGCTTTGTTGCTCACGTTGATACTTCTCCTGATGTTAGCGGTGCAAATGTTAATCCTCAAATTATAGAAAATTATCAAGGTGGCGATATTGTTCTTCCTGCCGATAGCTCCATCGTTATCACTGAAGCAGAGAACCCTAAGCTTCAGGAATGCCTCGGACATACTATCATTACTACCGATGGAACAACTCTTTTAGGCTCTGACGATAAATCCGGAGTCGCCGCTATTATGCAACTTGCTGAAATTCTTCTGAATAATAATGATATTTTGCACGGCGATATTCGTATCTGCTTTACTCCTGATGAAGAAATTGGGCAAGGAACTAAATACTTTAACATAGATAAATTTGGTGCGAAATACGCTTATACGATTGATGGAGATATGCCCGGCGAACTCAACAAAGAAACTTTCAGCGCCGATGCCGCTATTATTCGCACTTTCGGTAGAGATATTCATCCCGGCAGTGCCAAAGATGTTATGGTTAATTCAATTCGTGCGATGGCTGATATTATCGCTCGTATGCCAAAAAATATGTCTCCCGAAACTACAGAAGGATACGAACCTTACATTCATCCACATAATATCGAAGGTAGTGTTTCCAAAACTGAGCTTAAAATTCTCTTACGTGATTTTCGCACCGAAGGTCTCGAAGAACAAAAGAAAATTTTGCAGAACATTATCGACGAAGTTCAGAAGTTACATCCTAAAACTAAAATCGAAATGGAAGTCAAATTCCAGTATAGAAATATGCTCGATAGTCTCGAAAAATGCCCGGAAGTATTGGATAATCTCTGGGAAGCTGCTCTTCGCGCAGGTGTCAAACCATACTGGAAACCTATTCGCGGTGGAACAGACGGCTCTCGCCTAACCGAAATGGGATTGCCTACACCGAATATTTTCACTGGTGGTCAAAATTTCCACGCAAAAACTGAATGGGTATCTATAGATGCTCTGCAAAAAACAGTTGAAACAATGATTGAACTTTGCAAAATATATGTTGAAAAATCAATTTAACTACTTGGGAGATTAAATGGAAAGTCAAATCGGTAAAAGTGGATTGCCTGAAAATGCTCATCGTGAGCTCAAACCCGGCGAAGAATATCATCCAGTGATGCCTGCCAATCTGGTGTTTCCGGAAGTTACACTCTGGTCTGTCTTTTGGGGGCTTTTTATGGCAGTAGTCTTTTCTGCTGCTGCAGCATATTCCGGACTTAAAATTGGGCAGGTTTTCGAAGCAGCTATCCCAATATCTATTATCGCTGTTGGACTTGCTAACTTTGCTAAGAAAAAAAATTCTCTCGGACAAAACGTTATTATCCAGTCTATCGGTGCTAGCTCCGGTGTTATTGTCGCTGGGGCTGTCTTCACCATTCCGGCTCTTTATATTTTGAAACTTGACGTCAAATTTTTCCAGATTTTCTTTTCCTCACTGTTAGGTGGATTTCTTGGTATTCTTTTCCTTATTCCTTTCAGAAAATATTTCGTTAAGGATATGCACGGGAAATTCCCATTCCCCGAAGCTACTGCTACAACAGAAATTCTTGTTACAGGCGAAAAAGGTGGCAATCAAGCAGGTATTTTAATCACCAGTGGTTTGGTCGGTGGTCTTTTCGATTTTATGTTCTCTACTCTTCGTTTATGGGAAGAAGTGTTTACTTCTCGCGTTGTTGCAGCCGGCGAATACCTTGCTGAAAAAGTTAAATTAGTATTCCAATTTAACATTTCTGCAATGATTGTTGCTTTCGGTTATTTAATTGGTTTGAAATACGCAACTATCATAACTGTTGGTTCGTTGCTCGCTTGGTGGGTTCTTATCCCCTTGGTAAGCTACATCGGTGGTGTTGCTGCTGGCAGCGGAACTAATATCTTCGCTACAATGTCTCCTGAAGTAATTTTCCGTGATTACGTTCGCCATATTGGTATCGGTGCAATCGCTATGGCTGGTATCATCGGTATCCTTAAATCTTCAAAAATCATTGGAAGCGCTTTTGTGCTTGCTTACAATGGTATTACCGGAAAAGGGAAAAAAGATTCCTCCGCAGAAGACATTCGCACTCAACGCGACATTAAAATGACCTTTGTTGTTATGTTTAGCCTTCTTACAATAATCGCAATTTTTATCTTCCTTGCAACTGGAATTAATATTACTATTTCGCAGGCTGTTGTTGCTCTCTTTACTGTTGTTATTATTGCTTTTCTTTTTACTACTGTTGCAGCCAATGCTATTGCTATTGTCGGAACGAACCCGGTTTCCGGTATGACATTGATGACTTTGATTTTGTCTTCCATTATTTTAGCTCAAGTCGGGCTCACCGGCAAACAAGGAATGCTTAGCGCTCTCATTATTGGTGGTATTGTTTGCACTGCTTTGTCTATGGCTGGTGGATTTATTACTGACTTGAAAATTGGTTATTGGCTCGGCTCTACTCCGAAAAAACAACAATCTTGGAAGTTTTTGGGAACCCTTGTTTCTGCTGCTACTGTTGGTTTAGTTATCTTTATGCTTAATTCTTCTTATGGCTTTACTGCTGATGATTATCTGATAAATCAAGGTAAGTTCTCAAAAGAGCAAATCGAAGCAGTTCACAACAACACAGCTACTCCGGACTTAGCTGCTAAATACAAGGACGAAGTGCAAAAAGCTGACCCGCTGGTTGCTCCTCAAGCTAACGCTATGGCTGCTGTTATTCAGTCGCTTATGTCTCCTAATCCAAATATTAAATGGACGCTTTACCTTGTGGGTGCAATTATTTCTATTCTGATGAATATGATTGGTATTTCTCCACTTGCTTTTGCTCTTGGTATGTTTATTCCTCAGCAGCTCAACACACCTCTTATTGTTGGTGGTTTTCTCTCTTATCTTGTAGGTCGTTCCTCACAAGACAAAGATTTAGTAAATGCTCGTCACCAAAGAGCAACTCTTATCGCTTCTGGATTTATTGCCGGAGCTGCTTTGTTTGGTGTATTCGGTGCTTTGCTTAAATTCTTTAAAATTGATGCAAGCTTGGATATTTGGGCAAATGGCTCGAAAGGTGGAGAATGGCTCGCCATTGTTATGTTCATTCTCCTTATGCTTTATTCTGCTTGGGAAACAATGCGCGCAAAGAAAGAAGAATAATGTTACTTTTTAAATAATTTAGGCTGTCTTGAGTTTTTCAGGACAGCCTTTTTGTTTTTTTTTAATCTTATACAATTCAATAAGAAACTTTATTTTTCATATATTATTTTATTCACCAATAATTTTTACTAATACGCGTTTACGCCGCTTCCCATCAAATTCACCATAAAAAATTTGTTCCCACGGTCCAAAATCAAGTTTTCCGTCTGTAATTGCAACAACGACTTCTCTACCCATTATCTGGCGTTTCAAATGTGCGTCAGCATTATCTTCGAAACCGTTATGAGCATATTGCTCATATGGCTTTTCTGGTGCTAATCTTTCAAGCCATCTTTCAAAATCACTATGCAAACCCGATTCATCGTCGTTAATAAAAACTGAGGCTGTTATATGCATTGCATTCACAAGCACAAGCCCTTCTTTTATTCCGCTTTCTCTGACGCATTCCTCCACTTGACGCGTAATGTTTATAAATTCGCGCCTGTTTCTTGTGTTGAACCATAATTCTTTGCGAAAACTTTTCATTTTATCCTCTATTTATGATAAACCAAATTCCCGTCAATAAAAACTGCCTTAGCAGTTCGGTTGTCAATTTTATACATCAATGCCCTTAACAGTTCATCTTCTTTTAGTTCTGTTATCTTATGGACTTCCGATAATTCAAAAACTGCCGCATCAAATTTCTTCCCGATTTCAAAATTTCCGACTTCTCCCGAAATTTCTAAAAATTCAGCCGCCTTAATTGTTGATAAACAAAATGCACTTTCTGCTTCAAGAACATCGTCGTGCATTTCATTTTGAACCGACAATAATTTCGATACTTCGCAAGCCTCCATTGCTTCGTTTAGCATCGACAGGCAGTAGCCACCTGCTACATCCGTACCTAATCCAACTTTAAGTCCGGCATTTATATATTTATTTGCTCTCATTATTCCGCTTCTTAAAAATTTATTCGAAGTAGGGCAGTGGGCTATTATACAGTTTCTTTCGTTAATTTTCTCAATTTCTTCATCATTAAGAAATATGCAATGAGCAAGTAACGTCTTCGGTGTGAGCAAATTATATCTATCATAGACGCTTGTATAATTTTCAATATCAGGAAATTGTAATTTTACTTCTTGCACCTCTTTTTTATTTTCAGCAAGGTGTGTCTGAACAAAAAAATTGTCAGTTTCTGCAATTTCTCCTACTTTTTGTAATAATTCCTCTGTGCAGGATAATGCAAATCGTGGTGTTAGCACAAATTCGCACTTGTTTTTTTTATGCCACTTTTTTGCAATTGAAAAAATATCGTTAATTACCTGCTCTGTGTTCTGAACAAGTATTTCTGGTGTGTTCCTGTCCATCAAAGGCAATCCTATATATGCCCGAACTTGCGATTCATCAGCAATTTCAAAAGCGGTTTCGCAAGCTTGTTTCTGAGGCGACGAATACATTACAGCCGTTGTAGTTCCTTTACTTATCAGATGCTTGAAAAACAACTTTGTGCTATCTTCAGCGAAATATTTTTCTGAAAATTTTGCTTCAAGTGGAAAAATATAATTATCAAGCCATTCTAATAATTCACCTTTTCCAATCCCGGCTGCACGGAACTGTGGAATATGTGTATGTAAATCAATCATTCCGGGAATTATTATTCTATCCCCAAAATCGTAAAAAACATCAAAAGCAACTTCATTTATTTCAATGTTTTTCTCAATTTGTTCTATCTTACCGTTGTCTATTAATAAATAATAATTATTCAATACTTCTACTGAATAATCTGATTTGGGATTAAGAAATATTCCTTTAATTAATTTTCTCATCACTTGACGACCTCAGCTTGTTTAATCCCATTGATTTTTAATATTTCTTCTAACACCCTGTTTATATTTGATTTATTATTAATTTTGAGCGTAATTACACCATCGAAAATAGTATCTATAGTATTTATGTTTACGCTATTAATGCTTGCATTTCCGGATTTTATTATAGAAGCAGTAATGTCTTGAAGCATATATTCTCTGTCGTCGCCTATTACACGTATTTCTATTAGGAATGATTTTTCAGGCAAATCTTCCCACGATACTTTTGCTAAATCTTCTTTATGTGTATTTAAGACTTTTTCTACATTCGAACATTCAATCTTGTGAATTGTTGCAAAATTTTTATTTAATTTAACAGCAATAATATCTTCTCCGGGCTTCGGATTGCAACAATTTGCATATGTTAATGTAATATTTGGATGAATTTCCAAATTCGGAATTTTACTAAACAATGATTGTATTTCATCAGTAACAGGAATATCATTCTGAATTTCTTGAACTTTCCTCAGTAAGAAATCATTGATTTTTGCTTGATTTACAGTTTTATCTGCGAGTGCAGCATAGAAGTCTGAAATATGAATAAATTTCAATGATTTAAGCAGTTTCTCGATTTCATCGTCGTTTAATGTGATACCCAGTTCTTTCAATTTGTTAGTCCAAATTTGCTTACCTTCTGCTTCATATCTCTTAATTTCATCTCTTATATATTTAAGTAACGCTTGGCTTGCTTTGCCGGTTGTTACCCATTTCAGCCACTCTTTTGTTGGTTTTTGGTTCTTCGAAACAAGTATTTCTACTCTATCACCATTTTCAAGCTTATAATATAGTGGTGCAACCCGCCCATTTATCTTTGCTCCAATTGCGTGGTAACCTACTTTTGTATGAATTTCAAATGCAAAATCTAATGCAGTCGCTCCTCTCGGCAATTTTTTAAGTTCGTTTGCAGGTGTGAAAACATAAATATCTTCAATAAACAAGTTCCGTCTTACTGATTCCAATAATTCCGGTGTTTTTTCATCGCCTGCATTTTCAAATATTTCACGGACATCGTCCATCCATTTCTGCAAATGCACATCTTCTATTAACGAACTCGATTTTACTCCGCTCTTGTATTTGAAATGAGCTGCCACACCTTTTTCCGATACAAGATGCATTTGACGTGTCCGAATTTGCACTTCAACAGGTTTATTGCTTGGTCCGACTACAGCCGAATGAATTGATTGATAGCCATTTTTTTTGGGTGCTGATATATAATCTTTAAAAGTTTCTGGCACTGGTGGATAAATCCCGGCAACAATACCGTAAACATAAAAGCACATATTCCTATCGTCCGTATCAAGAATTACTCTTACAGCAAATAAATCATACAGTTCATCAATAGATTTCTGCCTTAATATGGTTTTATTATATATTGAATATATATGCTTTGCTCGACCTGTTATTTCATATTTTATTTTCAGCTTTTTCAATAATTCGTCTTTTGATAACACTTTTTCAATCGGTTCGATGAATTTTACAATGTATTCTTCACGCTCTTTTCGGGTTAGTTGCAACGCCTTTCTTATTGCTTCATATTTATCCGGATGCAAATACTTGAAAGCTAAATCTTCTAATTCCCACTTTATGTTTCTTAATCCAAATCTATTTGCAAATGGTGCATATATTTCCAGGGTTTCTCGCGAGGCTCGTTCCTGACTTTCTTTGTTTAGTGATTCCAGAGTTCGCATATTGTGCAATCTATCTGCAAGCTTAATCAGTATTATCCTCACATCTTTAAACAATGCAAGTAAAAGCCGACGATAATTCTCGGCTTGCACCTCACTATTTATATGCTGGCTCTCGACATATTTTATTTTTGATACTCCATCCACAATTTGTGCAACTTCAACCCCGAATTCGTGCTTGATATCATCGTAACTATATAATTCGCCCTCGTCAACTACATTATGTAAAAGTGCCGCAACTACCGCATCTTCATCAAGCGGTATTTCTCTCATTACTATTCGTGCTACTTCTAATGGATGAGTGTAAAAAGGCTCTCCCGACTTCCTCAATTTATTCAAATGTGCATTGTAGCACATTTCAAACGCTTTTTTTATGCGGTTTTCATCAAATTTCGGTAAATGTAACTTACATTCATTTAATAATAATGTTAAATCATTTTGCGGGTTTTCTCCAAGACGGTAATCATCTGTGATTAGTTCGCTCTTCTTTCTAAGTCCTAAATCAAAGCTTAATTTCATTTTCTATCTTTTTTAAATAATTATCAATTATTCATTTCAACAATGTTTTTAAACGATACATATTGTTATTTATTTATCTTTTTATGTTATTTTTGCATAGTATATGCTTAGTTGGATATCTATGAAAACTAAATTAATAATAATTCTTTGGTTTGTCTGTTTTGCAAATGTTTTTTCTGAAAATATTGTTGTTAATGATATAATTATTCAGCGTAGAGATGTATTCGAAAAAAACGACAAAGATTGGTTTTTCGCCGCTCCATTTTTGAACTTTTTTCATACTAAAACGAAAGAATACGTTATCAAAGATGAATTGCTTTTTCGAAAAGGTTCAGCTATTTCAGAAGAATACCTTTTAGAAACAGAGAGAAACTTGCGTTCTACTGGCTTATTTACTAATGTTAGAATAGAACTCGACAGCATAAGCACCGATTTATACGATGTTTATGTTCTCACAAAAGACAGATGGTCCCTCTATCCTATTCCAAAAGGTAAAACTGGCGGTGGTTTCTCGCAATATGGAGCAACAATCGATGAAAACAACTTTTTAGGAACAGGCACAAAGGTTTCCGCTGAAATTCTCAACCGAAAAGAAAATAATATAGGTTGGCAATCTCGATTCGAACTTGCTCAACGCCGTTTCTTCAGAACAGATTTCAGCCTTTATGCTCAGTATCTTTCCAACAAATTCCGTAACTCATATAATTTTTCTTTTGCAAAGCAGTATCTTTCTCTTGACGACAATTTTTCGTATGGTTTTAGTT
The DNA here is from genome assembly GCF_058546985.1 of Eximiradius proteiniborus. Taxonomy (NCBI): domain Bacteria; kingdom Pseudomonadati; phylum Bacteroidota; class Eximiradiia; order Eximiradiales; family Eximiradiaceae; genus Eximiradius; species Eximiradius proteiniborus. The sequence continues at coordinate 1,200,546 of NZ_CM178592.1, read as the reverse complement.
CGGACGTTAATGACGGAAATGAATTTATTTATCTAAAAGCTAAGCATATTCTAACAACAATTGATGAAAAAAAAGTGGATGTTTGGTTCTCTCGTGCCTGGTCGCGTCAGGATAGAGTTTTCTTTAGTGTTCTTGGACAATATCATCAGGCAAATCGAGAAAAACCAGAATATGAACGAGCTTTCGATAATTGTGGGAAGCTACTTTTTGGCTTCTCATCAATTTCTGAAGATTTTTTTACTGTTAATAATGTTAATTCATATTTTTACGAAGATTTAATTATTGGTGGATGGGGAAGTGCAATTTTAGGCAAAATTTTTCCTGTCGGAAGTAGGGGAGAGAGCTACTACTATGTTGCAGGAGAAGGCGAAAAGTCTTTTTACACAAAAAAAATATATGTTTTTGCTCGTTTAGTTGGTGCAAGTGCATTCAAACGTGCATCGGGCTACTTTACTTATCAGGAATTCTATGGAAATTTGTTTTATAAAATATTCGACAAATTAGTGCTCACTACTCGCATCCAACAACAAACGGTATGGAATTGGCAAAAAATTCGTCAGCTAATTCTTGATAGCGATATAGGACTTCGTGGTTACAAACTTTACGAGAATTCAGGGGACAACCGAATTATTACTAACACCGAAATTAGATACTTCCCTGATATTCCTTTGTCAATTTTCAATCTTTCTTTCGTTTCCTTTGCTGACTTGGGAACAGTTTGGAGGCAAGAAACTAAATTGAGTAAATCTAAATTCTTGCTTGCAACTGGTGCGGGGCTACGCCTCCACTTTAATAAATCTGACAATCCTAAGCATATTTTAAGAATAGACGTTGCCTACAATCATCAGACAAAAAAATTCAGCGAAGTAATCATTGCTTTCGAACAATTTTTCTCTGCTTTCAGAAATCATCAATTTAAATTACCTCAAATTCACGGTCTCGAATTTGACGGCTATTAGGATTATTTTAATAATATTTTCAAAATCATTTAGTAAATTTGTCCTTTGTATAACAAGCAAGTTATAATTGAAATGTTTCTCGAAGATAAAGCTCGTCCAAATTGTGCAGTTGTTGGCGTTTACGGTCATCCTCAGGCTGCTTTGATAACATATTATGCTCTTCACGCTCAGCAACATAGGGGTCAGGAAGCGGCTGGTATTTCTACTTTCTATTATGATGAAGTAAAGAAAAAAATGCGTTATGCTTATACCCGTGGTGAAGGGCTTGTTTTAGATGTTTTTTCCGATAGCAAAATTTTTTCTGATGTCTTAATTGGTTCCTCAGCTATAGGACATAATCGTTATTCAACTACTGGTTCATCTACTCGTGCTAATATTCAGCCCTTCAATATGACATACCATTCTGGAATATTATCTCTTGCTCATAACGGCAATCTTACTAATACGAAGAGCCTACGCAAAAAATTAATCGACGAAGGCACCATTTTCCAGACTACTACTGATTCTGAACTATTTATGCATCTAATCGCCCATAGCAGAAAAAAAACTCATCTCGAACAAATTCGTGAAGCTTTGCAAATTGCTCACGGTGCCTATTCACTTGTTATTCTAACAGAAACATCGCTTTTTGCTGCTCGCGACCCTCACGGGGTTCGTCCACTTAGCATCGGTAGAATTAAATTGGATAATAATCGTTATTCTTATATCGTTGCCTCTGAAACTTGTGCTTTCGATATTGTTAATGCTGAATATATACGTTCTGTCGAGCATAACGAACTTATTGAAATTGATAATGATACATTAGAAACTGGAAATATTAAATCTTATAAAATTATTCAAAATACACCTGTTGCTAAACACTGTATTTTTGAGTACATTTACTTTTCTCGTCCTGATAGCAAAATCTATGGTCATAGTGTAGACAAAGTACGTCGCAAACTTGGCAAATACTTGGCACTAGAATCGCCTGTTCCTAACGATGATGATGAAAAAGTTTTCATTATTCCCGTTCCCGATAGTGCTAATACTGCCGCTCTGGGATTTGCAAAGAAAAATTCAGAGCAAGGATATCCTTCTGCATTTGAAATTGGGTTAATTCGAAGTCATTATGTCGGACGCACTTTTATTGCTCCCGGTCAGGATAATCGGGAATTTAAAGTTAAAACAAAGTTTAACACAGTTCGCGGACTTATTGAGGGTCGCCACGTAGTAATTGTTGACGATTCAATAGTTCGGGGAACTACTTCCAAAGCGCTGATTAAACTTATTCGTGATGCAAATCCCAAAAAAATCTCTATGAGAATTATTTCTCCGCCAATTGTATCTCCCTGTTTCTATGGAATGGACTTCCCAAGCAAAGAAGAATTAATTGCTAATCATTATTCTTCAGAATCGGAAATAGCCAAAGCAATTGGAGTTGACGATTTGAAATATTTAAGCGTTTCGAAACTAATGGAAACCGTTCCGTATGATGATGGTATTGACTACTGCACAGCCTGCTTTACCTGCCAATATCCAATTCCTATAGAAGAAGAAATTTCAAAAGAAAGCAACGAAAATTAATAGCTACAAAAATGCCCTGCGTCTCCCAATCGCAGGGCTAATTGTCCTAAAATTAAAAAATTTTAAGACAATTTTCATTTATAATTACGTTTTAAAACTAAAATGGTTACACAAAAAATTAATTTATTATATAGTTTATTTGGTTAATTATTTTCAATCAAATTTTTTTGTCATTCTTGCTATAAAAAATCCATCAGTGCCGTATTTATGAGGGTAAAAAGTATAGTAATATTTATTTCCTAAATCAGGTAGGTTTATCCCATATTTACTAAATCCTTCCTCAATTGGGCTTGGAGCAAATTCCGGGTGCTGAGATAAAAACTTTTCTACTACTTCCTCGTTTTCTTTAGGCATAATGGAGCAAGTAGCATAAACAAGCACTCCGCCTTTTTTCAAAAACTGCGAATAATGTTCTAATATACTGTATTGAATTTCTGAAAGTTTTTCAATAAGTCTTGGTGTAGTTCGATATTTTTTCATTGGATCTCTTCTCAGCGTTCCCATACCGCTACACGGAGCATCTATTAGCACAGCGTCAAATGATTTATTCTTAAAATGCTTTATGTTCTCATCATCAATTATCGGATTGTTTTGCTTATCAACTAAATAAGGGAAAATAGTTGTAATATTTCCATTTTTTGCTCTTTTGGGAATTTCTTTCAACCTATTATATTCTTTGTCAAGAGCAATTATCTTACCTCTGTTCATTTGTAAGTCCGCTAAATGCAAAGATTTACCACCAGCGCCTGCACATGCATCCAAAATCACCCAGTTTTCTTCTGGTGCCAGAGCGTAGGATACTAATTGACTTGCTTCATCTTGAATTTCAATGCTTCCGTTTTTATATAATGGATTTTCATTTAAAAATATTCTTTTAGATAAATTGTATGCAGCAGGTGATAGGCTACATTTTTCAATCGAGACATTATTTTTACCCAGTTCTTCTTCAATTTGTTCTATTTTAATGTTTTTATGTTTGGTAATTCTAATAGTAATTGGTGCATTTTGAGTAAAAGCATATGATAATTTTGAGAAAAAATCAAAGTCTGCATATTTATTTTTTAATAATTCTTTCATTATCCATTCAGGAAATGAATATAGTAATTCAATATTTTTCAAAAAACTAATATCAAAATTATTGTCGTAATTATTTGTATTTAATAATGAATTTTTAATTAATTCATAATTAAAAGATAATTTTTTTTTCCAATATGTTAAAATATCATTCGTTAAGCAAAATGTATGTTGAACAACTTCTAAAATCAGTTTATTTATATCTGAGTTAGACGATTTTTCTTTTTGATTTAAGTATTCGAAAACATTTGAGTATCGATTAAAATCAGTGTTCGATGCTATTAGTAAAAGTGTATTAATTATTGTGATAACATCTTCTGTTTTTGCCTTTAAACTGTCGTTCTTTGAAAAATTATTGAAAATATTTGAGTTTCTAATTATTAAATTAGTTAGATGTTCTACTAATGTTAGGTTTCTCAATGTAACGAACAGGATATCAAGAACAAACCTCCTGTCGTTGCTTCCAAGATTTCTCTTGCTTTTTAGAAACTCAGCGGCAACTTTATCAGTTGGAGCAGGATTCCGTTTTGCAATGCTTAATAGCAATGCAGTATTTTCGATTAGTCCAATTAATTTCATTTCTTACCCGGTTTTTATGCAAAAATAATTTTTTTATTTGTCTTTTATTTATAAAAAACTTATTTTTCGTTCGCAGCATAAGGAATTCTGCAACAAAATAATTTTACAAGTGTTAATAATGGTAACATTTCTATATTTTATGAGAATTGTTATTTTTATTTTTAAAATTATTTGTTATTTTAACAGTCAATAGAGTAGTGTTTTTTGTGATTTTATGTATGTCTAAATAAGCTGGATATAGATTTTGTCTTATTTATTGTTGAAAAAAATAAATATTGTTTCAATAAATTATGAGGAGCCGTAATGAAAAAAGCTCTCCTTTGCTTTTTTATAATTGCATTTTGCTCTGCATTCTTTAATCATTCGCTAAATGCCCAAATCGAAATCAGAAAGCAGGTTATTGTTTCTGGTGGATTTGTTGGTGTTAGCAATGGTGATTATAGAATGTCCGGAGCATTTGGCCAAACTATCATTGGCAAACGCTCAATTCTTCAAGGAGAATTAGAGGTTGGCAACGTTGTTCATCAAGGCTTTTGGGTGCCAGAAGGTCTCGTTACAAGCGTAGACGAACCTGTCTTTACTTACAATAGTCAGATTTCCAATTACCCAAACCCTGTTAATAATGTAACTACTTTCAAATATAATCTTGAAAGTAATTCATTTGTTACTCTTCGTATCATTGATATGGTTGGCAATCAAATTATTGTCTTCCAGGATGATTTCCAAACGCAAGGTGAACATACTTTTCAGTGGTATGCTCGCAATAGCCAAGGATTAGACCTCCCGAGCGGTTCATATATTTATGAACTTCTTGTTCAACCTGCCGAACGCTCAGGTGTTTCTTCAGGTTCTGCTTATTCTTTGAGAAATGTAATGGTTATCGTTAAATAAGCTGCGAAAAAGATGATTAATTCAAATATATATTTTGTTCAATTTATTAAGGTTTTCAAAATGAAGAAATTACTTTCACTTTTTGTGTTACTTTTAGGACTTTCGCTTGCTGCAAATGTCAGCTATGCTAATGTTCCGAAAGTAATAACCTTCCAGGCTCAATTGCTTGATAGCCGGACCAATGCTCCGATTAATGGCAATGTTCCTATCACTTTCGAAATTTATGAAACTCAAACTGGTGGCAGTGCTCTTTGGGTAGAGCAGCAAAATGTTTCTGCTGAAAATGGTTTTATCAATGTATATCTCGGTAGCAGAACTCCATTCCCTAAATTTATCAAATTTGATAAGCAATATTGGGTGCAGATCACTGTTGATGGTAAAACCTATCCTCGCACTCAACTTACTTCGGTTCCATACTCAATGTATGCTTCAACAACAGATACTGCTCAATTTGCTTATTTAGCAGAAACAGTTGTTGATGGCGCGATTACTCAATCAAAATTAGCTCCCGGAGTTCAGGCAATTCCTTGGGGACCTGCCGGCGGTGTTCTTTCCGGAACATACCCAAATCCACAACTCAATGTTGCTGCTGTTAGAACAGCATTAAAAGGACAAATTACTGCTGATATGTTTGCTGACGATATTCAACTTATACCAGGTGGGCCTGCTGGTGGTGACCTCACTGGAACATATCCAAATCCACAACTTGGTTCAAATGTTGTGAAATATTGGAATATTGCTAACGAAGCAGTTATTACTCAAAAAATTGCTGACTATGCAGTTACTAATATAAAAATTGCTCCCGATGCAGTTACTAAAGATAAAATTGCTCAAAATGCTGTCGGTGCAGAAGAACTTATTGCTACTGGTGTTAATGCTGGCACTTATGGCGACAAAACTCATATTCCAACCTTTACAGTTGACGAAGATGGTCGTTTGACATTTGCTAATCAAGTTCCTTTCATTCCTTTTGCTGATTCATATACTGGAAATGATATTGCATTTAATATCGCTGCTGAAAACAACCTTGCTTTGAAAGCTTCCCGTGGCACTGGTCGTGCTGCTGAAATCACTTCTAATACAAGCTATCCGACCGGATGGGTTATCGGCAGTCTTGATCCTAATGATGAAGTAGATGCTACTTTGATCGTTCGCAACACAAGCTCAGACCCAGATAAACCTGCAATCAAAACTTATGGCGACATTATTGTTAATAGTAGCATTTTTGCTACAAATCTCTATGCAACAAACCAAATTGTTGTTGGAAGTGGCTCAAATACTGTAGTTATCACTCCACCTGCTAACCCAGGCGACCCATTGAATTTCGATGGCAGTGTTAGTATCAATGGCAACGTCAATGCTACAGATACAGTATTTGCTAATACATTAGCTGGTAATATTGACTGGAGCTATGTTCAGAATACTCCGACAACAGTACAAGGTTATGGAATCACAAATGCAGTCCGTACCGACTTAACATATAATGATCCAGCATGGTTGACCGGTTTAGATTGGACAAAGATAAATAATACTCCTGCAACATTCCCGCCATCAGCACATCAACATGATTGGGCAGATGTAAACAATACCCCGACAACAGTACAAGGTTATGGAATCACAAATGCAGTCCGTACCGACTTAACATATAATGATCCAACATGGTTGACCGGTTTAGATTGGACAAAGATAAATAATACTCCTGCAACATTCCCGCCATCAGCACATCAACATGATTGGGCAGATGTAAACAATACCCCGACAACAGTACAAGGTTATGGAATCACAAATGCAGTCCGTACCGACTTAACATATAATGATCCAGCATGGTTGACCGGTTTAGATTGGACAAAGATAAATAATACTCCTGCAACATTCCCACCATCAGCACATCAACATGATTGGGCAGATGTAACCGCAACTCCGACAACAGTACAAGGTTATGGAATCACAAATGCAGTCCGTACCGACTTAACATATAATGATCCAACATGGTTGACCGGTTTAGATTGGACAAAGATAAATAATAAGCCGACCACATTCCCTCCATCAGTACATACACATCCGTGGAGCGAAGTAACTGCAACTCCTACAACAGTAGAAGGCTATGGGATCACAAATGCAGTTCGTACAGACCAAACGTACAATGATCCAGCATGGTTAACCGGTTTAGATTGGTCAAAGATAAATGGCAAGCCAGCGACATATCCGCCATCAGTACATACACATCCGTGGAGCGAAGTAACTGCAACTCCTACAACAGTAGAAGGCTATGGCATAACAAATGCAGTACGCACAGACTTAACGTACAATGATCCAGCATGGTTAACCGGTTTAGATTGGACAAAGATAAATAATACTCCTGCAACATTCCCACCATCAGCACATCAACATGATTGGGCAGATGTAACCGCAACTCCGACAACAGTACAAGGTTATGGAATCACAAATGCAGTCCGTACCGACTTAACATACAATGATCCAGCATGGTTAACCGGTTTAGATTGGACAAAGATAAATAATACTCCTGCAACATTCCCACCATCAGCACATCAACATGATTGGGCAGATGTAACCGCAACTCCGACAACAGTACAAGGTTATGGAATCACAAATGCAGTCCGTACCGACTTAACATACAATGATCCTGCATGGTTAACTGGTTTGGATTGGTCAAAGATAATTAATGCTCCTGCATTTACTGTTACAACTGATGCAACTCTCACCGGCGATGGCACAACAGCTAATCCTCTTGGTATTAACCTTGCTAATGATAATCTTTGGACTGCTCAACAAAGCATCAATGCAAATGTTTCTAATGGATTCGCTTTGTTTGTAACAAATCCAAATGCAACCGGCTCCGCTGCATATTTTAATACAGATAATCCAAACTTTGCTACTGTTGTTATTGAACAGGATGATGCTACTGGTACTGCTCTGCAAGTAGCAGGCAATACTATTACTGATGGTACTGCTATTATTACTAATTCTGATGCAAACTTCAGCGGCACTCTGTTGTCTGCTCAGATTTCTAATCCTAATAATGGTGTTGCTGCAATATTCAGCTCAAATAATATTAATGCATTAGACGCTACTGTTACAATTGAACAGCAAGGTACTGGCATCGCTCTCCGCACAACTGGCGACGTTGAAGTAACAGGCGATGTAATTGCTACTTCATTCCAAGGTAATCTCGACTGGAGCTATATTCAGAACGAGCCAGCCACATTCCCGCCATCAGCACATACACATCCATGGAGTGAAGTAACCGCAACTCCGACAACAGTACAAGGTTATGGAATCACAAATGCAGTCCGTACGGACTTAACGTATAATGATCCAGCATGGTTAACCGGTTTAGATTGGACAAAGATAAATAATACTCCTGCAACATTCCCACCATCAGCACATCAACATGATTGGGCAGATGTAAACAATACCCCGACAACAGTACAAGGTTATGGAATCACAAATGCAGTACGCACAGACTTAACGTACAATGATCCAGCATGGTTAACCGGTTTAGATTGGACAAAGATAAATAATACTCCTGCAACATTCCCACCATCAGCACATCAACATGATTGGGCAGATGTAAACAATACTCCGACAACAGTACAAGGTTATGGAATCACAAATGCAGTCCGTACGGACTTAACGTATAATGATCCAGCATGGTTAACCGGTTTAGATTGGACAAAGATAAATAATACTCCTGCAACATTCCCACCATCAGCACATCAACATGATTGGGCAGATGTAAACAATACCCCGACAACAGTTCAAGGTTATGGTATCACAAACGCAGTACGCACAGACTTAACATACAATGATCCATCCTGGTTGACAGGTTTAGATTGGTCAAAGATTGCAAATGCACCTGCATTTATTACTTCTGTTGTTACTAACTCAAATAATACACTTACCGGCGATGGTACAACAGCTAATCCGCTCGGCATCAACCTTGCAAACCAAAACACCTGGACTGCTCGCCAAGCTATTAATGCTACTGTTGCTAACGACTACGCTTTCTTTGTTACAAACCCTGCTGCTAATGGCTCTGCTGCACAATTTACTGTTAATTCTGCTGCTCCAGCCGTTGTTATTGAAAACCAAGGTGCTGGCAACTCACTCGAAGCAGTTGGCAACGTATATGTTGAAGGCAATTTAGCTATTTCAAATGGTACTAATTCTGGTACATTCCAACTTGGTGCTTTGACTGCTGACCGCACCTACACACTCCCAGATAACAGTGGCACAATCGCCCTTCTCAGCGATATCCCAGCAGAAACAGATCCGGTATGGAATTCCGACAAGACAAATTACTACACAAAGACAAATATGCAAACAAGCGGACAAGCACAATTGCATTTCGACAACCTTACAAATAAACCGACAACATTGGCAGGCTATGGAATTACAGATGCTCAGCCATTGAACACAAACTTAACCTCAATAGCTGGCTTGGCAAATGCAGCAGGATGGTTGCATAACGATGGAAACGGAGCGTTTGCATATTCAACACCGACCAAAGCAGATGTAGGCTTAGGCAACGTAGAGAACGTAGCATTGTCCACATGGGCAGGCTCAACAAATATTACAACATTAGGCACAATCACAACAGGTACTTGGAATGGTTCAGTAATTGGCGATGCATATGTTGCTAATGCATTGACAATCGATGGTGGCACAATAGAAAATACGCCAATCGGAGCAACAACACCAGCAGCTGCTACATTTACAAATTTAACAGCTACAGGAACAGTAACACTTCCAGCAAACTCCATCACAGATGCAATGGTAGTAAACGAATTGACAATAGCCACAACAGACGATAAATTCACACTACAGGATAATAGCGACAATACAAAACAAGCACAATTTGAATTAAGTGGCATCACAGCTGGCACAACAAGAACTTACACACTCCCAGATAACGATGGCACAATCGCTCTCCTTAGCGATATCCCTGCTGCTGAATCAGATCCTGTTTGGGTTGCTGCTAAAACAACTACTGCTACTACTATTACTCCTAACTGGACATTCGAAAACAATGTTACTGTTGGCAATGTTGCTACTGATGTCCTCACTGTAAATGCAGCTTCCACTTTTGCTGCTGATGTTACTGTCGGCTCTGCTGCAACCGACGTCAATGTTCAGATTCAAAACGATAACTCACGCCCGGCTCTTTCTGTTACTTCAACTGGTCCAACTCCTGCCGTTGAAGTTAATGGTGCAATCGAAGTTTCCAATGGTGATATTAACCTTGGCAATGCAAGCAGATTAGTTGCCAGTTCCAGTACTCTTATTACTCCTTTTGTTAGCTTAACCAACACAAATGCTACATACAACGACTTTATGCTCAGCGTTACAAGCAATGGTACCGGCAAAGCCGCTTCATTTACTACCGCTACTGGCAATGCTGTTACTATCTCCAATAATTCAAACACTAACTATGCTCTCGTAGTCGAGAACAATACTACTGGTCCTGGCGATCCTTTAGCTATGCAAGTTAAAGGTAGAATTGATTTAAGTCATCCGAAATCACAAATATTTGGCGTTATTACATCCGGTACTCCTCTTGCTGCAATAAAAATTGCCAATCAATCTAATACTCTGAATCAGGATGGCGCTTTGATGTTTATTGATAATTCCGCTAGTGTCCATCAAGACGATGCTGCATACTTTTCCTCTAAAGCAGGTCGTGGTATTACAGTTACAAATGAATCTAATAGTAACCCGGCAATTTTAGTGAATAATGACAACTTAACATCCGCTTCCACCGCTATTCAGGTTAATCAAGGTCGTGTCCTCTTATCTTACACAGAAGATCCAACTCCTGATTCATCTGATGATTTTGATCTTTCTAACTTTGGTTATGCTTCTGTTATTAAACTAACAGGAACATCTGGAACAGGCACTATCTCTGCTCTCCCGGCTGGTGCAGCTGGTCAGATACTCTATATTATCAACGCAACTGGAAATACTATTAATATTACTCCTCTATCTCTTTCACTTTCTAACAATTCAATGATTACTCTTGTCTCTGACGGAACTAATTGGTACGTTCAATAAACTAACACATACACAACACAAGAGGCTGTCCCCAAGGGCAGCCTCTTTTTTTTGATAAAATTATTCCAACAACACAGAAAAATATCTGCTTGTTTCTGTTTATCTGCAATATTTGAATTGATTACATATTAGTAAAAAAATAGAATGAACAACTGATTAATATTGTTAAATATTGAGGAAGAAAAATAAAAAAAAGGGACTCGGTCCCTTTTTTCTTTGCACGCCGGACTGGATTCGAACCAGTGACCCTCAGCTTAGAAGGCTGATGCTCTATCCAGCTGAGCTACCGGCGCAGAGCATTAGACTACAAAATTAATATTTTTTTTTATTTTTTGCAAATTTTTATCTAACAAGCAATGATAATTCGTGCAAAAAAGAATCCTTCGGCACCAACTCTCTCGAAATATACCGAAGCAAATCTTCATCCACAAAACCTTGCTTCATCAGCTGGCGTCCGGCTTTCTCTGCGGCTTCATATATATCGCTTGCCGGTTTGCCAAGATTTGTAAGAGTTGTCAGCACTCCTGAGTGAGGCCTCAATATAGGAGCTAAATATTCTCTGCCAAGCATATCAGCCACTGCCCGTGTCTGCTCAATTATCGCATCGAAATTTTCTATTCCCCACAAGCCGCAAGTGGAAATAAGAAGCACTTTTCCCGGTGTTGTGCGTTTTTTGAGCGAGTTCCTGATTTTATCGTGGCAAGCATTGTTTTCGTAAATATGTGGTGGCACAAACAAAGGTTCCAACCTGTCGAAAAGATTTTTCAAACCAGATGTAACGCTATTGAGATAATTCGGCGAAGCAAAAATCCACAAATCGGCATCATTCATCATCGGATAGAGTTCCTTCAGGTCATCGTCTATTTTGCAATCCAAATCTGGCTCGAAATCTATATTTTTTGTGCATTCACGGCACGGTTCAATTTTCAAATCATATATATATTTCAGCTCAATTTCTGCACCTTCTTCTGCCATCCCTTTCAAAAATGGATTAAGTATTAGTGCCGTTGTTCCCGCTTCTTTATTTGGGCTCGCATTAAATGCAATTACTTTCATCACTTCTCAATTAAAAATTAAAATAATTTTGAGTTATATAACGATATTGTCGGGGCAAAATTTTATAAAACTTACAGATGTATATGCAAGCCCACAAAAAAACTAAATCCTGTTCCCGGCAAAGTCTGCGAAACATAATACTTCGAGTTCAGAAAATTATATGCAGCCGCAAATATTTCATTCTCTTTGATAATTCTGTATCCCATTCGAAAATTCATCAGAATTAAATTCTTCACTCCTAAATTATTAACATTATCTGTCAGGTTATATTCATTCGAAAAATATTCTACTTCGAGCATCCACCGCAACCCAATTTCATAAGTATTGTATATTTTCAGCTCTCCGATATGCTTAGGCTTTGTTGCGAAATTCACTAATTTATTCAAATCGTTATAAGTGTAATTAATCAGAATATAGCCAAAATCTGAAAATATCTTTAAATTTGCATCAATTCCCTTGCTAAAAAGCGAACCCCGATTGTTGTAAAAGCTTCTTTCAGCTTCATCAAATTCGATAATATTTTTTAGAATAGAATAAAATGCTTTTGTGGTTAATTCATAATCAGGCGTTCTGATTTTAAAACCTACATTCGCAAATAGCTCTTTCTCAAAGTCAATCGATTTGCTGTTGAAAATTACTTCGTTCGCAATAATACTATTCTCGCTCGAAGCTCCCGCAAACATCAAAAAATCATCTGAATATCTGTAATTAATATCTATTCTGTAATCAACACCTTTCAAAGTCTGGTGATAAAATACAATATTCGAAAAAAGTGGCTTCTGCACTATATATCTTGCAGTCGGATAAAAAGACATTCTCCCATAATGAAATGGTTGCCGGAAGCTAATTTGTAAATTCTCTGATTCAAATCTGTTCTTAATAAAGTATTTCTTTGTTCTACTATTAAAAATATCTCTTATATACGATATTGATAAAATATTTGTTGGAACGGCATCAAATAAATTCGTTTTAATAGCAAGTACACTGCCGTAATTATATCCATAAAATATTTCATCTCTCGAATTTGGCATCCTCTGGCTATTGTATAAACTATCATCGAATATGCTTCTTTTCGAGTAGCGATTATTATAAAACAAATTTCCTGACAGAATTATTCCTTCATCGAATTGTGTGTTGAAATCCAAGCTTAATATTATGTTATTTATGTTAGGAAATTTCTGGTATTTATCCGTGCTGTCAATAATCGGCGGAATAGATTTTTTCCCGCCGACAAAATATGCGTTCAGCCCAACCTGCGAAATTCCGTTATCAAAATATATTTTTGTAAATAAGTTCCCTTGCGAAAAATCAGAGTTGTTCAGATAGTTCAAATGGGTTCGGGCTTTCGGTGCAATTTTGTCAGAAACAATTATCCCCGGCGAATTAAGAAAACTGCCCGAAACAAAGTATTTAAATTGCTTGTGTGTTACAAATATATTACCCGATACATTCCCAAGCTGGTTCCCTGCTCCAATATTCACACTCGTCGCGCTTTTCCTCAGATTAGTATCGGATATAATATTGTTGAAGTCAGAAATTGTTGGAAATCTGCTGCTATCGGCTCTTTCGTGTTCTATATAGAAAAAATTTGGCAACAGCACAAATTTTGATAAATCTATTCCTCCGTCCACTATATTATAAATCGGAACACCTTCGAATGCAAAGTAAGGATACCGGGATAGTTTAGTTCTGTTTATTGGAATTAGTTCAAGATTGTTATTCTTTTTATAAACAAAGTTTTCGTCTGCAAAAAGCCAGCTTGATGGAAGCCCCGTAGGTGTTGTTTTAAAAAACAAATCAAGATAAGAGTCGTTAAACTTCTTGTTTCTCAGATACTTATACTCAATAATCTCTTTGTTTTCAGCAATTGATATATGTTGAAACAGCAGTATTATTATTAAGTAAAAGGAAATTCTCATTAATACGTCTTTCTCTTTGAAATTACTGATACATTAATTTAGTAAAAAATTAATTACTTTTAATAATGAAAAATCATTATTCAAATTTTATAGAGTTTCTAAAAAACAATAACAAATTATTCGGTTTAAACTCACACATAAAATTAGCTCCGAAAAAAAACGGAACCCCTTTCCGGGTGTTTTCTCCTAACGGCAGGCAAATTAGAAAAAGCTCAGTAATGATTTTACTTAAACCGATAAATATAAATGATTTCAACGTTTTGCTCACTCTCCGCAGCCAGCACCTTAAATCCCATAGCGGGCAAATTAGCTTCCCCGGCGGTCAAATCGAAGAAAATGAAACTCCGCTCCAGGCCGCTCTCCGCGAAACTTTCGAAGAAATAGGAATACCTTCCGAAGAAATTGAAGTTATTTCACATCTTTCCGAACTTTACGTCCCTCCATCTAATTCGCTAATTCATCCTTTTGTCGGGGTTACAAATTTTGATAATTGGGTAATTAATAAAAGTGAAGTCGAAGAAATCATCGAAGTTCCATTTTCATTTTTAGTGCAACAAGATAATATTTTGTTGCAACGAAGGCAGTTTTTGGGCGAAACTATTGAAATACCTTGCTGGGACCTGAACAAACCAGAAGTTCTCTGGGGTGCAACCGCTATGATACTTTCCGAACTTATCGACCTTTATCATTATTTCGAACAAATTGCTATTCCTCAAAATTTTTAATCAAATTCAATAATTTACCCGGTCCCTCACAAATTATCATATCTATCCTGATTATTTAAATAAACTTTTTAATTGTCAATAAGTTTAATTAATTTTGTAACTTGTATATTCGTTATTCGCAAAAAATAAAATGGCAAAACCTTTAAGTATATTATTCGTTACCAGTGAAATTTATCCCTACGCAAAAGAATCAGGAATTGGCGATTTCGCTTACTCTTATTCTCTTGCTATGAGGGAACTCGGACACGATATTCGTGTTATGACGCCTAAATATGGCAATGTTTCGGAACGAAAAAACAAAATTCACGAAATCAACCGTCTGCGAGATATTCCAATTTCAATTGGTGAGCAATCTTTTCCAGCCACTGTAAAGAGTTCTTCACTCTCGAACCCGCGCTACAAAGTTCAGGCTTATATCACAACAAACTATGAATTTTTCGATTCCCGCAAAGGTATTTACCATAATTTAGCCGACTGGAAACTGTTCGAAGATAATTTCGACCGTTTCCTTTATTTCTCTCGTTCTGTTGTCGAAACTTGCCTCATACTCGGTTGGTTCCCTGATATTATTCACTGCAATGATTGGCATACTGCCATTATTCCGGCATATTTAAAACTTCTCTTTCCGAATAAATTTAAGAAAACCCGCACTGTGCTTACAATTCATAACCTTCAGGGGCATCCTGCTGTTCCTCTGAGCGAGTTTTCGAAAACTGGTTTGCCAAAAGATTGTATCTCTTCGTTCAAGCACAAGAATTTGCTAAATCTTTTCAAAGCTGGAATCATCTATTCCAATTTTGTTACTACTGTTAGCCCAAATTACGCTAAAATCTTACTTTCCGACAAAGAATATACCAACGGGCTTAATTCTGTTTTCAAGGAACACAGCAGCAAATTTAAAGGAATTTTGAACGGTATCGAGCAATTCACTTGGAACCCATCTCACGACTATTACATCCATTCTAAATTCGATGGCAATATCGAAGATTTTAAGTATAATAATAAAGTTGAATTATGTAATAAAGTTGGGCTCGAATTCGATCCCAAAAAGCCAATTTTTGCGATGATTAGCAAGCTCGACAACTCCAAAGGAATTGGTTTGCTCCTCGAAACTGTTCCTGAAATTATTCGCAAAGATTTTCAATTGGTTATTCTTGGTCTTGGAGATGCAGACCTTCAAAAACAGCTCGAAAAATTAGCCAAAAAATACAGCAAAAAAATTAAAGTAATTTTCAGTATGGATGAATCTCTTGCTCATCAAATAGAAGCTGGTTCCGACTTTTTCCTTCTTCCTGCTGTAAACGAACCTTTTGGCTTGAATATGCTTTATTCGCTTGCTTATGGCAGTATTCCTGTTGTCTTCAGTAGCGGCGGTTTCGTTGATACTGCAATCGATATAGACGAAAATCAGGAACAAGGCAACTCAATCGTTTTCAAAAATCATAATGTCGAAGATTTCTCCAACGCTTTCAAACGTGCTTTCAATCTTTATGCAGATAAAAATAAATTATACGATTTAATCGAACGAAATATGGGTAAAAATTATTCCTGGCAAAATTCTGCTATTCAATACGATGAGATTTATAGAAATATTATGAAAGAACAAAATGCTTAATCATATCATTATGAAACGTAAATTTTTTGCCTATGCCTCTTTGCTCTTAGCGCTTGTGCTGTTCTCCTGTAATGAAGCTCCTACTCCTCTGGGTTTTTCGCTCGTTCAAGATACTGTCGAACTGTATGCAATTAATAGCTTCGAGCATCCTCTGATTGAAAATGCAGAAACATATTTTTTGCCTTTGAATTATGCTAACCCCGGCTTCTCACTTATTGGCACGGCAAATGGAATAAAATCTGGGGTTGTCATCCGTTTCTCAAGAATTCCTGATACTTTAACATACGTCAAGGAAAATGATATAATCGAATGTGCTCTCAATTTACAACCCGATAGATATGCTCTTGGCGACACTCTCGGCTCTAATTATCTTTCTTTCAGCGTTTACGAAAATACAAGTATGTGGGTAATCGAAACATCAGCCGAAGATTTCTTCCAGAAAAAGTTCCAAAAGCAAACTCCAATGGCAACTTTCTCTGGCTCAGTCCCAAGAAAAGACACTATGGAAAAAATAATTGTTGATTTTGATAAAGCTTTATTACTCGACTGGTTCAAAAAACAAGCTGAGAAAAAAGATACAATTTGGGGCATCTCTATTATTCCAAACGACAATTCTAAAATAATAAGTCAGTTCTATGGCTCGGGTTCGCACTCCCGGCTGGCTCCTTTCGTTCGCGTCATTTTCAACAACACAAAGTCAAATAAAGTCGATACTCTCTACTTGGAATCTGCTATGGAAAAAAATTTCTCCATCACAGATAATAAGTTAGATGATAATCGCCTCACTCTGCAAGGGGCTATCTGCTATAAACCAAAATTTCATTTCGATATTTCTTCTATCCCAAAATTTGCCGGTATTCACAAAGCTGAGCTTCATCTGCCAATTGATAGAAGTAAATGCTTTTCTGCAAATGTTCCACTCGATACTATTATCAGGCTGGATTATTACGAAAACGAAACAGACGAGATAAACAAAAAATCCCCAAAATATTATTATTATGGCATTCGAAATACCGGCAACGATGTTTTCAAAGTCTATTCATTAACTTCGCTACTAAGCTACTGGAACAGAAATACTGGCAAAGGTTCGCTTTCTGTGAATTTCGAGAACTCAACAAGTCAATATAGATTGAATAAGTTTTCGTTCTATACCCCAAATGAACCAGATTCAACAAAAAGACCTAAATTGATTGTAATTTACTCAGTCCTTAAAAAAAAGGATTAATAAGCAATGAAAGTTAAATATTTTTTGCTTCTGCTGGTTGCAATAACACCTTTTAAGTCATTTTCACAGGGCGGGTCCAACTATTCTTCCATAGGCATAGGCGACCTTTTCCCATCTACTAATGCTGCATATCAGGCAATGGGTTCTACTTTTATCTCAGTTCCTGCAGAAAACAGCATAAATGTCAAAAACCCTGCGATGTGGTCTGTTGCTTCTTCTACCCGTATTCTTTTAGGATACAATTTTAATCAGCATCTTAACGAAACTTCCGATGCAACACTTTTCCAAAATAATGGTAAAATCAGCGGACTTTTCACTCTTTTCAATATCGATAAATCATTAGGAATTTCTGCAAGCTTTGGGCTGCACTCATATTCTAACATAAATTATCTGGTTTCTAACAAATTTTCCATTGAAAAAGATGGGCTTACTCAAACAGGTAAAAATACTTTTCAAGGTAGTGGTGGATTATCAAGTGCGTATTTAGGTGCATCTGCTAATATTATAGATGATTTTTCAGTTGGTGCGTCTGCTTTTGCTATTTTCGGACCTATTAAAAATTCAGTCTATACAGAATTCGATGATTATTATTCATACAATTATGAAGTAATAAAATCAGATTATGCTACTTCTTGGGGATCTCGTTTTGGCATTTATTATTATTACGATAATTTGCATTTCGGAGCATTTTACGAATTCGTCGATGATATTAAGTTCAAGCGTGAAACACAATTCTCATCATCTGTAATTTCCGACACAATTATTAAATCTTCTTTCTCCGAAAAATTCCCTTCTCAATATGGTGTTGGAATATCCTATAAAACCGGGAAATTCCTCTTTTCGTCTGATTTTTTGATGATGAATTTCAAAGATTTCAAATATAATCCAATTAGTAATTCAGAATTTACAGATGCTTACAAATTATCATTTGGTGCAATTCGCTATGGCAATACAAGCCGTTTCTCAGAAATATTAGATAGAGTTAATTACAAAGCCGGAATTTATTATCAAAAACTTTACTACAAGATTAATAATCAAGAAATTAATGAATTGGGTTTAAGCTTCGGTGGCGAAATTCCATTGGGCAGCGGTGGCATTTTAGATGTTGCTCTTATTTTAGGCAACCGTGGACGGTCAAATGATTACCTGATTAATGAATATTTCTGTAGGCTTTTTGTCGAAATTAGCATCGGTGAAATTTGGTTCAAACCATTTAAACGTAGATATGAATAGGAGGAATTATGGAAAAAAATAATTTACGTTCAACAACTGTAATTGGCGTAATTCGTGATGGACGTTGCGCTATGGGGTCGGATGGTCAAGTTACATTTGGTAATACTGTATTGAAGCATAATGCAAGAAAAGTAAGAAAAATATACAATAACTCTATCCTTTGCGGTTTTGCTGGTGCTACTGCCGATGCTTTTACTCTACTTCAACGCTTCGAAGAAAAAATCGAATCGCATCGAGGAAATTTATACCGTGCCTCAATCGAACTTGCCAAAGATTGGCGAACTGACCGTTATTTGCGTCGTCTTGAGGCTATGCTTGCTGTGATGACAAATACAGAGGCATTGCTTATTAGTGGCACTGGTGATGTAATTCAGCCCGAGGATAATATTCTTGCTATTGGTTCTGGTGGTCCTTACGCACTTTCCGCAGCACAAGCTTTAGTCAAACATTCTAATCTTTCTGCTCGTGATATAGTGGAAGAATCTTTGAAAATTGCCGGTAATATCTGTATTTATACTAATCTTGCTATTACAATCGAAGAATTATAATTTTTTGTTTAATTATTGAGTTTTATTGCTATGAATCAAAACGAATTATTGATGCAATCAAACGAAACAAATATATCTGATAGTTATCTCACGCCAAGGCAAATTGTTGCTGAACTCGATAAATATGTTATCGGGCAGGATGCCGCTAAAAAAGCTGTTGCAATTGCTTTGCGTAATCGTTGGCGCCGTCAGCGTGTTCAGGACAAAATCAAAGAAGAAATTAATCCAAACAATATCATTATGATTGGACCAACCGGTGTCGGTAAAACTGAAATTGCTCGCCGTCTTGCAAAGCTTGCAGGTGCTCCGTTCGTTAAAGTTGAAGCTACAAAATTCACCGAAATCGGTTATGTTGGTCGCGATGTCGAATCAATGGTTCGCGATCTTGTAGAACGTTCTGTTGCTATGGTTCGTGAGGAAAAAACAAAAGAAAAACTCAACGAAGCTCAAATTTTAGCCGAAAATAGAATTCTTGATATTTTAATTCCTCCAATTACAAGAGGTCCTTCTTTTGATACCGCTACCGATTCTGAAATTGAAGAGAATCATCGAACCCGTGAGCATTTCCGGGAAATGCTTCGTCGTGGCACTCTCGATGAACGCCATATTGAAATTGATGTTGTTGTCGATCAGGTTCCCTCTATGCAAATTCTGGGACCAATCGGCTTAGACGAAATGGGTATGAATTTACAGGATCTCTTCGGCAGTATGATGCCCAAGAAAAGTAAGAAAAGACGCCTGAAAATTGCAGAAGCTAAAAAAGTCCTTCAAAAAGAAGAAGCCGAAAAATTGATCGATATGGACGCTGTCGTTCGTGAAGCTCTTCAAAAAGCTGAAAATAATGGTATTATTTTTATTGACGAAATTGATAAAATTGCATCACGTGGCTCTGGCGGACACGGTCCAGAAGTTAGCCGCGAAGGTGTTCAACGCGATCTTTTACCGATTGTTGAGGGATGCACCGTCAATACTCGTTACGGGCAAGTGCACACTCAACATATCCTGTTTATCGCCTCTGGTGCTTTTCACGTTTCTAAACCATCTGACTTAGTTCCGGAACTTCAAGGGCGTTTTCCGATTCGTGTAGAACTGAAAAGCCTAACAGAAGAGGACTTCGTCAAAATTCTTACTGTTCCTGAAAATGCCTTAATTAAACAATATAAGGCTCTTGCAGCTGCCGAAAATATCGAACTTACCTTTGATGATAGTGCGATCCAAGAAATTGCTTCTATTGCTGCTCGTGTCAATGAACAAATTACTAATATCGGTGCCCGTCGCCTTCATACTATTATGACTACTTTGCTCGAAGACATTTTGTTCAATGCTCCCGATAACATTTCTGACCGAAATATAGTTATTGATGCTGAAATGGTTCGCAAAAATCTCAATAACATTGTTGATAATAGTGATTTAAGTAGATATATTTTATAGAAAATATGGAAAAAAGAGAATTAGCTAAAAAAATTTATGATGCTGCCTATATCACAGGCAATTTCGTTTTGCGTTCAGGCAAAATTAGCAACGAATACTTCGACAAATATCGTTTCGAATCTCAGCCAGAACTGCTTGATTCTATCGCTCAACTTATGTCTGAACTTATACCTGATAATATTGATTATTTAGCGGCATTAGAAATGGGTGGAATTCCTATCGCTACCGCATTATCCCTTAAAACAGGTATTCCGGTTGTTTTTGTCCGAAAAGAAGCAAAAAAATATGGAACTTGTAAATTAGCCGAAGGTCTCGAAATAAATAATAAGCACTTGCTTATAGTCGAGGATGTTGTTACTTCTGGCGGTCAGGTCGTTATTTCTGCCAATGATTTGAGAAATCTCGGGGCTATTGTAAATTCAGCTATCTGCGTTATCGACAGGGAATCAGGTGGCAAAGAACATCTGAAGAATAACGATATTGACTTGATTTCTCTTTTTACTATGGACGAACTTAAACAAGCTTAATCTTCGTAAGAAATGGGCTCCCACAGCTCACCTTCGCACGGGGGCTCATTTCTTGTTACGTGAACATCTAATATTTTGCACAGTTGGCTCGACGGATCAAAATGTTTACACTTCCCACATAATGTATCTTGTTGGAAATTTGCTATGCGTTTTTGATATTGCTCGTATTGTTTATATGCCGGATATATCGCTAAAAACCACACAAGAAATGCAGTAATCCACCACATCCCTCTCATATCAAGATATTCTACGCCAAAAAATGAAAATAAAATAAGTAAGGCACTTCTTAATAATGCACCAAAAACTATTGCTCCAACAGTAATCTTTGGTTCTTTGTAGTCGTCTTCTTCCGATGGAGTGCGGAAGAAAAACATATCGATTATTTTTTCAGTAAAACTCGTTGTTATCTCTTTAATTGATTTACCAATTCTTCGTATATTTTCCTTGCACTTCTATCCGTTGCTAAATAGTTTTCTATTGCCTGGCAAGAATGCAAAACTGTTGAATGATCACGCCCGCCAAACGAAGCTCCTATTTGTTTCAAAGACAAATCTGTAAATTGTTTTGCAAGATAAATTGCCATCTGTCGGGCAAATGCAACTTCGTGCTTTCTCACCTTCGATTCCATTAATTCAATTGTGATTTTCAGCTTACTCGATACTGCTTTTTTTATTTCATCTATGCTTATTAATGCATTATCTTCAAAATCTGAACTTCCGAAAATTACTTCTTTTGCTAATTCTATTGAAAGTTCTCTCTTATCGAATGTGATTTTGGCTAATAATCCGATTAATGCACCTTCTAACTCCCGCACACTTGACTTAACATTGCCGGCAATAAATTCAAGTACGTTCAGTGGAATATCAATTCCTTCGTCTTCGCTTTTTCTTTTAATAATTGCAAGCCGTGTTTCAAAATCTGGCTGGTGAATATCGGCAATTAACCCCCACTGAAATCTCGAAATCAATCTTGCATCAATATCTGTCAATTCTTTTGGAGAACGGTCGCTTGCAAAAATTAATTGCTTTTTGGATTGATAAAGGTCATTGAATGTATGGAAAAAATGATCCTGAGTTTTTTCTTTTCCAGTCAAAAATTGTATATCATCAACTATTAACACATCCACATCTCTATACAAAGCCGCAAACTCGTGAACTTTATTATTTTGAATTGCATTGATAAAGTCGATTGTAAAGCGTTCGCTGTTTGTATATAACACCTTTTTATTAGGATGCTCTCTTATTATCTTGTTTCCAATTGCTTGAATGATATGAGTTTTCCCAAGCCCGGTTCCTCCATAAATAAATAATGGATTAAATCTTGTCTCGCCGGGCGCATTGCTCACTGCCATAGCTGCTGAGTATGCTAACTGGTTGCAGTCGCCCACAACAAAATTTTCAAATGCATATCTTGAATTTAAATTGCTATTAAAAGGTTTTTCTTGCTTTACAATATTATTTATTGGATATTTTAATCCGGGTAATAGAATAGTCTTGCTTTCCGAGGCTTTCTTGTTCTCCTCTACTACCACTTCGTATTGTAATTTTGCACCCTGCCCGATTATTTTTTCAATCGTTTTCTGCAACAAATCGTAATAATGCGTTTCTATCCACTCATAAAACCATTGGCTTGGTACCAATATCGTGAGCTTCTCTTCGCTCCATTTCTTTGCCCTAATCGGCTTAAACCAGGTTACAAAAACTTGTTTATCTACATTATCCTCAATAAATTCTAAACATTTATTCCATAATTCAGTTGCTTTTTTGTCTGTTGTTTCCGGCAAATGATTGTTAAATCTGGTCTTATCGCTGATTTCCATTTCCGGAAACAATGAAATACTTCTTTCAAGCATCTGTTCCAATTCTTTCTCCTCAATAATCTTGTTTAACCTCACTTTTCTCAAAAAAGGGATAAAACCCCATCTAAAAACTGTGCCAAAATCTTGTTTTTAGTAAAAAAACTAATATTTTATTATTACTATTCTTTTATAAAGGAGCTTATTTGCTGCTGAATACTTGTAAATAATTTACCATACTCAACCATTGTCTTTTAAATTATTGTTTCATCCTTTCACAAGTAAATATCATAATAAAAAAAATATCAAACAAATAAAAAAATTCAGTTTAAAAATTTTAATTTTTGGTTATCTAAAAGTTTAATTAATACAATAACTTACAAAATCAGATTTTTTCATAATTTACTGTTCAATTTTGAACAAATTGGATTGTTAAAAAATTATTAAGAAAAAAATGAAAAAAGTATTTTGATGTTATATTTTTTTTGTAATTGCTTGTAAATAAAAGTGCTTGTGCTCGTGGCGAATAATTTGCATTGTGCATTGCTTTTTAATTTCAATAAGTTAATCGCTATATGACGAGATTGTAATTTTTATTACTAAATCATTAAAAAGTATTCATCGTTCAAATTTGAACTATTACTTATACTTTATTTTTAGAAATAATATTATAGAAGCAAAAATTAAAGAAAAGATATTAGCAATTATTATCGGAAGATTTAACAGGAGAATTCCATAAGTTAGCCAGAGTATCAAGCCAACAACAAAAATCAGATACATAATTAATGAAATATCTTTGGTTTGCTTAGTTCTTATTACTTTCACAGCTTGTGGAATAAAAGCACTTGTAGTTAGTATTGCTGCAAGCAATCCTATAATTGTTTCAATCGTCATCAGAGTAGTCTCGCCCTAATATTTTTGTGTCTGGAATATCGTCAATTATTTGATGATAGAAAAGTAAATCCATTGTTTTGTCCAAAGCACTTTCAATTTCCTCGCTCCATTTCCAGATTATCTCTCCGCTCCGCTCTTGATATCTTGCCGTATCTGTGCGTTCATTTATTGTTTCTTTATTTGATAATAAGTTGTCTTTTATATTATCAGTAATTTCAAGCATATCCGCGTTTTCAATTTCTCCGCATGTTACCCAAAAAGCTATTGGCAAAGGAAATTCAAAAGCGTCAAACCATTCTTCACTAATATCAATCGAAAAATCTCCAGCATTTTCGGCAAAGTAAGAAATATATGCATCCACTTCTTCTATATTTACATTGCCCGAACTAATTTTGGTGTGTATATCGAATTTTTCTGCAAGCAGCAGTTGAATAATCGATTTTAGATAATAATTAGCATCTTCGAAATAAATACTATCAATCGAATTTAGATTTTGCTTAAAAGATAAAGTTAGTAATTCTGCATATCCTTTCGTTGCTAATACTGTTGATGGTATTATTCGCCAGTCTCCTTTCCTTGATATTTTTGCAAATGCAGTCGGAGTAAGCAGTGCAATATCGACTTGATTGCTTTGAAGCAGTTCTGCTGCTTTTTCTTCTGTCGTTTTTATAATTACACCATCTGAACCAATATTATTATATAATGGTTCAAATAGTTTGTTCTCTATTACTGCTATTTTATATTTCATTTTCAACCTCTTGCAAAATTACAAACTATTATCGAATATTCTAAATTCAATTCGTTCCTGATTATTAATATTTAATGAACAAAAATGAAAAAAATTTTTGAAAAGTATATGCTATTTTTGTAAATTTGTCATCTTGAAAATTAATTAAATGCTATTTTTTAGTTAATTTAAGTTGTTTAATAACTTTTGTGTTGGGGAAATATATGACAAAAGCTGATATTGTAGATGAAATTGCAAAAGCTACGGGACTAACTAAAATTGAAACTAAGTCCGTTGTTGATGGTGTTTTTGCAAGCATAGTGAAAGCGATTTCAGAAGGAAAAAGAATAGAGTTACGTGGATTTGGTGTGTTCAAAGCTAAAAGTCGCAAGCCAAGAATGGCTCGTAACCCAAAAACTGGTGAAGTTGTGCAACTCGAAAAAAGATATGTGCCTGTTTTCAAACCTTCTCCCGAATTTCTCAGCAAAGTCAATGATATGATGAAACAAACTGAAAATTAATATATTTTTTCATTTTCCTTGGAGTAGAAAATGCCCTGCGGTAGAAAAAGAAAACGCCATAAAATGGCTACTCACAAACGTAAAAAACGTTTGCGCAAGAATAGACACAAGAAGCGTAAGTAATTAATATCCAAAAAAGCGTTTTACTTTTTGTGAAACGCTTTTTTAAAATTATTTGAGGAATATATGAAAAATATTCTTATTTCTGGTGCTTCGAGAGGTATTGGATGGGCACTACTGCAAAAATATCTACAAAACGGTAACCGTGTTTTCGCCGTTTCACGTAATATTTCTAACTTTATTACGCTCAAAGAACAATTTCCCACTACTTTCGAGTTTGCTTCGTGTGATGTTTCCGATAAATCCGATGTCGATAATGCTATCCATAACGCCGGCAATTTTCTGAATAAAATTGATTTAGCTATTCTCAATGCAGGTATCAGCGGTTCCGAAAGCTTCGAAAATTTCACTTCTGAAAAATACAAAAATATTTTTAACACAAATCTTTTTGGTGTTTTACACTTTTTTGAATATTTAATCCCTTCGATGAAAAATAATAATGGTGGAACTATTGCCGTTACAAGCTCTCTTGCTGATGTGCGCGGTTTTGCCGGAAGTGCCGCTTATTCCAGTAGCAAAGCGGCTCTTACCAGAACATTAGAAGCTGCACGCGCTGAACTCCACCGCTTCAATATTAAAATTGTAACTATCCGCCCCGGCTTTGTTTGCACCGATATGACTGCAAAAAATCGCTTCCCTATGCCCTTTATGATTGATGCCGGGCAAGCCGCCGAGATAATTATCAATGCACTCGATGCTGGAAAAGCAAGAATTAATTTTCCATTGCCAACTTATCTGATTACAAATCTTCTGCAATTGATGCCTGATGCCCTCTTCGACTTTGTTATGAAATTTTATAAGGTTTCCATTGATGAGTAATTTTGAGTGGTTAGTTGTGGGTCTTGGCAATCCGGGAACTAAATACCAGAGGAACAGACACAATATTGGCTGGATGGTTATCGATAAATTTGTTGAAAAATATAATCTTTCCTTTTCGGACGAAAAAAAATCTCTCACTGCAAAACTTAGTTATAAAAGAAAAAATATTATTCTTGCTAAGCCAACAACCTATATGAACCTTTCTGGCAAAGCTGTGCAAGCTCTTAAAATTAAATACAAAATCCCAAATGAAAGAATTATTGCCATTGTAGATGATTACAACCTCCCACTCGGAAAACTTCACCTGAAATTGGGAGGAAGCGGCGCAGGGCATAACGGAGTTCTTTCGATTATTCAGGAAATTAATGATAAAAATTTTTATCGGTTACGTTGTGGGATAGGAAATGATTTTCCGAAAGGAATGCTCGTGGAGTATGTTCTATCAAATTTCAGAGACGATGAATCAGACGCACTCGATTTAATGATACAAAAAGCTTTGCAATCTATCGAAACAGTTGTTGAATTTGGAACTGCTCGGGCTATGACACTAATTAATTCTGAACGCTTATGGAAATCTCAAAGTAATCAAGAGGTGCCTCAATGATTGACTTCTCTAAATATCCACTGCCAAATAGAATGCGGCACCACACTTCTCCAAATTTTTATCTTCCCGCAAGCGAATTGCAAATTATTCCAAAGGGCTACCCTCCTCTAATTGATAAAATTGATTGGGCTAATCATTTTGCAAATTCACAACCTCCTCTTTTAATCGATATTGGCTGTGGTCGTGGCAGATTCCTATTAGATATGTCCTTCCGTTTCCCAGATAAAAATATTTTGGGGATTGAGGTTCGCCCTTTGCCTGTCGAATGGCTGCAACAAGTAATAAAAGGCGAAAGTTTAACAAATGTGTCCGTTATTCGCTATTCTGTTGTCAATGGATTGCCGTTTATAGAAGATAATAGCATTGAAGAAGTCTATTATTTATTCCCGGACCCTTGGCCCAAAAAGAAGCATATTAAGCGACGCGCCTTTAATCTTGATTTTATTCGTGAAGTTCATCGAATTTTGAAAAACGAGGGCAAACTTCTTCTTGCAACAGATGTCCCGGAAGTTCACGCTTATCATTTGGAAATATTAAACGAATTTAAATTATACAATGTTCAAATAGTAGAAAATGATGAAGAGTGGAATTATCCTGTTACAAATAAAGAGGATTTTTGCAGACGCGTTGGAATTCCATTCTATCGGATTATTTGTAGAAAATAAAATAATATGTTAGGTCTTCTGTCTCCTGAGATATTAATAAAAGCGTATTGTTCTGGCTATTTCCCAATGGCTCAGTCTCGTTATGGTCCGGTTTACTGGCACTTCCCGGAAATGAGGGCTGTATTTTTGCTTTCAGAATACAAAATACCTCGTAAAATTATCAAAAGCATAAAAAACAATAATTTTCAGTTTACTATCGACGTAAATTTTGAATTTGTTATTGAACAATGCTCCAATAGGGAAGATACCTGGATTTCCGACGAAATTATCGAAGCTTATGTTGAACTTCACCGTCTTGGTTATGCTCATTCTGTAGAAGTTTGGTCCGAAAACGAAATTTGCGGTGGGCTTTATGGTGTTGCCATAGGTTCTGCTTTCTTTGGTGAATCAATGTTCAATTTGGTAAACAATGCTTCGAAAGCTGCTTTCTGTTTTCTGGTAAATCATCTTAAAAATCGTAATTATCATTTTATTGATTCTCAATATATCAATCATTTTACTGCCCAACTCGGTGCAATCGAAATTAGCAGCAATAAATATTTAAAATTGCTTAATAACGCAATTTCAAAGGAAAACTCGTTCGTTTGATTGAAACTAATTATGCAACTCTAAATTTGACTAAGATTGCAAATATTCCCGGCACCAATTGTAATAAATACATCACCTTCTTTCAAAATTAAAGGCAGTTGTTTCTTCAATTCATCTAAGGTTGGGATATATAATACATTTTTGTGTCCATATTTCATTGCACCATCAGCAATCAACTTCCCCGTTACTCCTTCTATTGGCTGTTCACGTGCAGGATATACGTCAGTAATGATAATTACATCAGCATCATCAAAAGAAGCCGCAAATTGCTCGTGTAGATGCATTGTTCTTGTATATGTATGTGGTTGAAATGCCGCGACTATTCTTCTGTTCCAGCTGTTTCGCGCTGCTTTCAGCACTGCTTTCACTTCTGTAGGATGGTGAGCATAATCATCCACATACAAAACGCCATCCTTTTCGCCTTTAATGTCAAATCTACGAAAAACTCCTTTGAATTCTTGCAATGCAGCGTTAATTGTATCAAATTCTATATTCAGTCCACGCGCAACTGTGATTGCAGCCAGAGCATTTTTCAGGTTATGTTCTCCCGGAACATTAATTGTAACTTCTCCTAATTCAACGTTATCTTCAATTATTATTGCTCTGATTTGCCTGTTTTCATAAACAATTCTTTCTGCTCTGATATCGCAATTTCTTGAAAAGCCATAAGTTCTAATCTTTTTGTTTACTTTTGCATATATTGATTTTACCCCAGGATCGTCAATTCCAAGTGCAATAAACCCATAGAATGGCACTTTGTTTGCAAATTGTGCAAATGTTTCCGTTAAATCATTCATATCTTTGTAAATATCGAGATGTTCAGCTTCAATATTATTGACAACCGCTACCGTTGGAAATAGTTGCAAAAATGATCGATCAAATTCATCTGCTTCTACAACTGTCCAATCACCTTTGCCAAGTCTTGCGTTTGTTCCACCAAAATCACGAAGCCTTCCGCCAACAATTACTGTTGGGTCCAATCCAGCCTTTATCAGAATAAGCCCAATCATTGAGGTTGTTGTGGTTTTTCCGTGAGTTCCGGAAATTGCAATATTATATTTTAATCTCGATACTTCTGCCAACATTTCAGCACGTCTTAGCAATGGAATATTTTTTTGAATTGCTGCAATAGTCTCCGGATTTTCACTTGGATTAACAGCACTCGAATATACCACTACCTCCGCTTCGTCAATGTTTTTTTCGTTATGTCCGATATATATTTTTATCCCTAACTTTTCTAAATATTCAGTATTTTCAGATTTTGCAATATCTGAGCCACTTACTTCAAATCCTTCATTTAATAATATTTCGGCTATGCCGCTCATTCCAATTCCGCCAATTCCAACAAAATGTAGCCTTTTGACTGTAGAAAACATTTTTTCTCCTTTAATTATTTCAATTCTGCAATTTTATGAAAAAATTAGTAATTTTATCGAACTTATTTGTTGTTTTATGAGAGAAAAAAATGGTTCGTGAAATTTTTGCTCCCAAAAGTATTGCTATTATTGGTGCTTCAAACGATATCACTAAGCCCGGTGGTAGAATTTTGAAAAATATAATTGACGGAAAATTTCAGGGCTCTCTATATGCAGTCAATCCAAAAGAAGATCAAGTACAGAACTTGAAATGCTACAAATCAGTTGAAGAACTGCCAAATGTAGAACTTGCAGTTTTGGCAATTGCTGCTAAGTTTTGTCCCGATACTGTTCGAATACTGGCTGAAAACAAAGGTACGAAAGGTTTTATTATTTTATCTGCCGGATTTAGCGAAGTTGGCGACGAAGGGAAAAAAATCGAACAGGAGATTGTTGAAATTATCAACAAGTACAAAGGCACTCTCATCGGTCCTAACTGTATTGGCGTTCTTACTCCTACTTATCAAGGTGTTTTCGCTGGTCCGCTTCCGAAACTTGAACCTAAGGGCGTCGATTTCGTCTCGGGCTCAGGTGCAACTGCTTGCTTTATTCTGGAACTTGCTATACCAAGAGGTCTCACATTCGCAAGCGTTTACTCAGTAGGGAATAGTGCTCAAACTGGTGTCGAAGATGTCTTGCGTCATTGGGACGAAACATTCGACGAGGCGACAAGCTCCAAAGTTAAAATTATGTACCTTGAAAAAATTAATAATCCGGAACTCTTTTTAAAACATTCTCGTTCGCTTATTAAAAAAGGATGTCGTATTGCTGCTATTAAAGCGGGAACAACCGAGGCAGGCTCTCGTGCTGTTTCCTCCCACACAGGAGCGCTTGCCGGTTCCGATTTGCCGGTCGACGCTTTATTCCGCAAAGCTGGAATTATTCGCTGCCACAGCCGAAGCGAGCTTGTTGATGTAGCAATTGCTCTTCAACAAAAACCTCTCTTGGGTAATCGAATTGCTGTAATTACTCATGCTGGTGGTCCTGGGGTAATGCTTACTGATACACTTGACAAAAATAATATGCAAGTGCCACATATTACCGGTGAAAAAGCCAATGAATTACTCTCAAATCTTTTCCCCGGTTCCTCAGTTGCAAATCCTGTTGATTTTCTTGCCACTGGCACTGCTCAGCAGCTTGGAATTATTCTCGACTATTGCGATAATTATTTTGATGATATTGATGCTTCTGTTGTTATTTTCGGAACAACCGGTATGTTTGATTCTTATCCGGTCTATGAAGTGCTTCACGAAAAAATTCGTTCCTGTAAAAAGCCAATTTTCCCTGTCCTGCCATCGGTTGTGCTCGCCAAAGAAGCCGCAGATAAATTTATTGAAAAGGGAAATTGCATTTTTATTGATGAAGTTTCAGCCGGTAACGCTTTAGCTAAAATATATCATACTGCGAAACCTATTTCATCTGATGATTTGCCTGATATCGACAAAGATACAATTCGCAATATCATTGACAATGCCCAAAACGGCTATCTCGAACCAGAAAAAGTAACGAAAATATTAGATGCTACTGGTATTGCTCATCCAATGGAATTCTCCTCAGGTAAATTGTCCGATATTATTGAATCTGCTGATCAAATCGGTTATCCGCTTGTAGCAAAAGTAGTTGGACCTGTTCATAAGTCAGATGTTGGTGGAGTAATTGTCGGAATTAAAAACGAAAATGAACTGTCCGCTGCCTTCGAAAAATTAATGAAAATTCAGGATGCGAAAGCCGTATTAATTCAACAAATGGCATCTGGCAATGAAATTTTTATCGGAGCAAAGAAAGAAGAGAAGTTTGGTCATCTTGTCCTTTGTGGTATCGGTGGAATTTTTATCGAAGTTCTGAAGGACTTCTCCTATGCCTTAGCTCCAATTTCGGATGAAGAGGCACTTTCTATGATTCGCTCTCTTCGTTCATATAAATTAATTCAAGGTGTTCGTGGCAAAGAAGGTGTGAACGAACAAATTTTTGCTAACTACATTCAACGTGTTTCGGCTCTGCTGCAAGTAGCACCGGAAATTTCCGAAATGGACATCAATCCACTTCTCGGTTCACAAAAAGCACTAATTGCTGTTGATGCAAGAATTAAAATTGAAAAATAACACTTCGCTTTGTAATAAATAAAAAAAGGGGCTTGATTTTAGCCCCTTCTTTGTTTTATTTTTCTAAATTATCTGTTTACGATAATTTTGTCTGTATAGACGCGATCACCAATTTTGAGCTTTAAAATGTATTGACCATTTGATAGGTTTGATGTGTTAATTCTTTCATTGAAGTAGCCGTTGTGTAATAAACCTAATTCAACTGCATTGAGCAATTTTCCATCAATTGTATATAATTCATAGGAAATTGCTTTTTCGCTTTTAACAGCAAATTTTACAGTTGCAAATTCATTCGCTGGATTTGGATATACAGCAATAATACCAGATCCATCATTTTCATAAGGAACGTCAAGGATGGTTTTCTTTACTGCCCAGGCAGACTGATAAACTCGCTTGGAATTTACATCTTGCACCCATATTACAACTGCTAAATCGTCATATTCTTCTACTGTTGCATTAGCTGGGAACTCATAAGTATAATACAATTTTTGAGTGGCATCCTTATCAAGCTGAGTTACCGTTGTGCCGCTAGCATTTGGTAACATCTTTTTCATTACATAATGAAACTCAGTCTCACCATTTGTTGTTTTATTATTACTAGTTGTCATTTCAATAACTGCAATATGAGCAACTACATTCGAACCAGCAAATGATTGCAAAGGCTTAATATCGGCTTCCACTGTAACTGTTCTTCCATCTACTTTGTATTCCGGATTAATAATATCAAAAAATCCGGGCTGATCCATTAAATTGTTCATTCCTACTGAAGATAAATTCTCCTGAGTGAATGAATATTGTTCCCCATTAGCAAATGCAGAAGGAACTGCGTTTACTCCATAATAAGTGCGGCGAACACCACCTTCGGCTGTGTAGTATGGGTCGCCATTACCAGGCCAGTTCATCTGATATTTTACAATTGCCACTTTGTCTTCAAATTGAGCAAGCAATGGATTTAGATATTTATTTACGCTTGCACAAGGTGCGCACGTCGAACTTGTAAATTCTTCAAATAGTGGGAAAATATTGCTGGCTATCGTATTATTCCATACATATACTTCAATTGATGTAGTATCATTCGCAGGATTTACATCATTGTTGCTGTTCCCGTTAATATTTGAAACCCACAATTTTATTGTTCTGTAACCTAATTTTGTTGGTGCCCATTGGAAAGGCAACGTGAATTTTTGATATGAATAGTAAGGAATCGAATTATCCAAATTCATTGTTACTGAAACAACTTCTTCACCATCAGGCTGGAAATTTGCTACAAATGAATATACACTATCAACACCCATCGAACCTACATAAAATGGAATAGAAATTCCATTCTCGGTAAGTTTGATATATTTCTTCAAATCAATCATCAAAGCAGAAAGGTCGAAGGCAAAAGGTTGCCATACAATAATATCATCAATACCTAACAAAAATTTGTCATTCGAGTTGTTTCTAAATGCAATGTATATATCCTGATTTTGGTATCCCAATTTGGATAAATTCACAAAACGTCTGTTTAATGAACCGTTTGGTTCGGCTTGAATTGAAAAGATTTTTGTTGTAAAACTTGAAACTTCATCATCTGTTGTTGAAATATATACTTCGTATCCATCTGGATAGGAAGAACTGAATGCAATAGCACTCCATTCGAGATATGCGTTTTCTCCGATTGTAATTTTAGGTGAAATGAGCCAATCATCAGCACGTCCTGCCGGATTATAATATGAAGTGCTTAATGCCATATATTGGTCTGGATTGC
The DNA here is from genome assembly GCF_058546985.1 of Eximiradius proteiniborus. NCBI lineage: Bacteria > Pseudomonadati > Bacteroidota > Eximiradiia > Eximiradiales > Eximiradiaceae > Eximiradius > Eximiradius proteiniborus. Next base: position 1,167,126 of record NZ_CM178592.1, on the reverse strand, counting down.
TTGACACTTTTCCAACCACCCAGGACATTTTATTATTTGGTAAAGTTATGCCTATGCTGTTTAATGTTTGAAGCATTTCCGAATGCACTACTTTCCCATCAACATCGACTGTTTTCCAGTTGCCTATTCCGTTTGAAAAATTTTCTTGGAAGAATACTGTCTGCTCAGCCTTAGCCACGCACAGAGTTCCAATTAATAATAAGGTAAAAGATGCAATTAAGTTTTTGAAAAATTTCATAGAACACCTTTTATAATGAAAAAAGAAATTTTGTTTGTTAAAATTAATTAAAAATTGTTAAGAAAAAAAGTATATTTTCGATATGCATTGCTTCAACTGAAAATACAAATTGGATTTTTATCTATTTTTGTCAGAAATTGTTAATAAAAAAGGCTACCAATATGGTAGCCTAAATCTTATAAATTCAACTATCTGTTATTTAATGTCGAAGTTTTCTGGCATTGCCATCAACACTTTCTCATTCTTCGACATTTCAATTAATTGATAATTGTAGATTAATTCTTTTCTGAGCTGTTCAGGTAAAACTGACCACATCGAAATTAAATCTTGATATGAAATTTTCAATTCACGTGATAACGACTTCAAATTAACTGTTTGGTCTTCTTGCTTTTCAATACCAAATATTTTCAATATTGATGTTAGCTCATCCTGTGGTCGTGGATATATGTCGAGTAATACTTTTTTATTTGCTTCAACTCCTATTCTCTTTTTCGCGCAATCAATCGCTGAAAGCAAACCACCTTCTACATCAACAAGTCCTCTTTCGAGTGCATCTTTTCCGCTCCACACTCTTCCTTTGGCTAAACTACGCATTTCATCAAACGTTTTTTTGCGTCTTTCTGCAGCTTTCGAAACAAATCTGTGATATACATTTCTCGACAGACTTTCTAAATGCACTTTGTCCTGATTGCTCATTGGTACAAACGGAGATAAGAACTGCGATGCGGGTGATGTCGAAATCGTATCCACCGAAATATCAAGCTTCCCGACAAGTTTGTTGAAGTTCGTTAGCATAAATATCACGCCAACAGAACCTGTAATTGTTTGAGGTTGTGCAAAAATCGTATCGCAAGCCATTGCTATATAGTATCCGCCCGATGCCGCTACATTGCCCATCGAAGCATACACAGGTTTCACCTTCCTGGTTTTTATAATTTCATCATAAATTTCATCAGATGCAATTACTGAACCACCAGGGCTGTCTATTCTTATTATAATGGCTTTTACTTTCTTATTTTCGCGCGCCTTTTTCAAATATCTGACAAACTCACTTGAACGCACGCTCGCTTCGTTGCTCCATCCTTCCTCGGGCTGATGATTAATTGCTCCTACAGCATAAATAATTGCAATTTGCTTGTTTATTTCAGCCATTTTTTCTTTCGGAACTTCCTCTTCGCTTGCCGCGTACCTGTTAATATTTATCAAATTTAATTTCTTATCATCGCTCTTCTCACCAAACACTTTTTTCTTGATTATGTTTTTTACTTCTTCTTCAAATGCTATTCCATCAATAAAACCGTATTTTTGTAACTCTTCTGCAGTATAAAGCCCATTACTCAGAGCTTCCAATACTTTTTCCTTACTTATCTTTCTATACTTGACTACTTGATTAATAAAATCATCATTAATTTGATCCAAAAGCACTTTTAATTGATAACGAGCAGAGTCGCTAAATTTCGTACGACTTAAATTTTCAGCTGCCGACTTGAAATCTTCATATTGCTGAACATATACATCCACTCCAATTTTATCAAGTGCATTCTTGAAAAATAGTGATGTTGCCCCAAATCCATTCATTTCGAGCAAACCTTCTTGCAACATAAATATCTTGTCTGATGGCAACGCATTGTAATAATTTCTCTCCGTTCCTGTTTCTATGTATGTATAAATAAATTTACCACTTGATTTGAATTCTTCCAGAATTTTCTGAAATTCCTCTGCTTTCGCACCTGATAATCCACTCTCTCCTTTGATTAGATACAATATCCCTTTAATCTTAGGGTCATCTTTAGCTCTTCGAACTGATGTGAGTAGTTCAATAAAATCAACTTGTTGCTTGATTCCTGAAAACATCGAAAATGGATTGCTTGGTGTATATTCAGGATTATTGCTCAGTCGAATGACTAACACACTGTTGTCTTTCACATCTACTTGTTCTTTCTCAAAGGCAGAACCAATTACACCAATAATGGTTGCAAAAATTCCAAAACCTATTACTAATATAATTCCTATGACAAGTAGAACTATCCACCAGTTTGAGCGACGTTTCTGACGACCATAGTATGGTGGATACGGGTAATTCCCTTGATTTGGTAATTGTGTTTGGGACATAAATACTCCAAAAATGTAAATTCGTTTTCATTAATACGTCAAATTTATGAAAATTGTTTCTAATAGAATTAATTTTTAAGATGCTATTTCTAAATTCATTAATTTTGTATTTATTAATTAATAGTCTCGGTGATAAAATGCAAATTGGTATTATTGGATTGCCATTTTCCGGAAAAACTACTTTATTTCAAACTATTACACAAACGCAAATTGATCAGTCTTCTTTCAGAAAAGAGACAAATCAAGCAATTGTTAAAGTGCCTGATAGCCGTCTCGATAAACTAACTTCAATTTTCAATCCCAAAAAGAAAGTTAATGCTACTATTGAATTTGTCGACCTTGTCGGTGTGCAGAAAACCGACAAAGCAAGCTCTATGTTTAATAGCCAGTTCATCTCAAAAGTTCGTACAAATGACGCTTTTCTGCACGTTGTGCGCGCTTTCGACGATCCTTCTGTGCCACACCCAAATTTGAGCATCGACGTCGAACGCGATATTCGATTGCTCGAAGATGAATTTTTCCTCAATGATATGGCATTCCTTGAATCCCGATTCGAAAAACTCGAAAAAGATATGATGAAGCAAAAAAATAAAGATGACGTAAAGAAAGAACTCGAAATAATGAAAAAATGGCATTCTTCTTTGGAAAGTGGCATTCCTTTAAGAGAAACCGAACTTACAGACGACGATTTGAAATATATCAAAAACTATCAGCCTCTTACTGCTAAGCCTCTTATGATTGCTGTTAATTTCTCCGAAAATGAAATTAAAAACTCAGATACGATTATTTCTAAGCTTCGCGATACCTTCAAAGGTAATAAAATTCGTATTGAACCATTCTTTGCGAAAATTGAACTTGAGCTATCCTCTTTGTCGGATGATGAAAGAGCAATTTTTATGGAAGAATACGGGCTTACTGAATCTCCATTAGAAAAAATGATTCGTAACGCTTACGAATTGCTTGGACTTCAGAGCTTCTTCACTGTTGGCGAGGACGAGTGCCGTGCTTGGACAATCAAAAAAGGCTATACTGCACAAGAAGCAGCCGGTGTAATTCATACCGATTTCTTTAACAAATTTATCCGTGCTGAAGTTGTTAGCTACGAAGACTTTATTCGTGAAGGTTCATTCGCCAAATGTAAGGAAAAAGGTTTGTTCCGTCTCGAAGGAAAGGAATATATTGTTCAGGACGGTGATATTATTAATGTCAGACACGGATAGCAGAACTCCATAAAAAAATCCCCTGAAATTCTAAAATATCAGGGGATTTTCTTATAATACCACTAAATACTAAATATCTATATGTACATTCCAACCGTGAACATCTTCCAACTCGCCGTATTGAATGCCAGTAATTGTATCATACATCTTCTGAGCTATCGGACCAATTTCCATATTATTGATTATCATTGATTTATCATTGTATTGTATTAGTCCGACTGGCGAAATCACTGCAGCGGTGCCTGTTCCGAATACTTCTTGTAATTTACCTGTTTCATAAGCTTCGATTAATTCATCAATAGTGATTTGGCGTTCCGACACCTTCATTCCCCATTCACGTGCAAGTGTCAGTACACTGTCGCGGGTTACCCCTGCTAATATTGTTCCCTGTTCTAATGATGGTGTAATTAATTCATCATTAATCACAAACATAATGTTCATTGCCCCGACTTCATCAATAAAATGACGAGTAACACCATCAAGCCATAATACCTGCGAAAATCCATTTTTCTTAGCAAGCGTGCCTGCTAATAACGAAGCAGCATAATTTGCAGCTGTCTTTGCTGAACCTAATCCTCCACGAACAGCACGCACATATTCGCTCGATACTAATATTTTAACCGGATTTAGCCCTTCGGGATAATAGGACGCAACTGGGGATGTCATAATTATTAAGCGATACGAAGAAGAGGCATGCACTCCCAAAAAGTTCCCCGATCCATATGCTACCGGTCTAATGTATAAAGATTGACCACGTTTTTTGGGCACCCAGTTAATATCAATTTTTACTAGCTCTTTAATTGCTTCAACAAATGTTTTTTCATCAAACGGCGGAATGCAGACTCTTGAACCAGAATGATTTAACCGAGCTGCATTTTTGTCCGGACGAAATATATTTATGCCTCCTTTTACATCGCGAAATGCTTTCAATCCTTCAAAAACCGACTGACCATAATGCAATGTGCACATAGTCGGTTCTACAGGCATCGGACCATAAGGAATTATCTTTCCTTCATCCCATTTCCCATTCTCATAATCTGAAACGAAAATATGATCTGAAAAATATACACCAAAACCTAAATTATCCCAATCTACATTGTTAATTCTTGTCGTTGTTGCTTTTTCAATCTTGAAATTTCCCATATCAAACCTCAATAAAATCAATAATATCTAAAAAATTAAAATTTATATGTTGTGTTTATGTCTCTTGGTATGTTCTTTAACTTATCAACTGTTGAACGTATCTCGTCATTTACTTTTCCATATTTTTCGATTATTTCGCCTGCTTTATTGTAATCACCTAATGCTTGAGTTGTTAGAATCAGGTTAGCAAGACTTGCTACTCCATCGAAAAACTTCTTCTCATCGTAACTGAATGTCCCATCTTGATTTCTGATTATTGCACCCTTTTCACGTAAATAGTTTAGCTGAATTAAATTTGCTTGTCCGTGAGCAGAGTTTGTTCCAAATCGCAATGAACGATATAATCCCGCAATATAAGTTACTATAGCTTTCTTTATATACTCATTGTCTAATTTTCCAAGCTTCAGCAATGTCTGGTGATTGTACATACTCAAAATATCTGCTTTTGTTTCCTCTATTGCTGAATATCTTTCTTTTAATGCTTTCCGGACAGTTAATTCCTTGCTTCCGTAAACAAATCCACGCCCCAATGTATGCGAAACCTCATGCAAAGTAACAAAGCTTGTAAATGCTTTGCTATCAACATAACTACGAAGTTCTGGTGTGATGATAATATTTGCAATCGGAACAACTATTGTCTTGAACTTTGCTTCCATCATATTTTTGAACATTGACTTTTTGCCACCCTTTGTTTCGTGCACTCTTGGGTCGTTTGGCAGTGCTGCTGCAATAGTTTTAGTGCCTTTCTGGCAATCTCCGCCAAAATATACAACGTTTACAATCTGCAAAATTTCCTTTTCAGTTTTCACTGGTTCAATATATTTTTTGTCGTATGGCAAATTATTTTGGAAGTCCGGAATATGCTTCTGAAACATTTCAAGCTCTTTCGAGGCTTCAATGTCTTTTACCATTACAACGGCTTCGTGAGCAGTTTTATAGTTGTAGAGTGCATCCGAATAATTTTCAATTGGACCAATAATAACGTCAATATTGCTATTTTCGATATCCATCCAAGCCATATCGCTTTCATAATAATCGTCTGTGCGGATTGCTTTCGCACGCAAAATAAGATAGTTTTTCAAAGTTGGGTTGTCGGCTAATTCTGCTGCTTCTTCAAGAATTTTGGCTAATTTTTCTGTCTCTGGGTAATACTTGTTATATGGAATTGCCTTTAGACCACCATTTTCTCTTACTATTACAGTATACTGGCTTTCAAATGCTTCTTTATCTTGTGGATTATTTTTAATATGGTTCTCAAATTCCTCTTTTGTCATATCTTCTGGATAGAAGCCTCCACAAGGGGGTCTTTTTTCAGGTCCAACACCCACAAAACGTGCATTTTCGTTTAACACATCGTATGGTCCATAATTGATATTAACATACTCAAGATAGATTTTCGCTTCTTCAGTATTGAGTTTAATCAAAGAATCTCTCACTGCAATTGCATCATGCGAAGATTGCTTCCAGAATATTGCATCACATAATTTCCCGGCTTCAATCAGCTTTTCGAGCAAAGCCCTTTCTCTTTGCGATAAATGAGAAACATCTGCTGTGATCTCAATTTTTGCGAACTGCTCGCTTAATTGTTTTATCTGTTTAGCATGTTCGGATAATTCAGGCTGACTTTCCATTTTTTTCTCGCAGGAAGTAATGAAAATGGCTATTATGACTAATAATAAACTTTTAAGATATTTCATTTTTCACCTATAAATAATTCATAATTTTACACAAAAATTATTCAAAGTTAAAATAATTTTATTATTTTACAAATTGAATTTGTCAAATCAATCGAGTTTGGCAAGATGAATCCTATCAGTGTTCTTCTTGTTGATGATGACGAAGATAGCCGCGAAGTAATGAAGGATTTCCTAAAAGGAATTATGCAGTTCGAAGTCGAGGCTTTTCCAAATGGGGAAGAGGCTCTTCGTGCCTTCAACGATGGAAAATTCAATTTGGTTCTCGCAGATATTAAAATGCCTAAAATGAACGGGATTGAATTACTAAAAAATATTCGTCAAACCGAAAAAGGAAAAAACTGCCCGTTTATTCTTATGACAGCTTTTGCTGATGTAAAATCCGCAGTTGATGCACTCAAATACCAAGCTACCGATTATTTAATCAAACCTGTCGATATTTCTCAATTAAATGAAATAATCAGTAAAATATTTAATGAGAATATTAACCATCAATCAGAAATAATCGAAGATAACCGCAATCAAATTGGGAATTTTTTTTATATCCCCAAAATTGGGAAAATTGGCGTTTTTTCAGATAGTTTCAAACAAGCAATAAAGTTTGCCAACATCTATAATGAAGATAGGACTGTTAATGTGCTTATCGAAGGCGAAAGCGGAACCGGAAAGGAAATTATTGCTAATCTGATTCACGGTATAGACAACACTAAGCCTTTTGTTACTATCAATTGTTCTGCTATTTCGCCCAATTTGTTTGAAAGTGAACTTTTTGGTTACGTTGGTGGAGCTTTCACTGGTGCTCGTTCCTCCGGGCTTGCCGGCAAGTTCGAATTAGCCAACGGAGGCACTCTGTTCTTGGACGAAATTGGCGAAATGCCTCTCGAAATGCAACCAAAACTTCTTCGGGCTATTCAGGAACGTGAAATATATCGCATTGGCGGACAAAAGCCCATAAGTATTGATGTACGCATCATCTGTGCTACAAACCGCAACTTAGAAGAGTTTGTCAATCAAGGCAAATTCCGGGCAGACCTTTACCATAGAATTAAAGTCGGATATATACAACTCAAACCTTTGAACCAGCAAAAAGAATCTATCATTCCGCTTGCTAAAATGTTTTTGGAAGAATATTCCCTTAAAAGAGGTAAGCAGTTTCAAAGAATTTCTCCATCTGCCATTGATTTGCTTCTTAATTATGAATGGAAAGGAAACGTTCGCGAGCTTGCGAATGCTATCGATAGAGCCGTCCTTCATAATAACGATATCGAGCTTTCTGCCCGGCATTTAAGTTTTCTTGATGAAAACTATTCCGCGAATTCTTCTTTTGTGCTCACTCCAACCGCTGATTTCCAGCTTCCCGAAAATGGTCTCAATCTGGAAGAACTTGAACGTGAAATTGTTCGCCGAGCCCTAAAAAAGTTCAGAGGCAACAAAACTAAGACTGCCGAATTCCTTGGACTTACCCGCAGTGCTCTGAGAAGTAGAATGTAGCAATACAATGTTTTTTCTATATGTTATAAAAATATAAAGTCGATAGTTAAATAAAACTGTTGCTTATGCGTTAGAAACACTTGTGAAAATTCACTTTTTAAAAGAGTTTTGGGGATAATTGTGAAAAATAAAGAAATTTCAGAAAGCCAGTTAGTAAATAAAATTCCAGAATTTATCAAGCTAAAAAAAGGTAAAATTAACCCCTACGAAATAGCGTTAGAAACCGGCTATTCTATTGACGAGATAAATGATGCATTAAAAAGACTGCTTGAAATCTATGAGTCCAAAATTCAGGCAGATTTGAAAACAGGTTCGGTTGAGTTTGTCTTCACTTATCCTCTCGTAAAACGTGGCAAACAATCTTTTAAAGAAACTTTGGCTCTGATTGCTGATAAATCCTACCAGATTTTCAAGAAAGTCTATAAAATTTCTATCGGTGTTATTCTGATTGTTTATACTGTCTTATTTGCTCTGCTAATTTTAGCTGCTCTTGTAGCTTCATCCACAGGTGATAGAGACAACAGACGTAGCAATATCAACTTGGGCTTCATTGTAGATATTATTTATGCTATTATCCGTGGTATGCAAATTTCCTATATTACACGAGAAATGACGGACTACTATACAGATAGTTCAGGATTATACTACAGAAGCCAGAAAAAAGAACCTAAAAAAAGTTTTATCAATTCTGTTTACGACTTCGTGTTCGGTCCGGAACGTGTGAAAACAGACGATTTGTCCGATGCACGTGAAGTGATGGCATATTTGCAAAAAGTATCCAACGGCAGACTTACTGCTGGTGCTATATCGCTTTTGTCAGGTGTCCCTATGGATGTAGCTGAAAGCAAATTGGCTGAATATGTCGGCAAATTCAAAGGTGATTTATTTATCAACAGCGACGGCTCTGTCTATGCTGAATTCCCTAACTTGCAAAAAGTTAGCAAAGAACTTCTTGAAGGTAAAATTATTTACTATTTTGATGAAATCGAAGAACCATATATTCTCAATGGAAACTCTTCAGGTAAAAATACTGCTATATTTTTTATGAATTTATTTAATTTATTTATTTCTTATTCTATATTAAGCATGCCAATTGATAGTTCTACATTTTTATTCTTTTTTGGGCTGTTCCCTTTCGTTTTTTCAGTTTTGTTTTTTGTGATACCAATTATTCGAATTTTTGTCAATTTCGCTTTAAATATAAAACGTGAAAAAAATATTATTCGTAAAAAACTATTTCGTGCTATTCTCAACATCAATAAACCTGCTACCGAAAATGATATTTTTTACGAAGCTCGTATTGATCAAAACCAATTTGAAATTGCAAAAAGTATATTGAACAAAATGCTTATTGATTACCGCGGCGAAATCGAAATGAACGAAAATGGCACCGTATTGTATAAATTCGATAAACTTCTGAAAGATATTAATTTAGTTTTGAGTAAAAATTAAAAATATATTTTGAATATTTATTTTTTTAATTATTTTAGTAACAATACTGTTCATTGTTTATATCTTCAAAATAGGAACATTTTATGAGATTAATCTTTTTAGGACCTCCCGGTTCTGGAAAAGGAACGCAATCGCAAAATATTTGCAAAGACTATGGGATTAAGCAAATTTCCACAGGCGATATTTTGCGAAAAAATGTCAAAGACCAAACCGAGCTTGGTAATATTGCTGCTGAATATATGAACAAAGGCGAACTTGTCCCGGATAAAATTATGATAGATATTATTGCCAGCGAACTGAAAAAAACTGACTATATAAAAGGCTTCCTGCTCGATGGTTTTCCAAGAACTATCCCGCAAGCTGAAGCACTCGATGGAATGATGTCGAAGATGGGACTAAAACTAAATTGCGTGCTCGTTCTTGAAGTGCCACACGAGGAAATTATTCAAAGAATTAGTCTTCGCCGTGTTGATAAAAAAACAGGCAAAATATATCATCTTTTGTTCAATCCACCTCTGCCAGAAGAAAATGTTGAGTTGTTCCAGCGCGAAGATGACAAAGAAGAAACAATTCGCCGCCGGTTGATGGTATACGAGTCTCAGACAAAACCTCTCATCAAGTATTATTCCTCTATGGGATTAGCATTTAAAATCAACGGAGTAGGCGATTTTAAAGAAGTGTACGAGCGCATTGTTAAAGTTCTTGATAGTAGATTAGAAGTTTAATCTCTGCCTATTTTTTTCGGAAAACATTGGAATTGACTATGTCAATTCCAATGTTATTTTATTGCATATTTGTTGAATATCTTCCAATTTCATATTCACAATTTTCGGGAAGCCAATCTCTTTTAGCAAAATAAAATCTATCGTATTTTTCCTTCTTTTCTTGTCTAAACTAATACCGCAAGCCAGCTTGCAGATATCAATTTCTTCCTTATAGAATAAATATTTTTCTAATGTTCTGTAAATTCTGTTATATACTTCTTCACTTAACTCGTTCATTTCTATAGATATTTTCATTGCAATCAGCATCCCTAAAATTACAGATTGCCCATGTGGCAGTTTATACTGCCGTTCTATCACGTGCCCGAATGTATGACCAAAGTTCAAAAGATGGCGTATTCCTCTGTCTTCTTCATCCCGAATTACTATCTCAGATTTTTTTCGTAAAGATTCGAACATTATATTATAATTTATGTTTCTCCTATCTTTTAAGTCTGTTTCTTCAAGCACTTCGAAAAATTTTTCATCAGAGATTACAGCAATTTTGATAAGTTCTCCAATACCGGAAGCATAATCTTTGTCGCTTAATGTATCCAAAAAACTCGTGTCTATTACTACAAATTCCGGATGCTTGAATGTTCCAACTAAATTCTTTATTTCATCAAAATTTATCGCAGTTTTCCCGCCTATACTTGCATCAACCATCGAAAGCAATGTTGTTGGCACAAACGAGTGCCTAAGACCTCGCATATACACGCTCGCCACAAATCCTGTCAAATCGCAAACTGAACCACCGCCTATCCCTATTATTGCTGTATCTCTATCGGCTTTGTATTTCAGTAATTCATTAATTAAATTAACAACAGTTTCAAGATTTTTGCATTTCTCTCCTTCTGGAACAACGATTGTATTACATTCCTCAAATTTATTTTGATAGAGAGAATGCACTCTTTCGTCCGTTAGTAATACAACGTTTGTATTAGGATAAATTTGAGCAAAATTATCAAATGGCTCAAAAAAGATAGTTGACTTCTGACTTTTAAAATATATCTCAATTAAGCGTTTCATCAATTATCACCTTTAAATCTTTGGGAAATATTGCTTGAAAACCATCAATCAATGCTTCTTCCGGGTTATAGTGAGTTTCTACCATAAGCCCATCAGCGCCTGCGGCAAGCGCAGCTCTTGCAATTGGAATCACATATCTTGTAACCCCTGTCGAGTGAGATGGATCGAAAATTACAGGCATATCTGTTCGTTCTTTCAAGTCCATAATTGCTCCAATATCAGGAGTAAATCTTAATTTTGAGTCAATCTGTTCAAAAGTCCTTATTCCACGCAAGCATAATATTACGTTTGGATTGCCTTCCTGCCTTATATATTCAGCGGCATTCAGGAATTCTTCTATTGTTGCTGCAAATCCTCTTTTTAATATTACAGGTTTCTCATCCTGTGCAGATAATCTTCCGACTTGCTTTAAAAATCCGTAGCTGGACATATTCCTACTACCGATTTGCACTATATCAATTTTTTCGTAATTTCTTTCTAATTGTTCGGTATCGAGTATTTCAGTAACAGTGTACATCTGATATTTACAAGCGGCATCAAGCAAATAATCAAGTCCTTCGTCTCCAAGCCCTTGAAAACTATTGGGACGGGTTCGTGGCTTAAATGCTCCGCCACGCAATAATTTAACGCCAATTTCAGATAATTCCTGAGCAATTCTGAATACTTGTTCTCGCGATTCTACTACGCAAGGTCCAGCAATCATAATAGGTCTTAGTTTTAATAATTCTATGGCAGTTAAATTTTTGTGTTCATTTTTAAAGCTTTCTTTAGAAATAGAAAAAATTGTCTTGTATAGCCTCTCAATTGCATATTTAGAAATTTCATCTCCAAATTCACTATATAGCTTTTCAATGATTTCACTTTCTCTTTTGAAATCATCCGCCTTGAGTTGATTGCTTATTTTTAACGTTAGGATTTCTTTTGCAATTTGCAGTCTTTCGGCAAAAATCTTAATCAGTTGCCTGTCAAATTCATCAATTCTTTCTCGTAGTTCGTTTATCTTTTCCATTTTATTCAATTAAATTTTAAATAAAAGTAAACGAACAAAGCGAAAAAATATGATTTGCTTTAAAAAAGATGATTAAACAATGCGGAAATTCTTTCGATTGGCTCCAATTTAGCAGAAAATTTTTTCAATATCTTGCTTGCATTTCCTGTAGGGAAGAATACTCGCTCGAAGCCAAGCTTATCGGCTTCGGCTATTCTTTGCTCGATTGATGCAACTGAACGCACTTCCCCGGTCAGCCCAATCTCGCCAACAAATACAGTCTTTGCATCTATTGCGATGTCTTTGAACGAACTCACCAGTGCAATTGCAACAGCCAAATCTGCCGAAGCATCATTTAAATATACTCCACCAGCAATATTGACAAACACATCGTTATGACTGAATGGTATTCCTAACCGTTTTTCCAATACTGCAAGTATCATTTGCAACCGGCGGTTGTCAAATCCGTTTGATACACGTTGTGGCATACCGTAGTTTGTTGGTGTTACAAGCGACTGCACCTCGAGCAGAATTGGACGGCTTCCCTCCATTATCGAAGCGATTGTTATCCCGGAAGCAAAATCATTTCGCCCGGTAAGAAACACCTCCGATGGATTGCTGACCTCTATTAGTCCGTTTTCGCTCATTTCAAAAATGCCGATTTCATTTGTAGAGCCATAACGATTCTTCAATGCTCGCAAAATCCTGTATGAATATGTTTTTTCACCCTCGAACTGAATTACTGTATCAACAAGATGCTCTAATATTTTCGGTCCTGCAATAGCACCGTCTTTATTTACGTGCCCGATTAAAAAAATTGCTTTGTTATACTTTTTGGCTACTTGCTGCAAATGAGTCGCACATTCCCGTACCTGAGTTATCGAACCAGGTGTTGCTTCAATTAATTCCGAAAATACAGACTGAATCGAGTCCACAACAACTACATTTGCTTCAGATAGTTTTATCTTATTTACAATTGTTTCTAAATTTGTTTCAGCAAGAATTTCTAATTCCTCATCAATATCCTTAATTCTCAATGCTCTGTATTTAATCTGTTGTAGGGATTCTTCGCCTGTTATATAAAGCGGATTTTGTTCAGCAATACCAAAGCACATCTGCAGCATAAGCGTGCTTTTGCCAATCCCCGGGTCTCCTCCCACAAGCACAATTGAACCAGGGACGATTCCACCGCCCAACACTCTGTCAAGTTCTTTTATCGTAGTATGAATTCGATACTGCTTATCTGTGGAAATATCGCTTAATTTAACAACAGTTGCCGGATTAATAGATTTGCCGGTGCTGCTTCTGCGTGCACCGGCATCGTCTATTGTTTCATCAAATGAGTTCCAGGCATTGCAATTAGGGCATTTCCCAAGCCATCGTGGTGATTTATAACTGCACTCTCTGCAAATATAAACTACTTTTTTTTTCATCAAAACTTATAATTAATTTTTGCTGTTGCTACTCGCGGTATATACGTACCGCCAAATATTTGATAATGCTTTTTGTTTAACAAGTTATAAACGTTTAAACCAAGACTTAAATTGTTTGTTAATTCATATCCCGCATTTAAATTAACTATTGTGTAGCTCGGCACTTTGCCTTGAAACGTTCCTGCAAGCCAATCAAATTTGTGTGAATAATATACATCTAATGTTATATCATATGAATTTGGCTGAACGTAATTTAAAGATAAATTTGCTTTATGTGGAGCTGTATTCGGTAGCAATGGCTGAGCAGACTTGTTTTCAACTACATCATATCCAAAATAACTGTAATCAATTTTTGCACTGAAATTATTAGTTATTTTGTAAAATGCTGTTAATTCTACTCCATATTCATCAACTTTGCCAATGTTCGTATTTGAAACAATAAAAGCAGGTTGTCCGTTAAATATTGATAATCTTGCTCTATCTCTTGCTGAAAGCTCGGAATAAACAATGTTCTTGACCAATTCAGCGTATTGGCTTAAGCTATCTGGCAGTTGAGGCGACCATTTTTGAATATTTGGATTGACACCAGGCAAAAAATTCGTAATAAAATCTGTAAGTCTATTATAAAACAAATCAACTGAAATATAGAAGTTATCCGAAATAGTGTTTTTATATCCAAATTCAAAAGAAGTGATTTTTTCTACTTCGAGTTTGTCGTTGCCAACGGCAAATGCACGGGTTGGACTTAGATTTAAGTTTATTTCCGGACGCACACCGCTTAAGCTTGCTATACTATCTGCAATTATCTTTTCAATATTTTTGAAATTAACAGGTGCTTTCGTCTTGGTTGAAAATGCTGGTGCGTCTGGAGTTAATCGATATAATTCTGAATAATTTGGTCTTTGGAATCCTTTATTTATCGATAATCTAAATTGGTTTCCTGCTATTGGTGAATAAACAACAGAAAATCTTGGCGAAAAATATGATGGATGAATGCTCGCGTGGTCATATCTTGCTGACCCCACAAGTTTCAAATTGTCTGCGGCTTGCCACTCAATCTGAGAGTAAACACCTGTGAAATCTGCATCTACATTATTCGGAATGCTTGTTCCGTATGTTCTGATGTATTGAAGTTGTTCAGTTATTCCCCAAATAAAGTGTATATTGTTTCTTAAATAAAAATTATGCTGAACATCAAACATCACATCTTTCGAGTTATCTAACAACGGAGCATTTGGAACAAGTAACCACATCGTATCCGGAGTAAAACGGCTCATATAATGAGAGTGAATATTTATTCTATCAGAATTATATGCCAACCTGAAATATGGTCTCTCTGTTTCTTTGACAAACGTTCTTCCAAGTCCGAACACAAATGCTTCATTTCCATTGTGTGAATAACCAAATTCACCTGTAATTGATTTGCTGTCGTCGAAGTAATAATCTAAACGTATTGCACCATAGTTCGAATAAGTATTCCTGTCTTCCGGGCGAAGCACACGCTTTTCCAACGGCAAGCCGGAATATTCTAAAAATCTGACTGAATCGCGTCTATTTGCAAAATTTAATGAATACGAACGCCCTGCATTCACTTTGAAATAAAGATTTTCAAAACTGCCTGCGTAACGTAAATCAAATTTATATGTATTGTAATCTCCGCCTAAAATAGAAACCTTGCCACCTTGATTGTAGCGAGGCGACTGGCTTTTCAAAAGCAATACCCCATTGTATGCATTTGCTCCGTAAAGTGCTGCCGATGGTCCTCTCACAAATTCAACGCTTTCAAACTCTTCCATTGGCAAAGAGAAAGAATTCCATTCCAAAGCCCCTAGCAGTGGCATAGCCACATCGCGTCCATCTTGCAATACCAATACTCTGCGATTTAATCCGGAATTGAAACCTCTTGCATTAACAATAAAGTCATTTGCTCCATTGCGAAGTACATCTATTCCTGCATTTCCCGCAACTGAATATGCTAATTGTCCCTGGCGTGATTTCCTTTCCAACTCTTCACTGAATACAACCGATACAGCCGATGGCGAATACATTATTTTTTCAGCTCTTCTGGATGCACCATATACCACCACTTCACCTAAATTGTAATTTTTCGATAATATCTCTACATTTAGAAGAAGCTCCTTTTCATCCCCGACTTTTATCTTTTTTGTAAGTTGATTGCCGGTTGGAGAAGTGAAAGTTATTCTGTACTCCCCGCTATTTGGCAAACTTATTTGAAATTCTCCTTTGGCATCTGTTAATGTTTTGATCAATCCATTGCTTGTTTCGACAGTTACCTTTTCAATAGGTTGTTTTGTATCGTAATTCAGAACCATACCTTTTACTAATGTTTCAGATTTTGCAATTAAAATAAATGCAAAAAACATAATAAGTGTAAAAAATACGTTTTTCATTTTTATCCCCCAAATTTGCAACTAATTTCATACAAAATTAGATTTATTCAGCAATCATTGCTAATATTCGATGAACAAAACTTATATTTTATGAATTCATCATAATTAATTGATTATCTTTGTAACATTTTTATTATTAAAACGTCTTTATTTTATTATGGTATTTTATTAGAAATTATACTGTATGTTTAAGATAAATGTAAAACTAATTGTTTTATCAATAATAATATCATTATTATCGATTAACTTATTTGCACAGTCGCAGGAAAAAAGTGCTTTCAAAATTGCACGTGTCAAATATTCCGGTGGGGGAGACTGGTACAACGACCAATCGGCAGAATTGAATTTGCTCAAATTTGTTCGTGAAAACACAAACATAAATGTTGAATCTACTTTCTTTTACGTTGATTTAGCTAATGATAATTTGTTCCTATATCCGGTGATTTTTCTTACCGGTCACGGAAATGTTAATTTCACCGAAAAAGAAGCACGAAATTTACGCTCATATTTAGAAAATGGAGGCTTTCTCTATATCGACGATGATTACGGTTTAGACGAGCATATTCGCCGTGAAATGAAAAAAGTATTTCCAGATAAAGATTTTATTGAACTGCCTTTCAATCATAAAATCTATAATTGTCATTTTGTTTTTCCAAATGGTCTTCCTAAAATTCACGAACACGACAACAACCCCCCGCAAGGTTTTGGTATGTTTCATAATGGGCGTTTGTGCGTTTTCTACACTTATGAGTCCAATCCAAGCGACGGCTGGGCAGACCCCGAGGTTCACAACAACCCGCCTGAAAAAAGGGAAGCTGCCTTGAAAATTGGCACAAATATTATTGTTTATGCACTAACTAATTGATTGATATGAAAAGAGATACATATAAAGAAATCATCCAGAAGCTTCGCATCACTCGCAGAAAAGAAAGCTTCATTATTCTGTTTTCAGGGCTCTTCAATGCCCTTACTTTTATTGTATCAGTTCTTTTTACTGTTACCTTAATTGAACTTTTTGCTCAGGGAGATGTTTTCTTCCGTGGGATATTGTTCGGATTTGTTGTTTTTTCTTCAATAATGCTACTGTCATTCTTTTTGAAAGATGGATTAGCTCGCTTCTTATTACCAAAAAGTCGTCCACCACTGCATCTTATAGCTCTCAGAGTTGGTGCCCAATACCCTGATGTCAAAGATAGATTAAGCAATGCAGTTCAAATTTATCAGGAACGTAATAAACCTAATGGAATGTCCGCCGAACTCATCGAAGCTGCCTTTGAACAAATTACTTCTTATTCGAAAGACAGAGATTACAGTGTGATTTTAGATACCAAAAAACTCAAAAATTCGGTTATTAGATTTCTTGTTTTTTTGACTGTTTTTCTTTTTTCATTTTTTGTCTTTCAGTCTTCTTTTGGATTTGCCTTCGAACGAGTAATAAACTGGAATAAATCATATCTCCCACCTCCTCCATTTAGCTTGACATTAGTCAATCAACAACAAACTATTTTGCGAGGCAAACCCGCTCAAATAGTTATTAAATCCAGAGGTCAAGCCCCGGAAACTATTAAATTACTTATTAAAGAAGAAAAGCAAAAAAATTATGACGAATACATTCTTCGTCTCGATACAGGCGACGTCTATATTTACTCTATTGCTGCTGTAAAATCCAATCTTCAGTTCTATGCTTCTGCTGAATGGCTTACAACAAATGTCATCACTAAATTAGGTTCTATTCAGGTAGTTGATTTGCCTCAAATCCGTTCATTGAGTGGCAGAGTTACCTATCCCTCTTATACAGGACTTGCTCCAAAAGATTTTGATGAGCAAAATGCCGATATTTCTGCTCTTAATGGTTCTTCGGTAAATATTTCTGTGCTTTCCAACAAGAAAATCAAATCCGCTCAATTGGTAATAGAAAAAAATAAATTCAGTGAAAAAGACTCAATCCCTCGGTTTGATACAACTCTTATCCAGATGTCTGTCAAAGATAAAGTCGCAACTGGCAAATTTGTATGCAATTTCAATGGTTTCTATCACATTAGAATTGTAGATGTCGATGGGCAAACAAATCCTGACCCTATTCGTTATTCTGTGGTCTCCGGCAAAGATGAATATCCATCAATTTCGCTACAGTCTCCAACAATGAATGTCGAACTCGATAAAAATGCTATTCTTCCAATTAAAGTTGCAATTAGCGATGATTATGGCTTCAGTTCTGTAAAATTGCACTATAAATTAATTGAATCAAAATACTCTTCACCGGATAAAAATTATAAGCAAATTCCAATTCCTTTATCTGCAAGCAACTCTACTATTCAGGATTTGCCCTATGTTTGGGACTTAAAAAAAGTGCATATCACTCCCGAAGATAAATATGAATTCTTTGTGGAAGTTTTAGACAACGACATTATCAATGGTCCAAAGTCCGCACGCACCCAAACTATAACCGTCAGGCTTCCTTCTCCTGATGAATTAATGAATCGCTCAGATGTTGTTCACGAAAAGGTTGAAAAAGAACTTCAGAAAATTGCTAAAGAATCTGAAAACTTAAAGAAAGAAATGGAAGCGATAAACCGGGAACTACTGAAAAAAGATAAAAAAGAACTTAATTGGGAAGAAAAGAAAAAAGTTGAAGATATTCTGAAAAAACAGTCTGAATTACAAAAGAAAGTTGATAATTTATCGCAGGATTTATCTCAAACAACCGATAAACTTCAACAAAATAATTTATTATCTCCCGAAACTCTGCAAAAATATCTCGAACTCCAGAAATTAATGCAAGAAGTGCGTTCACCCGAACTTGAACGATTACAGCGACAAATGGAAAATTCTCTGCAAAATATGTCGCCCGAACAACTTCAAAAAGCTATGCAGTCAATACAATTTGATGAAGAAAAATTCCGCCGTAGTATCGAACGAACTATGAAAATTCTTAAACGTGTTCAGGCAGAACAAAAAGCTGATGCTATTGCCAAACGTTCCGAAGAACTAAAAAATCAACAAAATCAACTTGAAAATCAGTTGAAAAATACTAATCCTAACGACGAAGACAAAAGAAAAGAACTTGCTCGCAAACAGCAAGAACTTCGGGAAGAATTGAAATCTATCAATAAAGAACTCGATGAACTTCGCAATCTTATGAAAGAAATTGGCGAACAGGAAATGCCTTTACGCGAACTTAACGAAGCCTCTGATGAACTAAATTATGAAGAAACTTCGCAGGATATGCAGGAAGCTTCTTCTTCATTAGAAAAAGGTGATTTCAAAAAATCTTCATCGAAACAGCAAAAAGCTTCTCAAAAAATTAAGAATTTCTCTCAAAAAATGAATGAAGTCAAGGACAAAATGAATGATAAAGTAAATCGTGAAGCTCAACGCAAAATGCAAAAGGCACTTCAGGATTTACTTACAACCTCGAATAATCAAGAAAAATTGAAAGATAAAACTCAAAAATCCGATTTTAACTCTACTAAAATTCCAGAATATGCCAATGAACAAGCTGATTTATTCGAAAGTGTTTCCAATGTCGCTAATTCAATGGCTCAACTTGCCGAAAAATCCTTTGCTGTTACTCCTCAGATGGGCTCTGAATTGACTAATGCTCTTATGCAAATGCGGGCAACTGTGGAATATCTTGCTAACAGACAAATGTCCCAGGCTGCCAAATCACAAATTGAGGCAATGAAATCCTTAAACTCTACTATCGGACAAATGCAATCTATGCTAAGCCAGATGCAAAACAAGCAAAGTTCTTGCGATGCAGGTGGTGGTATGGGACAGGGACAAAGCAAGAGTGGCGGACAAGGTATGGCTTTCCAGCAGCGATTGCAACAATTAGCTGCCGAACAGCAAGCAATTAACCAAGCTATGCAGCAACTTGGCGAGGGCAACAATCCCGGAAGCCTTTCACAAGAACAGCGAGCTCAAATGGCACGTCTTGCCGACCGTCAGGGCAGAGCTCAAAAATCTCTTCAGGAACTTGCCGAAGAGCAAAGAAATGCTCCCGATGGAAATAAATTAGCTCTGGGTGATTTAAATAGAATTGCTCGCGAAATGGAAGAAGTGGCTCGCGAAATTCAAAGTGGAAATGTTTCTCCCGAAACCCGTCGTAAGCAGGAAAGAATTCTCTCACGTTTGCTCGATGCTACAAAATCAATTTATGATAGGGACTTCGAAGAACGCCGCCAAGGTCGTACTGCTCAGGATATATTTCGGGATAGTCCGAATTCAGCAGATTTCGAGAAGTTTATCCGCCAGAATCAATTCATTCAGGAAATGATAAACAACGCTCGACGCACTTATACCAAAGATTATGAGCAACTCATTAGAAAATATTTTGAAAATCTAAAAGAAATTAAAAACTAATTGCCAATAATTGAGTGAATTTTTTCGATTATTTCTTTTGTGTTTTCTTTCGAAAACAATAGAGAAAGTTGTTTATTTATTCCAAATTGTATATAATCCACTTGGTAATTCTCAATTTTTTTGAATAATTCAGATAATAATTCTTTATCAAGTAATATATTATTTCCCACCAGGCAAATCAAATCTCCTTTGTTTGCTTCAACTTGATAATCTGTATAAGTTGCTTTCAAATTATCTATTTGCTGATTATCTATTTTTGCAAACAATAATAATGAGGTTTCTGATTGCGAGGAAGACAATATTTTGATGTCCCTTCTGATAAAATAATTCAGAATATCCACTACTTGCAAGTTGTTGTTACGTTTTGCATCAAGATGGAAATGCAATTTTGTAACTTCACTTAATAAACTAATCGAGTGCAATTTCGGTTGGCTCTCTTGAAAGTTCTCTTTTATAACTGTTCCTTGATCTAATGGAGAAAATGTATTTAATACTTTTATCGGAATGCCTGCTTCAATAGCTGGTTTTATTGTATCGGGATGTAATACTTTTGCTCCATAAAATGAAAGTTCACGAATTTCATCGATTGTCATTTCGTCTATTGTGATTGCTTGCTCAACAAGTCTTGGGTCGGCAGATTTTACTCCCGACACATCTGTCCAGATTTGAATTTCATTTGCACCAAGAGCCAGCCCATAAATCGAGGCGCTATAATCCGAACCGCCTCGTCCTAATGTTGTTGTTCTGCCATCTGTATCTGAACCAATAAATCCTTGCGCGATTATTGTATCGTATATTTCAAATTGCGGTATTAACTCTTTTTGAATTTTTGATTTTATCAAAGTAAAATTAGGTTCTGCCTCTCCAAACTTACTATTTGTTATTATATAATTTTCCGAGTTTATCAAAGCAGTATTTATTTTTTCTTCAAGCAAAATATAATAAAAAACAGTTGTTGATAATTTCTCCCCGAAAGACACAAAATAGTCCATCATCTTTGGTGTCAGCTCTTGTAGTAAATGAGTTCCTTCACTATATTCTCTAACCTGCTTAATTAGCTTCTCTATTTCTTCACGCGCTTTATTTCTTAATTCAGTTTTTAGAGTATTTTCAATGATTTGCTTATGGTGTTTTGATATTTCATCAATTATTTCGGTTGCTTTTGATAAATTTTGCAATGAAAAGTTCGCAACTTCTATTAATAAGTCGGTTACTCCTTTGCAGGCAGATAAAACAACAAGCTTTTTGCTGTTATTGGCAGAGATTATTTTTAATACATTGAGCATTGCGGAAGCATTTGCTACTGAACTCCCGCCAAATTTCATTACAGTTATGTTTCTCATAAATTATAGTGGGACTAATATTGTTACTTTCGAAGGTATCATTTCTGTGCTTTCGAGCTGTTTTATGTTCTTTATTGTAGCTTCGTCAAGTATTGTCTCATTTTTTACAACAAGCATACCATTTTTGGTAAATAATGTTTGTCCCATCATCATTCCGGGTTCTAATTGAGAGACAAAAACGTTCATCTCACGCATTTTTTGTCCCTGCGAAGTTTCAATAGCTTCAATTGGTTCTTCCGCTTCTTCATTAGTTTCTTCGCTTGATTTCACTTTAGGTTGAATAAGACCAGCCACATAAACATCAATATTAACAATTCTCAGCTCACCCTGTTCAGGCACTAATGTAGGAATAGTTTTTTTCCTGATAATATCTTGAAAATGATGGAACAAATCATAATCGAACCATGTTGCATGCCGATAAAGCGATTTTATTGCTTCCTCGTGTCTTTTTTTGGTGCGATCAGGTCCTTGCAATACATAACCTATTTCAAAAAAGTGTGGCACTTCATGCAATTGCATTCGATAAACGTTATTGTGATAAAAATTAACAAGTGCAATTATTTGCGATTCATAAGAAATTGAAGTTCCCGAGAGCATCGCCGGAAAACCACTCCCATCGTGGTGCTCCCAGATATTTGCTATAATATCTGCATATTTTTTTAGCTTTTTTACTTTTAGTATAGTGTCCAGAGAAGTCCTGAAATATTTGAGATACTCCATTTTCTTGTCATCAGTCAAATCATGCGGATCTGTTAATATGTAATTAATTGGCATCCCGTTTAATACACTTGAATGAAGCAAAGAAGCCAATACTATATTATTTATTCTATCTTTTGATAATCCTAACTCTTCTGCAAATAATTTTGATGTAATTGCTACAAATTTTGTGTGATTCGTAAAATAAAACCTTTCAGCGTAACTTGCAATTCCGGATATTGCTTGTATAGTCTGATTAAGTAATTCTGTATTCTCACTTATTGAACGCTGAAGTTCTTCATTCTTCTCTTTCAGCTGCTCCACTGTTTTCTTAAGTTCTGCGGCTTGTTTTTTAACTTTTTTGTTTTTATTGTAATTATCGAATGCAATCTTTATCGATTGGACTAAAGCTAACTCATCTGCTGGCTTTATCAAATACATATATGCATGTGCTTGGTTTATTGCCGGGATTATATCTTTCGGTGTGGTATATCCTGTTAGTATAACTCGGGTAGCGTCTGGAACAATGCTCATACTCTTTTCTAAAAATTCTGCACCGCTCATACCCGGCATTCTTTGGTCCGATAATATAACCTCTGCTTTGAATCCATCCTTTAATATTTTCAAAGCTTCTTCTCCACTTTCAGCCGTCCGCACGTCGTAAAACTTTGAAAACATTATACTCAGGATTTTTAAAAATGCTGTTTCGTCATCAACTATTAATAACTTCCCTTTATTTTCCATATCACTTGTTCGCAATTTTTCGAATTTATTCAACCAATTTAATAATTATTATCAATTTTAGAAAGTTTATTTTCAGCGACCCTGTAGTTAATGTATGATGATATTTCCTCTGCAGTCAGCAACGATGATTTGCTTATCTTAATACTCAACTTGGCGTTCTCGTCAATAAAAGGTAAGTCGATTATATTATTCAGAGATTTTATCCGAATAATTAAATAATATCTCCTAAAAAACTTTTTCTTAATTTCTGTATTGATAATTTCAGAATATTTTATCTTCACTCTCTTGATATTTGACTTAAAAAAGCCGATAATGCTATCTTTCACAAAATACTCTATAGTTATTGAATTCTCATCCAAAGATAAATTCCCGTGACACTCGGCGAATCCGTGATACATATCTTTAAACGTAAAATTCAATATTTCATCTGGAACTATCATTCTATTGCAAAAATTAATCTAATTTACTAATTATCTTCATTACTAATTTTGTTAATTTCGGTTCAGCAATCTGAGCTGCTTTGATTATTTCGTCCAAAGAAACTGGTCTTAGTGCATCTGGATAACATTCATCTGTTACAATAGAAAAACCAAGCACTTTCATTCCCATCTGATTGGCAACAATACATTCCGGAATCGTACTCATTCCAATCAAATCCGCACCAATCAAACGCAAGAAACGATATTCCGCTCGTGTTTCCAAACTCGGACCACTCATTGCGGCATATACTCCTTTGTGCAACTTTATTCCTAATTCCAATGCTAATTCTTCTGCTAATTTTATCATTTGTTTGCTGTAAGGTTCGCTCATATCTACAAAACGTGCTCCAAATCTTGGATCATATTCGCCTATTAGTGGATTATCGCCTATCAAATTGATGTGATCATCTATTACGACTATACTTGTAACAGGTATATATGGGTTCAATGAGCCACAAGCATTTGTAATAATCAACTTATCTACTCCAAGATATTTCATTACCCTAACCGGAAAAGTTATTTGTTCCATCGAGTATCCTTCGTAGTAATGAAAACGTCCCTGCATTGCAACCACTTCTTTTCCTTCTAACTCCCCAAATATTAACTTACCTTTGTGGCTTTCTACCGTTGAAGTAGGGAAGTGGGGAATATTTGTATAATCAAAAACTTTATTAATTTGAATTTTAGTAGCTAATTCACCTAATCCTGTGCCCAAAATTATTCCGGTTTTTGGAGAAATGACTGATTCTTGCTTTAAATAGCTTACGCTTTCTTGAACCTTTTCAAATAATTGTTTTTTTCTCTCCATATTATATTTCTCATTTTTGAACATTATTTATATTTCCTTGCGATTGTAATGATCGACAATCCAAATGGGAAAATAATCTTCCCAATCATATATTTTTCTAATAAAAATATACTTCTAAATATTTTATTTATTAATGGTGAAACATTTTCAACTGGTTCGTCCTTTTTCTTTTCTGCACCGGTTAGCTTATCAACATATCTTTTCAACACTGCCGGAGCAAATAGTAGTGTATTGAAGTATGAAGAATATACAATATTGAATCCTGCTTGTCTAAGAATATTGTTAAATTCAGATTTGCTATATCTGCGGTAGTGCTTATGAATTTCATCGTGACGGCTCCAAAGCGACTGATAAGCAGGAACAGTTGTTATAAACCACGCTCCGTTCGGTAATTTATCGTACACTTGCTTCACTATTGCATTGTCATTTTCAATATGTTCGATTACATCCAGCATAATTGCTGCTTTTATTGGATACTGCTCAAAATCAAATTCTTCCACAGTCGATTTATATGTATGTTTCAATCCTCGCTTCCGGCAATAATCAATTGCCAATTCCGATGTATCTAAGCATATCGGATTATACAAATGCGATATTTTTTCAGAAAAACCACCTGTTCCACAACCAATATCTAATACGTAACTCCCCTGTGGTATGTCCGTCTTTTGTAATATCAGAGTTTTTACAATCTCATTTCTTGCTACAAACCACCAGTATTCGTTCTCTAATCTATAATTCGTATGATAAACAATTTCTTCCATTAAGATTACTTTTTCTTCTTATTTCACTTTTTCTCAAAATAAAAATATGAAAAATTTATGAACATTTATTATATTAAATTTCTAGTATTATATAATTTTACAATTTTTTTGATGGTGCTTTATGACTAAACTTGAAAATTTTGCTTTAAGTAATCCCATTTCTGTTATTTTAGGTAAGGAACCAAAAGATTTTACTCGTGATGATTTAATTAGAATTATTAAAGAAAAAGAATTGGAACGCATTACTTTCCATTATACCGGCATTGATGGAAAAATCAAAGAGCTCAGAATTCCTATCTGCAGTACTCAGCAGGCTGAAATGATTCTTACCGAAGGTGAACGCGTTGATGGCTCTTCTCTCTTCAAAGGAATTGTGGATGCAGGTTCTTCTGATATGTATGTGCTCCCTGTTTATAAAACTGCTTTTCTTAATCCTTTTGATAATAAGAGTATTGATTTTGTCTGTCGCTTCCTGAATAAAAACGGCGAACGCGCTCCATTTGCACCCGATAATATTCTTCATAAAGCTCACACTATGCTGAAAGAACGAACTGGCTTAGAGCTTTGGGCTTTAGGTGAATTGGAATTCTACCTTATCGGTCATACTAATAATCAACTTTTCCCTATGCCAAAACAGCGTGGTTATCACGCCTCCGAACCATTCGTCAAAAGTGCTGCTGTGTTGAATGAAATGGTTCGCTATATCGCCCAGATTTCCGGAAACGTTAAATATGCCCATTTCGAAGTAGGTTATCTTGAACGTATCGAAAGTGATTATCCTGAACTAAATGGTAAAAGCGCCGAACAAGTCGAAGTTGAATTTTTACCTACTCCAATCGAAGACACCGGAGATATTATTGTCCTTTCCCGATGGATTATTCGAAATGTTGCTTATAGAAATAATTTTACTGCTACTTTTGTTCCAAAATTAGAAATCGGGCACGCTGGCAACGGAATGCACTTCCATCTTCAACTGATGAAAGATGGTCAAAATATTATGACAGACGAAAAAGGTGCTCTTACCGACTATGCTAAAGTGCTCATAGGTGGGCTCTGCAACTATGCTCCAAGCCTTACTGGATTTGGTAATATGGTTACTGCTTCTTATCTAAGACTTGTTCCACATCAGGAAGCTCCTACTCGCGTTTGCTGGAGCGAGATGAACCGTAGCGCTCTTATTCGCGTTCCACTCGGCTGGAATAACCTGTCGAACCTTGCTTCTGTTGTTAATGATTGCCCGGTTGAACCTCTCGAAAAGCGTATTTACCGCCAAACAGTCGAAATCCGTAGTCCTGACGGAAGTGGAAACGCTCATTTGTTGCTTTCAGGTATTACTATGGCTGCTGAATGGGGACTTACTAACAAAGATAAATCCCTCGATATTGCTAATAATAGCTACGTCAGCACAAATATTCATAAGTCTTCTATCGAAAATGAACTTCCTGAACTTGCTACAAGTTGTGTCGAGTCGAGCGAAAAATTACTCCAGCACCGTGAGCTATACGAACGCGACAATGTTTTCCCACCTCAGGTTATTTCATTTGTTGCTGCTCAACTTCAAAATGAAAACGATAAAGACTTAAATCAACGTTTGCTCTCTCTTCCAGACGACGAAAAATTAAAAGAATCACGACGCATTATGCATCGTGATATACACAAAAATTAAATGAAATGGCGGGTATCATTCCCGCCATTTCTTTATCTTTTTGCTTTATTTCTGTTCAATATCTCTATACAAGAACCACCAGTCGAAGTTTTCATAGCGGTCTTTCTTATACATTGCTGCTTTGTAGTCTGTTGCTGGTGGAATAATCACCTTATTGCCAATTAATTCATTGTTTGGCCAGTTAGCTGGTATTGCAACTTTTTCGCTATCTGATACCTGGAATGCTTTTACCATTCTCAATAATTCATCAAAATTGCGTCCAAGTTCTTGTGGATAATACAATATTGCTCTTATTGTTCCTGTTGGATCTACGAAAAATACTGCACGCACTGTATTTTTTCCTTTTCCTGGATGAAGCATACCAAGCATTTTTGCAATTGTTCCATCATCTGCAATTATCGGGAACTGAATTTCTACTTGCAAATTGTCTTTAATCCATTCTACCCATTTGATATGTGAAAAAACTTGGTCAATCGAAAGTCCAACTAACTCACAATTTAACTTCTTGAATTCTTCATATCTTTTCTGAAATGCTACAAACTCTGTTGTGCATACAGGTGTGAAGTCCGCCGGATGGCTAAATAGTATAAACCACTTGCCTTCTAAATCTTTTGGCAAATTCATTTTGCCAAGTGTAGTTTGAACTTCGATTTCTGGAAATTTCTCTCCAATTGATGGGAATTTGTAATCTGACATTTGAACCTCCATTAAATATTAAAAATAGTTGTTAGAATTAATTATTTAAATATGCTGAATACATCCAGACTAACTTTTCTTGCTCACGAATATAATCGCTCATTAGTGTGTTTGTTCCTTCGTCGCCGACTTCGTCCGATAGATCTAATATATAGCGCTGTTTAAGCAGAAGTATTTTGAAACTATCAAGTATCGAAGCAACTGTGTCTTTTGCCGACGATAAATTTTTTGCTTCTTTGATTTCCGATTTTGCCAGATAATCGCTAAAAGAATGTAGAGGTGTGCTCCCTATTGTTAAAATACGTTCAGCGATTTCGTCAATTTTCAATATTAAGTTGTCGTAAAGTTCCTCGAATTTTAAATGCAACTCGAAAAACTTCTCTCCGCGTATGTTCCAGTGAAATCCACGTACATTCATATAAAACACGTGATAATTAGCTAATAAATCATTCAACTTTTCTGCTAATTCTGCTGACTTGTTAGCATCGAGCCCAATTTGATTCAGGTTACTCATTTTTTGTTTCCTTTTCTTTGGTTGAACATATAATTTGAAGGCGTATTTCCTTTATTTCATAGCCATTTATTTTCTTCTTGGTGAAATAGTCATTAAGCAATTCAGCAAGCTTTTCATCATAATAATCCGCTATTATTTCTCCATTTTCGGAATATATATGATGATGTGTTTCCACAAAAGCGTCATATCGGGCTATTCCGGTATCGTTGTGAACTTTATTGACGAGCTTATGTTCTACAAACGTTTCAAGTGTATTGTATATTGTGCTTAACGATACGCTTGGTAATACTCGTGATACTTCCAGATACACTTCCTCTGCTGTAGGATGTTGCCGACTGTTTAGCAATGCCTCATAAACATAGAGCCGCTGAACAGTTGCCTTTAATCCTTTGCTTGCTAATTTTTCTTTGAGCTTATTCATTAATTTATAATTATTCTTATTTACAAATAATTTCTATTTTATAGTCGTATGTAAATAATAATTATTGTAAAAATTTTAAAAATTTTTTAAAAAATTAAATTTTTTCTATTGAAATTTGTTAAAGAGGGCACAATTACTTAATAATAGCAATTGTAATTACTTTTTTACTGAGTAATTATGGGAAATATTTAATTTTTGATTGATTTTTTGGAAATATAAAACCAGAAATTATTAGTTATTAATCAAAAATTTATAAACTAATATTGTGTTTATAATACTTTTCGTAAAGCCTTACTTCTTCTGGGCTTCCAATAATCAGAGGGATTGTTTGGTGAATTGAAGTTGGTATTATTTCCAAAATTCTTTGCTTGCCATCTGTTGCCAGACCACCTGCTTGTTCAACAATCATTGCAAGTGCATTTGCTTCATACACAAGTCTGAATTTCCCCGTCTGATGCGAAGTGTCTTCAGGATATAAATAAATTCCACCATATAGTAAAGTCCGATGTATATCAGCTACTCCACTTGCAATGTAACGTAGCATATACGAAAGTCCACTTCCATTGGCTCCTTTCAGGTGATCTACAAATTTCTGCACTTGTGGCTTCCATTTGAAATAGTTTGCTTCATTACAACTGTAAATATTCCCTGATTCTGGAATTCTCAAATCCTTTTGTGTTAAAAAGAATTCACCTAAAGTTGGGTCATAAGTAAAGACATTAACTCCATTTCCTGTCGTATATACAAAAAGTGTAGATGAACCATAAAGAGCATATCCTGCTGCAACTTGTCTTGTGCCACACTGCAATACATCATTTATATTAACAGGAATACTATCATCGAGCCGACGATAAATTGAAAAAATACTACCAATTGTAATATTTACATCAATATTTGTGGAACCATCGAGCGGGTCATATACTAAAATATATTTTGCATTCTCGTTGTTTTTGGCATAAACTATATCATTTTCTTCTTCACTTACTATGCAGCACACATTTCCATTTTGTAGGATTAAGTTTTTTATTATTTCATTTGCAAATTTATCCAACTTTCTTACTTTATCGCCGTTCTGATTTTCTTCTCCGGTTAGTCCAAACATTTCATTAAGTCCGGCGCGTCTTACTTCTCGGGAAATAATCCTGATTGCAAGTGCAATATCGTGAAGCAAAGCCGAAAATTCCCCTGTGGAACGGGGATGCAACGATTTTTCATTTGAAATATGATGGTCAATTGTGATTAATTTGCTTGTTCTCATATCCTATCTTTTTCAAACACGCACTTGTCCGTGTATTTCTATGTCAGTATCTGCCGGCAGTTCAGTGAAACTGACAACGCTTACAAGTGGATAAGTATTGTGAATCATTCTATATAGATATGGACGTATTTGTGCGGAACAAATTATTAAAGGCAAATATCCCGCAAGCGATATTTCCTCAATTGCTTCATTCAAACTATTTTTCATTGCTTCGATAAAATCCGGTGGCAATCCAATTGATGGTGCTATCGCAGTTGTTCCGTGCATTTGCAGTGCATTCGTGATTTTTTCTTCAATTTGCGGATCTAATGCAATAGCGTGAATTACTCCAAACCTGTCTTGGTATAGTTTTTTTATCGTTTCAGATAAATTATGGCGAACATATTCTGTTAATACATCTGTATTTTTAGTTACTTTCGAATATTCCAGAATTGATTCTAATATTATCGGCAAATCTCTGATAGGAATTCCTTCGGCAAGTAAATTCTGCAGCACTTTCTGGACAAGCACAAGTGGCAATTGTTCTTGCTGTATTTCTTCTAACAATGCCGGATAGTCATCTTTCAAGTTGTCAATTAATCGTTTTACCTCCTGACGGGTTAGGAGTTTATCTGCATTTCGTCTCAGCAATTCTGTTAAATGTGTTGTCAGAACAGTGGCTGCTTCGACTACTGTGTAACCCATTACCTCTGCATTTTCACGCAAGTTTTGATTTACCCATACTGCCGGCAATCCAAACACTGGTTCAGTTACATTTATTCCATCAAGAGTGCCTTCGGCATTTCCCGGATTCATTGCAAGCAACATATTTGGATACAACTTGTTTCTTGCAATCTCATTGTTGCGTATTTTAACTACATATTCTTCCGGATCAAGCTGTAAATTATCTCTTACTCTTACTGGCGGCAAAATAATACCGAGTTCCTGAGCTAATTGACGCCGAACATTTGTAATTCGCTTGAATACATCGCCTCCCTGAGTTTCATCAACTAATTGTATCAGTGCATAACCTAATTCAATTTCTACAGGGTCTATCTTGAGCAATTCTTCTACCGGTTGCTCCGGTGGGGCACTTACTTCTTCTGCTTTTTCTATTTCTGCTTTAAGCTTTTTCTCTGCCTCTTGCTTCATTTGTTTATATCGGTAGTAAGCAAATCCCCCGGTGATTATCGAAAGAATAAAAAATGGAATAAATGGAAAAC
Source organism: Eximiradius proteiniborus (assembly GCF_058546985.1). Classification (NCBI taxonomy): domain Bacteria; kingdom Pseudomonadati; phylum Bacteroidota; class Eximiradiia; order Eximiradiales; family Eximiradiaceae; genus Eximiradius; species Eximiradius proteiniborus. The sequence continues at coordinate 1,136,201 of NZ_CM178592.1, read as the reverse complement.
CCGGAATTGTTCCCATTATCAGCAATACTATCGAAGTAATCGCAAGTGGTTTCGGACGACTACCGATCTGAAACGAAAGTTCACTGTCTAAATAATCCGAACCGCTCGAACGTGTTACAACCAAACCTCCCGATACAGAAATCAAAAGCGATGGAATTTGAGCAACAAGACCATCACCAATAGTCAAAATGGTATATGTAGATGCTGCCGTAGCAAAATCCATTTGAAATTGCAACATTCCAACTGCCAATCCACCAAGAATATTGACACCCGTTATTACTAATCCTGCTATTGCATCTCCTTTGATAAACTTCGCCGCACCGTCCATCGCACCAAAGAAGTCCGCCTCACGAGTAAGGTCTTCGCGTCGCTTTTTGGCTGTTGCTTCATCTATATATCCCGCGTTTAAATCTGCATCAATACTCATTTGTTTGCCGGGCAATGCATCCAGAGTAAATCGTGCGCTTACTTCGGCAATACGTGTCGAACCCTTTATTACTACTATAAAGTTGATTACAAGTAATATGAGAAATATTATTACCCCAACTACATAATTGCCTTTGATTACAAATGAACCAAACGCGTGAATTATATCTCCTGCTGACGCTTCGCCTAATATCAAACGTGTAGTTGCAACGTTCAGTCCCAACCGAAACAAAGTTGTCATAAGCAACACAGCTGGGAACGAAGAAAATTCCAGCGGTGTTCTTATGTATATTGCTATCATTAATATTAATACAGACAAAGTTATATTTGTTGCTAAAAATATATCCAACAGTTTTGGTGGTAACGGAATAATTAATAATCCTAATATGAGCAAAACTCCCATCGCTAACAATATATCTCTGTTTCTGCTCAATTGAGGAAGTATATTATTCCGGATTTTGTTCATTGCAGGAGAATTTAATACATCTATTTGTGTATTTTTAGCCATTTCTATTCTTCATTATTCAAAAAACATAGTATTTATGCTGTTTTTAATTATTCATACTGATTATTCTCAATTTCCTTGCCATTTATTGAATAATAAACTATCTTCAATCAAATTTTTTTTATTTTTAAATTATTAAGTAAATTGTTTTTATGAGAGTATATCTATATATAATAACCTTGCTGTTTGCTTCTTGTTTGATTGCTGAGATTAATAAAAATAACATTATCAGCCACGTTAATTTTCTTGCCAGCGATTTTTTGGCAGGTCGCCTTACAGGTTCGTTCGGTAGCGAAATTGCTGCCAAATATTTAGCTTCAGAATTGAATAAATACGGTGTGAAACCTATCGGCAACGATGGCACTTTTTATCAGTATATCCCTATGCATTCTACTAAAATTCTTCCTGAAACAAAACTTACTGTATACTCCGAAAACAATTTTCGTGAATATTCATTAAACGAGGATTATTTGGTTTACAAAATATCTCATCAGATATTTCTTTCGCGTCGCACGGAAATGGTATTTGCCGGTTTTGGTATTTTTGCTCCCGAATATGACTATAACGACTACTTAAACATCGATGTTCGAGGTAAAGTTGTTGTTGTTTTAGATGGTGAACCCTTTTCTACGTCTCCTGATTTCTTTGCAGGCGAACGACCAACTACCTATTCAAGCTACGAAACAAAACAACTCATCGCTGTTTCTCGTGGTGCCTCTGCATTAATAATTATCTCAACACAAAGTATTGCAAATCAGCGTCACTGGGAAAAAATGATATACAATTACCAATTCGATGATTTTTCGCTTGCCTATAATTTGAATAAAAATCTCTGCATTATTCTCAACCCAATCGCTTCTGATTTTATTTTTGATCAATCTGGTTATTCTTTAAATCAAATATTGGAACTTGCAAAAAATAATAAACTATCAAGCTTTCCTCTGAATACTTTCTTTGAATTCAAGCCTCAGGTTGAACGCCACGATTTCCTTGCTGTAAACATTGTTGGTATTATTCAGGGTGCTGATGAAAAACTTCGCGACAGTTACGTGTTGGTTTCGGCTCACTACGACCATCTTGGTGTTGGTATTCCTTCCGGTCGCGATAGCATCTATAACGGACTTACAGATAACGCCCTTGGTTGTGCTGTTGCTCTCGAAATAGCACGTAATATTATGGAAAACAAAATAAAACCCAAACGTTCCGTTATTTTCCTTTTCACAACAGCAGAGGAACACGGTTTGCTTGGCTCTACTTATTATTGCGATTATCCTGCGCGTCCACTTCTCAAAACAATTCTTAATATCAATATTGACGGTATTGCATTTTTGGATAGATTTAAATCTGTTGTTGCAATTGGTGCAGAATTTTTAAATAATTTGGATGCTCTCGATAGTGTATTGAAAAATAATAATTTATATTTATCGGAAATGCCTTCATTTGCATTGGACAATTCATTCGCTTATTCTGATAATTATTCGTTTGCTAAGAATGGTGTCCCGGCTTTGCTTATTATGGATGGTCTCGATTTAGAAAATTTCACTCCAGAAGAAGCTTCCGGCAAATTCTCTCATTATGCAAATAATGTTTATCATACTCCAAACGACGACTTCAAATTTCAGGTAAATTATGATGCTTCTTTGCAACACGCTAATTTGCTTTTTGATATTATAGTTGCTTTTGCTAATAGTCCAATTCAACCGATGTGGAAGCAAACATCTCCTTTTTATGATGTCTGGTTACGAATTAACGCACAAAAAAAATAATTCTTTGATTTAATTATTATAGTTTGTTATATTTATTTCCCTAATGTTTGTCATTGTATTTGTAAAATGAATAAAAATTCAATCTCAATCAGTATCTTCGAGCAACTTTTTGAACTATCAAACGAAGCACTTTTGATTGTTGACAAAGAGTGTAATATCATCTATTGCAATAGTTTCTCCGAGAATATTTTTGAAATCCCGGTTGATACTATTAAAAGCTTCAAAGTCAATGAACTGTTTTTCAAATTTGTTAATCCAAACAACAAGGATTATCTGACCGAAAACTTTATCGAAAACTTATATAAAAACTTATACAACACCACACAAGCCAACGAAAAACCTGCAACATCGGAATACACATTATTCTTTGGTGATAACAAAACAAAGAATATTTATGTAATTTATTATCCAATTATTGAACAAGAGAACCAATTTATTGGCGTTGTAATTAAAGAGGATAAAAGCAACAAACTACTTCGCTTAAACCTTGAGTATCGAAAGAATTTTGAAAAACTTCTCAGCGAAATTGCTCAGGATTTCACAAGCTTAGAAACTTATGAACTCGAAGATAAAACACTAAATGCACTCAAAAAATTTTGCCTTTTTGCTAATGCAGATGGAATTGTTATTTATTCTGTTAATGATGAAATTGTCGTTCCTGAACACGCATATTTTGCTAATACACTACAAATAAATGTCCGCAAGTTCAAAGAAAGAGTAGACAATATTCATCAATGGATTTATTCCTTCTTTAAAAATAGTGATTGTATTTCAGATAATTTTTTGGTTGATTTCGAACGCACCTCCCCAGAAGTTCGGAAATATATGAAATTGCTTGGGCTGACTAATATTTTTATCGTTCCTGTTATCTACGATAATAATTTGTATGGGGGAATTGCTATTTTTAATGCTATGCTTGATAGCTCCTGGAGAAACGAAGATTCTGCCTTACTAAGAACTTTTACTAATATATTAGTATCAGCAATTGATAGAGTGAACAAGGAAATTCAGCTTCAAAAAGAGCTAACTATTAATAATAATGTCGCATTGCTTTCAAACTATGTTATCAATGAAACTGAGCTGCATAAAATTTGCCAACTGGTGCTTTATTCATTTACTAATATTTTCGCTAATCATTTCAGCTTTCTAACCATCAAGAACCTTGGTGATCAAATTAATGTTGTTCATAATCCTTCTTTCGAATTAGATCATAATACTATTTCAATATTTGATAATATAATTCAAGAACAGTTTGCAAAAGATAATTTTGTTTTTGAAAATTTCAATAGACCATTTCAAATTAAATTTAACGACTATATATTAACGATAGAAAATTATCTCTATGCACCTGTTGAGATTGAAGGGAAGAATTTCGGATATATTTTCCTCGCTAATAAAGATTCACAGTTTCATAAAAAAGACATTAAAATTCTTTCAAGAATTCTTAATGTCTTGTCAATCGCACTGAATAGACATATTATACAAACAAAATTTATTGAAAGTGAGAAAAAATATTATTCTCTGCTGGAAAATGCCAACGACAGTATGTTTATTATGAAGGATCATAAATTTTATTACGTTAATCAAAAATTTTGTGAGTTTACTGGATATACAAAAGACGAAATATTGTCCCCTGCATTCGATTATTTTGAATTAATTGAAGAAAGCTCTCGACCAGTTATTCGAAAGCGAGCTCTTGAAATGCAGGAAGGCAAAAATCTTCCAACAAGTTTTGAATTATCCGTTCGTAGAAAAGATGGTGAAGTACGAAATGTCTTGTTAAATGAAATTCATTTGAACGAACCTTGCGAATTTCATTATTTTATTGGAATTGTTGAGGATTTAACCACTACAAAGCGTCTGCACAAAATCATTTCAAGAAAGGACGAAATATTAGAAACAATTAGTCACGCTGCGGAACAATTCCTTATTGAGCCAAATTGGCGTAAAAAAATTAAAGTTAGCCTCGATAGACTTCTTTCGATTACCGATTCATCAGTTGTATATCTTTTCGAGAATATTAGTGAAAGCGAGGATACTTTTATTTTAAAATGTTTAAATTATTCTTCATTAATTGATATTTCTAACGAACAATTATGCACAAGTTCTGAATTTAATCTCTTGTTTTCAGAAGACCACAATATTAAAAATAAACTTCTTGCCGGTGATATAGTTGTAATTCATAATGATGAACTTCCTCCTAACCATCAGATATTCCCGGAGAATTTTCATTTCACTTCGCTTACTTTCATTCCGATTATTCCATACAATAAATTCTGGGGATTTTTCTTAATTAGAAATGTTGAAACTAAACAACAATGGATCCAACAAGAAATCGATGCTCTCGAAGTTGCTGCCCGAATCTTTGCTGCTGCAATTATTAATGAGCAAAATGAAAAAGCACTGAAATCAATGAATGTCGAGTTAGAAGAACGTGTCCGTCTTCGAACTGCCGAACTCGAAGATGCTCTCGAAGAACTTCGTAATGCAAAAGATGAACTCCAATCTGCCTATCTTAAAGAAAAAGAATTTAGCGAACTGCGTGCACGTTTTCTAAAAATGATTTCTGAAGAATATCGTTCGCCTCTAACTGTAATGCTTACATCTCTCTTTCTGATGGAACTCGCTATCGTTAAAAACGATTTGGGTACTCTCTCCAAACACGTCGATAGAATTCGCATCGCTGCTCGTCAAATGACGCACTTGCTCGACAATGTTCTGGTAACCGGTCATCTTAGCGAAGAAGAAGTTCTTAACGAAATCCATTTTTCTCCTTTCAATATTGCTGATTTGATCGAAAATGTAGTTGATGAAATCAAAGCCATAGACCAATATCATCATAATTTCAATATTTTTGTCGATCTTCAAAATAAAATGATTGTTACTGAAGAAAATTTATTCAAAACTATTATGATGAATTTAGTAACAAACGCTGTTCAATACTCACCAATGAATACCGATGTACATATTTCTGTAGGTCTTATTGAAGATAATGTTATTTATGTTCAAGTTAAAGATCAAGGTTTTGGAATTCCTGAAAATGATAAAAAACATATTTTTGAGCAATTTTATCGGGGAGAAAATTCTGAATCAATTCAGGGCACCGGACTCGGATTGTATATTGTAAAAAATGCTGTCGAAAAATTAGGTGGTGAAATCAGTTTCCAGTCCGAACTCGGTGTTGGGACTTCATTTACTTTTTCTTTACCTGTTCATTTTATTCATACTTAAAAATTAATTAACCATTCCAAAAAAATTACTTTTTTTAAATTAATTTTATTATTTTAAGTAAAATTTATTATTCAATACGAGTATTGTTATGAAAAAGAAATATTTAATCGGAATAATTGTAGGGATTGTTTTCGTTATTTTAGCAATTTATTCATTCGATTCAAGTAAGATCGAATATTCCGATTTTTCATCTGCTCGTAAAGAGCACAAAACTGTTCAAATTATTGGTTCTTGGGTCAAAGAACTTCCTTCAAACTACGATAACCAAAAAAACGAATTTAAGTTTCATTTAAAAGACGAAAAAAATGAAACAGCAGAAGTTCTCTACAATGGTGGGAAGCCTAATAATTTCGACATTGCTCCTATGGTTGTTGTCAAAGGAAAATTCGAGGGCGATATTTTTATCGCATCGGAAGTTCTTACCAAATGCCCAAGCAAATACGAAGGCAAAATGCAAAAATAATTAACATTTGTTTATAAACATTATTAGGTTCTTTATGATTGGTAAATTATCTATCTACGTTTCGCTAATTTTCGCTTTATTATCTACTTTATTTTACTTTTTAGCCCTAAAAAATAAAAAGAATATAAAAATAGCAGAATACGCCTATTGGGGTCTATTTGCGGCAATTGTTTTCGCATCTGCTTTTCTTTTGTCAAATATTCTCTCTTATAATTTTCAATACTACTATATTTGGTCCTACTCTTCGAGAGAATTACCTCTTGGCTTGCTTATTACTTCATTCTATTCCGGGCAGGAAGGCTCTATTTTGCTTTGGGCACTAATGATGGTGCTTATTGGTTTCTTCTTGCAACCTTATGCTAAAAAATATGGTTACCAGGAATTAGTAATGGGGCTTTATTCACTAATTCTTGTGTTTCTAACCTTGATGCTTATTTCCAAGAGCCCGTTTCAGTATATCTGGGAAGCATTTGCCGATAGCGGAGCCCCTGTTGGGTTCACTCCACCGAACGGTCGAGGACTAAACCCGATTTTGCAAAATTACTGGAACGCTATTCATCCTCCTATCGTTTTTGCTGGATACGCAATGATGAGCGTCCCGTTTGTTTTTGCCGTTGCTGGACTAATCAAGCGTGAATATCATAACTGGATTGATATTTCTCTGCCGTGGACACTTGCAGCAACTGGTATTCTTGGACTTGGGATTATGCTCGGTGGTTTTTGGGCTTACGAAGTACTTGGTTGGGGCGGTTTTTGGGGTTGGGACCCAGTCGAAAACGCCTCGCTTCTTCCTTGGCTGGTAGCGGTTGCGCTAGTCCATACAATGCTTGTCCAAAAACGAACAAAAGGACTTGTCCGGACTAACTTTGTTATTGCAATTATTTCCTTTATATTGGTGCTTTATGCAACTTTTCTAACTCGCAGCGGTGTTTTAGGCGATATCTCTGTGCATTCTTTTGGCGAACCGGGCAAGTTTATTTATTCTTTATTGGTTGCCTCACTTGTTGTTTTCTTTTTAATTGGCATTGTCTCGCTTATTATTCGTTCAAAAGAGATTTCATCTATTTCTGGAGCTATCGATTTCAAGGGTAGTTCACGTGAATTTTTCCTTTCTCTTGGTTCGATTATTCTTTTTGCTATCGCAATAATTGTATTCATCGGGACTAATTGGCCTCTCTTTACTGAAATTTTTGGCTCTCAAAAGTCAAGTGTTGATATTTCTTTCTACGATAAATGGAATTTGCCTTTTGCAATTTTACTTCTTCTGACAAGTGCTTTTTCTCTGTACTTACATTGGAACTCCACTGACATTAAAAGCAAAATAAACAGAATTTCAATTTCGCTTTCTATTTCAATTCTTTTGTCTTTGGTCGCTTTTTGGTTTGGTATTAATTCTGCTGCATATCTGCTACTTGCCTTTGCAGCAATTTATACTATTATTGTCAATCTTGAATTTATTATCCGAAATTGGAAGTCATACAAACACGGCTTTGGAACTTATATTTCTCATATGGGAGTAGCGTTCCTTCTGCTTGGAGCCTTGATTTCCGGTGCTTATTCGTCCACTCAACACGTTACACTTGCTCTCGGTGATAAAATTAATGTTTTCGGTTACGACATTACTTTCGAAAAAATTAACCAAATAGAAAAGCATTTTAAGGATAGAGAAAAATATGAATTTATAGTTACTGCCAAAAAAGCTGAAAATACGCACACACTTAAACCAATTTTCTATTGGAGTGATTTCAACGATCGTATGGCTCCTTTCCTCGAACCCGGTATTATTGAAAAACCATTTTACGATATTTATATTTCTCCAAAATCTACCGAAAGAAAATCAAATTTGCCTATGGTGCTACTTGCTCGCGAAGAAGTTTCCAAAGTGCCTCTCGATACTTCTTGGAAAATTCAGATGCTTGGATTTGATATGAACCACGCAATGGAAATGTCTGCTGATAATCGCGTTCGGTTAGGGGTTGCTGTTGAATTTTCTTCAACAAACGAAAAATATAGCGACACACTTTATTCAGCCATAGATATTAATTCCAAGGAAGGTGTTCCTGAAATGAAAAAAGTACGCGGAACAGATATTATGGTTGGATTTACTGAACTTGTTGCAATGATGCAGGGCGGTTCTCAGGCTGCATTTGTTTTCCAGCGTGAAGGCGAATCATTACCAGAACCCGTTCAGCTTTTCTCTTTCGACTTTGCAATCAAACCTTTTATCAATTTCGTTTGGCTCGGAACAATTTTAGTTGTAATTGGATTTTTTTGGGCTATCTTCCGCCATAAAAAAGAAGGAAAGCAAATTAATTCATAGGTTATTTCTAATCTTTTTGTAGTTTTTAAAAGAAATGGGGCTAAACATATAGCCCCTTTTTTAATTTTTATCTTCCTAAAAAATCTAATATATCTTCAGATTATTCTTCTAAACTACCGATTTCTGCTTCAACTGCATCCAATATTTCACCTGATTTCACCAATTCTTTCATTTTGTTGTGGTCATTGTAGAGTGGCCTATCTACATCAAGGAAATCAACATACTTGCGAATAACTTTGCGGGCAACTTCTACGCCACGACCATTTTTGAAGTTGCGGAAGTCCAAAGCCTGGGCAGCTGCCATAAACTCAATTCCAAGAATACCATAAGCATTGTCCAGAATCTGATGATTTTTAAGTGCAGTGTTCATTCCCATAGAAACGAAATCTTCTTGGTCGGCAGCAGCAGGAATTGACTGAATTGAAGCAGGATTTGATAGAATTCTTTGTTCTACAATTAACATATCTGCTGTATATTGGCTCAACATCATTCCCGAGAACATACCGGCACCCTTTGTCAAAAATGCAGGCAATCCTTGGCTCAAAGCAGGATTGAGCAATCTATTCAGACGGCGTTCTGATAATACGCATACCATTGTAATCGACGCACCTGCCATATCCATCGGAAGCGATACCGGAGTTCCTTGGAAATTTGCTCCTGTCAATGTTAAATTATCTTCCGGAATGAAAATAGGATTATCTCCAACTCCGTTCAACTCAGTTTCAACTTGTTTACGGGCATAAGCAAGTGCATCGTGAGCAGCACCGATAACTTGCGGTGTTGAACGCATTGAATAAGCATCTTGCACTTTAGTTTTCATCTTGCCGGTCAATAAATCGCTACCTTCTAAGCACTTCTTAATTGCTTTGGCACTTCTGATTGCTCCGGTAAATCCACGCAATTCGTGCAAACGCTTGTCGTATGGTTTCATATTAGCAAGCAATGCTTCGAGCGACATTGCAGCAGCGATTTCTGCCATTTTCAAAATACGGTTGAATTCCCAAATGTGAATGGCACTCATTGCAGTTAATACATTCGAACCATTAATTGTTGCAAGTCCGTCGCGAGCTTTTAGTCCGGGAACAGGTATTCCGGCACGTTCAAAAGCTACTTTGCCGGGCAAACGTTCACCCTGATAAAATGCTTCGCCTTCGCCCATCATCAGCAATGCTATCTGAGACATAGGGGAGAGGTCTCCGCAAGCCCCAACCGAACCTTTATTGCAAACAACAGGTGTTACGCCTTTATTGAGCATTTCGACAAGTGTTTGAGTTATCTCCGGACGACATCCCGAGTTCCCGTGAGCGTGAACATTTACACGTCCCAGCATCGCGCCACGAACATATTCAATCGGCAATGGTTCACCAATACCAGCTGAATGATTGTATATCAAATACTTTTGAAATTCTTTTATTTGTTCATCTGTTAATACTATTTCGGAAAATTCCCCAATTCCGGTATTTACACCATACATTATTTCTCTGGCTTCAATCTTTTTCTCCAACATTTGGCGGCATATCTTAATTCGTTCTATTGCTTTTTCATCCAATGTGATTTTTTCACCTTTGCGGGCTACTTCTACAACTTTTTCAATTGTCAAACTATGACCATCAATTACAAATGACATAATTCCCTCATTTTTTATAAATAAATCTTTAAAATATATCAAAAATACTATAAATGATATTAAAAAGCAATATTTATAGAAAACTACTTATAATAATTTCTTTACACTTTTAATAATTTCTTTACACTTTATTGATAATTTTTGATAATTTTGCTTTTTTAAACTCAGGTATTATAATATGAATATTGCAATTGTTGGTGTTGGAAGCATTGGTTATCAGCTTGCAAAACGCTTCACTCTTTTTGAAGGCGATATTGTTATTATAGAGCAAAACTCAGACAAAGCTGAGTATGCTCGTGAGCACTTAGACGCTATGGTTATCGAAGGCAATGCTACTGATTACGAAATTCTTAAATCTGCTCAAATTGATAAAATGGACGCCTTCGTTGCTCTTACCCGAAACGACGAAATTAACCTGCTTGCCTGCAAACTTGCGAAAAAAATGGGTGTCCAGACTACCATTGCTCGTATCAAAAATGCTCAATACCTCAATCCCAATTTCATTGTGAAAAAAGAAGATTTTGGCGTCGATCTGATGGTGCATCCCGAACAAGAAACAGCAAAAGCTATTGTCCGATTAATTAACTTGGCTTCCTCTACTGATTCTATTGAATTTGAAAACGGAAAAGTTCATTTTACCGGTATTAGAATAGATTCTCATTTGGATATCCTAAGGGTGCCGCTTGCAGAGCTTGGAACGAAATACAAACATATTCCAATGAGAATTGTTGCAATTAAACGTAATTTAAGAACAATTATCCCTCGAGGAAGCGATTTCTTAATGAAGGGCGACCAGATTTTCTTTACCTGCGACCCTAATTATTTTGAAGAGCTTCTCGAAATATTTGGCAAGAAAAACGTTAAAATCGAAGATGTAATGATTATCGGAGGTGGACAAATTGCATACTTTATTGCAGAAAGATTGCAAAGCGATTTGAATATTAAAATTATTGAAAAAGACGAGAAAAAGGCTATCGATATAGCTAATCAATTGAGAGATACTTTGGTAATACACGGAGATGGAAGCGATCTCGACTTGCTTACTTTGGAAGGACTGCCCGATATGGACGAGTTCGTTGCTATCACAGGCGACGACGAAACTAATATCATTACTAGCATTATTGCCAAGCACCTCAAAGTGCCAAGAGCGATTACTCTAATAAATAAAAACGAATATTTGCCTCTTTCCGGAACTCTTGGGCTCGATGCTGTTGTTAGCAAACAACAAATAACTGTAAACGTTATCGAGAGCTTCATCAAAAGGCAATCTATTGCTAATGTTGTGGAACTGCCCGGCATTGAAGCTGAGATAACAATGTATATTGCTAAACCGAAGTCCAAAATTACTACAAAACAGCTGAAAAATTTAGATTTCCCACGCGGTGCTATTGTTGGTGCAATTATTGACCGTCAGGATAACTTAATCATTCCAACTGGCGATACTCATATTAACGAAGGCGACAAAGTGCTTATCCTTTGCACTACAGAACAAATCAAAATTGTAGAAAAATTATTCAAATAGTAATATGAATTTTAGAATTGTCGCTAAAATCCTTGGACTTATTCTTGTTTTTCTTAGTTTTACAATGCTGCTACCATTGCCTTTTTCGTATTATTATAATAGTCAGGACCAGGCGAGTTTTATCTTTTCCTTTTGTATAACCTTTCTTGTCGGGATTTTAGCATTCTTTTCTTCAAAAAGAAATCTGGGTTCAAGCCAAAAAGATATTCACCCAAAAGAAGGTTTCGCCATAGTTGGTTTTGGCTGGATTGCTTTGTCTCTGTTCAGTGCTTTGCCTTTTGTTATTTCTGGTGCAATCCCATCATACACAGATGCATTCTTCGAAACAATGTCTGGCTTTACAACTACCGGCGCTTCAATCCTTACCGATATAGAGGCTTTGCCAAAAGGCATCCTTTTTTGGAGAAGTTTTACTCACTGGATTGGTGGTATGGGAATTATCGTTTTCTCAATTGCTATCCTGCCTTTCCTTGGTGTTGCCGGGATGCAGTTGTTCAAAGCCGAAGTTCCTGGTCCAACCGCTGATAAACTTACTCCTCGTATTACCGAAACTGCTAAAATTTTATGGGGCGTCTATTTCCTTTTTACTATTCTCGAAACAGTTCTGCTGATGTTCGCAGGTATGGACCTTTTCGATGCTTTGTGCCATACTTTCGGCACTATGGCAACTGGCGGGTTCTCAACCAAAAATGCAAGCGTTGCAGCATACAATAGCCCTGTAATAGATTACATCATTATTGTGTTTATGATTATTGCCGGGGCAAATTTTGCCCTTCATTATCGCGTACTAACCGGCAATTATCGTGAATTGTTCAGAAACGAAGAATTAAAGTATTTTCTTCTTGTGATTTTTTTTGCTACTGCTTTTGTAACATATGATATTTTAAGATTAAATTATGCTAATCTGTCTGATTCAATTCGATATGCACTATTTCAGGTTGTTTCAATTATTACTACTACTGGTTATGGAACTTTCGATTACGAAAAACTTAGTGCTACGACGCATTTTATTTTCTTAATACTTATGTTTATTGGCGGATGTGCCGGTTCTACTGGTGGTGGTTTAAAAGTAATTCGCTCCGTTATTCTCACAAAATACGTTTATACAGAAATCAAAAGATTGATTCATCCAAAAGCTATCATTCCTGTTCGCTTCGGTGGCAGAGCAATCGAAAAAAATATTTTGTCGAATATTTCAGCTTTTTTCATAGTCTATTTACTGATTTCTGCATTCTCAGTTATGTTAATAACGCTATTCCAGGTTGATATGGTTACTTCTATTGGTGCTGTTGCCGCTTGTATTAATAATATTGGTCCCGGACTTGCTGATGTCGGACCAACTGACAATTATTCTCGTTTTCATCCATTTGTCAAATGGTATCTCTCTTTCCTTATGCTTCTTGGTCGTCTTGAAGTATTTACAATTTTAGTTCTGTTTACACCTGTATTCTGGAGAAAGTAATGAAAATCAAGACAATTATTCAAATATTATCGCTTATCGTCGGATGCATAGGATTATTTATGTTGTTTCCTATGCTTTATTCGTTTTTTACCAATGAAAATGTTACCTATAGTTTTTTTGTGTCTTTTTTGTTTCTCTCTGGAGTTGGATTCTCATTATATTTTATTCTAAAATCAAAACAAAATGACAATGATAAAATTCTATCAATTCGTGAGGGCTTTTTTATTGTTACTTTTGCGTGGATAGTTACAATTCTTTCCGGAACTTTACCTTATCTGATAAGTGGAGCAATCTCTGATTTTACTGATGCTTTTTTTGAAAGTGCTTCTGGGTTTACAACAACCGGTTCTTCCATTTTGTCAGATATTGAAAAATTACCCAAAAGCATTTTGCTCTGGAGAAGTCTTACTCATTGGATTGGTGGAGTTGGGATTGTAGTTATTGCTTTATCTATTATGCCAATATTAGGTGTTGCAGGAATGCAACTTTTCAAAGCTGAAACTCCGGGCCCTACAACCGATAAACTTTCTCCGCGCATAAAAGAAACAGCAAGAATAATTGGGCTTGTTTATTTAATAATCACTGCTTTTATTTTGCTTCTGTATTTACTTGTTGGTATGCCTGTTTATGATGCTATTTGCCATGCTTTTGGCACAATTGCAACTGGTGGCTTTTCTCCTAAAAACGCAAGTATTGGCTTTTACCATAGCCCACTAATCGAATACACTGTGGTTTTTTGTATGTTTATCTCTGCTGTCAATTTCTCTCTGCATTACTCTGCTTTGAAAGGTTCTTTCAAAACCTATTTGAAAAGCGAAGAACTTAGATGGTTCATTCTAATTATTCTATCTTCAACGATATTAATTTCTCTTTTTCTGATTTTTGAGAACGGCAAAACAGTAGAAGGTGCATTTCGGAGTGCTCTATTCTATGTTGTTTCGTTAATTTCTACAACTGGATTTGGAACAGAAGATTATGAAAAATGGAATTATGGAGCTCAATTATTATTAATAACGCTAATGTATTTAGGTGGTATGGCTGGTTCCACATCAGGTGGAATTAAGCAAATCCGCTTCATCGTTGTAGTTAAATTAATTAACTCCGAAATAAAAAAATATATCCATCCTCAGGCTGTTGTTCCCGTTAGAATTAACGGACAACCTATTGAAAGAAAAATAGCAATTAACATACTTATTTTTACACTGTTTTATGCTTTTGTTTCTGCTTCGGCTGTCATTACTTTGTGTTTTGATGGTGTTGATATATCCACCTCTCTTGGTGCTGTTGCTGCTGCAATGAATGGTGTCGGTCCCGGTATTGGCTTGGTCGGACCGGTTGAAAACTTTTCAGTGCTTCCAGCTTTTGCTAAATGGGTACTCAGCGGTTGTATGTTGCTTGGGCGTCTCGAAATCTTTACTATTCTTATTTTGTTTTCACCTTCATTCTGGAAAAAGTAAGATATTGTGCTTACTTTTTTCTCTAACTTTTTGTAATTTGCATACTTGTTATGTCTTAAATTTTCTTTTTTTCTACTATGGATGCCGATACAAAAAAAGTAATATTAAGTGGAATAACGCCATCTGGAATTCTTACAATTGGACATTTAACCGGTGCATTAATAAATTGGGTACGACTTCAATCTGAATACGATTGCTATTTTATGATAGCCGACCTTCACGCTATTACTGTCAGGCAAAATCCCGCAGAACTACGCCAGCGTACCCTTGATACTGCTGCTATGTTTCTTGCTTGTGGTATTTCTCCCGAAACAAGCACTCTTTTCATTCAATCTCACGTTCCGGCTCATAGCCAGCTTGCGTGGGTACTAAATACCTTTACCGGTATGGGCGAATGCTCTAAAATGACGCAATTCAAAGATAAATCAAAAAAACATTCGGAAAATGTAAATGTCGGTCTTTTTGCCTATCCTGTTCTGATGGCTGCGGATATTCTACTCTATCAGGCGGATTTAGTTCCTGTCGGTGAGGACCAAAAGCAACATCTCGAACTCACTCGCAATCTTGCTCAACGCTTCAATCACTATTATTCCGATACTTTCAAAATGCCCGAACCATTTATTCCGGAGGTCGGAGCTCGGATAATGAGTTTGCAAAATCCAACTTCCAAAATGTCCAAGTCTGATGAAAATAAAAACTCTACAATCTTCTTGAACGATAAGCCAGAAGAAATTCGCAATAAAATAAAGCGCGCTGTTACCGATAGCGATACTATTGTTCGTTATGA
Source organism: Eximiradius proteiniborus (assembly GCF_058546985.1). NCBI lineage: Bacteria > Pseudomonadati > Bacteroidota > Eximiradiia > Eximiradiales > Eximiradiaceae > Eximiradius > Eximiradius proteiniborus. The sequence continues at coordinate 1,120,635 of NZ_CM178592.1, read as the reverse complement.
TGAAGAAAACAAACCGGGCGTCTCAAACCTTATGCAACTTTATAGCATAGCAACCGGAAAATCCTTTGCTGAAATCGAAAAACAATTCGAAGGTGTTGGCTATGGTGATTTCAAAGCCGAAGTTGCCGATAAAGTTGCTGAATATATACGCCCAATTAGTGAACGTTTCGCTGAAATTTCAAGCAACAAAAAGTATTTGCAGGAAATTCTCTCTTTCGGTGCTGATAAAGCTAACAAAGTTGCTATGAAAACTTTGCGTAAGGTCTATAAAAAAATCGGGATTGTGAGCTTTTAATTTATGAAATACAAATTTCTTGTTTTTCTCAGTGTTTCTCTGTTGCATTTTGCTAATGCTTTTTCCCAGAATGGCTCGTTTCGCGATGTAACAATTATTAGCCAGAAAAGTGGGAAACCAATTTCTTTTAGTTTATATCTGCCACCTGATTACGAGAAGTCTAACAAAGCTTATCCTGTTATTTATCATCTTCATAGCTTAGGTGATAATTTTCGTAGTGCCTGGCGTTCGCTTGTAATTAAATATATCAACTATGCTGTGAACTTAGGCATTATTGATGATTGTATCATTGTATTCCCCGATGGCTACGAAAATAGTATGTGGGGAAATAGTGCCGACGGCTCAAAAACTGCAGAATCAGACCTTATCGACGATATAATACCGTTTGTAGACTATTTTTATCGAACTGTTCCGTATCGCGAGTTCAGATTTGTTCAAGGTTTTTCAATGGGTGGATTTGGTGCCGTTAAATTCATTTCTAAATATCCCGAATTATTTGCAAAAGCAGTATCCTTAGATGGTGGAATGAGAACGTGGGCTACTTTGCTAAGCGGTCGCCCTCAAATTGCAAAGGAAGTTTTTGATAATAACGAAAAATTATTCGCTGAATTCGCTCCGTGGAAATATATTAGTTTTTATTCTGATATTTTAAGCCTTGATACTTTATTTTACATATCTGTCGGTGATTTTAAATCTCTTAATAAAACCTTTGCTGATAGTCTTGCTTTCTACAGCATTCCTTTTGTGTATTCGACAACCCTTTGCAAACACGATATAGATTGTTTGCTCGACCGGGAATGGCTGAATATTGCCGAATTCTATTCTAAATCTATTTCCAAAACTAACGACATTAATGCAAAAGTCGTTCAGTCTCCGCTTCGCAATTCACAAAATTCTATTCTAATTATTAACTATTCACTCGAAAAAGTTGGACGTGCCAAAATTGATTTATTCGATACTGATGGCAACCTGATTATGAATGTTGTGAACGAATTTGAAGTTTCAGGTGAATTTAGAAAAGATATTCAAATCAACGGAAGTCTAAAAAAAGGCAAGTATATTTTGGTTTACGATGTCCCAAATCAGAAACGTATGCGTAAATTTATTCTTATTAAGTAATGAATTTCAATTACTTATACAGTTTTGAACTTCTTCCGGCTGAACTGGACTTATTCCGGAATATTAATTTCACACCTAAGTCTCATATTCAGAATAAAGTGTTTCTTACAGAAGGAATTGTTTCTTTCAAGAAATTGCTTGAAAGCAATATTGAAATTATTTCTGTTCTTACAACTTCTAAATACATAAATATTATTCAAGAATTTTCAGACAGATTTTCCAATACCACTGTTTTTATTTGTCCTGATAAAAAATTTCTGGAAAAGATTATTGGCTTTTTGCCGAACGAACCAATCTACGCAATTGCAAAAATTCCATCTTTTACAAATGTTGAAGAACTCGGCAAGAAAATTGTTTTTCTCGATAGCGTATCAAAGCAGGAAAATGTTGGTTCGATAATCCGTAATGCTTTAGCTTTTGATATTGATTCACTTATTTATTCAGCCGGAAGTTGCTTTCCGTATCTTCGTCGTGTTGTCCGTGTTTCGCTCGGTTGCGTTTTCTCAATGAAAATTGCTCTTTCCACAAATCCGATAGTAACTCTTAAAACTTTAAAAAATAATGGATATACAATTATTGCCATTGAACAATCAGATAAATCAATAGATATTTCTTCGGGCAAAAAACACGAAAAAATTTGCTTTATTTTCGGGAACGAAAGCCGAGGCATTAGCTATCCTGTTTTGGAAATAGCAGACGAAGTAGTAGAAATTAGAACAAATAAAAAAGCAGGCTCACTCAATGTGGCTGCCTGCTCTGCAATAGTTTTCTGGAAATATTCTAACTTATCTTAAAAATAGCAACAATTCTATTAAGTAGCTCGGAAATACCCCAAGCAAAACAGTTAATGCAGCAGAAATTAGCAATGTGAAACCTGCCGCTCGTGGCTCGCTTGTGTGCAAAACTTGTTCACTTGCTTCACGAAAATATATGTAGATAAGTAGTCGCAAGTAGAAATATACAGAAATAAGCGACGAAACAATTCCAACAATAGTAAGCCAGAGATATCCAGCATTAATAGCAGACTTGAATATATAATATTTCCCGAAAAATCCTGCAAACGGTGGTATTCCGGCAAGCGATAGCAGAAATACTACCATCATTGCTGATACGAATGGACGAGTCTTATATAATCCGGAATAATGTGAGAAATCAAGATATTCGCCATCTTTACCTTCGAGATTTGCTACAATGGCAAATGAACCAATTTGCATAAATACGTAAACAGTTGCATAGAACGAAGCTCCTGCCCAGCCATCAGGCGTGTTTGCGACTATTCCCATTAGCATATAACCAGCGTGTGCTACAGATGAATATGCAAGCATCCTCTTCACATTATTCTGAGCTATTGCTGTAATATTGCCAACAAGCATCGTCGCAGCAGAAAGCACTGCCAAAATATTTTGCAAAGTAATAATATGATTGCTGTCTAATGTTCTGATTGCCACAAACATTATGTTTTTGCCAATCAAAATAAACGCAAATATTGCTGCTGCCTTTCCCGCAGTGCTCAAAAATCCCGAAATTACAGTTGGAGCACCGTGATAAACGTCAGGTGCCCACTGATGAAATGGAAATGCCGCAATTTTGAATGAAAGCCCTATAAACACAAGAGTTATTCCTAAAATCAGATATAAATTGTTATAATCTTGTGCTAAAATTTTTTGCGAAATTGTCTGAAAAGTCAAAGTTCCAGTGGCTCCGTATATCAATGCTATGCCATATAACAAAAATCCTGATGCAAATGCCCCGAGTAAAAAGTATTTCAATGCAGCTTCTACCGAAGTAATCTTCTTACGGAAATATCCTGCAAGCACATAAAATGTAATGGACATAAATTCAATGCCGATGAACATCAATAGCAAATCTGCTGAATGAGCTATCATCATCATTCCGACTGTTGCCAATACAACAAGCGAATAGAACTCTTTATATTCGAACTCTGCTCTTTCATTATATTCTCGGGCTGCAATTATTGTAAGCAGAGCTGCAACTACAAAAATCAGATCAAAAATATATGCATACCCATTGTATGCAAGCATTCCCATTGTAATTGGATAGCTTGCTAAACTACTCGCTTCTTTATAATACTGGTTCAGCAATATCCAGCCTGAGGAACCAATTGTTAAACTTAATATTATAATTGCAAAAATGTAATTAATTACCTTGTTCTTTCCCGTTAGTGCATCACTTATAACCAGCAATATTCCGGTTGCTGATAAGAAAAAAATCGGGAAACCAAGCATCAACTCTTTTAGTATTTCATTTGCCATATTTCTTTACTGATTGTTTTCAATATTTGAATTATTGGGTTTAGAGATTTCTGGTACTACTGGCAATTCATATCTTTCTTTGCCAAATTTTATTTTTTCCAGTTTATTTACAAGTTTTTTAGTTGAATTTTCAGATAATTGCAAAAAAGTAGATGGATAAACACCTATCCACGCAATAAAGAGCACAATCGGAATAAATGTTGCCCATTCGCGTTTATTAATATCTTTTAGTCCGTGATTTGCTGGATTTGTAATTGTGCCAAACATTACCCGTCTGAACATCCAGAGTAAATAAACTGCAGCGAAAATTACTCCTGTTGCCGAAATCACTGAAAACCATATAGAACCAAGAAATGGAGATTTAAATGCTCCTAATAATGTAAGAAATTCACCTACAAAACCATTAAGTCCGGGTAATCCGACCGATGCAAGCATTGCAATTGCAAAAAATACAGTAAATGCTGGCATTATTCGGGCTATTCCACCAAATTCTTCGATTTCTCTGGTATGTCTCCGCTCATAAAGAACCCCGACACAGAGGAACAACATACCTGTCGATAGCCCGTGATTTACCATTTGTATTATTGCACCTTGTATTCCTTCCACAGTCATAGAGAAAATACCAAGCACAACAAATCCTAAATGACTAACAGATGAATATGCAACAAGTCGTTTTACATCCGATTGCACCATTGCAACCAATGCACCATACACTATACCAAACACTGCCAACCACGAAATTATCGAAGCATACATAAAACTTGCTTGGGGAAAAAGTTCTAAATTGAAACGAATTAAGCCATATGTTCCCATTTTAAGTAAAACACCAGCAAGTATTACTGAACCCGCTGTCGGTGCTTCTGTATGAGCATCAGGCAACCAGGTATGCAACGGAAAAACAGGTACTTTTATCAAAAATGAAAGTGCAAATGCCCAGAATAACCATTTCTGATAATCTAACGGTATAAAATGACTGTATTGTCTTATTAATTCATAATTCGTTGTAAATCCGTTTGGAACGTGGGCAAGATGTGTTCCTACAAATTGACCGAGCCAGATTATTCCCACAAGCATCGGTAATGAACCGAACATAGTAAATAAGAAAAACTTAACAGTTGCATATATTCTGTCTTTTCCACCCCAGATCCCTATTATAAAATACATTGGAATTAATATAAGTTCCCAGAAAATATAAAATAGAAACAAATCCAATGAAATAAATACACCTGTCATCCCAAATTGAAGCAATAACAGCAACGAATAATATGATTTCTCTCTCTTCTTGATTGCATCAAACGAAGAAAATATTGCAATAGGTGAAATAAATGTTGTAAGCAATACAAGCAAAAGAGACATTCCATCTATCCCAACTCTAAATCCAATGTCAAGCGATGGTATCCACACTTTTTCATAACTAAGCTGAAGATTTGGATTATTAGAGTTGAACTGGAATAATAGAGTTAATGACACAATAAATGCAATTATTGAAAATCCAAATGCTGCATACTTAATTAATTTCACTTGCTCTTTGTTGATAAAAAGTAGAGCAATAGACCCAATCAGTGGTATTAATAATGTAAGAAATAACTCTGTCATATTTATTGTTCTTTAATTCTTAAACAAAACTAAAAACTTGAAACAACCCACGCAATAATAGCTGCAATTCCAGCCATCATAAGCAAAGCATAATTTTGTGCAATACCTGTTTGTATTCTTCGCAACGCTTCTGCAATTTTTTGAACAACCGTTGCCGAACCATTGATAATCCCATCAACTACTCCAACGTCAAATTTCTTCCATAGAAAACTTCGGGAGCCATTGACTATTGGGTCCACTATCAAATAAAAATATATTTCATCAAGATAATATTTATTCAACGATAATTGAAATGCGGTTTTGAACCTTTCAGCTATACGACGAGGATGTAATAATTTATCGTCGCTATAATAATTTATTGCAACTTTTATGCCTAACAAAGCTATTGCAATTGCTATTGCAATGAATAAATATTCAATAGCGTGCAATTCGTGTTCAAGAGGAACGCCCAATATATTGTTCGATTTCGCAAAAATTGGCATTAAGAAGCTCTCAAGTGCATTCGGATGATGTGAAAACCAGAACCCAAGCACATACGGAATGCCCAAAAATCCACCAAATACTGACAAAAACGCAAGCACCGCAAGAGGAACTGTCATTACTTTCGGGGATTCGTGCGGATGTAATTTATGATGATCAAAACGTTCCTTTCCGTGGAAAACCAAATAAACAAGACGAAACATATAAAAAGCAGTGAAAAATGCAGCAATCGTTAGTATTAGCCACCATACAAATCCACCATCATTGTACACTGCCCATAGTATTGCATCTTTTGAGAAAAAACCACTGAATAATGGCACTCCGGCTATTGCAAGCGATCCAAGCAAAAATGTTTTGTATGTAACAGGCATATATTTGGCAAGATTGCCCATTTTCTTTATGTTTTGTTCTTCGTGCATCCCGTGAATAACCGAACCCGCTCCCAAAAAAAGAAGCCCTTTGAAGAAAGCGTGGGTCATTACGTGAAATACTCCTGCAACAAATGCTCCTGCTCCAAGTGCCGCAAACATAAATCCCAACTGACTTACTGTCGAATATGCGAGCACTTTCTTAATATCGTTCTGTGTTATCCCGATTGTTGCTGCCCAAAATGCAGTAATTACACCAACGATAAGAACAACCTCCATTGTTATTGGTGCAAGCGAAAACAAAACCGAATTGCGGGCAATTAAGAAAATCCCTGCTGTTACCATTGTTGCAGCGTGAATGAGAGCGCTTACAGGTGTCGGACCCGCCATCGCATCAGGCAGCCATACTGCAAGCGGCAACTGTGCGGATTTTCCTGTGCACCCTAAAAACAAAAGTAGGGTAATTGCTGTTATCAAGCCCGTATCAAAATATATATTTTTCCCTAAATATGCTATATCCTGCACTTCTGTGTAGCTTAATGTTCCGAAATTTGTAAAAATTAAAAACATTGCAATCAAAAATCCAAAATCACCTATACGATTCACAATAAATGCCTTGTTTGCGGCGTCGCCTGTCCAGGTTATTCGAACTCCGGGGAATTTTCTGTCATACCAAAATCCTATCAGTAAATAAGAGGCAAGTCCTACGCCTTCCCATCCCAGAAAGGTTAATAAAAAGTTACTTGCTAAAACTAAATTTAGCATCATAAAAATAAACAAATTCAAATAAGCGAAAAACCTTGCGAAACTTCTATCATTGTGCATATAGCCAATAGAATAGACGTGTATCAAAAATCCTACACCCGTTACTACTAGCGAGAACAATATTGAAAGCTGGTCAACCTGATATGATATTTTTACTGATATGTCTCCTGTTGCAATCCAGGTGAAAACATCTACAATATATGGTTTTGCAAGCCCTGTACTAATAATATGAAATAATAATATTGCTGAAATTACGAAGGATATACCTACTGTAGCTGAACCTATTGTTCCAATCAATTTTTCGCTTTTTAAATATTTCCCGAACGCCCCGATACCAATAAACCCAAGCAATGGAAATAGAATTATTAACTGGACTAAATCAAACATAATCTATACCCGAGTTTTTATTACAATTTCATTTGTGTAACAACGAAAAAAAAATAATAATAGTTTTTAATTATATTGATAAAATTAATTTATTCTGCAAGATGAAAATTAATTAATTGTTTTTTGCTCACTTCTCTATTCTCTCGATTATCTCAATACCAATCTCTTTTAAATTTTCTATATCCAACTCCTCATCTATTTTGTAAAATCTTAGTCTTTTCAACTCATTTAAATAATCAATTACTTTTTCAATAAATTCTTGATCAAATTTCTTATCTATCATTTTTCTTCTGATTTTTTCAACTGATAATTCTTCTTTTTTTAATTTCAAATGTATTAACAATGTTTCTGTAATGCTCCTGAATAAAAAGTCCAGAACTATTTCTCTGTTCGAACTGCTGAAATTTCTTATTTCATCGGCAATTCCTTTCTTTGTTTGAGTGTTCAGTTCCTGATTGAACGACCTCGTATTTCCGCCAGAGTTAATTTTTCTCAGTAAGATAACCAGAGTACTAAGCGACAATAATCCTAGAACAACAAGAATCCAGCTTATATAATCTTTCTTTTCACCAACAAAGTTCTTTTTTTGTATTATTTTATCAACTCCAATTGCTTCAATGCTGTGCTGTTTGGTCTTTAAAAATATAAATTTTCCCTTCTCGGGGGCAAAATAACTTAATACTTGCTCCGGAATAGTATTATTCCCTTCTTTCTGAGATATTAATGTGTAAATAAAAGTTCTCTTACCATTAATTCCATTGTTTATCTTGATGCTATCAATTACATTTGCTTCACCAACGATTTGTAGATAATCAGGTAATTTCAACTTTGGTGCATTAATCAAATATAAATTACCGGTCCCGACAATTTCTATAATGTACTCGAAATTCTTATTAACAATAACTGTATCTTTTGCAATTATAGATTTTACTTGGAAATTCCCGACAGCCCCGATAAAGTTCTCATCTTTTTCTAATATCAGCTTTGCGTTTATTTGAATTTTTTCTGATGTATATGTCTTTATTCTTGAATAATATTTCTCATCTGTAGGAAATTCAGGTGAGTATTCCAGCGAAGCATTGATTTTCAAGGAAATTGTTGGTATTTCAAACGCACCTTCTTTTGTAGGAATTACAACATATTTTCTTATCAATGCTTTTCTAAAAACCTCACCTCGAATGCTTTCGTATGTGTAACGCAATGCTCCGATGTCCTCTTCTTCGACCAATGCATCATTAAATTCAGGTGTCTTTTCGTCTAATACTTCCGTCAGAATTATCTTATCATTAACGTACAATTCGTATTCAACAACAAAGGGTTCACCAACGTAGCATTCTTTTTTGTTAGTTTTTGCTTTAATAAAAATATTACTGAAAAAAATTCTGTTTGCGTATTCATCAATTGATAGATTTCTTTGTCCTCCACTTTGTCGGGCAAATAAATAATCTGCCGAAAGCATACATGCAATCGGCAGAAACAAAATAAAAAAATATATGTGTAATTTCTTAAAACTCATCACATAGCAGGCTTATATTCCAGATTTTCATCGAAAATTAAATTCACTTTTGTTGCGCGCTTGCCATGAACAACATTCGGAGCAACAAAGATACGCTTTTCTTTAACTGCTTTTTCAAATTCATCTCGAAACTTTGTAACAAATCCACGAACAGGCCAGGCTGCTGCATCACCAAGAGCACAAATAGTGTTGCCCTCAATGTTATTTGCAACATCCACCAGCAAATCTAAATCACGAATTGTTCCTTCACCATTAGCAATTCGTTTTAATATTTTCTCCATCCATCCGCAACCTTCACGGCACGGTGTGCATTGACCACAAGATTCGTGGTGATAAAAGTGAGCTATCCGCAAAGTAACAGCCACTATATCCGTGTCTTCGTCCATTACCATTACTCCTGCAGTGCCAATATGAGTTCCCAGCTTCTTAAGCGATTCTTCATCCATTCGTACACCCTCAATCTCGTCGCCTCGCAGTGGTGGCATAGAAGAACCACCCGGTATTACTGCCTTTACTTTTTTCCCACCGGGCACGCCCCCGCAAATGTCGTATATAAGTTCAGTAAGTAATATTCCCGTCGGAAGTTCATATACTCCCGGTTTATTTACATGACCACTTACTCCATATAGCAAAGTGCCGGGATGTCCTTCGGCGCCGATTTTTGAATACTCTTCGGCTCCAATCTTAAAAATTGCCGGAACAGTTGCTATTGTTTCAACATTGTTAATGGTTGTTGGCATACCCCATAGTCCATTTTGAGCAGGAAACGGTGGTTTCACTCTTGGATAGCCGCGTTTGCCTTCAATCGAGTTCATTAGTGCCGTTTCTTCACCACAGATATAAGCTCCAGCTCCTTTATGTACGTATATCTCAGTTGAAAAATTTGTTCCGTATGTTTGTTTCATCCGTTCACCGACTAATCCCGCTTCGTAAGCATCATCTAACGCTTTCTGAAATAGATTTATCCATTTATGATATTCGCCACGTATATACACATAAGTTGCAGTAATCCCCATCGCATACGAAGCAATAAGAATACCTTCGATTAACTGGTGCGGATTATACTCAAATATTTGTCTGTCTTTGAACGAACCTGGTTCCGATTCGTCACCATTCACACAAAGATATTTAGGTTTATCATTCCCTTTGGGCATAAACGACCATTTCAGACCTGTTGGGAAGCACGCCCCACCACGACCGCGTAGCCCGGATTTTTTGACAATATCTATTACTTCATCTGGTGAAATTTGCAAAGCTTTCTTGAATTGTTCATATCCTCCGTGTTGGCGATATACCTCTAATTTATCGTAGTCCTCTATTTCTGGTAACAGTAGTTTTGGAGTGATGTTGTCCATAAATTAACTCAATTATTTTGAATAAACTTTCAAAAATCAATTAACGAATGAAATAATTTTGTATTGATTTTAGTAGTTCCGATTGTTCAATTTATCCAACAGCCATAGTAGCATTTTTTTGTAATCATTATCAGTCAGTTCCTCTAATGCTTCCTCAGCAAATCTGAAATATTCAGCAATTTTGCTTTTTGCCTCATCGAAAATCCCTAATTCTACGAACATTCCATTGAATTTGGGAACATACTCAGCACTCAATCCGTTTGAATTATAATATTTGTCTAATAACTCTCTGTGTTCAGGCTTTTCTGCTCTTTCGTTTGCAAGTATTACTAAATATGTTTTTTTGCCTTCTTGAATGTCTAATCCCACTTTTTTCCCAAACACTTTTTCATCGGCAATCATATCAAGCAAATCGTCTTGAATTTGAAATGCTAAACCTAAATATTTCGCATAATTTCTCAAGCCACTAATTATTTTATCATCGGCATCAGCAACCAATCCGCCAATAACACTGCAGGTTTCCAACAATGCTGATGTCTTCTTACCAATCATTTTAATGTAATCATCAATTTTTACATTCTGTGAGGTATTGAACTGCATATCATACACTTGTCCTTCGCATACTTCAATCAATCCGTTTGTAAATGTCTGGATTATTTCAAAATAGCGTTTTTGATTTGGAATAAGTCTGTAAGCAAAGCCTATCATTGCGTCGCCAGTTAGAATTGCAATTGATTCGTTCCATTTTTTATGTACCGTTGGTCGGTTACGTCTAAAATCTGATTTATCCATTATATCGTCGTGAACAAGCGTAAAATTATGCATAATTTCGAGTGCCACCCCGCAATCTAACGCACTTTCTGGTGCTCCGCCGGCTGCTCCGCAAGCCATCATTGTAAGTGCCGGACGAATGCGTTTCCCACCTTCCGCCATAAAATAATTATACGGCTCGTATAGGTCAATTGGCTCGAAAATCTGTGTTGCTTCTTTAATTCTATTTTCAATTATTTTGCGGAATTCATCAAATTTCGTTTCAAAATTCATAAATACTCCTAATTTTTTATAAAATATTTTCCCGGAAGTTGTCGAGCTAATCCTTTGAACTCAAGCTCGAGTAGTTTCACAAGTAATGTCGGCACATCAATATTTACTTTTTCTGCAATTGTATCAATATGCATTGGTTCAGACGAAATTTCTTCGTAAATAATCTTTTGAATTTTATCATCAAATAAAATTTCTTCCCTGTTTTCTTTATATTGTATGCTACTAATTAATCCCAGATCCAGCAAAATGCTCTCTGCAGACAATACCGCAGTTGCCTGACTATCGTGAATTAGTTTGTTGCACCCGGCGCTTTTGCTTGAATTTATCGGTCCGGGAACAGCAAATAATTCCCGCGACTGGTCAATTGCAAAGCTTGCTGTAATAAGTGCTCCTCCTTTAATGTCGCTTTCGACTACTATTACTGCTTGTGATACTCCGCTTATTATCCTGTTCCTTTGCGGAAAATATCCGGGGCGAGCCTTTGTTCCGGGTGGATATTCCGAAATAACCGCTCCCCCAGAATCTATGATTTTATTTGCTAAGTCGCGAGAAATAGCAGGAGATATTTCATCAATTCCTGAAGCTATTATTGCATATGTTATTCCTTTATTTTTTAGTGTTTCTCTATGTGCAATGCTGTCTATTCCATAAGCTAATCCAGATACAACAATTATTTGATTTTTCACCAACTCTTCAACTATCTTCTCAGTTGTTATTTTTCCGTAAAGTGTATTTCTTCTTGTTCCCACAATCGCTATCGAATTTAATCCATTGCTTAGCTGTCCTTTATAATACAAAATCATTGGTGCGTAATATATCTCTCTCAATAATTCCGGATAATTCTCATCATAATACGTAATATATTTAATATTTTCTTTTTCAAGCTTTTCCAATAAATCTTCAAAATCAATTCTTGTTGTTTCATCATTCTTGAAAATTCCATTGTATTTACTTTCAAACCATTCCGGCGGATTCTGCAAAAAATTACTATACGAATCGTATTTTTCGGTAATATACTTTTGTTCTCGAAGCGAAAGTTTTCTATAAAGCGACAACCTCAATATATCTTCTCTTTTCCAGCCAATCTTATTCTTCATAACTATCATCACTTAAAAAACTATAACTAAATTTAGTTATTTATGAATAAAATTAAAAATTAGAAAAAATTAATAATATTGTTGTTATTTATTTGTTTCTTTTTATTAGTTTTTTAATATTAGAACTGTATTAATTTCTATTTTAATTTTCTTATGTTGAAGACAATATATAAAAAATTATTGTTAATTATAATTTGTCTTTCCATTGTAGCTTGCAAGGAAAACCCATCCGATAGTATTTCTGATATTCCATTCGGTTTGCGAGTAGGGCAAAAAGCACCTCTATTTTCAACTTACGACATTAATGGGATGAACGTTTCTCTTGGTGATTTCAAAGGTTCGGTTGTCCTTCTTCATTTCTGGGCTACTTGGTGTCCGTATAGTCGCAATTCGATTGGAAACTTGCTTTCTCTCTGGGAAAAATATGCTTCAAAAGATTTTACAATTATTTCAATTTCTCGTGATTACGATACAACTGCTCATAGAAGCTACATAGACGCCTACAAATTAAATTGGCTGCATATTCACGATAGCCGCTATGATGTAGGACAGTCCTACGATGTTAAGGTTATTCCAATGTGCTTCCTCATCGATAGGCAAGGAATAATACGCTTTGCAGGCTCTCCATTCGAACCTCAACTATCACAAATTATCGATAATCTCACAAAATGAAAAACAAAGATATAATATTTGCTGTTTTACTATTTGCTATTATTTTTTTATGTTTATCTCCCTTTGCTAATATTCCGCTTTTCAACGAAGATTATTTAGTCCTGCATTGGAATAATCCGCAAACTTTTGCTGATTGCTTTCGCGATTTCTGGCAACGCACAACAGGCGGTCCATACTGGCGACCTGTTGTGTGGTCATCGTATTTTGTTACTAAATTTTTCTTCGGAATGAATGGTTTGCCTTATCATTTAACTAATATTTTTGTGTATTCAGCTTTGATTTCACTTGCTTTTGTACTTTTTCGCCAACTTGGTGTAAATAAAAACTTTGCTTTCTTTGGATTAATTTTCTTCGCTCTTTTGCCTGCAAGGGAACTGAACTTTGCTTGGGTACCTGGTCGAACCGACCTGTTTGCCGCTTTTTTTATCATACTTGCTACAATTGCCTTTATTCATTCGCAAAAAAACATACTCTTAAAAGTATTAACAGCTTTTTCTTTTCTTTTGGCTATTCTGAGTAAGGAAATTGCTTATGCTGGTGTTGCTATTCCTCTTTCACTATATTATTTTGTGTTAAAGGAAAAATTTACAAAAAAATATATATACATTTCCACTTCTATTGGCTTCTTATTCATTATCATTTCATTGATTTACCGATATTTCCTAATCGGTGGCACTCCATTTGAAACTTCGAACTATTCAGGTGTGTCTCTTATTCAATTACCGGTTAATTTCCTCGTATATATTCCTCTCGCATTCATTAACGCAGATATTTTGGAAAATGTTTACATCTCTGCTACAAAGCTCAATTTTCGGGTTCTAATACCAATATTAATTATATTAGCATATTTTTTCAGGAACTTGTTCTTCTTGATAAAACTCAGAAGCCCTCGTCAAAAATTATTTCTGTTTGGTGTTTTTTGGTATTTGTTGTTTATTGGTCCGGCAATACCTACTTTTATGCAATGGTATGGATTTTTAGCATATTTTGGTTTGTTTGTTGCAATCTTTCAGATTCTCGACGATGGGAAATTTGATAGAATAAAAATCACTCTCTTTCTGATTGCTACGTTGTTTCTCATATTTTATAATTTCGAGCGTTCAATGCTTTGGAAAGAGGTAGGGAATAGGACAAACTCTTATCTCGAAGACCTTGCTCAAAAAATTCCATCATCCGCTGATACTATATATGTAATCGCTGCCCCAGATAAAATCAACCGTCTCAATTCAATGAAAATTGGTTTTCAGGAAGCAGTCTCTTACAACTTTGGTCGCAATATAGAGGTGATTTCACCAATTCGCTCAGAAATTACGCGAAATAGTTCGATTAATTTTTCTGCAAAAAATGATACTTTGTCAATCAAACTAAATTTTGGTCGCTTTTCAATTCAAGGAAATCGCTCATTTAGAAGAACTTTTGACGAAAACTTGTTTTTCGAAGATAACTTTGTCTCTTGCAAAATTTCTAATTCATCAAAACAATCGTCCCATCTGAATTTAATCTTCAAAAACTTGCAAAAGCCAATATTCTTATTTACAGTTTCTGGTTTTACCAAAATAAACTAATTTTTCAGGCTACTAAAAGTCTATATCTATTAGCATTTCAAAACTTGTTCTTAATGAATTTGACTGGTATTCAGTTGAGATTTTAATCAATACTCCCATAATTTTTCCTTTTCCATTTTTCTTTTCTTGTATCTGTTCAATTGTAAAACGATTCTCATTACTTCGAATATATCTATAATATCCATCCCGATTTCGAAGTGCCAGCACTCCATACTTACCGCTTGTTGGTCCTCCATCAAATTCAACTGGTGCATTATTTGCCAGCACAAATCCCCAGTACCTTACATTAATTTCTTTTGCCATTTCTTGCCTGCCCAACCCCGGAATGTTAAAGTTGTTCTGTTCATTCACCAAATTAATACTAGTAAAAATTACTGGAATATTCAAACTTGTATCTGCAATTACTTTCGCATATCCGCTCGCAACGTGCCAGATTGCGGTAATCGGATCATCACCCGGCTTAAAATATTTTTCTGTAATTAATATTTCTACTTTTTTAGGGATAAATCTATTGCTCGAAGGATTGTCCGCAGGTAAATATATTGTATCTGTTTTGTGAATTATTGTATCTTTATAATTTATTACTGTATCAACTCTAATAATGAATATGCTATCAATATAAAATATCGAATCCCTTAGAATTAAAGTATCCACTTTGAAGGGTGTTTTTATTACATTGTTATCTATTCCGAGCGGGTCGGTGCAGGAATAAAAAATTAGGGAAAAAACTAAAATTGTGAATATTAAATATTCAATTTTTGCAATAAATTTTCTCAAATTCTTTTTCATAGTTTCAATTTCACTCCAAATGCAAGACCTTTTTTGCTCGACGAAAACCATTTACTTTGATGTCTGTAATACATATTGCTTATGTCATAACCAACTTGAAGACTATGCTCTTTAAATATTGGTATTTCAGCTCCGATACCTAACCTCCCGACAAATCCTACTTTATTGCCTCCAATTGCTGCTTGTGTGTAAATTTTTCCATAATCGAATTTCAGGAATTCCAGACTATACCTTCCTATTAATGAAAATGTCTCAAAATTTGGATTTTGCTCGTATTGGTATAGCTGATTGTTTTCATATCCCTCGAACTTTTGGTAGAAATTTTCTCGTGAATAATTCAAACCAAATGCAAATTCATTTGAATAATCGTAGATAACAGAAAAAGATGAATTGTTCAGGCTTTGCTTTTCGGCAGGTCGCACTTTTTCTTCAAAGTCTGATGCATACGATAATCCTTTGATTTCAAACGAAATCTTGCTGTCTTGTTTGTCAGGCAATATCTCTTCCGGCAATAAATTTGTAATATTAATATTCATCGGAAACATTTGAGCTCTGCCTGCATTTAAATTATTTTGCGGCTTTATAATTTCAGGAAAACTACTGCTTAGTTTGATTACTTGGTCATTGCTCGCGACGCTCTTGCTGTCTGGGTTCTTTTGCTCAACAACAATATATTTATACACAACTTTTTCCTTTATTTCTGGCATTGGTTGTGGCTGCTGAGCAATTGTTTCTTTCGGGTTATAAATTTTAGTTGAACTTACATTTGAAATACTATCGTTTGCATTTTCTTTGGGTAGCAACATAAGCATTATTGCCGCTGTAACAATTGCTGAACTAATCCCTGTTGCAATGTATTTAGTTTGCAGTAACAACCAGTTCTTCAATGCGGCAAACTTGGAAATTGATGCCGTTGCTGCAATTGCTGATGGTTCAGAAAAACCAAGTGCAGAAAAAATCTTATTCGTTGATTTTATTGGTGGAACAAAAGCTACGCTATCGCTTCGCACAGCTTCCTTGATTGCCAGAGCAGATTTCATTTCGTTGCGTGCTTCTTGGTCTGTTGCAAGAAGAGCGAATAGTTCGCTTTCTTGCACGGGGGGCAGTTCCCCGTCTAAATATTCATATATTATTTGATATTTTTCTTCCATCACTTAACCTCATCAATTTCTTGTCAAATCTTTTAAATATGGCGACAAAATTTCTTTAATTTTTTGCTTTGCTCTAAATGCACGTGTTTTTGCATTGGCAGGCGATATATTTAATATTTCTGCTATTTCACTATACTGCATCCCTGCATATTCTTTTAAAATAAATACTTCGCGATACTCATCTTCAAGCAAATCTAAAGCTCGGGTTATCAAATCCAATAATTCCTTCGATTCATAATTATCTTGATAAAATAAATTTCTCGCTTCTTCTACCGGCACCCCAATTTTCCTATCGCGTTTGTAGTTCAAACACAAATTTCTTGCTATTGTTATCAAAAAACCCGGAACATTCAACTCTTTATGATTATCCTTTACATTTTGGTAAAACCGAATAAATGTCTCTTGGAAAATATCTTCGGCAACATCAGGATTATTGATTACTCTATAGCAGTATGCGTGCACTTGTGATGAATAGCGATTATATAGTTCACTAAATGCCTTTTCCGCTTCCATCTGGTCGTGCCTTAGCAGAAAGACAAGTTCCCTGTCGCTATATGTTTTATATTTCGAGCTCACATACCGGACATAATTGTATAGAAATTAATTTAATCAAATTACACTCAACTGATTAATTCGTTTCAAATTATAATTAATTGTCTATTTTTTTTGTTACATTATTTCTGTGGTCAAATAAAAAAATAGAATAGACATATACTCATTATTGTTTTTTCAAAACAAAAAAACTCCGCTATTTCTTTTAGCGGAGTTTAGTATTATCAACCTTTACACAACTTAATTTGTCGAAATATCTGTATCATAGAATGTCTTTTCTTCTGCATTGGCTACTACAGTATTCGAATTCTCATCATCTGTTGCTACATTTTCAACTCTGAAAACAATAGCGTCTTTCTTTTCATTTAATTCGCCAATGGCTTTTGCACCTGTTTTTAAATTTCCTTTCAATATCTCTTCTGCTAACTCATCTTCTACATATCTTTGCAATGCACGACGCAACGGACGAGCACCGAATTTCTCATCGAAACCTTTATCGACAAGAAAATCTTTTGCTTCGCTTGTCAGCTCAAGGTCAATTCGATTAACCTTCAATCGCTCCATTAATCTTCTTAATTGAATATCTATAATTCCATAAATATGCTTACGTTCTAACTTTCGGAAGATAATAAAATCATCAATTCTGTTGATAAACTCAGGATTAAACAAACGTCTGACTGATTCCTCAATCGTAGATTTTACGTTCTCGTATTCATTTTCAGCTGTTTTCTCAACAAATCCTAATCTGCCTCCTTCCTTTAAATCACGGGTTCCAACATTGGAAGTCATTATAATCACAGTATTTTTGAAATCAACTTTCCGTCCTAATCCATCTGTAAGAATACCATCATCAAACACTTGAAGTAAAATATTGAATACATCTGGATGTGCCTTCTCTATTTCATCAAGCAATATTATCGAATATGGCTTCCTTCGAACTTTTTCTGTAAGCTGACCTCCTTCTTCGTATCCCACATATCCCGGAGGTGCACCAACCAGACGAGAAACTGTGTGCTTCTCCATATACTCGCTCATATCAATGCGAATCAACGCGTCTTCGTTGTCGAACATCACGCGCGCAAGGGCTTTTGCCAATTCAGTTTTGCCAACACCTGTTGGTCCAAGAAACATAAATGAACCAATCGGGCGCGAAGGATCTTTCAGTCCTGCACGAGCTCTGCGAATTGCTTTAGATAAGTGCTCTATTGCTTCGTCTTGCCCGACAACCATCGCCTTCAACTCGTCAGAAAGCTTCAGCAACTTGTTTGATTCACTTTCAGCAATTTTATTTACAGGTATTCCGGTCATCATTGCAACAACATCTGCAATATCGTCTTCTGTAACTGGAAAAACTCGTTCCGAAGATTCATTTTCCCACTTGGCTTTTTCTATTTCAAGCTCGTTTAGCAAATTTTTCTCAATATCACGCAACCGTGCAGCTTCTTCGAAGTTCTGCTGCTTTACAACTTGCGTTTTTTCATTCCGAACTTGCTCAATCTTTTCTTCTATTTCAATAATATGCTTTGGAACTACAATGTTTGCAAGATGAACTCTTGCCCCTGCTTCATCCATTACATCGATTGCCTTATCCGGAAACATCCTATCTGTAATGTATCTTTCCGCGAGCCGAACACAAGCTTGAATTGCTTCGTCTGAATAAATCACATTGTGATGAGCCTCGTATCTGTCTTTTATATTATTCAATATTTGTAAAGTTTCGTCAATTGATGGCTCATCCACTAATATTTTCTGGAAACGACGTTCTAATGCTCCATCTTTTTCAATATATTGCCGGTACTCATCAAGTGTAGTCGCGCCAATGCATTGAATATCTCCTCGAGCCAGAGCAGGCTTAAACATATTTGAAGCATCAAGCGAACCGCTTGCACTTCCAGCACCGACTATTGTGTGTAATTCATCTATAAACAATATCACATCTTTTGCTTTTTCAAGCTCATTGAGTATTGCCTTCATTCTTTCTTCGAATTGTCCGCGATATTTGGTGCCTGCAACAATCGAAGCTAAATCAAGCGTTACTATTCGCTTATCGAACAATGCCCGCGAAACTTTTTTCTGCACTATTCTCAATGCAAGCCCTTCCACAATTGCCGTTTTGCCAACACCCGGTTCGCCAATAAGTACCGGGTTGTTCTTTTTACGTCTCGATAATACTTGCGATACTCTCTCAATTTCTTTCAAACGCCCCACTACTGGATCTAACTTACCTTCTGTTGCAAGCTTTGTTAGGTCTCTGCCAAAATTATCCAGAACAGGGGTTTTAACCTTTTCTTTTGGTTTAGGTGTTTGCGGTATATTTCTTTGCGAATATTCCTGCTTCATTGTTCCTCCTGAAAGAAAATTGTCCAACTCTCGGCGAGCACTATCGTAACTGACAGAAAATTGCGATAGAATTTGAGCCGCAATATTTTCTTCATCCCGCAGCAACGATAGCAACAAATGCTCAGTTCCAATTACATCCGATTTATACAACCTTGCTTCAAGCAAAGTAATTTTCAACACTTTTTCGGCTTGCTTCGTTAATGGGATATTCCCGATTGTCATTGTTGCATTACCTGTGCGAACTGTATCTTCAATCGTTTTCTTCAATTGAAACAAATCAACATTCAGATTTTTCAGCATTTTTACCGCGAGACCTTCGCCTTCACGAATTATCCCAAGCAGCAGATGCTCTGTGCCAATATAATCGTGTCCCAAGCGTATAGCTTCCTCACGACTTAATCGTATTACTTCGTTTACTCTATTCGAGAAATTTGCTTCCATCTTTTCCTCTTTTTTATTTTATTTCGTTATTCACATAGACATAGACGTTTTTTCAATTTTTTTATTTATCTTGCCATATCCTTTTTCTATTCAACATTATTATCGTCATTTCTTTAAATTTTTTAATTTGACTAAAAATTACTATTTTTAATTGCAAAAATAATCATAAATGACAATATAATATGAATTTGAATGAAATTACACAACCAATTAAACGCGAATTAGATGATTTTAACAAGTTTTTTAAATCGAATTTAAAAACGAACGTTCCTCTGCTCAATTTAATTATAAGATATTTGACTTATAAAAAAGGCAAGCAGGTGCGTCCTGCGCTTGTTATGCTTTCGGCTTCTCTTTGTGGTGGAATTAATACTCGCACATATATCGGTGCTTCATTAGTGGAAATGCTTCATACTGCTACCCTTGTTCACGATGATGTTGTCGATGATGCCGACGAGCGTAGGGGAATCGCCTCTATCAACAAAAAATGGAACAACAAAATCGCTGTCCTGATGGGCGACTATCTGCTTTCTAAGGGATTGCTAACCGCCATTGAAAATAAAGAATTCGAATTCTTGGAAATTATTTCACGTGCTGTTCGATTAATGAGCGAGGGCGAGCTTCTTGCTATTGAGAAAAGTCGAACTCTTCGCATTACCGAAGATGATTATTTCAAAATTATTAATGCTAAAACTGCATCTCTGCTGAGTGTCTGCTGTGAAATCGGGGCTTTTTCAGCAACTAACGACAAAAATGCTCAAAATCTTCTACGTGATTATGGCACTTTCTGCGGTCTTGCTTTCCAAATTCGGGACGATATTTTCGATTTTACCTCCTCAAATTCGGATATTGGGAAACCTGTTGGAAATGATTTGAAGGAAAAGAAGATTACATTACCACTTATTTTTACTTTAGCAAACATAAGCACAGATAAAGCAAAAGATATTATTTCTGCAATTAAAAAAGGAAATTTAAGCAAGAAAAAAATTCGTGAGATTTTTGATTTAATTATCGAGGCTGGTGGCATTGAATATTCTCGCAAAATTGCATACAATTACTCAGAAAAAGCAAAACTGTGCCTAAAAGATTTTCCCGATTCAGATGCAAAAAAATCTTTGCTAAATTTTGCTGAATTTGTTGTATCAAGAGATTTCTAATATGGCAAAAATTTCACCTTTTTTTGCTCTCGATGCAGTTGAACTCTTCGAAAATGGCAACTATGATGATGCTATTGCCTTGTGTATTGAAGGTATAGAGCAATTCCCTGATTATCTTACCGGCTATGTTACAATTATTGATTTATTTATTAAAATTGGCAACTCCCAAAAAGCTAAAGAATACTTGGATAAATTCAAACTGATTTCGAATAATCACAAGCAAATTTCTGAACTCGAAGAAATACTTCTTTCTCTCGAACAAGCCCAGGATACTTCAATTGCAGATGAAAATGAAATAATCCCTGATATTGAACAAGCTATCGAAGAAACTACTTTAAACAGCATTCTCGAAGCCTATCAAACTGAATTAGAAGACAATCAAGATAATGAGCTTGAATTAAGCGATAGACAGGATAGTAGTTTCGACGAACTAACGTTTAACCAATCTGAACTTCAAACTGAAATAGAACAAACTGATTTGATTCAAGATAATCTTGAAATCTCCGAACTCCGACAGAGCTTTGAAGAATTACCTGCTGATTCGACTTTTGAAGAAAATAATCAAGATGTTTCTTTTGAAAACAATCTTATTCAAGAAACAGATATTGAAACTGAGCTCGAAATTTCTGATGATGTTCCTCTGCAATCGATAAATTTGCCCAAAGGTTTTCTCAAAGCTTTTGCAACTGCGATAATTCCTGCTGATTACCATCCTTCTCTGAATGTTGAAAATAAACTATTGATTGATGGGCTTTTCGACTATCTTTTCTATGATTTTTCGTCCAACAAACAGTATTCAAATTTAGAAATTGAAGCAAACTTCGACATTAATTCCATAATTTCTAAATATGAAAAGAAATCAAATCAAGAAGATGAAATACAAAAATTAGCTGAAAAAATTTCAAACATCAGTAAAATTGAAATCTCTGAACCAATTGAAGAGGAAACTGAAGAAGAACCTGTAGATTACACTCCTCCTGCTACTGAAACTATGGCGAAAATACTTGTTCAGCAAGGGCAATTCGAAAAAGCCTATCAGATATATCTCACTCTTTCCGGAAAAGAGCCTGAGAAATACGATTATTATTTAGAAAAAGCCAATGAAATATTATCAAAAATTAATCAACAAGAATAATTTTTGTACTTAGAACAGTTCCATCGTCAAACGTTATACGAAGAAAATGCATACCAGTTGTCAATTCTGATATATCATATGTCAATGTATTTATTCCCGAACCGATAAATTTTTTCTCGTCTAATATTTTTTCTTCCCTACCAAGTTCATTATAAATAGAAATTCTTCCAACATTGTTTTTTGCAGAAGATAATTCTAAAAATATTTGTTTTGTTGCTGGATTTGGATATACTTTAAAAATGTTTGCTTTATCTCTGATTTCAACACTTGCAGAAATAATCTGATTAACGAAAGATTTCGCATAACTTGCTTCTGCCACTATGTTTTGCTCGTCCATTCCAAGCACTATCGCAAAAGGCACAATTGCAGAATCGCCCGCTGCTAATTTAAATGGTCCAGCCGAAATTACCATTGATGCATCTGTAATTGATGATTGCTGACGTTGAACTCCGCCTTTCAAAAAACGCAATTTTTCTTCTCTTGTAAAACCATCATATACACCCGGATTTTCTTCACTATTTCCATCATTATCAATTGCGAAAAAACCATTATTGAATTGAGACAAATTTACCACAGCACCAATTGGCACTCCTTCGTCAATTGATTTCGCAATTGCTATGTTCTGCTGCTCGTCCCACCGAATAAAATTTCTTTGCGGACTTCCGATATCCCAATCAAAATATAATCCAAGATAAACAGAATCAATCTCCTTGTTGGATAAATTATAGACTTTGTAAAAAGTGAATATAGTATTTTCAATTTCTTTCTTTTTAAACTGATAATTACTTTGGCTAATCCTCAATTTGCTAACATTCAATGTGTCGTCATTAATCGTTTCGAACAAACAACCTCCTTCCGCATCTCCAAAAACTCCGGGGCTATTCAGATTCATTGTCTTAATTATTTCATAATCGACATCTTTTCTCATCTGATATTCACCACGTGCCACATTATATAATTCATTCCCATTTACAGACATCAACAAAGCACCTTCATAAGCCATACTTTCGCTGTCTTTATATCTTATGCCTTTTCCTTGCTGATTTTTCGGGTAATCATTATAACCAATATTCCCAATACTATTGATTGATACAGTTACATTATTCTTGTCGAATGTTCTGTATGATGGTGAAATAATTGCTTCGTAAGCGAAATTGTCCGAAAGATAGCCATCGGCAATAATCCTTACTACAAGCTTTATTTCCTTATCATATTCATTAGTATTATTTACTATAAAAGCAAACTCATCTGTTTGAGCGATTTCAGAGCTATTGATTTTTCCAATGAAACAGGTATCATTAAGTACAGTTATATAATTACTATTTGTTGTATATATCTTAATCCTTACATTTTCTGCATCATTTAGATAGTTGATAATTGCTAATTTGAATTTTATCGTATCATTCGGAAAATATTCATTACCATTGGTTTTACCAGTATTTTGCAACGAAAGAACTTTCAGCGAAATAAAAGAATTGTCTGTCATCACTCTCAACGCATTTACCCGCCCTTTGCCCAGCATCCCTGAATAATAAGGATTATTGTAGTCAATGTAATCTGAACTTGCTTTTACAATCTCACGTATTACGAAATTTGGTTTACCGGGGAAACGGTTCATTGCTAACGCAGCAACTGCAGCAGCGACTGGTGATGCCATCGAAGTGCCGCTCATTTGGCGATATTCATTACCAGGAACCGTCGATAGAATTTCTACGCCCGGAGCTGATACATCTATTTTGTAATGATAATTTGTAAAATATGCTCGTTTGTCCTCGCTATCAACCGCTGCAACAGACATTACCCCATCATAAGCAGCTGGATAAAAAATCAAATATTGATTATTGTTGCCTGCTGCCGCTACTATAAGCGAACCTAATTCATTTGTTGCTCGAATAATATCTGCTTCTGCAGAAGAAAAATGCGTTCCACCCCACGAACAATTTATTACTTTTGCTCCCATCGAAGCCGCATACAAAATTCCTGCATATCCATTTGCAATATTTGCAGCATTTGGAATGTCAGAACCAATTTTCACAGGTAGCAATTTGATATTTCTCGCAACACCTGCTATCCCGGTCCCATTATTAGCCACTGCTCCAATAATTCCGGCTACGTGTGTTCCGTGCGAATGCCCGGGCATTGGGTCGTTATCACCATCACCGTAAAAATCCCAGCCCCTCCAGTCATCTACAAATCCATTCCGGTCATCATCAATTCCATTATTCCGTTTATCATTTCCGTGTTCATCAAATCCAATTTCACCTTCATTATAATAGATATTGTCTTTTAAATCTTCGTGTAGATAATCTATTCCTGTATCAACTACCCCAACTATTATCGTGATGTTTGTATCAATGTAGTTCCAGGCTAAGTTTGCCTTTATTTGCTCAATGTAATTTTGTTCGGTAAATAATGGATCATTCGTAATTTCCAGTAATTTATGCATAAACAATGGTTCAGCATATTCTATATCAGGATAATTTGCAATTTTCCTTGCAGCAACAAATGGATCAATCGACTTTTTGTAATCAATCACTGCAATTAAATCTAAATTTATTTCTTTGCTCCCAGAAGCATTTTTTTGCCGTTTTTTGATTATTGCTGTATTATATAACTTCAGTAAATTATCAGAAATAAAAGGGATTGCAGTGTTTTCTCCAATAATCTTTTCAAATTCGATAAAACTTGTTTGCCTGTTTTCGGCTTTCCATTTGTTCGCAGCTTGAGAGTATTTTTTAAATTTCACAACAATTTTATTCGGATAATATTCTTCGTTGCCCGCAAAAATTATTACAGGCAGACAAAACAAAAAAAATAGATAAATTATTTTCTTCATTTTATTTCTCAATACAATTAAAAAATAGGTGTTCTTATTTCAATTTTCACGGTTCTACTGTAACTCCTACCTTCTGGAATATTGTTGTCGAATAACAGTTCATCGCTTCCAATAGGATACAACTCAACATTTTCAGGCTTTATTTTTAAATAATTCCGAACTTCTTCCGATCGCCGCCGAGCCAGTTCCCTGTTGTATTCTAAAGTGCCCGTTCTATCTGCATAACCAAATATTTTCACTTTTGAATTTGGAGTTATTTTGCTTTGAATATATTCAAGCACTGGTTTATGAATTTCGAGTATTGTTGATTTATCAAAATCAAACAAAATTAATGAATATCTCTCTATGCGATAATCATTTTCGATAATTTCCCGCTTTTTACGAATTGTTTTTTGCTGAATGCTAATATTTTTCGAATATGTTTTCACTTGGTTCTCGTTGTCTTCAACTTTTAGGGTGATAATTGCTTCCTGTTCTAATTTGGGTATAGGAGATTGAACAATTTCCCACACGAATTGTTCTGGTATTCCTTTCCCTTCATTAGTTCTGATTGTTTGATTGCCCTGTGATATATCTAATTTGTATTCTTTAATTCCAGCGCTTGTTTGAATTAATGGTCTTACTTCAATTACCGGTGGATTGGCAATTATATCAATTTCCTTCATATAAACAGGTGCAATTATATTAGCATCATTTGATGTAATTTCAACTCGACTGTTTTCTTCAATGCCTTCAGGTATCACTGGATTTGTTGGTTTTGCCGGCAAATTCGATGCTTGTGTTTTTATCCTCTGAGGTTCAATTCCCCATACTCCCACAAGATAATTCTTAACGGCTTCTGCCCGCTCCAAAGAAAGTTGCAAATTATTCTGTTCCACACCCGTATTGTTATTTGTTCCAGTAAGAGTAATATTTGCTTTGGGATTATTTCGTAAACGATTGCCAATAATATTCAACAATTGATAATAAATCTCCAGAGTGTTCCATTCTAACTTGGTTTCACTAAATTTTGGAGTTTCCTCTTTTGGTATCCTCCTTATTTTTGTTTTTTCCAGCGATTTTTCTCCCGCCGGGAAAAACACATATGGTAATAGCGGAAATCCTTCTTCTGTTTCGACCTCTTCAATTATCAAAGTAGGATTTTCCGTCTTTTTGCCTTGCTTGTCTACACCAAAAACATCGAAACTTACCTCTAACAATACTTCTTTTGGCAAAACCCGTTCGTAATATTCCTTTATTATTGTTCTCTCAATTTTATCTTTTTCATTCTCTATTATTTTTGTTTGTCGTGTCGTTTTAGTCAGTCGAACAAATTCAGTTTTAACGCTCTTATCGACTATTACTGTTGTATCTTTTTCAAATATTGTGTCTCTCAAAGTAATTAGTTTGGGTTCATAAATAGGGAACTTCAAATTCAAAGCGAATTGAACAGTATTAACTTTCCAATCAACTTTCGATATGTTAGTAAATGGAATATAAAAGTTTATCGCAGGGGACATATATGAATTTGCACCAATCTTCAAATCGTAGCTTAAACCAATATCCCCAAATAATTGCAATGCATTTTTATCTGGAATTTCTTCATTTTTGTATTCATTACGTATTCTTGAGCCACCAACAAATGTAACATTATTGGGACGCAGTAGTTTCTCTTTTTGGCTAAAATTAGCTTCATACAAGTAAGAAAGTCTAAGCCCGACTATTGAATTTAATTTATCGAAAATATTATATGAAATGTATGGTTCTGCACCAAGTGTATATTGCTTGCTTGATAAAAAGTGTTCGACTTCTGCTCTTTGCACTAATATTGTATTGTAAGGTGGTGCTTCCTCACGAAGTTCAGTGTTTCCAATTATTTCTTTGGGTGAAAAAGTCCCATCTAATTGCGAAAAACCAAATTTCAAGCCCCAGGAAAATTGCTCATTAATTTCTTTTTCAAACAATCCGCCAATTGAAAGACCACTTCCAACTGCACTTTTGAACTTCGGACAGCAATTAGCATATTTCTCATCTAATTTGTTAAATGATGCTATATGATTGTTGTAGTTCAGTCCAAAATATCCACCTAAATAAAATTGAATTGCTCTTTCCTGAGAAAAAATCAAATTGCTTGATATTACTAATAAGATTAAAGAAACTTTTATAAACTTTGTCATTGATTTATCCTTTTCTACTTATTTACAATGATTAATTTTGTATAATAAGTTGTTGGTGTTGTTAATTTTAATAAATAAACACCGTTGGCTAATTTTGATGAATTAACATTAATAGTTCTCTCTTTTATTCCGGATTGACCAATTTCAAAAGAACCAATTTCATCAACCATTACACCGTTCAAATTATATAGTTCAAGCTTATGAAAACCGCTTTCGAGCAAACTAAGGGTTATCGTAGTATTGTCCGAGAACGGATTTGGCGATACAATTATCGAAACAGGACGGTTATGCACATCAAGCAATCTATTCCCGCCTTCCGGACAAACTTTTATCGACAATGAACCGTTTTCAAAATTATACCTTTGCACTCTTATTGTATCAGGATTACTTACACTTAAAAACCTGAGTGTTGTTGCTGTATCGTTCCCTAACAAAACGTCTCCGACTATCTCGGCTATTTTTATCTCAGTATTCAATTGAGCAATACTAATATTGTTAATTCCAACCCCAATAATTCTATTCTGATTTACTATGCTGTTGCTTATTATTCTACCATTTGCAACGTTTTTTGGATAAAATAAACTTCGGTTGAA
This sequence comes from Eximiradius proteiniborus, assembly GCF_058546985.1. Taxonomy (NCBI): domain Bacteria; kingdom Pseudomonadati; phylum Bacteroidota; class Eximiradiia; order Eximiradiales; family Eximiradiaceae; genus Eximiradius; species Eximiradius proteiniborus. The sequence goes on along the minus strand of NZ_CM178592.1, from coordinate 1,092,953 downwards.
TTCAACAAAAAGCGAATCAATACTGAAGTTTTGCAAAGTGTCGTTTTCTATTTTCGCATAAATTGGAATAGAATAATCAGTCCAGCGCGGATCGAGCAATTCTAACTGCGGTATCTTTAAAGTTAATATACGAGGAGGAAGACCACTTCCTTCCAAATAAATATATATTTTTTCATCACAATTCTTATATCGGGTATTTATTACGATTGTGTCGAAATATTGCATTTGTGCAAGTGGTAAAAAACTAACTGTGAATATTTGTTGCTCCTGCGGATTTAATGTATATCCGGAAATATCTGGATCGACAGAAAAAACAGTTGGATAATACTTTGGCATTTCAATAGAAGTTACTGTAATTGGGAAAATTCCTGTGTTTGTAAGCGAAAAACTCATCTGTGAAATAGTGTTTATAACTTTCCCACCAAAAGAAATATTATCTGGCACAGCAATAGCAGTTGAACGTTTCTCGCCAATTAGTTGAACGACAATTGTTGTGTCCTCTCCGTTGCTCTCAGCCTCGAACATTATATATGCTTGTTTATTGCCATTTGTGCTATTTAAGGGTTCAAACGATACTATCATTTCAAATGTTTCATTCAGTACAAAACTTCTTGGTAATGTGAAGTTTTGCCCACGAAAATGGAATAAATCTTTATCAATTCCATCGATTTGCCAGGACTTCAAAATAATTGGATTCGTAGATGTATTCCTAACGTAAATTGATTTGACAGTATCTTCGCAACCGGAAACAATTCCCCAGTCCACCGGGCTGTTTGTGGTTGGGTGAGAGTAAATCTTGTTAAATGTAATGAGTTCAGTTGCTATCCAGTTGCATTCTTCAAATTCAAGCAAAAATGGCTCTGATTTGTTGATTCCTTTATCAATTCTGATTGAAAAATCAATATAATGTTCTTCATTAGGCAGAATTACTCCGTTTGTTGGTGTAAAATTACCGGCAATTTGCTGATTTTCGAACTTTATGTTTTTCAGATTTATTGGTAACAGACCATTGTTTTTAATACTAAATGTTGAATTAAGTGTAGTACCTACCGGAACATCTCCTAAATCAATCGGATTTGGAACAATCACAATATCCAATGTATCCTTTGTTCCTTTCAGTTGTATTTTCACTTCTTCGTAACCGGGTTCATCTGTGTTGATTATCAGTTCTGCTGCAAAACTTCCGGCAAATCCTTGCTCGAACTTAATTATATATCGCACAGAATCACCGGGCTGAACAGCAACTGGTGTATTTGGCTGTTCTGCAATTGCAAATGCATTTGAGCCGACAATTTTAGCAGGTTGAGTTACATTATATCTAAAATTCGAACCTGTCGGATTTATTAAATAAACTGTATCGTATGCAATTTGGCAGGTATATAGTGTGTCAAAATCAAGCAAATACTTTGAAGCAAGAACACTTGTTTCTAATCCCTTTCCTCTAAGCGGAATTCCATTATCATATACGCACGTGCTGTCGGTTGGCAATGTTATAATATTCAATTGTCCAAGTAAATTGCCTTGATTCAACGGAGAAAATCTAACTGTAATAGTAATCTCATCATTTGGATTTAATACTCTTGGCAAACCTGGCATTACATCTACCATCGAAAAATCATTCCCAGAAACACTTACAGAATTTATATGAATTTTGGAATTGCCAGTGTTTCTCACTCTTATTCCTTTTAAATTCGAGCTTCCAATACGCGTATCAGGGAAATCCCCATTATCCAAAAATGTCAGTTCTGCTCTTGTTGTTATCAAAATTATTTCTAATGAGTCAATAATATTGTCGCATTCCTGTAATTTGTAATATAATTTGTAGCTTCTTGTTCCCAAACTATTCGCAGTCAAATCTATAGTGTAGGTGCAAGTATCCAACTTTGGAATTGAGCGATTCCCAACTATTTGAGTGCTAATATCTGAACTGCTTGTTAAGATATTTTCTAAATTGATAATTGTGTCAGACAAGTTCCCAACACTTGCAAGTATTTTGTAGCTTTGTCCTAAGCAGGCATTAATAGTATAAGTTTTCACACTCGATAGATTTATTCCGTTACTGTATGGTTGAATAAAACTGTGCAAGTTAGTAGATAAATTTAGAGTTAATATGTTCATATTAACGGAAATAGGGAAGGGGTTGGCAGCTCCTGTCCAATAATCATTATGATTAATAAATAGAGTGTCGTTGATAATTGTTGGATGATTTTTCTTGTAATTATATGATATTTCAATGTCTATACTATCAAACGGTGCAACCATTGTATTATTTATGTTAGACAAAAGAAAACCCTTAGCCGAATACGCATCCGATAATATCAAATCTGCATCACCTAAGTTATAGATTCTTGCTTTGAACTTGACTTCTTGTCCATCGCAAGCGAGCAAAGTATCACTGAAAAGTGTATCTTGGCAATAAAACTCAGGTATTTTCTCTAACAAAAGCACATTGGCTGCTGCTTGGGTCATCAAAAAATCAGGTTCACAGCGATACTCATTTGATTTTTCAGGATTTGGAACATTTTGCAAGGCAACGAGATAATACACAGAATCTGTTCTATCAAGAAGCATTCGCACTTCCCAGAAACCCTGATTTTGTGGAATAGTTGTAACATAAGTCCATTCACGGGTTTCAGGTTTTAGCCATATCTGCAAAGAATCCTCAAATTTTTTGCTACCTCTAACCAAAAATGGGACAAGAGGTTTTATGTATTTTGTTGTATCTGTCGAAGGTCCTTGATAATATGTCATTGGCTCTGCAGCGGCGCTGCCGATATTTACATTCCAATTCGGAGCATCCCTACGCACACGTCCCCAACCGCCAAACTGGTTTGTCGCACCACCGGCTTTGCCACCTTCAATAAAAATTGATTGGGAACTGCCATTATCAACAGATAATTTTGCTGAGGTAATAACCGAACCTCCGCTTCCACCTCCTCCATTTGATGAATTGACGCCATTTTGTCCATTTGCACCTTTTGCAGAAATTCGAACGTTGCTGATTTCTGGTGCATAAATCATTATTGCCCCACCGCCGCCACCTCCACTTCCGGAATAATTGCCACCAGATTGTGGGTTCCCGCTCGCACCACCACTCCCTCCGGCTAATGGGGTTATCATTCTGTTACCTACTGCTTTACCACCTGAATTATTATTTCCTTGACCATCTGTAGCATTACCACCAGAACCTCCCGGTGTATTTTGTTTTACTCCGGAACCACCTCCATAGCCACCAGCTGGAATACAATTATTGCCGTCATTACAATGTTCTCCCGAACGCCCAAATGGATGTCCGGTTCCACCACCAGCAGATTCATAAACATTTGGAATGTAACTTGGCGGAACTCCATTCAACGAATAACCTCTTGCTGGTGTGTTGCTTGTAATTTCTAAGGTACCTATTCCAGGTGATTTCATTGAATTAGTTACACCAGGCAAACTGCTGTTGTTTCGTCCACCGCTGCCACCACCGGTAAATCCATTTCCTCCATCATCCCCATTTTGAGAGTTATCCGAAAACAGACCGGCATCGTAAAATCTTCCTCCGCCACCTCCACCACCAGGACCAGCATCTAATAGTCTTGTCTGTCCACCGGTTAATCCGCCATCTACTGAAATTAATGTATTTGCTCCACCTCTGATTGGACCTTTTGATATTAAAATAAACGGTAAATAGCCTTGATTACCGGGTGTTGTCGGGTCTGGGTCCGATGTCGATACATAATAAGTTCGATTTGCCAATATCATAGAATCAACTATCATTGCTCCACGCGGCGAACGCTTGCCAAGAGAACTAGCTCCAAGTACGCTATCTATACTACTGCTTTTGTTCCCAAAAGGAAATGGCTGAACAACGTATAAATCTACTTCGTTCGATAAAACACCATTTTTATTTATTCGCACTTTTATTCTGAAATCCTGTTGAAGCAAACTCCAGTCCCACGAGTTTGGTTTCAATGAGGGATGAGCAAAAACTTGCGTCGAAATCATTCTTCCCTGCCAGCTTACCACCAATGGACCAAAGGTTATCTTCCACCTGTCGCTTGGATTGACAACCTCAATTTTCAAAGTATCTGTCGGCAAATTGTAAAATGTTCTATCTGCTCCAAAATTACCGTATGCGTTATATGGTGCGATAAATTCAACGTAACTGTTCATTCCGGGAGCAACAATATCAGGTTGCAGATAAGAGATAACTACATTGCCTTCAGCTAAATACGGAAAAACTCCTACTAATAATAATATTAGTTTTTTCATAATAATATATTACTCTATAAGGTAACTTAATTTTCAGTTTTTTTGAATTAGACGTAGAAAAGTAAAAATGTTTTAATTAAATTTTCATTTAATTAGGTGGGTAGAGCAACGATGCGTTAGTGTTTGTGATGTAAATTATATATCCTTTACCGGGGATTAAATTCTGCAATGTGTTTGATGAATTTGGCTTGAAGGAATTCCCTCCTGTATCTTTGACGTGGTCGTATGCTCCGGTGAGAGAAATAAATCCAAGTGCAGGAGAAATACTTGAATTCCTTAGATAGGGTATCCAGTGCCAACCAATTCTGTTTAAACTTATTGAGTAATTCTCAGGACTTATCGCAAGACCACTAACACCAAAACTTGTCGTGTCAGATACCATTATCAGATATGCTTCTCTGTTGTTCCAGGCTGATAATGTATTTACAAAAGGTGGACAAAATATTCTTCCATCTGCACTTTTAGCAATTATTAATTTACCACTCGTCTTTTGTTTGATTTGCGAAAACAAACTGTCAAAAGGAAATACATTCAACGACACTAAGTTCCAACCAGCAGACAGATTAATGTTTTGTGTCGTGCTATCAGCAGTTGTAAAGCTAAAAACACTGGACCAAATAGACGAATCTGTCGCATTCTTGGAACATACTCGCCAGTAATAAGTTGTATTTAATTGCAAAGACTGTAATTGAATATTTGTCGTATTTGTAGTTGTATTCAAAATAAAATTACTAAAATTACTATTTGTCGATACTTGTACTCTGTATGACAATGCAAGCGATACATTGCCCCAATTCAGAGATGTATTTGGGTTAATGTTTGTAGAATTGTTTGCCGGAGAAATTAAATTTGGAGGTTGCAATGCACTTTGTTCGTAACGTAGCACATTCCCACCATAACCCACAGCGTAAGCGATACTTGACGAAACATATTGAACATCGGTTAATTGCACTGATGAACTCGTCGATTCATCAATCCAGTTTGCTCCGCCGTCAGTTGTCCTCAATAATTCCCCTCCAACTCCTACGCACGCCCCAATGTTCATATCATAAAAATGCACTGCAGTAAGCTGAGCGTTAGTGCCACTTGTTTGTTGTATCCAGGTTGTCCCACCGTTAGTAGTTTTAAGTATGGTTCCATTTCCACCGACAACGTAACCAACATTGGTATTGACAAAACTCACACCAGCTAAATTTTCTGTTGTGCCACTGTTTAATGTCAGCCAACTTGTTCCACCATTCGTTGTCTTCAGAATTGTTCCATTTGCTCCTACAACCCATCCCGTTGTTGAGCTAATAAAAGATATTCCAAATAAATCTTCTGTTGTCCCACTTGTTTGAGATGTCCAGAGCGAACCACCTGTAATCGATTTAATTATTGTGCCAGACCTTCCGATTGCCCAACCAGTTGTTGAGTTCACAAACTGAATTCTAAGCAAGTCATTTGTTGTCCCGCTAAATTGAAGATTCCAATTACTTCCGGCATTCGTCGTTTTCAGAATAATACCAAATAATCCACAAGCCCAGCCTGTTGTTACATTTGTAAAATAAACGCCAGATAGCATATAAGTATTGCTAACATTCTGGCTAATCCAACTGCTCCCGCCATTTGTTGTTCTGGCAATTGCTCCAAGCAATCCTACTATATAGCCATTATTCGCATCAACAAAATGGGACGAATTGATCTGGAATGTTGCATCAGTATTTCTGTTTATCCATTGAGAGTAAGAAACATTTGCTGATAATAGAATTATTACCAGTATGTAAACTTGTTTCTTCAATTAAGCTTTCCTTTTTGATAGAATAGATACAAGAATTGTTGCAATTAAGCTCACAATTACAACGAAAATTCCCATAAAGGAAAAATTCTTTGATGTGAAAAAGCTTTCTTTACTTGGATGAAGTTCTTCACTATGCTTTGACTTATCAACAAGTTCCCTCTCATCTGGATGGTTGCCTAACCACTCAATTTTCCCTGTTTCTACGTCATATATTGCTCCAACAACTCCAAGCTTTTTCTCCTCAATCAAATGTCCTATGATTTTACTTTTTGAAATAATATCGCTCATTGTTTGAAATACGTTTTCTTTAATAGTTAAATCTACCACATCATGCTTGTCGGAATGCTCTTTTTGAACTTTTTCAAATGCTGGCTTTATCTTATCAGCTAATTTAGGTAGATGCCCTTCTAATTGAGCACCACTCGCAACTGCTGTTACCGCTCCGCATTTCGTATGCCCTAAAACAACAAGCACAGGAGTGCCTAGATGTTCTGTTCCATATTCAACCGTTGCTATTTCATTAACGTCTGCAACATTTCCAGCTACTTTTACAACGAACAAATCCCCAACTCCCTGGTCGAAAATCACTTCCACCGGGACCCGTGAATCTGAACAAGCAAGGATTGTTGCAAATGGCTTTTGCCCTTTGTTAGCTGTTTCTTGCCTACGTTCAAATGTTTGGTTTGGATGAGTGGCTTGCCCCGCAACAAAGCGTTCGTTTCCTTCTCGTAGCCTTTGTAATGAAGCATCCCAAGGGGTTGCACCCAAATTGCCAACCATTCCCAAAAAAGTAATAGGAATTAGCAGTAAATAAAATAAATTTTCCATTTTTATCTAATTTTCCTTTAAAATTTCTTCATCATAAATAGTTTCAAGTTGTAATTTATGCTTTGCTTCCTCCTGAGACAATCGAATGAATACATTACGTGCCTCGCCTTCCACCTCAGCCGCTAATTGCTGATACAAACTCATTGCTCGTTCTTCTCTTTTCATCGCAATTATTAATATTTGCTGAAATGTTATGTCGCTTTCCGCTTCCACATCATCTATATAATCACTAATAAGCAAATTCGTTGGCTGCTCTATTATTCCTATTTCCGACGGATTATCCAAATAGTTTTGAAGTATGGTTTTGTGAGATACTTCCATTTCTTCCAACTCTTTCAGAAATGCTTTGCTCGATTCATACTTTGCTGTGTTTTGTAGCTTTTGGTAAAACTCTATTGCTTCAATTTCCTTATTAATTGCAAATTCAATAATATCTTTTACTTTCATTTTTCATTTCCTTCTATTTCTTTATATTCATAATCTATCAATGCTCTTTCAAGTTTTTCAATAATTGCTTTCCTTAGTTCTTTTGGCTTCTTTATTATAATGGCAGAACTCCAGCTCATAACCCAACTAATGAAATCAGGTCCGATTGGAACTTTTAGTTCCATCGTCAAACTTCCATCTTCTTCTTCAATAATATTCTGTGTTTGATGCCACTTCCTGTTAATGAAATAATGCTTGAATTCTGGCTTAACTGTCAATACAATACGTTTCGGTTCACCATAAAACACGCCAAATCTGTTTTTTGTCCATTCTTTAAAACTAAATTCCGGCAATTTCTTCTTGTAGTTTTGAACTTCCTCCGTTTTTACGATATTATGAAGTGCAAGTGCTATATGCGAATCGTGTTTTGGCACATAAGCAACCGCATACAACGCTCCGCTGTATGTAAATAAACATCTTAAATTAAGCAATATCTTGTTTATTATACCTTTGCTTGAGGTATTATAATCTATATTTATCCATTTTTTGTAAACAATTGCATCAATTATTTCTTTTAACTTGTCGTTATACTTTGAATAATCGAAATATCCAATATTTTGATCCCAAAACAAACTTTCAGGTGCGTATATCTCCTCAGGGGCAAACTTTTCTAATTTATCTACCAACCTGTTGATATCATCTTCAATCACCGTTCCACTAAATGTTTTCAAATGTGCTTTTAAAATATAGAACGACAAAATCTCATTATTATCAATTCGCATCATTGCTTCAGCTTTGCGTATTTCCTTCGGAATAAACCACAAATGCTCTTTCCCAACTCGTGTAGCATTTACCGTTGGTTCGCACTTTTGCAAAAGCAACATATCGCGCTGTACAGTTCTTAACGAATGCGGTCCAAATTCCTTGCAAATCATCTCATAAGCTTCTGACGTTGTATATTTGTTTCCCATCTGTAGTTTTTTTAACAAAAAAACTATCCTTTGTGCCTGATCTGCCATTCTTTCCCCTTGTATTGATAATTTTATTACGATTAAAGTTGATTAATAATTCTGCTTAATTTATAAAAATATCATAAATAATTCAAAAGTATTTTTTAGCTATAGAATATCTACATATTTTTGTATTTATTTCTATATTATAAACGAATTTATATGAAAATATTATTATATATTTCTGTCTCTCTTCTCCTCGTTTCTTGTGCTTCAACTGTTCGTTTTACTGATAATATCTCTGATAGCTCTGTAAATACTCAAATTCATGCTTCTTCTAACACACAAACCAATGATTTGCCTGCTGGTTATACTTTCAGAGGAAAAGCATCTTACTACTCAGATAAATTCCACGGACGCTCTACTGCAAGCGGCGAGATTTTCGACCAAAACAAACTTACAGCCGCTCATCGTTCATTGCCTTTTGGAAGTAAACTTAAAGTAAAAAACTTAAAAAATAGTCGTTCAGTTGTTGTTATTATAAACGACAGAGGACCTTTTGTTGAAGGCAGAATTATCGATCTATCCTACGAAGCTGCTCGCCAGCTCGATATGCTTCAGGATGGCATTGCCGATGTTGAATGCACTATTTTGGAATAATTAAAACTAACTTTTAAATAAATCGTCATATTTAATGTTTTGTTAATGATTTATTAAAAAAAATGAAAAATTATCAATATTTATTAAAAATAAATTCTCCGGCAGACCTCAAAACAATTCCACTGGATGAGCTTCCTAAAGTATGTGATGAAGTTCGCGATTTTATGATAGATACCATTACCAAAACTGGTGGGCATTTCGGTGCTGGTCTCGGTGTTGTTGAACTCACTGTTGCACTTCATTATGTTTTTGATACTCCTACGGACAAAATTGTCTTTGATGTCGGGCATCAGGGCTATCCTCATAAAATTCTTACAGGTCGCCGTGATACCCTTCACACAATTCGCCAAAAAGGTGGTCTTTCGGGTTTTTTGAAGCCATCTGAGTCTGAATACGATGCTTTCGGTGTTGGGCACGCCAGCACAAGTATCTCAGCAGCATTAGGTATTGCTACAGCTCGCGACTTAAAGGGAGAAAATTACAAAGTTGCTGCTGTCATAGGTGATGGTTCTATGACTGGTGGACTTGCTTTTGAAGCAATGAATAATGCAGGCGTCCAAAAAAAAGATATTATTGTTATCCTCAATGATAATAATATGTCTATCGATGCCAATGTTTCTGCCTTTTCTAATTATTTTAATGAGATTTTTGCTTCTTCTACTGTACAGTCTATCCGGAAAAATGCATGGGATTTGGCTGGAAAACTCGATTCATTCGGTGATAGGCTACGAAAATTGGCTGGACGTATAGAAGAAGGTATGAAAGCTATCATCACACCGGGCGCTTTGTTCGAAGCATTTGGCTTTACTTACTTTGGTCCATTTAACGGGCATAATGTTATTAAACTTGTCAAAATACTTAGATTAATAAAAGATCTTAAAGGTCCTATTTTTCTCCACGTAATGACACAGAAAGGTAAAGGATATGGTCCGGCTGAATGCGATATCCATAATCTGCACGCTATCGGCAAAATAGACAAAGAAACCGGCAAATCTCTTTCCGAAAAACCAAACATTCCGCTTTATCAGGATGTTTTTGGCGATACAATGGTGGAACTTTGTAAGCAAAACAAAAACATTATTGCAATTACTGCTGCAATGTGCGAAGGAACCGGTCTCGACAAATTAAAAAATGTTATGCCAGAACGTGTTATTGACGTTGGTATTGCCGAAGGGCACGCCGTTACTTTTGCTGCTGGATTAGCTATACAGGGCGTTATACCAGTTGTTGCTATTTATTCATCTTTCTTGCAACGAGCCTACGACAATATTATTCACGATGTGGCTCTTCAAAACTTAAAGGTAATTTTTGCTATCGATAGAGCAGGTCTTGTCGGTGCCGATGGTCCAACTCATCACGGCGTATTTGACATTTCTTACTTGCGAACAATTCCTCATCAAATTATTGCTGCCCCAAAAGATGAACAAGAATTGCGAGATATGCTCTTCTCCGCTATTTACCACTATCCGAATGCTTCTATTGCAATTCGATATCCTCGTGGCTATGCCCAAGGTATTCCTGTTACTCAAATGAAACATATTCCATTGGGTAAATCTGAAATCATAAAAGATGGAAACAATCTTGCAATAATTGCATTCGGGAAAATGGTTAGCTACGCACTTAAAGCTGCTGAATTACTCGAAAAAGAAGGAATATCAGCATCCGTAATAAATGCACGATTTGCAAAACCTCTCGATGAAGATATGCTAAAAGATGTTCTCAGTCGCTTCGATTATATTGTTACCGTCGAAGAAGGACAAAAAATAGGTGGTTTTGGGTCTGCTGTACTTGAATTTGCCAACAGTATTTCCTTTAAACCTAATATTCTTGTATTAGGCATCGAAGATGAATTTATTGAGCACGGCACCCAGGAAGAATTATTAGAAGAAATCGGTTTGGACGAAAAAGGTATTTTTAAGCAAGTGATTGATTTTTTAGAGCAAAATCACTTGTTTGCTCAAAACGATAAATATTATTTTGCCAAAAAATAAAAAAATGTTTTGCTATTTTATATTTATTCTTTAATTTTGTACTCTATTTTATTGTGAACAACAATAAAATACAAAAAAAGACCCCGTAGCTCAGGCGGTAGAGCATTTGACTTTTAATCAAAGGGTCGCGCGTTCGAGTCGCGCCGGGGTCACACAAAAGCCTTGATTGTCGCAAGGCTTTTTTGATGAAATCGTTCATTGATAATTTGTGGCAAATTTTTATTTGCATAAAATAAAAAAAAACAATAATTTTGTATTCCTAACTTGATGTATGACTGGGACGTCGCCAAGCGGTAAGGCACCGGATTTTGGTTCCGGCATTCGTAGGTTCGAATCCTGCCGTCCCAGCATTTTTAATTTAAACTGTGTTCTATGCACGATTTTAAAATAGCATCGGGACGTTCTAACAAGTTGTTAGCTGATAAAGTTGCAAACCACCTCGGATTGGAGCTCTCCGAAACTCTTGTGCGTAATTTTAGCGATGGCGAAATCTGGGTTAAATTCAATGATAACGTCCGTGGTGTAGATCTCTTTATTATTCAATCTACTTTTGCTCCTGCTGATAATATCCTCGAACTTCTTATGTTGATTGATGCTGCAAAACGTGCTTCTGCTAAACGCGTTACTGCTGTCATTCCTTATTTCGGATATGCCCGGCAGGATAGAAAAGACCAGCCACGAGTTGCTCTCACAGCTAAACTTATCGCTAACTTACTTGAGCGTGCTGGTGCAGACAGAATTATTACTATTGACCTGCATTCCTCTCAAATACAGGGCTTTTTCGATATTCCAATGGACCATCTTTATGCTTCGCCGGTTCTTATTCGCCAGCTGAAAAAAAATGGTCTCGAAAATGTTACTTTCGCAGCCCCTGATGTTGGTGGTGCAAAAACTGCTCGTTCCTATGCAAAGCGTTTCGGTGGCGATTTAGTTCTCGTTGATAAAAGACGTCCCCAGCATAATGTTGCTGAAATTATGCACATTATCGGTGATGTCAAGGATAAAAATGTTGTGATTGTCGATGATATGATTGATACAGGCACCACATTCGTTAATTGTGCAGAAGCTCTGATGGATAAAGGAGCCTTGCATATTATTGGTGTTTGTGTCCATCCTGTCCTTTCTGGGAATGCTTTGGATAAAATTGATGCTTCAAATGCTGTTTCTAAAGTTTTGGTTACTGATACTATTCCTCTAAAACGTCATTCCGACAAAATCGAAATAGTGTCTGTTGCTGAACTACTTGCCGAAGCTATCATTAGAACTCACGACAACCGTTCTATTAGTTCACTGTTTGAAATTGAAAGATAAATTTTATAAATGAGGTTCATTATGAAAGAAGTTGTTCTTAAAGTTAAAAAAAGAGAAGTTGGGAAGCAAAGCCTTAATAAAATTCGTAAAGAAGGTCTTATCCCAGGCGTTTACTATATCAATGGCGAACCAGGCATTCCTGTTGCTACTGATTTCCTTTCACTTCGCAACATAGTTTATACTTCCTCTACTAAATTGATTAAACTTCAAATTGAAGGCGAAGAGCAAACAAAAGATTGCGTTCTAAAAGATATAAAATTCCACCCGGTTTCTGACCAAATACTACATTTCGACCTTCTTGGGCTTAATCCTGAGAAAAAACTTACTGTCGAAGTTCCAGTTGTTGTTAAAGGTCAGTCTGTTGGCGTTCGTAAAGGTGGGAAATTACAGCAATCCTTGCATAAAGTTACTATTAAATGCTTGCCAAAGTATTTAGTAGATGCTCTTGAAGTAGATGTAACAAATCTTGATTTAGGAAAATCTCTTCATATTCGCGATTTGTCTTTGGAAGGAATTGAATTCGTTGTTCCCGGCGATACAATCATCGTCGTTTGCAAAGTTCCTCGTGGCGTGCAGATCGGTGCAGAAGCAAATGCATAATCTAATGTTTTCGATATAAAAAAAACGCCTTGAATTTCTCAAGGCGTTTTTTTATATTCCAACCCCAAATCCTATTCCATACACTAATCCAACTTTACTTCCTACTATATCTGCGTTTATCGTTGGGGAAATCGAAAAATTTTGCAAATGAAATGTGTAGTTCCCTCCAAATCTCAACAAAAATTTTACTTTGCTTGTTGAATGTATTTCATCAATAATATCAGTTTGTAATTCTCTATAAATAATTGACGGAGCTATGTGAAATTGCACTTCCTGCCAAGGCTTAATGTTAAACGTTCCTCCAAAAATTGCTTCTGTATGCTTTCCGAACGCTCCTTCAATAAATCCACCAACACCAATCATTGTTCCCGTGTTGCTGAAATAATATGTATAATCTATACCTGTGGAAAAACTTATCTCACCGTTATTCAGGCTTGACAATGCTCCTAAAAATAACCCTAAGTGATGGTTATAATTATGCTGTTCTTCTGTCTCTCCATCTTCAATTACTTCGAACCAATTATCCTGTGCACATAATTTATTAGAAATCACTGTAAATAAAATTATATACATTATAATGAATAATCCTTTTTTCATTACTACTTTCCATTTAATCCAAAAATCACTATTTTTATAACAAAGTTTATACCAATTTTTATGAAAAGAAAAGTAATAATTGTCGGTGCTGGAGTTTCCGGAATTAATGCTGCCGTCCATCTTGCAAAAGCCGGAATAGAAGTTCAATTATTTGAAGCAAAAAAAAATATTGGTGGCAGATTCTTCTCTTTTACCGACCCTACTACTGGAAACATTATTGATAACGGACAGCATATTTTTATTGGAGCATACAATAATTTTTTTGACTTACTTCGCAATTTAAATACTTTCAATTTTGTGAAAGCCCAATCCAATTTCGAAATTAATTATTTTGACGACAAAGGTTCTGCAAAGCTGGCGACAAATCTATCAAGCGGGAAATTGCCTCTGGCTCTTGCATTGCTAACATTTCGAAAACTTGATTTTAAATCTAAAGTTTCTATTATTAAGATGATTTTAAAAATACATAAAATTCATATTCCAGCCGAAATTAGTTGTCAGGATTTTTTATTCCAAAACGGTCAAACAAATTTAGCAATTAAATACTTCTGGGAGCCATTAATTTTAGCCACTTTGAACCAGTCTGTCGAAAAATCGCCAGCAAGTCTTTTCGTAGAAGTTATTAAAATTATGTTCAAAAGCGTTCATAATGCCAAAATTTATTTCTCTACCGTGCCTTTAATTAGATTATTGGAGCCTGTGGATGATTTTTTAAAGACTTACAATTCTGATATTTATACAAACACTGAAATAGTCAAATTAGATGTGAGTAAAAAAATAATTACAAATTGTATAGACAAAATGGGTGATATTTTTTCTGCTGATGCTTTTATTCTTGCCCTTCCGTTTGATAGATTAGCTAAAATATTTAACAATAGTGGAATTAATGATGATTTCAAATCCTTTTTTAATTTTTCACCAATTATTTCTTTTTACTTTTGGTCAAAAACTAAAATAGATTGTTCCGAGATTAATGCAATGATTGGAACAAAATCTCATTGGCTTTTCAATTTGTCTGAAATATCAAATGCTGTCAATCCAAAAAATTATCTTTATACCATTACTATTAGTAATGCTTTAGAAATGAATAATATGAGCCTTCCCGAAATTTCTCAAATGATTATTGACGAACTGACCAACCTTGGGCTTATCAGAAAAACCTCAGATATTATTCATTCAAGACTTATTTTCGACAAAAAAGCAACTGTTTCAATAGATATAAACAATTTCAATAAAAGACTTCCGATTGAAACGGCTTATGATAATCTTTTTATTTGTGGCGATTGGGTAAATACCTCTCTGCCTGCTACTCTCGAAAGTGCTGCATCAAGCGGAAGGCTTGCCGCTGAAATAGTAATTAATTATTTCAAAAGTAGTTAGTATTCATATGTCAAGTCATACAATTAAATACTGCATTAGCATCACGAATATTAATTCTGTCTCGGGAATAGAAAAGTTCATTCCAAAAGGGAGCTTTATTGAATACAGGCTCGATACTGCATTTTCTCTCGATGATATTAAAAGAGTAATAGAAAATTATGAATGTATTATTTCACCAAAAATTGTTATTGACTTAAACGAAATAAAAAAAATTATTGCACTATCTCCTGATTATATTGACATTGATTTATTATCTTTTGAAGGTAATCTTTTTGAACTAATAAACTATTCAGTAATATACAACGTCAAATCAATTGTTTCTTTTCATTTGCCAAAAGAAATATTTAATATTAAGTATATTGAATCATTGATTAGAAAAATGTTGAGTTTTTGCCCTGATTATATCAAACTTGTGTTTAATTCTGAAAATTTGCTTGAAACAAATCAATTATTAAATTTTTACGATATTTTCCCAAATCATAAATTACTGCTTTTTGGAATGGGGCAAGAACTTAAATATACACGTTTGGAAGCAATAAAAAAAGGTTCTCCGTTTATGTATGTTTCCCATCCTGCTTTTGGCGAAACTGCTCCTGGACAATTTTCTCTTGATGAGATTAAAAAGGTGTAATATGAGAAAATTTGCTGTTATTGGAAATCCGATTATCAATAGTGCTAGCCCAATCATTTATAATCACTTGTTCAAAATCAATAATTTAGATGCCTATTATTCTAGATTGCTTGTTACTGATATTAAAAATGGTTTGGAAACCTTTCATTTGCTTAAGCTCGATGCTGTTAATGTAACTATGCCTTACAAACAATTAGTCTATGGTTGGGTTGATTACCCGGACGAAATTTCAAAAATTACCGAAACTTGCAATACTCTTATTTTCAAAGAGCGAATTTTTGGCTATAATACTGATTATAAAGCCACTTACGATGCACTTCACAAAATCAATATCGATTCGCTTTCTGATATTCTGGTCATTGGTGCAGGTAGCACTGCTATAACGGTTGTGGACATCTTAAGTAAACTAAATAAAAAAATCGATATTGTCAATAGAACAAAAGAAAACGTCAATATTATTTGTAGTTTTTACGATAATGTGCAAATAATCAACGAAGATTCTGTTAAAAATAGTTACGACCTGATAATTAATACTGCTTCTGATTTATCTTTTTTCGAACATTACTCAGAATTGACAAGTGCTAAGATATTGTTCGATTTTAATTATATGAAAAACCAACTTTGCAAGATTATTCCTAACTGCCAATATTTGATTGATGGCTTCGAAATTCTAAAAAATCAAGCATTTTATGCTTTTAATCATTTCGCAGATGATATTTTCAATTCGAAAAATGTTCTTTTCGAGGATGAAGAAATCTCTGACCTTTTGAGACAAAAGAAAATTAAAAAAGACAATATTTCTTTAATTGGTATGACAAGCGTTGGAAAAACTGAATTTGCCCGTGCTCTGGCTAATGAACTTAATATGGATTATTTTTCAGTTGATGATTTTATCGAAAAACTTGCCGGTAAGTCTATCCCAAAAATATTTGAAGAAGATGGTGAAGACAAATTCCGAAAGATAGAATCAGATGCAGTCAAACAAATCAGGTCCCTCAAAAATACAATTATCGATACCGGTGGTGGCTCGTGTATTTTCTCAGAAAATATTGAAACTCTTAATTCCAATTCCTTTGTTGTGTTTCTCGCTCGAAAACCTGAACATATTTGGAATGATATTAATACTGAAAATCGTCCAATATTGAAACACGCTAATTATGATGATTTCCTAAATATTTTTAACCAAAGACTTGATAATTATTTCAAATGTTCCGATTTAATCTACTCTTTCTCCAAATTCGACATTGCTTTCAATGTTCTTAAAAATGAATTAAAAAATTACTTAAATGCTGATTAATCCTAAAACCATCAATTGCCAAATTTCTGTCCCATTTTCCAAAAGCGAGTTTCTAAGAGCTTGTTTAATCGCTTTACTGAGTAAGAAATTTACTATTGAAAATATCCCGAATTCCGAAGATGCCACTGCCGCAATTAATATATTACAAAACTATGCTAATTGTTTGTTTAAGGATACTCAGATATTTGTCGAAAAAATAAATCAAACTAATGATTTTAGCTTTCATTGTGGCGAATCAGCTTTCCTGGCTCGAAGTCTTACTGCCATATCTGCAATAATGGGGTGGAATGCCAAAATTTGTGCTTCTGGGTCTCTTATCTCTCGTAATCTTATTGATGTTTTTGATTTTCTTTTGCGTAATAATATTATTTTTGAAGGTAATTCACCTTTTCTTCCATTTACTATATTCAAAAGTAATATACACAATACAATCGAACTTGATGCTTCTCAGTCGTCTCAATTGCTCTCTGGTTTGCTAATTGGAAATGCCTTTGCTGAGAATAATTTTGTTATTCGTTGTTCAAATATAGTTAGCAAAGGCTATATCGCTCTCACCCTGAATATGCTCGAAAAAATTGGGGTAAATTATGATTATTGTGAAAATGAATATTATCTTGCAAATAATTCAATCGTTACTTCTGATAAAATTACAATTACGGGGGATTGGAGTGCCGCTGCATTCTTAATGGTTGCCGGATTTATTTCTGGGAAAGTCGAAATTTTGAATTTAGAACAGTCATCGTCTCAACCCGATAAAGTTTTTCTTGATTTTATTCATCAACTCGGGCTCAACTGTTCTATCGTTAATCACCCTTATAAAATCACTTGCGAAAAATCCATTATTCCTCAATTTGAATTCGATGCAACTGATTATCCCGACTTAATTCCTCCACTTGTCGTTCTTGCAGTAAATTCAACAGGTAAGTCTGTAATTAAAGGTGTCCATCGCCTTCTGAATAAAGAAAGCAATAGAGCTTTGGCTCTGCTGGAAGAATTTACCAAAATTGGTGCTAATATTTCAATTTCTGATGATACCTTTATTATTCAAGGGAATTCGCAACTAAGTGGGGGAGAGGTTTCTTCTCGAAACGACCACCGAATTGCTATGGCACTTGCTGTTGCTGCTCTTAATTCAAAAAGCGGAATTGTTTTGGACAATCCCGCTTCTGTAAATAAATCTTTTCCTGATTTCTGGAATTTATTTATATAATACCAAATAAACTAAGTAAAATTAATGAAATAACAATTGGAATAATAAATTTGATAAAGAAACCCCATAAGAAAGCAATTTTTTTGAAATTATTCGAGCCTTCCGAAATCTCTTCAGTTGCAGGTTTTATTCCCCACACCCATCCAACAAATACAGAAGCAAACAGTGCTCCTAAGACGACCGCAAAATCACCAAAAATAAAATTCATATGCGAAAGAAAACCTGGCGAACAAATTGATTTTGGCAACAATCCAAAATTAGTAAAAACATCAACTGTTCCTTGCGAGAGAGCAGAAGGAAGACCCATTATAAATGTGAAAATTGTAGCATAAATCACAATTTTCTTTCTGTTAATTTTCTTTTCATCAACGAAAAATGATACAGGAACCTCTAACATTGAAATTGTCGAGGTAAGTGCTGCAATAGAGAGCAGAACAAAGAAAAATGCACCCACTATCTGTCCACCGGGCATCCCCATAAATAATTTAGGCAATACTTCGAAAACAAGTGCCGGTCCAGCCTGTGGATTGCCACCCATTGCAAATAAAGCAGGGAAAATAACAAATCCAGCCATTATTGCTACTGCTGTATCCAAAAGAGCTATGGTTGTTCCGCTTACGAAAATATTCTCTTTTTTAGATAAATAGCTGCCGTAAGTAACCATTAGTCCCATCCCAAGACTGAGCGAGAACATAGCTTGTCCTATTGCCGAAAGAATTACTTTAGGTGTGATTTTCGAGAAATCTGGCTTTAAATAAAATTCCAAACCTTTCGATGAGCCTTCTAAAAAATTAGCATATATAATCAGAATTATCATTATCAGAAACAGTAATGGCATTAATATTTTTGACCACTTCTCTATTCCTTTTTCCACTCCTCCGTAAACTATCCCAGCAGTGAAAATTAAAAATATAGCGAATAACCCTATTTCAAAAATTGGATTTGATACAAAAGTCTGGTAGCCAAAAGCATCTCCACTCAACATCTTGAATATATAGCCGAATGTCCATCCTGCTATTACTGAATAAAATGCTAAAATCCCAATATTTGTAAGAACCGCGAAATATCCTACAAATTTCCAAAATTTAGAATTACTGATGCTTGTAAATGCTCCAACTGGATTTTTTTGTGTTTTTCGACCTATTGCAATTTCTGCAATCATCAAAGGAATACCAAAGAAAATTACAAAAATCAGATAAGTCAGAACAAATGCTGCGCCACCATTTTCACCGGCTACATATGAAAAACGCCAGATATTTCCTAATCCTATCGCAGCTCCTGCTCCAGCCAAAATAAATCCAATTTTTGAACCCCATTGTCCTCTTTGTGCTTCCATTAATTAACTCCGTAAAATTGTTTCATATACTACCTTTTTTTGTGAAAAAAATCTTCGTTAATATATGAACAATATTGATATTTTAAAAATGAAAATTTGCATAAAAAAATGCTCTTCGAAAATCGAAGAGCACTTTTTCACATTACTTATATCACATTATCTGATGACTACAAATTGCTTTGAAACTACACTGTTATTAATCTTAATATTTACGGAATATACTCCGACAGGTAACCTGCTTATATCTATTGTTTTATTGTTCTGTCCAACAACTGCTTGAATTTGATTAGAGTATAGAACATTACCTAAAGTGTTGGTAATTGAAATCTCTGCTTTTGAAATATTATTTGCCGCAAACGACAGATTTATTGAATTTGCTGCTGGGTTAGGATACAACGATAGGTTATCGACTAAAATTTCATCTTTAACTGATGAAAAATCATTACAGAATTTGAATTGGTTTTCATTAATAAATTCTTCGCCAGTTACTGCTAATATTATCTCTCCGGCAATATTTCTTATTGTTACTGCAGTATCTATGTTTATTCCTCCTTCCGAATTATTTATTGGCACAAAATAATAACATCCTTCTGGCAAACATAAATCATATTCATTCGAGTACGGACTTTCTACATTTCTACTCATAACAATGTTGCCTTCCTCGTCTATAATTTCCCAACTATATAACCAGAAGTTTTCATCTGTTTGTATATTCATAGTTGCAAATTTTGGAAGTAATTCGACCTGAAATTCAGCATTTAATGTGTTGTCATCTAAATTTGTTTCTTCATCATAGTTATCATATGAAATTATCTCGATTTTTATTTTGTTGTTCCCAACAGATAATTTTTCAAGGTTGAGTTCGACTGGGTATGCCATTCCTGCAAATATAGTGTTAGGTAATGTATCAACTTCCGAATATTGACTGTTTTCATAAGTTATCTTATATTTTAAATTCTTTATTGGTAATGTCCCGGAATTATTCAAAGTTAAGTTTAGGTTTTCGCTTACATCAGATAAATCACAAACTACTACATAGTCAGTCATATCGTTCTTCAATACAGAAACATCATAAACAGGTTCAAAAGGAATTGAAAATGATGTCATATGGAAGAAAGATTGTTCCTCGTTCCATAGCAAATCATATTTTTTGCCATCTGCATCAATTGCAAGATTGAAATCATAAGTTCCCATTCCACCTATATAGAACATATAATTTCCGTCTCCGAGACAAATCTGTTCCTCTATTTTCTTGCCCGAAGAAGCAAAATTATATTCTTTTGTCTCGATTTGTTCCATAGTTTCTGCATCGAGAATTGCCCAACCAACCGTCATAATATTACCTAAATCAAGTGATAAATTAAGCGTGTTTGGTTTTGCTAACTCGAAATACTTGTTATCCGTATATTTTTCGAGTTCAATATTATTACCGTTTGGCTTGGAAATTGTAACTTCTACCCAATACATCCCATAATTTTCGAACGCTCCGCTCATTTCAATTGGAAATCTTTTACTTCCGCCTGTTGGTAACGGATTATTAATTTCTATTGTCCGAGTTGTTGAGTTTAACAAATTATTGGGGTCAATCCCAATTTTTATTGTAACGTCGAATTTTTCAAGTGGTGCTTTCCCGGTATTTACAACTAAATATTCTCCGATTTGCGGAACATCTCCACATGAATAAACTTTTTCTTTAATAATTAATCTATTCAACTCAATATAATTATCGTTTGCAGGTTCATTGTTTGCATTGATTTGTGAATTTTCTATTATCCAGTTGTAAAAATATGGAACACGGGTATAAACAGCTGGTTGTTTTGGTGCCCCACAAATGTTTCCCCACGAAGTTATGCCTGCTAAAACGTAATTATTCGTAGAGTCTTTTACTGCAAGTGGTCCACCGCTATCTCCGTGGCAACCGCTCACTCCACCTTCTTCGTAGCCTGCTGGTAGCATACTTTCGAGAACCGTATTCATCCCTTGAGTAGATTCTGCAAACCATTGATTTGCAGTTTCCACAGAAATTATAGGTAAAACCCCAACTTGTAGTTGATCTGGTTGTTCGCCCATATACTGTGTTGTTCCCCATCCGGTGATTGTTGCCATCGTCCCGGGAGAAATTAGTCCAGTTTGTTCTTCTTCAGGAGTAACCAATCTGATTATTTTGCTTCCGGAATTTGTTGTATCTATCGGATATGCTAACCTAAGTAATGCAATATCATTCTCAACTGTGTTCGTATTGAATTCAGGGTGAATAATATAATCAGAAATTTCATATACAACGGCATTATCAATTTCGCTTAATTTGGAAAATGCGGCTACGATTCTTTGATTTTTGTGTGAATTCTGCAATACACAATGAGCTGCAGTTACTACCCAATATCTATCAATTATTGAACCGCCACACATAAATTCGTTGACGTTGCCTTCTTCATCAACCGAAAATAGTGCTACTTGGTAAGGATAATCTTCGATATTTGCTGGTGAGCCGCCTACTATTTTAATATCTGGTGCTTGTGCAAATACCTGCGATAAGCTAAATATCGCAAGCATAAAAACAAAAATTGTGTAATAAATTCGATTAGTTTTTAATTTTTTCATTTTTTCTCCTTAATGTTAAAAAAAAGAACTATTAAATATTTACGCTTTTATTTGATATTGGTTTCAATTTATTTATATTTTGTTAAGTTTTATTTATTACAATATTTAAGATAAGATATGAATAATTACGTAACATTCAACATACTAAATATATTATTTGAAAAAAATACTATTATTTTTCATTAATTATTAAATAAAAAAGGCTGCCCCAAATAATTGAGACAGCCATTTTTCTGAACAATTCTATTCTACTTCTGCCACATTACCAAGCCATCACTGTCAGCCGGAACATTTGGATTTGCGTTCTTTTCAGTTATTGGATAAATAAAACGCATCGGCAGGTTTGCAACTGGTTTCTTCCCAGTGCGGCGCATATCTGTATATGCTTGTCCTTCTAAGAACAACTGTAAGTATTTCTGTTTCAGTATTTCATTAATAAGTGCTTCGCCTGCACCCGAGAAATCTGTCAAACCGGCTGCATTTCTAATAATATTCAGTTGAATTACAGCTTCGCCTTCTCTTGATGTGCGAGCAAGTGCTTCGGCAAGAATCAAGACTGTTTCTTGATACGAAATTAATGGGAAATCATCAGCGTATTTACCATATTTTTTCAAAGAAACAAGTTTCGAAATGTCTTTTTCATCGTCTGTAGGAGTTATTCCTGGTTCATCGAAATAAGCGTATCCAACATAATTACCATCAGAATTTGGATTGAAGTATTCACTTAAACGTTTGTCGCCAGCTTCTGCCTGAAGAGCGCGGACGAAAGAATGTGTAGCGCGAATTGGTTCACCTACTTCGGTCAATGCCCAATGTCCCCAAACGGAGTATTCACCAGCAGCTTCATTGTATATTCCAAGAAGCACTAAGTTTGGAGCATCAATACCTAATGCGGCTTCTTCAGCTGCTTTTTGATAATTCATTGCATGTAAGTAATAACGAGCTTTGAGTGAGTGAGCCACCTTTATCCATTTTGCACCGTCTCCACCAAAGTTCAAATCCTGCGGAACTGCAGCAGTATTAGCAAAATGAGCTATCGCTTCAGTTAATAATTGTTGAACTTTGTCGTAAGCCTGAGCTTGCGAAACAAATGTTGGTGCCTGCAATCCCTGAATATCAACAGGAATTGAACCGTAGAATGCGGCAAGTTCACCAAGGAACAATGCTTTATATACTTTAGCAATTCCAATAAATGTGTTTTGCAAAGCCTGATTATTAGCACCAAAAGTAACCTCTGGTGAATAATTGATGATGTCGTTTGCTATACGAACACCACGATAACCAAGTTTCCACATATCATCGACAAAACCGTCCGTTTGCATTTGATATGAGTTCCAGCTCACAGGTTGAGGACGTCCCAATCCAGGAGGAGCGCACATCTGACGTGACCACATCGAAGCAATACGTGAGCGATCACCTGAATAAAAATCTCCTGCTGCAACTTGCATTGAGATAAGCAAGCCTTTAATTCCTGTTGCAGTCTTTACATTACTTTCATTAATTGCATTAGGTGATTGATTGATGCTATCATCAATATCGCAACTCGATATCGATATTGCTATCAGAGCAAACAATGGAAGCATCATCAAGAGGCTAAATACTTTTTTATTTGATTTTTTCATATTCTATCCCCCGATTAATACATTATTGAAATACCAAAACGATAGGAACGTACCTGTGGCAAAGTGAAGTAATCAAACCCACGACCTTCTGCTAATGAGAAAGTGTTTACTTCTGGGTCGTAGCCTTTGTAATCAGTTATTGTTAACAAATTACGGGCTGAGAAAGTAAATGCAACTGTTTGTATGTTCCAATCTTTCAAGCCATTCCAGCGATATTCAATTGAAAATTCTCTTAACTTAATGTAAGAACCATCTTCAATGAATGGCTCGTTAATATAGAACCCGTTGCTATACATACGGTAGAAAGGAGTTTTGGTAACCTGCTTAGGATTGTTTGGATCTGTAACGTCCAATACAGGTTTGCCATCGAAATTAATCCAAGGCTCATCACGATCCTTTGTGTCCCCAGCAGTTCCAAAGTTATACAATGCACCACGAGTTCCGTTCCATACATCCAATCCAATTGCAGCATCAAATAAGAATCCCACTGTTAGATTCTGCATAATTGTAAAGTCGTTTCTCCAGCTAATCTGGAATTTTGGATTGGAGTTACCAATGATCTTTTGATCTGGGTCTTGTATTGGTGTGTTAATATATGGATTACCATAATCGTCTTCCATTAGCAAACCATTCGGGTCATTTGCATCTGTTTTGGTAACGCGACCATATTTATCACGCATTATCGAGCCGTCGCTGTTTAGTTTAATATATTCTCCTGAATAGACAATTTTGCCATTTACATCACGCAACCATCCATAACCATAAAATACTCCAAGAGGATGTCCAACCATTGCTACGTTCTGAATACCAACAAATCCACCACCTAATGTAATTACATCTGTTGGCTTCTGAACCGGGCTGATGATCATCTTTGTAACTTTGTTACGGTTATGTGAATAGTTGAATGTTGTTACCCAATTGAAATCAAATGTTGAAATTGGATTTGCTTTTAATGAAAATTCTAATCCTTCGTTCCACATCTCAGCAGCATTGCGAAGTTGTTGATCGTAACCTGTTGAAGTTGGAACAGGGACATTCAGAATCATATCAAATACATTTTGTTTGTAGTAAGTTACTTCAATATTAAATAAATTATCAAACAATGTGATGTCTAAACCATATTCGCGTTCTATTGTCAATTCTGGCTTTATGTCTTTTGCTCCTGCAACTATATATTCGTCAGCACTTGTACCTCCACCCGGTTTTATTCCAATATATCCGGAACGAGAAGCTGTCGTTGAGCGTCCCCAAGGATCAAAAAATCCGGCTACACCATAAAGGAAGTTAGTCTGATATGCTGCTGGAAGCGATGGCGAACCAGCCTCACCCCAGGATGCACGCAAGCGAACATTTGAAAATGTTGGTTTCAATGATTCCCAGAAGCTTTCATTACTCAAAACATAAGAGAAGCTAACCTTTGGATAGTAATGGAACTTATCAGATTCCCCGAATGTCGAACTGCCGTCTCGTCTCAATGCAAGAGTCAGAGATAATTTCTCTTGCCAGGTGTTCGTAACCTGAGCAAACATACCTACTGTTTTTTGCTCATACCTGCTTGAACCTGCATCTCTTGTAGCACCTGCAGAGAGCATATCAAAAAACGGAATTGTGCTTGTAGCATCACCAAAGTTAGATGTGCGGTAATCCCAGATGATCTGACTACCTGTTACAAAAGTTGTAAAAAATTGATTATCGAGCCAATATGTCTGGAAGTTAGCTGTAAAGTCCAGATTCGTTTTTTCGTTATCAATTCTTTGGTCAGAAATTGAACCTTCACGATTTGGTGAAGCTGCACTTCCCACTGCCAGTCTTGAGTTGTTCTGATAATAGTATCTATCGTATCCAACTCGCCCATTCAAACTCATCCAGTCAAACACTTGCCATTTTGCGTCAGTAGAATGTAAGAAACGATTAATTTTTGAATTAAACTTATTGAATTTTTGTGTCCAAATCGGATTGTCGTAAGTCCCAAATCTACGCATCGAGCCATCAGGATATAAATAAATCTTGTTGTTGAATTCCGGTGGCGTACGTAATGCACCTAACAAGATACCCGAAGTGTTTGAACCGTCTTGTGGCAGATCATTGTTTGTAATAATATAATTATTATTAGTTTTGATGTTGAATCCAGGAAGAATTTGAGCTCCGATATTTGCTCTTACGCTCGTTCTTTCCAACAACGAACCATTAACATAACCCTCATTTCTTGCATATGTTCCATTGATCAAGTAATCAAATTGAGGAACACCACCGGATATTGTCAGTGATTGTTCATATGAAAATGCATTACGGAATGGCTCTTCTGAATGATTATATGTTTTTACTGTGTCTGGCAATTTTGCTCCCCATGAGTCATTACTGCCAGGTTTTCCTTCTTGGAATTTAACTCTTTGACCATATACTCGTTGAAGAGGCACTTCCCCTGCTTGTTTGTCGAATGTATATGAACTTGTATAAGTTATCTGGGCAGGTTTATCCATTGATTGTAATTTACCGCGCTTTGTTGTAATCAAAATTACACCATTTGCTGCTTGTGAACCATATATTGCAGCAGCAGAAGCGCCCTTCAGAATTTCTATCGATTCAATATCTTGTGGATTAATATCTACTGCACGGTTAGAAAATTGAACTGTACCGCTTCCGTCATAGAGTGAACTGTTATCAATTACAATACCATCTACGACATAGAGAGGCTCCGATGAACCAAGAATTGACTTGCGTCCTCTCATCGTGATATAAGTACCGGCACCAGGTGTTCCTGAGTTCCTCGTAACAAATACGCCCGGCACCCGTCCGCTTATTGCATCTATTGCTGATGGTGAAACAACATTGGCTACATCTCTTCCGCTTACTGATGAAATTGTATTGCCAAGTGTGTTTCTATCAACTTCGCCCGTCAAGCCAACAACTACAATTTGGCTTGTTAATATACTTTGTGTTTTTAATCCAATGTCTAAATTTCTTGTCTCGCCTTCTTTTAATGTTATTTTTGTCGTATGTGCTTCGTATCCGACAAATCTTACTTCTATAGTGTGTGTTCCAGCAGGTGCTTCAAATGAAAATGCACCTTTTGCATCAGTAACAGCGCCAACACGTAATGCAGGTATCGAAACAGAAGCCCTTGGGAGTGGAGCTTTTGTTTCAGCATCATAAATAACACCCTTAACCGTAGCACGTTTTGATTGGGCTATAGCGCTCTCATTCATCAATGAAAGCGAAAGCACCCCTATCAAAACCGTCAAAAAGATACCTCTGAAAATCATACTTGATGATTTCCGTGGTAGCTTAAAGCATGCAAATTTTAGCATAGGCACTACCCTTTGTTTGTGAAAAAAAGTAATGAACTGTAAAGAAAAAATGAAACTAGAAACAACGTTAAAAATCTTTTTGAAATGAGTAAGTTAATTTATTATGAATAATCCCCCTTCCTATGTTAATAATTATTAAACTGTGCTGAAATCACTTGAAATCTAATTCTCACCCTTAATTTAGAAAAAATTATTTTATAAAGCAAAAAAAAATTAGTTTTTTTCTGAAAAAAAATGCATTAATTCGCAAATTCTTAATATTTTCTTCATATTTTCTTAACATTTGTAAACATTTTTTCTATTTCACAAACTGAATATCAAGAAAAAATTAATATTGAATAAAATACATAATAATGCATGATATTTTGTCTTTTTGCTCTTAAAATTAACAATTTATTAGTAAATTAGTTATTCGATTTTTGTTTATTTTATTCTGTTTATTATTGTAAGTGAGAATTGATTTCTACAAATACAGAAAGTATGCCATCATTCTTGCTATCTATTTAGCAGTTTGTGTATTTTTTTTAATGTTATTTGACAACCTGATTATGCCTGCTGTTATCAATTCAGGCGAAAAAGTTAAAGTACCTTATCTAATAGGGAAAAAATTAGAAAAAGCCAAGTTTGATTTAGAAAAGCTTGGACTTAGTTGGAAAATTACTAAGGAAACCTATTCAGAAAAATTTCCTTCGGGCACAATTATTTCTCAAATGCCATCTCCTAATTTATTTGTTAAATCTTCTCGCCCGATTCTTCTAATTATCAGCAAAGGTCAAGAAAAAGTTGCTGTTCCTTATTTAATAGGTTCGAGCCTTCGCTCTGCAAGGCTTGCTTTGATGCAGCGCGGTCTTGAACTTGGTAATGTTATCTATGACTTTAATGATTTATATCCAAAAGATACTATTTACAGTCAATCTATTTCTGCAGGTACAATGGTACCTTTTGGTAGTAAAATAAATATCATTATCAGCAAAGGACCAATTAATCAAACACTAATTCCATCATTGATTGGGTATAGTTTTGAAGAAGTCAAATTGATTATCGAGGAAGCTGGTTTTGTTTTAGGTTCTGTGCAATATAAAGTTAGCGAAACTTATCTACCTAATACTGTTATCGACCAATTCCCAAAACCTAATGAATTAGCTTCACCAGGAACAGTTATTAATGTAACAATCGCTAAGTAACTTATGAAACTTGATAGAAATATACTATTTAATAATCGAAGCAAAATTCAATTTGACTGGATGTTGTTATTAAACACTATTGCTATTCTATTAATCGGTTTAATTTCTTTATATAGTGCTACTTACGATTCCAATATGAGCAGTTTTTTCTATAAACAGATTGTCTCTATTGGTATTGGTTTTGTTCTGATGTTCATTATCATATATTTGCCTGACAGTTGGATTAAATTTAATAGTTGGATGTTTTACATATTAAGTTTGCTTCTTCTTATTGTCGTTGCTTTTGTAGGTGTGGAAATAAATGGGACAAAAGGTTGGCTTCGCTTAGGTGGCTTCTCGTTGCAACCAGCTGAATTTGCAAAAATTGGAGTGTTGCTTGCTATTGCTTCTGTTGTCTCCAGAAAAGGTGTGAATATCCATACTTGGCGAGATTTTGCTTTTGTCCTGCTTATCGTTGCCGTCCCATCCTTTTTGATTATGAAGCAACCAGATTTCGGCACTGCCACAGTTATATTTGCAATGCTGTACGGAATTCTGCTCTGGATTGGATTTAGTCCTTTTATTCTATATACTTTAATTAGCATCCCTTTTCTTATTCTTTTTTCTTTCAAAGGGGATATTTGGTTCTATTCGTTGGCTGCTGTCTTATCATTGTTTCTATTTACTTTCCGAAGAAATCTAATTCTTACTATTGGGTTAATTCTGATTTTCTTCTCAATCAATTTCATTTCTGACAACGTATATGAAAAACTTTCTCCCCACCAAAAGCTTCGAATCCAGACTTTTGTCGAGCCAGAGGCTAATCCTTTGGGAGCAGGTTATAATGTTATCCAATCTGTGATGGCAGTCGGTAGTGGTGGGCTCACTGGGAAAGGTTTTCTTCAGGGCACTCAAACACAGCTTCGTTATATCCCTATGCAATGGACAGATTTTATTTATTCTGTACCGACCGAAGAGTTCGGATTTATTGGCGGAGTGGCTGTTATTTTGCTTCTCTTCTCTATGATTTGGAGAATGATAAATATTGCTTCCATTGTTCACGATAAATTTCATAGCGTTGTTTGCATTGGTGCAGTTTCTATTTTATTCTATCATTCTTTTATTAATATAGGAATGGCTATCGGTGTTATGCCAGTTATGGGGATTCCTCTTCCTTTTATGAGCTATGGAGGCACTTTTGTCATTTCAAATTTAATTCTTGTTGGCTTGGTGATGAATGTTCATAGAACTCACTATTTAAAGAGGTCAATATGATAAAAATTATCTCAACAATCGGCGACCCAAATGGCATTGGTATTGAATGTTTGGTAAAAGCTCTCGATTATCTTAATCA
This sequence comes from Eximiradius proteiniborus, assembly GCF_058546985.1. NCBI lineage: Bacteria > Pseudomonadati > Bacteroidota > Eximiradiia > Eximiradiales > Eximiradiaceae > Eximiradius > Eximiradius proteiniborus. The sequence continues at coordinate 1,063,651 of NZ_CM178592.1, read as the reverse complement.
TAATTGCAGTTGGTTCCTAAATGTCCAACTCGATATTGCTGGCAATGTAAATTTAATCGATAAGTATCTAAAAAAAATAAATTATCCTTATAAAATTGTGGATAATTATCTTGTGTTAAATGAAAGAAAATACAAAATTATTTCTGCTACTGATGATATTGATATTGATTTTGGTAAAATACAACAAAATTCAGGTTTAGTAGCTGCACATTCCCTCGAATTTTCTGTTTCCGAACTTGTTAAAAATAATTATGATATTCTCATTACGATGCCAATTTCTAAAGAAGCTATAAAACTTGCCGGATGGAAATTCCCGGGACATACTGAAATGATAGCAAATGCTCTCGGTGTAAAACATCCTCTAATGATACTCTTTCACAATAATATTCGTGTGGCTCTCGTTACTTTTCATACACCTATCAAAGAACTTCCATTTGAGATTTCCTATAATAGAATTATTCATATTGGTTCTGTTTTTAGCAATTCATTAAATATTGATTTTGGTATTGAAAATCCAAAAATTGCAATTCTTGGACTTAACCCCCACGCCGGCGAAAATGGAAACATCGGTCGGGAAGAACTTGAAATAATAATTCCTGCATTACGGAAACTTCAGGAACGTGGAATAAATGTTAGCGGTCCTTTTTCGGCAGACGGGTTCTTTGGTTTCGGTGAATATAAGAAATATGACGGCATTTTAGCAATGTATCACGATCAGGGACTAATTCCTTTAAAACTCTTGGCTAACGGCAATGGTGTTAATTTTACAGCTAACTTGCCAATTATCAGAACGTCTCCTGATCACGGTACTGCTTTTGAAATCGCAGGAAAATCAGCAGCTGACCCTCAAAGCACAATCGAGGCTTTCAAAGCTGCATACACAATTTATAAGAATAGAAAAAGATTAATCTAATGTGAGTTTCCCGGCAGCAATTATTTTTTCATCATCTGCATAGACTGTTGGTTTCTTGATTATGCAGTCTATGTGTATTGGGACGCTGATTTTTCCACCCATTGATAAATTATTGCCGAATGCAATATGAACAGTGCCTAAGACTTTCTCATCTTCCAAAATATCTCCCGAAATTTTCGCTTTCGGATTAGTGCCTATTCCAAATTCTCCAACTGCACGGGCATATTTACCAACATCTTGAAGCGTTTTTTCTAACTGACGAGCCTCGTCTGTTTTCCCGTAGAACTTTTCAGCAAAACCATCATTTATTTCAATTGTAACTGGAGAAGTAACAAGCCCAAATCCTGCAATAGAGCCATCTATTACAACCACTCCGTTTGTTTTTCCTTCTATTGGAGCCACATATACTTCACCAGATGGAATATTACCGCTTTCGCCGATATTTCTCAAAACACCAGTTGATGATATTATTTTCCTTTGCTTAATTGGTATTACAATATCTGTTCCAAGCTTGGTAGTAACACGAATTTCTTTTGTGTTTTTAAGAATTGTCGAGAGTTTTTCATTTATTTCAATTATTTCATCCGGATTGGCAGACAAACACCTTGTCATCGATTCTATCGATATTCCGGGCATTGTTCCAATTCGTACTCCTTGCTTAGATGCCTCCCTTCGGGCGTTTGTATGAGTAATCGACTTAGAAGTGGGTGCAATCACTACATCCACATTTTTCATAAATTCAGCAATTTGGTCAGGAGGTTCTTCACCATTTAGCTTTCTCGGGGACATTTCTAAATAAAACGCTTCGTAACAAAGATTTTTTCCTGCTTCAAACAATGCCATTCCTATCTCACGCATAGGCTCATCAGACAATACAAGCAAAGTCTCGTCTTCTGATACGCCCATATAGTCCTTTAAAGCAGTTTGAGCTGTTTTTTTTAATTTAAGTGTAGCCATACCAATGTATCTTTATAATTAACAATATTCGATTAATTTTATATATTGCTTTTTTGCTGAAAACAAAATTGCATAACTGCAAGATTTAATATCGTAAAATACTTATTTATTGTAAAAAATACAAGAAAATTAATAAATAATTAATTTTTTCTCTATATTAAATTATTTTTTAATCGATGCTAATCTGTTTGAATCTGCTTAAATAAATATACTAATAAAAACACGAACTAACAAAATAAATATTTTAAGTTTTTTCAAAAAAAAACTGTCTTGCAAATTTGCAAGACAGTTTTTATAATTTTTTTATCATTATTAATTGTTCGAAGTCTTAGCGCGTATCTTTCTTTCGCTCATTCCTCTTAAATAGTATAATTTAGCACGACGTGCACGTCCTTCGCGCTCAACTTTTATACTTTGAATCATCGGCGAATATAATGGGAAAATTCTTTCAACACCAACTCCGTTGGAAATCTTTCTTACTAAAAAAGTTTCATTAATACCAGAACCACGACGTGAAAGCACAATCCCTTTGAAATTTTGAATACGCTCTTTTTCGCCTTCAACTACTCGAACTGCTACATTTACTGTATCGCCCGGTTTAAAATCAGGTATTTCTGCAAAATTTTCACCGTCTTTGTTTTTACGGGCTTCAATTGTTTTTTCAAGCAGTATTTGATTTACATAATCTAAAGTATTCACTTTTACGCTCCTTAATTACATATGAGATACAAAATTATTAAAATTACTAATATTATCCAAATAAAATTATCCACATTTATTTTTTCTTATTTCTTATTATGCTTTTTATTATTTTTGAAAATTTGTAAGTTTCACTATCTGGTTCGAAATATGTTTTCACTTGATACAATTACTTCTCTTGCGAAAAGACGCGGTTTCGTTTTTCAATCTTCCGAAATTTATGGCGGGCTCAACGGTTGCTGGGACTACGGTCCGTTAGGAGTTGAACTTCTCGCTAATATTAAAAATGCCTGGTGGAAAGAAATGACTTTCCGTGATAACATTGAAGGTCTCGACGCTGCTATACTTATGCACCCGCGCACTTGGGATGCAAGCGGCCACACCTCACAGTTCAGTGACCCAATGATTGATAACAAAACAAGCAAAGCACGCCATCGCGCTGATAACTTAATCGAAGATTTTATAGAAAAAATGAGAAAAAAGAATAAACCTGAGCTTGCAAGTGAAATAGAAAATGCTCTCAATCAAGCTAAAGAACCAAACGATTTTTATGATATTATTGTGAAATATCAGATACCTGACCCTGTTTCAGGCACTACTGACTGGACTCCGGTCCGCAATTTCAATCTAATGTTTAAAACATTTATTGGTCCAATAGAAGACGATAGCTCTGTCGTTTATCTACGTCCCGAAACTGCTCAAGGTATTTTCGTTAATTTCAAAAACGTTCTAGATACTGCTCGCCAAAAGGTTCCTTTTGGTATCGCTCAAATTGGCAAAGCTTTCCGCAATGAAATAAATACAAAAAATTTCCTTTTCCGCACCCGCGAATTTGAACAAATGGAAATGCAATTCTTTGTTAAACCCGGTTCCGAAAAAGAATGGTTCGATTACTGGAAAGAACAACGCTGGAATTGGTACAATCGCTTGGGTATGAAACAAGAAAAACTTCGCTGGAAAGTTCACGAAAAACTTGCTCACTACGCCAACTATGCTGTTGATATTGAGTTCGAATTCCCGTTCGGTTTCGGTGAAATTGAGGGTATTCATTCACGTACCGATTTCGACCTTCGCAACCATCAGGAATTCTCTGGTAAAAAATTGGAATATGTTGATTCTGTGAATAACGAACGCTATATTCCTTATGTAATAGAAACTTCTGGTGGCGTTTCCCGTTCTTTTATGGCATTCCTTTGCAATGCTTACGACGAGGAAGAGGTTCCTGCCGACAACGGAAAAACCGACAAACGAACTGTTCTTCGTTTTGCTAATGTGCTTGCTCCTGTTAAAGCCGCCGTTCTTCCTCTTGTAAACAAAGATGGTATGCCCGAAAAAGCTGAAATTATTTATAGAGATTTACAGAAATACTTTAAAGTTCAGTATGATACTTCTGGGGCTATTGGTCGACGTTACCGCCGTCAGGATGAAATTGGTACCCCATTCTGCATAACTATTGATGGTCAGACTTTGGAAGATAATACTGTTACTGTTCGCCAACGCGATTCAATGCAGCAAGTTAGAATTAATGCTGACAATTTGAAAAATTATCTTATTGATAATTTAATTTAATTTATATGTTTAAAAATGTCTGCTCTTCTACTTTTGGATAGAGTAGACATTTTTTGCAATATTTTGTTGATTTTAGATATTTACGCGTTTTTTCTTAGTTTTAAAAAAAATATTTTTTTATATTCTCTACTTTGAGAGTATTATTTTATTATTTTTAGTTATTTTAATAATATATCAACTAATTTTTGAGAGTTATGAATAAAAGATTATTTGTAGGTGTTTTCATAGATTATTCAATTTTCAATAATAAGTTAATTCAGCTCAAGCAAGATTTTGATAGAGTTACAATAGGGAAGTGGGTCGAAGACTATAATCTTCATTTTACATTAAAATTTATCGGTGATTTCCCGATAAATCGGATTCCTGAATTAAAATCTGCTCTTTCCGAGCATCTTACTGAATACCAGGAAAAATTAGTCTTTTCCGGTGTCTCAGTCCTTCCAAACCGCAAAATGCCGCGTGTTTTATATATAGATATCCAAACGGAAACTAATTTGTTGCTCGAGAAATTTATTATTGTTGATGATATCTGTTCTGACTTTGGTGTAAAAAAAGAAAACAGAGAATTCAAACCTCACCTTACCCTACTTCGTATGAAAAGTGTTTCTAATAGCTTCTACCGTTATTTGGATAAATATTCACAGGAGTATTTTGGAACTCTTCCAAGTTTTCGAATTCAACTTATTGATAGCGTCCTGACTCAATCTGGTCCGAAGTATAACATAATTTGATGAAAAGAAAAAATATTAAATGTAAATTTCTGCTGTTTTTATGAATATTCGATTATTGAATAATTAGTTTCTTTTAATAATTCATTTTTTTCTTGCTTTTATTCTAAATAAGGTATTATATTGGTATAAGCACGAACTATTTTCTTGACGTTTATTTGTAAATACCTGAAATAAAAATGAGATATAAAAACAAGTATTTCTTTTGATAACAATAGGAGGATTTGTGAGAAAATTTCTTGCTGTCTTAGTTTTTGTAGTCTTTATTCTACCAATCAATGCCATAAGCAGTATATACTATTCTGCTGGCATTAATTACCTTATTCCTACTGAAAAGTTTAAAGATAAAAACAAAAATTCAGTAGGTTTTAAGCTCGAAGTAATGAACAAAAATTATTGCCGCTTATGGTATGGTTTGAGAATTGACCATTTTAATCTTAAAAAGAAAGACCAGGTTAGTTATTTCAAAAAAGAAACACTTATTTCACCCGTAGTAAAGTATTCACCGTTTGTTCGAGATTGCTTCGATAACAAGCTCCTTCCTTACATCGAAGGGCAAATAAATCTGAGTTCCATTTCAGGCACAGATAATCTTTCGAAGCTCGGTTTAGGTGGTGGATTGGGACTTGGCATTGCCTATAATTTCAAACTTTTTAAAAAATGTTGGATGATTGATGCTCAAGCTCTTTATTCAGCCCCAAATTTTATTTACAGAGCCGATAAACGTGATAACCTTAAATCTATTAATTGTGGATTATCTTTGAGTGTAAGCCTATGAAAAAATATTTACTTACTATGCCAATTATAAGCATTGCTTTTCTAATGCTTTTCTCTTGCTCTGCTAAGGTTTCCTGGGACGACGCTGTTAGAATTAAACAGGATTCAGCTTATAAATACATTGCTCATCCGAAAACTAAAAATTTCCGTTCCGGTTCTACTCTTCGCGGAGAAGTTAAAAAAATCGAAGTTATTGGCTATCCTGATTCCTGCCCAATGAATAACTGGGTCTATAAAAGTTTTGTAGTTTTTGTTGATTCTTCTGTCAAAAAAAGAAACTTCAAAGAACGAATCCCTCTTGAAGATATTGATTTAATTGGACAAAAAGTAAAACTTCCTCAAAATCAATACGGAAACATTAATTATTTCGAAAATTACAACGACCCTCTTCTGCCAAGAATGCTTAGAGAAGTACCTGTTGATACTCTATATAGAGATACTTGCTCAACACCTTGCAATTGCAAACCTCTCACTGTTGATTTTGATTTAGATCTTGAAGTTCCTTGCCTGCTATGTATTGAATGCCCCGATAGAGAACTTCAGAAATATTTCCTCGAAATTAAGCCAGGTTATTCTATCTACAATGATTTTAATGCCTTTTCAAAGAAAATTGGTCGCGATGATTGGACTGCCGATATTGCTTTCGGCCTCCGATTTGGCAGCTCCCGCAGATGGGGGATAGGGCTTATCGCCTCAACAGGTGTTCGCACATTCAATCAATTCGATAGTTCCCTTTCACGTAGATTTTCTATCAATCTCTATGGCAGATATGAACTTTTAAGAGACCGATTTACCAGAAGTATTAATATTTCCGATACTTCAGTTAAAGAAACTCCCGAAATGTTCACCTACGATACAATAGTTGTTCCCAAAAGTTGCGAGTGTCCAGAAGAAGGTGATTCATTAATAATTATCCAGAAAATTAATCCAAGTTATCTTGTTGAAGTAAAAAATCGGCAAATTGTCGAAGAATATGAAAAAAGACCTTGCTTTGTGCCTTTCGTTTATGGGTTGTTTGGTCTTAGTGTCGATAAATTTTCTGTCGAATTAATGCAACTAAGCTTCAATAATGATTGCAAAAAGAAAGTCGATGCCAAAGCACCCGATTTAGATATTTCTCTACCTCTGAATATTGGATTCGGTATCGGATTTGAAGTCCCGATTTCTCGAAAAATCGACTTTTCTACTGACTTGGGCTTTCGTTCAATTTCTTATGCAGACAAAACTAACAATTTGTCATTTGTTTCACCTACTCGCAAACGCATTAACTCTTTAATTTTCAGAATTGGAATAACAATATAAAGGGAATTATTATGAAAAATAAATTAATTTTGTTTGTGGCTTTAATTTTTAGTATTCTTCTTGCGGCGTGTAACGATTGCCCTCTCGAAAATGCTGATCCTGTTACAATTTGCCAAACAAGAATTGTTACTATCGAGCAATTTAATTCTAATTTCACAATCATTACTGACCCAAATACTGGTCAGGAACAAACTATTTTAGACCCAGATTATAATATTGGCACTTACGAATTCCCAATTAATACTAACTCTTCTGGTAGCTTCCCTAATGATAATCGTTTTGTCAATAAAGTGCAAATTCCGATTGTTTCTCTTCCATTTGTAATAGATAATCAAATCTACTATGCTGGTATTGTGGACAATTATCCAATCAATAGCGAACTCCCCGGTGATATTCTTGTTCGTGATGTCAATGCTACTTCTCAAACAGCTACTTTAAGAATTTTTGGAAGTATCGACCAAATAGACCGAAATTATCTAAATGAAGATGCACAGGCTTTTTGCAATTATGTTAATAGTATTTTGCCAACAATAGTTCAGTCCTTCGCCAGCTACAATGCATCTAATCGTTTTGGGCAGAACCAGCCCGGTGCTTCTCTTGTTCGCTTCAATTCTGCAAATATTGTTGTAATTGACCAAAACGGGAGAATAGTTGGAACAGTTGGTGCTCCTAACGTTCCTACACCACCTGCAAATATTATTAACGACCTCCGTTCACAAGCCGCTTCTCGTATAGCTGTGGATTTGACTGTCGTACCTGGAAATGTTTATACTTACATCGCAAAAAATGGAAAACGCTTTGTGTTCTTTGTTAGTGAAATTCGCCAAACTAATGTCCCACCTAACAGAAAACGCGTTACTATTATGTTTTATCCTTTGGATAAATAGGAGAGAAAATTTATGAAGAACAATATATTTATTGGGTTATTCTTAGCTTTTATTGCTTTTTCTTGTAGTTCGCCAAAATACTATATTTTGCCAAAAGGCAATCTCGATTTAGTGCGGCAATCAAGTCCATCCGATTCTATCAATTCTACGTTTGACGAAATCGCACCATATCAACGTGTCCTCGAAACAAACTGTTTAAGTGCATATCGCAAAGAAAGTTCTAATCTATATATTGAACCTTCTACTACAAGAATAAAACCATCTAAGTCATTTTTCCGCGATTTGTTAGGAGATGATTTTGCAACAAAAAACAAAAGAGTTATAGACTATCTTACAAAACAACTTGAAAGCGTTTCTTTTCTTACTAACACGAGCGGTTTTGTCTCTCTTGCTCACGGTCCTGATGCAAATTACACCCGTATTATGGAACTTCCTTTCGTTGGATATGTTGGTGGAACTGACATTTATTTCTTTCAACAAGAACACGGACGCTACGTTTTTCGCTCTTTGCCCGAACCAATTAATTCAGCTTTCTGGGATTCGCATCCTTGGGTTGGTATGGATTCTCTTTGTAATTTAGTGCTTATCTGGGCTTCGGACAGAGACAATCCTTATTCCGTTGTTACTTCTCTTGATAAGCAAATCATCAAAAAAGGTAATTCTGACTTATTCTACGCTTTCCGTATAGATGGAGTTTGGTCCTCACCACAAAAATTCGACGCGCCCAGCCTGATTAATACTGATGAATATAATGAAATTACTCCATTTGTAGCTTGTTCTAAAATTTCTCCTAAACTTCTTTTTGCTTCAAATCGAGATAAAGATTATGATATTTACGAAGCAGATATTGAAATTGATTTCAAATCCAAAACTATAAGACCAATTGGTACAGCCCGTCAATTAACAAAAGGTAGCCAATTCGACTTTGATCATCAATTTATCAATACTAATGCTGATGAATTTTCTCCGCTTGTTGCATTCCCATACTTTAATGAAACTCAAAAAGAATTGTTTATTTCTTCAAACAGAAATATTACTCCAAAATCTTTAAAACCTAATAGTGATACTATTGTTGCAAACAAGGGTAAATTTGACATTTATATGTTTACTTACTCACTTGAATGCAAAGAACCTCCACCACCTCCACCACCAGTTGCAACAATTAACGTTAAAGTTGTCAACAAACAAAATCCTTCCGACAAGGTTCTGCTTCCAATTATTAAACTTGTTGATTTGACAACTGGCACATCACAGGAAAAAAATGCAAATGAAGCTTCTTTCACTCTTATAAATGGACATAAATACGAGGTTTGGGGTGGTTCCAACCATAATACTATTGATTGCGGCGACCCACTTCAACCAACTATATTAAAATATTATAAGTATAACGAGCTTTTCTACACTGTTCCTAAGATTCTTTCAAAAGAGAAGATTATTGAATACGATACAATTATTAATCCTACTCCAAAGTTCGTTTACGATACAACCTACGTTACTGAGTTAGTCCCAATTTCCATTGTGGATTCAATTCGTGTCGAAAAGGAATTTGTTCCTCAGTCTGATAATACTGATAATCAGGTGCAGAAGAAAGAAACTGTTACCAATATCCGCTATGTAAGGTGTCCGCCTCGAAATGTTGCACCTGCCGAACCACAAGTTATTCAAAAAAGTGAAGTCAAACCAGTTACTAAAACTGAAGTAATTACTCAAACTCGTTCTACTCTTGTCGAAATTACAAAGCAAGTTATCAATAAACGGCTGGTTTATGAAGGTGGTCGTACTCAGAAAAAAACTCTTAAATTAATTGAATACGATACAATTCCTCAAATCGATACTAATAATAAAATCGTTATCGGTCCACTTGCCCGTTCTGAAAAGACAATGCTAAAACCTATCGACCTGCATTTTGAACGAGATACGGTTATAGACGATGTTATTCTTCTTGAGCCGGAATATTTTGCTAAGCCTAAGTGTTCAGTTAGATTTGTTGATATTCTTGATGATTATTACAAAAATGTTCCATATTTCCAGACTGCATTTTGGGAAGTAAACACTTCTGCTAACCTTCCGCGCCATCTTCTTACTATGCAGCGAGGCAATCCTCTTGAAAATGCAACTTGTATTGAGCTTCATCCGCGAAATACTCGCTACGGTGTCTGGACAGGTATTAATCGTGAAACACGTCTGAACGAATATCGTAAATATGCTCAGGCAGTTGATAGAAATCTTCTTGGAATGAAAACTGAAATCACAGACCATTTCATCCCTGCACTCGAAGAAATATCAAAATTATCACCTCAAACTAAATTAATAATTAAGCTTGAAGCTTATAGTGATATTCGTGATGCCGGACTTTGCAATTATTTTGGCGAAACAGTAAGCTACATTCAGGGTAAAATTAATGATAATTCACAGATTATTTTAGATAAAGTGGTTATCAAAAACGGGGATAATCTCAATTCCGACAACGATAATCTTTCTAAACTTCGTGCATATTACGGTTTCACAGAGCTTATGGCATTACTACGAAAAGATGAAAGATTTAAAAAATATCTAAATCAAGGGCTTGTTTTCTTCCCAACTCAAAAATTCGAAACTCCGGAAAAAATGAATGAAGCACTACGCAACGCCAAAATTATCATTATTGCTGAAGGGAAAAAATTCGACCCTGTTGTAAAAGATAACGAAAAAGAATATGATGCTATCCGCCGCTTAAATCTCTTTATTCAACTCGCTAAGTTCTCTGAGAAATTTATTATCTCTGCCGATTGTTGCGTAGAACGATAATTTGATAAAACATTTTTACCTGAGCAGCCAATTTATTTGGCTGCTCTTTTTTTGCACTTCCTGAATTCAATTTGTTTTATCATTTCTGAAAACTATTTCTGAGAATTTTCCAATACTTGCACTTATATTTTTTAATTATATTTGCAAAGTTTCAATATTCGAACGGAGCTATTTTGAGCGAAAAGTTACCTAAATTAATTCCACAACTTGGTTTTATCACTACGCTTGCTATTGTTGTCGGTGCTGTCATCGGTTCCGGAATTTTTAAAAAACCTGCATTTATGGCTGCTCATCTTGGTTCACCGGAGTGGCTGATTGCTATTTGGGTAATTGCAGGGCTTCTTACTCTCTTCGGTGCTTTGACAAATGCAGAAATAGCAAGTATGATTACTGCCACTGGCGGACAATACGTGTTTTTCCAACGTATGTATGGCGATTTAGTTGCGTATCTCTACGGCTGGGCTATTTTTGCAGTAATTCAAACTGGTTCTATTGCCTCAATTACCTATGTGTTTTCTGAATATTCACAGTTTTTTATACATTTACCGCGGTTTAGCACAGAAATTGAACAAACTTACCGTATCTTTCTTCCTGCTATTGGATACATCTATCCTCTTGAAAATATCGGCGTCAAATTGCTTACTATTTTTGTAATTACCGGGCTAACTACTGTTAATTATTACGGCGTTAAATTCAGTGGCGCTGTTTCTGCAACCTTTACTTTTATGAAAGTTACAGCAATTTTACTGCTTGTTATTTTCTGTTTCTCTTTCAGCGGCGGAAGTTTCGAAAATTTCAGTAAACCTTCGACAGCATATTTATCCGGTGAAATTAGCTTTTTCTCAGGATTTATGGTTGCTCTTGCCGGAGCATTTTGGGCTTATGATGGCTGGAATAATATAACATACATCGCTGGTGAAGTTCGCAACCCGAACCGCAATATACCACTTGCTCTCGGTGTTGGCACTCTGATAATCATCACCGTTTATGTTCTGATTAACCTTGCTTTTATTTATGTTATGCCGATTGAACAAATGGCTCACTCATCGCTTGTTGCTGCCGATGCTGCAACTATTTCTATGGGAGCAATTGGTGGGGCTTTTGTCTCTGCCGCTGTTATGATTTCAACTTTCGGAACCGCTAACGGAACAATATTAGCAAGTGCTCGTGTTCATTTTGCTATGGCAAGCGATAATTTATTTTTCAAATCTATTGCAAAGGTTCATCCCAAATGGCATACTCCGTCGAATTCGCTCATTTTGCAAGCCGTTTGGGCTTCTGTGCTGGTGCTCAGTGGCACATTCGATATTCTTACTGATATGCTGATTTTTGTTAGCTGGATTTTTTATGCTGCTGGTGCAGCCGGAGTTTTTGTACTGCGTCGTAAGCTCCCCGATGCAGAACGTCCTTATCGGGTTTGGGGATACCCGCTTGTCCCGCTGCTCTTTATATGCTTTTCTATTATTTATGTGATTTTTACTTTATACAATGATATTCAAATGTTTATCGAAGGCAGAACTCAGCTTATAAATTCGTTGTTCGGTATTTTTCTCTGTTTAATTGGAATTCCTCTTTATTATTATTTCAACAAAAAACGTAGTTAAAATGGACGATTATAATTTTTCTGTAAGTATCAAACTTGGCAAACGCTCTCTGAAATTGCCGCTTTTTTCTCTTTCGAATAAAATAAAAAAAGCTTTCAAAGAAGAAATTGAATTGCGAGACGGTCTTAAACTTATTATTACCGAATATAAGCCTAAAAAAAACATCAGCGTCGATTTTTCAATTGAACAAGCTCCTCTCGAATTTGCTTTCTGTCTATCCGGCAGTATGTCAGTTGAAATATTTTCAGCTAATAATTTCTGCAATTTTCTTGAAATTTCTGCTGGCACTTGTGCTATTTTTTACCTTCCTAATTCAAAAGGAAAATTGTTTCTTAACGGCAAGGATAAAATATTAGTTCTCTCTCTACACACTTCTGTTGATTATTTCAAGAAATTTATCGAAAATGAAATTGAATACTTTCCAGAAAATCTGAAAGAGTTGATTTTCTCAAAATCTGGAAACCCTTTTGTTATTACCAGCAAAATCAATCCTTCGATGAAAATCGCTTGCACGCAGATAACTGATAATTACTCTACTGTTCCTCGCAAAATGCTCCTCGAAGCGAAATCACTTGAATTAATGACGCTGTTGATTAACCAAATCAGCGAAAAATTTCAGGTCGCTTCTTCGCATATTTCAGATGCTGATTTGGAAAAAGCCCGGTTTGTTGAAAAAATAATTCTCGAAAATATTGCAGATGTGCCTCCACTTGCAGAATTATGCAGAATTGCCGATATTACTCACACCCGGCTCAACAAAGCTTTTAAACAAGAGTTTGGTCTTACTGTTTTCGACTACCTTCGTAATAAAAGATTGGAAATTGCCAAACAAATGCTTGAAAATGGAAATAATGTAACTGATATTTCATACGAACTTGGATATAGCAGTCCCGCGCATCTTTCTCGTGAATTCTCAAAAAAATATGGAATTAGCCCGAAAAAATATCAGAAAATGGCTAAAAATTAAACTCACCTCTTATCACTTTTTCAATTAATACTATCATTTCATCTGCAGATTTATCCCAACTGAACTGCTTTGCCCAATCAATTGCTCCTGCGGATAATGTTTTCCTCAATTCTGCATCAGAAAATATCTTCTCAATTTTTTCAGCAAGTTCTTCAATGTTTCCATATTCATAAAGCAAACCTGATTTCCCGACTGAAACTGAATCACGTAATCCAGGTGAGTTTGCAGAGATTACTGGTGTTCCTGCTGCATTCGCCTCTAAATTTGTGATTCCCCATCCTTCTTTCATAGAGGTATTTACAACACACCACGCCCGCGATAGCAACCTTACCTTTTCTTCTTCCGAAACAAACCCAAAAAATATCGTATCCTTATCTATTCCCAACTGTTTTGCCAAATTTTCAAGTTCGTCTCTAAAATCCCCGCGACCTAAAATGTGAAGTTTCGCCTGTGGATGTTTCTTTTTTACAATTGCAAATGCTTGCAGTAAATGATCAACACTTTTATACTTCTTCAGTCGCCCAAAATACGATACAGTCGGTTCTTTTTCTTTTTCACCGATTGAAAAAGGAAAACGATTGTGGTCAATTGCGTTATAGATAATCGTAAAGTATCGTTTATCGTATCCCATCTTTGTAAATTCATCTAATGTGCTTTGCGAAACAACGCTAAATGGTGTATGTTTATAAACAAATCTCATACAATATTCACCTACAACAACATATAACCCAGCCGGCACGGATGCTTCTCTGAATATACTACGCCCGAAAAAATGGTGGCTTATTGCAAGAATTGGTTTCCTGACGTATAAAGGTGTGTAAAATGGTATTTTATTAATATCATCAATAATAATATCAAAATTATATTTTTTATCAAGTTGCTTTACGTGTTTTGGAACATAAAAATTAAATAAGCTTCTGCTTCCTTTGCGATATATTTCAATTCCATCGATTACTTCGTATTCGCTTGCCCCTTCGAATTTGCAGGCAAGTAATACTACTGTGTGCCCTTTGCTGGCAATCCTCGAAAAAATCTCGTGAAAATGAACTTCTGCTCCGCCACCATAAGGATTCTTTATGCACTGCCAATTTATTACAAGAATTTTCATAAACTTTTATTAATCTTTAATAATTTGCAAAGATAGCAAAAAACTGTTAATTTGCAATTTTCTTTAATATATGGTTGCTTAGATATGAAAGTAACTCATCTTACTAAATTGAGCTTGCGTGGAATTAAGTTCTACGCTTATCACGGTGTCAAAAAATCAGAAAAAGATGTTGGTGGTAAATACGAAGTTGATTTAGATTTATACTATGATGCCACCAACGCAATTATTCACGACGACGTAAAATTTGCTGTCAATTACGAAGAAGCAGTCGATATTATTTCTGATATTATCTCCGAAGAAAGCTACAATTTAATTGAAACTCTTGCAAGCGAAATATTAAACCTGCTTATGGAAAAGTTTGAATATCTTCAAAAGGCTACTATTAAAGTTCGTAAAATTTCTGTTCCTATTAAAAATTATACTGACTACGTAGAAGCAGAACACACTATTGAAAGAAAATAACTGATGAAAAATAATACCAATTTCATATTACTTTCAATCGGTGCTAATCTTGGGAATAGGAAAGACACCATAGAAAAAGCTATTCGTTTGCTTTCCGAACATCAGGAAATACGCATCATTAAAACTTCCTCAATTTATGAAACCGAGCCCGTTGGTTATAAAGATCAGCCTTGGTTCCTTAATGCCGTAGTTGCTGCCGAAACAACTCTCGAACTTAACCGATTAATTCAGCTTTGTAAATCAGTTGAGTACCTTCTCGGTCGTAAGGTTCGAAAGAAATGGACTGAACGCGAAATTGATATAGACATATTAATCTATGGCAATAACATTATCGAAAGCGAACATCTTCAAATCCCTCATCCCCGTATGCAGGAACGACGTTTTGTGTTGATTCCGGCAGCTGAAATTGCTGCTGAATTGGTTCATCCTGTCTATAAGCATACTATTTCAGAATTACTGCAAGTTTGCACCGATAGTTCAGTCGTAAAAGTATTCTCAAATTAATATGGGATATTCAAAAGAAACAATTGCAGAACTGAGACTTAAAACCGATATCTTAGACGTTATTGGTGAATATCTGCGACTTAAACGTGTTGGCAAACGCTATGTTGCTTTCTGCCCATTTCACGATGATAAAAAAACGCCTTCTTTTTCAATTTCTCCAGAATTAGGATTATATCATTGCTTCGGTTGTAAGCGTTCAGGTGATGCTTTTAAATTTATTTCTGATTATTTAGGAATGACCTATACCGAAGCTGTTGAATTTTTAGCAAAAAAATATAACGTTAATTTAAAAGCTGAATCTGGGAAAAAATCAAGCGACGAAATAGAAATTCTTTTCAATGTTCTCCAATCTGCAGCGAATATTTACCACTCTAATTTATTTAAAAAGGATTGTTCTGTTGCTTTAGATTACTTCTACAAACGTAATTTTACGCAAAATACAATAAAAGAGTTCCTCTTAGGCTATTCAATCAATTATGAACAAATAATATTTGAACTCAAAAAACTTGGGTTTGATGAAAAAGTAATAGTTGATGCAGGAATAGCAGGACGTCGCAGCGATGGTTCTCTCTACGACCGTTTTGCTGGGCGAGTTATTTTCACTATCCGCGATTTTCTTGGTCGTGTCGTTGGTTTTGGAGGACGCGATATTTCTGGACGAGATGATATTGCTAAATATGTCAATTCTCCTCAAACCAAAATTTATGACAAAAGCAAAATCCTTTACGGTATCTTTGAAGCCAGAAATGAAATTCGTAATCTGGACAAAGCTATTATTGTTGAAGGTTATGTTGATGTCATTTCGCTCCATCAGGCAGGTGTCAAAAACGTTGTTGCTTCCTCAGGAACTGCCCTTACTTCACAACAACTTGATTTACTCGGCAGATACAGTAAAAATCTTTTTCTTGTATTTGATGCCGACGAAGCAGGACAAAAAGCCACTTATCGGGCAATTGAGCTTGGATTATCAAAAGGTTTCGACCTAAAAGTAGTTTCGCTCCCCGATGGCGAAGACCCGGACAGTTTGATTAACCACCACGGAAAATCGCTTTTCGAAGCAAGACTTCGCGATAGCAAAACATTTCTAAAATATGCTGTAGAGTTATTCCTATCAAAAGGCGAGCCCACTGCTTTGGCTAAAGCAAATTTTGCTCGTGAAATGCTTTCTCTAATCAGCAAAATTCAGGATACTTTTCAGCACGATTTTCTTATCACCGAACTTGCAAGACTGCTTGATCTTACAGAAAATCAAGTTCGACTTCTTTATTCAGAACGAAATAAAAATGTTAAATCCAGCTTGCAAAATATAGAAACAGATACTCCGGAAAAACCACAAAATTCCGTTGATCAAGAAAATTCTATCCATTTCAATATTGATGAAATTCTACCCGAAGAAAAAATGATTATTAAATTGGCGATGAAATTGCCAAAGTATTTCAAAATTATTGATGAAATGGGTATTACAGAAGCAACCTTTATTTCAGCTTCTGCAAAAACAGTTTACTCAATTATCCACGAATATTCCAACGAATTATACATCTTACAAAGTATCATCGAAAATGAAAACTATCCTTCAAATGTCAAAAATTCCCTTATTTCTATGATGATGGAAGAAGCTCCCAGCGAACGTTGGAAAGAAATTGATGAAACAGTAGAAAATATTGATGTCAGAAAAATAATATCCGATGCTCTTATCAAATTAGAACTTCGGATTATCAACAATGAAATCGATGAAATAAAAGCACGTATAGCTAATGCTGAGAGTGAGATCTTGGATAGACTTTTAAAGCGTCAAGCAGAACTCACTCTCAAAAGAAATGCTCTATCTCAAAAAATCATGTCTTAGTTCTTTCCTTGCAATTTGTTGTGTGCAAATTTGAATATTTCAGCAATTAAAAGAACAGAAAAGCCTAAAATTACTGCTATTGCCCAATCCTGAATTGTCAGCGGAACGGTCGAAAACACCTTATTCATTGGCTGCCAGTTGATTGTAAGCACGCTTAGTATAATAGTAACACCCACTCCAACAAGCAATGTATTATTCTTCTTTATTCCATATCTAATAAATGATTCATTTAGGGAACGTGTTGCAAAAACGTTGAATATTCTTGCAAAGATTAATGTTGCAAAGAACATTGTCATCGCATAAGCTTCTGGATTAACTATTTCAACGTTAGCAGGATGCAAACCAACCAGACTAAATATATTTTGGAAAAATGCTAAATTCACATAAATATAAATATACGACATATAAGCAACAAGACAAATCACACCAATCCACACACCTACAAAAGCTATATAGGCAACAGATGCTTTATTCAGGATTCCTTCTGTTTTTGGTCTTGGCTTACGTTGCATGATACCTTTCTCTGGTGGCTCTACACCTAATGTAATCGCTAATATCCCATCCATAACAAAATTAATGAAGAGTATTTGCACAGCTGTAAGTGGAGCGGCAAACCCAGCCAGCAATGCTGCAACCAATCCAAATACAGTTCCCATATTCCCACTCAACAAGTAAACAAGATACTTGCGAATATTTTCAAATATACTTCTTCCTTCTTCTACTGCTGCTACAATCGATGCGAAATTGTCGTCCGTCAATATCATATCAGCAGCCTCTTTGCTTACCTCTGTTCCGGTAATTCCCATTGCAACTCCTATATCAGCCCGTTTCAAAGACGGTGCGTCGTTTACTCCATCTCCAGTCATCGCTACAATGTTACCTTTTTTTATCAATGCATCTACAATTTTCTGTTTATGAGCAGGAGATATTCTCGCAAAAACCTCAACATTGTCAATTACTTTTTCCAGTTCACCATCTTTCATGTTTTCTAATTCGGGACCAGCAATTGCAATTCCATTCTTCATTATCCCAAGCTCTTTTGCAATTGCAACAGCAGTGATTTTATGATCTCCTGTTATCATTATTGGTTTAATTCCGGCTGTTTCGCAAAGTTTAATGGCGTCCTTAACTTCTTCTCGTGGTGGATCAATCATTCCAAATATTCCTAAAAAGATTTGTTGTGTCTCTTCCTCATCTCCCTCATTTATTATCTCTTTCTTTGCAACAGCAATTGCACGCAACGCATTTTCTGCCATTTCCCGATAAACTTGCAAGATTCTATTCCTTACCTCTTCGGTCAATTGCTTTTTCTCTTCTCCATCGTAATAATAATCGCATTGTGCAAGAATAATTTCAGGTGCACCTTTCGAAATTGCAATTTTTTTGTCCCCAAATTGATTGACTGTTGTCATCTTTTTCGTTTCTGACGAAAATGGTATTTCGGACACTCTCGGGTGCATACTTTTAATAGTATCCGGTTCAAATCCTAATTTTTTTGCGAGCACTATTATTGAACCTTCGGTTGGGTCTCCAACTATTTGCCATTCATTTTCTACAAACGACAAACTAGCATCATTGCACAAGAGCCCATTTATTATTGCTTCTGATATTTGCTTATCTTTTTGCGGATTAATCTCGACTCCATTCTCCAGCATTTTGCCTTCGGGTGCATATCCCGAACCTGTAACATCAAGCAATCTATCATAGACATACACTTTTTTAATTGTCATCTCATCTTGTGTTAAGGTTCCGGTTTTGTCCGAACAAATTATATTAGTTGAACCGAGCGTTTCAACTGCTGGCAATTTTCTTATTAACGCTCTACGTTTCACCATCCGTTTTACGCCCAAAGCAAGCGTAATTGTTACTACTGCTGGCAATGCTTCTGGAATTATTGCAACTGCAAGAGCCACACCCCAGACAAATACTTCCGATAATGGAGACCCTCTCAAAAAATCAAGGACGCTGACCAAAGTTGCCAGAACAATAGAAAAAATACCTAATTGCTTACCTAATTTATCTAAATTATTTTGCAACGGTGTTCGTTCTGTTTTTGTTTCGTTCAATAATGTAGCAATTTTCCCGAATTCTGTTTGCATCCCTGTATAAACAACTACTGCTTCTGCACGTCCTTGAACAATTGCAGTGCCCATATACAGCATATTCTTTCTATCTCCAAGCGGAATGTTGTCCCCTGAGATTGGTAGAATATGCTTACTCACTGGAACTGATTCGCCGGTTAATGCTGCCTCCTCCACACGAAGTAAATTCGCGTTAATTAATCTTGCATCTGCCGGAACTTTATCGCCTGCAGAAAGTAAAATAATATCTCCGGGAACAAGTTCTTTTGCCGGAATTTCGATTATTTTATCGTTTCGACGCACTTTAGCATTCGGGGATGCCATTTTGCGTAGAGATTCAATTGCTTTTCCAGCTTGATATTCTTGCACAAAGCCGGTTATTCCTGCCAATATCACTATGACAATAATAGCTATTGGTTCTACTGTTTTGCCCAGCAATATTGAAATAATAGCCGATAGAATTAATATATAGATAAGTAAATTATTAAATTGAGAAAGTAATAATTTCCAAGCCGGTTCTTTTTCTTTTTCTTTGAGTTCATTAGCTCCGAATTTCTCGTATCTTGATTTTACTTCTTCTTCTGTGAGACCATTCAATCTGCTATTCAATGCTTTTAATGTTTCATCAATACTCATTTTGTAATAATTGTGCTCTTGTGTCATATTTTACTACTCATAATTATTTTTTTAACATATTCCTAATTTGTTTACTACAATAATAATATTATTCTTCAATTTTTAATAAAAATGGTTAATAGTGTTCAATGACTATATTATTGTGAGAGGCAAAGCACAGCTTTGTAATTCCTTGTATTTCAATGGCATATGTTATTATTTATGTCTTGCTTCCACTCTCTGGCATCATTCTTGACGTTTTTCATATAAATTTGTTTTGAAATATGTTGTAACTAAATAGAGGCTACCAATGAAAATTACAGAAATCCGCCCATCAAGCGTTCCGGCTGTTGATGTTAAGTCTTTTCAACCTGAAAAAGTTGAAAAAAAAGCTGAAAGCAATCCTATCAAAGACAAAGTTGAAATTTCTGCAGAAAGTATGAATTGGCAAAAAGACATTTTACTTTCAGCATTGGAATTAATTGAAAATAAAGTCCAATCCGATGCAAGTCACCCGCTCGATAAAACTGAAAATCGCCCTATTGAAACGTTTGAAGAAGCTCTTCTTGAACTTCGCTTCTTAAATACAGATGCTTATGCAAAAGAAGCTCTGGGCGCACAAGCAAATATTAAAGCAGAAGACATTCTTTCGTTATTTATAGAAGAAGCAGCCTAAGCTGCTTCTTCTATAATTCTTTAAAAGCATATGGAAGTAGCAAACTAAGCGAAGTTGCGAATATCTCTTTTATTTGCTCATCGCTATCTAAATTCACGCAGATGATGCTTACATCACTGTTAGAAAATTCAACCATTTTTTGTCTGCATAGTCCACAAGGAACAGAATAAGCTGTTGATTTTAATACAATCGCAATTTCTTTCAGATTTCTACATCCGGATTTTACCATTGTATCAATCGCAACCATCTCTGCATGCGAAGTGAGTGTGTAATCGATAGATTCAATGTTGCAACCTGTATGTATATTGCCATTTTCATCCAATACAGCTGCTCCAACTTTGAACTTGGAATATGGTGCATAAGCATTTTTTCTAACCTGAATTGCAGCTTCAATAAGCTCAATTTGTTTCTTGCTCAGCTGATTTAACTCGACTTTCTTCATATATCTCGTTTTTTAATGTTTTTATCATCAATATATGTGTAGTTACCGCAATTGCGACTATTGCAAGTGCTAATCTTATCCAAAATTCCTCTACTCCATAGATTATCGTGGTTATAATTACTGACCATAGTAAAACAATCACAACAATTTTATGTATTGATAGCATACCATTATGTTCTTTGTAATTTCTTATGTAAGAGCCAAAAAGTGAGTTGTTTATTAACCAATTATAAAATCTTGGAGAACTTTTTGCAAACAAATATGCAGTTAATAACAAAAATGGTGTTGTCGGAAGAATAGGAATGAAAATGCCAAAAATCCCAAACCCAAGCGAAATAAATCCTAAAGTAATATATACCGTTTTTATCATAATTATTTAAGACGAATGATTGAAAATCAATTGTTTATTAATTCTTTTCAGCAAATAAAGAAATCTGCTTGTCAGGATAACTGCTGCAAAAAACAACCCTATCAAATATCCCCACCAAATTCCATTCACTCCATAATTTAAATATATACCTAAAAAATATGCAAATGGTAGTGTAATTATCCAGTATGAAAGCAAGGAAATTAAAGTTGGGTAATTAACATCTTGCAGCCCTCTTAAAGCACCAAGAGCAGTAACCTGTGTGCCATCCATTATCTGAAATAATCCGGCAATTATCATAAGTTGAGCCGCAATTTTAATTACGTCAGGTTCATTTATATATATCGAAGGTATTACATATCTCCCAATTATGAACAATACTCCGCAAATTGACATAAAAGTTAATACCATATAAAATGCAGAGAAACCAGCTACTCTCAATCTATGATATTTTCTCTCACCAAGCAAATTGCTTATCCTTATTGTAGCAGTTGATGATACTCCACTCGACATAAGAAAAGTAAGCGAGGCAAGGCTTATTACTATTTGATATGCTGCTAATTGTTTTGCTCCAAGCCAACCGGTCATCAATGCTCCCACAACAAATGCACCTACTTCCAATATGTGCTGAACACCTATCGGCAATCCCAATTTGAAAAATTCCTTTATTCTTTCGAACGATAAATATTTTATAGATACTTTTTTCAGATATATACTTAACGACTTGCTATATCTCATTAATAATATAAAACAAATTGCCATCAGACTTCTCGCAATTACTGTTGCAACTGCTGCTCCATTTAGTCCCATCTTAGGCATTCCAAGTTTCCCAAAAATTAATCCGTAGTTCAAAATCACATTTACTACGTTACATACTAATATTATTATCATACCGGGTTTTGTTTTGGTCAGCCCATCCACAAATTGTTTATAATGCATAAAAATAAAATAGGGAAGCCACGATAAGACTAAAATTTTATAATAAGGAACGGCAAGTTCTATGACTTCCTGTTTTTGTTGCAAGTATGGAAATAAGTATGTTATCAAATACATCAGAGTTGTAAGCAGTATCCCAAAACCAATTGTTGCAAAAAGCCCGTTAAAAAAAATGCTTTGAAGCAGTTCTGTATTCCGTTCGCCATATGCTTTGCCAACTATTGTAGTCGTTGCATAGGAAATCCCCAGTCCAAAAACAAACACCAGAATAAAAACATTGTGTGCAACTGATGCTGCTGCAAGTTGCAACGAGCCTAATTGCCCAACCATTATTGTATCTGCAATTGAGGTAATCATATGCCCCGCTTGCCCAAGCACTAACGGATATGCGATGCCCCAATTTATTTTGTAGTGTATTTTATACTCTTTGCTGAACATTTTACCAAATAAAAATGTGGTTTTTTCAAACCACATTTTAGTTTAAATTCAAAAAAAATAAAATCAATTATTTTTCACCATATTTTTCAGGATAGGGTGGAAGAGGCAATGAATCAGGTATTCCCATCAACGGAAAATCTTTTCTCAAAGGATGAATCGGTTCGCCAGTTTCTGGATTTACATAGTCTTCCGGCATATAAAAACGTCGTAAATCAGGGTGCCCAATAAATTTTATCCCATACATATCATAAGTCTCTCTTTCATACCAATTCGCCGAAGCCCACACATTAGTCAATGTTGGACAAGTGCAATCATTCTCATCAATCTCTGTTTTAATTCTGACCCTGCTTTTGAATTTATTTGAATATAGAAAATATACAACTTCGAAACGCTTATCTTTTTTATCGAGCCAGTCAATTGCTGTTACATCGATGCACATATCAAAAGACATTTCTGCGTCGGTTTTTAATTTTTCTGCCACATCAACAAGTTTTTCTTTCGGGACATTAATACTAAGTTGTTCCCGAAAAATATATTCGCTTGCTTCTGGAACAATATTTTTTATAAACTCGATAATTTTTTCAAAACGTTCGTTCATATTTATTCCTTTGAATTTTGCATATTTTCAAAAAAAAGCCTTACTTCTTTTACTGATGGGAAAATATAATCTGCTGATTTATTTTTCAGATGCAACCCAACGAGTATTGTTTTTGTGCCAACTGTTTTCCCAGCCTCAATGTCCGTAATGCTATCTCCGATTGTCCATGAATTCTTTGCATCAATCCCAAAATGTTCGATTGCTTCGATAAACATTCCGGGATTTGGTTTCCGCCTTTTGCTCCCAGATTGTGCAAGATCAGGGCAGTAATAAATAGCATCAAACTTATAATTTGTCTTCTCTTGCAACTTTTCATTCATAAAATTATGCACTTTTTCCAAATCATCGCTTGTCATTAATCCCTTGCCTATTCCTTGTTGGTTTGTTACCAATATTGCCAAATAACCAAGCCTTTTAACAATCGAAAATAAATCAAAAAAATCCTCAATAAAGATAAATTCTTCAATTTTTTTTACATAATCACTAACTATCCTGATATTAACTATTCCATCTCTATCAAAAAAAACTGCTCGCTTCATTATTTTATCTTTTCAATTTTCATCTCAACTTTGTCAATTGGATTATCTCTGCTATCTCTTGGCATATTTACAATCTTATCAACAACTTCCATACCTTCAATGACTTCACCAAAAATCGAATACTGTCCGTTCAAGTGTGGTACGTCAGCAACGCAGATAAAAAATTGGGAAGTAGCACTGTTTGGGTCTGGCTTTCTTGCAGCAGAAATGATTCCACGCTTGTGATTTAATTTGCTGAACTCAGCCGGAACTGTTGTTTGGCTTGGGTCGCCGAATCCCCACATTTCACGTGGTTTATCTTTTGAATTAGGGTCGCCTCCTTGTATCATAAATCCGGGAATTACTCTATGAAAAGCAGTTCCATCATAAAAACCAATTGATACAAGACTATCGAAATTTGCAACGTGTTTTGGTGCAACATCATTATAGAGCTCAATCTTTATTTTCCCAAGCTCTTCGCCTTTCTGATAAGTTGTGATTAAATACTTTGGTCTATCCATTTTTCCCTCTGAAAATAAAATATTTGTAGAAAATAATGTTATTACTAACAAAACTAACAACTGGAAACGCATATATTATTCTCCAAATTCAACAATTAAACAAATTTAATAGACTTTTTTAAAAAAAATATATTGTTTTTAAAAATCGGCATTATTATTGATTTCGGCAAAATGTATAACGTGCATTCATTAATTGAAATTGTGAACTAAGGTGAAACAACGTGAAAAATTATTACATTTTGTTTATTACTATTCTATTTTTGCTGATTAATATAAATAAGATATATTCTGACAACTTGCCTGAAAAAGTTCTTGTTGGCTACTGGCACAATTGGGATAATCCACTTGCTCCTATGATTGGTCCTGAAAGAGTTCATCCAGCCTATAATGTGATTAATATCGCATTTGCTACTCCACGTGCAGGAACAGACTACGACATATATTTTCATCCGTTGATTATCAAAAAAGATGATTTCAAATCACGCCTAAAGACAATTCAATCACAAGGCAAGAAGGTGTTGCTCTCCATCGGTGGCGGAAATACTACTATCAAACTCGATAGCACAATGGAACGCGACGTTTTTGTCCAATCTGTTCTTCGGCTTCTTTTCGACTACGAATTCGATGGAATAGATATTGACTTCGAGGGCAATTCAATAAGAATCTCTGGCGGCACAATATCACAACCGGTTGATTCTTGCGTTATATTGCTGATTGATGCAATTAAAGAAATAATGCGGGAATATTCGGAAGCTTTCGGGAAAAAAGCAATTTTGTCCATTTCTCCGGAAACTGCTTACGTCCAGGGTGGGCAAAGCGGATATGGTGGAGTTTGGGGAGCATATCTGCCGATTTTAAACGCATTGCGCGATTCAATAGATTTAGTAAATGTGCAGCTCTACAATAGCGGCGGTATGTATGGATTAGACTGGAAAGTTTACAATCAGGCAACTCCTGATTTTATAGTTGCTATGACGGAAAAATTAATCAAAGGATTTAATACCAAAGGTGGTTTTTTTCAGGGGTTCCCACCAGAAAAAGTTACCGTTGGGCTTCCCGCTTGCAACCTTGCAGCAAGCAGTGGCTATATGCATCCTGATAGCGTCCTTATGGCAATGAATTATTTATTAGGAAAATCAGATAATTACACAGGTTCTTATGTTATGTTTGAAAAAAACGGATACCCGAATGTTCGTGGAATGATGACTTGGTCTATTAATTGGGACGCAACCGATTCTTGCTCATATCCATACGAGTTCGCAGAGAACTTTATCCGTATTTTCAATACTCATATGAATATTTCAAGAAACGATACAGAAATAATTCCAGATGATAAAAACGAAATTTATTTCGACCTTTTCCCAAATCCTGCCAGAACAGAAATAGTTATTAAGCTCCCTGATTTTTGCCAGAATATGCTTCCCCTCGAATTCAATATTAGAAATCTCTACGGTGCAACTGTTGCAAAAGGAGTTGTTCGCTCACTCAAATCTGTTATTAATATTTCTAAATATCCAAAAGATATATATTTTATTTCTATCGATGATTATACTGAAAAATTCATTAAAGATTAGCGGATACATTTTTTTCTCTTAATTTAATTATATTTTTGTTAATATTGTAAGATATTGATTTTAAATGAATTGATTATGAATATTTTAGATAGATATATACTTCGCCAGTTTATCAGCACACTTTTCTTTGCTGTTATTTCTTTGTGCCTGATTTTTTTAGTAGTTAATTTGATGGAAAATTTAGACGACTTCATCGATAAAAAGGTCCCAAATCCAGTAATTATCAAATATTACATCTCTTATTTTCCTGAAATACTGAAAATCCTCACACCAATTTCTGTATTAATCGCAACCTTATTTTCAATTGGAAAGCTCTCAACTAACAATGAAACAACAGCAATGAAATCAGGTGGGTTGAGCCTCTATCGTCTTATGCTTCCTTTGGTTGCTTTTGCTGTTGCTTTAAGCTTCGGACAATTATATTTTAATGGCTGGATTGTTCCGGTTGCCAACAAAACTAAATTAGAAATCGAAAGAGTTTATTTGAAAAAAGCGAAAGCCCAAGGCGGAACGCTTTTTAATCTTTTCTTTCGCGATACTCCTACCAAACACGTTATGTTGCAATATTATCATCCTACCGAACAAACTGGTTATCAGGTTGCAATAGAAGATTATTCAAATGAGTTTGCTCCTCGTTTGCGTTCAAGAATAGAAGCAGATAGAATTATCTGGGAAGATGGCAAATGGAAATTAGAAAATGTGATGATTAGAACTTTTTCGGATAATTCTGTTTTTGTGAAAAGTCTCGATTCGCTCAATATTAGCCTTAATATCAAACACGAACAGCTGATTAAACTCCAAATGCTTCCCGACGAAATGAATTTCGATGAAAAACGAGACTATATAGAAGTCCTAAAAATGGGTGGAAAAGATATTCGCAAAAATCTTATTGATTATTATGCAGGATTCGCCTTTCCATTCTCAAATCTAATTGTAATGCTTTTTGGTGTTCCTTTTGCTTCTGTAAAAAAACGAGGCGGAATTGCTATTCAGATAACTGCTGCTATGGTTATTGCTTTTACTTACCTGATTTTTACAGAAATTAGTAAAACTATTGGTTTCTCGATGAATATTAACCCGTTGTTTGTTGGATGGAGTGCGAATGTTATTTTCTTTTGGGCAAGTATTGTTGTTCTCATAAAAACACAAAAATGATATGAAAAAAATTGACAACTTTGGTGCAATTACGGGGCGTCGCCTGCTTCAAGACATTTTCAAAAGTCTTCGTTATGAAAAGCAATGGAGCTCGTTTTCGGCTCTGCTCGCTACCTGGCGGCTTGCAACCCGCGAAATAGATTTAGAGAAATACACAAACGAAGATATTCAAATAATCCATAGTCTTGGTTTCTGGCGAGGCACTGCTATTTGGCTTGAAGAAATTGTTAATCGTTTTTATTTCTCAACTATTAATTCATTTGCGTATTTTGGAGCAGCTATTTTGCTTGTGCTTGTTGGTGTCAGGCGTTTCTCAGACCACGTAAGCGACGATATAGTTCTTGCCGGTATTTTTTTCGAAGCCGTTTTGCTTCTATTTTTATTCTTCATTATGCTGTTCACTCCAAACGAAGAAATCGCTTCTAATAATGAACAAAAAGAAGAACTCGATTTTCAGAGGGAACTCCTGAACGAAGTTGGTGAAATAAGTAGAGACTTTGCTGCTACAACCTTGCAATTAGAAAATCTCACTGAAAAATTAAATGCACTTATTACTCTTCAAAACGAATCATTAACCCAAATATCTTCAATTGCCAAATCTTTTCTTGATATTTCTCAACCTAATCCACAATTTGTTAATATCTTACAACAAACTAATAATGCTTTGTTAGATTTCAACGATAAAATAAAATTTCTTAGTGACTCAATTTCTCAACTCAGACAAGAAGAAATTAAGATTGCTATTAGAAACGAACTTGAACAAATTCTCTCCAACAAAATAACCAAAAATGAAAAACAATAGATATAAATATCGCAAAACAATCGAAATATACTTTGTGCTTTATCTTGCGGCTCTTATTTTTCTTATCCCGTCTCAAAAGGAGAGAGACATTGAAAATGCTAATCGCATCTCAATGGAAACACCGTTTGCTATTAAACTCGAAAAATCTGCTCTATTCTGCAAAATGGCTATCGATACTATCCCATATCTGCTTCATCTCGATAGCCTAAATACAATTTATTTTACCGGTGATGTGAAAAACATAAGCTATGAAGTGATTATCGAAGATCAGGTTTATAAAAGTAAGCTTAAATTAGTTTCTAATGTTAAAAACCAAAGTGTCAATTTCCGCTTAATTGATATTCTGGAAAAGAAAATTTCATATTTTGTTTGGAAGCCACCTACATTCGATAAAATCAATAAATCATATATTGTTTACCTTAATGCAAAAGCAACTGATACAAAAACTGGCAACGAACTTGTTGCTAAAGCACAATTTGCTCTTGTTATTAACTATTACGACAAAAAAACTGGTTTGCCTGTTATTCAAGAACAACCTGCCGAACAAATTGTGCAGAACTTACAACAATCACAAATGCTCCTCTCTGATGCCAACTTCTCACTTCAATATGACAGAATACGTACCATAGCGTCTTTCGATTGGCAAAACACTTTGTTTGTTCTTGGTGGGCTTAATCCTTTGCTCGATTTACAAAAAAATATTGAAGTAAGTATTAAGCACTATCCGGAAGGCAATGGTGGTTCAGCCTATATTAGCAACATCTTATCAAATAGTATTGTTATTAAAGGCACCTCACCTAATTACGGAAACATTGTTGTTACACTTTCACTTAAACGCAGAACCGACAACAAAGAATATCAGATTTCGTTTCCTATCGTGGCTGAACCCATCGCAAATCCAGAAATACCAAATGAGTTATATCCCGGACTTACTTATAAAATAAAGCCAAACTTGCCAATACTACCCGGTTATGAAGCAAAAGTATTAATTAGAGATAATGATAACATTCGCTATCAGCAATTTTCTGATGAAGTTATTAGTTTTACTCCTGATTATCAAGACACTTCAGGCAATATTTTCCTCGAAAGATACATAAATAATAAATTATTAGGACAAAGAATTAAACTCAACGTCAAAAAATTTGCTCCTCCTGTTATTGTGAAACTATCAAAAATTGATAGCAAAACAGTCCTTGTCCAAACAAATTCCTTCGGATTGTTCAAAAACAGAGAAAATACAATTTTATCTCTTGATATTCAAGGAAATGCAACCTACAAAGAGAGAATTGGGCAATTTAAACCTGATAGAGAAAAATTAATTTGGTCACAATTTTTTGAAATCACTCCCCGCGATCCAAATAAACCATTTTCCTTCAAAATTATTGCTATAGATAGACGTGGCGAACGCAGTAATCAAGAAAATTACTCTAACGAATAGCACATTATGATAATTTTTTAATTATTTTTTAATATTTTTGTCAAAAAAAATTATTACATTTATAATTATCTATTTATCAAGAAACTTATTTTTGTAAGTTTTCTTTTGTTGTTAGTTAAAGCAGCATAAACGAAGAGTATTTTTTGATTGGAGTTGGTATGAAAGTAAAGAAATTTATAAAATATCGAGCGTGGAGGGAACTGTTGTTTTTTCTGTTTTGTTTTGTTCTTTCCCTTCCTGAGCCCGAATATTCTTATTCTCAGATAACCCGCAAAAGAGCCGAGCATTTAGAGAAAATTTATAAAGAAAGACAAAAATTCAAAGACGAATATTCCGATTTAGACAAGAATAAAAAAGTCAAAATTGAAGCCGACGATTACGTTTCTTCTACACTCGAAAAATCACGTCAGTTCTATTTGCAGGCATTAATTCTTATCAAAAAAGGTGATACTATTAGTGCAGCCCGTTATTTTCAACAAGCGATTGATAATTTGAATAAACTCGTAAGCTACCCAAATATCGAAAGCAATTCCGAGTTCAATGATTTATCCCAATCTATTGTTGAAGATTACGAAAACTACATCACTAATATTGACAACCTTGATGAGAATGCTCCTTTGTTCATTGTTCGTGATAAATTATTTCAGGAAATTGGCAAAATACCTGCTACTCCAGCCCCTGTAGTTCAAAAACCATTTAATTCGGCTTATTCAAGCCAAAAATTCCCTAATCGACACACCAAACCAGACAGTCTCGTTATTCCTCTAATAGACCACGATTTAGTAAACCGCAGTATTACGTTCCTTACAAAAAACAAACGTGGGCAGCATTTCGTTCGCCAATGTATGGAACGTTCAGGCAAATGGTTCCCGATGATGAAACGTATTGCTGAAGCAGAAGGTATGCCTGAAGAAATTGTATATTTATCAATGATTGAGTCAGGGCTGAATCCTAATGCTGTTTCTCGCGCTAGTGCCGTAGGTTTGTGGCAGTTTATGCGCGCAACCGGTCAAGATTATAATCTAAATAAAAATGAATCTTTTTGGATAGATGAACGGCGCGACCCTGAAAAATCTACCTATGCTGCTATGCGACACCTTCGCGATCTTTATAATGAATTTGGAGATTGGCATCTTGCACTTGCTGCCTATAATTGTGGGACTGGCTGTATTAGACGCTCTATAAAAAAATCCAAACTTGAAAAACCTTCATATTGGGATATTCTGAAATTCCTTCCTAACGAAACTGCTATCTATGTTCCAAACTTTATTGCAACCGCTAAAGTTATGATGAATCCTGAATTGTATGGCTTCGATGAAAAAGAAATATCCTACCAAAACGAATATAAATATGATATTTTCGAAATAAAAGAACCAACAAATCTTTCCGCTATTGCTAAATCTGCCGGAATTAGTCTGGAAGAACTCAAAGAACTTAATCCCGAACTGCTTCAAAACGTTACTCCACCCGATAAGAAAATATATTATATAAAAATACCTTATAATTCCTATCAAACTTTTGCTAAAAATTTTGATGCTATTCCGAATGAAGAAAAGCAAGCCTTTATTTTTCACACTGTGAGCCAAAATGAATCACTCACTGATATTGCCCAAAAATATAATGTTTCTCTTGATAATCTTATTGCAGTTAATAATTTAAGCGGTTATAATGCTAAAATTAAAAAAGGTTCCACATTGCGTATCCCTATTGGTTCTGAACCTTTCGAAGCCAGTAATATAGTTCGTAATCCAACTAAAGTAGATACTCTTAAAGCCGATGTTGTTCAAAATCCTAACGTTGAAAGTTCAAATATCGGGCAAATCATTACGCACATTGTTAAACCAGGCGAAACTATTTACAGTATTTCAAAACTATATGGCATACGTCCGGCTGAACTCCGAAATTTAAATAACCTACCTTTCGACATAGAAAATATTCAGGTTGGGCAAAAACTAATCGTTGCACGTAATAATATTAATAATAACTCTACTACTGCAAATAATAATAATTCTCAAAATTCATCGACACAAAACAAAACTATTAAACATAAGGTTCGAAAAGGGGAAACTCTTGCAAAAATTGCTGAAAAATATTCAACCACTGTTGATAATATTATCTCTCTTAATCGCTTAAAGAAGCCCTCAATCAAAGTCGGACAAGTTCTCAAAATTGAACAGCAGGTTGCAGCTGCGCAATCTCCTTCTTCGAAGCAACCTCAGCAAAAAGTTTTGGTTCATACAGTCGAAAAAGGTGAAAATCTGGCTTCTATTGCTCGTAAATATGGAATTACCGAAGACCAACTACGTGAATGGAACAAAAATGATATTAAAGGAGATATAATTATTGCTGGTTCGCGTCTAAAAGTTCATCAATCGAATAGTACAGAGCAAAACAAATCATCAAAAAATAATACTTCTAATAGCAAAAAAACACCTGTCTATCATACTGTACGTTCCGGTGATACTTTGGAAAGAATTGCTGATAAATATAATGTCTCAATTAATGATATAAAAAATCTTAACAGAGGAGTTAAAGAAACAAGACTTCAAATTGGACAAAAAATTAGGGTTAAATAATTTTGTTTTTATTATTTTTGAAAAGACATTCGCTCTTTTTAGCGATGTCTTTTTGTTTTTCAATGTGATTAACGTATGATTAATATTACAAATATCCATAAATCATTCGGTCCCAAAAATGTTTTGCGGGGTATCAATATTAATATCCCTGACAACGATATCCTTTGTATTATCGGAAAATCTGGTTGTGGAAAAAGTGTTTTAATTAAAATCATTGTTGGGCTTCTCGAACCCGATTTAGGTACTGTTGCAATTGACGGGAACATAGTATCTCAATTAGATAAAAAATCTTTATACAAATTAAGGCGAAAATTCGGATTTGTGTTCCAAAGTGCTGCCCTTTTCGATTCGCTTACTGTTTTCGAAAATGTTGTTTTAGGACTATACGAACACGGCGAAAGAAATATTCTCTATCTCGAAAAAGAAGCAATAAGAGTACTTAAAGCAGTTGGACTGCTCCCTCAAACTGATGAACACGATGCTTTATTTATTAATGAATGGAAAATTTTGAAAGATAAATTGCCATCCGATCTTTCCGGCGGTATGAAAAAACGTGTTGGAGTTGCTCGTGCTTTGGTTGGAAATCCTGAATACATTTTTTATGATGAACCTACTACTGGTTTGGATCCAGTTACATCTGAACAAATTGATGACTTGATTTCTGAACTCTCGCATAAACTTAAAGTAACTTCTATCATCATTACTCACGATATGTTTTCTGTTTATAAAATTGCTAATCGTGTTGTTATGCTCAACGATGGTTTGGTGCAGTTCGAAGGAACACCTGATGACTTGGACAAAACCGAAGACTCCGTAGTAAGAGAATTTCTCGATAGATATAAAAATAATACTAATCATTACTAAATTTTTTATTAATACTCTTTTTATTATATTTGTTAATTATGTTCAAATGCGGTTACTCGAAATGAGAATTCTTATCCTGTCAATATTGTTGCTTTTTTTGTTCTCTTCTTGCTCTTTGTTCAAGAGTAAAGAACCGCAATTAGTTCATTGCCTAAACGAAAATGAGAAAAATCTTGTGCTGCG
The DNA here is from genome assembly GCF_058546985.1 of Eximiradius proteiniborus. Taxonomy (NCBI): domain Bacteria; kingdom Pseudomonadati; phylum Bacteroidota; class Eximiradiia; order Eximiradiales; family Eximiradiaceae; genus Eximiradius; species Eximiradius proteiniborus. The sequence continues at coordinate 1,030,757 of NZ_CM178592.1, read as the reverse complement.
CTGGGGCGACTTTCTCCCAAAGGATAACGCTTTTTTTGGTTATGAAATTAATGCATATGGTGAACTCTTCATTTTTTCAAAAAGCAATAAAAATCCGGAAATAAAAAAAGATAAAATCGTTGATTTAGACCAAAATGAATTTTGCAGCAAATTAAAGCTTGCTAAATCGACTATCTTGAAAACTCAAACTTTGTTCTCACCCGGCGAAAGCAAAGCAAGATTTGTTGAATTCTCTAATCCTGAACAAAATCTTAATATGCTTGCAGTGTGGAATCCCGAATTCCAAAATAAAGGTTCTCGATATTTTCGTGAGCTTTTCGATTCTCTTAACTGTTTAGTGCCAAGTATTCGGGAAATAAAAAATAGATGATGAAAGTAATTGCTCTAATAGTAGATGATGACCACGATTTCGCTTCGACAATGGCAGACATTGTCCAGTCTTTTGGCTATGATACTGCTGTGGCTTATTCACCCTCACAAGCACTTTCCTTTTTAGATGAAAAACATAGATTTGTTGGAATAATCCTTTTAGATATAGAATTTGCACCCGGCGAAAAAACCAATGGGCTTGATTTGCTCGAAATTATCCGCAAAAATTATTTACAAATTCCTGTTGTAATGATTTCTGGCAAAGGAACTATCGAAGCAGCCGTTCGAGCTACAAAACTCGGTGCTTCGAATTTTATCGAAAAAAGTATTATTTCGAAAGATAAAATTAAAGCTGTGCTCGATAGTTCATCACGCCATATTTCAGCATTTTCCGAAGAACTCGAAGTCCAAAAATTTCTTGCTTCCTGCGGTATTATTGGCAAAAGCAAACAGATTCTTCAAGTCGGCGACAGCATTATCCGTTACGGTCGTACTGACCTGAATGTTCTTATTACCGGACAAACCGGGACCGGCAAAAAGCTTGTCGCTAAAGCTCTTCATACTATTAGCCGACGCTCCAAATTCCCTTTTGTTACAGTTGATATCCCAAATATCCCAAAAGATCTTTTCCAAAGTGAACTTTACGGACACGTCAAAGGTGCTTTTAGCGGTGCTATGGAAACAAAACGAGGGCTATTTCAGGAAGCAAACAAAGGAACCCTGTTTCTTGATGAAATCGGCGACTTGCTTATCGAATTGCAATCTAACCTGCTTATCCCAATTGAAGATAAAATTGTGCGTAAAGTTGGCTCTATACAAAATGAAGAAGTCGATATTCGTTTTATCTCTGCTACTGATAAAGATCTGATTACTCTTATGCACGAAGGGCGTTTCCGCGAACAACTCTACCACCGTTTGCGTGAATGCGAAATTTATATTCCACCTCTATCAGAACGTCGTGAAGACATACCGGAAATTATTAATCATTATTGTCAGAAACATAATAATGATTTCTCGGAATACAAATTTTTCTCAAATGATACTATCGATTTTCTGACTGAACATAACTGGAGCGGAAATGTTCGCGAACTTGTTAATTTCCTGAAACTTATCCTCCAGACTACGCAAAAAGATAAAATTGAAATTTCTGATGTTAAAAAGGTTTTAAGCACCAATCATAATAATGTTCAATATCAAATCCCTGTTTTTGCAACTGATAGAACATTAAAAGAAGATTTAGCAGAAGTTGATAAAAAGAAAATCGAGGCGACTTTAGCTCAATGCAACGGGAACGTAAGCAAAAGTGCTGCTTTGCTTGGTGTAAGTCGCGAAACTCTGCATAACAAAATAAGACGCTATAATATTGATGTTTCTCTCTTTCGTAAAAAGAATTAATTTATGTCGTCGCACAATCTGACTTTTGAACAACAACTCGCTCTGATGCGAGATAGGCATATTTCGCTTACTGCAAATGCTGGTTCCGGAAAAACAACCGTTCTTGTTAATAAATATATTGATATTTTACTCAACCACGAACCAGTTCGAAACGATGTAAGGCGTATTTTGGCAATTACTTTCACGAAAGTGGCTGCCTCTGAAATGAAATCTCGTGTTGCTAAAAAAATTGATGAACTGATTAACGAAGAAATTGCTAAAACTACTCACAATTTCGAAAAAATTCGCAAATTAAAATTCCTTCGCGACCGTATCCAATATGCCAATATAGCCACTATTCATAGTTTTTGCAATTCACTTTTACGCGACTATCCTATCGAAGCAGGTATTGCCCCGAATTTTTTTGAACTATCCGAATTTGATGCTATGGCTTTGCTTGATGAAGCCATTCAAGATGTGTTCCTTGATTTTAAGAATTCCCCGAATAATTCTGATTTTATTGATTTATTGGTTCGTTACAACAAGAAAAATGTTATTTCGACAATTAGAGAATTGATTAATTTCAGAAGAAAATTGTTCTCCTTGATTGAGTTCTACAAGCAAAGTAACGATGAAATTCTAAAATATTACAATTCCGCTTTGGTTAAATGTTATTCTGATTTATTTTCTTATTTTGACATAATTATTGATAAATTACAAGAACATATAAACGAAAGTGAAATTATTAATGATATTCGCGAAAAACAATCAAGAATTAAAGCAATTTTCAGCAAATTTAATCAAGCTTTTTATAATTCTCCTCATATATTGGATTTCAATTATTTAAGATTGATATCTGAAATATTCCGCGAAAAAACAAAGGTAAATGGAAAACTTCAACTGATTAGCTTTCTCAGAAAGAATTTCCCGAAGCATTTTTCTCACTTTGAAGTAGCATACAAAATTCTCTTTAATAAAGATATTTTAGTGTTAGATAACCAGCAATACAATTCACTTTTGCTCCAACAAATTAATGACGCGAGGCTGATTACAGAAATTGCTTCAAAAGTATTTGATAAATATCAAAATTTAAAGCAGGAAATGTTTGCAATAGATTTCGATGATATGATTTTCCTCGTTCGTAATATGCTCTGCAACCAAGATTTTGCTAAGAAAATTAGAAACCAGTACGACTATATTCTTGTTGATGAATTTCAGGACACTAATAGCGAACAGTTTGATATTATAAGCAAACTATGCTTTGATGATCATTCTTTAGGTCAGGACAATAATCTCTTTATCGTTGGCGACCCAAAACAAAGTATTTACAGTTTTCAGGGTGCAGAAGTTGAAGTTTTTCACAAAGCAACTTCTACCTTAGCTCAGAAAAACAATCTCAATCCTTTGATAGAAAAAGACAAATCCTCTATCCCAACAAAAATTGACTACCTTAATAGCACTCAATATTCGCAACAAATCCTTAATGAGACGAATAAGCTCGGTATCCTATCGCTTACTACCTCTTTCCGTATGTCCCCAAATATTGCCGGCTTCGTAAATGAAATCTTTTCCAAACTAATAGTGGAGCCAACACCAACTATTTTTGAACTTAAAAAAGAAGCGCACAATATTAAATATGAACCGATTATTTGCGGGCGTGCAACTTCTAAGTTTATTGATAACCTTGTGCAAGATGTTGCTACTTCAAAACCACTTGGCTCTGTTTCTTTGATACTAAATATTGATAGCAAAACTAATAAAAGTATTCAATTAGTGATTTCACTCAAAAAAGATGACCAACAAATTCAACTCAAACAAAAAGTTGAGGAGGTTATTGCTCCCGACCCAGACATCAATGCCGAAGTTGATAATTCCACTGAAGAACAATTAATTGTCAAGCATATTAAAGCAGTTATCGCTGGAAATTTAGATTACAAAATTTTCGATAATGAAACTAACGAATTCAGAAAACCTGAGTATAGTGATATCGCAATTCTATCAAGGAAGAAAAATGCTTTGGGAAAATTAATTAAGGAACTTATTGCTAACAATATTCCTTATGTTTTGTCGAGTGGGTCTGGCTTCTTCGCAACTCCCGAAATTCAGGACATTCGCGAGTTCCTTAATTTTTTTGCTGATAAAAACGATGATTATGCTTTTGCGTGCGTCTTGAAATCTCCGTTTATTGGGCTTACTTCAGCAGACCTATTAGAAATAATCGCTTTCAACAAGCAAAAGGGCACCCAAAACATCTCGCTTTATCACCAATTCCTTGAATATTATAATCACATAAAACAACTTGACAACTATAATAATGTCAAGATATTCGAAAATGCAAACAATATTTTGGAAAATCTTATTTTCTACTCCACGCGGTTAAATGTTTCAAGTCTAATCAGCAAGATTATTAGTCTTGATGGTTATAATTTCTATGTTGCAAAAACTCCCTCGGGAAGTCAAATAAAGTCAAACTTTGATAAATTGATTGATTATGCCCGAAAGTTTGAGGCTCGAGGTTTTCGTTCCTTGTATGACTTTGTTGAAGAACTTCAATACCTATCCGACAACTCAAAAGAACCCGAAGCTGCCGCCTTTTCAAACGAAAATGCTGTTCGGATTACTACCGTTCACGGAGCTAAAGGTGCAGAATTTCCAATCGTCTATATTTACAATTCAAATTATAGAACTAAGAATGCCAACAGTTTTATGTTTGATAAAGACTTTGGGCTTCTTTTCAAGCTGAAACAGATTATCGATGGCGAAACTTCAGATATTGATTTTATCATTAGAAATGTTGTTAATCATTACAATAAAGCCGATGAACGCAACGAGGAAATCAGGTTGTTTTATGTTGCTTCTACTCGTGCAAAAGACCATTTAATTATTTCTTCTTCGTTAATGAATACAAAAAAAGGTGGCATAGCCAAACTAAATGGTTTTGCCCAATTGCTTTTTGATGCTCTTGAGCTCAATTATGGTGATTCAGATTTTAATATTGATAGTATTCCTTCTCATATATCAACAGAATTAATGTTACATAATTCTGTTACTCCAAATTTATTGAAAATACCTATCAATGTATTCTCCAATAATCGCTTTATATTGAATAATAATCCTTCCGTTTCAACAAAAATCTCAAATAATGGTGATTATCATCTTTCAATAAAAGAAATTGTATCTGTTCCCAAAAACAAATTTTTCTATCCTACACAACTCGACAACCTACTTGAAAGTGAAGAAAATTTTGTAATCAATAAAGAATTCGGTTTTGATGAACATTTCTTAGACGAAAATTTGTCTCGTGAAGCAGCACTTTCTTTGGGAAGCGCCTTCCACGAGCTTATTGAAAAAATCAATGAATGGATTAATCCTGATTTTAGTATCAATGTTGATGCATTAACTGAAATTTCAAAGTCTATCTCATTGAATTATTTCAATAATACAGCTGAAGTAAATTATTTAACTGAACTTGTTTCTAATTTTTTCAATTCTCCTTTTCTTTCTGAATACAATGATTTGTTGTTATCGTCAAAACGTGAGTTTCATCTTGTAATGCCATTCGAAAGCCATTTTATTGGTGGTATTATTGATTGTCTTGTTGAAAAAAGTAGCAACGAAATTGAAATTTGGGACTGGAAAACAAATATTATTCGCCAAAAAAGCGATTTATCAGTTTTACGTGATAAATACGAATTGCAAATGAAAATCTATGCTTTTATAGCTTTTAATTTATTTCATAATGCTAATTCAATAAATTGTCGCCTGTTTTTTGTTCGTTCTTCATCCAAGATAAACCAGGATGATTGGATTGTAACTTTCGAGTTTTCGCGAAACGATTTTGAACTCCTTCGTCAGGAAATAAAAGAATTAATTAATAAAACTAACATTTAATTTACAATAACTGATTAATTATTAACTTTCAAAAACATTGAAGTTTGCAAAAAAACAGAGACGCAACGAATTGCGTCCCTATTAATAAAAATCACTACACATTTATCTGGCAACTACATACAAAAACTTCCGCTTCCCAACTTTCACCAATCTTTTATTATTTAACTGAATTTTCTGAAAAGGATCATCAATCTTGTTCTGGTCTACAAGCACTCCGCCTTGCTCTATTAATCGCTTTGCTTCTTTTTTCGATGGTGCAAGTCCCGTAGCAACAAGCAAATCCATTAGTCCCATTTCTGCATTATCAGCCTCGACTTGCATCTCTTCAATTTCATCGGGTAGTTCTTTATTTTTGAATATCCTTTCAAATTCTTCGAAAGCAGCTTCGGCAGCTTGTTTGCTATGATACAATTCAACGATTTTCATTGCAGTTTCAACTTTTGCATTTCTTGGATGAACTGTTCCGTCAGCAAGCCCTTTTTCAGCCGTTATCACTTGGTTTTCAGGGAAAAATGCAGCATATCTCATATAACGAGTAATTAATGTATCTGGAATAGACATTACTTTTCCGAACATTTCTCTTGGCGAATCAGTAAGTGCGATATAATTATCGAGCGATTTGCTCATCTTTTCCACTCCATCTGTTCCTTCCAGTAGTGGCATCGTTACAATACATTGTGGTTCTATTCCATAAGCTTTCTGTATTTCTCGCCCTACAATTAAATTGAATTTCTGGTCAGTTCCGCCTAACTCGACATCGGCTTTAATTTGTGCTGAATCCATTGCCTGAGCAAGTGGGTAGAGCAGTTCGTGAACGCTGATTGGAATACCCGACTTGAAACGCTTCGAAAAATCATCCCGTTCGAGCAATTGAGCTACTGTATATCGAGCTGCAAGTTGTATTACATCGCTAAAGCTCATTTTCCCAAGCCAATCTGAATTATAAACAACTTCCAGATTCTCTCTTTTCAGGATTATTGTTGCTTGTTCAAGGTAACTTTGTCCGTTAATTCGTGTTTCTTCCAGTGTTAATTGGGGACGAGTTTTTGATTTTCCGGTGGGATCGCCTATCATTGCTGTGAAATCGCCAATGATAAGTATTGCTTTGTGTCCTAAATCCTGAAATTGACGCAATTTGTGCAATACTACTGCGTGTCCTATATGCAAATCAGGACGGCTTGGGTCTGCTCCTAATTTAATATTTAAAGGTTTATTATTTTTTATTGAATTCTCTATTTTACGAACAAGTTCATCTTCCGGAAGCACCTCAATTGCTCCATCTCGAATAACATCCATTTGTTCATTTACACTTGGAAACATTTTTTCTCTCTATTAGTTCAACATCTATTTATTTGAAATCCGCCGTTTAAGCAATGCAAGTTTTCTCATATCAACAGTTTTATCCGCTTCATCTACAATTTCTGTGCGTAATATCTCTTCAATCACATCTTCTAATGTAACCAGTCCCTTCAATTCCCCGAATTCTCCAAATACGAAAGCTATATGACGCCTTTCTTTGATAAACAAATTAAATAATTCGTCAAGTTTCATATTTTTCTCGATGTGTATCAAAGAGCGTTTATCGCAAATTTCACCTACTGTTTTATTCTCATCTACTTTGTAACCAATTAGTTCTTTAGAATATAGTATTCCAATAATATTGTCCTTCGTGTTTTCAAAAACAGGAATTCGGCTAAATCCTTTCTCTTTTATCTCTTTTAGCAGATTATCATCAATTATTCTATTTGCTTCAAGGGCAAAAATAACCGTTCTTGGTGTCATTATATCGCTAACTGACTTATGAGAAAAAGACAATGCACCAATCAGAAATTTTTCTTCGTCTTCGTCTATATCAGAAAATGGAGAATCCTCGTGATGCTTGATTATTTCCTGAAATTCTTCTCTTGAATATACTGTTGGTCTTTCTGCTCCCAAAATTTTATCTAAAATGAAAGCCATTGGAGCAGCAACAGGGTAGAATAATATTATAAAAATCCATACTAACCAAAAAAATGTTGATGTAAATAAAAATCCATAACGTGCAGCAATTGCCTGCGGAACCATTTCACCTATTATAAATATAAGACCAGTTGCAATCGCTCCTGCAACAACTCCCGAAGCTATTGAGTTTAAAAAGATTGCCAATACAGCATTTGTTGCAACGTTTCCTAATAGCAAAGTGCTTAAAAGCAAATTTGAACGTTTTCTCAGCGGAAGGATTCTTTTTGCTCTTCTGTTCCCGATTTTTGCTTTGTTTTCTAAGTCTGTTAAGTTTATGCTGAAAAATCCTATCGTGAGTCCTGAAAAAAAAGCCGAAAATAATACTAATATCGCTATTATCGCTAAATTACTCATTCTTGTGTATATTTAATTATAACTAAATTTTTCAAAAAACAAAAATAACAATATTTTTTGTTGTTATAAAAATTCTTTTAATCTGTCTAAAAATGAACCCCGGATATAGCCCGGGGTTTAATTTATAAATAAACTATTTGTTCTGATACTATTTCAAATCAATGAGCATTGAAAATCGCATAGTATTTGCAAGTGGGTGATTTTCTTCGATTGTATTAATAAAACTGAAATCAATCTTGAAAATATCATACCTTACACCTGCTCCAAAATTCCAAAACTTACGATTACCAAGTCGTGATGGCTCAGTAAAGTATCCGGCACGAAACGCAAATAAATTCTCATACCAATATTCTGCACCGACAGAAAACTCAACACCCGGATTTTTCCACGCAGTTACAAGTGATAGCGGTAGCGGGTCAGCACTCAAACTATCACGTTTTACAAGCAACTTTTGGAAATCAAAAGCGATTTTCAAATCATTGAACTCATCTTTAACAAGCTTCCATGCTGCTCCTATCTTCAGGTTTGTAGGTAAAGGGTCTGATTCGTTGATATACGTGATTTTCGGACCAACATTTTGAAGATTAAATCCAAAAGATAATGGATTACGCACTCCGAGCAGTTCATAACCCGAAGGCTTGTAGAGCAAACCAAGATCAAATCCTACCGAGTTTCCGGCACCGGCTTCTCTTTGACCTTGCCCAACAGGTGCTAAATTAGAACGAATATATCGCAGTTGAAAACCAATACCTAAATCATTTGTGATTGGAGTTCCATACGAAAGCCCAAGTGAAAATTCATTAGAAGTGAATTTACCAAGCACTCTACCATCCTCTGCTGTTCGGGTGAATTCTCCCAAGTTCATAAAAATAAAATTGAAAGCTACTGTTCCGTCTAATTCTTCGAAATATCGCCCAATTGTTCCATAGCTGTAAAACAAATCTGCATTAAATTGAGGCAACCAGGGAGAAAACGATAGGGCTGTCTGTGTGAAAGGTTTATCTCCGCTTTCATTTTGGAAATAGTCAAAAAAAGCAAGCCCTCCCGGATTCCAGTAAATTGCATTTATATCATCAGCAATTGCAACGCCTGTTTCTCCCATACCGCTTGCTCTTGCATCAGGTGATATTAGCAAGAACGGAACAGCCGATCCGCCTGCCTGACTGTATGCGATTTGAGAACTGATAAAAACACCTAAAACCAATACAAGCGTTGTAATTGCTACTTTTCTCGTCTTTTTCATTAAATTCCTCCGATTATGTTTATTTAAACGTTTTTTTCTATAAATTATTAAATATTAATCAAATATAATACCATTATTTTAATTTTATCCCCAATATTCCGCTCTTTTCAATCTTCCCGGACAAATTCGATAATCTTAAATAATAGTAATAACTACCAATAGAAATTAATTTACCTTGGTTGTCTCGTCCGTCCCAGTTAATCAATGTATCATACTGAGATGTCCAGGATTGTTCGATCTCCCTTATTACTTGACCCATACTATTATAAATTCTTAAAGAAATATTAAATGGTGGAGTAAAATTATGCTTTATAGCAATATTTGTTTCTTCTGTGAATGGATTAGGATATAGCAATACGTCAAATATTTGGATTTCTCCCTCTTCCGGAATACGAAAATATGTTTCTGCCTCTCCCGGATTGTTGAATACATCCCAGGCACGAACTCGTATTTTGTGTGACCCAGGTTCAAGCCCAGCCAGATAATACTTAATAATTCCTGAATTATAATTCTCAATTGAAGTATTAAAATAGGGGGTTAAATTAATTGGAACCGGATTATCATCAATCCAACCTTCAATATTATGACCAATTCCTAAACCAGATGAATTAATGCCTGTTTCGTCGTTTAATTCAACAATCAATAATGGTTCTCGCCGAACTACATCACCTGAACGAAAATTGTAATTGTCAAGGTATATTTTAACATTTGGTCCTTTCCCATCATTTTGAGTACTTTCTTCTATTCCGTAAACTTTTATTGATGAGTAAGAACCTGTTGCTGTCCGACGGTCGTTTGCAAAAGCATAGATAAACATTCTAGAATTATTTTCGTTGAAACTAATATCTTTGGGCACAACAAAACTTATTTTCATTATTCCATTGGTAACTTTATAAGCAGCCCGCGAAAGTGTAGCGCCCTGAGTAGTAAATTTGTAATTTATTCCAAACTCGTCTGTTATGCTTCGGCTATCATCTCCATCTAATAGTGTAAATATTGCAGTTCCTTGAAAATCATTAATCGTTTTGTTCCTGAATTCATCAGTAATTCTGGCTACTATTTCGACTTTGCTTAATGCTTTTATTGTAAAACTGCTTTGTTCAGTTGTGCTGATGCCATTTATGCTATCTACGACAATTTGTAGTTCAGGAAAGTTTAATTTTATTAAAGGATCTCCAAGAATTAGAAACCTTCGTGAATTTTCATCAAAAAAAGTTTGTTTTGCTACAAATGCCGCTTCGCCAATTGTTGGGAAGCTCCCATCATTTTTTCTGTTAAATAATGATTGATAATATTTTTGGTTTAATGCATGATTTGCATATGCTCCAACAACGCGGGTTGCTGTGAAAACAGATATAGCTCCACCGGTTTTACTAAATATAAGTTCTTCTGCTCCGCTTCTTGGTCCCACTAAATCAAACCGACCAAAATCACATGTTGCTGCAGTTACGAAAAATAACTTGTCGTAATTTGAAAGTTGAGGTATGGTAGTTTCTCGCTCAAAAAATTCTTCATGAGCAAGCACACGCGGATTTCCGTGTCCTATCCAATTAAAAATTAACGCTCCGGTGGTATTTGTTGTAGAGATAAATTCTTTATTAACACCCGGCTTACGACGTTTCCCGCCGGCTATGCTTTCCGTTGGATAGGCTGCTAAATACACTTTTTTCTGAATAAGTTCTGCCGGCAGTTTCGACGATAGTTCTTCTGACTGACGGGTGTGAATATCTCCATCTTGTCCTTTGGTAGTATAAGAGTCATCGGCAACTAACAAAATATTAGTCCGCCAATTATCGAGCGATGAGTTTGATTCGTAGTGCATTATTTTTTTTAAGTAGGTTTTTGCATTATCTATGTTATCTACCGGAACTCTTCCAAAAGCTACATCACATACCCAGTCATCTCCTTCTACACAAGCTATATAATCATCTGTTGCCATAGTACTTGTCTCTGTTACGAAGAAATCAGATTCTTTGTTCATATACATTGGAATATATAACGGAGATTTTACCTGTATGTTCCTGTAGTCATAATGTGCGTCTCCCCACAATACAACAAATGATGGCTTGATTGATGAATTATGATAAACAAACGCAATAAAATCTCTTATTGCAGTTATATCTGGAATGCAGGAAGAGAATTCTTTGTATATATCATCTACTTTGACCACTGCTACTTTCAAGTTATTTCGGGTTCTTCGATAATTTGCATATTCATTTGCACTTTCAATAAACTGAGAGTGTGTAATAACAAGAACATCGACATCTCGGATTGTTCCTCGTAAGTTTTCAAGAGAAATTGATTCTATGTTTGTAACCGTCTTGAATTTCGAACTAATAAAATATTTCGATGGCTTACTGTTTTTTTCTTCTTTTCTGAAAATGAACATCCCACCTGTTTTTGCGAGATTGTCAAGTAGCAACAGATTGTTAGGGTCGCTTGCATCAATTCCAATAATATTACCCGAAGTAAAACCATTAATCTGATATTCCGTTAATCCTGATTTTGAAGGATCCGAAAAGAAAGAGATTTCATTGTCTATAGGAACGAAACTTCGCGGATAATGTATTTCATAAAAATCAAAATATGGAACTGCCGATGAGTTGCTATTTGAATACTCAATCGACAATACACTTCTATTATCTATTCCTACTAAGCTTGCTGGCGAAGAAAATTGCTGGATTGAACGATTAATATGAACGTAATCTCCGTAAGTATCATTAAGAAGTGTTGAAAAAATCTGAGTGCCAGATTGTTTGTAAATAAATCGCCCGGCAGCACCGGATTTTGTAGAACGATGTGCTACTGCTATTTTATATATAATGTTTTCATCTCTTCTCAAATTATATAATATATCCATAAATGGTGCAGAAAAGTAACTACGCCCTAAATAAGTTCGACCTGAGCCATCCGGATATGGATTTGTTGTTTCTTCGTTATAAAATATTCTGTGGTAATAATAATCTGGATTATAATTGATTGGTCCTTCTGGATTTGGAGCAATCGATAGTCGCTTGCCTTCTCTTCCTCCATAAGTTAATAAATAATAGTTGTTGAACGAAAAATCGTTTCTATAATGCGAGAAATTGCCATTTATATATTTAAACCCTTTAGCACCATTACCGTAAAAAATAATAGATTCAAGCTCGCCATTTGAGTTTGTTTTAAGAATAATAGGAATTTCGCTCATATCGTTGTTTAATCCATCGGATACTTTTTCGCTAAGGTTATCGCCACCGTGTCCAAATATTTTTATGGTATTTATGAGTTCTTTTTCAATTTTTACTCCACGCGAAGAAAGTTGAGCAGCATCAATTTTATATAATCCCTCTTCATTAATAGTCAGCCTGAGCCATTTCCCATTGCTAACTTGATTTAAATCAGTAAGTTGCTGGCTTTGAATACTTTCTTTTGAGTGTGCAAGAACAAAAGCACGTGTTTCGTCGTGGTTAATTGTGATTTTGGGCGAAAAACTATCCTGTTCTATTTTTTTTGTTATCTGTGAATAATTAAAAGCAATCTTTACAATTATTTTCTCTGGTATTTCTATAACTGAATTTTCTGGGTTATATCGAGCTGCAGTGAAAATAACATTTGCAACGTTTCTTCTCCTCGATATTCCTAAATATTCAGTCCAAACCCATTCAAATTGCCTATTATTCGAAATCAACTCAGAATTATACAAAGCACCATCTCTGCTAAACTGATTTTCAACCGGTAGCATTTTCTTCTGATAAGTCTTCACTCCGAACACCTGAACATCCTTTATTACATATCCGAATTGTGATGGGACAGTAATAAGCACATTTTCCACAAAATGCTGTGGAGAACCAATTTCTTTATTGATATTATATGAGTTGTTAATTATTGGTTTGCAGAAAACTTCGCCATTGATAGAAGTTTCTTGAAATTCTATTAGTTCAGGTCGATATTCAATGATTAGTTCATCAATAGAAGAAGAAATTTTGGTGAAAGTTGAATATAGATCACTTACTGAAAATAGTAATATCAAAAGAAGCAATGATTTTCTGAAATATCTCATACCTAACGCCACAACAAATAAATTTAAAGTCCAAATTTAAAAATAATTTAATCAATTATTTTGTAAAAAATCGCCAATAACTCCGCCGTAGGTATGAGAATTTACATAACTCTATTTACAAATATAAGTATATACGTCTGAAATTAAAAATAAAAAATCAAAATAAAGAACCAATAGATAAAGACAAAAATAACCCACCGAAAGTTTTAATAGGTTTGTCTTTGATGCTTTCAAGACCCTTGCCTCCAAATGGAATATAGTAATAATCTATATTCACACTTAAATATGAACTCGATTCTAACCCAAAAGCAGCACCTATCCCAACATTCCCTCCAAATCGAGTGTACCATTTTGCATAGTTAAACGCATTGAAAAACTCACGGTTGTACGGAGTTGATAATATAAATGCTGGACCAACCCCAGCAGAAACGTATGGTCTGAACGATTTATGCAAAACTTCTGAAAATAAATTCCTGGTTATATTTACAGTTAGAGGCATCAGATATAATCTATTAACCTTATTAGGAATAAATGAATTCCCTGTGAAATAATCATAAAATTCAAGTTCGTCTGTGTTTCTTGCCCCAGAAATGAAAAATCTTACCCCAACTTTTGTAATATCATCCATAAAATATTGATAAAAGCCGCCTAATCCAAATCCCGAGTTTGAAAACATTAATTCTATACCTCCGGCATTATTTAGCAAGCCCATTTGTTCACTCATTGTTTGTAACTTTCTTCCCGGAGTAAAAATAAATGTTGTATCATAATTTGATTTATATTGAGCTATCTCGTTTTGGCTATAAATTTCAGTTGATAAAAGTAATAATGTCAATATAATCAAAAACATTCTTTTCATATTCTATCTAAAAGTGTGTATTTATTAAATTTATAACGTTTAATTAATAGTTTAAATTGTATTAATTAAGATTTATTTGTAAATTTGAATGTTAAACGATTGATAATATTATAAAGTTTTTTTATTGATGAAAATCAACGATATACTATCTACTATCGAAAAATTATTACCTAAATCAACTTCAATTGAAGGAGACCGAATTGGTCTGCAAGTCCAAAGCGGGCGTAGCGAGGTTTCCCACATTCTTGTTACAATGGAATTATCGGATGAAGTTATTGCTGAGGCAATTGATCTTTCAGTAGATTGTATTATTTCTTTTCATCCTTTGATTTATCGTCCCTTAACTGAAATTGTCGATTTTGAACGTGTTGGCAGACTTGTCTCTAAACTAATAAAACACGATATTGCCTTTATTTCTGTTCATACAACCTTTGATGCACATTCAGAAGGAACAAGCAAAATAATAGCAGATTTACTTGGTTTGCGTGTAGTTTCGTTTCTTGTCCCGTCCCAAAATTCTTCGAATTCAGGTATCGGAGTGATTTGCGAGGCTCAGCAACCAATGAATGAAGTCGAACTTGTAAAACTTGTTTCCGAAAAATTATTTGCTCCCGTCAAATATACTTCAGGAAGAAAAAATAATAATATTTCCAAAATCGGAATTGTTGGTGGCAGTGGCTCATCTTTTCTGAAAGATGCTCTGGATGCAAATTTAGACGCTTTTATTACTGCCGATGTTACTTACCATTCTTTTCATTCAGCTCAAGGAAAAATGCTGCTTATCGATCCGGGTCATTATGAAATGGAACAATTCGTTTCTTTCGGTATTGCACAATTAATAAAAAATTCTATTGATAGTTCCGTTAAAATTAGTGTTTCATCTGTGAACACTAATCCGGTTTCTTATTATCCCGAAAATAATTGGAAAGCTCTTCAAAATGAGTATTTAATAAATGTCAAAATAAATTGGAATAAACAATGATTTCAAAAATTCAATTAATTGCAGGATTAGCATACATCGATAACGAACTTAGATTTCTTCAGGAAGAGTTCGGCGATTTGCCCGATAGGGTAGAAGAAAAAAAGAAAAAAGTTGACGAATTTAAAACAATTGTTCAAGAAACCGAAAATATATTAAACGAGATTCGCGATTTTGTTTCTAATGCCAAAATTACTCTGGTTGAACTTAAAGAAAAAGAAGAAAATTTAGCAAAACAGCAATTTATGAGCCGAAACAACAAAGAATTTGATGCAATAACAAAAGAAATCGAACACTTAAAACAAGAGCACGAAAAATTAGCTGCCAAAATGCGAACCGAAGGTGTCAAAGAAGAAAATATTATGCGAATTTTAGAAGACCAAAAAGCTCAATACGAAGCTGCTTTATCCGAATACGATAAAATGAAAAAAGAATTCGAAGCTATTTCTGAACAGCAGTCCGACGAAGTTAAACTTCTTCAAAATAAAAGAAAAATTATTGTTTCTATGCTCCCCGCTAATTACTATGAAGAGTATAATAGAATTCTAAATTATCATTATGATGCCGCTGTTCAATGCAAAAAAGGTTCTTGTTTAGGTTGCTATAGCTCTGTTCCACCTCAAAAAGTAGTCGAAATGAGAAATAATTTAGATACAATCTATCATTGCGAAAACTGTGGACGTATTCTAATTCCTGAAGAAATTCCTTTTGATGATTCATTGTTAGACATTGAGTAACATTATATAGTCCAATAACAAAAAGCCGCCTTCTTAGAGCGGCTTTTTTGTAAAACTTAATAAAATAGGGGCAATACACAAGCATAACGCCCCTATATTTTTGTATAAAATATTTATTTTACCATCAAGGCATCGCCATAACACAAGAAACGATAACCATTTTTTGCAGCACGTTTGTATGCTTTGAACATTATATCCCGTCCCGCAAAAGCAGCTGTAAGCAACAAAGAAGGACTTGCTGGCATATGAAAATTAGTTATCAAACGTGTAACAATTTTGAATTCATAAGGTGGATAGATAAATTTATCTGTCCAGCCCTTATTTGGTTTAACCGCACCTGTCGTCAAAACACTCGATTCAAGAGCTCTTGCCACAGATGCACCTACTGCAACAACTTGCTTTTTGTTTTTTAATGCTTTATTAATCGTCTCCGCTGTTTCTCTTGGTATTTCAAAATATTCTGAATACATTCTGTGTTTGGTCAAATCTTCAACTTCTATGCGTTCAAAAATACCTTGCCCAATATTCAAATTCAACGTTACTATTTTTACACCTTTTTGAGATAATTTTTCTAATAGCTCTGTTGTAAAATGAAGCCCTGCCGAAGGTGGTGCAATCGATGCTAAATATTTATCATTTGCAAACACACATTGATAAGTCTCTTTATCGTGTTCAGTTGGTTCGCGTCGCAAATAATCCGGAAGTGGCATTTCACCAATTCGTTCAATGATTTTAAAAATATCATTATCGTAAGTAAACTTTACCGTTCTGCCACGTGAAGTAGTGTTGTCTATAACTTCACAATAAAACTTTGGACTATCAAAGAATATTTTATTCCCAATACGCACTTTTCTTGCTGGCTCAACGAGAACATCCCAAATACGTTCATCCGATTTCAACTCCCGAAGCAGTAGCACCTCAATTTTTGCATTTGTCTTTTCTTTTTTCCCATACAAACGCGCAGGAAACACCTTTGTTTCGTTTAACACCAAAACGTCGCCACGTTGAAAAGTTGAGGTAATATCTGAAAAAATCTTCTCCTCAATTTCACCAGTATTCCTATCAATAATAAGTAATTTTGATGAATCACGTGGGTCAGCCGGAAACTTTGCAATAGCACTTTTTGCCAAAGTGTATTTAAATTCTGAAAGCTTCATTACTTTATCCTTCCCAATTTATAAATTAAATTTTTGTTGCTTCTTCTATAAAACGATTCATTCTCTTAACAAAGTCCACAGGATTTTTCATATATCCTTCAATTAGTAGTGCACCTTCGTAAAGCTGATTAATAGCATCCTCTACTATTTCTTCATTTCCACCTTCCAATTTCTGCAAAAGATTATTGATTATTGGATGCAATAGGTTGATTTCTAAAATTCGTTTAGAAACAGTGAAATCTTTGTCTATTACTTGCATCATCTTCTCAAGTTGTGGGTCCAATCCTTGCTCGCCAACAACTAAGGTAACTGGCGAATCAACCAACCTAACCGATGGAACTACATTTTCCACCTTATCGCCAAGCACTTTCTTGAATTTTTCTATTAACTTCTCTTTTTGTTCTTGTGAAATCTGCACTTCATTCTGTGCGTTGTTCTCTATTTTTATATCTGCCTTTTCTATTGATTTAAGAGTTTTGCCTTCGTACTCGCGTATATATGGAATAGTGAATATATCGATTGTATCTGTTAAAAACAGAACTTCGATGTTGTTCTTCTTGAAATATTCAAGATTTGGATTTTTTTCGACAATATCAAGATGAGAACCAGATATATAATAAATTTCAGTTTGGTCAGCTTTCATTCGTGAAACATATTCTTTAAGTGAAGTCATTTCTCCGCGAGGTAGGGCAGAAGTTTCAAATCGTAACAATTCAATTATTCGGTTTTTGTTTGTAAAATCAGTATTTATTCCCGTTTTAAAAATTGAACCGAAATTTTTATAAAATTTATAGTATTTTTCTTTGTCGTTTTCAGCCCATTCTTCCAATAAGTTCAAGATTTTTGTTGTCAGCACATTCCTTATTTTTGCCATTGCAGGCGAACTTTGTGCAACTTCTCGCGATACATTAAGCGGTATATCCTCAGAATCTACAACACCCTTGACAAATCTGAGATATTCAGGCAAAATTTCTTTATCGTCGTCCCGGATAAAAACCTTGTTGGAATATAGGTGAAGAGTTTTATCACGCGAATCTCCAAAAAGCATATTAGGTTGTGTTTGTGGAATAAATAGTATTGCTTTGAAATTCACATTCCCTTCAATATTCAAAAACAAATCTCCAAGTGGCTGCTGATAATCTCCGGCAATAAATTTGTAGAATTCAAAAAGCTCTTCTTCCGATACTTCTTCCTTTTTTTTATGCCATAATGCTTCGACCTTATTAACTCTTTCGTTTCCTATATAAATCGGAAAATCAACGAAATTTGAATATTTATTTAAAATATCCTTTATTTTCCATTCTTCTGCAAATTCTTTATACTCTTCTTTCAACTTGAAAGAAATCTTTGTTCCCCGTTTGGTTCGCTCGGATGGTGAAATTGTGAAGTCTTCAGTCCCATTTGATACCCATTTCCATCCTGTGGAGCCTTTTTCTGCATACAGAGTTTCAATTGTTACTTCATCAGTTACCATAAATACAGAATAAAATCCTACCCCAAATTGCCCGATAAGATTTACATCTACTTGTCCTTTTTGCTCTTTTAGCTTCTGAATAAAATTTAATGTCCCTGAACTTGCAATTGTGCCAAGCTGATAAATCAAATCGTCTTTTGTCATTCCTATTCCGGTATCCTCAATAGAGAATACCTTGTTGTCCTTGTCCAGTTCAATTGTGATTTTTAGTTCCTCTTCTGGGGAAATAATATCTGAATTAGTTAATCTGAATATTCTTAATTTATTTAATGCATCCGATGCATTTGAAATTAACTCACGAAGAAATATTTCTGGATGTGTATATAGAGAATGAATAATTATATGAAGCAATTGCTTCATATCTGCTTTGAATTCATATTTCTCTGTTGTTTGATTACTCATACGCCAACCTAATTTCTTCAACATACAAATTATGACAAAAACTATTGACGAAATGGTAAATTCATTATTGATAAGGTATTTTTTTAATTAAATAAAATATTTTAGATGTTCGTTTGTATATATAATAAAATCTTGTGAGGTGAATTATGTATAAAAGTTTTAACTCCAAAATTGCTGATATAATGAATAAAGGCGTATTTTATGTTGATGTCAGCGAAACAATTAAGAAAGCTGACGAAATAATGCGAGATGAGAAAATAAAACATCTTCCGGTTGTCGAAGGTTCAAAATACGTTGGAATAATTACAGAAAGAAACATTATGGAATACACTCTTCGCAATCTTTACGATGCCGAAGATAATTTAGGTGAGCTCTCTCAAAATCAAATTCTTGATTTTCAAAAAATCATTACCCGTCAGGAACAGGTGATTTTTCCCGAAGATAGCGTTGCAAAGGCTATAAAACTTATGGCAAAATATCGTCTTGATTGTCTGCCGGTCGTGGATTGGCAAAAGAATCTACTTGGGATTATTACTACTACTGATATAATGCTCTTTGTTCACAAACTTATGGAAGAATATGAAGCAAACGCTTCTTAGCTGCATTATTTTTCTATATTCTATGCAATCCTATGCAGGCAATTCTTTTTATGCACATCTTGCTGTTAATCCCACAATGATTAGCAGCAAGCCATGTTTGTTAGCGGGTGGCAGCATTGTTTATAACTTTAACAATAATTATTTCTTATCGATTGGTTCATATAATATGATTTCCCGCAATATTAAAGCAAATTTTATTGATACTAACATCAATGCCCGCCCAATTTTCGAGTATAATTATTTTTCCTCTGCATTTGAATATATTATTAATCCCGATGCAGAATTTACTTTTGGGATTCAAACAAAGTTTTCACTTGGGCACATTCGCTATAATTTAATCTCAACAGAAAAAAATCTGCTACCAGGTTATAATCCAGATTATGGGGAAGATTGGTTCTTTGCTTTCGAACCCAATATTTCAATTTATTACAATCTTACCTCTTGGATTAAATTTTTAGCCCGAACCGGTTGGCGTCTTCCTTTTGATGCTTCATATTCTTTTTCGGGTAATTCCTTTAATAATAGTAAATTAAGCAAACCTTTTTGTGAAATTGCCGTAGAAATTGGAAATTTTTGATTTTTTCTAAAAAAAATCTTTGGTAGTTAAGAAAAAATCCCTTAATTTTGTATTCCATTCTCAAGGGCGTGTAGCTCAGTTGGTCTAGAGCACCTGCCTTACAAGCAGGGGGTCGGGGGTTCGACTCCCTCCGCGCCCACCACCAATAAGCAGAAATGGCGGAACTGGTAGACGCGCTGGACTCAAAATCCAGTGGCCCTTAAAGCCGTGAGGGTTCGAGTCCCTCTTTCTGCACTCTCTAATCAAACCTTAACCTATTTTCCCTAATATCAATTTATTTGCAACTATCCATTTTGTGCTGTTTTTCTTGTTTCAAAAAAAATCGCTGAGCACTTAAAAAAGCTTCAGCGAGAAAAAAATTCTTTTTGGAAATTTTATTAATCCGATGACTTCGAGTCATCGGATTAATGGTGAAAGTTGGGCTCCACTTTAGAAGTGGAGTCCAACTGTATTAGATGAACTCCACCTCAAAGGTGGAGTTCATCTCTGCATAAATATTCTATTGATTGTTGTTTCAGTCGAATAATGCCTTTTCTACATATCCTGTTCAATTAATCTTCTTCCAATACTTATCGCTCCATCCAATGCTGAACCAATAGGTTCAACGATTTCAAATTTCCCGTGCTCAATAATCCTGTCTTTCAGCATTTCAGCTAATAATGTATTTGCATCTATTATGCCACCCATTAAAGCTACTTTTATTGTTTTAGTCTTAAAATATTTTGACAAAGCTACCGGTAACTCAAGTAAATGATTTGCCGCACGAGTGATAATATCAAGACATACTTCATCTCCCGATACTGCACATTCCATAACAGCAGGTGTAAGATTGTGATATTCAAAAGCTCTATCCTGATATGCTTTTACAATTGTTCTGGGTCTATCAAGATTGATAATCGGTGAAAAATCTGGAATTCTTGAAGTAAGCACAGTTGGCTTTCCTCGTCCATCCAAAGCTCTCACGACTGCCGTTAGCCCTTCTCGTCCGATCCACGCACCGCTACCTTCGTCGTCAAGCTCGATTCCCCATCCACCGCAACGAAATAGTTGATTTTTACCAGTTCGTGCAAGTCCTATAGAACCTGTTCCAACAATCGTAATAATTCCATCGCTATTGCCTAAAGCACCTTCTAAGGCAAGTTCTGCATCACTTGTTACGAGCAAATCCCCAAGTTGTATGCTTTGCTGACGTGCAAGAGTTCGCAATAGCTGAGCCGCTCTTTTCTTCTCTTCTTCGAGCCATACTCCTGCAAGTCCAACTACTACTGCATCTAATTCTGATGTTTCGATCTCTGCTTTGTTGCAAAGTTCAAGTATTATATTTAATGTCCTTTCACATGCTTCGCCCACACCAACAGAACCTATTCGTGCAGTGCCACTTGATGCGTGTGAGATCACTTTATCATCCCGAACCAATACACCTCTTGTATGAGTTCCGCCGCCATCTATACCGATTATGGTATACTCATTTGAAAGAGCCATATTCAATCCTATAATATTATCAAAAAACCGAAATAAACATACAATAACTATGCCAGCAAAAGTGAACTTTTGGAGAAATTTCTGTTAATTTTTTACACCAAATTGCAACTCACACAATTTTCTGTAATATCCATTCTTTTCCATAAGTTCCTGATGTGTTCCCTGTTCAACTATCCGACCCTCGTTGAATACATAAATCATATCACAATTAATAATTGTAGATAACCTATGTGCTACAATAATAGCTGTCCGCCCTTCAAGAGAAGTTTCAATTGCTTCCTGAACAATTTTTTCACTCTCGGCATCAAGAGCAGAAGTTGCTTCGTCAAAAATTAATATTTGTGGATTTCCTACGATAGCTCTTGCAACTGCAACCCGCTGACGCTCGCCGCCAGAAAGATTTGTGCCGCGATCCCCAATCGGTGTATCAAACCCTAATTCCAATTTATCGATAAAATTATAAGCATTTGCCAGCTTAGATGCTTCAACTATTTCCTCTGTGATTGTATGTTCTTTGCCAAACTTAATGTTGTTTGCAACTGTATCGTTGAATAGCATATTTTCTTGAGATACAACCCCAAAAAGTGAACGTAAAGATGATACTTTATAGTTACGAATATCTACACCATCAATTAATATTTGTCCCTTCTGTGGATCATAAAAACGAATTAACAAATCAAGCATAGTTGATTTTCCACTGCCGCTTCCTCCAACAAATGCTGTCTTTTTGCCCTTTGGTATCACTAATGAAACATCTTCTAAAACATTTTTATCAGTATATGCAAAATTTACATTCTTAACTTCAATCTTATCTTTGAATTCTTTAATCTCCAAATTCCCATCCTTTACTGATGGTTCAGTATCTAATATCTCAAAAATTCTTTCAGCAGAAACAAATCCGCGCGGGAACTGAACAATTTGATTGATTACTGATGCAAGCGGTGCCATTATCGAAAACAATGTGAAAAGGAAAAGCATTAAATCATCTGGCGACATTATTTTTTGGTTGATTTTCATTGCACCTACTACCAATACGACCGTAAGTGCAAAAATTGCAAAAATTTCATTTATTGCAGGAATAATTGTAACTATCATCTTGTGTTTTACTGCCGATTTCACATATCGCTCGCTATCTTTCTTGAATTTCTCGTTAGCAAAATTTTCTGCATTATATGCCTTGACCACTCTAATACCAGAAATTATTTCAGTTAGTGTGCCTGTATAGTCTGCTAATGCTTTTTGCATTCGTGTAGCGTACTTTCGTAGATATTTCTTTGCTGCACGAACAATCCCTAAACTAAATATACTTGATGAAAATGCAATTAATGTGAGTTCAGGTGATATGCTCAAAAGAAACAAAAGAAAAAATACAACTTGCGAGCCTTCCCGTAATATTATCGAAAAAGAAGAAATCATTGTCGAATTTACTGCCTGAACGTCATTTGCAATGATTGATATTAAACTTCCTTGCTTACTTCTATTAAAAAAATCAATTGAAAGAGAAGTGAGCTTCGAAAAAATTTTATCACGTATTGACTTAATTACACCTTCTTCAAACTTGGACATTACTACTGCATTCCAGTATTTGAAAAAGTTTTTAAGGAAAAATACTAATAGAATAATCAGTCCAAATCTCACTAAAGTCCAGTATATATCATCTACGATAATCAGTGAAAGCAGAAAATCAAAAAATTGATTTTTTATTTGTTCTAGAAACGATAAATTCTGAGTTTTTGCTACCGTTTCTGAACTATCGGTTTTAAATAGAATTTGAAAAACTGGTTTTATGAGTGCAACAGATAATGTATTGAATAGTGAGAAAAGAAGATTAAGTATCACAGAATAAACAAGCAGAAGCTTGAATGGCTTAATAAAAGCAATAGTTTTTAAATATAGACTTGCTCTGTTTTTATTTTGAGTTTTCATTATTCTTTAAACTTAACAATTGTTACACCAGCTCCACCTTCAACAATTTCACCTAAACGGAAAGACGAAATCGCAGGATGCCTCGAAAGAAAGTCGTGAATTGTTTGCTTCAGTGCTCCCGTCCCTTTACCATGCAAAATCGTCAGATAATCTATGTTGTTCAGCAATGCATTATCGATAAATTCATCTAATGCCCGCAAAGCTTCGTCAGCTCGGTAGCCTCGCAGGTCAATTTTAGTTACTACATCATACTTGATATAGTCAATTTGTAATGTTTGCTTTGTTTGTACTCCTTCAACTACAATCAATTGAGCATAAGGAAGTTTGAATTTAAGTCCGTTGAATTCAACAAGTGCTATTTGAGTAGCATTGTCGCAATCAATCACAACACCAATATTTGCTGGGTTATCAGTGTGAGCAACAGCCTGTCCAGTTGAGAGCTCTGTTGGTGCTGTATGATTTACATGTTGCTTTTTCTCTATTTTCTTAACCTCTTTTTCTAAAGATTGCTTTTTTTCTTTATAATCTTGTTTTATCTCAGAAATTTGTCGTTTTTGCTCTTTGATTTCTCTAACTGTCCTTTCAATTAAAGAGTTCGCTTCTTCGATTATTGATAATGCTTCTTTTTTAGCATTATCAATTAGTTCTTTTCGTTTAATTTTCAGCTCTTTGCTTCTCGCTTCATAATCTTTTATCATTTTTTCAAATTTGAATTTCAACTGTTCAGCTTCACTGCGTGAGCGAACGGCTTCAGCACGATATTTCTGCAATATTGCAATACTCTCTTCCAATTCAGAATGTCTTGTTCCTAAATACTTCTTAGCGCGATTGATTACAATTCTGGGCAGTCCAATGTTTTCAACAAGCGAGAATGCATAAGAATTTCCCGGAATCCCGGTTAAAAAGTTATAAGTTGGTTTGAACTTCTCTTCGTCAAATTCAAGCGAAGCGTTTGCAATTACCTCTTTATTCAAAGCATAAGTTTTAAGCGACGACTGATGAGTTGTGGCAACGAAAAATAAATTAAGTTCAATAAATGTATCCAAAATACCGGCAGCAAGCGCTGCACCTTCTTGTGGGTCAGTTCCTGAACCAATTTCATCAATCAGCACAAGCGAATACTTATCGCAATTATCTAAAATATTTTTGATTTGAAACATTTGCGAACTAAATGTAGAAAGATCGTTTTCTATTGATTGATTGTCCCCAATAGTCGAAAAAATCGTTCGAAAATTTGTCTTACATTCTCCGAGTGGAAAAATTCCAGACAAAGCCAGAGCAACGTTCAAACCAATGTTTTTTAGCGCAACAGTTTTCCCTCCTGCATTAGGTCCCGAAACAAGATGCCCACGAATATTATCTGTGAATTCAATCGAAAGAGGAATAACACTATTTTTACCTTTTGATTGAACAAGAATTGGATGACGAATATTTTTTAGATAAATATAATTATCTTCTTGATTCAGTATTTCTGGCTTAATTCCACCATACTGCATAGCATACAAAGCTCGGGCAAAAATTGAGTCAATATCAGCAATTATTCTTGCATTGTCAATTAGTTGATGGCTTTCTGAACCTATTTCCTGCGTTACATTTCTTAAAATACGCTGGATTTCTCTCATTTCTTCATCGCGCAACAGCGACAAATCGTTGTTCAACTCGATTATTTCAGTAGGTTCAAGGAATACAGTAGCACCAGTTTGTGATACTCCATGAATAATTCCTGATATTTGCCGTTTGTGTTCAACTTTCACTGGAATAACAAAACGCCCTTCCCGTATAGTGAAGAATTCTTCTTGCAGCATTTCAAAATCAGAAAACTGCCGGACTATTTTGTTTATCCTTGAACGAAGTCTTGCCGATTTAATATTTATTTCCTGTCTTATCTGAAAAAGTTCCCTCGATGCAGTGTCCTTTATTTCTCCTGTATCAGTAACTATATCTAAAATATGTTTTTCTAATAATTTGTTGTCGTAGAGATTATCTATATACGAAAAAAGCATCGGAAATTCTTCAGATTTAGGCTTAATATATGATTTTAAATTACGTGCAATTCGCAACAAATCAAGTATTTCGAGTAGCTCAGTTGGCAAAAGCATTGCATTTTGAATTTGCGATTTATATAGCAAATTCAAACTATCTCCAATGTTTTCAAGCGGTGGATTTTCATTCCTGAAAAGTAAGACGAGAGCCTCGTCTATTAATTGATGCTCTCGTCTTAACTTCTCTATATTGTCAGTTGGCTTTAAATCAAAAATGATTTTTTTAGCATCTTCGCTTTTACAATATTTGGCAATATATTCGAGAACGCTTTTAAATTCAAGTTGCCGTAAAGTTTCGGCAAAAGGGTCAAACTTTTGCTGAACATATTCGCTCATCAATTACCTTCCAGAAGCTCTTTGACTATTTTTTGCACTAAGCTACCTTCTGCTTTTCCAGCGAGTTCCTTCATAGTTGGTCCCATAACCTTTCCCATATCTTTCATTGAGGTAGCACCAACTTCTTTTATTTTGTTCGCAACGAACTCCTTAACTTCATCTTCAGTCATCATTTTAGGTAAATATTCCTGAATAATAGCAAGTTCTGCTTCCTCTTTTGCAAGCAATTCAGGGCGGTTAGCTGATTTATACATTTCAATTGCATCTTTGCGTTTTTTTGCTGCTCCATTCAAAATCTTAAACTCTATTTCAGGAGTAAGTCCTGTTTCAGAACCGCTTTTGTTAAATTCAATAATAGCAGCCCGCAATGAACGCAAAGCATCGATACGAACCTTGTCGCCGCTTTTCATTGCAGCTTTTAGATCATCGTTTATTCTTTGTTCCAAATTCATTTATTTTTCTCCTTTTTTTACCTTTAATGTTTTTGAATATTCACTTTGAGTACCTTCGCCGATTGCTTTTACTCTTACAAACCAGTTTTCATTTGGGTCTAAATCAATTACTTCGATTTCTGTAATATCTCCAATATCTGCATTTTCATAATATTCAGCAAATCGAGTAAATTTTTCGTCATATGCAATATCTAAAATATATTTTTGAATATTTGGCGAACCTTTCCACGAAAGAATACATCCGTTTTCGTGAACATTTTTTGCAGGGAAAAGCTCCGGCGCTGGAATTGCTGTCATTTTCCAACGTGGATTGCCTGAAAGCGTTGAAGTAATATAATTTGTTGCTTCATTACTTCCGTTATATTCAAATACTTGAAAAGAATACACAGTCGAAGGTTCTAAATTTTCTACTTTGCATTCATTTTTTGTTCCTGCATAAACTACAAAAGCATTATCACTAATTTTACTATCATTTGAACCAAATTTAGAGTTCGAATTATATTCTTTTCCATCTTCAGGCATACCTGCAACTGATTTGCCTTTCGAAGCAACAACTATTCGTTTTTCTCCATTTCCATTAACCCAAATGAGCTCTATACTCGATTCACTTGGCTGACGAAATGCAATCCCTGAAGCTTGTTTTGTAGGTTCTTCAGCTAATGTTGAAAATTTATGCTGAGTTGATACATCTTCTTTTGTCTCTGGTTTGTAAATTGATAATATATACTGAGTTTTTGCTCGCAATCCTTTTATTGTAATTGGAATTACTGATTGCATCCCATCAAAAACAATGTAATAGTTCCCTTTGAATGGCTTGATCTCAGAAATATCTACGCTTTCTTGCATAATACTGCTTGGTTTGAGATCTTTTGCATTGATTGCAGCATCACTTGCTGGGTGCAAAATAACAACTGTTCTTTTAGTATCAGTGTTGATTATAAAAGAAGCAGATTTTTCAGATATTTTTTTTGTTATTATTTCATTTTTTGCATAAGAATAGTTCACAAGCAACAATAAGCTAAATAAATACACGATAGTTTTTTTCATAACATTCTTCTAATCTCGTTCAACAAATAATTATATAAAAACGCAAGTTAATCAAGAAAATTGTTTTTTACAATAGTTTTAGCAGATGCGAACGACATCCATTTTTGCAATCCGACGCCCCGAACCCAGTTGCATACTTCTCAGCAATATTGTTCAAAATATAATACTTTACAAGCGAACATTCTGTATGCTCTTCTAATTCAAACTTTTCAATTTTGAAAATCTTCGAATATTTGCTCCCAAGCAGATAATCAATATGCCAGCGAATTTTTTTATTCCGGGTAAGATGACGATTTATCCTTGCGTCAAAATTCTTTCGAGCACTTCCGCAATATAAATATATCCCTTTTGGGAATTCTACTTTGCCAAGCTTCCCAATATTAATACTGATTTTTCTACTAATTTGAATATACAAACAATAAGTGGAAAAACTATTTGATTGATCGGTCATAAATTCTATATTTTTTGTATAGTTTTCCTTTTACTGTTGTTTGCAAAGCACGGTTCATCATTACATTATCTTCGAGTATCCAGGATGCCTCTCCGTAGCGAATGCCGTGTTTTTCAGAACGCACACCAAGTTCATAATAAAGAACCGCATCAATACCAGTTTTCTGGAATTCTGGCAATACACCTAATACAATAACTCTGACAAGATTGATTTGCTTTTTCTTTGCAAGCAAATGCCAGATACCCGTTAGCAAACCACCTGATTTGTTATGTTTGAGGCAAACATTAATATCTGGCAGGGCAAGCACAAATCCGGCAGGTTTGCCGTCTATCTCAGCGATGAAAGTAAAATCTGGCTCTGCAATTTGTTTCAAATCTGCTGCAAGAAAATCAAATTCTTCATCTGTCATCTTGACAAATCCCCAGTTGGGTTCCCAAGCACCATTATATATCTCTTTCAATGTTGCAACATCTTTTTTGAATTGCACCTTGTCTCGAAATGCCACATTTCTGACAGTTATTTTGTAACGCTCGCGAATTGCAGATTGCAAGCGGATTAATTTATCAGTTAAATAATCTTCTTTATCAAGTAGATAAGCATACAAATCTTTTGCTTTCGAAAAACCAGCATTTTCAATTAGCGAAATGTAATATTGCGGGTTGTATGTCATCAATACTACAGGAGGACTATCAAATCCTTCTATTAGCAAGCCGATTGTATCATTTAGCGATAGATTAACAGGACCTCGCATTGTATCCAAACCTTTTGATTTCAGCCATTTCTCAGCTTCCGTAAATAAAGCATTGGCTACACTTTGATCGTTCAAACACTCGAAAAAGCCAAAGAAACCAATCTTATCCTTGTGCGTCAAATTGTGATTATCATTCTTTATTGCTGCAATACGTCCAATAATTTCTCCGCTATTATTTTCCGCAACAAAAAAAGCAATTTCAGAGTGCTTAAAAAATGGGTTTTTCTCTGTATTAAGCGTTTTAAGTTGGTCTGCTAATAGTGGCGGGACAAAGTTTTCATCGTTTTTGTAAAAATTCCATTGTGCTTTTATAAATTTTTTTAACTCAGTTTTTGGTTCAATTAAACGAACAGAAAAATCCATACTTTTACCTGATTAGTTTATACTTTTATCCAGTTTTATTTGATTAATCATATCAACAAGTATCATATCAGAAATTAAAGCCATTGCTCGGCTTGTTGCTTGTGGAATAGTTTCTACTAAATTACTTATCCGATTAACTCTTTGAGTATATGATTTGTTAAAAAGTAAATTAAGCCCGGAAAATTCATTACTTCTTCTATAAAATGAGCAATTTATTGTGATTTCTACAGAATTTGCATCAGGTGAGTTTTTCTTCTCGCTATTTATTGCTGTAAAGTTAGTAATTCTGCCTTCAAGAATATAATCCGGATCATTTATGCTCGACGATGGATGAAATCCACCAGAGAAAACTCCATAAGATGAAATACGGGACAACAGAAATCCTGTTGCTAAATCATCAAATTTTGAAATCCAGCGATTATAATAATATACTTGCAATTTTCTTGTTTGTGCGTCAGTTGCAATAATATGATCAGTATTAAACTCATCATTAATTGTAATCTTTCGTAATTGGACTGAAACGGGAAGTGTGTCCAGATTAACAAGCATCAACGGCTCATTCGAAAGCCTATAATACTTTATGTCTGGATAAGGTGATTTCAGATTAATGCAAGCGGTCAAAACAAATATGAACAACAAGTATAGAACTTTTTTCATTCTGATTTCCGACATTATAAGTATTATTAACACAAAATAACAATTTGCGAATAAAATAAAAAATAAAAATGTTGGGTATAAAGTTAAAAAAATTAATAAATGGTATTTGATTTCTGATATTTAGAGAGAACAAGTTTTGCTTGCGGAGAAATATTTGACGGCGAACTCTTCGTTTCTGAATTATTTGATTTTGAATTAATAACTGATGAGAGAGAATTATTGGTACGCTGCTCTGATGCTGCTTGTGCTTCCATTCTGCTTGCCATTGCGGCTACTGCTCTATCTTGTGGTGAGGGATCCCCGGGTGCAAGAGCGGCTCTCTGAACCTGTTGCATTTTTCTTATAGTTGCTTCGGGGGTATCTTCCGGCGATACATCAATTTGCACTTCTCCTCCAATTGCGTATTGCTTCCCATCGGGTCCCACCTGATAATTGAAATTAGCACCTCCTCGAACAAGACTTCCACCTGCAGCAATATGTGCTTGCTCGTGTTGGCGCACTTCCTGGTCCCTGCGTTTCAACTCCTCAACAACCCGCTTTTCTTTTTCAGATAATTCACTGGATTTTGTAAAAGTATCCTTCGCTTCCTTTTTTAGTTGATTTATTCCACTTGTTTTCGATTGCGATTCTTGAGAAGTATTGTTAGCTCCAACTTTTTCATTAAAGTTGTATAAGTTATTACTTTTCGATATGTTACTTATTTCAATCATAAAAGTAATAACGAAATATTTTTATTTTATTATAATGCAAATTAAAATTTACATTCTTACTTCTGCAATGGTTCGCGAAAACTTTTTCCCAAGAGTTAAGAAAATCACTAAGCAAGAAATAACAACTAATAAATTAACCCAATTGCCAACAGAATAATTCAGATTGAAACCTATGGGTTGGGTTAAAATAAACGTAGTTGTTACTGATGTCATAAATAATGCTGGTATAGTTGTTATCCAGTGATAAGAACCTCTATATTTATATAGAAATACTGAACAAGCCCACAGTGTTACAGTGCCCAAAACCTGATTACTCCAGGCGAAATATTTCCATATGGTTGAAAAATCAATAAATGTGATATATGCTGATACCAAAAACATCGGTATCGTAATCATCAATCTTTTCATTACTGATGTTTGTTCTATTTTAAGCATATCAGCCAATATTATTCGAGCTGCACGAAAAGCAGTGTCTCCAGAAGTTATTGGGCATACTACAACTCCCAAAACAGCCAATACTCCTCCAGTAACGCCCATTAATGTAACGCATGCCTGATAAACAACAGTATTCGGACCACCATTTGCAAGAGCAGAGGCAAGTCCAACTGTTCCACCTTGATAAAATGCCATTCCAACGGTTGCCCAGACCATAGCGATTAATCCTTCTGCTACCATAGCACCATAAAATACTTTTCTTGCATTTTTTTCATCTTTCAAACACCGAGCCATCATCGGTGATTGCGTTGCATGAAAGCCGGACAATGCTCCACAAGCAATAGTTATAAACATTGTGGACCAGATTGGTATTCCCTTCGGGTGCAAATTCTCTAATGTAAATGCTGGGAAAGTATAACCTTCTACTAATATGCCTATTCCAACACCCAGCACCATAATAAGCAGAGCAATTCCAAAAATTGGATAAATCCTTCCGATTATTTTATCTATCGGAAGCAATGTAGCAAGAATGTAATATATGAAAATCAGAGCTATCCAGAAATATGTATTTAATTGAATACCTTGATTTATAAAAATTACATTTAATAAATCTGCTGGACCTTTTACAAAAACAACTCCAACTAAAATCATCATCAAAACAATAAATACCCGCATAATGTTCTTTATAGCATTGCCTAAATAAATTCCGTGAAGTTCAGGAAGGCTTGCACCTTTGTGCCTCAAAGACATCATTCCGGAGACAAAGTCGTGAACAGCACCTCCAAAAATACAGCCAAAGATTATCCATAAATAAGCAGCAGGTCCCCAAAGTGCTCCTTGCAATGCTCCAAAAATCGGTCCTAATCCTGCTATATTAAGCAGTTGTATAAGATATACTTTCCACGTTGGTAGCGGAACGTAATCAACCCCATCTGCTACAGTATATGCAGGTGTAGTGTTTTTGCTGTCTACCCCGATTACTTTTTCAACAAATTTGCCCCAGGTGAAATAGGCAAGAATAAGTAAAATAATACCACCTAAGTATACAAACATTTCAATAAGCCTCCAGTTGTATAATTAGCAAATTATTAAACATTTGTTAAATATAAAATTACCAATAAATGAAAAAAAATAATTGATTTGTAATAAATCGAGAAATGAACAAACAGAAATGTTAATGCTCTGCAATAGCTCCAAGTGGGATAGCCCTGCTTGCTCCCGTTACAGAAGGAAGATTTGATTCAATACCGAGCAATTTGCAATAAGCAAGAAAAGCAAATGCTATTGCTTCTTTTGCACTACTCGGAATGCCTATATCATCAATGGGAATTATTTCCGGGCAATTAAGTCGTTTTCTCAAAATTGATATTAAAAAATAATTATTTGCTCCGCCACCTGATACTATTATTTTAGAAAGAGGATTTGCAAATAATCTGATATTTTCAGCAATTCCGTAAGCAGTAAATTCAGTTACTGATCTAATAATATCGTTTTTTGAATAATTTCCGAAATATTTTTCAATCAAATTAATATTGAAAAGCTCTTTTCCTGTTGATTTGGGTGGTTTTTGTTTTATATATTTAATTGAGATAAGTTCATCGAAAATTTCAGAAACAATTTCTCCTTGCGAAGCTAAATATCCATTTTCATCAAAATCAACACCAAACAATTTTTGAGCACAAATATCAATCAGGCAATTGCCGGGTCCGCAGTCGAATGCAATTACTTCATCTGCTGAACAATTTTTAGGAAGAAATGTAATATTTGATATTCCACCAATATTTAAAGCAATTACATCTTCATCATCTGATTTGAGAAAATTATAGTCGAAAAAAGGAACAAGAGGCGCTCCTTGCCCTCCTAAAGCTATATCCGCAGTGCGAAAATCATACACTACTTTTGTGTTCAGAATAGTTGCAAGATGTGTTCCGCTACCAAGTTGAAAAGTAGAAGCAATATCCTGACCGCAAAATTTTTCCTTTTCAGGATTATGCCAAAGCGTTTGACCGTGTAATCCAACTGCCTCTATATCATTAGTTTCACTTTTTTTCTTTGCATCCACAATTGCAATTGCTATTTCATTAGTATAAGCAATATTCAGTTGAGATAAGGTTTTTAAATCAATATGCTGATTAGAAACTATTTCCAATAATAAATTTCTGAGAGAACTAGAAAAAAAATAATGTCCGTTCCAAATGAGTTCAAATTTAACTTTATTTTGGATCAAATTAAATTCACAAATAGCAACATCAATCCCATCAAGCGATGTTCCTGTCATCACCCCACAGATAACCATATTATTTTCCGTTATATTTCTCTTTCAGTTTTTCAGCCACACAAGACGGGACAAATTCTGAAACATCTTCCCTGAATCGTGCTAATTCACGAATAATACTTGAATTAAGATAAGTATATTTTTCATGAGGCATTAGAAATACAGTATGCACTTCTGGTGCGAGCTTTCTATTCATCAACGCAATTTGAAATTCGTATTCAAAGTCTGAAACTGCCCGAATTCCACGAATTATGGAAACAGCACCTACCGACCGGGCAAAATCCACTGTCAGTCCGCCATGGAATACTACTTCTACATTGGATAAATGAGCAAGAGATTTCCGAGCAAGTTCGAGACGTTCCTGCTCATTGAATAAATTTACTTTTTTGGTATTTATTGCAATTACTACAATTACTTTATCAAACATTTCTGATGCACGTTCAATAACATCAAGATGCCCGTTTGTGATTGGGTCGAACGTTCCAGGATAAATAGCAATTCTTTGTTTCATTATTAATTCCTTGATTGATTTCTTTGACGAACTGCTTCGAATAGAATTACACCAGCAGCAACTGATGCATTAAGCGAAGACACCTTCCCCTGCATAGGTATTTTTACAAGATAATCACAATGCTTTGCAACAGATTGCTTAATTCCGCTTCCTTCGCTTCCAATTATTATTGCTATTGGCTGGTTGTATATGTCATCAGTATATAAATGCTTAGCCTTATCAGATGTGCCAATTATCCAAAAACCAGCTTCTTTTAATTTTTGAATTGCCAGATTGGTGTTTGCAACATATGCAACAGGTAAGTGTTGCAGAGCCCCGGCAGACGATTTTATTGCAACTGGTGTAATTGTTGCTGCTTTGCGTTCAGGCAGTATTATCCCTTTTGCCCCAGCACACTCAGCAGTACGCGCAATTGCCCCTAAATTATGTGGATCAGTAATCCCATCTAATATCAACAATATCGCATTTTCAGTTTTCTTTATTTTATCAATCAATTCACCCAGCGTCAAGCTCTCAACTAATTCTTGTAACGCAATAATGCCTTGTGAACGACTGCCTTCCGGACAAATTCGTTTTTCCAGTGCATTGAATTTATTCTTATCAAGTTGAACACAAGGAATTTTATGTTTTCTTGCATTTGCGATAATTGAAAATATTTCTTTACTTTGAATATTGTATAAAACGTAAATTTTGCTGATTTTTTCAGGTTGCGACCTCAAAGCCTCACGAATAGAATTTTTCCCGTAAATATAACCTAATTCATCACTCATTTTTAATCTCATTCGTCATATGAAAAAAATAAAATTAATAATATTTTATTGAATTTGTAACAATAAAAATGGAGAAAAGTTTATGCAAATTGAAACATTTCCTAATCCAAGCATAGGTCGCCATTATGAAATTACTCACGTTAACCACGAATTTACTTCTGTTTGTCCCAAAACAGGTTTGCCTGATTTCGGCACAATCACTATTACCTACATTCCGGATGAATTATGCTTGGAACTTAAATCACTGAAATACTATTTTTTGGAGTATAGAAATAAAGGTATTTTCTACGAAGCAGTAACCAACCAAATTTTAGATGATTTAGTTGCCGCCTGCAAACCGCTCGAAATGAGTGTCATCAGCCAGTGGGGAGTTCGCGGTGGAATGACAAGCACCATTGTTGCTACTTACAAAAGGGACTAATATGCGTATTGCAAAGGAATTTGTCTGGGAGATGAGCCACCGTCTTCCTTATCACGAAGGAAATTGCAAAAATATTCACGGACATTCCTACAAAATGGAACTGTCTTTAGAAGGTGAACCAAACGAAAATGGTATGTTAATCGATTTTTACCACATCGAGCGGATAGTCCGACCTATTATTGAACAGCTCGACCATTCATTTATTGTCGATAAGCAAGATAAAGTGATGATAGATTTCCTCGCCAGTAATAATTTCCGCCATTTCGTAATTGATAACTTCACTACTTGCGAAAACATTTCCAAATTCTTGGCAGAACATTTTAAGCATGAATTCAGAAAATTTCCAAATATTAAAAAAATTGGAATTAAAGTATTCGAAACTGTTGATGCTTTTGCAGAAATAGAAGCCTATTTATAAGCACTTGGATATAATTTTTGAGCACAATCTGGACATATTCCGTGGCTGAATTCAGCCTCGGAATGTTCGTCTATATACTGTTCCATATTCGACCAATTCCCATTTTCATCCCGAATTCTTTTGCACGAAGCACAAATTGGCAATAGCCCGCTCAGCACTTTTATTTCACTTTTTGCACTTTGCAAAAGTGAAATGAGTTGCTCCCGCTCTTCTTCCACTTGCTTTTTTAACGTAACATCTTCGAGAATAACATCAATATATTGAATGTCGCCTTTTTCATTTGTGATTGTCCACGCAGTTTCTCGACCAAAAAACAAAGCCCCGTCTTTTCTAAACCATTCGCTTTCATACCCATTTATCTTTTTTTCTCTTTTTAATATTTCTAAGAAATTTTGACGATTTTCATCTACTTCCAGTACTTCTTCGATTTTTTTATTCAAGAGCTCTTGTTCCGAAATTTTGAGCATTTCGAAAAATTTAGGATTGCCCATTATTAGCCGACCGTCATCTGAAAGTCGGTAGAATCCCATAGTAGCGTTATTATATATACTTCTGAAACGTTCTTCGCTTTCCTTCAGAGCAAGTTCGGTTAATTTTCTTTTAGTTATATCCCATATATATGCTTTTGTTCCTATTACTACTTGCTGCTGCATTATTACAGACACATCTGCTTCGGCAAATAATATTTTCTTCTCTTTTGTAATTAGCCGAAATTCATACCTTTCATATGGATTGTTACCCAAAATTCTATTTTGATGTTTTCCCAATACTAATGGCAGATCTTTTTCGTAAATAATATCTTTAAGATTCATTTTAATCATTTCACCTGCTGAATATCCTGTCATAACGCAGAGTTGCTCGTTGAAATATTTGATATTTCCATCTGCATCATCAACTAATATCCCAATATTAGCCTTTTCCACAAGTTCCCGATATTGTGCTTCTGACTTACGAAGTGTCCTTTCTGCATTGTATTTTTCCTGAATTTCAACTTCAAGTCGTTCGACGTATAATTTTAATTCTTCATTAGCTTTTAATAAATCTTCTTCTATCTTCTTTCGGTTAAAAACCTCGTTTTGATACTGGCGTGTTGTTCTGATAAGCTTGCTTATGAAAAAAGATAGCAGATATGTTAATAAAAAGCCAATTAATAACTTAATTAGCGAAAAATCATTTCTATTAGACCACAGCAGAATATAAATTATAGTGAATAATGCAGAAAACGATATTGAAGAAATTGTCCAAACAGCGTTAAGTAAAAATGCCGAAACAAACGCTGGCAATACTATTAGAAAAGCAATGGATTGTCCTATCTTCCCATAAAAACAAGTTAAAAGAATAGCGTAAATAAATTGAAAAAATATAACACATAAAAATTTTTGCTTGGTTGATATTTGGTCAGTTATTTTGAGAATATTTTCGAAATTTATTAGTCTCATTAATTTCGATTAATATTTTTGAAAAAAATAATTCAAAATATACAAATATTATTGATATTTTATTATTTATTTTTGTAATAATACGAATGTTAAAAAATTTTAATTTAAAATATTATGAGCGATGAAAAATTAAAATATGAAGTAAAAGATTATTGGAACAATGAAACTTGTGGTTCTTGGAGCAGCAATAAAGAAAAATTCACTAAGGATTATTTCGAAGAAATTGAAGAATTTCGCTATAAAATACAACCTGAAATATTTTCATTTGCTGAATTCACCCGCTGGTATGGCAAAAAGGTGCTCGAAGTTGGAGTCGGCGCTGGCACAGATTTTCTCCAGTGGGCGAGAGCAGGTGCGAAAATTTTCGGCGTTGATTTAACTGAACAAGCTTGCGAACACGTTCAACATAGATTGAATATTTATGGTTTTCAAGCCGAAAGTATTCAGGTTGCCGATTGCGAAAACCTTCCATTCCAGGATAACTTCTTCGATTTGGTATGGAGTTGGGGTGTTATCCACCATACTCCAGATACAGAAGCGGCACTTAAAGAAATTGTTCGTGTGCTCGCACCCGGAGGAACGGCTAAAATTATGATATATCATAGGCATAGCGTACTTTCTTATCTATTCTGGGTTAAGCACGCTTTGCTCAAATTCAAACCTTGGCTTTCACTTTCCAACGTTTTGTGGAATAAAATGGAAAGTCCCGGAACTAAAGCTTACACACGAAAAGAAGCCTTAAAAATGTTGCAAAAACTTCCAGTCGAGAATATTTCGATAAAAACTGTTTTAACTTATTACGATAAACTTGAACGTTTTAGTCCTGCAATGCGATGGATTGCCCGTAAATTAGCTATCCTACTTGGTGGAGACAAAGCTGGTTGGTTTATGCTCATTCAATTCAACAAGAAAAAATGATTTCGTCAAAAGCAAATCTGCCATTCGACTTTATTCGTGATTTAAAAGGATTTCTCAGTTATATTTCCTTAGAGAAAGGTTTATCCGAAAATACCTGCTCATCTTACGAGAACGATATTAAAACTTATGCTGAATTTTTGCTTTCACAAAATATCAGCACTTTTACTGAAAGCAACGAAAAGATGGTTAGTCAATTTATTGAAGTTCTTTCTGAAATTGGACTTGCTGCTTCGTCAAAAAGCAGGTATTTGTCTTCAATTCGTGCTTTGCACAAATATCTCGTTTCAATCGGAAAATCAACAACCGATTTTACAGATCTAATCGAACTTCCCAAAATCCGTCGTGCTTTGCCTGAAGTTTTATCTTTTGCAGAAATTAATGCTATGATTGAAGCCGCGGATACCTCAAATTCAGCAGGTCTTCGCGATAGGGCAATTATGGAAGTGCTATATGCTTGCGGATTGAGAGTGTCAGAACTTATTAATCTCGAATTAAATCAGGTAATTTTTGATGCAGAAATTGTGCGTGTTTTTGGAAAAGGTTCTAAAGAGAGAATTGTTCCGATTGGCTCAATTGCACTAAATTGGCTAAACTTATATATAAACAACGTTAGAAGTCAATTCTACCGTGCCGGTATTTCTGGAAATATAGTTTTTCTTAACCAAAAGGGTGGAAAATTTTCACGTATGGGTATTTGGAAATTACTTAGAAATTATGCGAAAATTGCTGGAATAGAAAAAGATGTTTATCCTCATATGTTCAGGCATTCCTTCGCTACTCATTTAATTGAAGGTGGAGCAGATTTGCGGGCTGTTCAGGAAATGCTTGGGCATTCAGACATTTCAACTACTCAAATTTATACTCATTTAGATAGAGATTATCTTCGTGAAGTGTATTACTCATTTCATCCTCGTTCATAATACAATTTCAAAAAAAATATTTTTTGTTAAAATATTAACAATGTTTTGTTAAATTTTACGTAATTAATTTTAGATGTTCATTTAAATACTCTCATTAAGAGAGATGTGTTAAACGAATTTTTAGCGAGGTTGCTATGCAAACTAAAGTAACGTTCCGCCACTTCAAAGGAAATCATCCTCAATTGCACGATGAAGCTATCGAACTTTCGAAAAGTTTCGAGAAATACCACGACGGAATTATCTCATCTAATGTGGTGTTCGTGAATGATACACTTAAAACAGTCGAATTTACTGTTCATTTGCAAGGCACAACACTTAAAGCAACTGAAAGCAGTGATGATTTTCACAAAAGCTTACATTCAGCAAGCGAAAAAATTATTCGTCAGATTCGCAAATACAAAACTAAGCATTTCGAATCAAGAATTAATAAAAACACACCTGAATTAGTTATCAGATAATCTTCATCATACAAAAAGCCCCGCTCTCGAGCGGGGCTTTTGCTTTATCTAAAGTCAAATAATTATTTATTATTGTCAAGCAATGATTCTGTTATCGATTCAGGCAATAAATCTGCAATAGAAAATCCACCTTCTGATTTTTCAGTTTGCACTTCTTTTGCAGGTCTTCTTTCTTTTGGCTTTGGTTTATGTTCAACTGATATTGCAGTGTTGAAATACTCTGGATTTGGTTCTAAAATCATAGATTCTTCTTCAACAGACACATCGCTGATAAGTATTTCAATTGCTTGCCCTACCTTGAATGGAATTTTATTCCCTCGCAATAAGTTTTTCATTTTACTACGAGGCATAAATCCATCAACTTCGTCTTCTACCGTTACAACGCAACCTTGAGCTAACACTTGTTTTACAACACCATTGAATAATTTTTCAGGAACGAACTTTTCTTTAATGGACTGCCAAGGATTTTCGCTTAATCTTTTCAATGATAAATGCAATGTTTTCTTTTCTTCGGAAGCATTTATTACTTTAAATTCATATTCATTATCAATTTGCAGGCAATCAGCAGGATTTTTAACTCTCTTTGTCCACGATAATTCATTCAATCGAACCAATCCATCCAATCCTTTCTCGATTTCTACATAAGCACCAAAATTAGTAAAGCGTCTAACAATACCTTTAACTACAGAATCAACAGGATATTTTTGTTCAATACCTTCCCACGGTGATTTTTCAAGTTCTTTACGACTTAAAGCAATTTTATTGTTTTCTTTATCTATTTCAATTACAACAGCTTGCATTTTATCGCCACGTTTAGCAAAATCTTTTGTTGATTCAATGTGTTGCTGAGACAACCTTGAAATATGAATTAATCCCTCAATACCACCTAAATCAAGGAAAATTCCAAAACTTGCAACCGAAGATACTGTTCCTTCGACAATATCTCCAACTTTTATCTTATTCCAGATATTGTCTAAAAGAATTTTCTTTCTGCTAACAATTATTGTTTTTCTTTTATCTTCATCTTCTGATATTTCATGTATATGAACCTGAAGATTGGAGCCTATTATGGCAGTCAGTTCTTCTTCCGATGGATTTCTTTTAATTCCGAAGTGAGAAGTTGGCAGAAATAGCGGAATATCATTATACATTAAACGCAATCCACCTTTAATTCTATTAGTTACTTTGGCTTCTATTGTTTCACCTTTTTCGAAAGCCTTTTTAATTTTAGAAAAATCAGCATCAAACTGCTTTTGCTTTTCTTCAGCACGTTTCTTTGCCTCAGCTGCTATTCGTGCTTTTTCTTCTTCGCTTAACTCTATTGGGTGTTCCACCTTGGGTGCAGTTTCATCTGAGGCTTTTTCACTGCTTGGTTCTTTAGCAGGTTCTTTGACTTGCTCAACTGTTTCTGTTGGTAAACCTTCAGATGATGATTGGTTAATTATTTCGGAATTAGTTACTTCTAATTTTTCATTATTTTCACCGACAACATTTTGATTTTCAATATTAGACATTTGATGCACCCAATTACATAAAATTCAACAAATTAATTTAAAGATTTTACAAAATAAGATTTACAATATAATAAAATTTTCTCTTTCTTTAAAGAATAAAATTTATTTTTAATGAAACGAACATTTGATGATAAAATAGCATATATTTGTAAAAATGAAATTTTCAAAATGGAGAAAAAAATGAAAAAGACACGTTTTTACCAAAAGCATCTTAATGCTAATGCAAAAATGGTATCTTTTGCCGGCTACGAAATGCCTATTCAATATCCAAAAGGAATTATTTTTGAGCATAATTTAGTGAGAAATTCTGTAGGAATGTTCGATGTTTCACATATGGGCGAATTTGAAGTCAGAGGAAAAGACGCTTTGGCATTCATTCAGAAAATTACTACAAATGACGCTTCTAAATTATTACCCGGTAAAGTTCAGTATTCAGCTATGTGTTACGAAAATGGTGGTATTGTAGATGATTTGCTTGTGTATTGTATAGAACCTGAATTTTGGATGCTTGTTGTCAATGGTGCCAATATCGAAAAAGACTGGGACTGGTGCATAAAAAACAAAGAGGGGTTTGATGTCGAGCTTTACAATGCTACTGATGATATCAACCT
This sequence comes from Eximiradius proteiniborus, assembly GCF_058546985.1. Classification (NCBI taxonomy): domain Bacteria; kingdom Pseudomonadati; phylum Bacteroidota; class Eximiradiia; order Eximiradiales; family Eximiradiaceae; genus Eximiradius; species Eximiradius proteiniborus. The sequence goes on along the minus strand of NZ_CM178592.1, from coordinate 989,792 downwards.
GTTAGCTATTCAGGGACCAAATTCAAAAGCAACTATCCAAAAAATTGCTGATATTGACCTAAATCCTATTGAATATTATACCTTCAAAATTGGTAAAATTTCCGGTTTTCAGGCAATTATTTCGAGAACTGGTTATACAGGTGAATTAGGTTTTGAACTATATTTCAGAGGTGATACCGCAGTCGCAGAAAAGATTTGGGACGACATTCTCGAGGCTGGCAAAGAATTCGGATTAGAACCCGTCGGCTTGGGTTGCCGCGACACATTGAGATTAGAAAAAGCATATTGCCTGTATGGTAATGATATTGATGAAACCACTAATCCTATTGAAGCCGGATTGGGTTGGATTACAAAGCTTAACAAAGGGAAATTCAATGGTAGCGATGTACTAACTAAAGTTAAAGAAGAAAAACCTAAGAGAAATTTAGTCGGATTTGTTATTACCGTCGATAAATTTATCCCACGCCAGCATTACAAAATTTTTGCTGATGGCAAACAAATTGGCGAAGTTACAAGCGGTAATCTTTCTCCAACTCTCAATAAAGCAATTGGTCTTGGATACGTTGAAGCTGCTTACAAAGAACCGGGTACAAAAATTGAAATTGAAGCACGTGGCAAATTGTTCCCAGCGGAAGTTGTTAAACTTCCATTTGTTGGATAATCATTCACTTTATCTTGAGAAAAAAGAGGATATTATTCAACAATATCCTCTTTTTTTACAAAAATTAATTATTTTAAATTGTTTATTTAATTTATTTTTACTTATTTCGTTTATACTATTTATTGTTAAACTTTTTCAAGTAATGTTTATGAAAATCGAACTCGAGCTTGTTGATAAAATGCATTTTGTTGCTATTAGTCCTGATAATCATCAAACCCATTTCGATGCTTTACCCGAAAGCGGTGGTGAAAACAAAGCTCCGCGCCCAGCAGAAATAATGCTCGAAGCTCTTGCTGCTTGCACTTCTATGGATGTTGTAGCAATCGTTCGTAAAAAAAGAAAAACTGTCGAAGCTTTCAAAACTATCGTTGATGGCGAAAGAAACGATAATCATCCGAAGGTTTTTACAAAAGTTCATATTAAATATATTCTGAAAAGCCCTGACGCTGAATTAAAAGACCTTGAGCGTGCTGTTGAACTTTCGCAAACAACATATTGTCCGATGATTGCTATGTTCAAAGCTGCTGGATGTGAAATTTCATCTGAACTTGAACTTTTAAGGTAATCTTGTTCAGTTTTTGATATTTTTCCCGATATTATTTTAAATACAATTTATAACTTTGACGGCAATAAACTATGGAAAAATCTGCTTTTACAAAGGCAATCAAACAAAATACAGAAATAATCTGCAATTCATTGAATTTTAGTGGTAAAATCTCTATCGACGAGCTTTTAGAATGTCCTGATTTGCCGGATGTCTATAAAACTATGATTACTGCAGAACGCGAATTGTGGATTTTCAAAGAGAAAATGAGATTTGAAGCTAATCCTTTTTTCGATTTCTATTCTAAAACTAATATCTGTTTTGAGTTCGAAACACTTCTTAAACAAATATCTGTTGTTCCTTTCGACAATCTATTCTCATTTATAGAAAGTTTTGTTAAATTAAGGCTGAATTTTCTTTGCCGTCCAAGGACTACCTTAAAGTACTTTATTTTCAGAGAAAGTTTAACTGTTTCTTATGAACAGTTCTTAAAATATTTAGCTTATTTTTCTGATTATGATTATCTCTACCAAAGTTTTTACGATTTTGTTGCAAAAGAAACTGAACAAGGCAAAACTACAATTTCTATCTATGAATTCGAAAATAAAGTTGAGCTTTTCGACAACACTTTTGTGTTAAATTTAGATGAAAATGAACTGACCAATTTATTAGAACCTATCTTTCAGTTCTTTTCTGACGATACTGGTATTGTCAAAGCTCCAACCGATGCATTGATTATGTTCTTCTTGGATAAAAAATTAAATTATTTAGCTTATTTAATTGAAAATCAACACAAAAACTCCGAAATCTCACGTTTCGAGTTAGTTGATTTACTTCGCAATAATCTGTTGAAAGTGCAGACTGCTGAATTAGTTGAAAATTTATCTGAGACTAAAAGCGATGTTATTGAATTTGTTAGCGAAATAAGTAATGAAGTTTACGATTTTCAAAACGAACAGGAAAATTTAACTGAAGATATTTTGCAAATCGAAGAGTCTGATTCGAATCAGCCTGAGCCTTCTATTCCAGACGACTTATCTGATATTTCTGACGACAATATTACTGACCTGAACAGTAATTTAAATGCTTCTTTTGATAACCTCATCGAAAGTGAAATTAACGAAAATTTTGATAGTGAAATAAATTTAGAACTACAGGAAGAAAATATTGAAGAACTCGAATCGCAATTATCCTCCGACGAATATGCTTTATTAGAATTAATCAATGAAAACCTTGAAGATAATTTAGTTGAAGAATTTCCGACTATAGAAACGGCTGAACAAAGCGACTTGGCTAATGAATCATTTTCTGTCTCTTCTGAAACTAACTTATTTGATGAAGAACTCCAAATTATTGATAGTTTTATCCCGGAGGAAGAGAAATTTGATGTTATCTATGAAGCTGAAAACCAGATTATTCAAAAAGCAATTTCTTTTATTGCAGGTGATGAACATTTTTCGGTTGATTTGCCTATAGAGATTGAAAATACTCAAGAATTCCCATCTTTTGAATTCAAGGGAGACCTATCAAGCTCATTATCTGATTTTCTCAACAAATTACTTGATACTAAATCAACCGAAGAGAACTTAACCACTGATTTTGCAAATAATGAAAGTGATTTGCATACAATTAATAATGATGTTAGTAATGCTGATTTTTCATCTACTCAATCTGAGCCTTCAGAATCTGAGCTATTACATCAATTTGCTGAAACAGATTTCGATGAGATTGATAATCTCAATGCTGTTAATATTTCAGAACTTAATGATATTGTATCTGATGTAGATAACTTCTCTGCTAATCAAACTACTACTGAATATGAATTTGATGTAGATATGGGGGAATTAGTTGAACAAAAAATTGAGGACGAAACAATTAGAACTGCCCTCGAAAGCTACGAACTAAACGATGAATTATTAAGCAATATGAGAGAGAAAGAAAAGAAAATAAATGTTGGCGATGAAGAAATAGATATTGACTTATTACTATTAAATAAAAAAGATAAAGATAATGAAATTTGTTGATTTAGTAGAAATATACGTTAGAGCTGGGCGCGGTGGAAATGGTGCTATTTCCTTCCGTCGCGAAAAATATGTTCCCAAAGGCGGTCCCGATGGGGGAGACGGCGGTAGAGGTGGCAATATTATTCTAAAATCAGACAGGCAACTTACTACTTTGCTTGATTTCCACTATAAAAATAAATACATCGCTGAAGATGGTCGCCCAGGGAAAGGCGGTATGAAAACAGGTAGCAATGGGAAAGATATTATTATCAAGTTGCCACAAGGAACGGTGGTCAAAGATGCTTCAACCGGAGAAGTGATAGTTGATATGGTCGAACACGGTCAGGAATTCGTTATTGCTCACGGAGGTAATGGGGGGTGGGGAAATACCCATTTTGCTACTTCTACCAACCAAACTCCGAGAAAATCTAATCCGGGACTTCCTGGCGAAGAACGCAATCTTCTTCTCGAACTTAAATTAATCGCAGATGTTGGAATAGTCGGTTTCCCTAATGTCGGTAAATCTACTTTGATTTCTGTAATTTCTGCTGCAAAACCAAAAATAGCAAACTATCCGTTTACTACTCTTACTCCAAATTTAGGTTTAGTTCGAATCTCTGAAACCGAGAGCTTTACCGTTGCCGATGTACCAGGCCTTATCGAAGGTGCTTCTCAAGGAAAAGGTCTTGGACTTCAGTTCCTTCGTCATATCGAACGGACAAGAGCGTTGCTCTTTATGCTCGATGGTCTTAGTCCCGACCCAAAAGCTGATTATAAAATTCTTAAAAATGAATTAAAATCATATAACAAAGACCTGCTCAAAAAGAAAAAAATTATTTGTTTTAGTAGAATAGATGCGCTGCTACCTGAACAAATTGAAGAATTGAAGAAAATTAAGTTCAGAGAAAAACAGGTCGAGATAATTTTAATTTCTTCTGTTGCAAATATTGGAATTGAAGAACTGAAATATAAAATGTGGACTTTAATTAATGATAAAGAGTAATTAATTTGTGAATTTTAAATGAATTTTTTGTAATATTAAATGTATTTTTATGTAAATATATAAAATTCCTTACATTTATCTTGAAATAAATAAATTTTTTTTGTATTATAAACATTAATATATTTGTAGATTAACAAAATTATGGTTCTGGTAAAGACAAAATGTCGATTTTAGAAAGCTTAATAGAGACACAAGAATTTGCAACTTTGCCCCCTGTTGCTTCGAAAGTGTTAGCTTTATTGGAAGATGACAATATTGATATTAGAAATTTGTCGAAAGTAATCGAAGCTGATGCTTCTCTTACTTTGAAATTATTGCGTGTAGCCAATTCTCCACTTTATGCTACACGAACTGAGATAAACACAATCCATCAAGCAATAATTACTCTCGGACTTAACAGACTTACTAATATCGTTTTAGGTGTTTCAATCTTCTCGAAATTCTTGCTCAGTTCGCAGAAAATTGCTGCTGGGCTTATGGAAAAATTCTGGTGGCATGCTTCTTGCGCAGGTATGGTCGCAAAATCTTTATCTACTAAAATTAATAAATCTTACAAAGAGAATGAGTTCATAGGTGGGCTCCTCCACGATATTGGCAAACTTGCTATGCTTCAATATGATGCTAAGAAATATTATCAGGTTGTAGATAAAGTAACACAAGGTGCAACTGACATCGAAGCTGAAATCGAAATTTATGGTGTTAATCATATGCAGGTTGGTGGTGAGATAGCAAAATTATGGCGTCTGCCTCACGAATTAACAACTATTATTGCTTATCATACAAACCCACTTGAAGCACCAAACTTTCAGGAATTAGTTTCTGTTGTTAGAATTGCCGACTTACTTTGCGAAGTTTGGGATGCTGGTTTCTACGAAGGAATTCAATCCTTGAAATTAGAAAACCATCCAGCTTGGCTCTGCCTTACTAATTACTTACCAGAATTAAAAACTCTTGATGTTGAAATGTTTACCTTCGAACTCGAACAAGATTTTCGCAAATCTTCTGACTTTTTAAGTATTATTGCAAAAGAAAGTGCCTAAGCTTTTGGGTGTGCTTGTTTATATGCACTTTTTAATCTCTCCACAGAAAGGTGAGTGTATATTTGTGTAGTTGATAATGATTTATGTCCCAGCATTTCACTAACTGCTTTTAAGTCTGCACCATTATCAAGCAAATGTGTAGCAAAAGTATGTCTCAATGTGTGCGGGCTTTTGCGAGTTGTTCCTGATACTTTCGATATTTCCCTCTTTATTTGTCGGTAAGCAACAGCAGCATTCAACTTCTTCCCGTTTTTTGAACAAAATAGATAATTGCTGTTGGTTTTCCGAGTTTTCAAAAGCATCTTTATTGCTTCAATTGCTTTGCTTCCAATTGGCACTATCCTTTCCCTGTTGCCTTTTCCTAATACTTTAACTTGCCTATTGAAATAGTCTATATCTTTTAGTTCCAAATTAAGTGCCTCACTTATGCGAAGTCCACATCCATACAAGAGTTCTATCAAGCAAACCAATTGTGGAGAACTGTTACATAACGTTTCCGAAAACAACTTGTCAGTCTCAACTTTTGTGAGATAAGATGGCAATTTCTTTTCTTTTTTAGGTGTCGCAACTGGCTTTGCAGGATTAATTTCAATTATGTTATGTTTTCTTAAATACTTAAAAAATGATTTAATTGCTGATACTTTTAATTTTATACTGCTTTTTGATAAATTCCGGTCGTGAAGCCATCCAAGAAATGGCTTGATATCTTCTGTTTTAATTGCGTCTATATCTGGAATTACTCCATATGTTTCTTCGAAATAGTTCAGAAAATCATTCAGGGCACGTTCATATGTTATTACAGTGCGAATTGAGAAATTTCGTTGATTTTTAAGATAATTATTAAATTCCACTATATATTCGCGTATATCCATTTCTTATTATCATAAGACTAACAATAATAATTGCAAACAACAAAAATTGAGCCATAATTATAATCCTGTTACGTCAATTTCATTATGGAATTTCAAAATTTGTTTTTAATATTGCATATATTTTTTAGGGGCATTTGAAAAATATGAAATTCAAACTCTGTTTATTGTTGGCATTCTTAATCTTTATTTCAATTTCTTGTAAAAAAGATCAGGTACAAAATCAAAATTTGAGTAAAACTGATTCAACGAGTTCAATCACTCTTCCTCAGAATGGAATTATTGAATTTGCTGGACTTAAATGGAAAGTAAAAGAAAAAAAAGAAGCCGAAGGCATAAATGAACTTTTTTATGCAACAAGTATTAATAATGTATTCGTTGATAATAAAGGCTACCTTCATCTTTTGATTACCAGGCAACAGGACGAATGGGCAGGTGCTGAGTTGGAAACTGTTGATAGTTTTGATTTCGGCAATTTCGATTTTTATTTACTTTCAGTTCAAAACAATATTGATTCAAATACTTTTGCTCAATTAGCTGTTAGACGTTCCGGACGAAATTTTAATGGAATGACCGAAGCGGGAATTAATATTTACGGCAAACCTGTTTTTATTGAAACTCAACATCTTGAATATTATCAATACACTACTTCTCATAAATTTGCTCTTATTAAAAACCCCGTTATTGAAAAAGATTATAAATCTGTACCAATTTCACACTCGATTATGATTAAACCTGATGAGTTGATTTATAAAACTCAAACTATAGATAAAGTTCTATATTCTTACTCTGCTAAAAAAGGCAAAAAATCTTCTTTATATTCCGAGGACGAGTTAGTTTATAGTCCAACAGGTGCTCCACTGAAAATAGCGATAGGTTATTATTTAGACAGCTTCGAAGAGAAACCACTCAGAGATAAAGCTGAAATAATAATCAAAGATATTACTTTTACTCCACTTAACCCAATAATTGCTAAATCAAAATGACAAATGCTGTTTCAGTTTCTCAACTTACCCAGGCTATAAAAAAAACATTAGAAATTTCTTTCGACCAGGTTTGTGTTGAAGGCGAAATTTCTAATTATAAACTTCATAATTCCGGTCATAAATACTTTAATCTGAAAGACAGCGGTGCCGTAATCAATTGTGTTATGTGGTCAGGTCGTCCTCTGCAATTTGAAATGCAGGATGGGATGAAAGTAATCGTAATGGGACGTGTTACCGTATATGCTCCCCAGGGTAAATATCAAATTGAAGTAAGTCAAATTCAGCCTGCCGGGCTTGGAGACTTATTTATTGCATTCGAAGCACTGAAAGAAAAACTCAACCAACTCGGCTATTTCGATAGTTCAAGGAAGAAACCGCTACCAAAACTTCCTTTAAATATTGGCATTGCTACTTCTCCAACCGGTGCCGTCATCAGAGATATGAAAACAACAATTGAACGTAGATTTCCAAAATGCACAATTTATTTCCGCCCTACAATTGTTCAGGGAGAAAATGCTGCCGAAGATATTGCAAAAGCAATTCAAGAACTCGAAAATTCTCCCGCTGAAGTCATTATTATTGGACGCGGTGGAGGTTCCATCGAAGATTTGTGGTGCTTCAATACTGAAATTGTTGCTAACGCAATTTTCAATTGCAAAAAACCTATTATTTCTGCTGTTGGTCACGAAACTGATTTTACTATTTCCGATTTTGTCGCCGATGTTCGTGCTGCTACCCCAACTGCTGCTGCTGAACTTGTTACTCCACAGCCCTTAGATGATATTTTAGAAGAATTGACTTTATTTAAATTACATTTTAATAGATTGCTGAAAAATCATATCAATCACAAAAGACAACAAATTGAAATGAATTTTGGCAAGTACCTAAAAAAAATAGTAATAAACAAAATAAACACTTACACTCAGATGATTGATTCATTGGATTTTCCTAAAATTTTTTCTCAGCTAATTCAAAATAAACGAAATATTTTATCAAATTTAGAACTGCTGATTTCGTCTAATAATCCGACTCGTCCACTCGACAAAGGATTTGCCTTATTGCGTCATAAAGGTATAATCATCAAGGTCGATGAACCAATTTCTAAATTTAAATCGGTTGAAATAATTCGTAAATTTGATTCTGCTAATGCTAAAATTGAAAAAATTTCTCCAAAAGAATTGTTTTAAAGGGTTATGTTATGAAAAAAAAGATAAATTTTGAAAGCAATATCCAAAGATTACAAGAAATTTCCCAATTATTAGAAGAAGGCACTCTCCCTATGAATGAATTAATTGAACTATATGAAGAAGGCATTAAGCTTGCAAATGAATGCAGACAGTTTTTAGATGAAGCAACGCTAAAAATTGAAACAATTTCAAAAGATTTTGAACAAAACGAGTAATTATCATTTTGAATTATATTTTTTTTTGATTAATTTTAACTATTCATTCTGTTACTTTTCTTATTCTGCCTGTGTTATCTAATTTGTGTAAATATATTCAAGGTTTTTATGGCTTCTAATCATCAAAACAACGAAGCAAATGGAGCTGAAAATAAAAGCTCTATTGACGTTAATGAATTAAAATCTAAACGTATCGCTGAACTTACAAATATTGCTAAAAACTTGGGAATTACTAATTTCAGCGACCTTACAAAGCAAGAGCTTATCCTGAAAATTATCGAAGCTCAAGCTACTGTGCAGGTCAAAGATACCCAAACAGACGGAGCAATCACAAGCGAAGGTGTTCTCGAAGTAATGCCCGATGGTTATGGATTCCTACGCTCCCCTGATTATAATTATTTGCCTTCTCCCGATGATATTTATGTCTCGCCTTCCCAAATTAAAAAGTTTTTTTTGCGAACTGGCGACACAATACGTGGACAAGTGCGTGCCCCAAAAGATCAAGAGCGTTTCTTTGCTTTGCTGAAAGTCGAAACTATCAACTATCTGCCTCCTGAAAATATCCGCGAAAGAACGATTTTTGATAATTTAACTCCACTTTATGCAAATAGTAGAATAAAGCTCGAACGCCAACCCAATGAATATTCTATGCGTGTAGTCGATCTTCTTTGCCCAATTGGCAAAGGTCAACGCGGGCTTATTGTTTCTCCTCCAAAATCAGGTAAAACAATCTTGTTACAACAAATTGCAAATAGTATTACTACAAATCATCCTGAAGTAAAATTAATTGTTCTCCTCATCGACGAGCGTCCCGAAGAAGTTACTGATATGGAACGTTCAGTAAAAGCAGAAGTAGTTGCCTCAACTTTCGACGAACCACCAGATCGCCACGTTCAGGTTGCTGATATGGTTCTCGAAAAAGCAAAACGACTTGTCGAAGCAAAACAAGACGTTGTAATTCTGCTCGACTCAATTACTCGTCTTGCTCGTGCTAATAATACAGTTGTTCCACATTCCGGAAAAATTCTTTCAGGTGGTGTGGATGCAAATGCTCTTCATAAACCCAAAAGGTTTTTTGGTGCTGCTCGTAATGTTGAAGAAGGTGGTTCTCTTACAATTATTGCTACTGCTCTCATTGAAACTGGCAGCCGTATGGACGAGGTTATCTTCGAAGAGTTCAAAGGCACTGGAAATATGGAAATTGTTCTTGATAGACGTCTTGCAGACCGCCGAATTTTCCCTGCTATTGATGTTAATCGTTCAGGCACTCGTCGCGAAGAATTGCTTCTTGAACCTGATGAACTCAACAGAATTTGGATCTTGAGAAAAGTTCTGAGCGAGCTAACCCCTGTAGAAGCTATGGAATTTCTGCTCGATAGATTGAGAACTCGTAAGTCCAACCGCGAATTCTTAAATTCTATGAATAGCTAATTATGCGAATTTTATTTTTATCTGTATCTTCTAATGGATATAAAAGACAAAAAATCAAATTTTTCAGAAAAGTTTGATAAATTTGCACTATGAAAATTAACAAAATATAAAGGTATTAAGAAAAAGAGAAATAAGGGAAAAACTGGTTCGTTTAGCTTTAACGATGAAAAAGAACCGCTCCATAAAGAAAGCAATGTGTTTTTTTTCTTTTTGAAGAAATATTTTAGTTAATAATAAGTTATCTTACAAACAAATTACTGTTGTTATAAGATTTGTGGGAATTTGTATCTATGCAAATTCAGTTGGGTTTGTCAGAAATGCTTGTGGGTAGCGGAATCATCGTTAAATTTGTTACTTTAATCCACAGATTATTGATAGTGCTCGAGGTCGCAAAAAAAATATTTTGAAATTAATAATGAAACATTAACAAAAATTAAATTAAATTTTTATGAACCAGAAAAATCACCATATTTACAGAGAACAAGAATTCATAAAATCAATTTTAGAGTCTTACAAGAAATATATTAAGTTCGGTCCACGAAGTACAGAAAAATTAAGACCAATCCATAAGTATGTTGCACAAACTTTACAAAAAATATTTGGGAATACTTATAAGTTACACTTTATTGGTGAAGAAACGCAAGAGATGACAATACAAGGTAAATACTATGATAAAAATGTCGATATAACTGTTGTAAAAGATGGCAAACCTGTGATTTGCCTCGGGATTAAATTTGTAACTTCAAATTACAAACAAAATGCAAATAATTATTTCGAAAATATGATGGGTGAAACTGCTAACATTCAAGCTCGTAAAGATTTACCTTATTTCCAATTAATTATTTTGAGATACAAAACACCTTACTATTCAAAAACAACACAAAGAACAGGCACAAAAGAACCGACTAAAATAGAAATTATCAATGAACACGATTTACAAAAATATGTGAACCTTGCTTATGATACGCCACAAGCACATAGACCATATTCAATTGGTATATTATTGATTGATTTAGATGAGGAAAAAGAAAAAGTCACTGCTTTAAAACCAAGTCAGTTGTTTGAAAAGGAATTTGCAAATTTACTTGAAAGTAAATTATCGGTTGAAAATTTATTTACAGAAATTGAGAATTACAAGAAATTTATTAGTTGTAAAAAATAAAATGGCTTCATTATTAAAAACATATACAGATGAAAAATTAATCGGTAAGATATATACACCAAGATTTATTGTTGAAAAAATTTTGGACGATATTCATTTTACAAGTAAAAACGTTGTTGGGAAAACGATATTAGACCCAGCTTGTGGAGATGGTCGCTTTTTAGCTGTTGTAGCTGAGAGAATTATTAAATATTCTGCAAAAGAAGATTTAATAAATAATCTTGAAAAAATTTATGGTTGGGATATTGATCCACAAGCAGTTAACTCTTGTATTAACAATCTTAATGAAGTTATTAAAGATTACAATATTGAAATAAATTGGAATATTAAAGTTTGTAATTCATTAGAACAATTACCTCAAAATAATCTATTTAATGGTGAGAAAGTACAAAAATTTGATTATATAGTAGGTAATCCGCCATATATTAGAATACAGCATTTAGAAGAAAATCAGCGAAAATTTATTCAGCAAAATTATTCTTTTTGTCGGAACGGCTCGACTGATATTTACATAGCATTTTTTGAACTATGTTACTATTTGCTTTCAGACGATGGAATTTGTGGTTTGATAACACCTAACACCTATTTTTACACAGAAGCGGGGAAAATATTAAGAGACAGTTTTGTTAAATACAAATGTATTAAACAAATAACAAATTATGCAGAAATTCAATTATTTGATAATGCCACCACATATAGTGCAATCACTATTTTTAATAAACAGAAAAATGATATTTTTTTATTACAGCATGCTATAAATAAGAATGAATTCAAAGAAAAGAAAATAAAAATTACAGAAATTCAAAATCAAAAATTTTGGCAGTTAACAACCGAACAAAAGTTAAACGGAAATGGCAAAAAACTTAAAGAAATATGCAATATTCACGTTGGTATTACAACTTTGAGCGATAAATCTTATATTTTCCCGATTGAGATAATAGATGATGATTATGCTTATGCAAATACCAAATTAAAAGGTAAAGTGAAAATTGAAAGGCAAATATTAAAGCCAATTATAAAAGCTTCTACTCTTAAAAGCAGTGAAGACCCAATAAGTGAATACATTTTGTTCCCGTTCAAGAAAGTAAATGGTAAACATCAGATATTACAAGAAGATGAATTAAAACATAATTTCCCATATGCCTATGAATATTTGATTTCTATAAAAGATGAGCTAGCGAAACGGGATAATGGTAAGCCGATTAAACCTTGGTATAATTTTGGTAGAACTCAAAGCTTAGATTCAAGTTTTGGTAAAAAAATTATTTTTTCGCCAATGAACAAAAGACCAAATTTTATTTTATACGAAAACGAAGAATGCACATTTTATTCTGGATACTGTATCAAATATTCAGGTGATTATAATTATTTGCTAGAAAAATTAAATTCTGATAAAATGAAAAAATTCATAGAAATGACTAGTAGAGATTTTCGTGGTGGCTGGAAAGCATACAATAAAAAAATAATTGAAGAATTTGTTGTAGATTTATAGTCAATAAAAAGTATTCTTAGAAGAAACGTGGATACATTAACTGATAATATCTCAAATAAATTGTTTGGGTAGTCAAGCAGTGTGTGATTATGTTTTCAACGATAACCTTGCTTTTTTATGCTTTTCCAAATTCAAGATTATTTAAAAATAATCTTATTGATTTCAAGCTTTACCAATTTAAATTTTTCTCTCACCTTAAGCACCTCTTTCGACATTCAAAAAATGAATGACGATATTACAATGATTTCTAAGGAAAAAAATTCATTTAATTATTCAGTATTTGAATTATTTTCTTATCCTGTTTTGCCTTCATTATATCAATATTTTGTCCATTTTTTATTATATTTATAAAATTTTTTGTGAATTTTATTAGGTGAAAAATGAAAAAGTTGTTTCTTTTGATTTTCGCTACATTTCTAATTTTCGGATGTTCAAAAGAAAGCGAAAAAATTTCTCAGGAAGATAACATCAACCGCAAGCCTCACAACCTTTCTACAATCGACCTATATTCGATGAAAAGGCTTTCGGAAATGCAGCTTTCTCCTAATGGCAAATGGATCGTCTATACTGTTGCTACTCCTTCAATTCCGGATAATAAACTTTTCCGCGATATTTGGGCAACTTCCATTGATGGTAACGAAAACTTGCAAATTACCTCAGACCAAGGTAATGAAATGTCTCCAGTTTTCTCTCCGGATGGAAAGAAAATCGCTTACCTCTCTAATAAATCCGGTTCATACCAGGTGTATATTCAGGATTTTCCGAAAGGCACACCTAAACAGCTTACAAGCTTGCCCGAAGGCGTATCGAATATCCTTTGGTCTCCGGACGGCAAATATATTTCCTTTACTTCTGAAGTGAAAATGCTACAAACAATTAAAGATGAATATCCTGATTATCCAAAAGCAAACGTTCTACATTATACAGATTTGCCTGTTCGCCACTGGGACGAATGGGTTGATGATAAACTTAGCCATCTTTTTGTTGTGCCTGTCGATGGTAGCATCGAACCTGTGGATTTAATGAAAAACGATACTGTTGATACTCCACTTAAACCTTTCGGCGGAAGCGAGGAACTTGGCTGGGCCCCCGATGGAAAAATTATTGCTTACACTGCTCGAATCAACAACGATTTTGTTAGAAATACAAATTCAGATATTTTCCTTGTAAAATTAGATATTAAAGATAAATCTGTTAATTTTTCACGAGAAAATATTACTGAACATCTTCCCGGCTACGATAAGCATCCTTCTTTTTCCCCTGATGGCAATTGGATTGCATTCCTAAGTCAGGAACGCAATGGCTTCGAGTCCGATAGAGTTCGCCTTATGCTCTACAATAGGCAGGATAAATCAATCTTTGAACTTACCAATGGCTTCGACCAATGGATAGAAGAATTTGTTTGGTCTCCTGATAGCAAAAAAATATATGCTACTGCTACTGATTCCGGTGTCGTCAGCTTATTTGAGTTCGATATCCAAGCCAAATCAAACAAAAGAATTGCTCGTGGCAATTGGGATTACGGTCACGGGCTTGCAGTAACCCCTGATGGCAAGTATTTAGTAGTAGGCAAGACTAATTTCAATAATCCACTCGATTTCTATCGCTTAGACTTATCCACTGCCGAAGAATTAAAACTGACTAAATTTAATGATGAAAGACTAAAATATATTAATCCGGCTAAATTCGAAGAACGTTGGTTTACCGCTCTTGATGGCAAAAAAATCCACGCTTGGATTATTTATCCTCCTGATTTCGATTCTACTAAGCAATATCCCGTTATTACTTATTGTCAGGGTGGACCTCAAAGTATGATTAGCCAGAATTATCACTACCGCTGGAATTTTGGCATCTACGCTGCAAATGGTTATATTGTGCTTGCTGCCAATCGTCGCGGCGTTCCCGGCTTCGGACAAGATTGGAACGATGCTATCAGCAAAGATTGGGGCGGTATGCCAATGAACGATTTGCTCGCTGCCACCGACCAATTCAGCAAAGAACCTTTTGTGCTTCCCAAAGGCAAAGCTGCAATTGGTGCAAGCGCCGGTGGATATGCAGCTTACTGGCTTGCCGGTAACCATAAAGGGCGTTTCTCTGCATTCGTTGCTCATAACGGTGTCTTCGATGTTATTAGCAAGTATGGCTCTACCGAAGAATTGTTCTTCCCTAACTGGGAATTTGGAGGTCCTTATTGGATCAAGCAACACCGCGAAAATATGGAGAAAAATTCTCCTCACAATTATGTTCAAAATTGGGACACCCCAATTCTTATCTCGATTGGAATGAACGACTTCCGCGTTCCTTACACTCAGGGGCTCGAAGCATTTACTGCTGCTCGCAGTCGCAATATACCTGCTGAATTAATCGTTTTCCCAAATGAAACTCACTTTATTTCCGGTCTTCAGGAATATATCATCTGGCAGGATAAAGTTATTAAATTTTTGGATAAATACACCAAAAATAAGAACTGATAATTGTATTTGTTTAATTATAAAGGCTGTCACTTTTTGGGGCAGCCTTTCTTTTTATTCTCGTGTGGTTGTTTAAATAATGTCAGCATTCAATCATATTTATAACTTTATAACGATATTTTTTATTATCTCAATATTGATAATGGTATCCTGATTATTGAATTACGATATTGAATTAATACTTAATATGTTCCGTTTTGCAACTCTCTAACATCAATTCGATTATTTTTCGCTAATTCATCTTTGCTTACTTTTTTCATTGTTTGTCCCAAAAGATTAGTTATTTCTACTTTCCCTAATTCCACAATATCTTTCACATCTATTGTTACCCATTCATAAGCAGGATTGGGATATATTTTTACTTCATCGCCATATAAACCATCCTCTGCACTCGTAATTGGTTCCATCCTCCAGTAATATTTTGTTGCAAGTTTGAGAAATTTCGGATAATTAATGACTATAATTTTACATCAACAACCCAAAAATATCTCAAACCCTACACAAAATACTTCTTCTGAAAATACAGTGCGACATTTACGAGCGTTATCAATACCGGCACTTCCACAAGTGGTCCAATTACCGCTGCAAAAGCTTCCCCGGAGTGCAAACCAAACACCCCAATGGCGACTGCTATCGCAAGCTCAAAATTGTTACTCGCAGCAGTAAACGAAAGTGTAGCTGTTTTAGAGTAATCCGCCCCGATCTTTTTTCCTAAATAGAAAGAAACAAGAAACATAAGCACAAAATATAGCAAAAGCGGTATCGCAATTCTGACTACATCCAATGGTATTTTTACAATGTATTCTCCTTTTAGCGAAAACATTGCAATGATTGTAAATAATAGAGCTATTAATGTAATTGGACTTATTAGTGGAATGAACTTTGTATGATACCAAATTTTATTTTTCACTTTGATTAGTATAAAACGTGTCAGTAAACCAGCAATAAATGGCACTCCCAAATATATAAAAACACTTTCGGCGATTTGCCCGATTGAAATATCTACGATTGTGCCCTGAAGTCCAAAGTATTTAGGCAATAAAGTAACAAAAATATACGCATAAACTGAAAAAAACAGCACTTGAAAAATCGAGTTAAAAGCGACAAGTCCTGCCGCATATTCAGTGTCGCCCTTTGCAAGTTCATTCCATACAATAACCATTGCTATGCATCGCGCTAACCCGATTAAAATCAATCCATTCATATATTCAGGATAGTCCCGCAAAAATACTATCGCAAGAAAAAACATAAGCAGTGGTCCGATTATCCAATTCTGCAGCAAAGATAATCCCACAACTTTAAAGTTTCTGAATACTTTGGGTAATTCTTCATATCTTACTTTTGCCAGTGGCGGATACATCATCAGTATTAGTCCTAATGCTATAGGAATATTTGTTGTGCCATATTCAAATTTGCTCCAAAAGTGAGTAATGCCGGGATAAAAATAACCAATAGCAATTCCAATTGCCATTGCAATAAATATCCATAATGTTAGAAATCTATCAAGAAAGCTGAGTTTTTTAGCAATCTTTTCCATATTATTTGTTCTTTATTTCATTATAAAATTTCGAAAACTGTTCCTTGATTTCATCTCTCACCCTACGATAAACCGCAAGCACCTCTTCTTCGGAACCAATTGCATCGGCAGGGTCGTCGAACGGAATATGAAGGCGATTTTGCACTTTGCCTGTAAATACAGGACAAGTCTCTTTTGCATTATCACAAACAGTAATAACGTAGTCAAATTCCTCGTTGATAAATTTATCCACAAGCTTTGGAAATTGCTTGCTCAAGTCTATGCCAATTTCTTGCATAACTTTCACAGCATTTGGATTTACTTCGTTTGCCGGACAAGTGCCTGCCGAATAAACTTCCAACGATCTATCAAGATGCTTTAAAAAACCTTCTGCCATTTGGCTACGGCAGGAATTCCCGGTACATAATATTAGTATTTTCATTTCATCAAATCTAAATTGAAACAAACAGTCTTGCAAAACGTTTTCTATACTAATAAATTTTATCTTAATAAAAGTTTGTTTGAAACTTAATTTTATTTTAATAAATTACAGTTTTATTAATAATTAATTTGGGTTGATTTATGCTCAATGAAATAATTCAATTAAAAGAGGAAATGCTAGCCAAACTTGAAAATATAGGTAATTCAAAGGAGCTTGAACAATTCCGTCTCGATTATTTAGTGAAAAAAGGTCCATTACAGGCTCTTTTCGATAGGATGAAAACAGTTCCACCAGCAGAAAAACCCATAATTGGCAAAGAACTTAATCTTTGCAAAAAAGAAGTCGAAGACAAATTCAGACTACTTAAAGAAAAATTTGATGAACAAGAGATTTCTAAACCTACAATTGATCTCACTTTACCCGGAAGACGCCATTCCAAAGGCACCTACCATCCAATCTATCAAACTTTGGATAAAATGGTAGAAATTTTTGTCGGTATGGGATTCTCTGTTGCCGCTGGTCCAGATATTGAGGACGAATACCATAATTTCGATGCCTTAAACTTTCAGCCCGACCACCCTGCCCGCGATATGCAGGATACTTTCTTTATAAAATCTGACCAACAAAATATCTTACTACGAACACATACTTCGCCTGTTCAAATTCGTGTGATGCAATCTCAGAAACCACCAATTAGAACAATTATGCCGGGCAGAGTGTATCGTAATGAAGCTATTTCCGCTCGTTCTCTTGCAGAATTTCACCAAATAGAAGGTTTATATATCGACAAAAACGTAAATTTTGCTGAGCTAAAAGCAACAATGATGGTTTTTGCTAAAAAAATGTATGGTAGCGATATTAAGTTTCGTTTCCGTCCTTCATTTTTCCCTTTCACAGAACCCAGTGCTGAAATGGATATCACCTGTTACCTTTGCGGAGGAAAAGGTTGCCGAGTTTGTAAGCACTCAGGTTGGCTCGAAGTGGTTGGCTGTGGTATGGTGCATCCAAATGTTTTACGTAATTGTGGCATAGACCCTGAAGAATACTCTGGCTATGCATTTGGCTTTGGAATAGAGCGCGTTACAATGTTGCGGGTTGGTATCGACGACATAAGATTATTGTATGAAAATAATTATAAGTTTTTAAAACAGTTCTAATGAACGATATTGGAAATATTGGTGGTCCAGACCGAACAGGGCAGGGGGGAGGCTCTGGCAACTACTATGTTCCAATGCGGTCCCGACAGCAACTCAAAACAGAAACGCAAAAGTTAAAAGTTGGCGAAGTTGTATTGGGAACCGTCCTCGAAATAATTGATAAGGAAATTGCTAAAGTAAAACTGCCAATGGGCACATTTTCTGCTTCTCTTCACAGTAAATTGCGAGCGGGTGATGTCCTGTTTTTCTATGTTGCTGAAGTAGAGCCTCAGCTTGTGTTGCTTGTCCATTCAGTTTCTACCTCATTTTCTGGAAAATTGCGTCCCAGCCCAGAAGTTGCAAGAGTGCTCAACCTTCCGGAAAATCAACGCATCCTTGATATTATTGATTTTTTGTTAGTTAAAAAAACTACTATTCTCCGAACAGAAGTTTTAAACTTTTCAAATATTCTGGATAATTTAAATTTCAATGATAACATTCATTCAAAATCGGCATATTTCAATTCTATTTTTACTGTTGTAATATCTCTCGGCAAAGATGTTGAATTAGCAAGACGCTTTGTAGATGTTTTTCTTCCATTGCAGGAACTCTACAACAAACTATCCCAAAGTTCAAACAAATTCGACTTGCAAAAGCTATTTTTGTTAAAAATTGATTTGCCTGAACTTTCAAATTCAAATGAATTTATTCAAATTTTGTCAAAAATTTCCGAATACAACATATTTGCCATTGCTAATTCTCAACCGGTTGTCTTGCTTTTCTTTGCAAGAAAGCCTGATGAAAACATCATCATTAGAATTGAGATTTTTGCAGACAGTCCTTCAATCGGAATTAAACCAAATCTTTTGCAAATAATAAATTCATTTTCTGATTATTGTTCTCTTGTGATTAACGAGTATTTGGTGAAAGATACTTTTTTTCAGTCCATAATAAATGAAAAGGACAGTATTATCGAAAAACTTGACAAATTTTTATTAAAATCAAATTGTTTAGTTTCACATTTTTCAATATTCAGCGACAAGTTTGGAGAATATTTATTGAAGGAAGGAGTCTTACGAGCGTTACCCAGAAATTTCACAGTTGTTATTTAATTTAATACTCGTCCAGCTCCGGCGTAGATACTCAATAAATAGTTATCATTGAATGGCTGCTTAATCACTCCTTTTGCAGATGAAGATGAATGAATTATTTCACCTTTACCAATATAAATTGCTACGTGAGATATTTTATTACCTTTTCGGTAAAATAGCAGGTCTCCTGGACGTAATTCTCTGTTGCTAATCTTATTTGCAAACTCAAATTGCTGTTGGGCTGTTCTCGGAAGAATAATTCCTATACTTTCGTAAACGTTTTTTACAAATCCAGAACAATCAACACCATCGCGGGTATTTCCTCCCCAAACATATGGAGTGCCTATCCAGCTTTGAGCAATTTTTACGACTTTTTCTCTTTCCGAACTATTTGTTTCTTGTCTCTGTTCAATTTTACCTATTTCAGAAGTGTTTCTGGGAAGTGTTCTGTCATTCCCGGATTCATCTTTTCGTGTTGTTTTACAAGTTTGATTGCTCGAAAACCGGACACTGCTTGCACAACCCGATGCAAGTAAAATAATAAGCAAAAAGACTATATATTTGAAATAAACTTTCATTTCTTCTGATTGCCGACAATCTGTTTTTTAATGTAAGTGGATACTTTAACAACTATATCAGAATTTATAAGCACAAAAATAAATGCAGAAGTAAGAATAAAACCTGCTTTTAATAATGCTTCGTTCATATTTTCCCCCCAAAAAAAAAGCCTGTAATTAATTTAAAAAACACACAAAATATATGCCAGAATTATTGATTAATTGTTTGAGTATTGAATATCAATTTTACTTGAAAATACTTGAAAGCTTATTAATTTTTTTTACAGCATACGTTATTTAGATATATTTACAGTTAGCTATCGTATTTTCAAGAAATATAAATATTTTTTGATATAAGAGATGAATAAACACTCTTTATTATCTTTTCATTCTATTTAATAATTTGCCGAAAAAAAAGGGGTTGTTTTTTCAAAACAACCCCTTTACTTGGAAAAGCTTGAATTTGTATTATCGCAAAATCAATGCTTTTTCTTTTAAAGTTGTATTTCCACTGCGAATTATGACGTTATATACGCCACTTGGTAGATTGCTCACATTGAGTTTGATTGCTCCATTCGTACGATTGACATTATTTCTAAATACTAAATCTCCGTTTTGATTATAAATGTCAATATCAACAGTATTATCCGAAACTTGTCCTAATGTAATATACAATTCATTTGTTGCTGGCTGTGGAGCAATCATTACACTTGTAGTTTCAAATTCAACTTTACCTTTCAACATAACTACTGCATCAGTTTCGTAACGTAGTGAAAAGTAGCTGTTTCCGTTTGCTAAATCTACATTCTCAGTAATACAAAGCTTTCCAATTGCTTCGTTTGATTTATTCAATATCTTGATAATTAACTCTTCACCTTCATAAGCACCATCTTTTTCTATTGTATATTCGTCATCACCCCAGACTACTACACCACGCAAACCGTCTTGCCAAACACTTGAACCTACAAGCATTCCATCACGTGTAAATACACCAATTTCATCGCCTTCGTTTGCCTTAATATCAAGTGCAATGAAAGCATTTTTGCCGGTTGATAAATTTGGTCGAACAAAGTATTTTGGTTCTTTGATATTACTATTGTTTGCAGTAGATTTTATTGCTCCGTTTGCTGGATAAGTAAGTATACCATTATTAGCAATAAGGCGTATCATATATCCTTTTCCGGGTTCAAGTTGAGTAAGCGTATTAGCAAATGGTGGCATATATATCTGTCCTGTGATTGTTTTTACCTGCAAGTATTTCCCACTAATTGACGCGAGAGCCGTTGCCACTGATGCAGGAGAAGTTCTATAATACGGTATCCAGTACCAACCTAACATATTTAACGTAATTGGTGTATTTTCCGGAACAATTTGGGTTCCTTCTAAATTATATACTGTGCTTGTTGTAAGTCTCATTTGATATGCTTGGTATTTATCCCAGTTGGTTAGTGTATTTGTTACTGATGGAGAATAAACCTGACCTGCAAAGTTTCTGAGCATTTGTAAATTACCGGTCAATGGTTGCATAATACTACTTATGCTGCTAATTGTAGGTTCAACGTAAGCACTAATCATATTCCATCCGTTCCAGAGAGAATAAGATTGAATGATTAATCCCGAACCAGTTGTGAAAGTTCTGACAGTAGACCAGGCACTAATTTCTGTTCCACGTAGAGAACGAACTCTCCAGTAATATTGAGTGTTTGGCAGAAGGTTAGAAATTGTTACTGAAGTATCTGTAACAACCTGATTGAAAATTGTTGTGGAGAAATTGCTTACTGTTGAAACTTGTAATGTATAACCTGTAGCTGAAAGGAATGAATACCAAACAAACGAAACTGTCAGAGGCAGGTCAATAGAATTATTGTCAGGTGCAATAATTGCCGGAGGAGCAATCGGTGGTCCAACAGTCTTAAACGTCCAAACATTACTCCATAAACTTGTGTCTGCATTTCTTATTGCTCTAACTCGCCAGAACATATTAGCGAAATATGGTAAGCTTGCAAATGATGTGCTGTTTGTTCCCACTATGTTAGAAGCAAAAATATATTGGAAGTTCTCATCAAATGCAACTTGAATTTGATATTGAAGAGCAGTGTTTACAGCACCCCACGAGAAAACCTGTGTAATTGGAACATTTTGAGTACCTGAAACAGGAGATACCAACACAGGGCGAGGAAGATTCACAATAGATAGGGTTGAGGTATTAGTTACTCCGTAAGTCCCAAAGAAATCCACCACACAGTAATACTGTCCGTTGTGGTTAGTTGCATTAGTATTTACAATAGATAAGTTGTTTCTATTAATAATAAAATTATTAACTCCTGTTTGAATCTCATTATTATTAAAGAACCAGGTATAATTCATTGCTGGCAAATCGCCAGTTGGAGGAGTTCGAGTAATACCGTCATTAAACGTAGTTCCTAATTGAGGAGTTACGCTGTAAACAAGAGCAGTAATACCTGCAGTTTCTTCTTTGAATTGTGGTAAGTTTGTAGTGAATTGAATTTCCGAAGGGATTAAAATATCTGCACCTGCGAGGTTATTTAATGTTGTTCTTGTTTCTCCATCAATATCAGTTTCAACGTCATTATGCAATGGCACAATATATTGCGGATCAGCAAGAACTGAACCTTCAAGATATGGAGTGCCAGCACTTGCAAATGTAGGAAGTTTCATTATGCTATTGAAATCAGAATCAGCAGTTCCACCGCCAAGAGCGGTTGTCCAGTTAGCTAAAGTTGCCTGAGCTGCACCAAGATAGAATGCAAAATTTGCCCCTGTCATCAAATTATATAAGTTGTAATTTATATTCGAAAATGGAGTAACAGTTTGAGTTGCATCCAAATAATAAATATATTTTAATCCACCGGTTGTTGCTGGGTTAATATTAAATATATTATTATTCACTTGGTAATTGAGACATCCGGTTTGATAACGTTGTCCTATTGCAATCGGAGCTACTGATGAACTTCCAATATCAATTGTGTTGTGCAATATTTTAACATTTTGAGAAGTTGTATTGTAGAAACCAAAGTAATTACCACTAGAAGCAGATACGCTTACGTTGCTGACTGAATTATTTCGAACAATTAAACTTAAGTCTCTCGGAGGTGTAGCTTCCGTTGCCGTAATTCTGAATGAGATGTGATTGCCTGCACTATTTACCACATTCAATACTTTATTATTTTCGACAACACCATTTACAGCATTACTAATCAAAAATGCATAAGTGAATGTTGCTGAAGTTCCAGTGTAAATAAGTCCATCAATTTTATTATTGGAAACATTAAAACCATCACAACTTGTAGTAAATCCAGTACCGGTACCAAAGTTAATTCCTGCCACAGAAACTGTATTCGATATCGTCATACTCCCAATTTGATTACCTATTATATTAATGTTTTGGCTATTATTTTGAATTGTCATACCAATATTAGCCTTAGTTATTGCATTGTTTTGTATCGTAGCTGTGTTGACGGTTGAGATAACAATACCAGTTCCTGTATTTGAGCTTCCATTTTGTATGTTCGCATTTTTTAATTCAAACATTGAACAATTTTGAACAAAAATTCCGTGTGCAACAGATGCAGTGCTATTATTTGCAAATGTTAGATTTCTTGTTGTTCCGCCAGGTACGTTTGAACCATCAATTCTTATATTATTAAATCCATCAATTAGCATAACTTGGCTTCCGTGATTAGCAGAAATTGTTGCTGTAGTATTAGCATCCGGTCGTATACGAACTTGGTAGCCATTGCCCATCGGAGGAGTAAAGAAAGTAATTCTTTGTGGTTCTGTAATATCATTCTTAATGTAAACATTTACAATACCTGTAAGCCCAACCGAACTAATATCAAATGCTAAAGAACTTAAATTAGTATAAACTTGACCAGTGCCTACATAATAATTTCCATTGAATGGAGCGACTATTTTTCGACTACCTGTTGGGTTGGTAGTAGTTGGAAATCTTGTTATGCCATCAACTACTATTGAATCGCACGTTGCGTCAATAAAATTGTATTGTGTTGCAAAGGAATCAACATCAAAAGTGAGCCAAAAATAGTTATCTCCAAATACTAATGTTTGATTTCCTGAAATATTAAATGATGCTGTTGGTGTTACAACAACAGTTCCGAATTGTGTAGTTGTGTCAAATACTGCACTGTTTCCCGTATAATAAATTCTTGCATTCGAAATATCACCTAAATCAGTTGTACCAGCTGTTGATAAATAAAAGTTTGTTGTATTAATTGCTGGATTCAAACCACTTGTAGTGATTCTAATTGCTATAACTGGTGCCTTAGGTGCTCCAGGTGCAACAGCATTTGTAACTTGCAATGTAGTTGACGATGAATAAGTCATCGGTGGCGGAATTGTATAATCTATAGAAACTGTAATGTTTGTTGCTTCGTGTCCACCATCTCCATAAGAATCAATTATATACATTCCCCAGGTGCCTGCAATAAGTTTATTGGCAAATGTTGTAAATGAAATCGTATAGGTGTTTGTTGAGTTAGCAGTTATTGTTAGTCCTGTGGATGTAACTCCATTAGTAATTAAATTGTAAGTTGTGTTATCAGGATGACGAATTACAAATGATCCTTCGTCTGGCCAATCATCCGTAGTCCAGGTAAATGTTACTGATACAGATGCTATTAAGCCGGTATCAACTCGTGTA
This sequence comes from Eximiradius proteiniborus, assembly GCF_058546985.1. Lineage (NCBI taxonomy): Bacteria > Pseudomonadati > Bacteroidota > Eximiradiia > Eximiradiales > Eximiradiaceae > Eximiradius > Eximiradius proteiniborus. Next base: position 965,305 of record NZ_CM178592.1, on the reverse strand, counting down.
AAAGTTGTCCATCCCGCATCAATAAGTGAGTTTGAAGCATAAGCATATTGTGTTGGGCTATTGGGTACAGTAAAAGTAATATTTTGTGTTTGAGCTGAAAGATTATCAGATAGCAGTAATAATACAATACCTGCTAACAAAAAGGTAAAACATTTTTTAGCCATAAAAACTCCTAACAATAGGAAAAAAATATTTAGACACTAAAAACTTTAACCGAACTAATTAAATTGAACGAAACTAATAGAAATTATTTTAAAGAATAAAAAAAATATTAACAAAAAATTATTTGAACATTTCTTTTATCATTCCCCAGGTACGGCGAATACTGTTTACAGTGTGATTTACTTTTACTTCATCACTATAAACTACATTGCCATTGTTGAAAAGAGATTTGATTCTATAGATGTAGAAATTTTTATTTAATGTAGATAGGTCATTCTTATCAATTTCACTGGATATTTTCATCAAAGCATCACTATCAACATAACGATAGAATGAAGGGACACCTTTTGCTTTTTCTTCTGAGATTTTTTGGAAGGGAGAGCCTTTAATTGATCGCTCTATTTCAAATTTGTTTAGTCCTGTTTCATCTATTGTTCTCCATTCTAAGACAATGGAGTTTGATGTTGAATTAGCAGTAAACGAAGAAATAAAAACATCACCCGCTATTAGTGATAGCGTAAATGTAAATAAAAATATTATCAAATAATACTTAGTTTTCATAAAACAAATATATTATATACTTTATTAATAAGCAAGTATAAAATAGTTAATTATTGATTAATTTACTTTATAAAAACAAGTAAACTACCTGTAATATATGCGGCTACCCACCAAATATAGGCAATCCGTGAATATAAATGAATATTTTTCGGCACCTCCACATTCCAGGCATTATTTATCTTTATTTTCCATATTAAATATGTTTCAATAGTCATTAGCATTAATGCAGAGTAGCCAATTGCACCGTGCAACGTAAAAGGCGTATTACTTGAGCCAATAATCATCATTATTGTTGCTGATACATCTAACATCCAACCCGTAGTTAAAAAGTATAAAACTTTTTTTGAAACAACTTTTCTTCTTTGCTCGCTAATGATTGCTATCGAGTAGCTTATTAATGCTAATGTAACTGTTGTTGCACCCACTATTAAGATTGTTTTCATAATTATTATTCATTTATTGACATTTATTAATAAACCAATTAACGAAAAATATTCCAAATTTGTGCATAATATTATTCGATTGTCTAAAATTGTTCAAGTATATTATTCGGAGTTTCAATTTTTTGATTGCAAAAAAAACTGTTTTACGGAATAATTCTGTTGTTGTCTTGGCGAATATTAGCCGTTTGAATAACTATCTGCAAAATATCATACTTGCAATACTTATAATCATTTAGTTGTTTTGAGTAATTCCTTTTCTTTAAAATATAGATTTACCAAGACTTTTAAGAGTTGTGTATTCCTTCATTGCGTACAAAATATTCATTTATGGCAAATTTTTTTCTATGAAGAATATGAATTTTTTGCTTTTGATTTTCAGATAAGATAGAGTTAAAAGAATTGATGGTGGTATGATGTTGGCATACATATTGAAAATAGTATTTGTGAATTTGAAAATTAAATATCGTTTTACTAATTAATAGTTGGATTGTAGCGAATGCTCCCCCGGCAATTGCTACAAACACAGGAGGTGTAGAATGCCATTTGCTATTGGAGGAAACGCAAGAATTAGGACGAATATCTCAGCGGAGAATGCCTACAATTCTCTGGAAACTTCAAACCGAGATATTTCGCTCAGACAACTGCGGCTATCAACAGGTAAAAGAATTAACAATGCCGCAGATGACGTTTCAGGGTATATTACTTCTCGTGCCTTACAAGCACGTAATGGTGCATTGAGAGCAGCTCTTTTGGCTGTCGGCGACGCAAATAATGTCTCGAACATCCTTATGGACTCTCTCGATAACATTTACAACTTACTTAACCTTATTAAAGAAGGTGCATCTACAGCAGCATCCGGTGCAATGGGTACTGACGAAAAAATTGCCCTTGCAAAAGCTGCTTATCGTATGGCTCAGCAAATTCAAACTGTTGTCGATTCTACAGTGTTCGGTGGTCGCCAGCTTCTTGATGGTTCCTATTCTGCTAATTATGTTATTGGGACTAACGCTCGCCACGAACTAATTACATTAAGTGTTGATATGACTTTTAGAAACCCGGACTACAATATCCCAAGTAATTATTTTGATGTAAATTCAATGAAGACTGAAAATTTTGCTGGTGTAACTGGATTAGACCTCAGATTGTTAGATAATGTAACTCCTGATAATTTAGGTATCTTCCACGATAGTATGCTTCCAGCAACAATAACATCTCTGGCTAGAGCTATCGACAATGTAAACAAGGTTGCATCATTAATTGGCGGTATTGTTAACAGGCTAAACTCCCAGGAAGATTTGTTAAAGGGACAGATTACAAATTATCACGCTGCTATTTCGAGAATTGAGGATGCTGACGTTGCAAAAGAGCAATTACAATTGATCAAATCACAGTTCTTGCAACAGGCTTCTCTTGCTTCGTTAGCTCAAGCAAATACTAATCCACAAGCATTTTTGCAGTTGATACAAAGATAATAAATGTTTATTAATTAATAGGTGATACAATGCCATTTGCTATCGGTGGAAATTCAAGAATAAGGACAAATATTCCGTCCGAAAATGCATACAACGCTCTTGAAGTCTCTAATCGTGATGTTTCTCTCCGCCAACTGAGACTTTCAACGGGTAAAAGAATTAATAATGCAGCTGACGATGTTGCAGGATATATTACTTCTCGTTCCCTTATGGCTCGCAACGGTGCTTTGCAATCGGCTCTAAATACTGTCGGTGATGCTCATAATGTTGCAAACATTGTAATGGATTCTCTTGACAATATTAATGAATTAATGATCAAAATTAAAGATGCTACAGCACAAGCTGCTTCTGGTGCTATGGGGACTGACGAAAAAGTTGCTCTTGCAAAAGCTGCTTATCGTATGGCTCAGCAAATCCAAACAGTTGCTGACTCAACTGTATTTGGTGGGGCTCAGCTTCTAAGCGGTTCTTATACTGCTAACTTCCTTATTGGTCTCGACGCTCGAAACACTTTGCTTTCTATCAATATTGATATGAGAAGAGAAAATGTTGATTTTAATGTCGAAAGTAACTATTTTGATGTTAATTCTCTTCAAACTAATATGTTTGGTGGAATTACAGGTCTTGACCTGCGATTATTAGACAGCGTCTCGATTAATAACCTTGGGATATTCGACATCGGAAGAATAGACGTTACTCTTACAAGTCTTGCAAATGCCATTGAGAATATCAACAAAGTAGCATCTTATCTTGGCGGTATTTCAAATAGACTATCTTCTCAGGAGGATTTGCTAAAAAGCCAAATCGTGAACTACAAGGCTGCTATTTCTCGTCTTGAAGATGCTGACGTTGCAAAAGAACAACTGCAACTTATAAAGTCGCAATTCTTGCAACAAGCTTCTCTTGTTTCACTAAGTCAGTCGAACCAGAATCCAAATGCTTATATGAGATTATTGCAGGGCTAATTTTAGCCAATTGTTCGGAGGACAAAATGTTTTTATATTATTTTATGGTGTTGAATTTAGTAACTAAAACATATGTTCTGATTGTTAAAATGAAAATATATTAACGGCTAATGTGCCTCGAGCCAGTTTTTCCCAGAGCCAATATCTACTGCGACGGGAACTTCGCCTAACGGCAAAGCGTTACTCATTTCTCTTTCGATAAGTTGGGAGATTGGAATAAGCTCTTTTTCAGGTGCGTCAAATACCAATTCGTCGTGTACCTGCATTATCATACGTGTTTTATAACCTTCTGATGATAATCGGTTATGAATACGTATCATTGCTATTTTTATCATATCTGATGCAGTTCCCTGTATAGGCATATTGATCGCTGCACGTTCAGCTGCAGATCTTAAATTAGAATTCTTGCTATTAATATCAGTAAAATATCTCCGCCTTCCGCATAGTGTTTCTGCGTACCCATTCCTTCTAACAAATTCTATCGTTGTATTAATGTAATCTTTTATTGCAGAGTATTTCTTAAAATAGTTATCTATAATTTCTGAAGCTTCTGTTCTTGAAATACCTAATCTTTGTGCCAACCCAAAACTTCCAAGTCCATATAGTATCCCAAAATTTACTGTTTTAGCAACTCTTCGTTGGGTACTATCTACTTTTTCAATATCAATATTAAATAATAAAGACGCTGTGGCTGAATGTATATCAAGCCCGCGCTTAAAAGCATCTATTAAATTTTTGTCCTGCGATATATATGCCATCACTCTGAGCTCTATCTGAGAATAATCTGCAGAAATTATTACATTATCCTCCTTCGTAGGAACAAATGCTTTCCTGATTTCTCTTCCTTTTTCAGTTCGAACTGGGATATTCTGCAAATTTGGATCAGTCGAAGACAATCTGCCTGTCGAAGCAACTGTTTGATTAAAACTTGTATGAATTTTACCTGTCTGTGGATTAATTAGTCCCGGCAGTGCATCGACATACGTTGATTTCAACTTCACTAACTGCCTATATTCCAATATTGCTGTTGCAATTGGATATTTAGATGCCAATTCAGCCAATACCGAAGCGTCTGTGCTATATCCTGTTTTGGTCTTCTTCAATGCTTTTATCTGTAATTTATCAAATAAAATTTCTCCTAATTGTTTTGGTGAATCTATATTGAATTCTTCACCTGCATAATCAAAAATTGTCTTTTTAAGCTGTAAAATTTCTTCATTAAGTTCTACTGAAATTGATTGTAAAACATTTCTATCAATTTTCACTCCTTCGTATTCCATATCTGTAAGAACTGATACTAATGGGAACTCAATTTCATTTGCTAATTTGGACATATTTGCTTTTTCAAGTTCTTTTTCTAACACGTTTTTCAGCTTTATCACCAAATCAGCATCTTCACAGGCATATTTCGAAACAATATCAATGGGAACCTCTCGCATAGAAATTTGCTGTTTTTTGTTTTCCCCGATTAAATCAGAAATTGGTATAGGCTTATAATTAAGCCAACGCTCGCTCAATGCATCAAGATTGTGTCGTGCTTCTGGATTTAATAAATAATCTGCTACCATAGTGTCAAATGTTATGGGATGAACATTAATTCCAAACCTTTTTAAAATAAATGCATCAAATTTCGCGTTTTGACCACATTTTGCAATTTTTGGATTTTCTAAAATTTTCCTTATTTCACTAATAGCTGTTTCAAATGGAATTTCACTTTCGTTTTTATCTTGAATATTTGGAACTTGACTATTCGAAAAATCAAATAGAGTAGTCGCGTTACTGAAAATATTTTTATCTTTTCGCTGTGAAATTGGAAAATAAAATGCTTCACCTGCCTTTACTGAAAATGAAACGCCAACTATTTCACAGGTTTGTCTATCGAGAGAATCCGTTTCAATATCAAATGCAATAGTTTCGAAACTATTAAGATATTGAATGATTTCACGAATATTTGAATTTGAAACTGTATGATAATTAATCTGAATTTTATCAATATCATTCAATTGAAAATTATTCATTGTGTCAAAATGAGTGCTGATATTTCCTTTCTGTTGCCATTTCTGGCGAATCTGAACAAATGATAATTCCTCAAAAAATTTGTCTAATCCATAATAATCTGGATTTTTCAACTTCATTTCTTCCAAATTAAAGTCTTTCTCTATATTTGTGTCTATTGTAACTAATTTTTTTGCTAAAAAAGCGTTTTCTCTATCGTTTTCCAATTTGCTTCTAATAGAAGATTTTTCAATTTTATCCAAATTATTATATATCTCTTCGATAGAACCAAATTCCTGAACCAGTGGTATTGCCGTTCGTTCCCCAATACCTTTTACTCCGGGCACGTTATCGCTGGTATCTCCTATTAATGCTAATACATCTACAACTTGCTCAGGCTTAACCCCAAATTTTTCAAAAACTTGCGACCTGCGTATTATTTCAAACTCTTCTCCTTTTCGCGAAGGTTTCATCAAACTTATTTTTTCGTCAACTAATTGGTAATAATCCTTATCGCTTGTAAGGCATAATACCTCATATCCGTTTTTTGAGGCTTTCTTCGCTATTGTTCCAATCACATCGTCTGCTTCAAAACCTGGCACTTCAATTTGTTCTATCCCAACTAAATGTATAAACTTTTTAATTTTTAATAACTGTGGAGCTAAATCTTCCGGGAAACTATCTCTGTTTGCTTTATATTGGTCATAAAGTTCTTTCCGAAAAGTTGGATGCTCGGTATCGAATACTATAGCCAAATATTCGGGAGCTTCCTTTTCCAAAAACGAAGTTATTATATTGACAAAACCAAAAATTGCACCTGTTGGTTCGCCATTCTTATTTCGCAGGTCAGTTGATTTCATTGCGTGATAAGCGCGAAAAACTATGCTCATTCCATCAATTAAATACAGTTTCTTATTCATTTAACAGAATTAATAGATTATGAAACATTATTAATTGAATTTAATAACTTTTTTCAATAATTTAAAGATAAATAATCTTGAAGGTGTTTTATGGGTAAAAAAGACAAACCAATTGAAAAATTCAATAAGAAAGGCAAAATTTCAAAAGATTTTTACGAAGAAGAACTTGCTAAACTCCAGCAAGAACTTGTAAAACTTCAATATTGGGTCAAGCAAAAAGGCTTACGTGTTGTAATTATTTTCGAAGGACGTGATGCAGCAGGCAAGGGAGGTATAATTAAACGCATAGTTGAGCCACTCAATCCTCGTGGTTGCCGTGTGGTAGCTCTCGAGAAACCTTCCGACAAAGAACGAACCCAATGGTATTTCCAACGTTATGTTGCTCATCTGCCAAGTGCTGGCGAAATAGTGATTTTCGACCGTAGTTGGTATAATCGTGCTGGCGTTGAACGTGTTATGGGCTATTGCACCGAAGACGAATACCAGGAATTCCTTCGTTCTTGTCCGGAATTCGAAAAAATGCTTGTTCGTTCTGGAATTATCTTGCTAAAGTATTGGATTTCCGTCAGCGATGAAGAACAGGAAATTCGTTTTCGTGAACGAGCAACTAATCCTATGAAACGCTGGAAACTTTCCGATATCGACATTGCTTCCTGGCATAAATGGAGCGATTATTCCCGTGCCAAAGACGAAATGTTTCGTTACACAGATACCAAACAATGTCCTTGGTATAACGTCCATTCCGACGATAAACGCCGAGCACGTCTTAATTGTATTGCCCATATCCTCAAAATGATTAAATACGAGGACGTTACTCCTCCGACTTTAGAATTGCCACCAAGAAAAATCAGCGTTGATTATGTTCGCCCACCAATTGATGAACTAACATATGTTGATGATATTTATTAAATTTTAATTGTATTTTTTATAAATCATTTAAGAAAAAAATTGTAAATTAGTAATCACTAAATTTATGAATATTAATTATTTCTTATTATGAGAGCAGTTATTCCAGTTGCAGGAGTTGGGACAAGGTTAAGACCTCACACATATTCTCAGCCAAAAGTATTGTTAAACGTTGCAGGGAAGCCAATCCTTGCTCATATACTTGATTCTCTTCTCCAACAAGGTATTACCGACGCAACCATTATTACCGGTTATATGGGTGATTTGGTTGAAGAATTTGTAACAAAAAAATATTCGATGATGAAAGTTGATTTCGTTGAGCAAAAGCAAATGCTCGGTCTTGGGCACGCTATATGGACCGGACGGGAAACCTATGGAGATGAACCGCTTCTGATTATTCTTGGAGATACTATTTTTGATGTTGATCTTAGCTTAGCTTTCGAAACTGGCTGCAATTCAATCGGAGTAAAAGAAGTTGAAGACCCTCGTCGTTTCGGTGTTGTTATTACTAACGGATCAAATTTTATCGAAAAGTTAGTCGAAAAACCGGATGAACCAATTTCAAAACTTGCAATTGTTGGGCTTTACTTTATAAAAGATACTCAAAAACTTGTTAATTCTCTTTCTAAACTGATTTCTGATGATATTAGAACACGCGGAGAATACCAGCTTACTGATGCTCTTCAATTGATGATTAATGACAATGCTAAATTTGTTACTTTTCCGGTTGATGGCTGGTATGATTGCGGCAAACCTGAAACTTTGCTTTCTACAAATAGATTCTTGCTTGTTCGGAAACCTACAGAACTTAAACTAAATGATTCAGTGATTATCCAGCCCTCTTTTGTTTCTGAAAAAGCAATTATTGAACGTTCAATTATTGGACCATACACTTCTGTTGCTGATGGTGCTGTTGTCAAAGATAGTATCATCAAAGATTCTATCATTAGTTATGGTGCTAAGGTTACTTCTTCTTTGCTTGAAAATTCAATCGTTGGTAATAATGCTGAACTAAATGGACATTTCCATCGGTTGAATATTGGTAATTCGAGTACTATTGACCATAGTTAGTTTTTTTAGTTATTTTAAAGGATTTTATGGATAGAAGAAATCATTATTTATTCACTTCGGAGTCGGTCTCCGAAGGGCATCCTGATAAAATTTGCGACCAGGTCTCTGATGCTGTGCTCGATGCTATGCTCAAAGACGACCCTAATAGCCGTGTCGCCTGCGAATGCTTTGCTACAACAGGACTTATTGTTGTTGGTGGTGAAATCACTACTGAAACTTATGTTGATTTGCAAAAACTTGTCCGAGGCGTTATTCGCGAAATCGGCTATGAACACGCAGGTTATCGCTTTGATGCTGATTCTTGCAGTGTGATTAACGTTATCAATCACCAGTCTCCTGATATTGCAATGGGAGTTGATACCGGTGGCGCTGGTGACCAAGGTATGATGTTCGGTTATGCTACCGACGAAACCCCTGAATTTATGCCTGCAACTCTTGCTTATGCACATAAATTGATGAAAGAACTTGCACGTATTCGTAAAGAAAAAAATATTATGACTTACCTTCGCCCTGATTCTAAATCTCAGGTTACCATTGAATACGACCAGAACAATAATATTGTGCGTGTCGATACAGTTGTCGTTTCTACTCAACACGATCCTGATGTATCTCAGGAACAAATCCGCAAAGATATAATTGAAAATCTGATTATGAATGTTATTCCTCAAAAATATATTGATGAACATACAAAAATTTATGTGAACCCAACTGGTCGCTTTGAAATTGGTGGTCCTCACGGTGATACTGGACTTACTGGAAGAAAAATCATAGTTGATACTTATGGTGGACGTGCTCCTCACGGTGGTGGTGCTTTTTCGGGCAAAGACCCAACAAAAGTTGATCGTTCTGCTGCTTATGCTGCTCGTCATCTTGCTAAAAACATTGTTGCAGCTGGCATTGCTCGTGAGTGCACCATTCAGGTTTCTTATGCAATTGGAATTGCACAACCTATTTCAATTAATGTAAACTTCCATAATTCTGGTAAAGTTCCTGAATTCGAAGTTTCTGATTTTATTCTTAAAAATGTAGATTTAACTCCTCGCGGAATTATTGAGAAATTTAACTTGCGCCGTCCGATTTACAGAGCAACTGCTTCATATGGTCATTTCGGTCGCAATGAATTCCCTTGGGAAAATCTTGATTTAGTTGATATATTAAAGAAAAATTTTGCTTAATATAAAGGAAGTAATATGGGAAACTATCCTCCTAAAAAATCACAAGGTTCTTTTTCAGAAGTGGAGGGAAAATACTGCGTTCGTGATATTTCCCTTGCCGAAGAAGGACGCCTTTTAATCGATTGGGCTGAATCTCGTATGCCTGTTCTAATGGCTCTACGTAAAAAATTTGCTGAAACAAAACCTTTCAAAGGATACACCATTGCTGGATGTCTCCACGTTACAAAAGAAACAGCAGTGCTAATCCGAACCTTTGCTGCCGCTGGCGCTAATGTAACCTGGTCAGGATGCAATCCTCTCTCTACTAATGATGCCGTTGCTGCTGCTCTTGCTGACGAAGGAATTTCTATTTATGCCTGGTATGGCAACCACCCTGATTTTTATTGGTGTATTGAACGTACAATTGATCACAATCCGCATCTTACTCTCGATGATGGTTGCGACTTAATCAACACTGTTCACGAAAGCTACGAAACAATGGCTAAAAATCAGATAATAGGAGGGACCGAAGAAACAACTACTGGTGTCCAACGTCTTCGTGCTCGTCAAAATGCAGGTAAGCTTTTCTATCCCGTTTTCGCTGTCAATGATACCGAGACAAAATGGGATTTTGATAATGTTTATGGTACCGGTCAATCCACAATCGATGGTATTATTCGTGCCACATCTGTTCTAATTGCTGGCAAAAATTTCGTTGTTGCTGGTCATGGTCATTGTGGTAGCGGTGTAGCTAAACGTGCAAAAGGTTTAGGTGCAAATACTATTTGCACCGAAGTCAAAGCTACTGCTGCTTTGAAAGCAATTCTCGAAGGACACGAAGTAATGTCTATGAACGAAGCTGCCAAAGTCGGCGATATTTTCGTTACTGCAACTGGTGTAAAAGATGTTATTCGTAAATGGCACTTCGAAAATATGAAAGATGGTGCTATCGTATGCAATACAGGGCATTACGACGCTGAAATTAACATTCCGGAACTCGAAGAACTTTCCGTTTCCAAACGCACAATTCGCCCAAATTGTGAAGAATATACTCTTAAAGATGGTCGCCGTATTTTCTTGCTTGCTCAAGGTCGTCTAATTAATCTCGCTGCTGCCGAAGGTCATCCTTCCGAAGTTATGGATATGTCCTTTGCTAATCAGTTTATGGCTCATTTGCGACTTGTAGAAGCTCATAAGAACGGTGAAAAACTTCCTTGCGAAGTATTAGATTTACCACAAGAACAAGATGAATTTATCGCTAAAACTAAGCTCGAAATGTTAGGTATTTCAATTGACCAACTCACCGAAGAGCAAATTGCTTATATCAACAACTACAATGCTGGAACTTAATCAATTTTTTCATTCGTATAATCAAAAGGCTGCTATTTTAGCAGCCTTATTTTTTTACCTATTTTTTCATTTCTAAAAGTTTGATAAGTTCCGAGAATAAAATTATTTGCCTGATTTCTCTACTCTAATAATTTTATATCAGGTATGGAACTTCCTGCAAGCCCTTTGATTGAACCATAGAGATTAACAGCATTGGAAAGAATTTTCTCAAACTGCTTCTCACGTTCCTTCCAGATTTTCATTATCTTGTTTTTTTCGTCGATATAGCTTTTTTGAAGTTCATTAAAACCAGTTATGATTGCTTCGAAAGTATCCGCAAATTCTCTGCTTGTAAGATAATTATACACAAGCTCCATTTTGCTTTCTCTATTGACGTTTACAATAGAAGCATTATAAATTTGAATTATCATTAGCCGCATAACATTTCCAAAAGCTCGAATTTCAGAAAATGGACATACCCACACTCCATCTTCGAAAAAGTATCTATCCTTGCCTTCCGGCATTGCCTGCGTTACAAGAACCAATATATCTGCTTTTGCTTCTAAGTTGTCTTCTTTAAGTTTTGAAATCCAGCCTTTATCATAATTTTTAGTTCTCTTGCTTTCATAATAAATTTTACCACACTCTTTTCCAATATTATTTCGCACAATCTGAATAATATCACCACCTCGTTGTCCCTTCTTTACTTCTTGAATTTCGTCCAAAGGGAATAGTTCTTTAAGCATTTCCTCCAAAAATAATTCCTGCACTTCTCCTTGAAGTTGCATAGAACCTTGTTCAGCTCGACGTCGTGCATCTTCCAATTTTGCCATTAAATCTTCGATTGTTTTATCTTTTTCTTTAAGTTTGAGCAAAAAATTGTCCTCGTAATGCTTACGTAATTTTTCTTGCTCTAATAGGATATTATCAGTAAGTTGCTTTTCAAATTCAAGTTTTAATCGAGATTCGATTTCCTGCTTTTCACGTTTCAGACGTTCTATTTCAGCTAATGCATTATTGAGTTCAGCGATTTTCTGAGACTTTTCATTCAATTCCTGTTTTAATGCTTCAATATGGGTTTTGTTTTCGTTATAGATTTGATTTTTTAGATTTTCTTCAAGTTGTTGTTTCTCGCTCGTAAGGCGTGCCTCTACTTGTTCTTGAACAATTTGATTTAAACGATACTTTTCTGCTTCTATTTCTCGACGTTGATTTTCCAATTGTTCAATTGCTTGTTTGAATTGCTCATCTTTTTTGTGAAATTCCTGTTCGTAATGATTTTTTAATGTCTGCTCTATTTGCAAATAAAGAGCCTTACTTACATCAATTTTGGCACCACACACCTGACAAATCACGAAATTATCCATTTCAGCCTCTAATCAAATGGAATTATCAATTATGCTAATTAATTCGCTCATTGTTTTGGCAGACATTTCGCCAATGCCAAGCCCGGGAAAAAATTCATTCATTTTATTTGGGTCGCCTTTCATCATCATAATATTCACAGTTCCGTCATCATCCTCGAAAACAATAATATTTTTAGGCATAAAGCATCCAAGACGTTTATCTAAGCTCAATGCGTGATGGGATTTTATTGGATTGCAAAAAGATAATATTGTATAATTGCTTTTCCATTGCAGATTATGACTTTCGTAAGTGTTTTTCATATTATGTTCAGCGACAATATTAAACCCTGCTTTGGCAGCACTTGCTTTTACTGATTCTATAACCTCAGTAAATGATTTTCGAGTTTTCTGAATATAAAATGGTGAAGAATTCATTTTACACCTAAATTTTATTTGTAAAAATATAAACTATAGAAATTAAAAACATTAAAATTCCGAAAATTGGGAATATTTGTGAAATATTGGCATATTGAAACATTGGCTGAACAACAATTGGTGAAAGAAATTGACCAACATAAAGAGCAGTCGTAAGAAATCCGCTATTAATCCCACGATTGTATTCTGTCGAATGTGCTAAAATGTGTGATTTTAAATTTGGCACAACCAAACCATTTCCTAATCCTGAAAAAATTAGCGATGCAACCAACATTACTAAATTTGATGAAAAATAAATTAGTAAATGCCCAAAGCCCCAAATGAAAAAACCTATCATATAAACATAGCGAAATGGAACTCTGTTTTTTATCTTGGGATAAAACAGCGACGAAAGAGATGAAAACATAATCCATATTGCTATCAGCAAACCAATTTTCGATGCCGGGAAATTTGGAAATTGATAATTAATCAAAAAAGGTAACTGAGTTGGCACCATCAGGTAGCAAATCATTACAAAGATCGCACTTAAATAAATCAATGATGTTTTCAAGTTAAAAGAAAACTGAACTTGTTGCCTCGTCTGGGTTTTATGAGAAGTCTCATCCAGAAAAAATAACAGCAGAATTCCAACAATAATTGAGACTGCATAAGTTATAAATGGTACATTCCAGTTAATATCAGCAAGCAATCCACCAAGTAGCAAATAAATAACACCAGCGAAACTCATTATTGCTCCTTGAATACCAATAAATTTGTTTCGCTTTTCACCATCAAACAAATCGCCTAATACAACAATAAATCCAGTCATCAATGCTGAAATTGCAATTCCGAGAAATGCCCGACCAACTAAAATAAAATATATGTCGTTGAAATAATAACCCGTTGTTCCGGCAATTCCATAAAGAATAGCTGCAATAATTAAAATTGGCTTTCTCCCAAATTTTTCGAATAGATAACCAGATATAGGTGAAAAAATTGCAATAAATAATGGTGGAAGAGACAAAATTAATTTTGTTAGAAATTCAATATTGTCAATATTCGAAAAATTCTGGGTGATATAAGGTAAGGCAGGAGTTACAATTGCTCCTGCCATAACAGATAGAGTGCTTCCAAATAATATAACAGCATTGCGAATAGTTGTTTTCATATTAAAAGATTAACTCAATTTCTTCAACATTCGGACGATTGCCTGCAATTAATTTTTCATAGATACCTAAAATATGATCAATATAGTCATCAAAATTATGAGTTAAGTTACAATTAGAACGCCAAATATTTATTAATTCAGGATTTTCAACTACTTCCCATAATATTTTAGTAAGCTCAGATGGCGAATTGTGTGAATAGAGTTTCCCATTTATTTCGTCTTTTACAAAATCTGGAAATCCTCCTAATCGTGAAGCAATTACAGGTAGTTTCATTGCAAGTGCTTCGGCTATCACAAGTGGAGCACAATCCTCCCATACGCTTGGCAATACAATTGCATCGAGTTGCTCAGCAATTGATGGAAGTTCATCAGTTTGATATTGTCCCATAAACTTAATTCTATTATTAACATCAAGGCGTTCAAGTAACCTAAGGTAATCTGGTGATACAAATCCATATATCAAAAATTCAGCTTTTTCTTTAGGTATAGATTGTGCTGCCTGAACCAGCACGTGAGCACCTTTGTGAGGCATTACTCCGCCTATGTAACCAAATCTAAGAGGATACTCTGGATGTCGGTTCTTGAATGTCTGTAAAGTCAATTTCTGGGCTTGTTCTGGCACTTGATGAACAATTGTAATCTTGTCAGGATTAATTCCAAAATCTACAAATAGTTCTTTTACTCTCCGAGATACTGCAAGAGTATATGTAATATGCTCATTGACTAATTTTTTAGCTGCTTCTATTCGGTTTCTGAATGAGTAATGTAATTCAGGATAATTTTTCGCAAGTTCGGAATTCTGGAAAAAATCAGTGTTTTGCCACAAAGATAAATCAGAACGGTACAGATATAGCATTGGGTCGATTATATGGTAATTATGTGTTGTAAAAATGGAAGGAATTCCTTTAGAATACGGAATTTCACCGATAGCAAACGAAAGCCCGAGAAAATTGTTATAGTGAACAATGTTAGGTTTGAATTCATCTACGACTTGTGCAAATAACCTTACTATTTGCTCATCTCGGATTTCTCTTTCCGGATTCAGAGCATCCAGAAAAATAGTTGGGCGGTTATAAACTCCATACAAATGAACTCCCTGCTCTATCTTAGATTCTAAGTAATATGGCTGACGAATTGTTGGATGGTTCGCTGTTGCATAAAATACTGCTACTTCATATCCACGTCGTGCAAGTGCAATTGCCACGGAACGAGGAAAAGTAGTGCCACCACCACTTTCGTCCCAGCCATACATTGTTAGCAGAATACGTGGTTTTACAGGTGTTACATTACTAACAGAAAAAACTTTTTCAGGCTCCGGCTTATTATCTGAAATTTCAAATAAATCCTCATAATTGAACTCGGAACTTTGTTCGTCAATTTTAATGCAAGAATTAAATAATTCCTCATTAATTTCCAGCGACAATATCTCTTTTTCACTCAAAATTTGCAAATTTGGCACTAATAAAATATTCCCTAATCTCTGAATTTCAGCAATTTCACCTTCTTCAGATAATTTTTTTACCATTTCCAACAGACGTTGATTGGCTGATTGCTCTTGTTGATTATCAATACTATCTATCGTATTTTCAGCTTTAAATAATTTCCCCCATTTTTGAGTAAATAAAGTAATTTCGGCTTCTGTGGGCATATTAATTTCAAGGAAATCTTTTATTATGACAATACTGTCGGTTATGCAAATTGGAGAATAGCCAAATTCTTTTGCACGTAGTGAAAAATCAATTTCAAAAAGAAAACTTTCAAAACTTTCATCGAAAAGCCCTGTTTCTTCAATTAATTCAGAAGAAAAAGCGATGCAATTTACCGACAAAGCATCAGGAAAAACTCTTCCAACAGAATTAACAAGTGTTTCATAATCTTCGTTTTGGTTTTGATATAAAAAGTTGAGCTTTTCGTTACTTATTTCTATTTTAATTCCAGTTGAATGAACTAACCCACTATCAGGAAAAAGTTTTGGCAGAGATACAACCGACTTTGTGTTTTTTAGATTATCAATGATAACATCTAACCAATTCTGGGAAACTGACTGAACTTCGTTGAGAACAACAAAGTAATTGCCGAAAGCATTTTTTATTGCATTATTAATTGCTTTGGATACTGGAATACTGTGATAATTTCTAATAAATCTAAAATTAATTCTTGATGAGGCAAATTTCTTGAGTTCATCTAATGTCTCATCATTTGAGGCATTATCCGAGACAATAATTTCAAAATTATATTTAGAATTATGCGAATATATCGAATTAATCAATCGTTTAAGCAAATGAACATTGTTTTTTGTATGAATAATGATTGAGACAATTTCCACGTTCTCTTTTTGTTTTTGAGGCTTTGGCTTGATTTCTTTGTCAATTGTTTCTTCAACTCTCACAATAGTATCGCCTGAAATACTTTTTTTCAGGTTCGCTTTCAGTGAGAGCAATTCTATATCATACTTGAAAATTGATAGTGCTTTTTCGCAATATTCATATGCAGAATTCTGATTTCCAGTTTTAAAATATGAAAGAGAAATGAGTTTAAGTGCTTCAAAATTATTTTTTTCTATATTGAGTAAACGTTCACATACTTCGATTGCTTTTGTATATTCCCCGGATTTATAATAGGATTTGGCTAAAATTCTAAGCACTTCTCTATTGTCAGATTGCCCGATTAAATTTGTGCAAATATCAATTGTTTTGTTGTAATCCTCTATTTTGAAATATGATTGGGCAAGTAAAAGTTTGGCTTCATAGTTGTTTGGTGCTATTTGTAATACATTTCCAAGAAAATCAATTGTGTCATTATACAAATGTTTTTGAAAAGCAAGCTTCGAAAGTAATAAAAATGCTTTGCTATCGTGCTCACGGTCAATAATTTTCAGCAAATCCGAAATAATTTTGTTGTTTACAGCATCAATATTAGGGAAATAAGGCAATTTCAAAGTATTTTCAAGAGCAGAAAAAAGATATATTTTGGCTTCATTAATGTCATTATAGCTTTTGAGCTTATTAAATAAATCGAAATAGTAATTTGCTTTTACAAATGTAAAAATTTCATCAATTTGAGAATTAAAGAGTCCTGTCATCATATCAAGAGTTTTGATATGACCAAGATGCCGTTCTTGCAACGATTTAGATGTCCAGGCACTTTTGGGATGTTCGCGATAAACTGCCATTACTTCATTGATAAAGAAAATATCGCCTTTGCTTGCATTTAAAAGATGAACAGCATAATCACGTGCAGGAATTGTTTTCAATACTTCAAGATTAGTGTCATAGAGTCCGCGTCTAAACACAACAGAAGGGGAGTGGATAAAATTGTTAAATGCAAGATCGTAAATTGTTGAAATTTGCTTTTGTTGTGGATTTGAAATGATGGATTTCTGGTCGCTTCCTTCATAGATTATCTTTACAGGATGAAAGCAAATTGCGAAATTAGGATTTCGCTCCAAAATGTCGATTTGTTTTTGCAATTTATTTTCATCAATCCAGTAATCGTCGCCGTCGCACCAAGCGATATATTTACCGCGATATGCAGCAATTGTGCGTTCGCCGTTAGCAACCACACCTAAATTTCTTTCGTTCTCTATTAGATTAATAATTTCTGGATATTTTTCTTTGTAATTGCGGCATATTTGTCGAGTTTCGTCAGTTGAACAATCTTCTCCAATAATAATTTCAAATGGGAAATTGGTTTTTTGAGAAACAATGCCTTCAATACATTGTGCAATGTATTTTCCGTGATTATAAGTTAATACTCTAACGCTTACGAGCGGATTATTCACTAAATTGCTCATTATTCCACCTTTTTCAATAGTTTAGCAGGATTGCCAGCCCAAATTTCACCTTCGCCAATGTTTTCAAGAACGACTGCACCCATCCCGACAGTTGCATAATTACCAATTTCGATATATTCCCGAATGCAAGCATTTAAGCTAACTGTTACAGCTTTACCGATCTTTAAATATGCACCAGTGCAACAATTAGCTGCAAAAAACGAATAGTCTCCTATTATGCTGTTGTGTCCTATTGTTGCACCTACCATTACCCGACAACATTTCCCAAATTTTGTGCCTGACGAAACTGATACATTGGGCATAATCACACAACCAGGTGAAAGCTCAACATTCGGAGCAACATACGCCATCGGGTGAACAAATGTGGCAAGCCTTTCGTCAGGTATATTTAATCTTTCAAATAACGAAATACGCTCTTTTTGACCACCAACTTTAAATATAGTATTTATAAAATAATAACCTTCTTCTAATAACTGTGGGATGTCCTTCAACCCTCCTAAAACAGGGAAGCCTTCAATTTCACTTGTATTGTCTCTATCATTGATAAATCCTGCACAAATATATTCGTTGTAACCTCTTCTATTAGCATCCGCAATTGCATGAGCAATTACCGAACCGTTCCCAAGACCACCCATTATTATAACTTTTTTTGACATATTAAATCAACTCGTATTGTTCTAAATAACTTGCAATTCTTTGTGGCGAATTATTCATTGCTAAATCAATAATTGAATAAAACGAAATATAACGATTTTGGTCGAAATTTTCGATTAAATTAGTTTTTATGAAATATAATTTAACAGATTCTTTTTCGAAATGCTCTTTGCTGTATAGATTAATTCCACCAATAGCGTTTATGTATGTACAACAATTTTCTTTCTTTGCAATGTCTATCAATCTATCAGCACCTTTTAAATCAGTTCGATAATTTGTTTGTTCAGATGCGATTTTAAATTCACGCTCTAAATTTATATATTTACAAAATTCGATAATTGAACTAATGGCGAGTTCAGAGATTGTTGCAGGCTTTTCTTCAAATATTTTATTTATTACTTCGAAAACTTTTACAAAATATGGAGAATGTTTGTAACTGTGCCCTAATGTTTTTAAGAATTTCTCGAAAAAATAATTTTCCCAGTCAATTATCGTATCGCAAATAAGTTTATTTTGACTTACATTTTTACAAGGAATAGTAAAAAAATATTCATTGTTATTAACAATTATTCGGTTTCTATTAACCCAGCCTTTTTTTATAAAATTAACGTTATCTAAAAAGACAAATTTATCAACAGCATTAATTAGTTGAAAATAACCGATGTAAGGGAAAGCGTAAGGTTGCATTATTGCAATTTTCATACTTTGCTTTTCTTATTAATCAATTCTTGTTTCTTAAGAATCTTGCGAGCAGCAAGTATCATCGGCGGACCAATAAATTTTCCGTCTTTAACTGCTACGCCTTTGCCTTCGGAGTGTGCCTGTTCGGCAAGTTTGAGCATCTCTTCTGCCCAAGCAACATCTTCCTTAGAAGGTGAAAAATATTTATGAACAAGTGGGATTTCTTTGGGATTAAGCACAAGCATTCCTTCAAAACCAAGATTTTTCGCGATTTTTAAGTTGCGTTCCAGATCATCTAAATCGTGCACTTTAATATGAACTGTATCAATAGGAATAACACCATTTGCCCGTGCTGCCATTGCAATTGTTGCTCTTGGAACAAATAAGCTTTTGCTTTCTGTATCGTGAATGCCTTCCAGATCAGTAATGAAATCCTCACATCCATAGGCAAGTGCAACAACACGATTAGACGCTTTGCATAAGTCTTGTGCATTTAATACTGCTGCTGTTGTTTCGACAAGTGCAATGATTTTAAATGTTCCAATCGGTATTTTCTTTTCGTATTCTATTGTTTCAAGTAATTTGTCGAAAAAGTATATATCTTCACCTAATTTCGACTTTGGATACATAAATCCAGCAATACCATCGATAGTGAGTTGATATACATCTTGCAGGAGATGCCCGCTTTCCCGATCATTAACTCTCGGAAATACAAAATGATTGCGGAACTTGCCTTCCCGGACAAATCTCTTTATTATATCTCTTGCCACCTGTTTATTATCTTCGGGCTGAACAGAATCTTCTATATCCAAAAGCAGTACATCCGCATCAGACCGGGCAGCACTATTGAGCAATCTTTCATTATGCCCCGGAACAAACATCAGGCTTCTCATTAGAAACGGAAAACGGCTATTCATTGCTGTTTCTCCTCTTAATGAGCACTTTTCTTCGAAATTTCAGAACTTCTACATTATCCTGATTGTATGCTACAGTTTCGACATAAACAATCCCTCTGTCCTTTTTACTTTTCGATGGTATCAAATCAATTACTTGTGTTCTGACATAAATTGTGTCGTTAATAAATACCGGATGTAGATGCTCAATCTTTTCATATTCTAAATTTGCAATTGCTTTGCCGCTTATTTCGGGAACTGTTAGCCCGACTGCAAGACTAAAAACAAGTGTTCCTACAACCAATATCTTCCCGTGCTGACTTTTTTGTGCGTAATCAAGATTTGTATGCAGTGGGTTTGCATTCATTGTTAGCAACGAAAATAAATTATTATCGCTTTCGAAAATTGTCTTCGAAAGTGGATGCTCTATTATTTCGCCAACAACAAAATCTTCGAAATATTTGCCTAATGTTCTCATATAGTTATTAGTTTTTATTAGAAGACTATCTATTTTCTTGCCAAAATCAGATTTTCCTTCTCATTCAAGCCATAAATGGATGGTTGAAATCTATCTAAAATCTCTTTGTGGTTAAAAACCTGCAACTTAAATCCAGCTTGCCTAATATCATCAAATAATTGCAAACCGAAAATTCTTACGTGGTCATTTTGTCCATAATACTTTTCTTTCAAATGTGGAGTATCGATTAATAAATCTTCGAAATTGTTATATATTGACGCTGCAAAAGGTGTTTGCAGAATTGCTGTACCGTTTGGTTTTAGCACTCTAAATATTTCTTTAAGTGCTTTCTGGTAATCTGGAATATGCTCTAAGATATGATTTGCAATAACGTAATCGAAAGTATCATTTTCAAAAATAATATGTGTAAGATCAATTTTGTAAAAAGGGTTAATATTTAAATGAAGATATTTTTCAGGTTCTATATCTCCGCAAATAAAATTCATCGTAGGTTTGGCAATTTTCTTCAAAAAATTAATTTCAGGAGCAACATAAAGAATTAACTTGTTCTCAAATTTGTCGAGTTCGCCTGTTTCTTTGAGATACAAATACAAATGTCTCTCGCGATCAGTGGAACCGCATACTGGACATTGGAAATACCGCGGGTCGCTTCCAATTAAGTCAAAGTTACGTACAAAATCAGTGCCCTCGTTCTTTTGCCATTCCTTAAACTCATTGAAATACATTTCGCACAAAATGCAATAGCATTTTTCCTTAACATAATATGGGTAGTCTGTCATTTCCTGTTTTCAGTAATCGTTAAATAAAAGAAGTAACGTATTAGACTGCAAAATAATTTTGAAATAGTTGAAATTAATATTGGTAATCAGAATAAACAAATAATTAGTATTAATTAGAAAAGCAAACAAGCATTTTATACTTTATATTTTCTTTGGATTTCGCGTTCGGTTTCACGTTTTTTGGTAGTTTCACGTTTATCATATTTCTTTTTAGAGCGGCACAAGCCAATTTCTACTTTTACAAGATGTCCGGAAAAATAGATTGAAAGTGGAATTAATGTTACGCCTTTTTCGGCAACTGCAGATTTTAGTTTCAATGCTTCACGTTTATGAACAAGCAGCTTTCGTGGACGTTTTGGTTCGTGGTTTTCACGGTTCCCGTGCTCGTAAGGAGCAATATGAAAATTTACCAAATATAAATCTTCCCCTTGAAATGTAGCGTATGCCTCCTGTAAACTACATTTTCCCTGACGTAATGATTTCACCTCTGTACCATATAGAACAATACCACACTCAATTGACTGTAATACAATAAAATCGTGGCGCGCCTTGCGATTATTCGCAATCGTTTTGACTTCTCTATTAAATACTTCAACTGTTTTCATTATTCAAAAATACTAATTATCAGTCAATTGACTAAAACAAATGTTAAAAATGCATTAAGAAAATTAAAGTTGGATTTCAGTGCGAAGTTGAATTTCTTCTAATACAGAACTTACTTGAATACACTTAGCTAATTCACCAGAATAGACAATTGCCTTCCCTTTATTATGCACTTCATAAGTAATTGCCTCTGCTTTCTCGTAATTATATCCGGTAGCTTTTATTATTTGATTGATTACTTCGTCGAAAGTGTGCCAATCATCATTAAATAAAATCACTTTTGCAGCAAGCTTTACTTCATCAATCAGTTCAATGTCGCTTTCAGGATTTATATTTATTTTTTCAGACATAACCTATAATCAACTTTTTTACAAAAATACAAAAATTTCGAATAATTATAAAATTATGGTATTAGCCGAGACTAATTAATAAACTAATTTAGCAAAAAAATACATATTTTTATGTAATTTTGTGTTTTATTAATTGAGTGATTTGGAAAAAATATTTAGAAAATGAAAAAAGATATTGTAATAAATGCTGCTATTAACGAAGTAAGAATAGCCATTACCGAAGATGGTCGCCTTAGCGAGTATTATATAGAACTTCCAGAAAAAGAAAAATCCATTGGAAACATTTATTTAGGAAAGGTTAGTAAAATTGTTACAGGAATAAATGCTGCTTTCATAGATATTGGTTTAAATCAAGATGCATTTTTGCATTTTTCTGATATTGATGATTCAAATGATAAAAATTTGTTTTTCGAAGATGATGATAACGAAAGCAATAACTTAAACGATAAAAAGACACCTAAGTCGAAAAAGGACACAAAAAAGAAATCATTAATTCAAAAAGTAAAATTTCATACGAAAAAATCTGGTGCAGTTGATATCAATCTTGAACCCGGGCAGTTAATTCTTGTTCAGGTAATTCGCGAAGCTTACCACAGCAAAGGAATGAAAGTTACAACAAAGCTGGGAATTCCCGGACGTTATACAGTGTTGCTTCCTTTCGATAATGTTCTGGGTGTCTCTAAAAAAATCGCTTCTTATGTGGAAAGGCGGCGACTGCGTCAGCTTGCAAAAAGCATTCTCCCGGAAGGTTATGGTGGAATAATCAGAACGGCTGCCCAAGGCAAAAGTGAAGATGAACTGCGTCGCGACTGGAACTATTTGCTTGATATTTGGAAAATGGTTCATCAAAAAGCTGAAAACTTGAAGAAACCAGGACTTGTTTATCAGGATTTAGGACTTGCCACAAGCGTTGTCCGCGACTTGTTTGACCAGGATGTGAAATTACTCGCCGTTGATTCAAAAAAATTACATAAAGAAATAATAAATTATTTAAAAATCAATTCACCTCATTTAATCGAAAAAGTTGAATTATACAACGGAGACCATCCAATTTTCGAAGCCTTCGGTATAGAAAAAGAACTTGCTAAAACATTCCGCAGAACTGTAAACCTTCCATCTGGTGGCGATGTTGTATTTGACCATACCGAAGCAATGCACGTAATTGATGTAAACTCCGGCAGAAGTAACGAAACCGACCAGGAAAAAAATGCTTTCAAAACTAATATCGAAGCTGCAAATGAAATTGCTCGTCAAATCAGATTGCGCGACTTAAGCGGAATGATTATCATCGATTTTATCGATATGCAGCAAGAAAGCAATAAGAAAAAATTATTTCAGGAAATGACAAGGCTTTTGGCAAAAGATAGAGCAAAAACTGTTTGCTTTCCGCTTACTCAATTGGGATTAATGCAAATTACTCGCCAGCGAATTAATCAAAACCTTGAAGAAAAAACAAGCGAAATTTGCCACGTTTGCAACGGAACTGGCAGAATTATTTCAAAATCAGTATTGATTAATACAATTGAAAGATGGCTTAAAAACTTCCGAAAAAACAGCCGCGAATTTAAATTAATTCTTCAGGTTCATCCAAACATTGCTGCTTATATCACGGAAGGAACTTTTTCAATAATTTCACGCTTAATGCTCAAATATTTTGTTAAAATCGTTGTTCAACAAAGCGATACAATAGGAATTGATAAATTTCGCTTTATTTCTGTTAGAAAAGATAAAGATATTACCAATGAGTTTATGTAAAAATGAGACAAAATAAAAAAATACTTACAATACTTGGCTCCACCGGCTCGATTGGCAAGCAAACGCTTGATGTTGTGAGTTCATTAAATGGAATGTTTGAAATTGGTTATTTAACAGTCAATAAAAACATTGAGGAACTTGAAAAACAAACTAAGATATTCAATCCAAAGGGAGTTGTAATTAAGGAAGAAGAATACTATCGCGATTTTCTAAAAACAACCAATTTCAAGGGTGAGATACTTTATGGTGAAGATGCGGTGATTCAAGCAGCCGCAGATAGTGAAAACGATATTGTACTATCATCGCTGGTAGGTTTTTCAGGTGTTTTGCCTACTTTGAAAGCTATAGAGAAAGGAATTGATATAGCACTTGCCAACAAGGAAACACTCGTTGCAGCAGGAGAAATTATTACTCGTGAAGCAAAAAAATCTGGCTCTAAAATTATTGCTGTCGATAGCGAACATAGTGCTGTTTTGCAAAGTTTAGTCGGCGAGAACAACAAGTCAATTGAAAAAATAATACTTACTGCTTCTGGCGGACCATTTCTAAATAAAAAAACATCTGAATTTGATGCCATTACTGCTCGTGAAGCTTTGCAACATCCTAATTGGAGTATGGGCAATAAAATTACTATTGATTCCGCAACTATGATGAACAAAGGTTTCGAGGTAATTGAGGCATACTGGTTGTTCGGAGTTGAAATTAACCAGATAGATGTTGTTATCCATCCTCAAAGTATCATTCATTCGATGGTGCAGTTCGTTGATGGTTCGATCAAAGCACAATTAGGTTTGCCTGATATGAGAATACCAATTTCATATGCTTTGACCTATCCAAATAGATTAAAGTATGATTTCCCAAGACTTGATTTAGCTCAAATTGGAAGTTTGACATTTTTCAAACCAGATGTCGGGAAATTCCCTTGTCTTGATTTAGCATACAAAGCTCTTGAAATTGGCGGAACTGCTCCTGCTGTGTTAAATGCTGCAAATGAAATTGCAGTCGAAGCATTTCTCAACGATAGAATTAAATTTACTGAAATACACAAAGTTATCCAGTTTGCTCTTGGCGAAATTGAAATAAAGCAAAATCCTACAATAGATGAAATTGTCAATATTGATAAACTAACAAGAAAATTAACAAGTAATTTCATAACAAATTTATAGTTGAATTATGGGTGCATTAACTGATATTTTTTATTTTATTATTGTTATCGGAATATTGGTTCTAATTCACGAATTAGGACATTTTTTAGCTGCTAAATTAACAGGTATGAGAGCCGAAGTTTTCTCAATTGGTATGGGATGGAGGCTCTTCGGATATAACAAAGTTACTGGATTTACTTTCGGAAAACTGCCAGAAGATATAGATTTGCAAGGGAATACTGATTACAGGATTGCTGCCTTTCCGATTGGTGGTTACGTCAAAATTTCTGGTATGGTCGATGAATCAATGGATGCCGATTTCATCTCTAAACCACCACAGAGCTATGAATTCCGTGCAAAAAATCCGTTTCAAAAAGCTTTTGTTCTCTCTGCGGGAGTTTTGTTCAATGTAATTCTTGCAATTAGCATTTTTGCTGGAATTATTTTTTTCAAAGGAGAACAAACCTTAGATACTACAACTGTTGGATACGTAAAAAAAGAATCAGTTGGAGACTTTTTAGGTTTGGAGCAAGGCGACAAAATTCTTTCAATCAACAGTGTTTCAGTTAATAATTGGAACGATGTTATTAAAATTTTGACTACTGAAAAATTTGGGAAAAATCGAATAGTTGAAGTATTACGCGACAACGAAAAGGTAACTCTTAAAGCAGATGGAAGCCAGTTTATAAGACTTCTTGCTGAACAAAAAAATCTTGGTATCGAACCTGAAAGCACAAATACAATTATTCTTGCATCAATTTTTGATAAGCCTGCTCAAAAAGCCGGATTAAAAAAGGATGATACTATTTACTCCATCAATAGTGAACCAATTGGTGCAGTCAGCCAATTTGTCGATATTTTAAAAGCAAACCCTAACAAAAATCTATATATCCAATGGAAACGTGGAAATAAAATTCTTGGAGACTCAATAAAACCAGACGAAAAGGGCACAATCGGTGTTCAAATTGCTCAAATTTACCAGGGAAAAACATCAATCAAAGAATATGGATTACTTGAATCGTTTGCTTTTGGATGGAATCAAACTGTTTCTTCTGTAAATTTATTGTTTAGTTCTATTGGGCAGATAATCAAAGGAAACATGTCCTTCCGTGAATCAATCGGAGGACCTATAATGATTGCAAAGCAAGCTGGACAGCAAGCTGAGCGTGGTTTAATTAGTTTCCTTAGCTTTGTTGCTTTACTTTCGGTCTCCCTTGCTGTATTAAATATTCTTCCTTTCCCTGCTCTTGATGGCGGACATTTAATTTTTGTCATTATTGAAGCAATAATGCGTCGCGAAGTGCCTGTCAAAGTTAAAATGGCAATTCAGCAAGGTGGGTTAATAATACTGCTTTTATTTATGGCATTTGTTGTCTATAATGATTTAATGAGATAAACCGAAAATCACAATTTTTTTATGGAAATATTATTATTCACTGATAAAAATAATTTTTTCGGGCAAACTCGTAAGCCTTGGGTAAGTATTGATACACAAAAATTCATTTCAAATCTTTCTCATTACGGTATTAATTGCAAGGTTTCTACATTCCCGTTAGTTGCTGCGAGTAACGAAATCCCAAGCAATGAGACGATTTTTTACCATTTCAGCCAAAAAGAAAATTTACGTTTTTATATTAAAGATGTTGCTGAAATCTTAAATCAGTTCAATAATAAACTTATTCCTTCTATTGATTTACTTCGTTCTCACGAAAATAAAGGTTATCAGGAATTATTAAAGAAAGTTCGAAAGGTCAATGCTCCGAAAGGATATTACATTTCTTGCATCGATGATATTCATTCTATCGACCTTCAATTTCCTTTTGTTGTCAAAACAATAGATGGCTCGAACGGCAAAGGTGTTTTTTTATGCAAGAATATTAATGATGTTAATAAGTATTTGAAACAGTTCAGTCGCACAAAGCTTTACGAAAAATTAGATTTGCTGCGACGCAGATATCTCCGAAAAAATAAAAAATATCCTGAATATCCAGATTACAATAATTATAAAGATTACCTTGAGTATAAAAATTATATTACTAAGGATATTAGATTTGCAGTTCAAGAATATATACCCGGGCAATTGTTCGACTATCGTGTGCTTGCTATTTACGATAAATATTATGTCATCAAGCGGCACAATCGAAAAGGGGATTTTCGCGCAAGTGGAGCAAAAAATTTTGATATAAATTTTGAAATTGACGATGAATTACTTTCGTCAGCCGAGCAGTTCAAGAATGCTTTTCCGGACACCCCTTACCTTTCGATGGATATTATCTTCGATAATCGCGATAATCAATATAAACTACTGGAATTTCAGGCTCTACACTTTGGAATAAACGTAATTGTTAAGAATAATGGGTATTTTATTAAGAAAAATGGTTTATGGGAAAAAGTGTATGAACGTTGCGCCTTCGAAGATGAACTCGCTTATGGATTAGCGAAGTTTTTAGGTGTTGGTTCATAAAGGAAATTGATAATGGTTTTTTCTGAAATTCTTTTGAAAATACCTTATTCTTTTTTATGGAGAATCTCTGAGATTTTTAGAAAAGACCATTTAATTGCATTTTATTGCCACGAATTATTGGATTACGAGATTTTTCGAAATGTTCATCAATTACTTCCAGAAGTTAAAGTAATCGCAAAAAATAAAAAATTATCACAAGAAATAAATAAAAAGTATGGCATAAATTGTCTGATTTATCCGGCATTCCCAGATGTTGTCTTGATGGCTCGGCATAGCTTGCACCTATTTCCTTCACCAAAAATAATTAAAATTGGGTTGAGACACGGGGCATACCACTTTAAAAATTTTATTTCTGCTGATAAATACAACAAATTCGATTTATTTTTCTTTACTTCAATTTCAGAAGTTGAGCAAGCTACTAAATTAGGAATAAAAAATGCTGAATATGGTGGCTTTCCAAAATGCGATACACTTTTTGATGAAGCTACAAAGAATGCCGCTTTCAAATTGAAACAGAATCTAGCTTATCCAGATAAACCAACTATTCTTTTTTCTTCTACTTGGGATAAATCCGGTATCGCTGGAGTTCATTTCTGGTACGACCGACTTGAAGAAATATCGAAAAATAACAATGTACTCGTTACTTTACATCCTTGGGTAAGCAAACACATTGTTGAAAAGATAAAGAACACTAAAAATGTTAAATTAATTTCTAATCAAGAAATTTATCAGTATATGCTTATCTCAGATGCTTTTGTAGCTGATGTTAGTTCAATAATTGCCGAATTTATGTTGCTTCTAAAGCCGATTTTTACTTTTAAAATTCCTATCAAAGGTCGATTATCAGAAGAAATTTACGAATTACTTGAAAAATATACAATTAGAATTGCTAATTTTGATGAGCTTAGTAGTGAAATTGTTAAAGTTTTGCAAGATAAAACTAAAAACTGGGATTACGAATATTGCTTAAATTTGTTTTTTTCTGATAACTTAGGAAAACATTCCCAGGTAATGGCACAAAAAATTAAAGATTTTTTATTGACTAAAGGAATTAAGTTTTGACAACTAAAGAGAAAATATTAGTTACAGGAGTTGCAGGATTTATTGGCTCAAAAGTAGCTGAATTACTGTTTAAAAATGGATATTTCGTTGTTGGAGTTGATAATATTAATAATTATTACAGCCCGAAATTAAAATTTCATAGATTAAAATTATTACAAAATTTCTGTGATTTCCAGTTTTACAATATAGATGTTGAAAATTTTGTTGAACTCGAAGAATTATTTGCAAGCAATAGTTTTGTTTCAGTAATTAATCTTGCTGCTCGTGCTGGAGTCCGTGCAAGTATCGAAAATCCATACATATATGTTAGCACAAATATTGTAGGCACTCTGAACCTTCTTGAATTAATGAGAAAATATTCTATTAATAAATTTGTGCTTGCTTCGAGCAGTTCAGTTTATGCTGGTGAAAAAGTTCCTTTCCGGGAAAATATGCAGGTTGATTATCCTATTTCTCAATACGCTGCAACAAAAAAATCAGCCGAGTTGCTTTCATACACTTATCATCATCTATACGCAATTGATGTTTCAGTTCTTCGGTTTTTCACTGTTTTCGGTCCGGCAGGGCGTCCAGATATGAGCTACTTCCAGTTTATCGAAAAAATAAGAAAGGGTATTCCAATTACAATTTATGGTGATGGGAGCCAGAAACGTGATTTTACATATATCGAAGATATTGCTAATGGTGTTCTTTCCTCTATGAAACCTCTTGGATATGAAATTATTAATTTAGGTGGCGGGAGAAGCCCAGTCAGTATTAATTATATGATTGAACTCATCGAAAATACTTTGCATCGTAAAGCACTAATTGAATACCAACCTTTTAACAATGCAGATATGAGTGAAACAGGTGCTGATATTTCCAAAGCCAAGGTTCTCTTAGGATGGCAACCCGAAATTGACTTCGAAACAGGAATGAACAATACAATAAAATGGCACCTTCAAAATGAAAGTTTACTAAATAGCTTGTAGTAATATCTTACTTCTAAAAATCAATATCATTCAAAATTATTCCAATAAAAATATTGAACCACTAAAGGCTTCGAGCAAGATCGAGTTCTCAACCTTTTGTCTTGTATGATTAACAATATTGAAATGATATATTTCTGTATCAATTTTTAATTCTTTGAGCAGCAATTCTAATTTCTCATTAGAATAGTTTGCTACACATAATATTTTCTTTTCAATCATAAAAGCCAGCAAATTTTCGCTGGTTTCAAGAAGTTTGAAATTTTCAAAATTAGTTATCTGAAAATGCAATTTCAAATATTTCAGGGCTAAATTAACTTGTTGAATGTAATAGATTAGATTATCTGAATTTGTCCAATCGAGTGCAATAGCTGAGAAAAGCGGAAGTCTTTCGGTCGGGAACTGCTTGATTTCATCTTCGGCAAACCCCAAGCCTGTATTTACAGGCATTCTCTCACCAAGTTCAAAACCATTGTGAATAAATTTAATAGACGGAAGAAAAGATAGAACTAACCAAATCATTTTTGAAAAATCAGTGCTACCTTCTCTACTTGCAGCACGTTTAGTATTATGATTTTCAGGTGTAAGGAAAAAATTTATCGGAAATTCTTTGTTTTCGAACTTACTAATTATTTCCTTCATTTTCAGGCAATTATGGCTATCAAATGGAACATATCCTAACGCAGCATCGTATCCTTCCTCTTTTGATTTTGAAGTAACTGAGAAATTTTCTTCCCAAAATATAAAATCAGGCTTGATTTTTCTTGCGTGTTCAATAATAGATTTCATCAATTTTTCAGGCATAGCGTGTCCCATATCTACCATTGCACCATCAATTCCAAAATTATTAATATAATATGGAACAATTTGCTTAATATGTTCCCAAAGAGGAGCGTTTTCATATTCTGGTTGTTCGAAAATCCGATCATACATTCTTACAGTATTATAAGCTATAAAATTAAAATCAGGATGATTATGTAATTTCAGATAAGTTACATCAGTCCATAATGGTTGATTATCATCAGGAGGCCAATCAGCAAAAGCACTTGGAATTGTCAGTTGTTTCTCATCGTCTGTATATCCAATGATTTTACCATTTTTTGCATATAAAACTCTTCTTGGTTTTTTTGCGAACTTGTTTAGATAATTTGAACCTGGAAGTGGAAGATTATCAAAATCTCCAAGATCAATCTTTTGCTTAATTATTTTTAGTGTTTCTTCGTCAAATTTTGGTGGACGAAATTCTTCTTCTGTGTCATATATCCAGTAAAACCATTCAGGATGATGCAAAGCAAGTTCGCTATCAATTGATGCAGTCCGAAAAACAAATTCCATTACTATTTTCATTCCAAGCAGCTTGGCGGCTTCAATAAAAGCTTTGAATTGCTGTTCTACTGTCATTTCAAGTAGTGGCTCGGCTGAGCTTTCGTCCAATTTGTATGGATTATTAATCGAATAAGGGCTTCCTAAATTCCCTTTTTTTCCATATTTCCCAATAGAAGTAACGGGCAGTAAGTAAATAGTACCAACTCCTAACTTCTTTAAATAGGGGAGAATAGTAATGCTTTTAAGAAATGTCCCTGTTTGACGTAAGGAATCAGTTGGAACATTGAGTAAATCGTTGCTACCCAAATGATCGAATGAAGTTGCATATCGAACAAATAGGTTATATACAATATCACAATCGGATGATTTATCTTTCGATAGTTCCAATATTCTATCTAAACGTTCAGAAAAAAAATCATAAGGATCAACATTGATTTTTCGAGTGCTATCTTTTTCAATCCAAAGTTCAGGAATAAAGTAATTATATTTATACTTTTTCCCCACATTATTTTTCAGTTTATTCCATAAATAATTGAAATCAGTCATATTAAATTTTTATTTTGATGAAAAAAAATTTATTCATATTTTACTTAAAATTTCCATATTTAAAGGAGAATTTATGAAAATTTTCAGATTTATACTAATTGTAATAGGTATATTTATTTTCTTATTGTTTGCAATTCCTTTTTTCCTTCCAAATCAAGCATATTCCGAAAGAGAGATAGTAATAAATCAACCAATAGACAGTGTTTATTATTATTTGTTGGATTTAGAGAACTTTAAAGATTGGAATCCGTGGACTGATATGGAAAAAGATTTAGTGCTTTCTGTAACTAACAACAACAGGGATGTTGGCTCCAAAATTGAATGGGAGGGAGATTCTTTGGGTTCAGGTTATTTGGAACGTATTGAATTACAACAAAACAAATTATTAAAATCAAAAATTGTTTTCATCAAACCTTGGAAAAGTGAGGCAAACGATATAATGCATTTTGAAAAAATAAGCGAAAATAGCACAAAAGTTCGATGGGGAATGCAAATGGAACTCGATTACCCGTTTGGAAGATATTTTAACTTTTTCTATGACGATATGGTTGGAAAAGATCACGAAAAAGGACTTGCTAAAATTAAAGAACTTTTAGAAAAATAGCAGGGACACTTTGTAGCATCCCTGCTTAATATTATAGAATTATTCTAATGGATTTGCGTTTAACCAACGTTCGCAATCAATCGCAGCCATACATCCACTTCCGGCAGCTGTTACTGCCTGTCTGTAAACGTGATCCTGCACATCACCACAAGCAAAAACACCAGGAATATTTGTATAAGTTGATTTGCCCTCAGTAATGATATATCCATTCTCATCTAAATTTATAATATTTGTGAAAATATCTGTATTTGGTTTATGTCCGATAGCAATAAATACTCCATCTGCAGCATGTTCTGATATTTCATTTGTTTTAACATTTCTTACTTTAATTCCGGTGAGCGACTTTATTCCGTTTTTTTCTTCACCAAGAAACTCTTCAACAACTGAATCTAAAATTAAACTAATTTTCGGATTAGATTTTGCTCTATCCACCATAATTTTCGAGGCTCTGAATTCATTGCGACGGTGAATTACTGTAACTGATGAAGCATGGTTAGTAAGATAAATTGCTTCTTCCAGAGCAGTATCTCCGCCACCTACCACAAATACTTTTTTACCACGATAAAAGAAACCATCGCAAGTCGCACATGCCGAAATACCAGCACCCCAATATTTTTGTTCAGAAGGTAATCCAAGTAACTTCGCTGATGCACCGGTTGCAATTATTACCGCTTTACTTTTGAATTCTTTTCCATTAGCTGTATGAATTGTAAATGGTCTCTTTGAAAAATCTACTTTTGTTGCTATTTCGAATACAGTTTCGGCACCAAAACGTTGAGCCTGACGACGGAAAATATCCATCATTTCCGGACCTTGAACACCGTTTTCAAAACCAGGGAAATTTTCAACTTCCGTTGTAATTGTTAGCTGCCCTCCTGGTTGCAAACCTTCCAGAACTACTACTTTTAAATTAGCTCTGCTTGCATATAGTGCAGCTGTAAGTCCTGCCGGACCACTTCCTAATACTACAACATCATACATTTCCATAAACTACCTTTAATTAATCAAATTATTAACAAAATACAAGATAGAGACGACTAAGTTTATTTTTTCGCTTTTACAATATTACTATTTGACTACGTCTATTTTTTTGCAGTATGTTCAATGTTCTTCAATTCAATATGAAAAAAATCTATTTTTACACGATAATTACACTTCTCCCTCTTTACTCATTGTTTTCTCAAAGCGAGGGTGGGCGATTTTCTGTAGGATTTCTTTATGGTTTAAACAAATATTGGGGCGATTTTACTGACAATCAATTTTGGATGGCAGGCGACCTCACAATGCGTCTTAATTTAACGTCTTCATTTTCTTTGCAAGGTACGTTTAATTTAGGACAAGTTCGCTATAAAACCGACGAAAAAGTTCTGCAAAAATATCCCGAGTATTTCGGCAATAATGCTCAAATTGGAGACTTCTATCCTAATACTACCATAAGAATTCGCGATATGAATTCTATTCGTTGGATGAGTGGCGACATTACTGCTTCTGTTAATTTATTTCCTACACAAAGTTTAGTGCCATATTTGTTCGGTGGTGTAGGCTTTATGAATTGGGAGCCTAAAGCTGGAAATACTGGTTATGGTGGTGCTTTGCCAAACAATCAAAGTAATACATATGACAAAAATAAAATTATCTTTCCTGTTGGTCTTGGTTTCGAAATTTATCTCACAGATGATTTGGTTTTTAATGCAAAAGGAACTTACCGTTTTGGAATGAGTGAATATTTTGACGATTTATCAAAGAAAGAAGCTTCCAATGCAAGTTCATCAGCCGATCAATTAGTTAATTTCGGTCTCGGATTTTCGTATTATGTTTTTGGAGTTGCTGATTACGACAAAGATGGACTTAGTAATTCAAGAGAAAGAGCATTAGGAACAGATCCTCGAAATCCAGACACTGATGGCGACGGTATTAACGATGGTGATGAAGTGTTGATTTATTACACAGATCCTCGGAAACCAGATACAGATGGCGATGGTCTTACTGATTATGATGAAATATATACATATAAAACTTCTCCAATTAAATATGATACCGACGGCGATGGACTTGGAGACGGGGAAGAGATTGCAAGGAAAACCGATCCGTTAAAATATGATACAGATGGTGATAGGCTTGGAGATGGTGATGAAGTATTGAAATTTAAAACTGATCCACTTAATCCGGATACAGATGGTGATGGCTTAACCGATGGCGATGAAGTAAAAATATATTCAACCAATCCGCTAAGTCGCGATACGGATGGAGAAGGTGTTTCTGATGGCGATGAAGTTCTTACTTATAAAACTAATCCGCTTAAGTCGGATACAGACGGTGATGAGCTTACAGATTATGAAGAAATCTTTATTTACAAGACCGACCCACTTAATCCGGATACAGACAGTGATGGACTAACTGATGGCGATGAAGTCAAAGTATATAAGACTAATCCTTTAGTAATTGATACTGATAACGATGGGATCTCTGATGGTGATGAAGTATTAAAATACAAGACAAATCCGTTACTTGCTGATACTGACAACGATAAGTTAAACGATTACGATGAAATATTTGTTTACAAAACTGATCCAACAAATCGCGATACCGATAGCGATAAGATTTCTGATGGCGACGAAATACTTGTTTATAAAACTAATCCATTGAAAATTGACACCGATAATGATGGACTATCAGATTACGACGAGATATTTGTCTATAAAACCGATCCTATTAATCCAGATACTGACAACGATAAACTTACAGATGGTGATGAAGTATTGAAATTTAAAACTGATCCACTAAATCCAGATACAGATGGCGATAAAATAATTGATGGAGAAGACGACTGCCCACTTGCTCCCGGTGTGCCTTCTGATGTGAAAGGCAAAAATGGTTGTCCTGAACCTCCAAAAATTGGAACAAAAACAGACTTCCCGGATATTCTATTTATTGTGAATACTGATTTGTTTAATTTCGAATACCCAGGAACAATTCGAAATCTTATGAGGTTACTTGAATACATTAATCAGTGCGATAGCTTGCAAGTATCAATTGAAGGGCATGCATCCGAAGAAGGAAATCCAAAGCGTAACCAGGAATTGTCTGATTTACGTGCTAAAAAAGTGCGTCAATGGCTAATAGAACAAGGTGTTTCAGAATATAAAATTGCAAGAACAATAGGCTTCGGTTCATCGAAACCGAAAATTCAAGAACCAAAGGGTGCTTCTCTGAAAAAAATATCTCGTGATGAACTTGAAAACATTCGTAAACAAAACCGAAGAATAACAATAGAAGTCGTTCGAACATGTGATTGAGAAAAGAGCTTCATTAATCAGTTGATATTTAACAAAAGAAAAATCCCCGAAAATTATCGGGGATTTTTCATTAAAATTATGGCTGATTTTTTCAAGATTATTTATATTCTTTAATTTCAATTTCGCCTTTAATACCGTAGTAAACACCTTCGGATAATGCTTGCATTTCATCTTCGCCAGGGTACAAATGAACTGGTGCAATAAATTTAACGTGTTCAGTTAAATATTCAGTAAGAGGCTTGGAACGAGCCATACCACCGGTTATCAGAATAGCGTCCACTTTCCCAGAAACTACTGGAGCAAGCGAACCAATTTCTCTTGCAACTTGATATGCCATAGCAAAAAATACTTTGCGGGCTTCTTCATCATTTTTTTCTAATGCCCGAATTTCAACTTCATATGCATCATTTGTATCAAGATATGCAACAAATCCGCCTTTCCCGGTAATCATTTTTTTTACTTCTTGTAGTTCATATTTACCAGAATAACAAAGACTTACCAAGTCGCCAACTGGCAACGAACCAGAACGCTCCGGTGAGAATGGACCATCTCCGTCTAATGCATTATTAACTTCAATCACTTTACCGTTTTTATGCAAGCCGACAGAAATACCACCACCAAGATGAACCACAATAAGTGTAAGTTCATTATAGTTCTTGGAATGTTCACGTGCAAAACGTCTTGCTACTGCCTTTTGATTTAAAGCGTGAAATATGCTTCTTCTTGGCAACAAAGGATGTCCCGAAAATCTTGCTAATTCATCAAGTTCATCTACTACAACAGGGTCTACAATAAATGCATTATCTTCGCAGCCAGCAGCTTTAGCAATTTCGTAAGCAATAAGTCCACCAAGATTAGATGCATGCTCTCCCTGTAAACCTTTTTTAAGGTCGTCTATCATTGTTTGATTAACCCGATACACTCCACCAGGAATTGGCTTGAGCAGTCCACCACGTCCAACTACGGCGTCAAAAGAATGAACATCAACACCATTCTTTTCAAGAAATTCTAAAATAACTTTTTTTCTGAAATCGTATTGGTCAATAATTTTATTAAATGGTGATAATTCTTCTGTACTATGTTTTAAATTCTGGACAAAAACAGGATTTAAATCCTCATATACAGCTATCTTTGTTGAAGTTGAACCAGGATTAATTGATAATATTTGCATAATTACTCTCCTAATCAGAAATAGATGTTGATAATGCTATTGACATAAGTTTGCTTTTATCACTATCTGCTCGGGATGTAAGCACAATTGGACAGGCAGCACCAAGAATAGTTGCTGCAACAGTTGCTCCAGAGAAATATGTAAAACACTTATAGAGAACGTTGCCAACTTCAATATTTGGAACAAAAAGTAAATCTGCATCACCAGCAACAGGGCTTTCAATTCCTTTGTGTTGAGTTGCTTCGAGCGAAACCGCATTATCAAATGCTAATGGTCCGTCTATGATGCAGCCTTTAAGTTGCTTACGTCTGTTCATCTGAGTGATAATCGCAGAGTGTAGTGTATTTTCCATTTTGGGATTAACAGTTTCAACTGCACCAAGCAAAGCTACCTTTGGGCAACTAACACCGATTTTGTGAAATGCAGAAATTGCATTCCTCAAAATGGAAATTTTTTCTTCGAGAGTTGGGCAAATATTTTGAGCAGCATCAGTGAGTGCAATTACCTTATGGTATGCAGGCACTTCAAAAAATCCGATATGGCTAAGTAATTCATCTTTTCGCAAGCCTTGCTCACGGTTTAGCACTGCACGAAGAAAATCAGCTGTCGAAACAAGTCCTTTCATCAAAATTTGTGCAGCATTTTCTCTAACTAAGCCAACAGCTTTGCAGGCTGCTTTGGCTGGATCCTTCTCATCAATTATTTCAAAATGTGAAATATCCAATTTCAATTCATCAGCATAATGCTTGATTTTTTCGGTGTTTCCAACTAAAAGTCCATCGACTATTCCTTCTTTTTCAGCAGCAGTAATAGCTTGAAGAACAGGTTCGTCCTCTGCGGCAGCAACTACAACTTTGCGTTTAGGACGGCTTTTAGCAATTTGCAAAAACAAGTCTAAAGATTTGATTTCCATTAGTTTTTCCTAAATATATTTTGCAAAAATATCATTTCACACAAACAATAAATATACATTATAAGTCCATAATATAAAAGGAAATTCTTAAAATTTACCGATTGTGATCATAATAAATAATTCATAAATACTCAAAAAAATCGAAACAAGCGTAAAAATAAACAATCACGATTATAATTTATTTTGAAAAATAGTTAATATTTTGTAACTTTTCACAAGATTTTGGTTTTAAATAATAAGAAATATAATCTATTCGGAGTATTTATGAAAAAGTTCGTACTAATTTTATTATCGTTTGCATTTATCTTTTCATCCTGTAAAGAAGAAAAAGTAGCTCTCTCACCAGAAAGAATCAGAATTGAGAAAGACAAAGTATTGGAAACCATTAAAGCTTTTCACACAGCATACGAAAAGAAAGATTTTGGGGCTATGATCCCAACTTTGGCAGGTGAAGTGGTGTTTTTTGGAACTGATTCTGGTGAAGTGATTACTACTTTTTCAGATTATAAACAAAAAATGCTCGAACAATGGCAAGAATACGACTTGATGAAGTATGGTGAACCTTACGATGTCTTTATCGAAATGGATCCATATGGTAATTTTGCTTCGATAATTTATGGCGTTCAGTTATATGTTAAAAAGCAGAACTTTGAAAACACCTATCAGGTTAGAGCCGCAAGAACCTTACGTCGTGAAAAAGACAAATGGGTAATTGTAAGTGGTATTGTAAGTATTCCTCGTTCTCCATCAGAGTCGCTGACGGGCGCAAAAAACATTCAACAGTAACTAAATAACAAAATTCTTATCAAAAGAGGCTGCCTTTATGATAGGCAGCCTCTATTTTTTAGGTATTTGAAGTTTTTTATACGCTGAGTATTTCTTTCATATCTTGTTCGGCTGTTGTTATCGGTGCAATATTATATGTTTTTACAAGAAAATCAATAATTTCAGGTTCTAAAAATGCTGGAAGCGACGGACCAAGTTTAATGTTTTTGATACCTAAGTATAGGAGAGTAAGCAAAATTGCAACAGCCTTTTGTTCGTACCACGAGAGAATTAAAGAAAGCGGCAGACTATTCACGTCAGTTTTGAAGGCTTCAGCTAATGCTATCGCTATTTTAATAGCAGAATATGCATCGTTGCATTGACCAACATCAAGTAGACGAGGCAAACCAGCAACTTCACCAAATTCAAATTTATTGAAGCGGTATTTTCCGCAAGCAAGTGTCAATATAATTGTATTTTGGGGAGCACTCGTTGCAAATTCTGTATAATAATTCCTTCCGCTTTTTGCCCCATCACAACCTCCTATCAGGAAGAAATGTTTTATTTCTCCATTTTTTACTGCTTCAACGACTTTATCCGCAACTCCTAATACTGCATTATGAGCAAATCCAGTCATAGTGTATTTCTCTTCAGCATCTTCAATAAAACCTTCGCAAGCAAGTGCCTCTTCAATTAACTCCGAATAGTCATAATTTTGTATGTGGCGAACACCTTCCCAAGCAACAAGTCCTGATGTAAAAATACGTTTTTTATAACTTTCGCGAGGTTTTTGAATACAGTTTGTTGTCATTAGAATTGCCCCAGGAAACTCTTCAAACTCCTTTTGTTGATCCTGCCAAGCTCCACCATAATTTCCGACAAGATGTTTGTATTTTTTTAGTTCAGGATAACCGTGTGCTGGCAACATTTCTC
Source organism: Eximiradius proteiniborus (assembly GCF_058546985.1). Lineage (NCBI taxonomy): Bacteria > Pseudomonadati > Bacteroidota > Eximiradiia > Eximiradiales > Eximiradiaceae > Eximiradius > Eximiradius proteiniborus. The sequence goes on along the minus strand of NZ_CM178592.1, from coordinate 926,220 downwards.
CGTGTGTATAGATGTTTATACCTTTACCTTCTGTTTGTTTAAGCAGTTCGTGTAAATCTTTCAAATCATGTCCTGATACTAAAATTGCCTTTCCTTTGACCGGTGTAATTCTTACTTTAGTTGGAACAGGATGTCCATAAGACCCTGTGTTTGCACTATCAAGCAATTCCATTACTCGATAATTCAATTCTCCAACTTTAAGAGCCATCGGGATTAATTCATCGAGATTATGCTCGTAATTCATAAAATCGACAAGTTCTATAATTTCGTCAAGCAATTTATCATCTGTGTAGCCAAGTATATATGCATGGTCTGCATATGCCGCCAAACCTTTAATTCCATAAATAATTAATTCTTCCATCCCCGCCACAATACGTCCAACTTCTTCTTTACGCTTTTCAATTGAAATAGTATCTCCAAATTCAAGCATTAATTCATCATCATCTATAAACTGAAATTTCTCTGATTTGCGAATATGAGGTATATCTTCTACTGCATTATAATTTTTTCTTAATTCTTCTATCATTTCAGAAATTTTTCGGGTTACTTCTTTCACACGTGAAGCATCAAAATTGACGTTAGTAACAGTTGTGAATAATCCTTCAATGATAGCAATTTTGTGTTCAAGACGTATTTGGCTGTTCCCTTTCATCTTGTTCAAGTAATATGCAAGCCCTTTGATTGCAAACATCAAAACATCTTGAAAGATTGCGGTTTTGTTGTCTTTGCCGCAAACTCCTACATTAGTGTGGCAACCACCTTTTCCTGTTTGTTCACATTGATAGCAAAACATTGATTTTCTCCTTAATTTTTAAATAAAATTTGTTTGTTTATTAGTTCACCTTCTACTGAAAGAGTGTGTTCTTCAATTGTTAGATTTTGTTTGCCACTCATTCGGGCTGCTTCAACTGTAATGTAACTAAGTCCACCACAACAAGGAACTTCTATTCTTACAACAATAATTTTAGGTATTTCGTTGTGCTCAAAAATTGCCGCTAATTTGGGAATATATGGTTCTGTCCTATCAAGCTTTGGACATGCAACGACAACACTTCTGTTCTTTATATATTCTTCGTGAACATTAGCACTTACTATTGGACCGCAAGTAGACATTATTAACATTTCGCGTCCGTTGAAAAACGAAGCTATCGGATTTACCAAATGAAGCTGAACAGGCCATTGCTCTAATTGTGATGGTATTCTTTCTCTCTTATTTTCTAAAGTTTCTGTTTTAGGTCGCTTGATTTCTCTTGCCATCGAACCCGGGCAACCACAAGCCATTGTATTTTTCTTGTCTTCCAGCTCGACTTTTACCCCTTTTTCTTTCAAATAGTCCATTGCTTGATTAAAATAGAGCATTTCATTGTGATCTTTTAAATGTTTTAAGTGTGCTTCCAATACTTTCATAGAATTTTCATTCAATAATTTTTCGATTACTTTTATTTCATCATAAGCTTCTGCTTCACGTTCAATAACAGTTATTGCTCCTTCGGGGCATTCACCAATACATGCTCCAAGACCATCGCAAAATATTTCGTTAATAAGCTGGGCTTTTCCATCAATAATCTGGATTGCACCTTCGTTGCAAGCAGTTACGCAAATACCACAACCGTTGCATTTTTCATCATCGATTTGTATTACTTTTCTTAACATTTTTTCTCCTTTTATAATCAGATAAAAAAATCTGATATTAAAAACGAACTAAAAAATCTGATATTGTAAAAAAATAAAAAAATTCCTGATTTTTTTTCAATACTGGAATTTTTTATTCGAGAATATTATTATTGTAATGAATTATCTGCCGCCAGCAATTGAAATTCGAATATCTAATCCAACTTGTGTTGTATGGAAACCAGGTTGGGCGGCACCTTCGTTGAATGTTCCTTCGTATCGGAAGAATAAAGAAGCTGTAACGCGGTTACTCATCGAGTAACGTGCTCGAGGCTCAACAATAATCTGTTTATTACCCGTTAGTGTTCTACCATTTTTATTTTTTCCTGTAAAACTCGAACGGTCTAATACATCAAAAGTAGTATTTGAATTATCTTTAAAAGTAAAGAGAAAACTATATTCCAAATCATTTTGTAAACGAATACCAAAGAGAGGAAACTCGAACCCACGCTTCATATAGCTTGCTTGGGCTGTGATTTCGTTAGTAGTTTGCTTGGAAATTGTAGAACGTCCTGCAGCATTCAATTGATAAGATGTTTGCGAGACCCATTTGATATTTGCAGTAAGTTGTCCATCGAATTTATCTTCATCAAAATTTGCTGTGACGCCAACTACTGGATTAAAACCATATTGCACAATTTGGTTCTGCACGGAACGACCGTTATCTGTAATAGAAGCGCTCTCCTGATAAGTCGAAGTATAAACGTGATCAACCGTAACTTTTTTAACATAATCTTTCCAGAAATCATATTTTTCGAGTCCTTCCCAGCGAATTCCATAGTTCAGACTTGGCAAGAATTTACCAACTTTTCCACCAGTAAGTGAAAACATCTCAAGTCCTTCATAGAAAGATCTATTTAGTGCTTCAAGTAATTTCTGATTTTTGCTAACTGTATCAAGATTGGAATTAATAATTCCTGCTTTCCTCTGATTATATAGTTCAACAACGTGTTCAATTGTATTATTGAATGGGTTGAAACCAAAAATAGTTGGAAAAGTAATAAATGTTCGATTAAATGTTTCGGTTACAATTACATTACGTGGATGTGGATGACCAAATTCATCAGTTTCAATAGTTTGATTTCTGTTGTATCCCTTAGAAGTTTTCCAATTGATATCGAGTGTTGCTCCTTCCCACAATGGACGAGATGTTCTCATTTCTAATGTAGAATTTTGAGCGAAATTTTCCTGTAGAACAGCATTTGGTGGACGTCTTCCTTTGCTTGTTTTGAAACCAAAATAGGGGAATTTGTTGCTTCCAGTCATCTGAAAATCACCGTGTGGTGAACTAACTAACCCTAATTGGTATGGGGTAGATGGTCCAAACATTTCAATGCTTTGTCTTCCTAAAAAGTTTCTTGCCCATACATTAGAAAGCCCTGTGCCACCAAATACACCTGGATTTTGTGCGGAATTTGTTTGATTAAATGTAAAGTCTAACTTTTCCCAATCTAAAAATATAGTTTTAAAGAATTTAGCTATTCCACCTAAATTGTTGCTACTACTTGTATCGGGCTGTCCAAAGCGACGACCTATTGGTTGGGATTTAATTCCAAACCATTCATCTGACATAGCTTTTAGTTTAATAGATTGATTTATTCGAATATTGTTGTTAAAGCCAGCTGATTTTGCAATATCTCGAATTGCTGGATCCTGCTGGAGCGGATTATTCCAATTGTATGTTGTATTGAAAGCACCAGAGATATCGAAATATGCAGCAATATTAGCAATTTTAGGTAAAATAGGTTTGAAATTGACAGAAAAATTTTGTGAATGTAAATTATTTTTCCCTAAATCAATAAATTTATCTTTAAAGAATATTTGCCTTGCAATCTCGCTTCCAGTGCGTTGTCGTCCAAATTCATCTAATTCAAACGGGACAAGTGTCGAATTTGTAGCAAAATTATAATCAATTATTGGATTAATAAAGCCACCTTCGATAAGTTTCCAATTGAAGCCTGCTGTTCGATTTGCAGTAAAATCACGAATAACAGGGCTTGGAAAATCTAAAAATCTTGACTGCTCCGTTGCCCGCCGGCGGGACATATCAAGACCAGCAGTGAAATTTGATGGTAGTAAACTAATTTTCCAATTTTTATAAGAACCAAAAAATGGAGCGTCGCCTATCCATGTCAAAGGAGTAAACGTTAGTAATGCCGGAATAGGCAAAGCATACTGTAAATTCAAACGCCAAATCCAGTTGAAACGTTGCCTGTATAGCGAGGAACGTTCAAACTCCTGAGCGTAAGAGTAGCCAATAGTAACTCGGTTGAAAGTTTCGCTGATTAGCCAGTGTTGAATAGGGATTCCAAGTCGAACCCCTGTAAGTGCCCAGCTATCCTGTACTTTTAGTGATTGAGACGATGTTTTAACTTCCTGGGCTGCACGATTTGCATCTTCTTCTGATAATCCGGCAGCACGTGCTCGCTCATAGGCAGCACGTGCTGCTTCGTTTAAGTTTACATCAGAATTTGCTTGATACACAGGTTTATCGTTGAATTCTGCGTGTGTGTAAGTGATAGGCAGTTTCATTTGTGAAAAACTTTTTGGTGCAAATCTTTCAAGATTGCCATTCATCGAGATATTCCAGTTAGTTGAGAGCAGTCTGTTCCCGAAACGTTCCTCAATTCGGTGGAAATTTGGTTGATATGTGCTAAAAGTAGCATCTATTGAACCTAAGTCTGCAAGCTGCATATTAAATCCGGCAACACCTGCCCAGTCATTCGAAGATTCTGGATCTAATAGGCGAAGTTCATTAATCCACATAGTAGTGGAAAGCTCTTGAAAAGCATCTGATGGATTTGCAATACCAATACCAAAAAATTGAACACGAGTAAGAATAGGATTTCCTTTTATAGCAAATGTAGCAAGTGGATCATTTGGGACTGGAAAAACTTGCTTACTCCATTGCAAGGATGTATCTCGAATTTGTTTTATTGCAGTTAATTCCGATAGCTTTATTTCAATATCCTGCCATCCTTGTAACAAAGGTCTTCTGTATTCATAATAGTTAGCTGAATCTATTCCAAAACGAATTAATGCGTACGCTTTTGCTTTTGCACCTGCCACCATATTTGATGGCATTGAACCATCGCCGTGTATAAAAAATTTGAGCTTTTTATAATAGAAAATATCCATTGCGCGGAAAAATCTTACTGCCATTCTCTCTTCGCCCCAACGAAGATTACGCACCGATAAAGACAATGATTGTTCATTAAGCCGAATATCTTGTGTCGGATCAGGATTGTTCAGCAATCGAGGTGCTTTTACTCCCGGTGGCATAGTATAAAAGTCTGGTTCACCTGAATTTTCCCATAGATTTACAAATGAAACTGAAAGAACACTATCATTTGGTGGAACATCAGATAAATTGTGTGAACGCAGCCATTGAGAACCAACTAAACGCCAATCAGCTATTTCTCCACGAAATACTCCACCTTGAAAACGCAATCTCACATATTGAATATTGGAAAATTGAGGATTTCCAACAAACGATTTTGGTTTTCTGATAGGAATTCTATATAAATACCAGCCTTTTTCCGGATTACCGCCAACAATTTGAGGATTGTTATTAGGATCAGGTAAAATATCTACTTCATAAGTAAAATAAGAATTATCAAGGTTAATCTGTAATCCATTGTTTGGGTTCATTGCTTCTTTATCTGGAAATTGCCCTAATTCCGAAACGCTGGCATTACCTTCGAAATTGTTATAGAATTCAAAATCGGATTCACCTCTATCCTGATCGTTTTTATTGAAATTAAAACGATAATTATCTCTTGCCGGATCATTTTCTAAATTCAATGGATAAGGATATTCCTCTTTTTCGTTTTTATCGTCAGTTGCGTCAATTCCAACATCTTCACCGGGGTCTATTATATTGTTTGGGAAAGGATTGGCTTGTGTTATGCCATCTTCACTGTTTGGTATCCCATTAGGAATAATGTCTTCGCTGATTTGCCCCAAATCAATATACATTTTTGTGTTTCCCGGATCCCACTGCCCGACTCTCATCATAATTTCTATGTATTCGATATTTTCATTATCGAAATTGGTGTTGAAAGAAGAAAGCAAGCGGGTCATTCCAGCCCAAATTTTCGGTTTATTTTGTGGATTGGAAGCAAAATCATTATTAGGATCGTATTGCGGATTAATTGGATCTAAAAATTCTGGATTTTTATTATATATGCCTCGTTTTCCGTGCTCGAAAACAATATTGAGCGGATTAATATTCATCTTTCCTTGTTGATAAGATTTGTTTTTCGGATATACTTCACGTATAGGAACACGAGGAATAAAATATTGATACCAGAACATTTTAGCGCGGTAGTTGGTTCTGCCTTCTGCTGATGAATCAATAGAAATATCTTCTGGTGGGGCAGAATGTTGCCACTGGGATGGTATTAGTCCCAAAGGAATATATCTTTGTGCTCCTTCAAAATCATCAACATAAACTACTGGTAAATTATTGTCTGATGAAATTTCAGAACGCCTTTTATTAGGTTCAGGCATAATCATTGCCCATTCACCTTTTAGAGACATAGAAGAAGGTGCTTTTGTATCGTAGAAAGGCAGTAAATCAAGTGCTTTTGTTAGCCAAGGTGCATTCCAGTTAGCTCGTCCATCGAAACCGAACATAAAGTTCGAAACGGGTTCATCTCCCAACCGGACTCTATCGATAACAGCAGATTGGTCGTAATACATCATAGTCATACCAAGTCCGGCATTGGCATTTCTGGATTTCCAAAGATTTAAATCTGCTCTTAATCCGGCAAGTGTTTTAGTTGCAACATTGAAAATATCGTGCTGTTCATATTCTACTCGTAAATTTGCATTTGGAAGAGAGGCTCTTGGGTTTCTAATTGTCACAACCCCAGAATAATAATCCACAACATAATCCTCATATTCCCGCAAAGGAACACCGTCCAGAGTTACTCTAACGCTATTTGGTGGAAGTGAAAATGCATTTAAAGCAATTCTGTTTGTTTGACGCCCTGAAACTTCACCACTTATGACAAATCTATCTCTTGCTGTATTTCTTCTGGCAGCATCGTATGTGGTATCATATACTTGATCGAAAGTATATATTTCTGCTATTTCGGGTGTTCCAAGTTTTCCAAAATACCGCCTTAATCCATCGGAGAATGGCTTAACGTGTGGCAAAGTGATTTCACCGCGAATTGGATCAAAAAACGGTGGTCTCAGATCAAACTGCCCATCAGGAGGCACTGCACCAGTAGAATTATTGACTTGGTCGACACCAAAAATTGTAACTAATTTATCTGTTGCACCTTCTATTAAGTCAGTCGAATCATTTGTTTGTCTAAAATACCATATCCCAATTTTTGTTTCCGAAATATTAACATTTGAAGCATTTATTGAATATTTGTTTTTCATTTGCCTATCCCAAAGGATTTTGTATCCAGGGACAAGGTTGGGACGATATATAAGCTTGAGAATTAAAGTATCACGTTCACCCACCATATCTGAAAATTTTCCATAATAGATGTCGTCGTTAGGATCGGGAGTTTCTCCCTCGATACGGTAAACAACACCATAAGTGCGATCCTGACGTAAGTTATAAATCGTTAAGGTGCCAAGATTATAATCGATATGGTATTTTGTAGAATCTAGCAAAATAAATCTGCCTCGTTCTACTAAACCAGCCTGAATAGGTCTGTTCTTATCGGCAGATGTCCAGTCTTCACCTTGTCTTAGCTTTTTGCCGGGCAAATCAGCAATAGCAACGGCATTTGCTACAAGTGGATTCGAAATTTCAGTTATTGCTTCCCAAACCTCGATTTGCTTAATTCTAAGATTTGCAGCACTTTTAGGAATGATAGGTGTTGTGTTTTTGAAATATTCATTATATACTTCCCAATAAGCAGTATCTAAAAAGAAATGATTTTTTGCATAATCATAAGGACGTATTGAGAAATACTGCTTGCTTGCTCCACCACGAACATCAACGTATTTTCTTTGACCACGTCTTTGAGAAAACACTGATTTCAAAAACAAAGGTCCAAATTGGAAATCTGCTCTAACTCCAAATAATGCACTGCCTCCTCCAATTAAAGTTGAAGGAATTTGAAAATCAATATTTCCAAACTCTAACTTTTTAATTATATCGTCGTCCTCTCCTTCGTATGCAACTTTAAACTCATTTTCATATTCGAACTGACGACGAGTATTCCAATTTGTTCCTAATCGTAATTTATCACCAATCTGACCCGTAACATTAACTCTAATATCCTGTTGGAAAATAGGGGATGATTGCGATTGCCCAAAAGAAGATACAGTCCCTAAATTTTGAGAATCCCACCGCCAACCTATTCTCAAATTCACTTCGCCATTAACATTGATACTTACTGTTGGTTTTCCAAAAATACTTGAAATTGGGCTTGGGGGAATAGGTATTGTAAGTCCGGTAGATTGACCAATTAAAGCGGCAAGATCACCACCTGAAAGTGCTTTCTTCAAGTCGTAACTTGTTGTAAGAGAATCCCAGATTTGATGTTGTATATAGTTTTTTCTCTGCAAAAGAAATTGTTCAAAGTCTACAGGATATGTATTATTAACGACAGTTGAATCGAAAAGTTCGGTATATCTGAATTCATTCAGTGAACTATCCAAAAAAGCAGTTGATGTTATATAGTTTGGTAATTTCTGGCGATAATAAATATTTCTGTCAATTTCTGGGGCTTTAAGAATTTTCAACCTCTCCTGTTGAACAGTGTCTCTGCCAAAAATCATTGAGTCGTAGATTTCAATATCGTCAAAGTTATATCCAAGTGCATAAAATAAATTAGGCGAAAGCAAATATAAAACAGGAAGAAAAGAGTTGTTTATTTGAATTGATTTGTTTGGATTCTGAGCGAAAGATTGAAAAAATGCAAGCAGGCTCACACCAAGGATTATTTTTGCAACAGTTTTTTGCTTAAAATTGCCCAACTTTCTTTTCAAAATTGTTCGTAATAATTAATTAACAAGAAGTAAAAAATGTTATTACACTTTACATAAATAAAATTACAAGTTACAAAAAAGTATAAACTTAATAAAAGCAAATTAAGTAGTATGGGCAATATTCAATAACAATTCTGCATTTGTCCAACATATAACAAAGAACATTATTGCATACCTACAAATGTGTAGATACGCTTAATCTATGCAAATTCGCACCATCTCCATATTGAGAAAAGCCATAATCAATGTTAAAGTCTTCAAGGACTATCCCTAATCCGCCACTGAAACCTGTCATACCTTTATCAAAAGTGCTCGCAATTTTTGAACGAATATGGTTATTATAACCAACTCTTAATTGTAAATATCTGCCTAAATATATTTCTCCACCAAGTGAAAAATTTCTAAACTTACTTATGAAGTTTTTAGATTTATCTGCAAGGTGATGAAAATTAATATTTGCTAACAACGGCAATCCGCGCAATCTATGATTGGCACCTATGCGAACATCTAATGGCATATTTTCTTTACGTCCTTCCAAAGTGGAAAGTTGAGTGCCTGCGTGCAATATGCTGAATGCTAAGTTTGAACGTCCATCGGGAAGCAAATAGATTAATCCCGCATCAATAGCCATTGCCGAAGTCGAAGCTTTTTCTAATGAGAGATAAGCAAATTTTAATGTAACACCATAGTAAAGATTAGTATCGAGAGTATTTGTATAAGATACGCCAAACATCAAATCGTTTGCTGAAAATGAGCCGGGAAGTTTATTTCCATCGCTATCATAATAATCAAATGATCCATAAGAAGTAAAAGACGCACTTCCGGCTAATCTGCCAATATTATCAAAATCGTGAATATATACTAAATTTCCACTATTTACATCAAGAATGTGTTTTGTAAAGCTAAAAGAAAAATTGTTGCTTTCTATTGTCGAAAGTGTTGCCGGATTGTAAAAAACAGCGCTTGGGTCGTCGATTACTGATGCAAAACTACCACCAAGTCCGGCTGCTCGGGCACTTGCGATATTCCTCAAAAAATTAAAAGGTGTATTATCCGCATAAACAGCGACATTCAATAAAAGAAAAACAACAAAAACCACTTTTTTCATAAATCATCCAAATAACTTATGCAATTACGCAGAAAGCTTGATTTTATTGATAGCGTCTATAAATACTTTTGGCGGTCGAACTGGTTTCATAGTCTCTTTGCTCATAAAACAATGAGTGGTAAATCCTTCGCAAATGAGTTCGTTATTACGTGTAATTCTATACTGAAATTTCAGAATTGGCTCTAATTGCCATTCCAACGATGCTTCTATGTCAAGCAAATCGTCGTAATATGCTGATTTGACATACTTCAAATGACTTTCCACCAAAGGCAAATAATAACCATATTGTTCTAATTCTGCGTAACTTAAATTAAAATGCCGCATCAATTCAACGCGACCTACTTCGAAATAAGTAAGATAGTTGCCGTTATATACAAATCCCATTTTGTCTGTTTCAGCATAGCGAACTCTAATTTGAGTTGTATTTTTCAAATAAATTTTATTCATTTTCTTTTTTCAGAGTATTTTCAAAAATTTCAATTAATCTTTCAAAATCATCAATAGAATAAAAATCAAATTCAATTGTGCCACTTTGTTGAGATTTAGGCGTAATTCTAACATTTGTTGCAAATAAATGCCGCAATCTATTTTCAATCTCTTCCAATTGCAACGCACTATCTTTTGGAAGAATGTCTTTTTTATCCTTTTGCGGAGCAATGCGTTTGCCATCGATTGTAAACTTGACCTTACCTTTTTGAATATCGCGAACGAGCATTTCTGTTGCACGAACAGACAATTCCTTCTCAAGGATTTCATTCGTTGCAGCAATCATCTTGAGTTGGTCGTCGAGTGAAAGTAATGTGCGGGCGTGTCCCATAGAGAGCTTTTTCTCACGAACCAATTCTTGTATACTTTCGGGAAGTTTCAGTAACCGAAGGAAGTTTGTTACCGTCGAACGATCTTTCCCGACACGTTCGGCAACTTGCTCTTGTGTGTAGTTGCATTCTTCGATAAGTCTGTTGTAGCCGTGAGCAATTTCAATGGGATTTAAATTCTCACGCTGCACATTTTCGATGAGAGCGATTTCGAGCATTTGCTTATCGCTAACATCATCAAGCACATAAGCAGGGATTTGCTTCAGCCCGGCGGCTATTGATGCTCGAAGACGACGTTCACCAGAAATAAGTTCATACCCGTTAATTGAATGCCGAACGGATATTGCCTGTATTACACCGTGTTTTAATATCGAGTTCTTTAATTCTTCCAACGCTTCGGGAGCAAAATCTCGTCGCGGCTGATAAGGATTACGTTTTATTTTGTCAATATCAATAAATGATACTGTGCCTTTTACTTCATCTTTGCTCTCATTTTCAGATGTAATTTTGAAACCTTTGTCTTTGTTGAATTCAACAGAAGGAATCAAAGCCCCCAAGCCTTTGCCTAAACCGTGCTTAACTTGAACTTTTTTAGTATTTTTATCTTGTTCTTGTGGCATTTTTTCAAGCTTTATTTATTTATAGAATTTCGTTTTAAAATTTCGGAAGCAAGTTCGAGATAATTTGCTGCTCCTGAACAAGTTGCATCATAAAGGAGCACGGGTTTCCCGTGAGAAGGTGCTTCTGATAGCCTTACATTTCTTGAGATCAAAGTATCAAAAACTTTTCCATCAAAATGTCGTCGAACTTCTTCGACAACTTGGTTGGATAACCGCAGCCGGGAATCATACATTGTTAGCAGCACACCTTCAATATCGAGTTCGGGATTAATATGCAACCTGACTATTGAAATAGTATTAAGTAATTGTCCCAGCCCTTCCAAAGCATAAAATTCGCATTGGACGGGAATAAGCACTGAATTAGCAGCTGAAAGAGCGTTAAGAGTAAGCAAACCGAGTGAAGGAGGACAATCTATTATTATAAAAGCATATTTATCGCGGACTTTTTTTAAAACATTTCTAAGAACAAGTTCACGGTCTTCTAAATTAACCATTTCAATTTCAGCACCAACTAAATTTATGTGAGAAGGTAGAAGATCCAAATTTGGCATCTCTGTTTTCAAAATAGCTTCCTCTGGGGGAAGTTCATTCACGAGCACTTCGTAAATTGTATTGTCAAGCTGCTTTGTGTCAAATCCAATCCCACCCGAAGCATTTGCCTGAGGATCAATATCAACAAGCAGAACAGGCATATCGCTTGCAGCAAGCGAAGCAGCTAAATTAATAGAAGTGGTCGTTTTGCCAACACCACCTTTTTGATTTGCAATTGTTATTATTTTTCCCATTTTTAATAATTCCAGATTTCGCCAAATTTAATATTAAAAAAAGTAATTGCCGAAAGCACAAGGCTATGACGAATTACTCCATATTCTATCAATGTTCGGATTTCTTTTAAAGGCACTAATTTTACAGAAATGAGTTCATTTTCGTCAAATTTTTGTTCAAATTTCTTTTCGCAGTCAAACCATACATAGTGATAACATTTATTTCCAAGAAAAGCAGGATTGGGCTCGACAAATCCAACTAACTCTGCTTCAATCAATCCTGAATATCCTGTTTCCTCTTTACATTCACGTTCAGCAGCATTTCTTGGATCCTCGTTGGTTTCTATGAGACCGGCAGGAATTTCAAGCGAAATATCATCTGTTCCGTGCCTGTATTGTTCCACCAGCACAAGTTCTTTATTTGAAGTTATTGGTAGAATATTAACCCAATTTGGTGATTTTAGTGCAACAAATTTCGACTTTGTTTGTTTTACTGGGTGAATCCTCGTATAATAATATAAATCGAAAATCTTGTAATTTCCTACGTATTCTTCTCCAACAGTTTCCCAGCGACAAATATCCATATTCTATGAATAATCAAGTTATTAATAGCAAAAATAAGTAAATTTTTTAAGCTAATCAAATTTACCAAAAAACGAGTTTTAATAAATAATTTTCAATAAAAAAAAATAATTATAAATTATCGATTTCTATAACTTGTTGGGAGCCGTCGCTCATATTTTTGAGAACTACTGAATTTTGTTTTAATTCTTCTTCTGCAATAATAATAACAAATGGAATATTTAGTTTACCAGCTTCCCTCATCTGTGCTTTCATTGAGCGTCTTTGAATATCACAAATGACCTTTTTGCCACTAAGACGTAATTTCTCGGCGATTTTGAAAGCAATATTTGAATAATTCGGATCAGCAGATACTATATAGTAATCTGCTATTATGCTTGGAGCAGGAATTTTGCCAATGCTTTCCAAAATCAAGAGAAGTCGTTCAACACCCATTGCAAATCCAACGGCTGGAGTTTCTTTCCCTCCAAGTTGTGAGAATAGGCTATTGTATCTGCCGCCTCCACCAAATGAATCTTGTGCACCGAGACTATTATGTTGAAGCTCAAATACAGTATGACTGTAATAATCAAGACCACGAACAAGCCGGGGATTGATTTTATATGGAATGTTAAGATAATCTAATATTTCAAGAACTTTCTGGAAATGCTTACGGCTCTCCTCATCTAAGCAGTCAAGTATATTCGGTGCATTGGCGATAATTTCTCTATCTTGCTCATCTTTCGAATCAAGAACACGAAGAGGATTGGTTTCCAATCTGTTTTTGCTTTCAGCAGAGAGATTATTCTTATTTGCAGAGAGATATTCTACTAAGATTTTTTTATATTCTGAACGAGTATTTTCATTTCCTAAAGTGTTAATTATTAGTTGATAATCATCAATCCCGAGTGATTTGCAGAAAGTAGCAGCAAGATGAATGATTTCTGAATCGCTTTCAGGATATGGAGAAGAAATGCACTCAGCACCGAATTGATGAAATTGACGTAATCGTCCTTTTTGCGGACGTTCATATCTAAAAAAAGGACCAAAATACCACAGACGTGAAATTGCCTGCTGCTGATTAAGTGAGTTTTGGATAACAGCACGCACAAGTGCAGCTGTCATTTCTGGACGTAAAGTGATTGAATCTCCTCCACGGTCAGTGAAGGTATACATTTCTTTATTGACAATATCTGTTTGCTCACCAACCCCACGAGCGAAAACCTCAGTTTTTTCGAAAATTGGTGTGCGAATTTCTTTATAACCGAATAGTTCAGATACTTTTTTTGCTGTTTCTTCTACATAATACCAATGGGCAATCACATCGGGGAGAATGTCCTTTGTTCCTCGAATCGCTTGTATCATAGTTAATCCTTATTTTGTGAAATGATAAAGAGAAATACCAACAGAAACCGAAACATTAAGTGATTCTGCCTGACCGTAACCCGGAATTTTGAAAGTAGAACATAAAATTTCTTTTACTTCTGGCGAAATTCCCTGCGTTTCATTCCCAAATACCAAACCAAATTGCTTGGGATGTTTGATTGAATCTATTAAATTATCTGAAGCAATATCAGCACCGAAAATTTTTACTTTTGGAAAATGTTTTTGCAAAAATTCAACTAAATTATCTGTATAAATAACATTAATTCGAAAAATTGATCCCATCGTTGAACGAACTGTCTTTGGATTAAGTCCGTCAACACCTGCATTTCCAATAATCACCTGATTAATTCCAAACCAATCGGCTGAGCGAATAATTGTTCCTAAATTACCGGGGTCTGATACTCCATCGAGAGCAATAAATGATTCTTTTGGTAGAATTTTCTGTTCAAGAGTATTTACAACTGCTAAAATTCCTTGTGGAGTTTTTGTATCGCAAAGCTGATCAAATTGATGTTTGGGAGCAGTATAAACAGCAACCCCTTTTTCATTGAATTTATTTGCTAAATCGATAATGCTGCTTGAAGCTGATTCTCTAACAACAAGAAATTCAGCTTGAAATGAACTTTTTAGAAGTTCTTCTACGAGTTTTTCTCCTTCTGCAACAAACAATCCGCGTTCATCTCGCGTTTGTTTATGATGTAGCGTTTTGATAAACTTCCTCAAACTTTGTCCGATGGGTATTGCGTAGTGCATTTTAATTACGTAAATTGTAGTTCAACTAATTTTTTGCAATTTAATTTTTTTTGAACAATTATTCAAGTCATAATAGGTTATTTATGAATATTTATAAAATTTTACAAAAAAAAAGAGACAAACTTGAATTAACACAAGAAGAAATTTCTTTCTTTGTTCAATCAACGATTGATGGCAACATTTCTCGGGAGCAAATTGCTGCTCTTTTGATGGCAATTTGCATCAATGGAATGTCTGAAGATGAAACCTTTGCTCTTACTCAAGCAATGCTATATTCGGGTGCACAACTTGACTTCAGGTACATTGGGAAACCAGTTGCAGATAAACATTCAACTGGTGGAGTAGGCGACAAAATTTCACTTATTTTACTTCCAATCTTATTATCGTTTGATGTATTAGTCCCTATGATTTCTGGACGTGGGCTCGGTCATACCGGTGGCACAATTGATAAGCTAGAATCTATCATTGGTTACAAGGTGAATTTATCGCAAGAAGAAATGAAGCATCAGATGGAAACAATTGGAGGAATGATAGTTGCCCAATCCGAAGACATTGCTCCAGCTGATAGAATAATTTATTCAATAAGAGATATAACCGCAACTGTGGAATCTGATACCTTGATTACTGCATCGATATTGAGCAAAAAATTAGCTGAGGGATTAGATGCTCTTGTGCTTGATTTAAAAATCGGCAGCGGAGCGTTCTACCAAACATTTGAACAAGCCAAAAATTTAGTTAGGCTAATGGAAGCAGTTTGCAGTAATTTCGGTGTCAGTTTTCAAGCGATACCTACAAATATGAATAATCCTCTCGGGAACTATGTCGGCAATTGGCTGGAAGTTGTCGAAGTGCAGAATTGCTTGCGCGGCGATTTCCCGGAAGATCTTAAGGTTATTACTTTCGAACTTACAAGTGAACTTTTAGTGATGTGCAACATGTTTGAGAATAAAATTAAAGCTATTAATGAGATTGAAAATGTGCTCGCATCCGGAAGAGCATACGATAATTTCCTTCGCTGGATTGCGTTGCAAGGAGGAAATATCTCATTGTCTGAAAAAGAATATGCAAATACGCCGATTTATATTGTAAGCTCAGAAAGAGATGCAAAAATCAAAGGTTTTCAAACAAAAGAAATTGGCTATGCTGCAATAGAACTAGGTGCTGGAAGAAAAGTTGCAAACGACCAAATTGATTTTGCAGCAGGCATAAAGCTATTGAAAAAAGATGGTGATTCTTGCGTAAAAGAAGAACCTATCGCTGTGCTTTTTGCTCGGGATAAATCTAAATTTGAAACTGCAGAAAAAATGTTCAAAAATGCCATTATTTGGGAAAATTAATGATAACCCTTTGATAAAGTCCGAATTGTTGATAATTTTGTTTTATTTTTAGGTGAAGAAATGAATATCACAGTCATTGGAGCTGGGAAAAGCGGTCTCGAAGCAGCAAAATTAGCAGTCAAAAAAGGTGAGAATGTGTTCTTAACCGAAAGTAAAATTCCTGCAAATTTTGATTTATTAAAAAAAGAACTTGAAGACTATAACATAAATTTTGAATTGGGTGGACATACCGAAAAAGCCTTGCATAATTGTGATTTAATCATTACTTCTCCGGGTGTTCCGCCACATTCAGATATTATTCGTCGTGCTGAAAGTTTAGAAATACCAATAATTAGTGAAATTGAATATGCTTATCAATATTTGAAAAATCCAATTATTGCAATAACCGGAACAAACGGAAAGACGACAACCACGTCACTTACAGCATATATTTTAAACAATTCCGGCAAAAAAGCAGTTGCAGCAGGCAATATTGGTAAGCCACTTGCTTCTCTTGTAGATAATATCGAAGATGATACAATAATTGTAGCGGAACTCAGCAGTTTCCAACTTGACCGCTGCTATAAATTCAAACCAGATGTTGCTGTAATTTTAAACATAACACCTGACCATTTGTATTATCACGGTTCTATGGAAGAATATATTCAGGCTAAGTATAAAATTTCTTTGCAACAATCTCCCGAAAATTTACTAATTTTAAATGCAGATGATAGTGCAACTATGGGGATTTTGCCATCTACAAAGGCAAAAGTTGCTTTCATCTCGTTCAAGCCTGTGGTGCGGGGGGCATATTGCACCGATGGTTTGATAAAATTAGTTGAGCAGCATAACGAGGAGGAACTAATTTTGGCAAGTAAACTTGGATTGCCGGGCGTTCATAATACCTACAATTCTATGGCAGCAGCGCTTGCGGCACGCGCTTTTGAAATTCCCAATGAAAATATTCGTGATAGTTTGATGACATTCCGTGGTGTCGAACATCGATTGGAATTTGTTCGCACAATCGATGGAGTAGATTTTATCAATGACTCCAAAGCAACAAATATTAACGCTGCTTGGTTTGCTCTTGCGAGCTATACAAGACCAATTGTATGGATTGCTGGCGGCAGAGGAGACAATAATGATTATTCGCAGCTAAACGAAATTGTTCAAAAGAATGTAAGCAATATTATATGCATTGGCGAAGAAAAACAAGCAATATTTAATCATTTTTGTGCAATGAAACGCTGTATTCAAGTTGATACATTGCTTGATGCTGTTCTGGAAGCAAAAAAAGTTGCTCGTGCAGGAGAAGTTGTGCTATTTGCACCCGCTTGCAAATCTTTCGATATGTTTATCAATTTCGAACATAGAGGCGAAGAATTTAAACGAATTGTTAATTCATTGTAAGTCTGTTAAAAATAATAATTATAGATTGTTTATAAATGGTGGATATTTCCACCATTTATTTTATTCATCAAGTATTCCTTTTTTTATATTATTATTATTCAATTTTCCTACAAAGACTTCATTTCTAACCAGGTACTATTATAATACTTTATTATTTATTTGAGATAAATTATATTTGTATTTTACTTATTATTCTATATTTTAAATGTTAGAAACATTAATCGAAATAATACAGAAAATTCCACCATTTTGGATATTAATAATTGCTTTTGCAGTTACATACATTGAAAATATTTTCCCTCCTTCACCATCGGATGCTGCACTTGTTTTTATGGGGGCACTTGTAGGAACCGGAACAGTTGGCTTCCTGCCTTTGCTGCTTTTTGCCACAATAGGTTCGACTTTAGGTTTTATAACGATGTTTGTATTAGGTGTTCGCTTCGAGATGAAATTTATCGAAACAGATAAATTAAAATTTATCTCGAAAAATGCTTTGTTGAAAGTCGATAATTTATTCAAAAAATGGGGATATTGGCTGATTATTGCAAATCGTTTTTTATCAGGAACACGAGCTGTAATTGCTTTTTTCGCTGGCATGAGTTTGCTTTCGTTCAGAAAATCTACTGTTTTGTCTTTTTTGAGTGCATTACTATGGAATTTTATCTTGATTTACTTAGGATATATTTTCGGGGATAACTGGAAAAAAGTTGATGAGTATATGACTTTATATGGATATATTTTAATTCCGGTTGTAGTTGTTCTTGTTGCTGCATATTTTATTTATTCATTTATTCAGAGTAAGAAACAAAATGCAAATTCCTGATATAGATTTAAAAGATTTTGACTACGAACTCCCGAAAGAAAAAATCGCATTGTTCCCTCTCGAAGAGCGTGACCAAAGTAAGTTATTGATTGCTGATTGCAAATCAAAAAAGATAGAACATAGCATTTTTTCAAATATTAGTGATTATATACCAGATAATTCGCTGATTATTATTAATTCTACAAAGGTTATACAAGCCCGTATATTTATGTCGAAGCAGACAGGCGGAAAAGCAGAATTGCTATGCGTCAATCCGATTTCACCTTCTTCAGACCCCCAAATTACAATGTCCTCAAAAAATAGTTGCGTTTGGGAGTGTATTATTGGTGGAAGAAATATTCAGGAAAACTCCAGATTATTCACTAAGGATAATCAATTATCGGCAAAAATATTAAAGCGGTATGATAATTATGCTGTTGTAGAATTCGATTATTCTTCAAGTTATACATTTTCTGAAATATTATCGAAAATCGGGCAAATACCTCTTCCGCCTTATATTAATCGTGATACAACTGAATTAGACAAAGACCGTTATCAAACAGTGTATAGCAGAATGGAAGGCTCGGTTGCTGCCCCTACCGCTGGGTTACATTTCACTGATAGAGTGATTTCTAAACTGAAAGAAAAGCATATTCTGTTTGATGAAGTAATACTTCACGTTGGTCCTGGAACTTTTGTTCCAATCGAGAAAAGTGTTGCAGAACACAAGATGCACAAAGAACAGTTATTTGTTTCAATTACAACTATCGAAAATATTCTTTCTGCAATTAAAAATAAATCGAAAATAATCTCAACTGGCACTACTTCACTTCGCACACTCGAAACTCTATACTGGGTCGGCGTAAAAATTTTTTACAGAAATTTCGATATTCATAGTAATCTATTATTAAGCCAATTCGAACCTTATCAATTATCGCACAAATATCAGGAAATCACATTTGAGCAGTCTATGATTGCAATTCTGGAAAAACTTTCGCAGGAAAAAAAGTCGTTTATTTCAGGAAATACAGAGCTTTTTATTTTGCCAGGCTACCAAATTCGAACAGCTGACGGACTAATTACGAACTTTCATCTGCCAAAGAGCACACTGCTACTACTCATCAGCGCATTTGTTGGCGGAAACTTCTGGAAACAGATTTATGACGAAGCGTTAATAAAAAATTACCGCTTTTTGAGTTATGGAGATAGTTCATTGTTAATGAGATAATATTTAGAATGGTTCGCGATTTATTCTAAGTAATTTTGCACTTAAATTAATAACTCCTATTAAGTATATTATTTCTTCTTGTAGAATACTAATTCAATATAACATCAATTATTAATAATAATTCAAATTATATCAAAAACAAATAAGTTGCTACTCTTGTTGCAACTTATTTGCTTTATAATAATAAAATGAAGGGAAATATCCAGTATTTGATTAATAAATAACCATCGGCATTAATTTCCCTTGTAAGGCATACCTTTTATTATCCATACTGGTGCTGGTTTGCCTAAAACATAATGGTCAAAAAATTCTTTCATCTTTATTGAATAATCAAGCTTATTTTGATACCGTCGAGGATGGTGTGGTTCGTTTTCATATTGCAAAAATATTGCGTTTTTCCCAAGCCTACGATATGCCATATATAGCTCTATTCCTTGTTGCCAAGGCACAGCTTCGTCTATATCTCCAAACATTATTAATAGCGGGGTTGTGGCTTTATTTACATTGAAAATAGGGGAGTTACGTATATAATTATCCAAACTATCCCATAATGTGCCACCAATTCGGCTTTGCTGAGCCTCGTATTGAAATTGTCGCGTAAGTCCTGATTCAAGTCGAATTTGCCCATACGCACTTGTCATATTCCCGACTGGTGCACCTGCGCAAGCCGCTTTGAAAAAGTCTGTCTGTGTTGCAATAAATGCTGTCTGGTAGCCGCTCCAGGAATGACCTTGTATGCAGAATTTCGAAGAATCAGCAATACCAAGCTCAATAAGCCGCCTTGAACCGGTCATTATTGCATCTAATGCGTCAAATCCGGGATTTCCAATGTAGTATTTAATATCAGGCAGAAACATTATATATCCCGAAGAGTTATATACTTGTGGTATCGGGCGATGAGAAAGCATCGGAGGATTAAAATTATAAGTTCTATCCGAAAATCTTTCATAAAAATATACATATATTGGATAACGCTTCTTTGGGTTGTAGTTGTATGGTTTGATAATAAATCCGTCCAAACTGTCCCCACGTGAATTTACCCAACGGATAATCTCCGTAGTTCCCCATTCATATTCAACTATTTCAGGAATGGCATCCGTGATTTTTCTTTTATCAGTAAAATTCAAATTTGAGGTTATCCAATAATCAGGATACTCAACATAATTTTCTCGTGTGTACAATATCTTATTATTATAACGCGGTTTCCCAATTACTGTGAATTTCTTTTCTGTTTCAAGCAAATTTGTTCTAAGTTCTTTATTTTGAAGTATAAAAGTATAAATACCTTGAACTTTTGTATAATTATTGTATCCTTGCAAAATTAAAGTATCAGTTTCTAAGTAATAATCCTTGTCCGCCCATATATTGCGAATTCGAAAACTAACCTTTTCTTTTTTACCTGCTTGATTAGTCAAATTGTATCCGGAACCACTTGCACAATCAAATTTCCACAAATCATACCAATCATAAATTACAAATGCATTTCCACTATCGAGCCAACAACCAAATCCATTTGAAGGAACATTACTCGGCATATCGAACTCAATATCGAAAAATTTGCCATCAAGATTCCCAGTTATATTTCTTGCAATATTGTTGGGAATATCATATAAATACCAGTTTTTTTGATTGTAATAAACAACATATTTACCATTTGGTGATAAATAAGCATTTTCTTCAATTCGTCGCTGAATGATTTTTTTCTCTCCATTGTCAAGGTTTACCAGATAAAGATCAAAAAGATCTCCATACCACGTTTTTTCTTTGTAATAAGGTGTTTCGCTGTAAGCTATAGTAACATTATTGTTTTTGGGAACAAATACTCTATTGACTGTGCTATCACCAAGTTGGATAAATGTGTTTTTTCTTAAATCAAACACACTCAAAAAATATCTGTCTTTGAACTTGTTCCAGCTAATCTTTTGATTAGACATTATCAGTGGGTCGTCCCAGTGCCAAAGAGATAAATCAGCTCTCCTGGCAATACTATCAATATTGAAAAATGTTGTATCGTTATAGTTCGAAAAATCTTGTTTGGTATCATATTTTTCGGTAATTGGTTTTATCCCGAAAAACAGTTTGCTGCCATCACTGCTCCAACTAATATCATTAACTTGTGGAATATAGTAGTTGCTTGTAATTATTTTGGGTGTTACAATTTCACTCGATTTTGCTTTATCCCATATATATATTGAATAGTCTTTTGCTTTTCCGTTATTATCAAGTGTAGCTAAACAAAAAGCAAGTTTCTGAACGCTTTCTTTCCAAGCTAAGTTGCAAATATGAATATTATTTTTAGAAATTATCTCATATTCAGGTGCAAAATCTTCATCTAAATTTCTGTAATATAAACCATCGCCATTTCCGGATTTTGTCGATATTGAATAAAAAACATAATTGCTCAAACTATCAAATAAGAAGTCAGTTACATAATCAATTCTTATCTCTGTTCCACTTTGTAAATGACGTAAGTTTAGCTGAGACCCAACAATTTTATCTTTAAGTTTCTTGTCTTTTTCATCACTTCCTTCATACAAAAATGCTAACCATTTGCCATCGTTCGAAAATTCAAACGATTTTATTGTTTCTCTTTCGACTACTCGTCCATTTGACAAATTCATTATTCCAAACTTGTTTTTGGGCTTGTCCTTTTTGCCGGCATTTTCAATTTCTATTTGTTTTGGAAGTATTTCAAAGGCTACCCAGTCTGTTTTAGGCGACAATTTTGGCTTGGAGCCATTTTCATATGTGAATTTAATTGTATCTTCGAGAGATTGAATATATAGTGTGCGGTCTCCACGATCCGGAACTAATGTATATGCAAGCCATTTCCCATTTTGCGATAAGCTTGTTTCCCTGATTAATTTGAACCTCATTGCATCTTCGAAAGTATAAGGTTTCTTTTTTTGTGCTAAAAGAGTAAATGGAATAATACATAATAATACTGCTAATACAAATTTAGTTGCTCTTTTCATCCTGTAATCCTATTTTGTTAATTATTTTATTTCAAAATAAAAAAAATCATTGTATTTTAAAAGTTAGTCTAAACAAATTTATTTGAAAATGAAACAAATTTATTATGTTGGTATCGCAATTTTCTTAGGAATACTAATTATTTCATACTATTCTTATATTTCATTCCGAAAATTAAATGAGGATATTTCACCGAAAATTTTTAATGAATTAATTAAGCCTTATTCAAGATTAATTATTGATGGTGATTATCAAAATGCATATGAAAATTATACTGCGCATAGCTACAAATCGAAGCACAGTTTCAATGAATACATTTCTGCTCAGATAAATAATAAGAATTATTTCGGCGAACTTCTTGAAATGTCTCTTACTTCTGGAATTTTTATTAAAATGGCTGACAAAGAAAACAAATGGATTTATCGCGGAACAATTAATTATAAATGCTCAAAAATTAGCAGTAAGTTTACAGTCGATGTCGCTATAGAAAATGGTGCGTATAAAATTGCTCAAACTTATCCAAGTCAGCTCAGTTTTATTAAAATGAAATCTATGATTTATTAGTTTGCAATCTTTAAGCCAACTATACCAGCAATAATTAAAAAAATTGAAATGATTTTTAACAAACTTGCTGTATCTTTGAAAAACATTACTCCAATTGTAAAAGTACCAATTGCTCCTATTCCTGTCCAAATGGCATATGCTGTTCCGATTGGTATGTGCCTTTGTGCGAGCCACAGAAAGTAACCACTTAACGCCATACTAACAATGCTAAAGGCTATCCAAAAATACCTGTAAGATGTTGTTTGCGATAGCTTAAAACCAACAGGCCATCCTATTTCAAATATTCCAGCCAATAACAGATAAAACCAATGCATCACTATTGATTTAAATCACTTAATAAATATGCTTTAATAAAATCATCAAGGTCTCCATCCATCACTGCTTGAATATCAGTTCGCTTCAATTCAGTCCTGTGGTCATTAACCATTGTATAGGGTTGGAAAACGTAAGAGCGAATTTGGCTTCCCCATTCAATTTTCTTTTTTGTTCCTTCGATCGCAGCGCGAGCAGCTTCTTCTTCTTCTCTTTTCTTCTGATAAAGTCTTGATTTTAACATTTTCATTGCTCGCTCTCGGTTCTGAAATTGAGAACGCTCCTGCTGACAAGCAACCACAATCCCGGTTGGTATATGTCGCAGACGAACAGCAGTTTCGACTTTGTTTACATTTTGTCCGCCTTTTCCACCAGAACGGAAGGTTTCCATTTCAACATCAGCTGGATTTATTTCAATTTCCACATCATCATCAATTTCTGGATAAACGAATACCGAAGCAAATGATGTATGTCTTCTTGCATTTGCATCGAATGGTGATATTCTAACCAAACGATGTACACCATTTTCAGCTTTCAAATAACCGTATGCATATTTCCCATTTATTTCTAAAGTTGCAGACTTAATTCCAGCACCATCGCCTTCGAGTTCGTCAAGTAAATACACTTTGTAATTATGCCGTTCAGCCCAACGCGTATACATTCGCATCAACATTTCTGCCCAGTCCTGTGCTTCTGTTCCACCAGCTCCTGAATGAATAGTAAGTATAGCTGATTTTGTATCATCTGCGCCAGATAGCATATTTTTTATTTCAAGTTCTTCTATGAATTTCTCAAATTGAGAAATATCAGAATTCAACTCGTTTTCCAAAGATGCATCTTCCTCTTCTACAGCTAATTCCAAAAAAGCAGCAGCATTTTCAAATAATTGCTCTGCTTTCTCATATTCGTCAACCCATTCAGACAAATCTGATATTTTTTGCATTATTTTTTTTGCTGTATTGGGGTCGTCCCAAAAATCATTTCTATGTGTTTCTTCTTTTAATTTTGCAATTTTTTCTTTCTTTTCATCGATGTCAAAGAAACCTCCTTAGGTTCTCTAACCTTGTTTTCAATTCGTCTAATTTTTCTTTTTGTGGTTCAAACATTTTTTCGCTTTTATAATTATTTAAAAAATAAAGACTACAAAATTACGAATATTTAATATAAGATAAAAATCAATCAGTGGTTTCAAAATAGCTACAAAAAAAAGCAGCCTACCAGAATTGAAGGCTGCTTTCTAAAAAAATATCAAAAAAACAATTATTTAGCAATGCTTACACTTCGTTTTTCTCTGATAACAGTAACTTTAATTTGACCAGGATATTCCATTTCATTTTCAATTCGTTTTGCAATCTCAATTGCCAAAATATCAGCAGTGTTGTCATCAACTTTTTCAGGTTCTACGATTACACGAACTTCACGTCCTGCTTGAATAGCAAAAGTTTTGCCCACACCTTCGAAACTTTCGGCTATTGATTCAAGCTTCTGCAACCGTTTTACATAATTTTCGAGAGATTCACGACGTGCACCAGGACGAGCACCGCTGATGCTATCAGATGCTTGCACAAGCACTGCGTAAGGGGTTTCCATCTCAATATCTTCGTGATGAGCCCCAATCGCATTGCAAACACTCGGATTTTCGCGAAACTTTTTCGCAAGTTCAAATCCAATCAATGCGTGAGGTCCTTCTGTTTCTTTATCGACGCATTTACCAATATCGTGCAGCAATCCTGCTCTTTTGGCAATTTGTGGGTCAAGCCCAAGTTCAGAAGCCATAATACCGCATAAATTAGCAACTTCTATCGAGTGATTAAGCAAATTCTGTCCATAGCTCGAACGATATTTCATTTTTCCAACTAATCGAACAAGCTCTTTGTGCATATTATGAACTCCAAGTTCTAATAATGCACTTTCACCAACTTTTATGATTTCCTCTTCAAGTTCTTTCTTAGTTTTTTCAACTACTTCCTCGATACGTGCTGGGTGAATGCGACCATCAAGCATCAATTTTTCTAATGCTTTTTTAGCAACTTCTCGTCTGAATGGGTCAAAACCAGAAATTACGACTGCTTCAGGAGTGTCATCTATAATTAAATCAACGCCCGTTGCTGCTTCAAAAGCACGAATATTTCTACCTTCTCGTCCTATAATTCTTCCTTTCATATCGTCGCTGTCAAGAGTAACAACCGAAACGGTTGTTTCAACGCTATGGTCAGAAGCTGTTCGCTGAATAGCTTGAACGATAATATTCTGCGCTTCCTGATTTGCTTTTAATTTAGTTTCTTCGCGAATTTGTCTGATTGTATTTGCGGCATCTTGTTTAGCGTCGTTTATCATAGCTTCCATCAATTGCTTTTTTGCTTCTTCGGACGATAGTCCAGCAATCGATTCTAATTTCTTCATCTGTTCAGCAATGATAGTGTCAATATCTTTTGCTTTTTCAGTAAGTTCAGTTTCTTTTTTCTTTAAATTTTCTTCGTAATTTTTAACTTCGTTTTCTTTTTTATTCAAGTCGTTTTCTTTACGCTTTAAATCATCTTCGATTGATTTAAGCTGCTTTTCCATTTGTTGTAATTTTTGACGTTTAGCAAGAGCGTCGTTTTCAAATTCGAGTTTTCTTTTGTGCCATTCTTCTTTTGCTTCTATTATTTTTTCTTTCTTAATGTTGTTTGCTTCTTTTTCTGCGTCTTTCAGAATATTTTTAGCACTTTCTTCTGCTTGTTGAATTTTTGCTGCGGACATTTTTGTAGCAACAAAATAGGCAGCCGCAAATCCCGCAATCAATCCAACTATGCTCGCCACAATGATGATAATTGGGCTCATCTTCAATTCTCCCTAAATATGACTAATAATAACTACTGATAATTGTGGGATTTTATTGAGAAACGATTAGAAATAAAATAATTGAAGCTAATTGTCCTTTTTCCAATAGTCCAATTATCCAGTTGATTTTTATATATTTAATATCTGATTGTTTCATTTCGTTTCTTCAATAAAATACCCTAAAATTAAAAAAAATTAACTGACAAAAAATTTAATTAAACCTAAACTACAATTTAATTTAAAATATTAAAATATCCAATTGAAAAAATAAGATTACTTATTTTTAATCAAGTGTTCATTAATTAAAAAAAGCCGCATCATACAGGATAATTGTGTGTAGAAGAACCTCTCCAACACACAGTGGGTGCTATCCTTACCGGGTCTGGGTTCCACTGAGCATTTTATTGCTACCTCCTTAGAGGTTGAGGCCTCCCATTGCCGGTGAGAGCTTAGCTCCCTATTGTTATACTATTAGTTCTTCATCGACAATATTTGTATGATGCGACCGAATTTCAAAGAACTATTGATTTTCTGCGTTTTGTTTAATATAATTTTCCAAAAAATCTTTCATCCTGTCCAATTCTTCCATCAAAAAATGCTTTTCTTCTTCCAATTTTCGTTTTTCTATTTCCATTGTTTCGATTGAATTAACCAATGCTAATGTTGTAATTGTAAGCATCGGCAACTCTTTATCATATTTAGCTCTAATTTCATTTATCAACCTGTTTGCTTCATTTGCCGACCGAATAATGAGTTCCTCATCTTCTCCAATTAAACTATATTCCTCTCCTCCGATAACAACTTTTATAGATTTCACGTTCGCACCATTTTTTTCTTAATAACAATAACGAAAAAAATATCAACTTATTTTTGGGGCAATCTATTGAGTTCTTCAATGAATTGCTCCAGTTCTTCTTCACTATATCCTTTCTTTAATACAAGTTCTTCTATTGTTCCCCAATAAGGTTCACCGCATACAAGACAGGCTATACCTTTATCAAGAAAATACGATACAGCTTGTGGCTTAATTTCTAACATTTCTTCGATATAAGTGCTTTTAGTTATTTTTTCCATTTGTCCCTCTTTTTGTTGGTGTTGCAATAATTGCTCCAAGAAATGCTCCATATAGAACAGAAATCATCCAGTTTGAAGATATTGGGCAACCTCCATTACATCCTATAAAATAATAATACAAATACCCTAGAATTCCTCCAATAATTGTTCCTATGGCTATCTTAATTACAAACTTACTTATTTAATATTCCAAATTGTTCATATACTTATGACGTATTGAATATTTAAATAATTGTATTTAGTAGTATCTAAAAAATGAAATTATTTAAAACGAATTATCTGTTTGATAGTCCAATCGATTTTTTCTTCAAATGCATTTAAGCGGTGTTGGCAATCAGTTATTACACAATGCTTACAATTCTCTTTTTTACACGGAAAAATATGCACAGCTAAATCAATATTTTCTTTAAAATTATCATTTAATATTTTTTTCATTTTTTCGGTTAATTCGGTTGCCTGGTTAATGTTGTAATACCAAGGTATGATTAAATCACAATCAATATGATAGGTATCTCCATACTTCAAAATTCTTGTATTTTTAATATCTATCCAGTCATTTTGTTTATTTCTGTTAATAATTTCCAGAAATTCGTCAAGCAGCAAAGCATCTGCTTCATCCATTAAATTTGCAACAGTATTTCTTAGAATCTTTATGCCTGTAATTGCTATTATTGAGCCGAACACAATTGCAATTATGCTGTCAAGCCATTGTAACTTGCTAAAGTAAAGAATTACAAGCCCAACTACAAGTCCGATTGTTGAGTATGTATCCGATTGCAAATGCTTTCCGCCAGCAATCAGTGCTATCGAATTATATTTTTTTCCAACTTTGATGCTGTATCCACCAATTATGTAATTAATAAGCCCTGCTATTGCAATAATAATAATTCCTATGTCAAGCTTCTGTATTTCACTCGGAACAAAAAGTCTATACACTGCTTCATATATAATAATAAATCCGGCAACTGCTATTAGCATACCCTCCACAGAGGCTGAAAGCAGTTCTACTTTGCCGTGACCAAATGGGTGATTATCATCTTTGGGCTTGATTGAAACTGAAATACTTACTAAGCTCAGCAACCCCGCAACTACATTGACTATGCTTTCTAATGCATCGGTCAAAATACCTACGGAATTTGTTATCTGATATGCTAATAATTTGCACAACAACAAAATAATAGATACAGAAACTATTAATTTCTGTACCTTATATTTTACATTTAAATCATTCATTTTTATTAATTAACTAATTTTGATTTTTTTCGCCTTCTTATTTCTATGAAAAAACCAATCCCCAGAAGTATTACTACAACTATATTCAATGAAGTGCTTATCAGTTTTCCTTTTTCGAAAGCAGGGGATTCAAACTTCATTTCTATTGTATGTTTCCCGGCAGGAACAAATACTGAACGCAAAGCATAATTTGTTTTCAATATTTCTGTTTCCTTACCATCTATATATGCTTTCCAACCTGCTGGATAATAAATTTCGGATAGCACCAATAAATTATCTGAACTGTTTTCAGTTTCTATTTTTATGTATTCATTTTGGTAATTCTTTATTTTAACAATGCTGTTTTCTGGATTCTTTGATAATTTATTAGGTAACTCTTTTTCTAAGAAAGCAACTTTTCTTGGGTCAAAAGCACCGTCTTTTATTTTATTTAATATATCAATATTCTTCATAACTTCAACTGAATCAACAAAATATGCTCTCGGAGTGTATCTGGCATTAAAGTATACAAATGCACCTGTTTGCTGTGATTGGAAAATTGGTTGCATTCCACCTATTTGTTGTGGTGTAATTACATATTTTACATTCAGTAAGTTCCATAAAAATGGATTTGTTACTTGTGAGGTGGAACCTTGATTTGCAACATCCAACAAATCCTGATAAATTCTTAGTTTAGCAGAATGATATCCATTAACTGATTCGAGCCTGAAATATGCAGGTAAATTAACTATCTGTGAGGTAAAATCTGCAATTCTAAATTTGCTTTTGTCTTCGAGCAAAAAGTTTATTACATCTGTTTTTTGGAACATTATTTTATCTGCTTTCTTCTCGGCAACTTCCATTGGTCTGTAGCTCACCTGCCATAAATCAATAGCTATCAAAACAAACAATCCAATAGAAAATAAACTACTTGAAATTTTTCTTAGCGAATATGCATAAATTAGAATACTTCCGATTAATGCGATAATTCCTACTCGATACCAGTCAGCAATCATTTCATCAAAAATAAAGTTGCTAATTTCAGCAAAAGTTGTCTCACTATATGCCTGTATCATCTGTTTACCGTATTTTGAGGCAGCAACTGCTTCCTGATATGTTGTTTGAAATATTGCGGAGAAAACAAAACCAGAAATTAGAAGCAGTCCGCTTATTCCAACTAAAATATTTAAGGCTTTTCTATCTTTAGGTGTGAGGTTTTCTCTTATTCCGAATATTTCTTTAATTCCATATGCTGCTAAAATAGGTAATGCAAAATGAACTAAAACAAGTATCATCGAAGGTGCTCTAAACTTGTTGAAATATGGAACATTGTAGTAAAAGAAATCATAAAGCAATGGAAAAGTGTATCCAAATGAAAGTATTATTGCAACAATTGATAAAATAATTAGAAATTGAACAAACACGTTTTTGTAATTTCTTATAGCTCCAAAAAATGCAAGTAATAAAACTAATATTCCAGCATAAGGTGCAGCATCTTCAAATGGTTTTTGTCCCCAGTAAGTATGCATTCTTACCGATGAGTTTCCGGTTAGTTGTCCCTTGTATTCAAGTTTACCAAATCCGAAATAATTAGGAACCACGAAAGTAATTAATTCCTGTGGACTAAACGACCACATTGTAGCATATTCATAGTCATGCCCTCCAGTTTCTGTTTGGTGTTGATTTTCGCTTTTTACAATTGGTGCACTTCCTCTTGTTGAATAAGGTGTGTATTCTAAAGTAGAAAAGTATCTATCAGAAGACATCAGGAAAGCAATTCCTGTTGCTAACACCAAAACACCAGTGGAACGCAATATTCCTGCAAGATTATTTTTCGTAATTACTCTATTAATAATTTCAACTATCAAATATATGCCAATAGCTAAAAGAGAATAAAAAATCAATTGTAAGTGTCCTGCTTCGAACATTAAATGAATAGCTATTATTAATAACGCTGATACAAGCAAAGAGAACTTTTCCTGCAATTCTTCCAAGAATAGGAATAAAAATGGCACAAAAGCCAATACCACCGGCTTTGTATTGTGCCCAATCATTACCCACAATATTATCCAGGTCGAGAATACAGCAGCAAACGATACAAGAAATGGGATGAATCTATCATTTATCTTACTTTTAGTTAGCAAATACATTCCCATACCATAAAACCCATACCAGAAAGCAAGCCTTGCAACATCACTGCCAAATAATGCACCGAAAAATGATGCTATTCCAAACACTACCTGAGCCACTACATCCCAAATTCTTGCTCCTGTTGTAAGTAAAGAGGCATACGACGGCATTCCTGAAAAAATATATGGTATCCATAACGGGAAGTTTCCACTTGCCTTTGCATCTTCTAAATAAGTTTTGAATGCAAGAGAAGATAATGTATCTGAAGAATCAAAGCCATTCCCAAAAATTGCAGACGACAAAAATATAATAATCAACAAAAACAACGATAAAATATAAAACAAGTCTAAATATTTTTCTGGAATTATATGCTTTTGAGGACTGACTGTTTTTGAAGATGTTTTTTGTTTGCTCATTTCATTACCTGATAAGTTAATAAAAAACAAATTTAATAAAAATTCAAAGAAAATAAATTTAATTTATACGATAGATTTTCTGAAGAAATCATCATTCATTAATTACAAGTAAGGCTGACATATTGTCAGCCTTAATTATCGATTGTAGCTATTTCTTAATGAAAAGATAATTTTCAACTGCCTTATTATTTGTGATATTAAGAATATAAGCACCGGAAGTTAATTCATCAAGCCTAAAGATTATTAAATTGTCTCCTTCATTTAAATTAATATTATTGATTTCTTTAATTATTTTGCCACTTAAATCCATCACTTTTGCTGAAATATTAGTTGTCAGTGTTGAGTGAATCATACATTTTGCGTTATTAATTACTGGATTAGGGAATATACCGGATATACTAAAGTCATTAATAATTGAAGTGTTGCTTTTGCCATAACCTGCAAGAGTGATGTTTTTAGTTAAGCCACTAAGTAAATCTTGAATGTTGAGAATTCCAGAAATTGTTCCTTCAGTTTGTGGTTGGAAAAATACTGTAATATTTACGCTTTTCCCAGTATCTAAGCTGAATGTTTCTTCAGCCGGCAGATAAGAAAAATTCGGGTTATTAACAGTTATTTTCAGATTTTGTCCTGCTTCGCCGTTGTTTATGATCGTTAAAATTCTATTCTGAACTTCTCCAATATACACCGAATCAAATAATATTTCATCTGCGCTTGTAACAAACGAGGAGTTTACATTTTCAATAGCTGTCCCAACAATTGGGAATTCCAGCCTATATGGTGAGGCGTCGCTTTCAATTACCAAAATTGCATTTTTTTCACCAACTGTTTTTGGATTGAAGCGAATTCTCACATTTCCGGTTGCACCTGCATCCACATATTCAGAAGTACCGACGGTAATGGTAAATTCATCGGCGTTCGTTCCTTTGATATACACTTTATCAATAAGAGTTCTGGTGTTGCCCTTATTTTCAAGCGTTATTCTTTCAATTTTACTTGAACCGACACGAACATTTCCAAAATTTAATCTCTCTCCGTTCATAATAGTTAATTCTTTAGTAGGATTGCTAACAGGGATCGGGAAATCTAATGTTGAAACATAAGTAGGGCTTGCCATCCATATTCTCACATTGTTTCCAGATAAAACTGCTGCACAACTTTTTACCCCATCTGTGTATCTTGATAAAATTGGCGTCCAGCTTTCTCCATCATTATGAGAAATATAAACAGAACCGTTTTCTAGTACTAAAATAAACACATTTTTATTCTTTGGTGAATAGAGATAAACAGGTTTAGAGCCCATATTTGAAATATCATAAATCTCAGTAGTCCAGTTTATCCCGGCATTCGTGGTTCGTGCCACATTGTAGCTCCCATCACTTTTCTTATATAAAGATAGCCCATTGTTTTCATCTCTGAATGCAATTAATGGCACAGATACTTGATTTGCAACATAGTGGGATGTCCAGTTACGTCCTCGATTTGACGAACGATATATTTTTCCAATGCTTGTTCCGAACCAAATGCTGTTTTCTGATGTAGCTATTGAACCAGTCAAAACAGTTTCACCAGTTGATGTCGGTAAGGTACTTTCAGGCGAGGACCAAGTGTTGCCACCATCAGTTGTAATTGCTACTCCATATCTGTTGTTTAATGGATTTCCTATAGCTACTCCATTGTTATCATTAAAGAAATGAATATTTCTTATTAGTGTCATATAGCTTGAAAGAGTTTTTGTAGTCCAATTTTGTCCTTGATTTGTAGTAATCGAAACTGAAGGTACACTCGTAACTGAATTTATTGCAACTGCAGCTTTGCTGTCGCTGAACGCATAAACTGCTTCCAAATTATTACTTCCTTGAGGTATATACGAGTAACCATTTTGATTTTTTAGATAAATAACTCCAAGAAAATCATATATTGATCCAACCATCCATAACGAAGAATAGTTTGGGCTATATGTGTGATTAACTTTCAAAGAATAACTTGCTGGAATAAAAGCCTGAGTTGCGTATGAATTTTCAGTTTTTATTTTTATCGGAATTTTCACAAGGCTGTAATCAAGATAATTATCGTCCTCAAAACTAAACAACACGTCTACATACCCACTAAACCACAGATTTGTATTTTTTAACTCAATATCAACTGTGAATTCCTTTTCTTCCATATTACCCAAAATACCTACATAATTTTGATTACCATAGATGATTAAATTTTTATCGTAAGAAGAAAACTTTACTTTAAAATTTGAAGAAGTAGGGGATAGGTAATTTTTGATTTTTATTTTCAATGTTTGACGTGCATAATTTGTAATTGCATCACTTCCGCTAATAGAGAAATCAACCACTCCGCAACCCGGAATTTTTCTATCTGGAAATTTGGGATTGTTGAAAGTAAGTGCTTTATAAGCATTAATACGTCCAAAATAAAGTGGTCTATCATTTTGATTAGTTACAAAATTATCTACAGTGCTCCTGATTTGATGATATACCTGCATAGGTGTATAGTGTGGGAAAACGCTTCGCACCAATCCGGCCAGTCCTGCAACAATAGGCGATGCCATTGATGTTCCGTCAAAACTTGCATACCTATTATTAGGAATTGTCGAATAAATTGACTGCCCTGGTGCAAAAACTGTTACAGATTGACCATAATTTGAAAAACTTGTAGCTTTGTCTGATTGGTTTGTTGCTCCTACACAAATTACATTGTTATAATTAGCAGGATATTGTGGATATGTATTTAAAAAATATCCATCATTTCCGGCCGCAACTACCACAACGCTTCCTAATGCTACTGCCTGATTTATTATATCCTGTTCTGCTTGCGAGAATCCCGGACCTCCCCAACTGCAATTGATAACTTTTGCTCCATTTTGAGCGGCATATAATATTGCTTCATATCCACGATAAATTCCATTGACATTTGGATTATCAGCTCCAACCTTGATTGGCATATATTTGCATCTTGCTCCTATTGATGCAATCCCAATACTGTTATTTGTTACAGCATTAGCACACCCAGTTACGTGCGTTCCATGTGTATTGTTAGTGCTCAATGGTCTTGGGTCGTTATCTTCTTTCCAATTACCAGACTGTACATCTGTGTATGTTACATCTCCGACGAAATCATACTTGACAGATGATAAATTATCCTGCAAATCTGGATGTGTGTAATCAATACCTGAATCAACAATAGCTATCACTACTGTTGTGTCGCCAAGCGATACATCCCAAGCTTGATATGCTGCAATATTTGCTAAATAATACTGATTTGTTATCAGCGGGTCATTTGGCGAGAAATATGGATAGCGAACAAATATTGGATAAGCATATTCTATTTCTGGATTTTTCATTAACTCTTTGCATACATCATATGGGTCGATTGGATTACTATATTGTAGTTCATATATTCTTCCTACCCCAAACTTGTCTTCTGACATTTTTTTATACTCAGAATAATCAGAGAACAAAGCCTTAACTTTTATATCACCTAATCCATAAGTACTTGACTGTATGGATGGTGATAATTTCGCATATTTATTCTTTTCCAACGATAAATTTTGCTTTGTTTTAATATGTATTGCTCTCGGTAGATAGTATTTGGCATCCAATTTCGGTACTTCAGTTATTTTCCTTGGGCTAAAATAGTTACTTGGCAATTTTTTTCCGGGAATTTCGATGTAGATCCCTTTTTGTTCAAAAACTTGTGAAAAAACAATACTTAGTTGCAATAGTAACAAAATACTAAGAGTAATAATTTTTTTCATTTTTTACCTCAACAGTTTTATCTTTAATTTACAAAATAATATTCTATATCTTATTGAAGTTTATTCACTAATACCTTTTTTTTCAATAATACATAGATGTTTCCTTAATATTAGCTTAATTCAAATTTTTATTTTGAAATTGATTGTTTGACATTTACTAATACTATTAACACTGTGAGCTCTCTTTTAGATACAAAATAGAAATATAAAATTTTTTCTTGTATATTAATTAATAATGTGTTAATTTTGTATTCCCAAAACATAGCGGGGTGGAGTAATGGTATCTCGTCGGGCTCATAACCCGAAGGTTTCAGGTTCAAGTCCTGACCCCGCCACTACTCAAAGGGGCTTTTGTTAGCCCCTTTTTAGTTTGTATAATCTCTTTCAGGTTGAATATGCCTGTTGTTCGTTCAATTTCCGGACTTCGAGCTACAACTGATGATGGCTCTCTGAATGCTCAATTGATAAGTTCATATGTAAAAGCATTTGCTAAGTTACTTGATTTTGGTCGGATAGTTGTAGGTAGAGATGGTCGCCAAGGTAGCGAAGAAATTGAAAAATTAGTGCTATCAGAGTTATCCAATATAGGTTGTGAAGTCGTTTCGCTTGGAATTGTCCCAACTCCCACAGTTCAGCTCTATTCTGAATTACCTGAATTTTCAGGCGGTATTGCAATTACAGCATCTCACAACCCACAAAATTGGAACGGTTTGAAGTTTATTAATTCTAACGGTGTTTTTCTTGATGAACAAGAAAACCATCAATTATGGAAAATTGTTGATAGTAACGAAATAGTTCACAGTCGTTTTTCTGGAAAAATTATAACTGAAGATAATGCAATTGATTTTGCCATCAACAAAATTCTTGATATTAATATTGTAAAATCTAAAATTCAAGAAATTAGAAAGAAAGAATTAAAAATAGCCATTGATGCAGTTAATGCAAGTGGTTCAATTGCTGTCCCCAAATTATTGAAAAAGTTCAATTGCGAAACT
This sequence comes from Eximiradius proteiniborus, assembly GCF_058546985.1. Lineage (NCBI taxonomy): Bacteria > Pseudomonadati > Bacteroidota > Eximiradiia > Eximiradiales > Eximiradiaceae > Eximiradius > Eximiradius proteiniborus. The sequence goes on along the minus strand of NZ_CM178592.1, from coordinate 890,555 downwards.
TTTGAACTATTTTGCGATGGTTCAGGTATTTTCCCGCACGAACCCGAGCCACTTCCAAAAAACTTAACTCAGCTTGCTGAATTTGTTAAATTAAACAAATGTGATTTGGGAGTTGCTGTCGATCCGGATGCAGATAGACTTGTTCTTGTTGATAATCAAGGGAACTGTATTAATGAGGAATTTACAATTGCTCTCGCAATTGATGCAGTCCTGCGAAATTCAAATAGAGAAAATAATTCTGTCGTCGTTAATCTTTCTTCTTCAAGTATCACTCAATGGATTTGTAATCAATACGGTGCAAACCTTTACCGTTCACCAGTTGGCGAAATTAATGTTGTAAAAAAAATGAAAGAGACCTCTTCAATAATTGGTGGGGAAGGCAGCGGTGGAGTGATATTTCCTCAGTGTCATTACGGAAGAGATTCACTTGTCGGTTTAGCTTTGGTTTTAATTGAAATTACTGACAAAAACCAGAGTATTTCGGAAATTGTTTCTTCTTTCCCAACACTTTATATGAAAAAAGAAAAATTTGTTTTTGCAGGTGATTTTTCATCATTGGTCTATAAATTCAAGCAAGTATTTAGCCAAGGTGTATTCGACGAGCAAGATGGTTTACGCATAGATTTTCCAAACAGCAGTTGGCTTCAAATTAGGAAATCAAACACTGAACCAATAATTCGCATTATTGCTGAGTCGATAAGCGATAGTCAAACAAATGAATTAATTGCAGTCGCAAAACAATTACTGTAATTATTACTTTGTGGATATGTTGGTTTTGGGTATTGTTACAAGCGCATTATCGATTAATCTTGTTGTTCCAAGATAGCAAGCTATTAATAGTACTATATGGTCGCCTGCAAGAAACACATCAGGTTCATCCAAATTTTCAGCTAATGCCGCACAAGCATAATCTATTTTGATTTCTGGAACGCTTCGCAACCTTTTGTGCATTATTGCATTTATTACTTTTCTTTCGCGGCAACCTCCTTCAATTGCTTTTATACCATCTTCGAGTGCATTGAAAAGCACATTTGCTTTCGCTCTTAACTCTGGAGTTAAATACGTGTTTCTCGAACTCATAGCAAGTCCGTCAGTTTCGCGAACTGTTGGTGCAATTACTATCTTAATGTCGAAATTCAGGTCCCGCACTAATTGTTTAATAACAAGTGTTTGTTGATAGTCTTTTTGCCCAAAAACTGCCACATCTGGTTTGACAGCATTAAACAACTTTGCAACTACTAATGCTACGCCATCAAAATGTCCAGGGCGACGTTCTCCTTCGAATTTACTTGTTATATTATGTATTTCAACGGAAGTAGAAAATCCAATTGGATACATTTCTATAATATCAGGAGCGAAAATCAAATCACAACCTGCATTTTCAGCAAGCTTATAATCTCTGTCAGGGTCTCTCGGATATTTTTCAAAATCTTCATTTGGTCCAAATTGCTTTGGATTTACAAATAATGTCATCACAACATAATCACTAATTTCTTTGGCTTTTCTGATTAAATTTAAATGTCCTTCGTGCAAATAGCCCATCGTAGGAACACAGCCTATTACAGCACCTTTACTAGTTAATTTTTTTGATAAACTCTGCATTTCCTTAATTGTTCGTATTATTTCCATTTTCCCCTCTTCAGATTTATGTTGCTGAAAATATACTCTATTGTTTATTTTATCGTTAATACTATCAAATGCTTAACAAATTTAATAAAATAATATTAGAACGTTAAATTTTATTTGAAAAATGGAAAAATTCGAAATAATAAAAGAAAAAATTGATTTGCTCGGAGACAAACTTTCCAATTTGCCTTCCAAGCCAGGTATTTATCAGTTTAAAGATAAAAACGGTAAGGTTATCTATGTTGGCAAATCAAAAAATCTTAGAAATCGTGTTCGTTCTTACTTTCAAACTGGCAAGCCTCAAGATGCTAAAACAAACGCTATGATTCGCCATATTTTCGATTTCGAAATTATTATTGTCGATTCAGAAATTGAAGCATTTCTTCTCGAAGATAATTTAATAAAATCCCTAAAACCTAAATATAACATAATGCTACGAGATGATAAATCTTATCCTTATGTTCGTGTTACAAACGAGGAATTCCCTCGAATATTTCCGACAAGAAAACTTATTAAAGACGGCTCCAAATATTTTGGACCATTCACTGATGTGCGTAGCATAAAGCAATTAATTCGTTCTATTCGAACTATTTTCCAATTACGAAGTTGCGATTTAAAACTAACAGAAAATGCAATTTCTCGCGGAAAATTTAAAGTATGTTTGGATTATCATATTCATAAATGTCAAGGTCCTTGCGAGGGGCACATATCTCGCAATGATTACATAAATAATGTTCAATCGGCAATTCATGTGCTTTCCGGTAAAACTCGTGAAATTGAGAAAATTCTTGAAGATGAAATGTACTTACTATCAGAAAAAATGGAATTCGAAAAAGCAGCTGTTGTAAGAAACAAACTTCAGGCTTTACGAGATTTTTCCTCACGTCAGAAAGTTGTTTTTACAGATTTTATCGATAGAGATATTTTCGGTTTCGCAAAAAATGATAGCTATGCTTGTTCAATTGTGCTTAAAGTTCGTGAAGGTAAGTTACTCGGAAAAAGACATTACATTATAAAAAATGCTGAATTATACTCAGAGGATGAAATTATTGCAAAAACTATAGAAAAATGGTATCTGGAAACAGACTTTATTCCTGCAGAATTGCTCGTTCCTTGCGAATTCGACCAACTCGAATATATTACTGATTGGCTTGGAAAACGACGTGGTAAAACTCTTTCAATTCAAATCCCAAAAATTGGAGAAAAGAAAAAAATCATTGATATGGCAAATGCAAATGCCAAATTTATTCTAAATGAATACCTTCTTGCTCTCTCGAAACGTGAACAGAATGTTGCTCGCAGTGTGCTTTCTCTTCAGAGAGACCTGCAACTTAATAAGCCACCTATAAGAATGGAATGCTTCGACAACTCGCATCTTCAAGGAACAAATTTAGTGTCTTCACTCGTTGTTTTTGAAAATGCTAAACCCAAAAAATCTGATTATCGCAAATTTATTATCAATACTGTTGCGGGTAATGATGATTTTGCCTCTATGCGTGAGGTAATTGAACGACGTTATAGTAGATTAATCAAGGAAAATCAAAAATTACCAGACTTGATCATTATCGATGGAGGAAAAGGGCAACTCTCTGCAGCAGTGGAAGTATTGAAAAAACTAAATTTGTTAGATAAAATACCTGTTATCGGTTTGGCAAAAAGACTGGAAGAAATTTTTCTACCGGGTAAAAAAGATTCAATTCTTTTGCCAAAATCATCAAGTAGCCTTAAGCTTCTTCAACAAATAAGAGACGAAGCTCACCGTTTTGCAATTTCGTTCCATCGCCAGCTTCGCGAGAAAAATATGTTGCACACACAGCTCACAGAAATTCCATTTATTGGAAAAACAACTGCCGTCAAGTTGTTGAAAATTTTTGGTTCAGTCGAAAAAATTTCAGTTGCTTCTTTTGATGAACTTACAAAACATATTAACAAACGACAAGCAGAATCTATCATTAATTATTTCGAAAAAAGTCGTTAAAAAGCATTTTCTAAATGTTGTTCAATTTGAAAATTATTTAAATTGATTATCAAAACATCGAATCTGCATTCCTTGTTCTCAATTTTATTTAAGTATAAATAACCTTCTGCTGCTCGTCTAAAATTCGCTTGTTTCTTTGAATTTATAGAAAAAAGTGGATTACCGAATTTTTCGTAGTTATATCTTGCTTTAACTTCAAAAAAAATGAGTACGTTATCTTTTTCAGCAATAATGTCAATCTCTCCATATCTGCCAAAATGAAAATTCCGCTTTTTAATTGAAAAGCCTTTATTAATTAGATAATTGACAGCAATATCTTCACCTTTATTTCCTTTTGTCCTGTTATTCATAATCTCTTTATCTAAATACTAAAAATGGTATTGTTTCAAATGAACTGTCATAATGAATAACGGCAAAATATAAGCCATTGCAAAAATCCTTCGCATCAAAACTTATATTTATTGCTGAATTAATAACGTCCCCGTCAAATAGTTCAACTATCTTATGCGAAAAGCTATCATATATTTCAACTTGCACTCTCTTGCTATTTTCAATAAATGGAATTTGGATCATTCCGCTGTTGATTATTGGATTTGGTAAAATCTGGACTCTGTTACCTGATTTACTAACTGAAAAGGAAACTTCTACATCGCATTTTGAGGCTAACGAAAAATTAAGCTTTTTGCTGAATCCTTCTACTGGTATTTTTGTAATTATGCAATTATAGTCTATTATCAGGGTATCTTGATATTTTTTGTTTGCTTCGACTGGATTGAAACATATTTGAATTTTACTTGTTTCTTTTGGCTTGATTTTCAAAGGTTTCTGGCTGGGAGGAATTGAAAAAGATATATTCTCATTCATATAAAAATTACCCAAAACTAAATCATTATTTCCATAATTATAAAATTCGATGTTTTTGCATACCAAGTCCCCAATCCCAGTTGTATCAAAGAATAATGAAGCTCCATTTTCAATATATTGGCTCGAAATTGTATATCCTGGAATTATTTTTTCTAAAATGCTTTGCATTTCATTTTTATCAACTACCGATATGCGAAATTCGGCATCTTCTCTTGTGTTTAGAACGTTTATATATAGTTTTGCAATTTTATTGTCAATAAAATCATATTTTATATCGCAATTAATTTGTTTTTCAATAACAATATCCTTTATTCCAGTATCAAAAGCTCTGTTTTCAAGCAAATTATATTCAAAGGAATTATTGCAACTTTCCTCTACTAATAAAATTTGTGGTGCGAGAGTGTCGCTAATAATTGTAGCAATTAATTGCATCACCTCGTATTTCCCGCAAGAATTCTCGAGAATAAGTGTATCAATAATTGTTGTATCTTTATCGTAGTAGTTACAAAATTCTAATGTAATTGAATCCTTCGCACGTATTGTGTTATTCGAGGCTAAATTTGATTGAAAGGAATTATTTTTTAGATATGCTTTATCGATTTCTAAATCAAATTTACCATAATTGTATAATTTCAAATCAAAACATATGTTTGTTTTAGAAGCTGAGTTTATGACCTTTACTGGAATATCATCAGAATACTTATCAATTGTTGAAATTGTGAAGCCGCCTATTTCAAATGTTTTTTCTGTTTTTTGTCCAAGTGCATCTTCTGCAATAATTGTGAAACTACCATCTTGATAAATATTTACTAATTCTGCATTGAAGCTAACAGATGGTACAACTTCTGAAAATGCATCTATTGATAACCGGACGTTTTCTTGTTTGCTTGCATAAACTTTTTTAATCTTAGAATCAGTTAAATTTGAATCAGAAGCTACGCCTTTAGCTTGATAACATTCCGTTTCTGCAACTATTTCTGGAGGCATAACATCAAGAATAGCCATTCCCATACCACCAAGATAACCATATGAGTTCGCATTTCCATATCCATACACATATACAGCAAATTTTCCTTCGGAGTTCAAAGAATTAACACCATCTGCAACCCGAATATTTGCCCAATAATATTGTCTGTTCGGCACTCGTTTAAATAATGACTGGTCTGCTTTATTTTTGTTGATAAAAATACCATTTGTATATGCAATAGTGTCTGCTATGATCGTAACATATTGTTCTTCATATGCATTGAAAAATTTACCTTTGTTTTCATCATATCCTGGCGCCTGTGCATTAATTACTCTATACGAAGTAATATATTGTTCAACTGGAGGAACTATTAACATCAGAGGGTCAGATATGTTACTTCTGCTTGCACCTAAATTAGAGGTTTTTTTGTATTGTGCAACTAATATTGGTTTGTCTGCTTCGATAAAGGCAGGGTTTTCTAATGGTAACTCGATGAAAGAACCTGAATTAATAGTAACTTCTGAATTATTCATACGTATGGTAGTATTGTCGTTGGAAGCTAATATTCTAATCAAATCTTTACCGCTTGTTATTATATCTTTTGGAGTTTCAAAAGGCACTACAATTGCGTTTTTGCCCCACGAACGTGTTGGTATCATTTGTTCACACAGGAAATCACGTGATGGATTATTGTCCTTCAAATCAATTGGAATTGTTGCTCTTTGGTGCCCGGCAAATACTGCAATAGGTTTTGTAGATTTCACATAACTACCTGTCAAATCACGATTTGTATTGCTTGTTGAAATTCTTGCTTGAACGAGATATGATTCGCCGGAATTTAACCAAACTTTCTGCTTATTGATGCCATTTTTATAAGTTGCAACCGATGGCTTTATTTCTACTAATGTGCTATCTTCTATTGCCAAAACAGTAAATTGAGATGGTGTGCTTGTTCCTATTACCTGATTAAAAAAATTCATCTTCCCGTCCGAGTTGTATGTTAGAATATAATATTCATCTCCTAATACGTTTGAAGGCAAAACAAGAAACGCTTCGCTTGTCAAATTTGCTTGATTAAGTGCATAAACAGTTACATTTTCCTCCGTAACAACTCTGAAATATTGATTTGCTGCTCGTTCACACTGGTTGTTAGTATCAATTGTTCCACTATTGTTAAATCCTTGTAGCTCATAATTGAAAAATGATACTGCAAATGTGTAAACAACAGATGGGTCTGTAATTTCAAATTTTTTAGAGCGAATAGCACCATTTATGTTTCTATATATTATTTCTCCTTTTGTGGGTTTCTGGGCTGACACAAAAATATAAAGCGAATCTGTTTCATTAATTGTTTTCGTATTATGATAATTTGGTAAAAAAGTTAGCCAAAAATCCTTTCCTTCGGTATTAATGAGTTCTTGTGAATACAGCTGGAATAATGGGATAATACAAAAGATAAATATATATTTTTTCATTTGGTACCTCTTTGTTATATTGAAAATATAAACGATATAATCCCAAAATATTTGTTTTATCTTATGAAAAAACTTTTACATAATGAAATACTTCAAGAAAGAATAACACTTGAAACTGCAAAAAGTATCAAACGCCACCCAATTTCCGTAATGCTTTATGATATAAGAAGTTTATACAATGTTGGCTCAATTTTTCGAACTTGCGATGCCGCACTTATTGAAAAAATTTATATTACTGGATTTACTCCTTCTCCACCAAGACCCGAAATTGATAAAACTGCATTGGGAGCAACTGATAGCGTTCCTTGGGAATACATCAAAAATTCTCTCAAAGCAATAGAGAAAATTAAAAACGATGGTTATAAAGTGATCGCGTTAGAACTTACCGATAAAAAAAGACTATATTCTTCATTGAATTCTAACGATTATCCTTGCTGCATTGTATTAGGGAATGAAATCACTGGTATTGACGACGAAATTTTAGCCCTTTGCGATGATGCAATTGAAATTCCTATGTTTGGAGTGAAACATTCTTTAAACGTAAGCGTTGCAGCCGGTATAGCTATTTTTGAAGCTGTTAAAATTTTCCGAGAAATAGAGAAATATTAATTATGCAAGAAATAATCTCAGACAAAGCATATTATCTTATCAATAGTCTTATTAAATCTGTCAATACAGTTATTGTTGGGCAAGAAGAAGTTGTCAAAAAATCTATTGCGGCTATGCTTTGCGACGGACACCTATTAATTGAAGGTCCACCGGGTCTTGCAAAAACAACTCTTGTCAAAACACTTTCTGAAGCTGTTTCTTGCTCTTTTTCTCGAATACAGTTTACCCCCGATCTTATGCCATCGGATATTACAGGTTCATTGGTCTATAACGTTAAACTAAACGATTTTATTACTCGAAAAGGTCCTCTATTTGCTAATTTTATTTTAGCAGATGAAATCAACAGAGCTCCTGCAAAGGTTCAATCTGCTTTGCTCGAAGCAATGCAGGAACGTCAGGTAACAATTGGCGAGGATACATATCCCTTGCCAACTCCTTTCTGGGTTCTTGCCACTCAAAATCCTATCGAGCAAGAAGGCACTTATAGGCTTCCAGAAGCCCAAGCTGATAGATTTATTATGAAAGTTCTGATTAATTATCCGGATATTCATACTGAAATAAAGATAACAAAAAAAGTTTTAAATAATGAAGTTTTTATTTCAAAATCCATTATTTCATTAGATGAGTTGGAATTTTTAAAAAAAGAAATTCAAAAAGTTTTCATAGATGAAAAGATTTTTAAGTTTGCTGCTTCAATAGTCCATTCTACAAGAGAAGATTCTTTTACCCGGTTACTGAGTTTTTCTGCTTCACCAAGAGCAACAATCGCACTTATTAAATTAGGGCGTGCGTTGGCTCTTATTGAAGGTAGAAACTACGTGCTTCCCGAAGACATCATCTATATTGCTCGCGATGTTCTTCGCCACCGCATAGGGCTTACTTTCGAAGCTCTGGCTGATGGGAAAACGAATGAAAGCATTATTGATGAGATAATAAATTCAACAAATATTCCATAATAAGTGTTGGTTTTTTGTTATTTTTGTTCTTTATTTCTATCATCATCTTTTTAGGTGTCCTATGAAAAAGTTTTCTTTTGTGTTTTCTTTTCTTGTCCTTTTTGTTTTTACAAATATTGCCTTTGCTCAATATCAATGGAAGTTCGCCAAAGATAAGAATGGATACGAATACAAATATGTCGAAGGCGACCATCTTAATTGCCGAATTTATACTTTAAATAATGGTCTTACTGTGTTTTTGAGGCAATTGAAGGATGAACCCCGAATTCAAACTTATATTGCCGTTCGTGCCGGTTCCACTTATGATCCAAAAGAGACTACCGGACTTGCACACTATCTTGAACATATGATGTTCAAAGGTTCATCAAAAATCGGTTCAGCCAACTGGGACAAAGAAAAACCTTTATTGGATGAGATTTCTAAGTTATTCGAACTTCACAGAGCAACAGATAATCCTTCCGAAAAAAAACGTATATACAGAATGATTGATAGCGTTTCCCAAATTGCTGCTCAGTATGCTATACCGAGCGAATACGATAAAATGGTCTCCGGAATTGGTGCTAAAGGCACAAATGCATATACTTCTACCGAAAGAACTGTATATATAAACGACATCCCTGCAAACGAACTTGAACGTTGGCTTACGATTGAAAGTGAAAGATTTGGTGAATTAGTTTTACGACTATTCCATACTGAACTCGAAACGGTATACGAAGAATTTAATATGTATCAAGATGAAGATGAAGCTCGCGTCGAAGAAGCATTCAATTCTGCTATGTTCAAAAAGCATCCTTATGGTACCCAGACAGTCATTGGAAATCCACAACATCTCAAAAATCCTTCTATGGTAAATATTCATAACTATTTCAATATTTTTTATGTTCCTAATAATATGGCAATGAGCCTTTCTGGTGATTTGGACTTTGAACAAACTATTCAACTCGTTGATAAATATTTCGGGAAACTAAAAAAAGGCAATCCTCCGATTATTCAGCATCCTAAAGAAGATCCAATCACTAAGCCAGTTTTAAAAGAAGTATTTGGTCCTCAACCAGAATTTTTAGTTCTTGGTTATAGGTTAATGGGATATAACGATCCAGAATTGATGAAAGCATATATTCTCGACCAGATATTAAGTAATGGTAAAGCCGGACTTATTGATTTAGATTTAATCAAATCGCAGAAAGTATTAGATGCTTCTACTTACTTGGATAAAAACATTGATTATTCAGTACACAGTATCTCTGCTTCACCAAGAGAAGGACAATCACTGGAAGAATTAAAGCAATTGATTTTAGCCGAGATTGAAAAAATTAAAAAAGGTGAATTTGATGATTGGCTAATTGAAGCAATAATAAATAATATCAAACTATCGAGAATGAGAGCAGAAGAAACGAATGGAATTGCACATACTTTTGCTATTAGCTTTACTATGAAAGAAGACTGGTTGAAATATTATACTTTTATCAAAGAACTCGAAAAAATTACTAAACAGGATATTGTCAAGTTTGCAAATGAATACTACAAAGATAATTATGTATGTGTGTTCAAAAGAATAGGAAAAGATGAAAATATTGTTAAAGTGGAAAAACCTGAAATTACACCTGTTCAAATGAATAGAGATGCCCAGTCTGCTTTTTATAAAAAAGTTATGGCTATGGAAGTGGCACCACTTAAACCTGTTTTCCTTGATTTCGACAAAGATATTATACGCAAAAAACTATCAAACGGAATAGAATTCAATTATATTCAAAATAAAATTAATGACTTCTTCCAGCTTTCTTTTATTCTTGATATGGGTAAAAATCACGATCTAAAAACAGAATTAGCTGTTGATTACTTGCCTTACATTGGTACAACTAAATATTCACCTCAAGATTTAAGCAAAGAATTCTACAAACTTGGTATTAATCTTAGTGTTTCCACTTCCGATGACAGAAGTTACATTTCTATTAGTGGACTAAAACAAAACTTGGAGAAAGGTTTAGAGCTTCTCGAACACACTCTAGCCAATGCTAAACCCGACCAACAAATATACAATGATTTTGTTGATGGAATTATTAAATCTCGAAATGATGCTAAACTTGACAAAAATTCGATTTTATGGGGAGCAATGTTTTATTATGCAATGTATGATGGCAAATCCCCATTCACAAACATTTTGTCCGAAGAAGAGCTTCGCAAAATTAATCCAAAAGAGCTCACAGATATTATCAAAAATTTATTAAGCTACAAGCACTACATATTTTACTATGGCAAGGATGCTGAATTTGCTCAAAAAGCTATAGAAAAAATTCATAAGTTTGAATTTAATAAACTCAAAGATTATCCAAAACCAATTTCTTACAAAGAAAGAAACTTTGATAAAAATTATGTTTTTGTTGTAGATTATGATATGGTGCAATCAAACGTACTTTTTATGTCGAAAGATTGCAAATTCGATAAAAACTTATTGCCTTATTCAAGGATTTTTGGAGAATACTTTGGCGGTGGTCTTTCTTCAATTGTATTTCAGGAAATTCGCGAGGCTCGGGCTCTTGCATATTCTGCTTTCTCTGCTTTTTCAACTCCTGCAAAACCCGATCTTTCACATTTTGTATTTGGTTTTGTTGGCACACAGCCTGATAAATTGAAAATAGCAACTGATGCACTTGTTTCGCTTCTGAATGATATGCCAAAAGCGACTGCACAATTTGAACAATCAAAAACTGGAGTAATGAGAAAAATTGAATCCGAACGAATTACCAAAGCTTCAATTTTCTGGACTTATTTATCCAACAAAGATAAAGGTATTAACTACGATATTAGAAAAGATATTAATGAAAAAACTAAGACTATGTCTATCAATGAATTAGATGATTTCTTTAACACACATATTAAGAATAAGAAATATATCTTTTTAATTTTAGCTAACAAAAGTTCACTTGATTATAATGTATTGCGACAAATTGGTGAAATAAAAGAACTTTCTTTAAAAGAAATTTTTAACTATTAGTTTTTACTTGGAGATAAACGTGAAGATACTATGTTATCTTCACGTTTTCTCTATAGATTTTTTTCGAAATACCGATACTTTTATTATGAGGTTGTTAAAATTCAATATTATTATTCTGTGTTTTTTAGGATTCCTGTTGCAAAGCTGTTGCTCCATACCAAATTCTCAACAGTTTCAAGATAATTATTATTTTCTTGATTCTACTGAAACTTATTCAGTTATCTTATATTGGAAATCATATTTTTCTGAAGACTATCCTTCTACAATTCATCAGAAAACTTTCCATCTTCCGGATAATCAATCTTTTGTTTATACTCCAAACTATTCAGTTCTACCGAAAAGCAAATCATTTGAAATTACAGAGTTCTCAATAATAAAAATTAATTCATCTCTTTACGAAAAAAATTCCTTTATTCTAAAAAAGAATCGCATTATATTTGATGATAAGAAGTTTTTGAATGATAATTTTGTTCTTTTGCCGGTTGCTAAGAAAACGACTTCTGGATATGAGTTTGGTTTATTTCTGATAAAATTGCAAGATAGAGAAGAACATCTTTATTTTCCGGGTTCCGAGAGATTGAGAATTGAAATATCCGACAAAAAAGGGAAATTAATTTGGAACTCAAACTTTAACAAAAACTATTTGACTGTTGTGGGTGAATTATTGCCAAAAGAAAAGTATGAATATCAATATTATTCGATTGAATGGAATAGAATTGACAATTGGGGAAATGAATTATCAAGCGGTGATTATTTAGTAAATTTTGTTCTACCATTGCAACCTAATCATTTATCAATCGTTAAAACAATTTATTTGGAATAGATATGTTTTTTACAGACAAATCAGCGATGAAAAGAGCAATTGAACTTGCTCTGAGAGGAACCGGCAAGGTTAGCCCTAATCCACGCGTTGGATGTGTTATTGTCGAAAATGGTCAAATAATTGCCGAGGGATGGCACGAAGAATTCGGCGGACCTCACGCAGAAGTGATGGCTATCCATAATGCAAATCGCGATTCATTCGAAGGGTGCACTTTGGTAGTGAATTTAGAACCTTGCTCGCACTACGGCAAAACTCCACCTTGTGTTGATTTAATTATTGAAAAGCGGTTTTCTAAAGTCATTGTTGGTATGATTGACCCAAATCCTGATGTCTCTGGTTCTGGCATTCAAAAACTGCAGGATGCAGGTATTGAAGTCGAAGTTGGTGTATTAGAAGAAGAATGCAAATGGATAAATAGATTTTTTTCAAAACAAATGAATACAGGTTTGCCTTATGTTATTGCCAAAATTGGACAATCTCTTGACGGTTGTATAGCAACAAATCGAGGTGAATCAAAATGGATTACTTCCGAAGAAAGTCGTCGTAAAGTTCATATTTTGCGAAACGAGGTTGATGCTGTAGCCATTGGTAAAAAAACTGCTTTATTAGACAATCCTTTGCTGACAGTTAGAGATATTGAAGGCATTAATCCGAAACGAATTGTATTTGATACAGATCTTACTTTACCATTAAATTTAAATATTTTCCAGGAAGATTATCGTGAATATACCTATGTATGTTGTAGTCCAAATTCCTTACAAACAAGAAAAGCGGATACTCTTAAATTGGCGGGGATTAAGCTTGTTCCTGTTGAAGTAAATGATACTGGTAAATTAAATATTCCCAGTGCCTTATATGCTTTCACTGAACTTGGTATTTCTTCAATTTTAGTGGAAGGTGGTGCTGAACTCCTTTCGAATTTTGCAGCGTCTCAAATGATAGATGAACTTCATCTTTTTATTGCTCCTATTATAATAGGCAATGGTATTCATTCTTTTGATAAATATAAGATAAATTATTTAAAAGAATCGTTTAAATTAAAATTGAAAGCTTTGTCTAACTGTGGTCAAGATATTCACGCTTTATATACAGTTAATTAATAGATTTATAAGGTTTTAAATAATTTCATTCTTTAATCGTTTTTCCTCATTGTTTTTATTGAAAAAATTGAGGAAAAAATGCTTTGTATTCTTAATAATTCAACTGAACCATACTTCAATCTCGCTGCGGAAGAATACTTTTTCAATAATTTTAATGAAAATATTTTTATGCTTTGGAGAAACTCGCCTGCTATTATTGTCGGAAAACATCAAAACACACTTGCCGAGATTAATTATGACTACGTAAAGGAAAACAACATTAAAGTTGTTCGCCGTATGACTGGTGGTGGAGCAGTTTTTCACGACTTAGGTAATGTTAATTTTACTTTTATTGAAACAGGCGAAAGCGAAAAACTTGTAGATTTCAGAAAATACGTGCAACCTATTTTAGATATTCTTCTCAAATTAGGTGTTAATGCAAAATTTGAAGGTAGAAATGATTTAACAATAGATGGAAAAAAATTCTCGGGTAATGCCGAACACGTCTATAAAAATAGAATTCTCCATCACGGAACTATTTTATTTTCAGCTAAAATGTCGGATTTAACCCAAGCACTAAATGTAAAAGATGTTAAATATACCGATAAAGCAGTCAAATCTGTCCGCAGTAGAGTTACCAATGTTTCTGAACATTTACATACACCTCTGACTGTGCTTGAATTCATTAATCTTGTATTCAATCATATTCTTGAAATGTATGAAGATGCTCAAATTTATGAAATAACCGATGAAGACATCCAAAAAATCAACCAATTAGTTGAAAATAAATATTCCACTTGGGAATGGAATTTTGGCTATTCTCCTGAATATAACTTCTCCAAATCTGTGAGAACCGAAGGCGGCACTCTCGAAGTTTCTATGTTCGTTGAAAACGGCATAATTCAAAGATTAAGATTTTATGGCGATTTCTTCACTCATAGAGATATTTCTGAAATCGAAGAGGCATTCGTTTCTATTCAACATAGGGAAGATAAGGTAAAACAAGTTTTAAGCCATTTTAATTTAGATGATTTCTTCTTTAATATTAATCAAAATGATATTCTTTCTGCAATGTTCTAATTTACGAGAGTAAAAAATGAAATATCTAACAATTCCTGAAATGTTCAACAAAACTTGTGATAAATGGGGAAATACTAAAGTTTGCTTTCGATATAAAAAAAATGACGAATGGATTGCTTTAAATTATGACCAGCTAAGAGATAAGGTTTTTAGTTTGGCTCTTGCTTTTATGGAGCTTGGTATTCATAAAGGTGATAGAATAGGAATTGCATCGGAAAATCGTATCGAATGGATTATTTCTTCTTTTGCAATATCACTTATTGGTGCAATAGATGTCCCAATTTTCCCGATTCTTACTGCAAAGCAAGAAGAATACATTTTTTCACATAGCGAAGTTTCAGCAATAATTGTCTCTAACAATTTCCAGCTTAAAAAAGTTTTGGAATTTAAAGATAATATCCCATCATTGAGACATATTATTGTAATGAATGATGACTATGATAAGAAAAATGTGTTTGTGCGATCTATTTCAGAACTTATTGAGCGTGGTGCATCCCTTCGTAATAAACAAGAAAGAGATGAAATAGTATTTGATTGTTGCAACAAAGTTAATGAAGATGATTTGCTGACAATAATTTATACAAGTGGCACTACTGGCAACCCCAAAGGTGTTATGCTTTCTCACAAAAATGTAGTTTCTAATGCGCTTGCATCACTAAAAGCATTTGGTGGGGATGTTAGTAGCGATGTCTCTCTATCTTATTTGCCTTTGTGCCATGCTTACGAACGTACTGCTGGCTTTTATGCATTTTTTGTTGGTGGAGCGGAAATTGTTTTAGCTGAATCCATTGATACTGTTGCATCCAACATAAAAGAAGTGCGACCAACTTTTATGACAACAGTTCCTAAATTGTTGGAAACAATTAAGAAAAAAATCTATTTCGCAATGGACAAAGAATCTCCAATAAAGAAAAAAATGTTTAACTGGGCGGTTTCTGTTGGAGTTAAATATGTTAGAAGTAGTTTGAATAACAAAAATAACCCTATTTTAAAAACACAGTATAATTTAGCTGATAAACTTGTTTTTTCTAAGTTACGTGAAAAGCTTGGTGGTAGGCTTAGCAGAATGGTTTCAGGCGGCGCAGCATTACCGCTCGATGTAGCGGAATTCTTCTGGGCTATGGGCATCAAAGTTTACGAAGGTTACGGGCTAACTGAAGCTTCACCTGTAGTGTCTTTTAATAGAGAGGATAACCCAGAGTTAGGGACTATCGGAACGCCATTAGATAATGTCGATGTTGTGCTGGCTGATGACGGTGAAATTTTAGTGAGAGGACCTAATGTAATGAAAGGATATTGGAAAGATGAATTAGCAACACAAGAAGCAATTGATGCAGATGGCTGGCTTTATACAGGCGACATTGCTGTTTTTACAAAAAAAGGAAATTTAAAAATTACTGACAGAAAGAAAAATATTTTTGTTTCGAGTGGTGGCAAAAATATTGCACCTCAACCTATTGAAAATCTTCTTTCTCAAAGCAAATACATCGACCAGTGCGTTCTAATAGGGGAGAGAAGAGAATATTGTACTGCTTTGCTTACACCAAATTTCGAACAACTCAAACAGTTGGCTTCAGACCTCGGTATACCTTATAATAGCGAAGAAGAACTTATCGTTAATGAGAAAATTATTCAACATATCAAGAAAGAAATTGATTTTTATCAAAAAGACTTATCTAAATTCGAAAAAATCAGAAAATTTTCACTGCTTAGTAAACCTTTCAGTGTAGAAAATGGTGAACTAAGCCCTAAAATGAGTATAAAAAGACATATTGTCGAAAGAAACTACGCTGAAATCATTAATCGAATGTATAACGAAGATTAATGATTGACTATACTTTTGATCCCTACTCCCACGGATATTCTCCGTGAGGAATAGGGATTTTCCTTATTTATTACATTTTTTCCGTCTATTACCATTATTGTCGAACCACCGCCATCTAAATTCATTGCATCATAACAACCAATATATTTCATTATTCTTGATAGTGACGCTAAATTAGCTCCACTCGTTTTTTCTGATTGATTGGTTGGTTTGATGACAACAAAATATAGAATATCTCTTTTCTTGTTGTAACCAATTGCCGTTCTTGGCAAATTCTTTTGAATGAATCTTTTACTTTTCGAACCTTCCTTTACCGCTTCGTGCTCAGCAATTCCGTTACGAACTAATCGAGGTGTGCCACAAACTCCATCTGTGAAAATTTGCTTTTTATGAACATTTGTGAAAAATTTAAGTTTTATTGTATCTCCAACATTTGGCAATTCCCTCATTATAAAATCCTGTCCCAACGAAATTATACAGCCATTCTTTGGCACACTCATCACGTTAGAGCCAGTCTCAATAACTTTACAAATAATTTCAGAATTAATGGATGGTTCATTTAAATATTCTACACTTATTTTTGGTGTCGCAAATTCAATTGAATTCAGTAATTCTGTCTTAATATATTCTTCTTTCATTGTTTCAAGGTTGAATTCTGCCTCTGTAGAATCGTTATATATAATTTCTTCAGAATTTTCTTTTATTTGAGCAATGATTTCTTCAATTTTTTGAGTATTTATTGCAGGAATTTGCGAACCACTATATTTATTGTATATTACTATTCCCGTTGAATCTGTTCTTCTATTTACGTCTTGAATTTTAAATTTGTTTTTATTGTTTAATATTAATTCGCCTGAAATTTTAAAATTGTCTATAAATGGAATACCCAATGCATCAAAAAAAATAGAACTCCATTCTTTGTAACTATGAAGTTGAATGATTTCACCGTTAATCACAACTGGACCTATCGGGAAATTGCTATATGCTCGCCAAAAATTAGCATTTACCGCCCCATAAATATTATCTTTATACAAGGAATCATAATATTGAATGATATTTTGTAATTTATCCAATCCGATAATATTTTCTTTTGCTTTTATTACAGTTGGAGTACAATTACATTCTTTCAAATGTGCTTTTATGATATAGGTGTCGTGCTTGTTGCAATTATAATCAACTATTGCTCTTTGAAAATATATCCCTTCGCCGAGAATAGTATCCTGAATAAAAGTGTGTGAAATTGGTGGACATTTCTTAGTAACTTTTTTCTTCTTTTTTGCTTCAAGAGATTGATAATTTGCTAATAAAAGTGCTATAAAGAAAAAAAATACAAAATATCTCAATCTATTGTGATTATAATGGTTCATTTCTTAAACTTTTAATTTTTTCTCTAATTTCAGGTAAATAAATTGAAAGAGGAAATTTCGACAAAATTTCTGTGTATAAATTCAAAGCATCTTGCTTGTTATTTATTGATACTAAAGAATCGGCTTTTCTTAATAGTGCAAAATCTCCGTAAATTGAATCTGGTACTTTTTCCAGAAGATAATCAGCTGTTTTTATTACTGATTGATAGTCTTCACTAAGATATTCTATCTCAATTTTCTTTTTTAAGGCTAATTCAAATAAATCAGTTCCAGATGATAAATTAGCAGTATTTGAATACAATTCTATAGCTTCTTTTAGATTATTCCTTCGTTCCTCGAATTCAGCCCGAGCGAAGCTCGACAGTGCCTTTGTGTATTGTTTATTTTGTTCAATCAATACGATTCTATTAAGGGATGCATTAGCAATATCAGTTTCTGGAACTATTATCAAATTTGCGTATTGTTTTAGTGCAGTATCTAATTGCCCGTTGAAAAAAGAAATTTCTGCGATTAGAAATTGTGCTTTATTGGATAAACTTTGAAAATTACTTGCATTGTTATTAATAAAATTACTAAGTATAATTTTTGCATCTTCGAATTTTTCAAGATTAATGTAGATGTTTGCCAGATCAATAGTTGCAGATGCGGCAATGCTTGTTCTTGGTCGCTCAGAAATTGCAGCATTCAATTCCTTAATAGCTTCTTCATAATTTTTTAGGTAGTTCGATAATATATAAGCAATTCTCAATCTACTTTCTGATGCCTGTTGTGTATTAGGAAATTCTTTTATTATACTTTTGTATTTTGCAATTAATTCATTAGCAGATTCTTTGGACATTTGTTTTTGCGACATTATCTTCTGCTCGAGTGTTCTTGCGTAACCATACAAAGCAGAATGAATTAAAGGGTGATTTTTCCCTAAATCTATTACAATGCCATAAGCCTTCATAGCTACATCGAACTGACCGTCTCGACGGCATTCCTCAGCAAATCTTAATATTTCTGCCCCGTTTGCTTTCTTTAATCTATCGATATTTCTGAATAGTTCAAGTGCTTGCTCTAACTTATTAGTAGTGCGATAATACCAAGCAAGTAACTCCTGAGCAATAATATTTTCACTGTTATTGTTGGCAAATTTTTTCAGTTCATTTAAAATGTATTTTTCTGCTTCATCATTTATTAATAGCGCATAAATTCTACCTTGTGTAATTGCCAGATTCCAATTGACTTGAAATTGAGATAAAATCTCTGTTAAACCATTACGGTAATCCCCAATGGCAATATATAGTTTGCTTAAATTGTCAGAAAAAATAACTTTGTTGTTTAAATTATTCCGTCCTTGCTTTAATACTGAAATCGCTTTATCGAATAACCTCATCTGTATCATAGAATTTGAAATCTGTTCATAAACAAGAGGATTTTGTGAATAATCATTTATTGCTTTATCCCAAATTTTGTTCGCTTCATTTGTATTGCCTGTTCTCCATAAGAGTTCAGCATAAATACTCGAATTGATGATGTCTTTTTGTTTATCGTATCTATCCTTAACATATTGAAGTAGTTCGCTGTATCTATTAAGTGAGATGAAATTTCTCACCAATCCCTCAAAGACTACTTGATTGTTGCTGTTCTCTTTATACAATTCTTCATAAATTCTTGCAGCGTTATTAATATCTCCACTTTTCTCATATGTTTCCGCAAGCCGCAATCTTTGCTCAAAGGCAGTTTGAGCTAATAAATAATTTTGAGTAACAACAATTAATATGAATATTACTATTTTTTTCATTAACTGTTTCATCAAATCAATAACTACAATTTAATATTGACGATAAAATCATATGTATGTTTTATTTTTTCTTATGTAATCAATAAAAAAGGTGATTGACACTCTTCAATCACCTAAATTTTAAATTTATTAATAGACTTTTTACAATTTTGAATATTCGCATAAAAATACAGCAGATGCTTTAATTCCACCAAAAAAGTTCTCTAAGTTAATTTTTTCATTCGGTGCGTGAATATTATCATCTGGCAATCCAAGTCCCATTAATACAGGTGGAGCCCCCAACATTTTCGAGAAAGTATCAGTAACCGGAATAGAACCGCCTTCTCTCATAAATACTGGTTTTTTGTTAAAAGCTACTTCCAAAGCTTTTACTGCTGCTTTTATTCCGGGGCTGTCAATTGGAGTAATAACAGGATTGCCTCCATGTGCAGGATTTACGATAACTTTTACACTTTTGGGAGCAATTGAAATTAAATATTTCGAAAGTTTTTCAGTTATATCCTGAGGATTTTGATTTGGAACAAGTCTCATTGATATTTTAGCAGATGCCTCCGATGGAATGATTGTTTTCATACCTTCGCCAATATATCCGCCTTTTATTCCATTAACATCAATGCTTGGTCTTATCCAAATTCTTTCTAAAACGCTGAAATCAATCTCACCAGACAATTCTTCTACTTCAATACTTTTTTTAAGTTCATCTTCGGAAAATGGAAGATTTTTGAAATGCTTTCGTTCTTCTTCGCTAACTTTTATTACATCATCATAAAATCCGGGTATTATGATTTTGCCTCTCTCATCTTTAAGCATAGTTAGCATTTTTGCTAAAACAAAAATTGGATTATCTACTGCACCACCATAAGAACCAGAATGCAAATCACGGTTTGGACCAATTACTTTTACTTCAACAAAAGAAATACCACGTAGGGCGTAGCAAATTGAAGGCAGTCCAAAGGTATACCATTCGGTATCAGAAATCAATACTGTGTCGCATTTTAATAGTTCTTTGTTATTTTCAATAAATTCATCTAAATTTCCGCTTCCAGCTTCTTCTTCACCTTCAATAAGCAATTTCACATTAACAGGTAGCTTCCCATAAGTCTGGAAATGTGCCTCAATTCCTTTAATATGAGCAAAAATCTGCCCTTTGTCGTCTGCTGTTCCTCGTGCATATAATTTACCGTCAATTACGGTAGGCTCAAATGGGGGAGTATTCCATTCTTCAATCGGGTCCACAGGTTGAACGTCATAATGACCATAAATTAGAACTGTTTTAGCATTAGGACCTGCTCCAAGCCATTCTGCATATACGATTGGATGTCCCTTTGTTTCAAAAATCTGAGTTTTCTCGAAACCAATTTTCGATAAATGTATTTTGAGCCACATTGCTGTTCGCCGTACTTCTTCTTTGTATTCTGGCTCAGAACTAATACTTTTTAATTTTAAAAACTCTTTAAGTTGTTCTAAATGCTTTTCCTGATTGCATTCAATAAAGTTTAATAACTCTTCCATTATATCCTTCAAAATTATTATTATTTCCTTGAAACAATTGTTGCAGTTGCCTGCTGTGTTGGTGTCAAAACAATATTTTGTATATTCACATGACGCGGTTGCTGCACAATGAAATATGCAATTCGAGCAATATCTTCACCATTCAGTGCTTCAAGTCCTTTATACACATTTGCAGCACGTTCAGCATCATTATCAAATCTTACTAACGAAAATTCAGTTTCAACCATACCGGGATCTACGCTACATACACGAATATTATACCCGTTAGTGTCAATTGTAATCCCTTTTGAGATAGCACGTTCAGCAAATTTTGTGCCACAATAAACATTGCCACCGGGATATACCTCGTGCCCCGCAATTGAACCAATGTTAATTATATCTCCAAAATTCCTTTCAATCATTAATGGCAATACACAACGGGTAACATATAATAACCCTTTCACGTTTGTATCAATCATTTCTTCCCATTTTTCAATAAACCCATCCTGAATTTTCTCTAATCCTCTTGCCAATCCGGCATTATTAATTAACACATCAATTGCTTTCCATTCCGAAGGCAAGTTATCAATGGTATCTTTCACTTGCTGAAAATACCTTACATCACAAACATAGGAAAGCACTTTCACATTATACTTGCTTTGGATATCTGAAGCAATTTCATTGAGCTTTTCTTTACGGCGTGCTAAAATAATTAAATCTGCACCCTTTGATGCAAATTCGTAGCAACAAGCCCTCCCAATTCCGGATGTTGCTCCGGTGATCAATGCAATCATAGTTGTATTTTCAATTAAATAAATACAAAAATAATGAAATTATGTAAAAATTAAAAACTGAAAGCAAAATCTTTTAAGGTGAAATTTTCAGAAATACGAATTCCCTGAACTCCTAATAATGAGAATTTGTCAATATTATCTTGAATATCGTCGAGAAATATTGTTTCTTGTGCGATTATTTGTGCATCTATTAGAGTGTGTTTGTATATTTGGGCGGACGGCTTCTTATAACCTACTTCAAATGAAAAATATAGTTTGTTGAACCGATTAAAAACTTGTTTCATTTCACTGCTGAATTTTTCGTAGTGCAAGGGACTTGTATTGCTTAGCAGATATAAATTGTATTTTTCAGATAGCTTATGTGTGGCTTCTTCGGAATATTCAAACGGTTCGATTAATATACTATTCCATACAAAATCAAATTCTTCATCTGTTGCATCCCAATGAAGTAAACCTCGAATGTTGTTCCTAAATTCAACTGTATTTATTTTCCCACATTCGTATTTGTCTATTATTGCATTGATGATATTAAAATCAGGAATTATTCCCGTGCTTTTAGCAATTTCAAAAAATTGTTTATGTGCTGCAAGCAAATCAACTTTGTAGATTACATTTCCAAAGTCAATGATGATGTTTTTAATCATTTGATTTTGCTGGAATTTTTATTGATAATACAGGGCATTCTGCCTTTCGTAGCACTTTTTCAGTTGTGCTGCCGAAAATAAACCTATCGAACGAGCTTCTCCCGGTAGTCGTGATGCAAATAATGTCTATGTTATTATTTTTTGCATATTCAATTATTTGGTCAGAAGCTCTTCCAAAAAGTATTGCTGTTTTTACCTTGAAATTTTCTGCCGATAATGATTTTTCTATTTTCTCTATTTCAATTTTCGAGCTATTAATTAGCTCTTTTTCTAAATCGACATAACTTAAATGTCCGAATCCCATATCTGATGGATATAACGACGGTTCAATGACGTGCAATATATGTAAAGTAGAATTGCCACATTCTGCAATTTTTTTTGCATAATCTAATGCTATTTCAAATCCCTCGAAGAAATCAGTTGGTATTAGAATGTTTTTAAAAGGCATATTGCACCTTTATTATTAGTAATTCTCAATTTCTTCTATTAAAATATCTAATATTTTATCTTCTGGAATTTTTCCTAATATTTCCCCATTTTTGAAAAGCAAAGCTTCACCGTTGCCACAGGCAACCCCAATATCAGCTTCTTTTGCTTCGCCAGGTCCATTTACCGCACATCCCATCAGAGCCACTTTAATCTTTTTCTTAATAGGACGAACACGTTCTTGCAATTGTTTTGCTATTGGAATTAAATCAACCTGCAATCTACCGCAGGTTGGACAAGATATAATTTCAATGTATTTTTCTTTTAGTTCAAGGGATTGCAAAATTTCTTGTGCTACTTCAACTTCTCGGACCGGATCGTCAGTTAATGATACTCTGATTGTGTCGCCAATGCCTTCTGCAAGCAGACTTCCAATCCCAACCGCAGATTTAATAGTGCCACTTAAGAATGTCCCTGCTTCGGTTACTCCCAAATGTAACGGATAATTTGTCTTTTCAGATAATAATCTATAAGCTTCGATAGTTAATTTGACGCTTGTAGACTTGACAGATATGCATATATCATCGAAATTAAAATCATTAGCTATCTTTACGTGTCGCATAGCACTTTCTGCTAGAGCCTCTGCTGTTGGATGACCATATTTATTCAATGTTTCTTTTTCCAGAGAGCCGGAGTTTACACCAATCCTGATAGGAATGCCATTTATCTTTGCCACATCAAGTACCTTCTTTATTCTTTCACTCGAACCAATATTCCCAGGATTAATTCTTACTTTTGCTACACCCGCTTCTATCGATTTTATTGCAAATATATAGTTAAAATGAATATCGGCAACTACTGGAATAGGGGAGAGCCTGCAAATTTCTTTCATTGAATTTGCTGCCTCTTCATCATTCACAGTTACTCTCACAATATCAGCGCCTGCCAGCGCTACCTGTTCAATTTGTTTCAATGTAGCTACTGTATCCGATGTTTTTGTTTTTGTCATTGTTTGAATGGAAATAGGTGAACCACCACCTATTTCTATTTTGCCAACTTTAATTTTTTTTGTGATTTTTCTTTCGAAATGCATTTCTACAACTTTTTGCTTAATTCAATAAGAATATGTTTTTCTCTTTCTGTAAGACTCTGATATCCGCTGACTGATATTTTATCAAGTATCTCATCAATTTGGCTTTGCGTGATGTTTTCGCCGTTAATTGTAATTACTATTTTTGTTGAAGAGGGTGTTTCTTCTTTGTAAATCGTATAATTTAAATTATCTGGTTTATTCGTGAACGAATAAACCTTAGGTTTTCTTTCAAATTGGGTTCTTTGTGAAAAATAATCATCGATACCATATCTTTTTGGTGTTTTTCGCTTAAACAATTTTTCTGCTAATGAATATATCCCTAATTTATCACCAAATTTTAAAAGGAGAAATCCAGTTGCCGCTCCACCTAAATGTGCAAAACGTGCTATCTGATCGTTTACGGAAAATCCAAAAATTAATTCAATAGCTATCATCACAATAACAAAAATTTTAGCTTTTATTGGAATGAAAAATGGAAACATATATATAGGTCTATCAGGATACGAGAGACCAAAAGCTAACAATATACCATAAATTGCGCCAGATGCCCCAACAGTTGGTGCAATTGTTCCGAGCATTGGGCTTACAATTAAATGTGTGATTGCTGCTCCAATTCCTGACAAAAGATAAAATGCTAAAAATTTTCCTTGTCCCCACTCATCTTCGAGCTCTGTTCCAAACATCCATAATACAAACATATTAAAGAAAATATGCCAGAAATTAGCATGCAGAAATTGATATGTAAGTAATTGCCAAACATAGAATGCATTATTGGGAATAATATCAGAGCCATCGAAAAATGGTTGCAACGCAAAAAAGTGAATAATTATCCTGTCAACTGGCACTCCACCAATTGTAAAAATTGATAACATCAAATGTTGCACAATAAAAACTATAACATTTATTAGCATTATAGTTTTTATTACTGGAGGAAATAAACTAAACCTTCTAAATCCATAATAACTCATTTTTTAAGGACACTCCTATCTTAATTCAGTGAAATATATATTGTAGTTGCGTTATTTTCAAGTTTATTTAACAATTTTTGATAATCTTTCCAAATTAGCGAAAATGTTTCATAAGAATTGAAAAAATTATCTGGATTTTCAAAAAAAACTTGCCAGGCTTTCATCATTTCATCGTAAAAATAAATTATATCTTGTTTATTGTACATAACCTTCTTTTTAGAAATAAGCATTTCAGGAAAATTCTTTAACACTTTTCCCATAAATTTTAGGATTTCCCCTATTGTTGAATGAATTTGTTCGGATATTTTTGTGTTCATTCTCAATATTTTGTTGAGTTCTTCAAGTGAGTCAACAATAGTATTAACTACTAATATTTGTTTTTCAATTGTTAGCACAAAAATCACTCCTTTTACTATATAGAAGTATTAATATGAAAAATAGTTTATTATTCTGCCTTTCTTTTGCTTAATGCGACTTTAGATAACAATAGATAGTATATGTTCAATTAAATGTTCATTTTCAGGGTGCAAAAACTTTTGTTAATTTCCCAAAAGCTTGTTATTTTTGTGCCGGTTCTTTGTGCAAAAAGCGAAAGTAGCTCAGTTGGTAGAGCACAACCTTGCCAAGGTTGGGGTCGCGAGTTCGAGTCTCGTCTTTCGCTCAATCTTCCTTTAACTTATTTATCATTTCAACAAAATATTCCCAATAATTCCCTTGATTTTTTGCTAGTTTGAAAAAATTGGCACAAAAAATGATGTACTCTGATAGTATCTTTATTTACGAGGGAAAAATGAGGGTTTTCGAAAAATTTGATGTAGAAAAAAATCAACACAATATTAAACTATTTGGTGATGATTCTTATAATAACACTTATACATTTTCTTTCAGTAATATCAATATTGCTTCCTATGTGGTTGATAATCCAGAGAGTTGCTTTTTAATTCGCGTAAAAGGCGATTCAATGGTTGGAGCCTCAATTAATAACGGTGATATTTTACTTGTTGATAAATATAAACAAGTTAAAGATGGCGACATAGTTGTTGCAGAAATCAATGCAAAATTAGTTGTTAAAAAAATAAAATTTGAAGAACATTGCGTTGCTTTGATTTCCGAAAATCCAAAATATTTGCCAATAATTGTTGGAGAAAACGACAATCTCAAAATCTGGGGAGTTGTTCGCTCAGCAATCAAAACTGTTTAGTCGAAAGCCTTAATTCCCCCCAATTAAGCTTTTGACTTGGTGGAAACGCCGCAAAGCCCCCTTTACGGGGGTTTTTATTTTGCAAATTCAGAAAGTTTTAGTACTGCTTCGACATACGCAGTGCTATTATTGTATGCAAATATTGCTTTTCTTTGTTCACTTAAATTTTCATTCCATCCGTGCTGTTTTAAATAATTTGCTACAGAAAAAATCGCATCTGATAAATTAAATAAATCAACAACACCGTCATTGTTCCCATCAATTGCATACTTTACGAAAGATGATGGTAAAAACTGAGGAATTCCGAATGCTCCTGCCCACGAACCGTATATATCTCCAATAGGAATATTGTAACGATTTTTCATTGTTTGTAATGCCAAAATCTCGTTAATTGCCCAATTAGATTTTCTTTCTGACCTTTCTTTGAGAACTATTTTCAAACTATCTTGTTTGAGTTTGTCATCAGGGAATTTTAGTTCGATTTCATTCTCATTTAACTTGATGTTTTCTTGTTCATTGCACATTGCTGTCGATAAAAACACACTAACTATATGATGTGTGCCTAAAAAATTTCCAAACCTTGTTTCAATCCATAAAATTGAAGCAATAATTTCCTTTGGAACTGAATATTGCCTTTCTGCCTGTCCCAATATTTCGCGGTTTTTTACAATAAACTCTTTTGCACTGTTAATCGAGCTGCTGTTGTAAAAGTGTGAATAATCAGTTTTGCTTAAATATCCGGTAACATTTATTTTAACATACTTTTCACTAAATTGGGTTTTACCATTTGACAACAAACTATATATGAAATTTGTATCAGCGCCTTTTTCAAGTAAAATAGCAATAACATTTTTAAAAGTATTATGATTTTCAAGGAAATTATTCTGTTGAGAAGAAAAAGAAATTTTCGTGCAAGAACTTGCATTTATTAACACAAAAATAACAATAAAAAAACATACTCGTTTCATTTTACAACAAAAGTTATTGAAATTATTATTCAATTTACAAAAAAATCTTTATTTTTAGTAAGATTACAATTTCAATGTATTGAAAATAATTGTTGTAAAACTTTATTGAGAACTGCAATGAAAAAAATTATTACCTTAATACTTATAGTATCATTTTTTACGCACAATTATATTGCTAATGCTCAACCTTCAGATAATGAAGATGTAATGCTTAAAGGATTAATGCTTGATTTCGGTGGTGGGAGTGATGGGCTTAGTATGGCTTTCGGTTTTCGATATTGGCTTGCCAGTTTATCAATTGGAGTTGTCGGTTTTGCAAATAAAATCCCAAAATATTCCAATGTTCCGCCGGTTGGAGTAAACCTTAATCCATCTCAACCTTTGCCCAATGGTTTTGTCGAAGAGAAACACACAGGAATAATAGTTACATTCGATGGTGCTATTCATTATGAAATGTTCCCTTGGAATTTTTTCGGAAGTATTGGATATTACACTCAACAAGATTCAGTTTTAGCAAAACAAGTTAATACAACAGGTCAAATATTAGGTAGATATAGTTATAAAGTTGAAAACTCTCAAGGAATTGCTTTTGGCGCTGGTGCTAATTATTACTTGTCTGATAACATTGGAGTTGGAATTGGATTGCATACTAAACGGGGAGTATATGCTCAATTTGTTTATGTTTGGGAATAATTACTTATTTCTAATATAAATTTTACCTAATATTGGATCAGTTCTGTTTATTGTTCTGATACGTTCAATTCTTTCTTCGTTAAGATTAACATTCGGGGCAACAAGTATCAATCCCGATTCTGTTACAATATGGCGAGCTGTGGTCATTGTTTCATCCAACTCGTGAATCGCTACCACATATTCTCGACCTCTTACACCAAGAACACGCGATACTTCTTTAGAAGCAAGGAATTGGTCATAAAATGTAATTACTCTATGATCATACAATCTTCTTGCTTCGATAAACATTTGTTCAAGTGTTTTTGCCGGATTATCAGCATTCTTTTTCATCATTTCTTCAAAATCTAAGGCAACCCGCAAAATTCTTGAACCAAGAGGAATTTCCCAGGATTTCTTCCCTTCAGGGAATCCTGTTCCGTCAAAGTTTTCATAAATATGATATATAATTGGTTCAATATTTTCCGTTCCTCGTATTTTTGTGAGCATTTCACGAGAATTTTTTGGAATATCAAGCATTTCGGGTCTTGTTACCATTCCTTTGGTCATTGCCGGTGCTTCAACAATCTTTTCGTTTAATCCAATTCTTCCACACAGACACAGTTCTGCCGCTTTCTTTATATTCTCCACTTCTTCCATTGTATCGCATAATTCTTTTCCAATAAATTCAGAAGCTTCTATTATTCTTGGTATTCTTTTCACTAATTCTGGCATTCGTATTTCAATAAACCTTTTGATTTGTTCGAGCATTGTCTCTGCTGCTTTATCAAGCTCTTTTTCATATTCACTCATCTTTTCTTTATATCCTTCTTCTGAGTTAAGCATTTTGACAACTCTGATTGCTGCCCGCACCTTTGCTAAAAAAACATCTACAGAAAAAGGCTTGACTAAAAAATCATCAGCTCCCTGCTGGATTGTCTTTATATTGACCTCAGGTTCTATGCTCGACGACATGGCAATAAAATAAAAATTCTTTGTATTTTCCGTAGTCTTAATTTTTCTCAACAATTGCAATCCAGTCATTCCGGGCATTATTAAATCACAGATAACAATTGATGTGTTATCCTCTTTTACTAATGACTCCCAAGCATTTATAGCATCTGTAAATAATTTTACATCAATATTGGGATATAACTTATTGATTATTTTAAATAATGAAAATACTATCTGTTTTTCATCATCAATTAAATATATGTTATAGTTCTTACTCATTCTTATACCAATTTTTTAATATTGTTTAATCAATAATTATGCCATTAACATACAGTTTCTTATAAACAACTATATTTCTTTTTAGCAATATTTTAAAATAATTGTTAATATCAAATCGTTTATGTTTGTAATAATATCGTCAATAATTATTAATAATTAAAGGGTTTATTTATGACAAACAACACAAGATTTTTCTTTATCCTTGCTTTCTCTTTTATTATTGTTTTTTCACAGTCTGCTTGCACTCAGCAAAAGAAAGACAACCAACCTAAAAATACTGAAAATGTTCAAAAAATACAAGAGGTTAATTCAAAAGAAGCATCCTCACCCGGTGTTTTTGAACTGTCAGAAGTAGGTGAACGAACTGAAAACAAGTTAGTAGATTTTTACTATAAAAATCTTGATAAAAATGTATCAATCAAAGACTATGCAAAAGGAAAATATATATTTTTAAATTTCTGGGGAACCTGGTGTCCACCTTGCAGACGCGAAATTCCTGAAATAATTGAAATTCAAAAAGAGTTGAAAGATCAATTAGTTGTCATTGGTGTTGCTTTGGAAAGACAACCTGATTTTGAATCAGCTGGTAAAAACGTTTCCGAGTTTGTTTCTGCTAATGGAATTAATTATTTGAATGTGGTTGTTCCCTCAGGAAATCCTTATAGAATGAAGATAGCAGGTGCTTATGGTGGAATTCAGGCTGTGCCGACTACTTTCCTTATCGACAAAGATGGAAACATTTTTGAAACTATTGTCGGTGGTCGTTCCAAAGCAGAATTTATGCAATCAATTAACCGTATGATGGGTAAACAATAATTGTTATTGTAAATTGTTTACTATAGGCTGTTTTCGTTATTGAAGGCAGCCTATTTTTCTTTTATAAGTTTGAATTGAACAAATGATAGTATAGCTAAAACAATAAATAATACTATTGCAATTGCTGAGGCATAACCCATTAAGTTGGTTTTTTCGAATGCATAAGTGTATATTAAATAAACAAGCGTTGTAGTCGAATTAATTGGTCCGCCTTTCGTCATTACATATATTTCTACAAATACTTGGAATGATTTTATTGTATTTATTACTATGATAAATAGCAACATTGAACGAAGTGATGGAAGTGTGATTTTCCAAAAAGTTTTCCACGCATTCGCTCCCATTATCTTGGCGGCATCATAATAATCCTCTGGAATTGCTTGCAATGCAGCTAAAAATAATACAGTATAATATCCGGTAGACATCCATACATCCATTATCATAATTGCTGGTAATGCAAAATCTGTGCTTTGTAGCCACCCGTTATGAGGATAAGGTAACCCAAGAGACATTAATATTAAATTTATGTATCCTTTTTTTGAGTATAAGTTCATAAATATCAATGAAATAACTACTAATGATGTTACAGATGGCATAAAAATCGTAGTCTTAAAAAAGTTTTTCCACTTTATCGTTCTTGAATTAATGAAAATTGACAGTAAAATTGCCAATGAAGTAGTTACCGGAACAGTTCCAAATGTAAAAATAATAGTGTTTTTCAATGCTTTCCAGAATAGTTTATCGTTAAATATTGTTTCATAGTTTTTTATTCCAGTTAATTTGAAACTGTTTAAAAGAGAATTATAATCCCCGAAGCTTAACACAATAGACCAAACAAAAGGATATATCCAGAAAACTAATAATATGATTATCCAAGGAATAACTAAAGAAAAGTAGAAACCGTTATGTTTTGATAGTTTCATTGCAAAGATTCTTTCAGCATTCTATAAAATAGTTCAATCGGAAGCCCAACAATATTATAATAACAGCCGTTTATATGACGAACAAAGACTGCGCCGAAATCATCTTGTATTCCATATGCACCAGCCTTGTCCATCGGAGAACCGCTTTCAATATATGCATAAATCTCATCATCAGACAATTCTCTGAAAGTTACGTCAGTTTTGCTATATTCGTTTATGATTTTTTGTGAATAATTATTTATCAAGGTTATTCCTGTATAAACTTGATGAGTTCTTCCACTTAGGTTTTTTAGTATTTCAAAAGCCTCGTTGCAATCCTTTGGTTTATGCAAATAATTCCCATCTAAATATACAGTTGTATCTGCTCCGATAACTATTTCATCACCACCAAGCATAGACGACACATTTTCAGCTTTTAGACGTGATAATTTCATAACATACTCATTTGGCTGTAATTTCTCGCTTATATTTTCGTCTATTTTTGATGGAATAACGTCAAATTCCAAGCCTAAATTTTTAAGAAGTGTTATTCTTCGTGGTGATTTCGATGCTAATACAATTTTTTGATTGATTTTCAGTAATTTTGAAATCTTAATCATCAAATTAAAATTTTGATTGATAAACAAACAACAAATATATTAATTTATTAGTAAAAACTGAAAATGTAATAATTTCAAGGAATAATAAAATGAAAAAAATATCTGTAATCATAATTCTATTCTTGTCGGCAATTTCACTTAAGTCCCAAGTGATGCTGATTCCTATGGATTTAGCACAAACTAATCATCTAAAAGCTTATGGTCTTGTCTATTGGGCGCTCAATCAGGGAATTCAATCTGAATGGCTGTTAAACTATCGTGGCGGTTCATTTTTGATGGATTATCACGATAGGGTTGCAACAGAATGCCGTATTCGAGGTGTTTCGTTCGAGGCTATTAGCCAATCAAAAGCCGATGAAATATTAAGCTATGTTCGTTCCGAAGGAGTAAATATGGATGCTGTTCGCCTTGAAAAAGCTCCAAAAATTGCTGTGTACGTTCAGCCCGGCAATGCTCCTTGGGACGATGCAGTTAGGCTTGCATTAGAATATGCCGAGGTTAAATACGATGTGGTTTGGGACGAAGAAGTATTGGCAGGTAAATTAAAAGAATACGATTGGCTTCATCTTCACCACGAAGATTTTACTGGACAGTATGGTAAGTTTTATGCGGCTTTTGCTACTGCTCCCTGGTACATCCAACAAGTTTCCATTAACGAAAGTATGGCGAAAAAACTTGGTTTCAGAAAAGTATCAGAGATGAAGAAAGAGGTTGCTCTTGCTATAAAAAAGTATGTTCAAGAAGGCGGTTTTCTTTTTGCTAT
The DNA here is from genome assembly GCF_058546985.1 of Eximiradius proteiniborus. NCBI lineage: Bacteria > Pseudomonadati > Bacteroidota > Eximiradiia > Eximiradiales > Eximiradiaceae > Eximiradius > Eximiradius proteiniborus. The sequence continues at coordinate 858,537 of NZ_CM178592.1, read as the reverse complement.
GTGTTCCGCAACTGATACCTACGATATTGCTTTATCTGCTCTTAATGTAGATATTTGTGAAGTAATGTTTGATGGCGATCCTTGCGACCATAGAGCCAATGAAAAATTAGATTATAGTCAGACTTTCGCATTCGAAAACTTTAAATTAATTCTAGATCCTTACATTTATGAACATTCCGATATTGATACTGGTCCGACTATGATACAAAACCCAGAAGCTGACTACTTTACTCTTTTCGAATTTTCTGCAAAATACGATCCAGTTCCAACGATGCTTACACAAAATCACGTAAATGTGATAAAAGGATTTTTAGGACAAACAACTGCATTTAGAGAAAGTTTGATAAAAGACAAAGTAGTCATACTTGGCAAAAGAGATGGTACCGAAGAAGTCAAATATATTTATGGAAATATTGGCAAAGGCTTCTTTACCTGGTATGGTGGACACGACCCCGAAGATTACCAGCACGCAGTAGGTGATCCCCCAACAGATTTAAATTTACATAGAAATTCTCCCGGATATCGATTAATTCTGAATAACATTCTTTTCCCGGCAGCTCGTAAAAAAGAACAAAAAACATAAGTGTGTTTCTCTGTCCAATTTATTATTTTTGTAACTTGGATGGAGATAATGGGAAAAAATGTTGTTCAAAAAAATCATTAAATATTTATTTTACAGCATAGCACTGTTTTTTGCTTCTTCAATTGTTTCAGTTGTATTGACAAAATGGATTAATCCATTTATTACTCCAGCTATGATAATACGAACTATTGAAGGCGTTTTTGAAGGAAAATTCGTTGGTATTAATCAAGATTGGGTAGCCTTCGAAGATATTTCTCCAAATTTTTTCAGAGCCGTAGTTGCTGCCGAAGATGCTAAATTTATGAGGCATGATGGTTTTGACCGCAAAGCTATTGAAGCTGCAAAACGATATAATGAAATTCACAAAGGTAAAAAGAAACGCGGTGCAAGCACAATTTCTATGCAAACTGCCAAAAACACTTTTTTATACCACTGGCGAAACTACATTAGAAAAGGCTTGGAAGCGTATTTTACTATTCTGATTGAGAATATTTGGGGCAAAAAGCGTATAATCGAAGTATATGCTAATGTTATTGAGTTCGGTGATGGTTTGTATGGAGTTGAAGCTGCATCTCAACATTTCTGGGGCAAAAGTGCACGAAATCTAACAAAACGTGAAGCTGCACTTTTGGCTGCTGTTCTGCCAAATCCACATCGCTGGTCGCCTGCCCGTCCGACTCCGTATATAAATAGAAGAGTAGCTTGGATAATGGGACGTATGAATTCTGTTGCAATACCCAAAGCTTAGCTGCTTTTTAGATAATTGAGCATATCGCGCAAAGCAGAAAGCAATTCTTGTTTCAATTCTTTATTAATTTTATTAGATTTTTTATTTGTGGAATTTGGTTCCGAGCCCTCGTAAATGGACTTGGAAACAACTTTCTCGATTTCATTTGATTTTATTAGATTTTTCAGCTTACTGTTTGCTTCTTTAACGCTTAACTTTTCTTCACGAATGAAGGATTTTATTAATTTTAGCGTTTGCAAATCCTTTTCTGAATATATTCTATTTCCTGCACGATTTTTACGTGGCTTCAAAAAATCAAACTCTTTTTCCCAATACCTTAAAATATATTGTTCTTCGTCTAATATTTTAGAAATTTCACTAATTGAATAATATAGTTTTTTCATTTTGATTAGCCACTTTTAGTTTAAAAAGCAAATTTATTAATTCGTTCCAATAAAAAAAGTTTTTTGTTAATTATTTTTGTATTATTTTTGTAATCTTTAATTCCATAAATTTATGGAGGGAAAATGGAAAAATACATTATCAATCCTGTCGTTGTCCGTATGAAAGAATCCGAAAAAGGTTCAATTTATCAATCAATTGTTGCAATGGGAATGCGAGCCAGACAAATAAATGACGATATCAAGAATGAACTTAACAATAAAATGGCAGACATTATTCCAAACACTGACGAATCTGAAGGTGCAAATTTAGACCAAATTTCTATTAGCCGTGATTTTGATAAACTTCCGAAGCCTACATTCCTTGCTATGAAAGAAATTTATGAAGGTAAATTAACTTTTGAAATACCAAAAGAGACCGACAATCAATAAATATTAGGGTGTTCTTCTGGAACACCCTTTATTTTAATATCATCCCTGTTTCGTAACTCCAAAAAAGTAAATCTAATTCATCAAGTGCAATGTTAACTTTTTCAGCATAATCTTTGAATTTCTCTTCTATTTCTAAATATTTTGCTTTATTGATCGACTTTGGAATGTTTTCAATTACCCCGCATTTTATTAAATTTTTAAGTAAATGTCTATCTATTATCGCTAAATTTCTATAACCAATGTTTCTTAAAAAATGTGAAGCTTCTTTATAGCCAATTCCTTTGATTAATTCTGCAACTTTTTCCCGCTTTGCCGTTGGATCAATCAAACTGAGTAAAATATCCAGTAATTCGGGATACTTCATTTTTGCTTCAATTAATCTTTGGGCTTTTTGATTATGAAATCTAATATAATGCTCTCTATTACTTAATAATTCAACAGGGTTAAAATCTTGATTGAGAAAATCCATCTCAATAAGTTTTTTTTCAACTTTTTCTGCATTTCTGGCAGATGATTGCGGCGTGCAGATGCAATAGCATAATTCGTAAAAATAATTTTCAACAGGGATAGATGCAAATTCACTCAAACGCTGTTGGATTAATTTAAAATTCTTGAGATAATGTTCTTTTAATTCAATTGGCAATTGCTTCATTAATAAGTAATGCTCCAGATTGGCACATATCCGGATTGTTTTATCAGCGATTGGGCATAATGGCTCAGTGTCCAGTCAATAAAACTTTTTACTGCTCCTTCAGGCTGTTTCAATGTAATAAAATATAAATATCTGCTTAATGGATATAAATCTTTTCTTACATTTTCTTCTGTGGGTTCTATACCATTGACTTTTGCGTGTTCAACTCCATCATTAAATCCAATACCACCAAAACCAATAGCATATTTGTCCTTAGCAATTTTCCCAACTAATTTGTTTGTGTTAGATTCCGACGAGGCTGCCGAGCAGAAAGATTCCCCGTTTAATACGATTTGTTGAAAATAATAATATGTCCCTGAATTAGGATTTCTAATGTGTAGATTAATCACATGGTCAAATCCACCTAATTCTTTCCAGTTATTTATTTTGCAAGTGAAAATTCTTCTTAGTTCATCTATTGTAAAATCTTTCACACGATTTTCAGGATTAATATAAATACTGATTGCATCCTTTGCTATGAGGTATGATATTCCAATAGAGTGATTTTCCATTGCGAACATCGCGACTTCATTAGGTGTGAGCAATCGAGAGACCATCGCAATATCAATCTCTTTGCTGGTAAGCGAAGCAATTCCATTTTTCGAGCCTCCTCCATCAACATAAATTGCAACATTTGGATTCAGTTTCATATACTCGCGTGCAAGAATTTCAATAAGTCCCAACATTGTGTCGGAACCCTTGATTCTAATTACGGAAGTTTTTGGCTGAAAAAAATTACAAGAAGTTAATAGTAAAATTGTAAATAATATTATGAAGAATTTTTTAAACATTGTAGTTTCTTTTTATTTCAATAGGGTACCGTGCTGTAAAAACTGTTCCTAATTCTTCATCACTTCTAAATGATACCTCACCATTTAAATATCTTTCACTTAGTAATTTCATACTGTATGTGCCAAGACCTCGACCGGCTCCTTTCGTTGAAAACGATCGCTTGAAAATTTGCAATTGAATTTCACGAGGGATATAAACTGGATTATGCACCCAAAATTCAACTTTATTCTCAAGAGCAGTGCATCCGATCGTAATGGTGCCGTTAGCAGGTGTTGCTTCTACTGCATTTTTCAGCATATTCAAAAGTACCCTGCGCAGCAATGTTTTATCTGAAATGATTTTTATTTCTACTGTCTTAGAATCAATATCAATTTTCCGATTTTTTACTTGATAGTTCTTTGTATATGTTGATGCTATTTCTTCAACTAATTTTCTTGTATTAATCTCATCAATAGATATTTGAAGTTCATTTTTTTCTGCTGATAATAGTAGTTTTTGCGAGTTAATTTCTTCTATTAATCTTTCAGATAAATTTACTATTATTTCTTTAAATTCTTCAAAATCATCTACGTTATCATCTAACAGTTGGGCAATACCATATAAACCTCCAGCAGTATTCAAAATATCGTGAAAGAAAATTCTTTCAAGAGCCTGTCGCCGCTTTTCATCACTAATATCTGATAAAGCTAAGATTGAGTAAACTTTACCATTATTGTTGTAAGAAGTTGCCCATACTCTAAAATCCAGTGCGTCGCCGGTTTCATACTGCTCAATTCGGCATTCATAAACAGCATTTCTTCCGTGCAAACTTTCAACAATTGCTTTAAAAGCACCACAGGTTTGACAAGTTTCTGTTGTTCCACATCCATATATTGATTCAGCGGCGTGCCTGCAATTAAGCAAATGCCCAAGTCTGTTCCCAATTACTTGCAAAGTTTGCTTATCTTTGAAAAACTCATACATTGCTTTATTTGCGAAAACAACTCTTCTTTCGCTATCAATTATCAAATAAATTTCGGGAACGGCATTAATAAATTCAGAAAACTCCTGAATTTTGCTTTTTAATAATTCTTCTGAAAAATCAGGGCTGAAATATTCTTCCATAAAATTCTAAAAAAAATGTAATAAATAATGTCATCTTTTATTAAACAAGGATGTCAGTAAATAACTGACATCCCATAATTTCAACAAAACCTAAAATTATTTTCCAAATAACTTACCGGTAAAAGTGCTAATTGCTTTTTTTGTTGCATTAAAAAAAGTAATAGAATTATTAACAGGGCTTGCTATCATCGAATAAAGTGCTTTTGATAGATTTTCTAAAGGTTCGAGTTTCTTAAATAGAATTTCTACTTTTTCACCAACGTTTTGTGCAGAATAGTCTATCGTTTTCGCTAAACTATCCACACTTTGAAGCGAAGAAGAAATATCTTTTTTCAATTCTACCACTTCATCTAACAAAACTATTAGCTTACTTTTAACAACAGATAATTCATCTAATGATTGAATTAATCTTGTTTTTAACTCGTTTGAGTCAGATGTGATTTTATCAAGGTTTTTTTGTGCATTTTCAGCCAACATTTTATAAGATTTTACTGCATCGATAATACTCAATGCAGCAAAAATTATTGCTATGCCAGCTAAAATGGCAACAATGATTAATGCTGTTAGCATTACCTCACCTATTTATTCATTACCACGAGATGCTTTTAGCTCAGCTTTGAAAGCTTCTGCTCCAGCCTTTGCAGCATCTTTAATAGCATCATAGTTATGAGCAACCGTCTCTTTTGCTTCAACAGCTTTTGCTTTCGCTTGTTGAAGAATATTTTCAGCTCCGCTCATTATTTCTTGTGCTTGTTGTTTGGCACTTTCAATAATGCTCTCAGCTTTGACCTTTCCTTCATTTACTGTTTTGGTGAAGCTTTCTTCTGCTTTCTTTTCGATTTGTTTTAAATAGTCTGCAGCCTTACTGTAAAGTTCAGCAGAAGTGTCAGCGATGTCGCGTCTTAGTTCTGTTCCACTTTTAGGAGCTAATAGTAGTGCTGTAATTGCACCAGCAACTCCTCCAATTATTGCGCCTACAACGAAGCCTTTCGAATATTCACTTTTTAAATCCATATTGACCTCCTTTGAAATGAAAATCACCAGTTCTCTTCTAAAATTAATGATTTATTTTGTGAAAGCAAAATTAAATCGCAAATTTCTCTAACTGCTCCGTCACCCGCATTATTTTTGCATACATAATACACAGTTTCCTTAATAATATCATTTGCATTTTGCGGACAAGCGGAAAAACCCACCTCTTTCAACGCAAAATAATCATTTACATCGTCTCCAATATAAGCTATTTCTTCTAAACTTATTTCTAATTGTTCTGCTAAATCTCTAATTGCTTGCAATTTATTCCTGCTACCTAATATCACGTGTTCAATTTTTAGTTTTTTCGCTCGATTTGTAACTATCTGTGAAATTTCGCTTGTTACTATCGCGCTTGTTATGCCGGCTTTGTTCAAGAGAGTTATTCCCATCCCATCTTTTGCACAAAAACGTTTCATAATCTCGCCGTTTTCGGAATAAAATAAACTCCCATCGGTTAATGTTCCGTCCACATCCATTGCTAATAATTTTACTTTTTTTAGTTTTTCATTTAATTCTGTTATTTTCATATATTTGCGTATTAGTGGTACAATCAATTCATTTTATAGTAGTATCAACATTATTTTTATTGGATTATTATGCTGAAAAAATTTATTAATGTTAAATTTAGTCTGTTGGAAGAATTTTTCCCATATTTCTATGTCGTGATAGAAAGTTACAACATTGAAGGAATAGAAGAATTATTCGATGAAATTATTGTATGTTTCCAAATCGATAATTGGAATGATAAGATTAAATTTGAGCTACTTAGTGCACTCAGGGAATATATTCCAGAAGTTAAAATTATTAGCGAAGAAATAATCGAAGACAGAAACTGGAACGAAGAAATTGAGCAAAATACTCCTATTATAAAAATAAATGACAAGATTGGGATTGCTCCTCAATGGAAAATTGAGCAACTTGATACAGAAATAAAAATTATCATTAATCCTAAAATGTCTTTTGGAACTGGGCAACACTCAACAACAAAGCTTGTTTGTCTGTTGTTGGAAAAAAATGTAAAAGTAGGTGATTTTTGGATAGACGCAGGCACAGGAACCGGTGTTTTAGCTATTTTAGCTAAAAAATTAGGTGCTTCAAAAGTTTATGCTTTCGATTATGATGAGTGGTCAGTTCTAAATGCTCGTGAAAATTTTATGCTTAATGATATCGATGGAGAATATATTATTGAACAGCAGGATATATTTGAAATTAATCTACCAAGCTGCGATGGAATTGTTGCCAATATGTTTCTTAATATTCTTGAAAAAACCATTGATAAATTTCATTCTGCGCTCAAAGAACGTAGAGGACATTTAATTCTTTCCGGAATTTTGAAATATGACAAAGATTATCTCATCGGGAAGTATTGCCAAAATTATTTTGAACATATTGAAACATTAGAAGAAGATGAATGGGTTGCAATCCATTTAAGGGCAAAATAATATGAACACGTACGCTGGAATTGATATAGGCACAAACACTATTTTAATGACAATTGCAAAAGGAGATAATTGTCAAAAATTTGACATTCTTGACGACCTGCATTCAATAGCAAGACTTGGAGAAGATGTCGATAAAACTGGATTTATTTCCGAGAATGCTATTAGACGGGCAGAAATAATTCTTAAAGATTATGCTCAAATAATGGCTAAGCATAAGGTTGATTCTGCTCTTGCAGTATGTACCTCGTCAATGCGGCTTGCAAAAAACAACCTTGAAGTTTTACAGCTTTTCAAGAAAATTTTAGGTTGTGAAGTAATTATTGTTTCTGGTGAAGTTGAAGCTGAACTTAGCTTTTGTGGGACAATCGAAACACCTGACGAAGCTTTGGTTATCGATATAGGTGGTGGGAGCACTGAAATAATTCTTGGAGAAAACTACCAAATCAATTATCGAATTTCTACTGAAATAGGTGCTGTCCGTTTAACCGAACGCTTTTTAAAACATAATCCTGCTAAAAAATCAGAAATAGAAATTATGCAAACCCATATTTTAGAAAGCATCAAAGACTTGCGTATCGGAGAGTTTCAGGGAAATGTTTATGCTGTTGCTGGTACAGCAACAGCACTCGCATCAATTGATATGAACTTGAAATATTTCGATATTGAAAAAATTCACAAGTATGAATTGTTAAGATGTAAAATTAAATCAATCAGCGATAATTTATTCAAAATGTCTTCTCGTGAAATTGAATTGAAATACAACATTCCACAAAAAAGGGCGGATGTACTTCCCGCTGGCTCATTGATTTTGTATGAAATACTAAATGCAATTAATTCCGATAGAGTAATTGTTAGTGCTTACGGACTTAGATATGGAATTATTAAGAAATTACTTGACAGCAAAAAAATTAGTTCAATTTTTTAGGTTTTCTCAACATAAAAAAGAATCCTGATAGGATAAATGGGACACTGAGTATTTGCCCCATATTTAGTGCCATTTGTGTTTCAAAATCTACCTGCGGTGCTTTCAAAAACTCTATTAAAAATCTAAAACCAAACACTAATATTAAGAATAGTCCAAAGTTGTAACCTTCCTTCAGATTATTTTTGCTTTTTCGGTAATTTAATAACAGTATCAAGAAAGTTGCAAAATATGCAATTGCCTCGTAAATTTGTGATGGATGGCGTGGAATACTATCTACTCGCTCAAATATAACTGCCCACGGAATATTTGCAGGGGCTCCATATATCTCAGAATTGAAAAAATTCCCCAGACGAATAAAGCCTCCTGCCAATGCAGTTACAATGACGAGTCTATCAACAAGCCACAAAAAATTCATATGCGGTCTTCGCTTGATATAAAAATAGAGTGCTGTTAATATTCCTATTGCTCCTCCGTGACTTGCAAGTCCTCCTTCCCATATATATAAAATTTTTTCTGGGTTCGACAAATAATAACTTGGTTCGTAAAACAAACAATGTCCTAATCTTGCTCCTACAATTGTTCCCAAAACCATAGCAACTGTAAGAGCATCAAGATCTTTTTGAGTTTTACCTTCTTTTATAAAAATTTTTTGCATTATCAAATATCCAACCACAAAGCCAAGAGCAAACAACAATCCATACCAACGCAAAACAACATTGCCAATATGTAATATTTCAGGTGAAGCATTCCAATGAATGAATAATAAAAAGGTTTCCATATTTATCTTTGTTTTTAAAAATTATGATATTTATACAAAATTAGAAAAAAAGCAACTACATTAAAAGAAAAAAACTATTCAGCATTCTTTTTAACACTTGAAATAAACTATTTTCGTTTATAATTACAACTTTTCCTATTATTTCAAGAGGTATTTTTATGGCAAATCTACAAACCACCTATTTAGGTCTTAAACTTCGTAATCCAATTGTTGCTGGAAGCTGTGGATTAACTAACTCTTTAGAAGATTTGAAAAAATTAGATGAAAAAGGTATTGGAGCAATAGTATTAAAATCAATTTTTGAAGAAGAAATTCTTGCAGAAATGGCTCTTAGTCTCGCCCAAGCTCAGCGTCCTCAAACTATGTATCCCGAAATTTATGATTTTTTCTCTGTTGATGAAATGGAAGATACTGTATCCAACTACCTTTTTTTGATTGAGCAAGCTAAGAAACAAGTTTCTGTCCCGATTATTGCAAGTGTCAATTGTATTTCTGCTGATGATTGGACACTGTTTGCGAAAAGAGTTGAAGAATCTGGTGCCGATGCTCTTGAACTAAATGTTTTTGTTCTGCCTTCTGATGTTAATCACAGCAGTGAACAAAATGAAAAAGTGTATTTTGATGTCGTTACTAAAATCAAAGAAAGTACTAAACTGCCTATTTCTCTAAAAATAAGCTACTACTTTACCAATTTAGCAAATATGATAAAAAAACTTTCTGAAACTGGTATTTCAGGAATTACTTTGTTCAACAGATTTTTCAGCCCCAATATCGACATTAACTCGATGAAAATTATTCCTTCAAGTCTTTATAGCACTCCCAATGATATTCATATTTCTTTACGTTGGGTTGGTATTATGTCCAATAGAATTAGTTGTGATATTGCTGCTTCTACAGGTGTTCACGATGGTGAAGGATTAATTAAGCAACTGCTTGCCGGCGCTAAAGTAGTTCATATTGCTTCTACACTCTACAAAAATGGTTTTGATGTAGTGCCAGATATGTTATCAACTCTTGAAAAATGGATGAACGAAAAAGGATACTCAACTCTTGATGATTTTAGAGGTAAACTGAGCCAAAGCGCAATTGCCGATCCTGCTGCATATGAAAGAGCTCAATTTATGAAGTATTTTGCTGGCAAGACCACTTCTAATTTGTAAAATTTATTTTTGCTTTATATAATAAAAGGATGTCTTACCATTTAAGGTAAGACATCCTTTTTTACTTGATATTATTGTTTATTAACTAAAAAATGTATCTTTAACTTTTTCGAAAAAGTCTTTATTTTTCTTATTTTTCCCTTTCACTGTTATGTTTTCAGATTTTGATAGTTCTTTAAGCAATTCTTTTTCCTTTGCATTAAGTTTCGTTGGAATATACACATTAATTAATACAATCATATCGCCACGGCTATCGTAATTTAATCGCTTTATTCCTTTACCTCTAAGTGTTAATGTTGCTCCCGGTTGAGTGCCGGGATTAATTTTTATTTTCTCTTTTCCATCAATTGTAGGTATTTCAATTTCTGCTCCCAAAGCTGCTTCTGGAAAACTAAGAGTGAGCGGATAAAGAATATTATCACCCTGACGTGTGAAAATATCGTGAGGCTTTTCTTCAATTACTACAATTAGATCTCCCGATGGTCCATTGTGTCTTCCAGCATTTCCTTTACCTCGCAACGGAATATAATTACCTTCTTCAACTCCCGCAGGAATTGACACTTGAATAGTTTCTTCGACTGTAACTCTACCATCACCGTTACAAATTTCACATTTTTCCTTTATTACTTGTCCATATCCACCGCAATTCGGACAAGTTGAAATATTAACGAACTGACCAAAAACTGAACGTGAAACTTGTCTTATTTCTCCACTTCCTCCACAAGTTGGACATGTTGCATATCCACTGTTAGATTTTGCTCCACTGCCTTGACAAGTTTCACACCTACCCATTTTTTTAACTTTTAGCGTTTTTTCAACTCCATTGGCGATTTCTTCAAGTGTTAGAGATAATCTCACACGCAAATCCGAACCACGTTCGCCCATATCTCTTTTATGAGACCTTCTCCTGCTTGAAGTTCCAAAAAAATCGTCGAAAATGCTTCCGCCGAAAATATCGCTGAATCTTGAAAATATATCGTTAATATCAGTATATCCGGAGAACCCTGTTCCGCTATTGCTAAGTCCACGATGACCATAAGTATCATATCTTTGTCTTTTGTCTGGGTCGCTAAGGACATCGTATGCTTCAGCTGCTTCTTTGAATTTTTCCTCTGCATCTGGGTTACCGGGATTTCTATCAGGATGATACTTCATAGCCAATTTGCGATATGCTGATTTAATTTCATCAATTGATGCATTTCTTGATATCCCTAATACCTCATAATAGTCTCTTTTTTCCATACCCTCAAAATATTTTATTGTTATACATCCAAATTCTATATAAACGATTGTTTAATAAATATATTTATCAATTTTTACCGTTGTCTATTTCAAACAAAAACAAAAAAATTGTATTTCTCGTATATAAATATTAATTTACTATGTAAGAGTAAAACCTATAATAATATTTATTTATGAGTCGCAAAATATTAATAGTAGAAGATAATGAAATTATTGCACAACAATTAAGCTTTTTCCTTCAAAGACACAATTTCATTACTGCAACTTGCATTACAGGTGAAGAAGCTCTAAAACTTGTAATGGATTTTTGTCCGGATTTAATACTAATGGATATTAGACTGGCAGGTGAAATTGACGGAATAGAAGCAACTTCAAAAATTAAAAAAATCTATAACTGCCCGATTATTTTCTTAACATCTCATACTGAAAATTCTATTGTTGAACGAGCCCTGCTTGTCGAACCTGATGGTTTTATTTCCAAAAATATTTCACATTCAGAACTAAAAGTACAAATTGATTATCAGATTAAAAGGTATCTCAAAATAAGAGAACAACTTGAGAAAGTTAAAACTTTAGAAGATAACATAAAAATCTACGAGCTGATTTTTAATAATGCAAAAGATGCTATTTTCTATCTTAATGAAGATTTTGAGGTAAACTATTTCAATAAAGCTTCAGAAATTCTTTTCTCTTTTAAAGTTGAAAATATTATCGGAAGCAAACTTTTTGACTTGATTGTTGATGAACGCGATAAGTCCACTTTCTTCGAAGAATTAGTTCAAATTAAGAAAATTGATGAAGATAAATTATTTTATAAAAAATTTTTGTTGAACCTTTGCAAAACTGGTGGAGAGGTTTTTCCTGCTGAATTATATTTAGGCAAGGTGATTGATTCAGGAAAGATTTCTTATTGCTGTTTCGTTAGAGACATTTCCGAACAAATAACAGCAGAAGAACAAGTGAAAAAATTAATTGAAGAAATGCAATTCAATAAGGAAATTATTGAACAAAATGCTTCTGAACTTGTGCAACTTAATGCGAAATTACTTGAATCCGAAGAGCAGTTAATAGAATTAAATGCAAGCAAGGACAAGTTTTTCTCAATCATTGCTCACGATTTGAAAGGTCCTTTTCAAAACCTAATTGGCTATTCTCAATTGTTAGTTCGGGAATTTGAAAATTTATCTTCTGATGACATTCGGGAAATGTCTGTTGATTTATATAATTCTGCTAAAAACTTATACAGACTGCTCGAAAATTTACTACAATGGTCTCGATTACAGCGTGGCGTAATAGAATTTAATCCTGTTGAATTTGAAATGTCTTTGCTTGTATCTCAAAACTTTGAATTATTTACCAACGTTGCCAAAGAAAAAAATATTTCTCTGATAAGTGATGTGCCTGATAACTTAGTAGTTTATGCCGACCTTAATATGATTAATACTGTTATACGTAATTTATTGTCTAATGCAATAAAATTTACAAATTTCGGGGGACGGGTTGAACTAAATGCTGTTTCAACTAATGATAATTATGTCAAAATTGAAGTTAAAGACAATGGTGTCGGTATGAGCGAGGATTTTGTCAAAAATATTTTTAGGATAGATGCTGTTAAATCAACTCCCGGTACTAACAACGAACAAGGCACAGGGTTAGGGCTTATTCTTTGCAAAGACTTTGTCGAAAAAAATAATGGACGGATTACTGTTGAAAGCAAATTAAATGAAGGAACAACGTTTACAATCTGGCTACCTGCTTCTAATGCTTAATTAATTTTATGTCTTCAGATATTAACAAATATTTTAACAGGTTCTTATTTCAACCTAAATCTCAGGTATTATCTCAATTATTCGGAGCATATAAAACTGCTTTCAAAGGTTTAGGGCAAATTTATTTGCAGTCAAGACTTTACGAAGAAGGCGACGATGCCAGATATATTGATAGTAGAGTTACTGCCCGAAATATTGAAATTCATACAAAAGTTTTTACGGAAGAACGGCTTCAAGACGTTGTGATTGTTTTTGACGTCAGTCCTTCAGTTTTTGTATCTTTTGATAATAATAGCAAAAATAAATTGCTCGAAAATATTGTATTGTTGTTGTCAAATATTGTTCTTTCCAATGGTGATAAATTAGGATACATAGCTTTTTCCGATAAAGTGGAAAGTTATTCTGTTCCTCAAAATAATCCATCAATTACTTATCAAATAGACAAAGTTGTTAATGAAAAAATTCGGAATACACAAACAAATATTTCTTCAGCTCTTGAATTTCTCTATAAAAGTTTTAAAAAGAATATACTTGTTTTTATTGTTTCTGACTTTTTTGCGGAAAATTACTACGATTTGCTCAAACTTGTCTGCAGAAAGTTTGATACAATAGTTGTGAATTTGGAACAAACCAATATTCTATGCGATAAAGCAATTTTCTTAGTCAAAGATAGCGAAACAGGTCGCATCACTTATATTGATACAAACAAGATCGCTAATAATATTCCACACAAAAAAATTAGTTCATATGCAAAAGAATTAAGTGTTGATTATATTGAAACATCAAGCATTGATGATTTTATCAGAAAACTATTTTTAATAATGAAAAGAAGAGTTTTCCACTTAAAAAATACTTAATAACGATAAACCAGATATTGCAGCAGTTTCAGTTCTTAAACGTCTGTTACCAAGTTTCCATTTCTCTATGTTTAATTTGTTTAAATACTCAATTTCTCTCTGGGAAAATCCACCTTCGGGACCAACAAGAAGCAAAACTGATTTACATAATTGTGGCAAATTCGGTTTTTCCCCATTTTCATCGGATAGAATTATTTTTTCAAATTGAAACATTGATATTTCTTGTAGTGAAAGCGGTTCATAAATTTTTGGTAATCGGGACCTTTTGCATTGTTTCATTGCTGAAACTGCTTTCGCTTGAAGTCGTGATGAATTCAACGACTTTTTTTGTGAATAATCTGTTATTAAAGGGAAAAAATGAGATACACCTAATTCTACCGATTTTTCAAGTATCATTTCAAATCTTTCCCTATCTTGTAATATTCCAACACCTAAGGCAAGTTCTCTCGATAGCTCACCATAATTTTCATCTAAAAAATTAATAATTTGGGCAACATACTCGTCTTTTTTTTCACGAATTACAGAAGCTTTGCAGATTAATCCCGAACCGTTGGTAATTAGAATATGTTCATTATCTTTGATTCGTAATGCTCTAAGATGTCGAGCTTCATCAGCAGTTATCTTAATGATTTGTGAGTTTTTCGATAATTCAGTTAAATAAATACATTCCATTACCAGCTTCCACCTAATTTTATCTTCATTTCAAAATCTTTTTGATCCTGCAATTGATTAGTAATGTTCGAATTTGTTGAACGGCTAATTTGAAAGATAATATCATTAAATGCTTTCGAATTTACAGAAATTGGTACTTCAAAACTTATTTCAAGATTTGAAAAATCATAAATATTTCCACCTATCGTCCAATTCCCAATTCCAAATATTGAGCCACTGAAATTGACTTTGGCTGTTTCGATTCCTTCACCTTCAAATTTTACATCTGCACTCTGTATTACACCCGTTGTAAGCAACAAATCTGTCAGCGACTTTGAAGCAAGTTGCGAAATTCCCATATTAATGCTTTCATCGAATAAATTCCCTACTCCAAATGTGTTATTCGTGCTTTGAACTCCTCTTGGTCTTCCAGTAGCAAGAAGAATAAAAGCATCTTCTTCTATTTTCTTACTGTCTCCGACTGGTGAATTACCGTTTAATGTATAATCAAGCTTTATTTTAGGTTCTTCCTTTGTCCCAGTTATATACACAAATACTGTAAAAAAATTCGTGGTGTTTTTCTCTGAGTATTTGCCATCATATTTTGCTTGCAGATCCAATGTCGGATTTTCAATTGAGCCTGTCGGAAAAGAAATATAACCTTTTGTTTCCATTGTTCTGAAAATTTTCACGGTCGAACCTTCTTTTAGTTCCAGTTCTCCTCCATATATCTTTGGCATAGGTTCATTTCTATTTTTCAGGTATCGAATAGGTATTGAAGGATCTTTTGTCCCTATTTTAGCATATACCTCTCCAATTGCACCCATATCAAATAGCAATGAAAAATTCTTTATTTTTGCTTTTACATCAAAATTTAATGATTCAATAAAATCAGGTTCATCATTTCTGACGTTTGTGGCAACACTTGTTGTATCAGTTACATTTGATAATTTATATATGCGTTTGCTATCTTTAATTTCATATGTGAAATTTGACTTTACTATCTGTTTGCCTTGCGATTGTGGCATTTTGAGTTCTGCATTAATAATGACGACATTGCCTTCTATATTAGGTTCCTGCATCGTGCCAAAAAACCTAATATAATCATCTTCTGTACCAAGAACTAAATTGCCATAAACATCAGGTAATGATTTTTTTGAAGCATCGCTTAATACTAATATTTTATCTGCATTTGCTTTTATATCAATATATTCAATCCCGTTTTCATTTAATCTCACATATCCTGAGATTTCAGCTTTACCATCTCTTAAATCTCTATTTGTATTCCTCAATAAAGCTTTTTCAATATTTATTAGCTTGTTCGAGAAAGATACTTGAGCATTAGCTCTGTACGCGATATTAGTATTGTCTAATATAAAATATCCTTCGGAAATTTCAGCGTTTCCAGAATAATTAATATTATTAGGTAAATATCCAAAGATTTTTGCATTGATTTTTGCAATGCCTTGCAACTGAGAAATATTGGGAACAAATTTTGCAAACGGAGCAAGTGATAATTGATTAGCAAATAAATCAATTTCAAATAATTTTTTTTCGTCAAATATCTTTTTTGTCGTATCTGTCCCTAAATAAATAGGCAATTGACGAACAAATATTTCAATGGGCTTGCTCGATTGATTTACCAGATTCGCACTACCTCGAAAAATTCCATTTGTGCTTATTAAGTCTAACTTGAGATTACCCAGTTTACTTTTATCAATAATTAGATTATCTATGTTACTATTTATTGAAATATTTGGATTTAATAAATTACCCTCACAATTAATTGAAATATTCGCGATACCATCAATTTCAACAGGAATTTTCTGGTCGAACAAGTGATATATTTCATTTAAATTTAAGTCGGATAATGTTAAAGTTAAATTCTCCGCACTGTTATTTAGTATTGTTCCCGATAACATCAATTTCTCAAAGCCCTTTCGCTCAATTTGAAAATTGTCAATATTGATAAAGTTATCAGCAATCGTAAACTGTATATTTCTTCTGTTTGTCCATAATTGCTCTTTATATTTGATTGCTAAACTATCAGCAGTAATAGTAACAAATTTTGTAGAGAAATCGATAGCACCCGACGAAAAAAGCGAATAGCTAATATTGTAGTCTGTTTCAATTTTATAATTAAGCATTTGTTCTGCATAATATACATTAATTTTTGAATTACTAAGTAGATTCTTGTTAATGGAAACTGAACTGTCAGAATGGAATTCTGCTTCGATATAAGATAAAAATGGGTTATGCAGACTATCAACATTAACGTTATACACCAAATTTAGATTAGAATTTGTAATCGAGAAATATAAGTCATTGTCATAAATACTAAAATTATCTATTTTCAGCGTATCAACTGATAAATAAGAATTTCTAGAATTGTTCAAATAATTCAGTTTGCAATAAACAGAACCAGAAAAGACAATCCCAGAGGAAAACAAATTTAAAAAAGATAAGTCCTTAAGATTTAAAAATCCATCAAAATAGCTGTTGCTATCAAGAAATATTTTCGAGTAGTTTATTTCAACTGTGTCTTGTGGTTTATAAAACTTAGTAGAATATGAAATATCATTGCTTAATTTTTGTCCGATAAACTCAAATTGTTTACCAATATTTTTAAAAATACTTAAAGTTGAGAAATATCCATCTAATTTAATTTCAGCAAAATCACTTGTTAAATGAAAAAATCTGTGATCTTCAATAGAATTAATATCCAGATTAATTTTGGTAGGTTTATAAGAAACTTTCTCGTTTTTTATTTTTTTTATATCTATGCTAATATTAGCAATTGCTTCATCAATATCAAAGTTTTTACCTTGTATTTTTATCTCAGATGTAATTAAATCAGGCAATGCATCATTTTTCAACAACTTTTTTATATTTAATGAGTTGATAGAAACAGCAAAATTGTAGTCAGGTTGTTCTAAATTTGAAAGGTTCGCATTACCAGTAATATTAATGCTTTTATTTCGCATTGTATCATTTTCGAATTGAACAAATAACCTGTCAATTTCAAGGTCTTTATTTTTGTAATTAGCAATTAATTCTAATTTGTTGCAATAAATTTCTTCAATAGAAGAATTATTTAAGTTTATTTTTACAGATGTATTTAAATCATTTAATGATGTTCCTTTACCAGTAATTACAATTTGAGAATTAACATTTCCCTGAACCGATTTTTCTGGGATTACATAAGCCAAATCAAAGTTATTTGTAGAGATATTTATATTGTATTGAATTGGTTCATTCAATATTAGTTCTGCTTTTCCTGCTAAGCCTCCATTATCAACTTTTATATCAAAGTTGGAAAAAATTCGTTTTCCGCTACCCTTTACCAACATATTCCTTAAATATAAGTTTTTAAATTCGGGCAACTTCTTGGAAATTTCAGGAAGAATTTTGCTCAGAGAAAATTTATCAATTTTTGAATCAGTAATGTTAATATTAAACGAGGGTTCATCTAATATTCTACGAATCTGACCATTCATATATAATTCAATGTCTTCAGTAAGAATATTGAGTTCATTTATTTGAAGCATTTCAAAAGTTCCGGCGGCACTCAACTGAATATCGTGTTTGCCTGATACTTGCAATGGCAAATCCGTAAATCGATTAATAAAATCGTTGTTATAATTTGAAAGATATAGTTCTAATTGTAAATTAGCTTTTTCAAGATTGCTTTCACTTGATAATAGATTGCAGTTTCTTATTGATAACTGGGAATTTGCATTAAAGTAATTTGTATTGATAATCAGATTATCGGCAACGAGAGAGTTCGTATCAATCGAAATATTTCCTTGCAATTTTTGAATCGCAATTCCAGATGTAACATCAAAAGCGTTTAGATGATGAATTTTACTTTTAAAGGAATTTTTTAATAAATTCCCTTCAAAATTACATCTTAAATCGAGACCATCTAAAACTAAATAATCGGGATTAAATTTCATTGAGTATGGACTTGTTTTAAGAGAATCGATGTAGCAAAATTTCCCATTTTTTATTTGGATGTTCTTTGCGATTATTTGCAACTTTGATTGAGTTTTATTAGTGTCTTTTGATGCTTCTGCTATACGATCATAGTTCCAGGTCGAGTCACTTTTTCTTCTTAAAAGTTTTATGTTGGGTTCATTCAAAATAATTTTACTTGCGTATATCTTATTTTTAAGGAGAGATTTTAAAGAAAAATCAATTAATATGCTACTCACATCTGCAAGTGTATCAGTCTGTGTAATAAGTCTAACTTCATCAAGCTTTATTCCGCCAAATCCGATTAAATGTATGTCCTTAATCTCAATTGTAGCGAGCAATTGTGTATTAATAATACCCGTGATTTGAGAAATAATATATTGTCGGAAATTAGAATTGTATGATAAAAACACAATAAATAATGACAATAAGACAAGTATTGATAAAACAATGTATGTTAATAAAATAAGAAATCTTTTTATTTTACTTTGACTTTTATTCATCAAACAAAACTTTGAATAATAGTATTTTATTTTTAATTTTCACAACTTTTAAATTAATTAAAAAAAATATCTTTCTAAAATTATTGTTCTGTTATGCAACAAAAATGAGAAAAATAGATTATGAGAAATAAATTTCTAATTATTTATAGTGCTTTTGTGATTATTACCTTGGCAGGTTTTTCTTACTGGATTTATCGTTATATTGAAAATTGGTTTTATGATAATCTCGACAACAATTTATATCTGTCTGCTAAAAGTGTTGAAAAATTTTTAAATATTTATAGTTTAGAGGACAATAATAGTCCTAATATAGACAATTATTTCAAACATCTCGAAATCCTTAAAAACATACACGAATCAATTTCCCTTAATCCAAAAAGATACTTTATTCAGATTTATGGCAAAAACAACACAACTATTTGGAAAAGTAGTAGTTTAAACAATTTTGATTTACCAATACTCCCGTCCAAAGAAGAATTAAAAGAACTCAAAACTTATGCAAAGGAAATTGAAAAATACGATACTGTTCCTAAGTTTATTTTCCGTCAAAATTTATCCGGTTTGGTTGGTGATACTGTCTTTACTATCATTCCTTTCGAAAACAGCAAACTTAGATTATTTTTAATGAAATGCGATATCGGAAATATTTCAATTGGGTATTCTCTGTCTCATTTTGAAGCATTTTTCAGCGAAATTCGCAAGATATTTATTATTGGAATACCTATAATTGCTGCAACTTTATTTGTTTTACTGTTTGTTATATCATTTATTGGACATTCCCAAACAAAAAAAGTAAAAGAAGTGTTAGATAGAATTGCCGAGAGTCAATTAGAAAATTTTGATTTAAGTGAGATCAGAAATAAACAGGAGTTTAAATTTTTCGTCGATTCTTTGGATAAACTCTATTCTGCTTGTCAGAAAAAACACAATCAAATTCTTAACTTTGCTTACGATGCTTCTCACGAACTTAAAACTCCACTGACAATACTTCGAGGTGAATTAGAGCTTTCTCTGAATTCTGCTCAAACAGTTGAAGATTATCAGGAAGTTGTTGCAAGCGCTTTAGATGAAGTCATACGTCTTTCTAATGTTGTATCAACTGTTCTTGAAATAGCAAGGTCTGAAAATTCCAATCACTCAATAAACTATTCCAGGATTAATTTAAGTGATGTGGTAAATGATATTTGTGAAGATATGGAAATAGTTGCAGAAGAAAAAAATATAAAAATTTATAAGAACATTCAGAGTGAAGTATTTATTGATGGTGATAAAAATAAAATTCAACAAGTCGTTATAAATTTAATAGATAATTCAATTAAATATACCCCAAATGGTGGTGAAATAAAAATATCTCTCAATTATTCCCAAAATTCAGCAACTTTAATTGTCGAAGATAATGGAATAGGAATTCCAAAAGAACAAATTCCTTTTATTTTCCAAAAGTTCTACAGGACACCTAATGCAAAAAAAGTTGGCGTGCAAGGGACTGGGCTTGGGCTATCTCTTGTTAAATCGATTATTGATTTGCATAAAGGCAATATCATTGTAGAAAGCCAGGAAAACAAAGGTACCAAAATGATTGTGTCATTTCCAGTAGGAATAATGAATGAATAAGCATTTAATTGTCGCAATTACTGGTGGTTTTGCCACTGGTAAAACAACAGTTGCCAAGTTCATCGAAGACGATGGCTATCCGGTAATTTATACAGATTTATTAGCAAAAGAATTAATGAGCAATGATAAAGAAGTTATCAATGCAATTATAGATAGTTTTGGTCGCGATGCTTATAAAGACGATAATTCGATTAATACCCAATATTTAAGTAATATTGTATTCAGTAATCTTGAACAATTAGATGTGCTGAATAGAATTGTTCATCCAAAAGTAATAGAACTAATGGAAAACCGCCTTTACGAATTAGTAAAAAGTGGTAATCAATTAGTCTTTGTTGAAAGTGCTTTGATTTTTGAAACAGCTTTGGAAGATGGATTCGATTACATTATTTGTGTTTCTTGCGATCCAAATATTCAAATTCAACGTGCTATGCAAAGACATAATCTATCAGAAGAGGATGCTTTAAAAAGAATTAACTCGCAAATCCCAATCCAAAAAAAAGAAGCACTTGCCGACTTTACAATTAAAAATAATGGTTCAATTGACGACCTGAAGCAATCAACTTCCTTAGTGCTGAATATTATTAAAGCATCTCTTTAATTTGGTGGCAAATAATAATAGTATGTCGATATTTTCGTCTTTCTTCAATTATTTGATTGTTTAGTATTTTTTATACTGTTTTTATGAAAAAACAAACAAGAATAGATGATGAATTAAAAGATATAATAATTCGCGGTGCACGAGAACATAACTTAAAAAATATTTCATTAGATATTCCACGAGAGAAATTAGTTGTAATTACAGGCTTATCTGGTTCTGGGAAATCTACTTTAGCCTTTGATACTCTCTATGCAGAAGGACAAAGACGTTATGTTGATTGCTTGTCTCAGTATGCTAAGCAATTTATCGGTGTAATGAAAAAGCCTGATGTTGATTTAATTGAAGGACTATCTCCTGCTATTTCAATTGAACAAAAAACTATTCCTCACAACCCTCGTTCAACGGTTGGAACAGTTACAGAAATCTACGACTATTTAAGGTTGTTATTTGCTAAACTCGGAACCCAATACTGCCCCAGTTGCAATATACCTGTTAAAAAACAAACAGATGAACAAATCAAAAATAGTATTCTGAGCAAGTTTAATAATCAAAAAATAACCATTCTTGCTCCGGTTGTCAGAGGTAGGAAAGGTATTTATAAAGAACTTTTTCAGCAGTTAATTGCTAATGGATTTTTAAAGGTTCGAATTAATGGTGAAATAATAAATTTATCAGATATTTCTGGTGTACAACGTTATAAACAACACGATATTGACGTTGTAATTGATAGACTAACTGTAAACGAAGATTCTTATTTTAGACTATCACAATCTTGTGATTTAGCGTTGCAATATGGTGAGGGTGTATTAATTATCAACTACGGTGATGGTGTTTTCAGTTCTGACGAACTTTATTCAATTCACAATACTTGTCCCTCTTGTGGTCGTTCATTTCAGGAATTATCGCCAAATAGTTTTTCTTTTAATTCTACTTATGGTGCTTGCCCTAATTGCAACGGCATTGGTGAAATTTATTCTGCATATGAAGATACTGTTGTTATTCATCCTGATAAATCAATAGAAGAAGGGGCATTAGCAATATTTAACAAAAATGAATCCGAAAAGCTTTATTCAGCATTGGTTGCTGTTTGTTATGAAAATAATATTTCAATAAAAAAAACTTGGAATGAACTCAACGAAAGTGAAAAAAAATTTCTTCTGTATGAAAAATACGAACTTTTCCAAAAAAATTCTAAAACACATAAAGGCTATAATCTAAATATCTTTGAGGGAATTATTCCAACTCTTAACAATTTATTCGAAATGATAAAAACATTAAGAACTAATATAGCCGGGCTTAGTTCTGCTCAGCTCGAAGATGTGATGCAATATAGAACCTGCAACGTATGCGAAGGAAGTAGATTAAAAATTGAAAGTATTAATGTTCTCATAAACAATCAAAGTATTAAGGATATTATTCAATGGGATATTCCCAAAGCACTCTCATTTTTCAAAGATTTAACAAATCATATCGACAATAGAAATGAAATTATTGCAAATACAGTAATTAAAGAAATCATTGCCCGACTTGAATTCTTAGAAAATGTTGGTTTATCTTATTTAACTCTGGGACGTTCCTCTAAGACTTTATCTGGTGGTGAAGCACAGCGCATTCGATTAGCATCTCAAATTGGTTCCCAACTCGTCGGAGTAATGTATGTGTTAGATGAACCCAGTATCGGGTTGCATCAACACGACAACTATAAATTAATCAACTCGCTTAAAAAGTTAAGAGATTTAGGCAATTCTGTGATTGTAGTCGAACACGATAAATCAATGATTGAGCAATCCGATTACATAATTGATTTAGGTCCCGGAGCCGGCATTCACGGTGGTGAATTGGTGGTGTCAGCAAACATTGAAGAATTGAAACTTTCAAAAAATGGTAAGTTTAGTAATTCACTTACAGCAAAATATATTAAAGGAATTAACAAAATTGAAATACCGAATGAACGAAGACAACCTAACGGTAAGTTTATCAAATTATTCGGTGCAAAAGGAAACAATTTGAAAAATGTTACTTTGGAAATTCCGCTTGGGTTATTTATTTGCATTACAGGTATGAGTGGCTCCGGTAAATCTACATTGATTAATGAAACTTTGTATCCATTGCTTTCCAATTATATTTACAAAACCAAAAATAAGGTGCTTCCATACGAAAAAATTGAAGGATTGGAATATATTGACAAAGTAATTGAAATAGATCAATCGCCAATTGGTCGCACACCACGCTCAAATCCAGCTACTTACACTGGGCTTTTTACTTTGATTAGAGATTTTTTCTCTATTTTGCCGGAAGCAAAAATTCGAGGATACAAACCTGGGCGTTTTTCCTTCAATGTTAAAGGCGGAAGATGCGAAGATTGCGAAGGTGCTGGATTGAAGAAAATTGAAATGAACTTTCTCCCTGATGTCTATGTTATTTGCGACACCTGCAACGGCAAACGATATAATGATGAAACATTACAGGTTAAATACAAAAATAAATCTATTGCTGATGTCCTTGATATGACAGTCGATGAAGCTTTGCTGTTTTTCAATGAAATACCTAAAATCAGACATAAGCTACAAACTCTTATTGATGTCGGACTTGGTTATGTGAAGCTTGGACAGCAAGCTCCTACTTTGTCCGGTGGCGAAGCTCAACGTGTGAAACTTGCAACCGAACTGTCCAAAATTAGCACTGGCAAAACTTTATATTTATTCGACGAGCCGACTACTGGATTACATTTCGAAGATATTCGAATATTGCTCGAACTTCTTCATAAATTAGTTGATAAAGGTAATACTGTGATTGTAATCGAACACAATCTCGATGTGATCAAAACAGCCGACTGGGTTATTGATTTAGGTCCAGAAGGCGGAGAAAATGGTGGTCAAATAATAGCCGCAGGTTCTCCTGAACAAATTGTGGAATTGAAAAAAGGCTATACCTGGCTATATTTAGAAAAAGAACTAAATGATTGATGTATAAAATTAACCATTGTTTATAATTCTTCATTTTTTTTTAATGATCACTTAAATTCACATCGTTTGTAAGCTCTTTTCATTAATCAAGTTAGAAAATCGCTTTGTTATTCTTCAACTCTTGGCATTTCATTTGTTCATAATTTTTTAGTTTTATTATATTGAGTAAAAAAATGATATTTAATAATCATTTATTTAAGAATCGTGTCCCGTTAATGAATAGAGCACTTGATGCATATGCATTGAGACTAAGGACTATTTCGAAAAACATTACTAACGTTAATTCACCTCATTATAGACCTGAAATGGTGAAATTCGAAGAGTTGTTCCAAAGACAAGATGTTGTTCTCAAAGGAAGCGGTTCAGACGAAAAACATATTCCAATTGGCAAATCTCCTGATGAAGTCGAAGGAGAAATTAGTCCTACTCCAATTCCCGAACCAGAAATTTACTTTTCAGGAGAAACTCATGTAAATATTGACAAAGAAATGTCCGAATTAGCAAAAAATCAAATTAGATTTCAGTTTGTCTCGCAACAAATGGCGCGATTTTTTAGAGGTCTTTCTTCTGCAATAACTGGTAATCCGGCACAAAATGTTTAATAGGGGAGAGTAATTATGCCAGAAAACATTTTCGCTTCATTTGCAATAAGTGGTCAAGGGATGAGCGTTCAACGTATGCGACTATCTGCTGTTGCTAATAACATTGCAAATGCGAATACTACAAAAGGTATTGATGGCAAGCCTTATAAAAGAGAAGTTGTTGTTGTGCGTGCTATTCCTGGAAGCCCGTTCGAAGAAGAAGTGCAGCAACAAATCGAATTAAAACGAACAAGTCCAGACCACGCTCCTAATGCTCGACAGGGCACTTACCCACCTGATTACAGTGTTCTCAAAGCTCGGACAGCCCGAGATAATTCCCCCGATAGATTAGTCTATGATCCGACTCATCCAGATGCAGACGAACAAGGCTATGTTCATTATCCTAATGTTAATATTGTTACCGAAATGGTTGAAATGATTTCTGCTCAACGTGGTTTTGAAGCTAATACAGGTGTGATTACTGCTGCAAAAAATGTGGCACGAAATTCGCTTGAAATATAATGCAAAAATTAAGTTTTTGTTCTTTTTGCCGATAATTATGATGTTGAATTATACTTTGAATTGTTATGAAAGTTAATTTACTGAATAAATATAGAGACGTCTATTCAACAAGTATTGAAGAACAACTTAATAATAATGATATTACTTTAAGAAGAAGCAATATCAAGCAAAGTCAGTTGGCAAATGCAAATAATGGTCAAGAAATTATCACAAAAACAGAACGAAACTTTTTTAAGCAAATGTTTCCTGAAAATTCAAATCAGATTGAAAAGCACGTAGTATTTAATCGAAATGGAAAGCTTCAGGATATTCAAATATCAAAAGGTATTATTTTTGACGGAAAATTTTAGTCTTATTCTTTTCTATCTATTGTCTGTGGAGAAGTTTTACGCTTTCTTAATGTTGTAACAGTTGGAATTTCAATTTTGTGTGACTTTACTTGTTCAATTTTTTCTTTATTATTATCATAAGTTTTTTTTGTAAATTTGTTGTTTATTTTCCTTTCTTTCAATTTTCGATCGGAATTTTTTTGTTTATCAAATTGTTTCTCATCTTTATTTTTAAGAGATTTTAAATAATTCGAATGTTTTTTGGCAATATATTCTTTTTGCTTATAAAATTTTTCTATAATATTATCCATAATGGGTATCATTTCATCAGGATAAAGATATACCATAAACAGTCTGTCTCCTTCTCGCTGTTCTACTTTTGGCAGTTCTTCTGTGAATTTTTTAGTATATATAGAATTAATCCAGTTTGCAATTCTTCGCAAATCTTTTCTACTAAATGATTCCTTTTTTAAGCAAAGCCTCTGATAAACCGTTGCGGGCATAAAATACCTGTCAAATTAATCCTGAAAAGTATGGCAAAATAAAATTAAAAAAAATAACTTCAAAAAGATATTTTTCAAATAAGATGCTAATTCTTGATCATTCAATTTTTATGCTAATTCCTAATGATTCTTCAAGCAAACTAACTCTACGATTTGCCCCCCATACTTCTATATCGTAAGATTCGTTACTTGCAGGAATTAATTGAATAACGACCGTTCTACCTTTAATACTAATATTTACGTCTTGGACATACTGCTTGCGTCGACGATCAATTCCTTCGCTCAGTCGTAATATCCCAGCTAAAATTTTTACGATTTCTTGCTTCTTGAATGAAAGACTTGCAAACTCGGGGTGCTTTTTCTTAGGATGGCTTTTCCGATGATATCTTGCTATTATTCCAATTATTTCTGCTTCATCATTGGTAAATCCGGGCATATCGCTATGAGTAATAATATAATAACTATGCTTATGATGTTGGTCGTGCGAAATAATATATCCTACGTCGTGTAGCAAAGAAGCTGCTTCTAATATCTCTCTCTCTATTGAACCTAATTTGTGAAAAATTGATATAGCATCGTATATTTTAAGCGATATGTTTCTTACGTGCTCCGAGTGCTTTGATTCAACTTGAAACTTGTTGCATAAATTCAAAACTGTTTGGTATCTCAGGTGAGTAAGATGTTTATATTCATTCAATTCTTTGATTTTTTGAACTGTATCGAAAACAATTCCTTCTCTGAGTGCATATGGCGAAATCAAAATTCTGTCAATATTTAATTCCTTCATAAAATGCTCAAATATCAAAGCACCGCCAAGAATAATATCAGCTCGTGCTTCATCTATTCCAGGAAGCACTTGTCTCTCTTTCACCGATGTAGTTTTGGAAATAGCGTTTATTACTTCAAGCAAATCCCGTGCTTGAACCGTTATTCCATTTAGAACATCAGGTATTTGCTGTCCTTTGTTCGCAAGCACCATTTTTGCAAGAGTTTGAATGGTTCCAGAACACCCAACAACTAATTGAAAACCAATTTCACTGATTTTTTTTATCTCTGGTGCCCATTCACCACGAATGTATTCCCTGCATAACTTTATAGATTCCTTACTTGATTTCCCATTTTCAAAAAAACGTTTAGTTAATCTGATCGCTCCTAACTTCTCACTATTTACGTGAATAATATCTCCTTCTTTTCCGATAATAGTTTCAGTTGAACCACCCCCGATATCTATGACTAATGTTTGTTTATTATATATTGGCAATGCATGCAATGCCCCTAAATATATCAATCTTCCTTCTTCAACTCCTGATACCACTTCAATTTCGATTCCAACTTCATTGAGAGCTCTTTCTTGAAAAACGTTTTTATTCAGGGCTTCGCGCACTGCGCTTGTTGCTACTGCTCTAATTATTGCTTTCTCTGAGCGAGCAAGCTCAGAGAAAGTTTTTAGTGTTGCTATTCCTCTTTCTATTGCTGCATCTTCCAGATATTTCATATCAGTTCCGCTCGAACCAAGCCGAACCATTTCTTTTTCACGCGTGATAACATTTAGTATTCCTTTCCTATCAACAGATGCAACAATCAAATGAAACGAATTTGTTCCAACATCAATAGCAGCTATTACTGGTGATTTATCGAGTGTTATTTCCATTTTCACTTTTTCCTTTTAGCTTCACCAACCAAAACCTCGACTTTTCCATTTTTGTAAATCACTTCGTTGTTTATTTTGACTTTATTTCTATTACTATTCTGGCTTGTTCTTATGTTTTCGCTATAATAACTATTGATTTTGGAAATCACCCTTGTGATTTTCCTATAAATCAAATAGCCACCTATAATTACGATGAATAAAAATATTGTTAAATATTTCATTTTGCTTCCACATTACTTTTAAAAAAATTGAAAAACTTCTTTATTCTTTCTGAATAAAAACACAAATATATATTGTTAGAAAATAATTTGATGCTTATATTATTAATTAAATATAAAGCAATTCCTACATGAAGCCATAAATTCGCATAAATTAAAAAACTACTTGAAAAGAAATTAACTGTCGCGGTTTGAATGATTAAAAACAATGATACTCCTAATAGTCGTGATTGTGAAACCGTTATTTCGATAATGTCTTGTTTTTTATAAAACTTAATTAAGAAATAAAAAATACTCAAAAATATACCTAAAATTGCAATTCCTCCAATTAATCCCATTTCTGACAAAGAATTGCCAAAAATATCGTGTGCAAAATTTATGTTTTTATTCTGATTTAAATAAAAGTTACCCAGGCCACAACCTGTTATCGGTGATTTTTCCCAGATTTCAAATCCAGTTTTTATTATTTCAGTTCTGTATTTAAACGATTCGCCGGTGATTTGTTTGTCGCTCCCCTCAATTGTTTTTAATATTCCTTCAATTCGAGTGTAGAAAAGTTCTATTGGACTTGTTTCTGAGTAATGTTTTATGATTACATCAGTAATTAACAGTATTATCAAGGAAATAACAGTGATTCCAAGAAATTTTCTGGCAAAATTTCTATATTCCAATATCATTAATCCAAGAAAGATAGCTAAAATACTAAGAATTGCCGTTATCGAAAATGTAGCCAAAAGAGCTATTATTGTTAATACAAGTATCAAAACATTGATGAATTTATTATCTATAAATGGCTTTTGCTTTTTTATGTAAGGAACTATTTGAAAAATTATTATCGATGATAAAAATATGGCATAATAAGATGGTTCAGTAAATATCGAAGTCGCACGATATAAATTCATAAATTGGATGCTAATCTGAGTAATGTCCGACATATCGAACATACCTCGGTAAACCATTGAGACATTATTTATTGGAAGCCAGGCAAGAGGCAAATTATATAATCGTGCAAATAATTGATATATACCGAAAATATTAATGAAAATTGAATATATTAATAAGGTGCGTATTAATCGATTCCAAAAATTCTCTGAAAAATCATGCGCATAAAACACAAAAACCACGAAATATACAAATATAAAATGGACTAAAGTTTTGAAATATTGAAAGATTGCTTCTGAATTTCCCGACAATAGTGGATAAAATCCTGATAGAATTGAACTAAACAATAATAATAAAATAAAATGCAAAACTATATTATTATTGATTACTATCTGACTTTTATTGGTTATCAATTCAATTGTAAAAAAAACATATATTAAAAGCAAAACTAAATCTATAATTTTGACGCCATAACCGGAAATTGAAAACAACATAAATCCATCGAATGGATAAACCAAGAAAGATAATATTAGCAGTCTTTCAACCAATACTATTCCTTAAAATGAATAGCTAACCATATTGTTTCCTCATCCGGAGCAGTCTCGGTTACTCTGTGTCCCTCATTTGGCTTTATTAATACATAATCCCCAGGTTCCATATTTATTTCAACGTTATTTTCTTTAAATATTAGCTTTGCCCAACCTTTCAAAAGAAAAACAAGTTCGGCTCTTTCCTGACGAAGCCATATTCCTTCAGGTGTTTGCTGCCCAAAACTAATAATTCTCTCAACGTAAAAACCATCTTTTTCCAATATTATATCAAAAATTTCTTCACTTAAATCTGTAAAATTATGTTCAAACAAAGACTTCATATATTCATCCCTCATTTAATACACAAAGTTAATTTTTTTAGACTACTTTTTAAAGTTTAAATTTACATCCGATTTTATTATTTTATGTAATAATGTTTATCTAATGAATATATGAATTTTATAATTAGTCTATTAATTGGTTATTTGATTGGTGCGATTCCGGCAAGCTACTTAATTGTTAAGTATTTTACAGGGAAAATCCTATTTCAAGAAGGTTCCGGAAATGTCGGAGCGATGAATAGTTACGAAATAACTCATAAAAAATACATTGGTATCATTTGTGGTTTAGCCGATTTACTAAAAGGGATTTTCTCAGTATTGTTAATTAATTTTCTTTTCCAAGATAATTTTCTTTATGGACTCGCTCTTGTTACAGCTGTTTTAGGACATAATTTTAGCATATTTATTAAATTTCGGGGTGGGAGAGGACTTGCTACTGCTGCCGGAGGTCTGTTATTAATATACCCAGTATGGGTATTTTTCTGGTTGCTGTTGTTTTATCTTTCTAGAAAATTGATTTCAGTCAACGTTCATATTAATAACATAGTTGCTACTTTTTTAACCATAGCAATAGCTTTTGTTATTCCTTTCAAACTATTTCAATACACAAATACACCTTTATTTATGAACTTTTTTACATTCAGATGGGTATTAGTTATGATTGGAATCCTGATTGTCATCAAACACATACAACCAATTAGGGAACTATTAGCTTCTGGTAATTTTTCGAACAATCCATAAATCCTGTGGATACGGGTTTTCATCTGAAGCGGAGGGCTCAATATGTTCAACTATCTCTTCGTTCTCGAATAGTTTTCGAATAAATCGAGGTGGCTGGAAAGCAGAAAAAATCCGGTGCCCTTCAAGTTCAGAGCTTCTGACAACTAACATATCGTTATTGAATTTTTTTTGCTCATTTTGAGTCATTTTCGATAAATAAATTTTTCCTTGCGTCGAAAATACAAATATTCCCTGTGGTTTAAGAACTCTTATCAATTCTTTAGCCCACTCATAATGTTTGCTTTCAGATAAATGTGTAAAAATCGAAAGTCCATATATTATTTCAAAATAATTGTCTTCGTATGGTAGTCTTGCATCGATCGAGTTGAGATTAAATTCTACATCTTTGATATTGTCCCTACACCATTTAATTGTTTCGCGATTGTAATCTGTAGCGTAAAATTTGTTGTTACCTCCCACAACATTTACTAAATGCCTTATAATTCGAGCAGGGCCACATCCCCAGTCTAATATTTTTACATTTTGTAATTCGATATACTTTTCAAATATTGATTTTAACCATTTTGCTGTTGCTAAACCACTTTCATAGTACTTTTCGTAATCTAATCTAAACGATTCATATAGCAAATAGTCTGATGGCAGAACAAAATCTGGATTGTTTTTCTTAAAACTATTATTTTTCTTATGAAATCTGAATTTATGAAAACGAAATCTAACCTTATCAATAAGGTAGATTATTCTAAAAAATCTTAATATTTGCGTTATATATGCTTTTATTATTGTCATTTCAAAATTATGCAAATAAATATTTTCAAATATAAACTCAATTTGTGAAAAAATCATTATTTTATTGTTTCGTTACATATTAATTATTAGTTGAGAATGTTTATGAAAAGAAAAATATATTACCTTTTACTAATGTTTCTTTTGTTTTCTTGTCAAGAAGGGCTTGCCCCGATTGAAAAAGCCATTATCAAAGGTAAAATTACTTTTGTAGGTCATCTACCTCCAGATTCTCTCATTAAGGACTTACGTGTTGTTGCTTTCAACAAATATCCACCAAAAGATATTGTTTCAGAAGTTCTTACAGGTAATGCCATTTTTACAGGAAGTTTATTACCCATAAAAAATAACGAATGTTATTATTTCATAGAAATTGATAAATTTCCGACAGCTATTGAATATCTTGTAGTCGCTCGCCAATATGGCACTTTATTCGAATGGGATGTCGTAGGTATATATTCAAATGATACTGTTAATTACACACCCCAAAAAATTGTTCTTACAAAGCCTATAACTGTAAATATAGATTTTGTTGTCGATTTTAATAAAAAGTTACCACAACCATTTTAAAAGGGATTTATGAAACTTTTATATAAATTTTCTATTTTATTCTTAATCACTACAAGTATATTAACTGCTAAGCCGAAAGGAACTTTGCGAGGTACAGTTTCCGATATTGAGACTAAACTGCCAGTAATTAGTTCAACCGTAAGAATTGAAGGAACTTCAATCGGAAGCTTTACTAATCGCGAAGGGAAATTTGAAATAAAATCTATTCCTGCTGGTAAGTACAAGCTTCTAATAAGTGCAGTAGGATATGAAACTCAAAAACTTGATGTATTAATCCGCGAAAACAAAGACACCGTTTTAGAAATTAGTCTTCGTCCAAAAGTATTAGTTGCTGGTGAAGTTGTGATTACCGCAAATAAAAAAGTTCAAACAGTTCAAGAAGTTCCTATCTCATTAAGTATTATTAAAGGAAATATATTTAATGACAAGTCTATTGTAACAATTGATGATGCGTTAAAGTATATTCCTTCCATTGAAGTGAATAATGATAATATTAGTATTCGCGGTTCGTCGGGCTTCGCTTTCGGTATCGGTTCGCGAGCTATTATGCTTATTGATGGGATACCTGTTCTTAGTGCCGACAACGGAGACATTAAAAGCGATGCTATTCCTTTTCCTTTAATTGAGCAAATCGAGGTAATTAAAGGAGCAGGGTCGGCACTATATGGTGCTTCTGCTTTGGGTGGAGTGATAAATTTAATCACTCGTGAACCGAAAGAAAAGATATACTTTACGGCTAATTCAAATTTTGGTATTTATACAAAACCTAAATATAAAAGTTGGCATTTCAGTGATGATTTGCAGCAGATGCGACAAGTGAATTTTGCTTATTCTCAACGTTTGGGCAGATTTGGGATTAGCTCTTCTGCTTCTTACTCAAAAGATGATGGCTATCGTCATTACAACCGGGAAGAGCAGTCTATGCTATATTTGAAAACTATCTATAGCTTTAATGATTTTACAACCCTAAATCTTTCTGGTCAATTCGCACGTTCTTACAGAGATGACTGGGTTTATTGGAATAGCCTTGATAGTGCTACTCGTCCGCCAACTGCAACAAATTTCGATAATCAAATCTCATCAAACAAATACTTTGTTGCTGCCGAATTCCGTTCAATTCTCTCTTCTAATCATTTTTTCACTTTGAAGAATGGTTTTTATCAAACTGAACTTCGTAATGAACTATCCGGAAATGAGTATAGGCAATCAATTGCTCAAAGTATTAATTCTGAAATTCAGTTTAATTCAAAAGTGAATGATTTGACTAATTTGACCTATGGACTTAATTTTATCAACAACAGTGTTAAAGCCAAAATTTATGGAAATCAACACCAAAAATATATCTCCGTCTATTCTCAGGCTGAAAATAAATTTGATGATTTAGTGCTTACTTATGGTGGTAGGTTCGATGTTGAACAAACTGATTCCATTCACAAGGATTTTTCAAAAGCAAAAGTTGAATTTTCTCCCAAAGCAGGATTAGTATATCGAACTGCTTTTAATTCTGCTGTTCGTGCCTCTATCGGTAAAGGTTTCCGACCCGCTTCAATTGCAGAGCGATTTGCTTCTGTGGCTTTTCAAGGATTCGAAGTTGTTCCGAATATGAAACTTAAAAATGAAAAAAGTATTTCTATGGAAGTTGGTTATTATTTGCCTTTAATGATTAATTCTATCCCAATAATTCTCGACTGTTCAATTTATAATAACGAGCTATTTAATTTAATTGAACCTAAGTTTATTAACAATTCTTCTCCTAAAATTCAATTTGTGAATACTACCAGAGCAAGAGTTACAGGAATTGATTTTGATGCTAAATCGATGATTACTAATTATTTTGGGACTGAGATTGGCTTTAATGTTATGAATCCTATTGATTTAGATACTGAAAAAAAATTGAAATATCGTTCTGTTTTCTCTTCTATTGTGAGATTATTCTTTATCTTTGAAAATTTGGAATTTAATGCTGACTACCGTTTTAAAAGTAAAACTGAACGTGTTGATGATGAACTTCGCTTTCAAATCAAAAATTTCGATGCTCGTGTGCCGGTTCATTTAGTAGACGTTAGCTTGAAATACAAGTTTTCTAATTTCAATATAGTATTATCTTCATATAACTTATTCGATTATTACTATACTGAAGTTCCGGGAAATTTAGGAAAAACAAGGCAAATTGTCCTATCAATTAATTATGGTCAAAACCAATAAAGTAAAGGCAGCGATTTCGCTGCCTTTTACTTTAATTTTTTTTCCTGAGTTCTTGGTATTCTTTAATTATTTCATCTTGAACTGATTTTGGAACAGGTGCATATTTCAAGAACTCCATTGTAAATTCTCCTTTGCCTTGAGTTGCACCACGCAAGTCATTTGAGTAACCAAACATATCGCGCAAAGGTACCTCAGCCTCAACAATTGCATAATTATTTTCAATTGTTGTATTAATGATTATTCCTCTTCTTTGGTTAATTTGACCGATAATAGTTCCTTGAAACTCTTCTGGTGCAGAAGTTTCTAATTTCATTATAGGTTCTAAGATTATTGGATTTGCTTTTGCTACTGCTTCTCTGATTGCCATTTTGGCTGCCGACTTAAACGCCATTTCTGATGAGTCCACAGGATGCATTTGCCCATCATTCAATTCTACACGCACCCCAACGATTGGTTTCTCAATTAAATATCCCTCAGATAATTGTTCAGCAAAGCCTTTTTCGCACGCAGGAATATATTCTCTTGCAATAACGCCACCAACAATTTTATTGAGAAACTCGAACTCTTTATTGGTTTCTGCTTCGATAGGTTCAATATAACCAGCAACACGAGCAAATTGACCTGCACCACCAGTTTGTTTTTTATGCGTATAGTTGAATTCAGCACGACGCGTGATAGCTTCACGATATGCAACTTTCGGTTTTCCAACTACTACTTCGCAATTATATTCACGTCTTATTCTTTCGATATATATTTCAAGATGAAGTTCGCCCATTCCTTTGATAACAGTTTCACCGGTATCTTCATCCCGATAAACTTGAAATGTTGGGTCTTCTTTCTGAAATCTATTCATCGCTTTTGAGAAATTTGCTTGCATAGATTTTTCTTTCGGTGCAACAGACAATTCAACAACTGGTGTTGGAATATGCATAGAGGTCATAGCAAAATTCACATTTCCATCTGTAAATGTATCACCCGAAGAGCAATCTACACCAAACATAGTAATAATATCGCCTGCCTGTGCTTCGTCAATGTCGTGCATTTCACTTGCGTGCATTCTAACAAGTCTTGGCACTTTAAGCTTTTTCTTGTTTGATGTATTGATTAAATTATCTCCCTTTGCAATTTTCCCTTGATAAATACGCATATATGTTAATTGTCCGTAACGCCCATCTTCCAACTTAAAAGCAAGTGCAACAGTTGGTAATTTTGGATCAGCAATTAGCTCGACTTTTTCTTCATTCTTATCTAAATCCAAAGCAAAATTCTTAACATCAGTCGGAGCCGGCAAATAATGACATACGCCATCTAATAGTGTCTGGACACCCTTGTTTTGTTTTGCTGTGCCAACAAAAACAGGAGTAAGATGAAGCGATAAAGTTGCTTGACGTATTGCCAAACGAATTTCGTCTTCTGAAATTTCTTCTTCTGCTAAATATTTTTCTGCAATATTATCATTAAAATCAGCAATACGTTCAATCATTATTATACGTCTACGTTTAGCTTCGTCCAATAGATGTTCGGGAATTTCTCTCTCTTCTACATTTTCACCATTATTTCCAAGATAATAAACTGCTTTCATTTTAATTAAATCAATAACTCCTTCAAATGAATCTTCAATTCCAATTGGCATTGTCAGTAAAACTGGTTTCAGATTCAGTTTTTCTTCCAACTGAGCAATTACTTTATCTGGATTTGCGCCCGCACGATCTACTTTATTGATGAAAGCAATTCTTGGAACAGCATAGCGTCTCATTTGTCTATCAACAGTTATCGATTGGCTTTGCACGCCTGCAACTCCACACAAAACGAGTATTGCACCATCAAGCACACGCAGAGCCCTCTCGACTTCAACTGTGAAATCAATATGTCCGGGAGTGTCAATCAAATTTATTTGATAGCCTTTCCATTCACAATATGTAGCCGCAGATTGTATAGTAATACCCTTTTCTCTTTCCAAATCCATCGAATCCATCGTCGGTCCGGCGCCAGTTTTGCTTCTTACCTCGACGACTTGATGAATTTTTCCTGTATAATAAAGAATTCGCTCGCTTAACGTAGTTTTGCCTGAGTCAATATGAGCGGCAATCCCAATATTTCGCAATTTTGCAATATCAAACATTTTTTATAACCACAAATTGTTAATAATTAATTCATCCAATTCAATAAAGAAAAGCAAAATTACAAAAAAAATCTTTAATTTTAATACATTTTTTTATTAAAAACTTGTTAATTTTCATATATTTAGTTTCAAATAGATTATACAAAAACGTTTACAAAAACGTTTGAATTACCAAAAAATATAAGTAATTTGCAACGACAGCATAATAAATAATTTTGGGATTGCCTATGTCGGATTTTGTTTTTAAACCATTTGATGAGATGACTCCTGATGATTATGTGGAAATTGGTTTCAAATCAGGTTTAGAAATCCACCAACAACTCCTCACTGAGAAAAAACTATTCTGCCGTTGTCCAGCTGGAAAATATCACAATGATGTTTATCACGCTGAAATTCTTCGCCATATGAGACCAACCCTATCTGAGCTTGGCGAATACGATGGAACAGCCTTAATGGAATTCAAAACAAAAAAAGATATTCTTTATAGAATTCATTACGATACTGTTTGTACTTACGAAATGGATGATACGCCACCATTCGAAATCAATGAAGAAGCTTTGGATATTGCATTAGAAATTGGACTTTTACTGAATGCTTCACTTGTCGATGAACTGCATATATCCCGGAAACAATATCTTGATGGAAGTATCCCAACAGGTTTTCAAAGAACAGCAATAACAAGCGTTGGAGGATTTATTCCATACAAAGATAGAACTATCGGCATTATTCAAATGTCTTTAGAAGAAGATTCTTGTCGTGAAGTTTCTGACTTCGGGCATACAAGAATTTATTTAACTGATAGGCTTGGTATGCCACTTATTGAAACAGTTACGCAACCTGAAATGAGAACCCCACATGAAGTTGCAGAAGTGAATGAACTGCTTCGCCGCCTCGTTAATTCAACGGGAAAAGTTAGGAATGGTATTGGTGCTGCTCGTCAGGATGTTAATGTCAGTGTTCGTGGTGGAACGCGTATTGAAATAAAGGGTGTGCCCAGAATTCCAATGATCCCTCTTCTTACATACAACGAAGCGATGCGGCAATGGAACTTACTTCGGCTCCGTGATGAATTAAATAAAAGAGGTATTAATTCTGATACATTTGAGGCTAACTATCTCGAAGTAACAAAGTTGCTTACTAAAACACGCTACACTCCAATTCACAATGCTATTGCCGAAGGCAAAATTGTCAATTGCGTTGTTCTTCGTGGTTGGCGCGGTTTGCTTCGCTGGCAAACTCAAACTGACACATATTTTTCAAAAGAAATTTCCGATAGAGTTAGAGTTATTGCTTGCCTTTCTGTTTTGCCGAACATTGCTCACTCCGATAGCCGTAGTGATACTCTTTCGTCCCACGAATGGCAGAAAGTACGAAAATT
This sequence comes from Eximiradius proteiniborus, assembly GCF_058546985.1. NCBI lineage: Bacteria > Pseudomonadati > Bacteroidota > Eximiradiia > Eximiradiales > Eximiradiaceae > Eximiradius > Eximiradius proteiniborus. The sequence continues at coordinate 820,933 of NZ_CM178592.1, read as the reverse complement.
CGTTTCAGCAGGTGATGACGATACCATTGTATTAGTTTGGGGCAATGCTCGGGATGCTGAAACTGGTGCTAAAGAAATTATTATTCGTGCAAAAGAAGCGACTATTGGTGTACCTTCGGAAACACGTCAAGCACTTTACGATGGGACTACAGGCTTTGAAAGAATATTACCTGGACCACAAAGAATGTATCCAGATACTGACCTGCCACCGAAAAAAATCACAGACGAACGAAAGCTTCGTATCAGACAGAATCTTCCTAAATATTTCTGGGAAAGGGAGAATTGGTATAAAACCATTGGTGTACCTTCGGATATTATCAAAGATTTGTCTGTTTCGAAATACGCTAAAACTTTCGAAATACTGGTTGAAGAAATGGGAATTTCTCCAGTGCTTGCTGCTTCTGCTTTGATTAATTTCCCAAAGAAGTTGAAGAAAAGAGGAAAAGATATTTCTTTCTTGAATAATAACATTTTTATTCAGGTATTTGAATTATACAAAAATAGCTTTATTTGCAAAGATGGTATTTTTTACCTTTTAGAATTAATTGCCAACAATAGTGGTAAGTTTGAGAAAGAAATGATACCCCAGCATTGCAGCCAATCTGAATTGCTATACGAAATCCGTCAAGCATCCAAAAAAGTTGAGAAAATGAAACTTTTCGATGAAAAAAATAAACATACATTAACTTTATCTCTCGTTATGAAAAATCTATTTGGTAGAATTGATGGTTGCATTGTTGCTAAGGAAGTTATGAATTATTTTGAAAAGGAGATCAACAATGAGCAATAGTGAAGATTACAAAGGGTATCGTGGGCGTTCGCTTGAAGTACTTCAAAATTTCAATGCTATGGTTTGGTGTGAAGTTTATCTCGAGACGACAGATGGAACTTTTGATGGCATTATTTTGCCTCGTTCCGAAACAGCAGACGACCAACATATTGTATTGAAACTACCAAGTGGGTATAATATTGGTATTAGAGCAGATAAAGTTCAAAATATTAAAATTTTAGGAAGAAAAATTGCTCAATATAAAATCCCTGAAAAAGAGTTTCCTTTCAATCCTAAATTGCCAAAAGTGAAGCTTTTCGGCACTGGTGGAACCATCGCAAGCCGCCTTGATTATAGAACTGGGGCTGTAATTCCTGCTTTTTCTCCTGGTGAATTATACGGTTCGGTTCCAGAGCTTGCAGATTACTGCAATTTAGAAACCGAGAAACTTTATGGCGTTTTTAGCGAGAATATGGGTCCCGAACAATGGATTGGAACTGCCAAAGCTATTGCTCGTGAAATCGAAAAAGGTGTCCATGGAATAGTCATAGGTCATGGCACTGACACTATGCACCATACTGCGGCTGTACTATCTTTTATGATACAAAATTCTCCCGTACCGATTGTAATGGTTGGTTCGCAACGCTCATCAGACCGTCCATCGTCTGACGCTGCATTGAACCTTATTCACAGTGTCAAAACAGCTGCAGAAAGCGATATTGCTGAGGTTATGGTTTGTATGTTTGGACCTACTTCCGATGAATACGGGCTTCTTCATCGCGGAACGCGTGTTAGAAAAATGCATTCAAGCTATCGTTCAACTTTTCGTACTATTGGGGATATACCAATTGCAATGGTAAATCGTCAAAAAATCACTCCTTTGCGAAATGACTATAAACATCGTCGTAATGATAAAAAGGTAAATCTGTTTCCTTATTTTGATGATAGAGTTGCAATCGTTTATTATTATCCAAATATGAAGCCTGATATAATTGATTCTCTTATCGACAATGGATACAGAGGAATTGTTATTGCCGGAACAGGCTTGGGACACGTCAATAAACCACTCTATCCTGCTTTGAAACGTGCTAAGGACAATAATGTTGCTGTTTATATGACTGTTCAAACTCTTTGGGGTTACGTTCAAATGTATGTTTATGATACAGGTCGCGATATGATGGAACTCGGCGTTGTTCCCACTGCAAATATGCTACCTGAAGTTGCTTATGTTAAATTAGGATGGGCATTAGGGCAAACAGATGATTTAGACGAAGTGCGTCGAATAATGCTTACACCTATTGCAGGTGAAATTACTGAACGCGAGCCAAGCAATGGTTATCTGATTTTTCAAGGGGGGATTCCTGAAGTCGAAGAATTTATCTCGAAAGTTAGAAAATAAATTGGAGTTAGAATGAAAAATAAATGTTTTATTGTATTAATTCTTTTATTTACTTTTAGCAGTCTGAATGCAAAAAATATTCAGGCATTCTCAAATCAATATGTTTCAAAAAAATTAGTGTTTTTCTCTCAAAATCCCCAAATTTCTAATTCTAATCCACCTCAGCTACAACTACCGACTGAAAACTCTACAAATGTTTCTCTAAATCCAACTCTTTCCTGGAGTTCTGTTGTAGGTGCGGTTTCTTATAGAATACAGATTTCTACTGATTCGAATTTCACAAATCTTCATTCCAATATTGTTGAAAGTTCCAATAATGTTATTCTTTCTGGGCTTCTTCCACAAACCCAATATTGGTGGCGCGTTTGCGCAAAAGATTTAACTGATTCTACAGCTTGGTCAATTCCAAGATACTTTATCACAAAAAATGCTGATTCAGCCCAAACAATTGGTATTGGAACAGATTACGATGTCGCTCAGCCAATAGATAGATACTATTCTTATTCTTCTTGCGAAATGATTTATACTCAAAGCGAACTCGGAAATGCTAAGTTTATTAAATCTATTGCATTTTTCAAAGGTTTTGGAGATAACAAAGAGCAGATAACTGGAATACAAATTTTTATGAAGCACACCACTCAACAAGCATTTACTAGTGGGAATTACTCGTTATCTGGTTATTCTTTGGTTTATCAAGGTAATTACCCGAATAATCTTGATAGTGGTTGGCTCGAAGTCGATCTCAACTCTATGTTTTATTATAACGGTGTCAATAATTTACAAATATTGATAATTAAATCTTATCAAACACCTCTGGATTATTTTGAAGCACCATCTTGGAGATTTTCTTTGCTTAACGACAATCTCCAACGCTCTTCGTCCTCTGATTTCTCTCAACCTGTTTATTTAGATGCTTTGCCGTTCCGACCTGATATTCGTTTTCGATATGTTTCTAATCTTCCTTCGCAACTTATAGCCTTATCAAATGGCTGGAATATGATTAGTTCCAATATTGATCCATATACCCAAAATATCCCGACGTTGATGGCACCGCTATCAGGCAACTTACAGATATTGCGAAACTATGTAGGACAATCATATGTACCACCATTCACAAATACACTATCGAACTGGAACAAATATCACGCATATCAGTTGAGATTAACAACATCACAACAATATGAAATACAAGGTTCACAAATAGCACCGGAAACTACGCCGATTACATTGAACACAATAGGCTGGTATTGGTTGCCATACTACCGCACAACATCAGCGGCAGTAGCAATAGCATTGGCAAGCATCAGCGGCAAATACCTGCAAGTGAAGACAATCACCGGCGAAGTATATATGCCACCATTTGCCAATACGCTCACACAGTTAGAACCGGGCAAGGGCTATATGATACGCTTGACAGCAGACGACGGAGTGCTTACATATCCTGCAAACGGACCGATCAAAGCAACAGGAACAAGCAATAGCATAGCAGAACCAAAAGTATTCGTAAGAGAGAACGTATCGACAGGCAAGAATGCGTTTGTAGCATTAGACCTTGATTTACGGGATGGCGACGAAGTAGGCGTATTCACACGAGACGGGTTGTTGGTAGGTTCGAGCGTATGGCAGTCAGCACTGAGAGGCGTAGTAGTATGGGGCGACGATGAATTCACGAACGAGAAGGACGGAGCATACGAAGGCGAAGAACTGATTGTAAAAGTATGGAGCCGTTCGGATGAGACGATAGGCAGTGTGCGTGTCGTAGAGAGCAAAGATATGACAAACGGCGTTCGTGGACACTCGTTGCGATACGAAACAGATGCGATAATGATGTTGAAGGGTGGCGTAGAGTACGATCAGGTAGGATTGACGATAACACCACAGCCTGCATCGAGCGAGTTGATAATAACATTGGGCAAAGTATCGAACGATGGGGTAGAGGTTGAGTTCTACAACCAGAGCGGGCGAATAATGCTACGAGCAAACGAGAAAGCATCAAACGGTGTGATAAAACTCAATGTTAGCGACTTGCCAAGCGGAGTATATTCAGTCATTATCCGCAATGGTGCAGTCATTACGAAAGAACGTGCTGTAATTGTGCGTTAAGTGAAATAAACATAGACAAATACACATAGCCCCGAGCCTGTTCAGCTCGGGGCTTGTTTTGTGAATATCCATCTTTTGCTAGATTTGAAAGGCAGATAATCCCTAATTTCTTCCTGACAAATATTTATTTGATTTACCACTCAATGACCGTTGCGACGACATTTCGTACTCGTGATGTATAATCTTGAACTGTGAAACAAGTTCGCGAAGTTCATCTGTCAATCGAGATAGATCTTCTGCTGAATGAGCAATTTCTGTTACTCTGCGGGAAGAATCTTGAGCAACTTCAGAAATCATCGCAACATTCTTTGTAATTTGCTCGCCTGTTGCTGCTTGTTCTTCGTTAGCACTCGCTATTTGACTAATCATATCAAGTAAATGTTGCGAACTTTCTACAATTTCTTTAAGAGCTGAACCTGCTTTATCTGCTAATTGGATACCATTTGTAACTTCTGCATTTCCGTTTTGCATCATATGAACAGCAATTTCAGTATCTTTTTGAATTCCTTTTATCATTTCTGCAATTTGTTTAGTAGCTTCAGTTGTTCTTTCAGCAAGTTTACGAACTTCATCTGCAACTACTGCAAATCCACGTCCTTGTTCGCCAGCGCGCGCAGCTTCAATTGCAGCATTGAGAGCTAACAAGTTAGTTTGATCTGCAATATCATCAATTACAGAAATGATTTCACCAATTTGCTTGCTTGATTCACCTAATTTTTCAATATTATCAGCTGATTCTTTCACAACTCTTGCAATATCGCTCATCTTTGATACAGTAAGCTCAACAATTTGCCCGCCTTCTTTCGCGATTTCTCTATTTTGACGAGCCATATCAGCTGTCTGTTGTGCATTATTTGCGTTCTCTGTAACTGTTCGTGCCATTTCTTCAATTGCACTTGCTACTTCTTCGGTTTGAGCGCTTTGTTCTTGTGCAGAAGTTGCCATAGTATCAGCAGTTGAAGAAATCTGAATGGCAGCCGAAGCTGTTGTTTCTACACTATTTAACAACCTGCCAATTAAATCATTAAATGAATCTACAAGCGTATTAATACTTTCCTGAAGTTTTTTATGGTCGCCTTTGTAATTTCCTTTTACCTTAACTGTTAAATCTCCTGTAGCCATTGTATTCAACACTTCGCCAGCTTCTTCTACAGGAGCAATAACTGCATCTAATGTTTCGTTGAAACCGCTAACAATTTCTTTATATATTCCATAATGCTTGCTTGCATCAGCTCTAACCGATAAATTACCATCAATAGCGGACTGAGCTAATGTCCTTACATCTTCTGCCATAGCTTCGAGAGCCTCCATAAGTTTGATAAATGATGGTATTAATTCATCTGCCGCACTTCTACGTCCGATTGCTTTTAGTTCGCTTAAATTATCGAGTTTACCAAATGAAATGTTCTTAGCTATTTGTAAAACATGTTCCAATCGAGCCATTGTATCGTTTGTGCTCTTCTTTAAATCATCCCAAATTCCCTGATAATTCTTTGTGATTTTTGTCGTATAATCATTATTCGCAACTTTTTTTAGCACTTCTACGACATCTTGAATTGGTGTTTCTACCTGCAGCATAATTTCGTTTATGCTATTAATTATTTCATTCCAAACACCTTTGAATTTCGATAGATCCCCTCTTACATTTAAATTTCCTACACCAATTGCATTAATCAATACTCCGAGTTCTTGATACAGGTTGTTTACATTATCAATCAACTGATTCAAATTATTCTTAATTTCATTGAAATCGCCGCGATAGTCCTCGCTAATTTTGGGTGGAATATCTCCTTTTGCAATTCTATCCACGTATTCAGCAGCAACATTAAGCGGTTTTATTAAGTTGTCTAATGCTCCGTTCATTCCTTCAATAATGTTTTTATAAGCACCTTTGTGTTTGCTTGCGTCTGCTCTAACATCTAATCGACCTTCCAATGCTGCATTAGCAAGCATATTTGCATCACCCGATAAAGCTGCAATAGTATTCCCAGTTGTTTTAATTGCATTAACAATTTGCAAAAATCTTTCGTAGGCTTCTTTAGTGTCTTCGTCTGGTTCATCAAGTCGTACATCGAAATTAATATTACCCAAAGAAAGCTGTTCCAATGCCTGAACAATTTTCTCTGTTTGTTTTTCTTGATAAAGGGTAAGTTTTTCGTTGCGTCTCATTGCTTGCTTGATTTCTGTTTCATCGACAAACATCTCAAATGCAGCAACGACATTTCCCTGGTTATCTTTCAAAGGAACGGAAGTAAAACGTAAGTCGAGTTCTTTTGACCCAACTTTTGCTTTTGTTTCTTTAGAAGCAATGGTTCCATGTTGGAAAGCCCTTAGTGTAGGGTTTTCTTCAGGTTTTAGACCAATAAATTGAATTTCATTTGATGCCATATTACACCTCTCTAATAATTGTATTTAAAAATTATTTTTATTTATATACATCACATTATTATTCTTATCGACAATTCTAACAGGGATAGGCATATTGTCAATAAGTCCAACGAGACGGTCGAGCGTAGAGTTAATACCCTGAATTAGACGACGGAAATCACCCTGATGACGTTCTGCGTTAGCTCTTTCGTTGAGTCTTCCAATAGTTGCGTATTCAGCTAATTCATAAGTATCCTTGATAAGCAAGTTAATAGCATCAATACATTGATTAATATTATTCTTTATTTCGTTGAAATCACCTTTGTAGTCATCGATAATCTTAGGAGGAATATCACCTTTAGATATACGATCTATATATTCAGCAGCAACGTTAAGCGGTCCAATAATAGCATCAAGCGTGTTATTTAATCCTTGAACTAATTGTTTATATTCTCCTTGGAATTTTGTTGCATCAGCTCTAATATCAAGTTTTCCTTCTGAAGCAGAATTGCCTAATCTCTGAACGTCCTGAACCATAGCTTTAATTGTTTGCACCATCTTATTCATCGAAGCGAGCAAGCTGTTGGTATCACCTTGCATTAAATTAATGTTCATCGAGAAATCACCTTCAGCAACTTTATTAGCAATTTCTTGAACATCTTTTGGGTCTGCTCCAAGCTGTTTCATAACAGAGCGAACGATAGTAAAGATAATACCAACTACAATTGCTAATGCGATAAGGACTGCAATGAGAATCGTTGTTCGCAATTTAGAAAATATTGCTTCATAGTCATCATTGTAATATCCAACTGTAATAAAACTGTTTATAGATTCTAAATATCTAAAATGTTGCGTTTTCGTTCTGCCTTTCCATTCATAAACAACTGTTCCATTTTTCTTTTCTTTCATTTCCTTGAAAAATGGATATTCGGAAAGATTTAAACCAACAGACTGAGGGTGAGCTGTAAGTATTCCTTTATCGTCAATGATATAAGGATAGCCGGAACCATAATAATTTTTAGTCTTGAAATCTGCAGAAAGTCCTTGATAATTTATTTCTGGCTCGCCGACAAACAATATTCCTTTAATTTCTCCATTCACTTTAATTGGTTCATATGCAGTGATATACCAGGAATCAACAACCCAGGCTCTACCAATGTATCTCTCACCTTTTTCAACTGCTTGTGCAACGGGGCTGTCAAAAGGAATAAAGGTTCCAACTGCTCGTTTGCCTTCTTTTGTAATTACATTTGTCGAGATACGTAAGTATCCTTTTGGTGTTTTTTGAAAGATTGTAGATGCGTGAACTCCGAAATCTTTTATTTTATCGACTATGTCGAAATTATTTTGTACAGGTCTCCCACCGATTAACCACTTATTAACTACTTGCTCGCCTACTTTTACTTGTTCTGATGTCTCTACAATATTGCCTAATGAATTGAAATAATTAACAGCAAGATTGATAGCAATAGTAACAGACTTTTTCTTAGATTCTACTTCCAGATTAATCATTTGAGTGTAGTTATTAAGGTATTCTTGCATTGCTTCTTGATAAGAAGCATCAATTGCGTTTTTTTGATAATTAAATATAAAGTAACCAAAGGCTAAAAACGCCAAAATAACTGTTCCGCCAATTAATAGATAAAGTTTTACATTAAGTTTCATATTGATCCCTTTAATAAGCATAACAAATTTTTTCTATAAACAATAGTTTTTGGAGTTTCACAGATTTAAATAAATTAATAAATTAAAAAATTAATAAATCAGAGCTTCAATTTATTTACATACACCACATTATTATTATTATCGACAATTCTAACAGGGATAGGCATATTGTCAATAAGTCCAACGAGACGGTCGAGCGTAGAGTTGATGCCCTGAATTAAACGACGGAAATCACCCTGATGACGTTCTGCGTTAGCTCTTTCGTTGAGTCTTCCCATAGTAGCGTGTTCAGCTAAATCATAAGTATCCTTGATAAGCAAGTTAATAGCATCAATACATTGATTAATATTATTCTTTATTTCGTTGAAATCACCTTTGTATTCGTCAGTAATCTTAGGAGGAATATCGCCTTTAGAGATACGGTCTATGTATTCAGCGGCAACGTTAAGCGGTCCTACTATGTTATTGATAGCATTATTAATATTATCTATAAGTTCAGCATAAGCACCTCTGAAATCATTATTTGATGCTCTGTAATCTAATTTCCCATTGTGTAAATTTTCACCTAATTTATTTATTTCAATAATAATATTTCTGATTTTATTCGACATTTCGCTGAAAGCTTTTGCTAGTACACCAATTTCATCATTGCTATTAATTTCAGTTCTTTCGTGAATTTTACCATCTTTTATATCATTTGCTATATTTACAAGCTGTAATATTGGCTTAGTTGTATTGTTTACAAACCAAAAAATTAAGACTAGTCCTATTACAATTAGAATGATAGAGATAGTAATTTGCATCGTGATTGCTTTGTTTGCTTCTTTCAAAGGTACTTCAAGAGGAACAAAAATATGTGCAGCCCAAGGTGTATCCGTCTTTCCAAATTTAATTGGCACAATCAATTCTATGTTATTTCCAATTATTGTATCTTGATATTTATCGCTACTTACTAAATCATTAATATTTTTTATCTGTGAGAAATTATCAATTGAATTAACTTTTTTACCGACAAACTTGCTATAACCAGTTCCACCAACTAAATTCCCATTATTTGAAACAATTGATATTTTCCCGGTTTTTTCAAATAAATCTACTTTGTCAGCAAATTTTTGTATAAAATCAACTGTAATATCAACACCAACAATACCATAAAATCTTTTATTATTAATAATTGGTGCCGTAAGTGAAATCATCAGGATAGAATCTCCTTCTACTGCATACATATATGGGTCAATAATGCACTCTATTCCTTTATCTCGTGGTTTAGCGAAATATTCTGAATTATTTTCTTCTTGCCACTCTTCTTCATAAGCACGTTCTACCACTTCTCTAACGCCATCTTTAAAACGAACGTAATAAATTGTATATCGCCCTGATGGTGGATTATTTGGCATTTGAGCATATATTTTATCCATCCCATCAAAGGAATTGTCTGGAACCCACGATACATAAATACCATAAATATTTTTATTGCGTTCAATTAGCTCTTTTACCATATTGTTGCTGCTAACTCGTGTGAATTTTACAGGATTGGTTGGTGAATTGACTGCTGAGTAAATATCAGATAGATTCCTAACCAATAGAAGTTGTTCTTCGATGATTGTCTTAAAGCTTGTAATAAACCTATCTGCTTCTGCTTGTGCAAGATTTTTTGCATTTTCTTTTGCGATTTTTCTTGCATTGTTAGCAGAAAATAAAATAATTGAAATCGAAATAACAATAAGAACTATTCCTGATAGTAACAACAATTTTGTTTTCAAAGATTTTTTTACAAAGTCAAACATACCAGAAAACTACTCTTATTTTACAACAAAATATTTAAAATAAACAAGAAAAAACACGTACTCGTTTAAAATACAACCGAATATTTTACTAATACATATCGGTAAAATTAGTAAAAAAATGAATACAAAATTTTCACTTTATTAACAAATAAAACAATAATAATTATAAAACTACGATTTAATATAATAAAATAATCTTTTTTGGAGGTATTATGGCTGCTGAAGTTTTGAATGTGCATCACGAAACTCCCGAACTACGCAAAATTCAAAAGGTTGCTGACGCTTTGAAAGAAGGTGCTGTCATTTTATATCCTACAGATACGGGATTTTCTCTTGGTTGTGAACTCTCGAATAAAGACGCAATTTCTAAAATAAGGCTAATTAGAAAACTGCCAGAGAACAAAGCTCTGACTTTTATTTGTGATTCGCTTTCCAATATAGCAGATTTTGCGAAAGTTAGCAATTTAGCATATAAAACAATTCGCCGCCTTATCCCGGGTCCTTATACTTTTATTCTTACTGCCTCTAAGCTTGTTCCTAAATTTGCTCAGGACCCCAAAAGAAAAACTTCTGGAATTCGTGTTCCTAATAATGATTTATCTCGATTACTTTTGAAGTATGTTGAGCATCCAATAATATCTATTTCTGCAAAAATCGAGGATAACCCTGCTCCAAGTCCTCAGGAAATAATTGACTATTATTCTCCAATGGTTGATATCGCCATGGTTTCTGATGAATATAACTTTTTAGGTGAGTCCACAGTGATTGATATGACAACTGATGATTTTAAAATAATACGTACCGGAGCTGGTTACGAAGAATTGAAGCAAATAATCGAAATTTCAGAAGAATAATTTTTAATAATTAATTTGTATTTTTTAGCGGTTTCATCTTTTGAGTGACGAAACCGCTTTTTGTTTTACTAAACTAATTACTTGTTTTTTCGTCTTTAGTCTATAATATTTTTTTAATTGAACTATTTCGAAGATGTATAAAGTAAAATTGATTAATATAGGTTGTAAAGTAAATTTTGCAGAAACATCGACTTTAAAAACTAAACTTCAGGAAAAAGGCTTCACCATCACCGATAAATTCTCCGATGCAGAAATTGTCCTCATTAATACTTGCACCGTTACAAACAATGCTGATTTTGATTGCAGAGCTGCTATCCGTCGTGCTAAACGGGAAACAAACGGTGCCTTTGTTGGGGTTTTCGGATGCTATGCACAAATTAATTCCGAACAATTGGCTACTATGCCTGAAGTAAATGCTGTTTATGGAATAAAAGAAAAATTTCAAATACCTGAACTTTTGGAAGCACATTTTCAAAAATCAAATAAATCCATAGAAGTTTCAGAATTAACTTCTCTGAATTTTGATTTTGCTTATTCTGCGGATAATTCTGCTCGTTCTCGTTGCTTTCTGAAAATTCAAGACGGTTGCAATTACCGTTGCTCTTACTGCACGATTCCAAATGCTCGGGGTAATCCACGAAGCATTCCTTTTGAGCAGCTTCCGGAAATATTTAGAGATGTTTCCGAAAAAGGTTTCCGGGAGATAGTTCTCAGTGGTATAAATCTTGGTGAATACAATTCCGATAATATGTATTCTTTCGAAGATGTATTGCGTTTAATTGCTGAAAACGATTTTGGACTTAGGTTTCGTATCTCTTCTATTGAACCAAACTTGATTAACGATAAAATAATTAATTACGTTTGTAATTCTAATTCAATTTGCAAACACTTGCATATTCCGTTGCAGAGTGGCTCTGATAAAATTCTCAGACTTATGAAAAGAAGATATACATCTGAAAAGTTATATAATGATATTCTTTCGATTAAGTCTATGAATGCGGATATTTGTATTGGTTTGGATGTTATTACTGGTTTCCCGGGAGAAACTGAACTGGATTTTCAGCAAACTTACAAATTTATTGAAAATTTACCAGTTTCTTATCTTCATGTTTTTACATATTCAGAAAGACGAAACACTCCTGCCGCCGATTTCCCGGAAAAAATTCCGATGAAAATAAGAAAAGAAAGAACGAGTATTCTCAAACAACTGTCTAACAATAAATTGTTGGCTTTTTATCAAACTCAAATCGGTAAAACACACGAACTCTTACCTGAAAAATATTCTGACACCGAAAAAGTTCAATTTGGACATACTTCTAATTACCTTAACTGTAAAATTAAAACTGACAGAAAATTAGATAATTCATTTCACCTTGTTCAGATAAACGAAATAGACACAGATAATAAAATTATTGCAACTTTAATATAATTTTTGTGTTATTATGTTAAACTTTGAGTATTTTAGTAAGTTCAAAGTGCATAATGCGAGGTACATATGTCAAGAAAATATATTTATGGAATATTATTAATTGTTCTTTTTTTACTATCCAGCATTAATGTTTTTCCACAGTTCGGGAAAAATAAAGTTCAGTATAGAAAATTTGACTGGAGATATATTGAAACTGAACATTTCGATGTTTACTACGATGCAGGTAGTAAAGCAATTGCTGAATTTGCCGCTGTTTCTGCCGAAAGAGCATTGATTTCAATTCAAAATACATTGAATTACAAATTCTCTATGAGAATAGCTTTGATTGTTTACGATTCTCACAATGATTTTCAACAAACAAATGTAACTGGCGGATATTTGCCCGAAGGTGTTGGAGGTTTTACCGAATTATTTAAGAACAGAGTTGTTGTGCCTTTTCAAGGTAGCTATTCTCAACTTCGACATGTAATTCACCACGAACTTGTTCATGCTGTTTTGAACGATATGTTCTACGGCGGCACTCTGCAATCTGCTTTAATGACAAGCAATAGTTTTCAAATTCCTCTTTGGCTAAACGAAGGTCTTTGTGAATACGAAAGTTTAGGTGGTCTCGATATCGAGACCGATATGTTTATTCGTGATTTGACTATTTCTGAAAAACTCCCATCTCTTAGCCAACTTGATGGATATCTCGCATATAGAGGTGGGCAAACTTTCTATTGGTTTGTTTCTGAAAAATATGGCAAAGCTAAAGTTACCGAATTCCTCAATAAACTCTATATTAACAAAAATTTAGAGCAAACTTTTCAAAGCACTTTTAATATGAGTTTTAGAGATTTTTCTGAAATGTGGGAACGTGAGATAAAAAAAATATATTGGCCTGACTTGAAAGTTTTTGAAGACCCACGTGACTTTGCTCTAAAATTAACAGATAGACGCGATATCGGAAATTACTACAATACTTCACCTGCAATTTCTCCTAATGGAGACCAATTTGCTTTCATTTCCGACCGTGATGATGGTATTTTTGCAATTTATATACAGGACGTCGATGCCAAAGCAAAACCAAGAAAACTTGTCAGCAGTTTGAGAAAGCAAGATTTTGAAGATTTAAATCTTCTTACTCCCGGTATTGCGTGGGATCCTAATGGGCAAAAATTAGCTATTTCCGCAAAATCTGGTGGAGAAGATGCTATTTTTATTGTAGATGCCAAAACTGGAAATTACCAACGTTTGCTATTCGGACTTCGTTCAATCTCTTCGGTTAGTTGGTCAAAAGATGGACGCTATATTGCTTTTATCGCAACTGAAAGAGAAGAAAGTAATATTTATACTTACGATGTTGAGACAAAAAATCTTCAAAAAGTAACAGATGATATTTTTTCTGTTTCTCATATTGCTTGGGGCAGTAATAGTAATGAAATTTTCTTTGTCTCTGATAGAAACGGCATTCTTGATTACAGTATTAAAAGTAATGACATTAAAATGTGGAAACATAAATTTGAATCTTCTGATATTTACAAACTCAATATTAAAGAAAAACAAATTCAAAGAATAACAAATACTCCTCAGTTCAACAAGACTTCGCTTCTACTTTCAAATGATGGTAATAAATTATTGTATGTCTCTGATAATAATGGAATTGGAAATATTTATGTTTACGATTTTGTAAATAATTCAGAATACCCGATTACAAATTCTCTAACAGGAATAACTCAAATTTCGCTGTCGCAAGATAATTCTAAACTGTTATTTGCTTCACAAATTGGTGGCGGTTACGATATTTTCTTGTTAAGACTTCCTTTCGAAAGAAAGAAAATTGATAGTTTGCCACTTACTCAATATAGAACAAAACAATTGGAAAGAACAAATATTGTTCAAAAAGCTGTTACAAATATTACAGTTCCAGATAACTCAATTGCTTCTGACAAGCAGACACAAATTCAAGGCTATGGTGAATTCGAAATTGATTTTTCTGCTCAACAATTAGTTGAACCAAATCAAGATGTAATTAAAAGTTCTTCATTAAGCGATATTTCTGCAAAAGGTGCTTCTATTGAAAATCAGGAATTTGTCGAACGTATTTATAAAATCACGTTCTCTCCTGACATTATTTTAGTTAATCCTGGTTATTCAACTTACTATGGTTGGCAGGGACTTACTCAAATGCTCTTCAGCGACGTTCTTGGAGACCATCAAATTTATGCTGGACTTAATCTGTTTACTGATTTGAAAAACAGTCAATTTTATCTTTCTTACTCATATTTGCCAAATTTAATTGATTATCATATCGCTGCTTATCATTATCCAGCTTATTTTTACAAATACGATAGAATTATGGATGATTACAGTTTATATAGATTTAGGAATTATGGTTTATCAATCCTTACATCGTTGCCGTTTGATTTATTTACACGTGTCGAATGGGGGGCTGATTTTATAGGAGCTGAAATGACAAACCTCGATAATTCTTTTATTCCTGGGATTTCTCGATTTATTTTCCTTCCTCAAGCACGATTTGTATATGACAATTCTTTAGGCGGATGGTATGCGCCCGAAAGAGGTTTCCGAGGTTATATTGAAATTTTGGGTTCGCCAAAATTCAACTCCAATTCCGTTGGGTTTATGTCCGTAAAAACAGATCTACGACAGTATTATAAAATTTCTAATTTTATTTCATTAGCTTTACGTGGTTCTATTGGAGCAAGTTTCGGACCAAATCCTCAACGCTATTTCATTGGTGGAACTGAAAACTGGATAAATTACTCATATTCAAATAGAGACTATCCTTTCGAAAATCCGGAAGATTTTGTTTTTATGAATAATTTTATTATGCCGTTGCGTGGGTGGGATATTGCTGCAATTAGAGGAAATAAATTCTTCGTTAGTAATACTGAATTGCGTTTTCCTTTGTTTTATGCACTCGTTGCTGGACCAGTCCCTGTGCTTCTTCAAGGTGTAATGTCCACTCTGTTTTTTGATATTGGTGGTGCTTGGACTGACGACTTTAAAATATCTAAAATTGATGCATATGGTAAGCGAGTTCCAGCTGATATGATTTTCAGTTCTGGCACAGGAGTGAGATCCTACTTATTAGGTTTGCCTGTGAAACTTGATATAGCTTGGTCCTACAATTACACGAAGTGGAGCAAGCCCCGCTATATGTTTTCTTTAGGCTACGATTTTTAATAAATTTTGTTTTGAGTGCTTTTTTCTTTATATTGCCAATGCAGTATTAAGAGGAAAATAATTTGGTTTTTGTATGAAAAAGTTCTTTTATTTTTTTATCATATGCTTTCTTTCATTCAATTTATCCTATAGTCAGAAAATTCAATTAGATACAATAAAATCTTATGATGAATTTTCTTTTCTTCTCAACTCTCTTATTTCAAACAGTAATTTATCTAATTCCAAAATTGGCATTTCCATTTATTCTCTTAACCAAAACCGGTATATTTATAATAATAATTTCAATGAACCACTTGTTCCTGCTTCCGTAACAAAATTATTTACTTCATTTTTTGCTCTTAACCTTCTACATTCGGATCCTGTTCTTAAAACCATAATATATACTGATGCCAAAGAGATTAAACCTGTTTTGGTTGGTAACATTTATATTCGTGGTGGGGGAGATGCATTACTTTCTTTGAGTGATTTGGATTATTTGGTTGAATCTTTGATAAATTTAGGTATAAAAAAAATTGTTGGTAATATTTATGCTGATGGAAGTTTCTTTGATGGGCAAACATCTCGGTTTCTTTATAGTGGTGATAACGATGAAGTTGAATACGTCCCACCTGTTACTTCTCTAAGCATTAATCGTAACACCGGTACGATCATCGTTTCGGCTGGCTCAGTACCCGGTCGTCCCGCAAATGTCCAGGTTATTCCTTCTTCTGCTGCTTTCATTGTCAATAATAACGTGAAAGTATTTGGAGGAGCCTCAAAAAAGTCATTAGGCAATTCATTTCACAATAGAAAATATCATAATTCATCTTACTTCTTCGATGAACAAAACTTTGGAGATAAGAAAAAAAGAAATACTAAACCAAGATCGTCGCAAAGAGGTCTTTCTATCCAAACTAACTTTCAAAAAAATGGTAAGCAAATTATTACAGTTTCAGGTAGCTTACCGGTTAATTCTAATCAAAAATACTCTTTTAAAATTCAAAATCCTGAATTAGTAGTTGCCGGGGCTTTCTACAATCGATTGCTTGCAAATGGTATTGAGGTTACGGGAACTATAGATTTAAAGCAAACACCTGATATTAAGCAAGTTACAAAGCTATCTGAGTTTGGTAGAGATCTATGCAGTATGATTTCCGAAATTAATAAAAATAGTGATAATTATTTAGCTGAAAATTTATTTAAAATCGTTGGTGCAAGCTATCATTCAAATTCGAATAATAAAATTAGTGCACTTAATTGTTATCAAGAATTTGCTAAAAAACTCAACATTGATTTTAGTAATGTTTCTCTAAATGATGGTTCTGGATTGTCGCGTCGCAACAAGGTTACTTCTGAAACAATAGTGAAATTGCTCGTTTCTGCCGTTCATTCAGATTTTGCTGACTGCTTTGGCAAATCTTTGTCTATTGCAGGTGTTGATGGCACACTCAAAAAGCGTTTGATTGGAACAAAAGCTGAAAACAATCTTATTGGCAAAACTGGTACTCATAAAAATGTTAGTGCACTGGCTGGTTATGTGAATTCATTAGATGGGGATACTTATACTTTTGCGATTGTCTCAAATGGGTGGGCAATAGCTGAATATAAAAATTTAGAAAATACTATCGCAGAAATGTTATCTTTGTTATATGTTAAATAAACTTATTAAAAAAAATGAAAAAAATTCTTTTTATACTATCTTTGTTACTTAGTAGTTACCTGCTCCATTCACAGGTGATTGATGATATCCAAATCGAAAATATTTCTATCAACAAAGATACTACCTTCTTTGCAGAAATATTGAACAACACTCAGAACGAAATACTTTTACTAAAAGCTCACATAATTGATAGTTCAAAAGTATTTCAATTTGCTGGTATTAACAATAAGAAAATCAGACCTGGCGAAAAGCTTTTATTGCCAATTACTTTTTCACCAAAAGATAATATTAATTATACTGCTTTTCTGAATTGTGAAATTGTTACAGATAACTCTCAGTTTTCATTATTATCTAAAATTGTTGGAAAAGCAACACACTCATTAGAAATTTATCGCTCTACTGATAATTTACGTGGACGTCGGCTATTAAATGAGCTCAAAAAATTCGTTGAGCCTCATACTTCTCTTGGATATAAAAATGCGCGAGAATTTATGTGGGGCAGCCTCGATAATGTAAATGGTTATGTTGAATGTATTTACACCGGTCGCAAAGTTCAAACAACTGGTATTCCGGATGTAAATACTACTAACTTCAACACCGAGCATACCTGGCCTCAGGCATATGGAGCCGATAATGACCCTCCAAAAAGCGATTTATACCATATTCGCCCTTCATATGAAGTTGCTAATTCCAAAAGAGCAAACTATCCTTTTGGATTTGTTAAAAACAATGTTACCTATGAGGATGGTGGTTCAAGACTTGGCGTAAATGAAAGTGGCAACATTGTTTTTGAACCACGTTCTTCTGTAAAAGGTGATATTGCTCGTGGTATGTTCTACTTTGCGTTAAAATATAATAATCCTTATGGATATATCAATAACCAACTCAAAGATTTACGCGAATTTGCTTTATTAGATCCTGTAGATAGTACAGAATATGTAAGAAACATACGAATCTCAGAAGTTCAAAATAACAGAAACCCTTTCATTGATAACAATTACTTTGTTTTTAGAATAAATAATTTCGAGAATCCAGATTTTATTCCATTTTCAATTCCAGTTGTTTCTAACCAAAATATTTACCTCCTAAATCAAAATAATTCGGAAGCTTTTTTGTATTTGGCAAATTATGGTGATGATACACTTTATATTATTAATCATTCATTTAATCAATGGAATAATGGAAAATCATATTTTTTCAGATTTGATAGAGAATTGAACGGTTTGAAGCTATATCCGTATCAAATTGAGAAAGTGAAGGTGATTTTAGAAGCAAACGAACCAGTTGATGATTCTTTTGAAGCTGACTTAAACTTATTTTTTTCAAATAGCACTTTAATTCCAGTTACTTTCAAGGTTCGTAACAATTTTACCACTGTAGAGGACTTCTCTCCTTCTATCAAAGCCTTTCAGAATGAAAGTTATCTAATGCTTGCTAGTGATAATATCTGTATAGATGAACTCTATATTTATACGATTGAAGGAAAAGTGTTTGATTTTTCAAGTCATATTTCTAATATAAGTTTTTTACAAATTCCTAAATCCACTCTTCCTTGCACTAATTGTGTGTTATTTATCTCCGGCAAAACTTCGTCTGGTTATTTTATAAAAAAAATATTAGTTGAATAGTATGAAATCAAACAATGAAATAGAAGTTGAAATTGAAAGCATTGGTTTTGAGGGTATTTCTGTTGCTCGTTTGGAAGGAAAAGCGATATTGCTCAAAGGTGGTGCACTACCAGGTGAACGTGTGATTGCCGTTATTACAAAAGATAAGAAAAATTTTTCTGAAGGTTTTATTAAAGAAGTAATTTCCAAATCACCTAAAAGAATTGAGCCAAAATGTGAATTCTTTGGTACCTGTGGAGGGTGTTCTTGGCAAAATCTTGATTACAACGAGCAACTACTTTGGAAAAGACAACACGTTATTGATGCATATACTCGTATTGGAAAAATTGAAATTCCAAATATTGAATTTGTTTTTCCTTCAACTGATATTTTTGAGTATCGTAATAAGATGGAATTTTCTTTTGGTTCTCATCGCTGGCTAACTCCAAAAGAAATAAATTCAGGGAAGGAGTATACTAAAAATTTTGCTTTGGGTATGCATTATCCAGGTCGTTACGACAAAATCATTGATATCAACCGTTGTTTTATTCAACCTGAAGTTGGTAATCAAATAATCAATTCTATTCGCTCCAAAGCAATAAATGCTGGAATTTCTGCTTATAACTACTATAAAAATAATGGTTTTCTAAAAAACGTTGTTCTTCGATTTTCATCTTATCAACAATCAGTAATGGCAATTTTGATTACAAATCCTGTTGAAAATGAAGACGAAAAAGCATTTGCAAAGTGGTTTATTGAAGAATTACCAAGTGATTTCGACGTTATCAAATCCACCTACTGGGCTGTTAATGATAAACAGAGCAGTGTTGCTAATGGCGTTGTTCAGATGTCTAATAATTATGGTGTTTTGCTGGAAAAGATTCTTGATGTTGTTTTCAATATATCTCCTTTTTCATTTTTCCAGACTAACTCAGTTCAATTAGATAATTTTATTGGTAAAATATTAGAAATAGCAAAGCTTACTCAGGAAATGATTGTCTGGGATTTATATTGTGGTTGTGGTTCTATTTCTCTTCCAGCAGCAAAGCAGGTTAAAAAAGTTTTTGGCATTGAGCTTAACAATTCTGCAGTTGAAGATGCTACTAAAAATGCTGAACTTAATAAAATTTCGAATATTGAATTCTATCAGGCAGACCTTCACTCAAAATCTGTTCCGAAATTATTGAATTCAATTGCTGAGCCAAATGTGGTAATAGTGGATCCTCCTCGTTCTGGAATGAATGAAAATCTTATTAACCATTTATTGAAAATCGCACCCGATAAAATCATCTATGTAAGTTGTAATCCGGTAACACAAGCTCGTGATATTGCTTTGCTAAGTGGTGTTTACAGAGTAAATTTCATTCAACCTGTGGATATGTTCCCTCACACTTATCACGTTGAAGTAATTACTGAATTAATAAAAAAATAGAGATGAAGCTTTCTCTTCATCTCTATTTGCCGTGAATATTCTTTTACTAATCTTCTTTTTCTTCTTCGTAAAGCTCTACGAATATATTTTTTGAAATTTCATTTCCTATAATCTGACTTTCTCCATTAAAAAATACTGTAATTGGACCATTAAATGGAGCTTTATCTACAATTCTAATTATAGTCGATGGCAAAATTCTCATTTTTTCGAAATAAGATAACATTTGTGGGTCATGGTCTGATAATCGTTTTACAATTACTACATCGCCATTCCGAAAATTAACAAGTGGTTTCTCATTTGAAATTTCAATATCACCATCTTTTGAAGGAATTGGATGACCGTGTGGGTCATACTCAGGATTACCAAGAATTTCCTCAATTTTTTGTAAGAAATCCTTAGATACTACGTGTTCTAATCTGCAAGCTTCATCGTGAATTTTTTCGAGTGGGAATCCAAGAGCTTCCCTTAAATATAATTCTAACAATCTATGGTGGCGGATGATTTCTAATGCTATTTTTCTTCCTTCGTTTGTTAAGCGAACACCTTTATATGAATTGTAATCAACAAGTTTCATAGATGCCAATCGTTTCAACATACCTGTAACAGATGCCCCGGAAATATTCAATTCTTTTGCTATTGCTGTTGTAGAAACTGTACCATCTTCTTCAAGTTTATATATTGTTTTAAGGTAATCTTGAATTGCTTGACTTAACATAATTATTCCATCTTATTAATCTAACAATTTTTACTAAACTAATAAATTTCTTAAATAAATCTAAATATTTTTTTCAAAATATTATAAATATCAATTATATCCTTTACGGGGAAGAAGTGAAAAAACGCGAAAGTGAATTAATGGGGGATGTAGTGAGGCACAGATAGAAATAGAGCGTCTTAAGCATAATATTCTTAAAGGAGTTGGTAATAAAAACTAAGAACAAAAATCAAAAACTCCAGATTAACACAATAAGAGTTACAAAAATTACAAAACTCTATTAAATGGTAATAAACAAATATCATTGAAACAAGAGCAATTATTGCGTTAACAAGCTTAACTCTATACTTTTATTTCATTATATTTACAATATCTATTTTGTGTTAATTAACATAGATTATCTATAAAAATAGTAATCTATCATTACCAGGTAAATTTCATTTTTTTTTTATTAAGAAAAGTTATATTTTTGTATTCCAATTATTGCGGAAGTGGTGAAATTGGTAGACACGCCATCTTGAGGGGGTGGTGCTCCACGAGCGTAGGGGTTCAAGTCCCCTCTTCCGCACAAAAAAAGCGTCTAAAAGACGCTTTTTTTTATTTCTGAAATCATTATTTAGAATTCAAAACTGACTCCAATACTTGGCAAAATTCCAATTGAACGACCGTATTCTATTCTATTTTCTTTGCTATTCCAACGCATATTAGAGACATTCTTCCTTCCATAGATATTTTGAATATCTAAATAAGTTATTAATGTGTATTTAGTGAAATTCCAGCGTTTATCGGCACGAAAATCTAAAGCATGGAAGGTTGGTAAGCGCTTTCCTAAATTATAATTCTCCCAGTCTCTTTGACCATTAGATAAAAATGGCGTGGTCGGTTGTCCAGTAGCAATGCGAAACTTTGAACTTAATTCCCATTCTTGATTTATTCGGTATCCTGCTGCTAGATTAAATATTATCCTACTGTCATAAGTGCTTGGACGATATCCACCCTTAATTGATTTAAAGTTACTTTCGCTCAGAGTAAAGCTTAGCAGCCCATAAAGCGGGATTTCACTTAATTTTTTCTGAATGAAAATTTCAAAACCCCTCGAATATCCTTTACCTTCACTAAGTAACGGTTCGAGCCCGAATGGAATATCATTACTAATATCATCAAATCCATTAGGTGCAAGCACTGCATAAGGTCTCCATAATCTTGCCGGATAATTTGAATACCATTTGTGATAGACTTCAACTTGGACTTTGACATCTTCAAGTGGTGTGTGGTCATAAGCAAGAACCAATTGGTCCGCTTGGATAGCTTTAAGTCTCATATTTTCAGGTGCACCGATTAACCAGATTTTGGAAGGTGATTGGTAGTATCTTCCTCCACTTATACTTATTGCCGAGACTGGATTTATTTGGTATAAGACAGAAATTCTGGGCGAAAAGAGCCATTTTTCTTCAACATAATTAAAATATTCCAATCGTCCGCCTAAAGTAAATTTATGCTGACCTATTCCTTGTGTATAGCTAAAATATGTAGAATTTTGATATGTTTTAAATGTTGTATCAACTGATAATTCTTGCGGAATTCCATTATTATCAGTTCTGAAAAATCCAGCAACAAAGACATCATATCTTAATTTTGACGCCCACTTTAGCTGATTTCCAAAAGTAAGCTGTCCGCTGTTTGTTACCATTAAATCAACGTCTGTTCTTAATGATGTTTCGGATTCACGTGAATCGTTTTGCAGTATTTTATTTAAATTTTCATCATTTTGAAATGTCGAATAGTCAGTCAAAGTTTGTCCAATAGTTACTGTGGTGAAGCCGTTTTCGAACAGGTGCTTCCAGGTAAGTCCAGAAAAATACTGTTTTTGGGTTGGTACCGCAACTCGACTGTTATCAAATCTATTTTCTTCATTATTATTATTTAATTTTACAGATCCTATTGCACCGATTGTTAAAAAAGATAAAGTGTTAGAACTATTTAACCTTTGATTAAATTTTGCGTGAAAATCCCAATATTCTGGAATAAATGCAAAACCAGCTGCCTCAAATATTAAGTCGAGATATGAACGTCTTGCACTGAACAAAAAAGAACCATTATCATTTGTTGGTCCTTCTAAATTCAAACCAAAACCTGTTGCGGAAAGTGTAGCTTTTCCACCAAATTGATTCTCATTACCATTTCTTAAGCTAATATTTGTAATTGAAGATACTTTGTCTCCATATTTTGCTCCAAATGCACCAGCAGAAAATGATACTTCTCGTATAAAATCAATGTTAATTATTGATAAGGGACCCCCACCTGTGCCTTGCGAGCCAAAATGATTAATATTCGGTACTTCTATATTATCAACTACATAGAGGTTTTCAAACGGAGCACCGCCACGAACAATTAAATCGTTCCTACCTGCAGATGTAACTGCAACACCGGGCAATAATTGAGTAGCACGCAAGACATCTTCCTGAACACCTGGTGCTCGTCGAATATCTTCAGAATTTAATGTTTGTGTGCTTGTAACAGTCTCAGCTTTTTTGATAAAGTAGCTCGAACGCACTTCTGTTCCTTCAAGCTGAATAACGCTTTCAGTGAGGTATATTTCTAAATTTACATTTTTCCCAGATGGTACGCTTGTATTTGCATTTACATAAGTTTTGTATCCAACATAACTGAATTGAACAGCATAAACACCTGGAGGTATGTTGCTAATAGTAAATGTTCCATTTCCACGTGTTATTGCTCCTAAATTTGTTCCAAGAACTCTAACTGTTACTCCAACAAGTGGTTTTTCGTTCGTTCTTGATAAGACACGTCCCGATATTGTTCCTGCTGGCTGTTCTGAGGCATAAATTTCAATTGTTACAATAAATATTAGTAAAGCATATAGATATATTATTTTTTTCATAATAAATTATTGTATTGTTTGACATCTTTCAATTATTATCACTGTAACAAAGACGAAAGAAAAATGCTATAATTTTAACCGAACCTAACAAAGTTTTTAGTGAGACTAAAATAAGAATTTTTTTTTCACTTAACTGTTATTGATTAATTTTGCGTAGAAATATTTTGTTGTGGTAATATTTATGAAAAATATTAATAGGTTGGAAACTGAAAATATTGATTCGTTGATTTGGAAGTTTTCAGTTCCTGCTATAGTCGGAATGGTTGCGAATGCATCATATAATGTAGTTGATAGGATTTTTGTTGGTCAAGGTGTTGGTTCCAATGCAATTTCTGCAATTACAATGACATTTCCTTTGTTGATGTTTACCTTTTCTTTTGCAATGTTATTTGGAATTGGATCAGGTGCTGTCGTTTCTCTTAAGCTGGGTGAAAAACAGAAAAATATGGCAGAAAAAGCGTTGGGAAGTGCAATATTTTTAAGTGCCTCTGTATCATTATTCTTGACGCTTTTATATTATCTATTTCTTAATAAAATTTTAGTATTTTTTGGTGCTAATGGTGAAATATTCGAACTTTCCAGAGATTATCTTAATATTATACTTGCTGGAATAATATTTCAGATAACATCATTTGTATTGAATGCAATTATTCGTGGTGAGGGAAACCCGCGAATTGCAATGTTTACAATGATAATTGGAGCAGTGAGTAATACGATTTTGGATCCTATTTTTATTTTTGGATTTGGATGGGGAATAAAAGGTGCTGCTTTTGCAACAGTTTTTGCTCAGGTTATTTCTGCTATTTGGGTATTAGTATATTTCCTGACAGACAAAAGTTTCTTGAAACTTAATTTTAATAATATTCGACTTGATAAAACTATTTCCAAACAAATTATTGGAATAGGTTTTTCTCCGTTTATTATGCACGTTGCTTCAAGTGGAATATTTATTATTCTCAATAGTAGTTTTCTCTATTATGGTGGTCCGACAGCTGTTGCAGCAATGGGAATTATTAACAGCACAGTAATGTTTATTTTAATGCCTGTATTTGGATTAAATCAAGGTATTCAGCCAATAATTGGCTATAATTATGGGGCTAAGCAATTAGCAAGAGTCAAGAAACTACTTACTCGTGGAATTGTGTATGCTTCTATTGTATGCTTCGTAGGTTTTATATTGTTTATTTTGTTTCCTAAGGATGTTATTAGACTTTTTTCATCTAATGATACTGAATTACTTGAAGTTGGAAGGCACGGACTTACAATTTATGTTCTGTCTTTACCAATTATTGGTTTTCAAGTAATTTTAGGAGCGTATTTTCAGGCTATTGGTAAGCCATCAAAATCTATTATTCTTACATTAACCAGACAAATTATTTTGATAATTCCACTTGTAATTATTCTTCCTAAGTTTTATGGATTAGATGGACTATGGGCATTCGCACCAATTTCAGATTACCTTGCGGCTATTCTTGCTCTAACATTTCTATTTTCTGAAATCAGGAATCTTAAGAATAAATAGATTTCATGTAAAAAATAAAAAGGGACGCTTTGATTAATTTGCGTCCCTTCCCTAAAGTCAGTGATGTATTATCCTAACTTGCTTTCTAGCTGCTTTGCACGATTCCTTGATAGTTGTCTCATAGGCATACTAGCACTGTATTCATCGATTTTAAATTGTCTCATCAAATCAGCCAATTGATTTGTCATTTTGGCGAGGTCTTCTGCAGTATGAGCAACATCTTCTACACGCTTAGCAGATTCTGATGTTACCTGAGAGATAGACGTTACATTTTTCGATATTTGTTCGCTTGTAGCTGATTGTTCTTCACTTGCTGCTGCAATTTGGTTTATCATATCTATAACTTCTTTTGTAGAATTTAGTATTTGTTGTAGCGATTGCCCAGCCTTATCAGCAAGCTCTATTCCGCTTGTAACCTCTGATGTTCCTTTGTTCATTGCAAGCACTGCAGCTTCGGTTTCGCTTTGAATGCCTTTTATCATTACTGCAATTTGTTTTGTAGCTTCTGTTGTGCGTTCAGCAAGTTTGCGAACTTCGTCGGCAACTACAGCAAATCCCCGTCCTTGTTCGCCGGCGCGAGCTGCCTCGATAGCTGCGTTGAGTGCAAGTAGGTTCGTCTGATCCGCAATGTCATCAATGACGGATATGATTTCACCAATTTGCTTACTTGATTCACCTAATTTTTCAATATTTTCAGCTGAGTTCTTGACTACCTTTGCAATATCACGCATTTTGTTTACTGTCTGGCTTACCACCTGACCACCTTCTGAAGCAATACGTCCATTTTCTTGAGCAACTTCTGCTGTTTTGTTGGCAGCCATTGCATTTTCTGTAATAGTTCGAGACATTTGCTCTACTGCCGATGCTACCTCGTCTGCTTGTGCACTTTGTTCTTGTGAAGCAGCTGCCAGTCCTTCAGCAGTTGCTGATATTTCAGTTGCTGAGCTTGCTGTATTATCAACCAATTCGTTTACTTGTCGGATAAGTCCGCTTAATGAATCAGCAAGCATATTAATATCTTGCTTCAATTTAGCAAGGTCTCCACTGTAATCACCAAGCATTCTTGCAGTCAAATCGCCTGTTGCCATTATTCCAAGCACCTGACTTGCTTCTTTTATAGGCTCAATAACGGCATCAAGGGTATCATTGACGCCTTGAACAATTTTACGGAAATCGCCTTGATGCTTGGAGGCATCAGCCCGAGTATCGAGACGTCCTTCGACAGCAGCACGAGCCAGCAAATGAGCATCAGAAACAAGAAGATTAACGGCATCAATACAAGTATTCAAATTATTTTTAATTTCATTGAAATCACCTTTGTATTCATCAGTGATTTTAGGAGGAATATCACCTTTAGAGATACGGTCGACATATTCAGCAGCAACGTTGAGAGGTCCAGTTACAGCATCCAGAGTATCGTTGATTCCTTTTACTAATTCATACCAAGCATTTTTGTATTTCGATAAATCTGCTCTGATATCCAATCTGCCTTCAACAGCACCTTTAGCAAGCATTGATGTATCACCAAGTATTGAATATAAAATATCAATACAAGTGTTTATATTATTTTTGATAACATTAAAGTCACCTTTATAATTATCAGTTATTTTTATTAATTCCATACCGTTTGATACTCTGTGAAGAAAATCAGCAGCAACATTCATTGGATTTATTACATTATCCAAAGTTTTATTGACGCCTTCAATAATTTTTCTGAAATCACCTTGATGACGAATTGCCTCGGCTCTTGTTTTTAATTCTCCTTCTTCAGCGGCTTTGACTAACATTAATGAATCTTGAACGAGCAAATTGATAGCATCAATACAAGTATTCAAATTATTTTTAATTTCATTGAAATCACCTTTGTATTCATCAGTGATTTTAGGAGGAATATCACCTTTGGATATACGGTCGACATATTCAGCAGTTACATTGAGCGGACCTATTACGGCATCAAGAGTTGCATTAAAACCAAGAACTATGTTCTGATATTCACCTGCAAATTCACCAGAATTTCCTCGTGTATCAAGTTTGCCTTCAACAGCAGCATTTGCAACACGGTTCATTTCCTTGAGTAATTTACCAATATTTTGGGACATTGTCTTCATAGCATTGATTAATATACCCGTTTCATCTTTGGTGTTTGTTTCCAAATCTACATTCATGTTACCACGAGCAATATTTTCAGCTGCTTCTACAGCTTTGCCAATAGGTTTTGTAATTCCTCGTGTTACAAAAATTGCCATTAAAATTGCGATTAAAATTGACAATGCACCGATGATAGACATTAAAGTAAACTGTGCATTGTAGGATTTTTCAGCATTTTGTGCTGTTTCATTAAATAAATCACCTTGATAATTAATAATTTCGGTAATTTTATCGATATATGCGTTTTGAGCTTTTCTGAAATCACCAAAGAGATAGTCTTCAATTTCCTTTTTGTTTTTACTATCTATTAATTTAAGTAGTTTTTCACGAGCTCCCAAATAATCTTTTCTAATGATTGCCAATTCATTAAGGAGAAGTTTACCTTTTTCATCCTGTATATTAGCATTCAATGAATCCATTCTTTGTGAAACAATCTTTGCTGCTGGTTCAAGTCGCTTAATTTCATCATTACGAGTCTGAATATTTTCTGTTATTATTGCATTTCTCACAGCGCGTGAAACGATATTCAATTGGTTTATTATATCATTAGCCCAAACAGTTTTTTTAAATTTATCATAAGCTAAGTCTTTTATCTCTTTATTCATATTTGATGCTGTATTTAAACCCAAGTATATAATGACCAAGATAACAAATCCAAGAAAAGCAAAAGCAGTACCTAATTTCATACCGATTTTCATTTTGAATCTCCTTTATTATTCATTATTTGAAATATTTTCAATAACATTTAAATCTTCGCCAGAAAGTATTTTTTCTAAATCAAGCAAAATAAGCAACCTGTCTTCGAGCTTTCCGACTGCAGTAATATACTCTGAATCAATGCCAGCAACCATAGGTGGTGGAGGTTCAGTAATGGAACTACTGATACGAAGAACTTCATTAACGCTATCGACTATAAAACCAATAACACGATTCCCGATTTCTACAACAATAATACGTGTTGCTTTGTCTGGTTCTTTCGGTGGAAAACCTAACCTTTTGCGTAAATTTACGACAGGGATTACCTGCCCGCGAAGGTTTATGATTCCTTCGACAAATGCAGGAGTATTTGGAACACGAGTAATATTCATCATACGGTTGATGCCCTGAATATTCAGAATATCAACAGCAAATTCTTCTTCCTCAATATGAAACGAAACTAATTGAAGAAGTTGTGATTGGGATGTGTCGGAAGTAGAAGCTTGTTTCAATTCCATATAAACCTCAATAATCTGCGAAAATTTTAACTATAAACTAAGTTATAATATCGTAACAAACTAAAAAAAATTGAGTGAATTTTAAAAATATAATAATCATTAATTGTCAGAGTGTTTTTTTTAATTCTTAGGCATTGCAATCTTAAAGCTTCGTTATCCTAAATAATTAAAAATATCTAATTATATATCAAAAAATATCGAAAATGATTTATATGAATGAACTGTAATGAATACAATTGGTTAAATATAATTCATTAATTAACAATATTAAATTGTTTTATCATAAATAAATTAAGTTATTCAAATATAATAATTTAAATATTAGATAAAACTAACAAATTATTGAGAATTTTTAATCTAAAACAAAAATAATATTTGGAAAATACCATAAAAAGTCGTAAAATAATTGTGAATTAATTATCGATTTCGATGAAGTTCCAATAATAGGAAAAAAACTGTTCAATTAACTATATATGAATAATTGGTGAATTATTGACTAATTGTATCACTTTTTTATAGGAGTTATATGAAAGATACTTCTTTGTTAGTAAGCGAACTTGTTGCTCGATATGGCAATAAACGAGAGAGCTTATTGCCAATTTTGCAAGGTGTATTTGATGAGCAACGATACGTCTCGGACGAAGCAATGGTCGAAATTGCACGTCATCTTGATATTTCGAGTGCTGAAGTATATGGCAAGGCGACCTTCTATCATTTTCTTTCGACCAAACCACTTGGTAAATATGTTATTAGAGTGTGCAAAACAATTGTTTGTGATATGAAAAACAAGAAGGAAATTGTTGCGACACTCGAAAATTTATTGAAAATTAAAATGGGGGAGACCACCAACAACCGCAAATTCTCATTGCTATATACTAATTGCCTTGGTTGGTGCCATAAAGCACCTGCTATGCTCGTTAATGACGAGGTTTATACCGAACTTACACCAGATAAAGTTCGCGATATTGTAACAATGTATAAAAATAAATAGAGGTTGATATGCCAGACAGACTAAGAAAACTTGATATGATTCTTGGCTCCTATACAAATGAAAAATATAAGGTGCTCGAAAAAACACTCAAAAGGAGCAATGAAGAAATTATTAAAGATTTAATTGATTCTGGACTTAAAGGGCGTGGTGGTGCTGGATTTCCAACCGGGCTTAAGTGGAGATTAGCTGCTGCTGCACCAGGTGACGAAAAATATGTGATTTGCAACGCCGACGAAGGAGAGCCCGGGACGTTTAAAGACCGTGAAATATTAGATTGTGTTCCTCGTAAGGTGCTTTCCGCAATGGCAATTTGTGGAAAAGTGATAGGTGCAAAGAAAGGATATATTTATTTGCGTGGTGAGTATAAATTTTTAGTGCCAAAACTTCAAGCAGAGATTGATTTATTTCATCAGGTTGCTAAACAATTTAATCTTGATTTTAAAATTGAAATCTTTCTTGGTAGCGGTGCATATGTGTGTGGGGAAGAAACAGCATTAATTCAGTCTATGGAAGGAAAACGCGGCGAACCTCGTAATAAGCCTCCTTTCCCAACGCAAGCGGGCTTCAAAAATATGCCAACTGTGGTAAATAATGTTGAAACTCTTGCCTCAGCTCTAATGGTTTTCAAAATCGGACCTGAAGAATTCAGAAAACTTGGCATTCAAGATTCTCACGGCTCTAAATTGTTTTCAGTTTCGGGTGATACACCAAAGCCCGGTATCTACGACCTTGAATTTGGGCTGTCTCTCGCGGAGTTCGTAGAAGAATTTGGAGATGGTGATACTAAAGCTGTGCAGGTTGGTGGTGCTTCTGGCTTCTGTGTGCCACGAAAGAAGTTTGCGGAAACAACAATCGGTTATCAAGGTGGGCTTGTTGGGGATTCACTTCCGACTGGTGGTTCGATGATGCTATTTAATAGCTCTCGTTCGATGTATAATGTATTGAAAAACTATTTAGATTTCTTTGCGGAAGAATCGTGCGGGCAATGCACACCTTGCCGGATTGGTTGTCAGCAACTCAAAATTGGAATTGATGCTGTCAAGCGTGGCATTAAGCCTCCAGAATATCTCGATCAATTACTCAAACTTACTGATACAATGAAAATCACTGCTAAATGTGGACTTGGGCAATCAGTTGCGAATTCATTCTCATCAATAGTAACGAATTTTATTGAAGAAATGATTTATTAAAATCAGGGAATAAATATGGAAAAATTTCTTAATGTAAATATTGACGGTATTGATGTCATTGTAGAAGAAGGGACATCAATTCTTGATGCAGCTAAAAAAGTGAATATATATATACCGACTTTGTGCTATCACGAAGACCTTTGTATTGCCGGAAATTGTCGTATTTGTGTTGTAGAAGTAGTTGGGCAACGCACTCTTGCTGCTGCCTGCGCTACTCCTGTTTCAAATGGAATGGTTATAAAGACAAATTCTCCGAAAGTGCGTAATGCAAGGAAAGATTTAGTTGCTTTGCTTGTTTCTGAGCATAATACGCAATGCACTACTTGTTATCGCAGCACTAACTGTGAGTTGCAGGCATTAGCAAATGAATTTAACATTGATAATAACCGTTATATTACTTTGCCTCACGCAGATACACAAATTGATAGATCTTCCTGGTCAATTGAAAAAGATGATAGTAAATGCGTTCGTTGCCAGCGTTGTGTTCGCACTTGTGCTGAATTGCAGCACGTTAATGCGATTACAGTTGCTCATCGCGGCGAACATATGAAAATTTCTACTTTTATGGAATTACCACTGGCAGAAGTTGTTTGCGTAAATTGTGGGCAATGCGTCATACATTGTCCAACAGCGGCTCTCACCGAAAGACGTTATTTTGATTATATCTGGGAAGCTATCGGGGATGAGAAAAAACACGTTATTATCAACACAGCTCCATCTGTTCGTGTTGCTATCGGAGAAACTTTGGGGTATCCTCCTGGCACGCGTGTTACCGGCAAAATGGTTACTGCACTGAAAAAAATGGGCTTTGATTCTGTTCTTGATACCAATTTTACAGCGGACTTAACTATAATTGAGGAAGGAACAGAACTTCTGCATCGACTTCGCAAAGCATTACTTGAAAAAGAAAAAGTTGCATTACCTATGATTACTTCTTGTTCGCCAGGTTGGGTGAAGTTCATTGAACATATGTATCCAGAACATTTGGAACATCTCTCCACTTGCAAGTCTCCTCAGCAAATGTTTGGTGCACTTGCCAAAACTTACTATGCTGAAAAAATGGGTATTGACCCTAAGGACATAGTTTGTGTTGCTGCAATGCCTTGTGCCGCGAAAAAATATGAAGCAAACCGACCGGAAATGAAAGATAGTGGCTATCAAGATGTTGATGCCGGGCTTACTACTCGCGAGCTTGGATTAATGATTAAGCAATCAGGGCTGAACTTTGCAGAACTCGAAGATGGATACTTCGATACTCTTATGGGTAAATCGACAGGTGCTGCTGTTCTTTTTGGTGCTACTGGTGGAGTAATGGAAGCTGCCCTCAGAACTGTTTATGAAGTTGTTACAGGGCGTGAACTACCTTTTGAAAATCTTAACTTCACACCTGCTCGTGGTTTGGGTAAAATCAAAGAAGCAACTATTCTTCTTGAAGAATGTAAAGAAGATTGGGCGTTTCTCAATGGAGTTGAACTTAAAGTTGCAATTGCTCACGGTTTGACAAATGCTCGGATAATTATGGATCAAGTCAAATCTGGTACTTCCCCATATCATTTTATTGAAATTATGGCTTGTCCTGGTGGTTGTATCGGTGGCGGTGGACAACCAATACCTACAAACGATGAAATTCGGAAAAGACGAATTGCTGCTATTTATGCTGAAGATGAAGGTATGCCAATTCGTAAATCTCACGAAAACCCCGAAATAAAACTTCTCTATGAAGAATTTATTCCAGATGGTCCTTTAAGCAAAAAATCACATAAACTATTGCATACTCACTATACAAAACGTAACAGATATTAATTAATTTAGAAATAATAATAAACTAAAAGAGGCTGATGAGAATATCCTTCAGCCTCTTTTTCAATAACAAAAAGTAAAGGTTAAATGGCAACACTAACTAATTCGTAATCAAGCAACTTTAATGCATCAGGAGAAATTTTTACAATAAATCCGCGTTTGCCGCCATTAATATATATATAGTCCAGTGCCATTATGCTTTCTTCGATATATGTTTTCATTTTTCGTTTTGTTCCAAATGGGCTTGTTCCACCAAACAAATATCCTGTATATTTTGCAGCGTTTTCTGCTTTTGCAGGTTCAACTTTTTTTACTCCTAATAACCGTGCTAAATTTTTTGTTGAAACTTCTCTATCTCCATGCATCAAAACAACAATTGGTTCTCCATCAGCTTCCATTATTAATGTCTTGATTACGTTATGCTCATCGACTTTAAGTTCTTCAGCTGTTTGGTGTGTGCCACCTTTTTCCTGATATTCATATTCGAATGGTTCAAATTCAACTTTGTTTTCACGTAAAAATCGAATAGCAGGTGTTACAGGATAATCTTTTTGCGACATATTTCCTCCTAATTCAAGGGATTTTCGACCGAGCGTCTTTTTACAACAACAATAGTTTTATCATCATTATATTTGGAATTAGCATTGAATTTTTGAACATGTTCTATTATCATATATGCAATGTGTTTGGCGGATTCATCTTTGTATTTTTTGACAAGCTCACAAATTCTTTCCTCGCCAAAAATATTGCCATTTTGGTCCATAGCTTCCGAAATGCCATCGGTATATAGAATAAGAATATCATTTGGTTTCATTCTGATATTTTCAACGCTAAAGGATTGTTCACGAATTAGTCCGAGCAATCCACCTGTTGGTTTTAAAAATCGAAAGCTTTCATCTTCATATCTAAAATGAATTGGAGCACAATGACCAGCATTTGCATATAATACCAATCTGTTTGATGATAAAGTTAGTTCACAATAGAACAAAGTAACAAATCTTTCATAAGGGAAAGTATCAAAAATTAAAGTATTTAATCTGCTCAATAATGAAGATATTTTGGGAGAAAAAGATTGAGCCATTCTAATTGCACCAGAAACGAACAGAGCTTGAATAGCTGCAGGCAATCCTTTGCTCGCCGCATCACTAATTACAATACCTATACGGTCTTCTTCATCGCTTTTATTTCTAAGATAGTCGAAAAAATCTCCGCCTACTTCACTATCAGGTATGCAAACGCCGAAAATATCAAAATCATGAAATTCAACATTATGTGGTGGTAGCAAACTGCGCTGAATTTCAGAAGCTTTATTAATATCGCGTTGTATTTTTTGCTGTATTTCATTGTATGCTAAATCACGCAATTTAACAGTAGCCACCGAACTTATAACATTTAAAGTTTCGTAAAATGATTGAAGAATGTGTTCAGCATTGAATCCAAGAACATATTTGAAATAGTAATGTTGTCCAATTCTTATTAAATCTCCAACTGCAGCAACTGAATATATGTCAATTCCTTTTTGTTTAAGAAGTTTATCAGTTTCTTGGTGCAACGATGTTCTTTTGTGGTATAATTCTGAAAGCACTGGATAGTCTTCAATCGCCAGCTTATAATTTGCTGGGATTTTGCTTAATTTTCCGTACTGGTATCGTAATTCGTAACACTTTTCCTGAACGTTTAATTCCCACACTCGTCCGCCAATAATTTCAAACTCTTCGTGGCAAACAATTTCTTTGACTAATGTTTTTAAAAAGGAAAGCTCGTTCCGAAAATTACCTGAAACAAGCTTTTCCACTAACTTATATACATCTCTTTGTGTCTGGTATAATTCCATTGTATAAGCTATTTATTAATAATATCGTCTAATTTAGCACCTGGAACATCTAATTTTCTGAAAATTTCTACAATTTCTTCTACTGTTTTTGTTCCAATATCTCCAATACCATGAACTCTTACGGAAACGGTATTATTTTCAATTTCCTTTTGTCCAATAATCAAAGAGAATGGAATCTTTTGTTGTTCTGATTCTGCAATTTTTCTGCTTATTTTTTCTGAACGAACATCAGAAACCGCACGAAAACCTAATTCTTTAAGTTTAGAAGTTAATTCATCAGCATATTCATATTGGTTCTGACCAATTGGCAAAACACTTACCTGTGTCGGACACAACCAGAATGGAAAATTACCAGCATAATGTTCTATGAGAATTGAGAAAAAGCGTTCCATAGAACCAAATGGTGCGCGGTGAATAATTACTGGACGGTGCTTAGAATTATCAGCGCCAGTATATTCTAAGTTAAATCTTTCCGGCATCACATAATCGACTTGAACAGTACCAAGCTGCCATTTTCTTCCTATGGCATCTTTAACAATAAAATCAACTTTGGGACCGTAGAAAGATGCTTCACCAACTCCAATAAAATAATCCAATCCCATTTCATCTGCAACTTCTTTGAGTTCGCGTTCAGCTTTGTCCCAAAGTGAGGTATCACCAGCATACTTTGATGAAGTTTCGTCTCTAAAAGAAAGACGGGTTGTTACATTCATATCAAAAGTTTTGAATACAAGCTGAGTAAGTTCTATACAGCTTCTTATTTCTTGTTTTAATTGTTCCTCTGTGCAATATATATGAGCATCGTCTTGAGTAAAACCACGTACTCGAGACAATCCGTTTAGTTCGCCTGATTGCTCGTATCTATAGACAGTTCCAAATTCTGCAAGTCGTAAAGGAAGTTCCCTGTAAGAACGTGGTTTTAATAAATATATTTGATGGTGATGAGGACAATTCATTGGTTTGAGCATATATTCTTCTTCCTCGACTTTAATTGGAGCAAATTGGGAGTCAGCATAATAAGGATAATGACCAGAGGTCTTGTATAATTCAAGATTTCCGATGTGAGGTGTTATTACTTCAACATATCCACGTTTTACAAGTTCTTCCTTAATAAATGCTTCTAATTTTCTACGAATAAAAGCACCTTTGGGTAACCAGACTGGCAATCCGCCGCCAATCATTGGAGTAATCATAAACAATTCAAGTTCTTTTCCAAGTTTTCTATGATCACGCTTTTCTGCTTCTTCTCTTTGATGTAACCATTCATCCAGCATAGCTTTTTTAGGAAAAGTGATACCGTAGATACGGGTCATCATTTTTCGGCTCGAATCGCCTTTCCAATATGCACCGGCAATACTATATAATTTTATTGCTTTAATCAATGAAGTGTTTGGGATATGGGTTCCGCGGCATAAATCAATAAAATTCCCTTGCTTGTAAAAAGTAATCTCGTCTTCCTTTAAGCCTTCAAGCAGTTCTAATTTATACTCATCACCTGCTTTTTTCCAAAAATCAATAGCTTCATCCCAAGAAATTTCTATGCGCTCGTAATCAGCAGATCTTTTTGCAAGTTCTGCCATCTTTTGCTCAATTTTTGGCAAATCTTCGTTTGTTATTCGTCTTTCTCCAAGATCTATATCATAATAAAAGCCATTTTCAATCGAAGGACCGACTCCGAATTTGGCACCGGGAAATAATTCCGATACTGCTTCTGCCATTAGATGAGCAGAACTGTGCCAGAAAATTTCTTTTCCTTCCTCATCATCAAAAGTTAAAATACGAATACTTGCATCTTCATTGATTTTTCTAGATAGGTCATAGACTTTCCCATTTACTTTAATGCCTAACGCATTACGTGCAAGTCCTTCGGAAATGGATTTTGCAATTTCCATACCTGTTGTGCCATCAGGATATTCTCTTACTGTGTTGTCTGGTAAAATGATTTTCATTGTATTCCCTAAATTTTTATTTCATAAACAACAAAATTATTAAAAAAAAGAATAATAAAATAGACGAAAATAAGTGTTAATTCTTATTTTTTGTCAATCGGTTTTGCAAGTTAATAGATACAGTCTATTACCAATTTGACCAATTGTTTCATACCTTCTATTCTTTGTATTGTAAATTGGTGGAAGTATTCTATCAACCATCATTCCGGAGTGCATTTTGCCTGTTTCCAAAAAAAGTAGATTCATTGAACTTGAAGAAGAAAATGCAACTGTTTTGGAATTTGACTTTATAGCTAATTTAGTTTGTGGAGCAATACTGTGTTTAAGATTGTATCTTATTCCGTTAATTGAAATAAAACAGGCGAAGTCGCATCCGATATAAAAAATATCGTTGCCATCGTTGGAAAAATAGGGAGGACTTGATTCATTGCTTGTTGCATACTCAGCAGTATTAATACATATGAGTGGGAAATTGTCTTTTCGGGCAAAAAAAGTAACAATTGGCAATTCCGGGTGAAGCGATAGATAAGACACAAGATCATATTGTCGGCTTTCAAGTGGTTCAACTAAATCATTAGTAATTGTTACTGCAATTTGACGATTTGAAAATGTAGTTGCAATAAAAGCCAGCACAGTGCCATTCGGATTAATTAAAGGTTCTTTGATATTTGAATATGTTCGGGTGATTGGAGAATAGTTTTTATATATTTGCCAATTAAATCCATTTTGGGCAGCATATACAAATTCGTCATCGTACCAAAAACCAATTGGAATAATATCATCAAATGCAACACTTTCTTTTCCATTAATGTTCAGGACATACTTTGAACTTCTAATTCCTTTGAAAGCAAACTTTGTTGCATCTTGATTAACATAAAAAGTGCCTTGTTTCCCATAAACTTCAATTTTTTTATTTGGCAGGATAATATATTCTATGTTTGTACTAAAATACGAATAAGCAATATGATTTGAATTATTGGTAAATACAATATTTCCCGGACCAGTTGCTTTTAATTCAATAATATCTTGTTCTGTAATAAGATACCAACCACCCTGATATTCACCAAAAGTAGCCCATCTTTTGCCATCGCGGGAAAAAATAGGAGTAGAAATTTGATTGAACTCTTCGAGTTGTTCTCCATTAACAATAAGTCGATAATAATTAGAAAAAGGCTCAGTAATAATCCACCAATTTCCAGTACTGTCAATGCCATATTGCTTGACTGGTTCTGAACCATCCCAAATTTGGTAATCGAAGCACAACTGGGCACTTAAATTAATCGTAGATAGCAATATGATGATAATAATTCTTTTCATTTTAATTATTTAACTGAATTTTGTCGAAACGTTAATAAATAACACCAAAATAAAGAATTTGTTAATTCGATATTACAATAGTACAATTTTTCATACAATTATTTGATAAATAATTTTTTTAATATATATTTGCATAATGATATTTTGAGAAATGATTTACGGAGTTCAAATGCGAAAACCTTTCATTTTAGTAGTAGATGATAACAAAATTACAACTAAATTACTTAGACGCTATCTCGAAGCAAATGGCTATGAAGCAAAAGAAGCATACGATGGCGTTGATTGTTTGGAAAAAGTTGAGGAACGCAAACCTGATGCAATTGTTCTTGATGTAATGATGCCCCGGATGGATGGTTATGAAACTGCTCGTCGTCTTAAAGAACAAGAGCATACAAAAGATATTCCAGTTGTTATAGTAACTGCTTTAAATGATGTCCAGAATCAATTAAAAGCAATAGAATCAGGGGCTGATGATTTTCTCAGTAAACCTATTGAAGAGAAATTGCTAATAGCAAAAGTAAAGCTTTTGTCGTCATATTATATGGCTAATGCAAAAGCGAAAGCACTTGAAGAAATTGCAAAACAAAGCTTAAATGGTGTTAATTTAGAGGATTTGCTCAATCAACACGGGATAGATTACTAATGAAAAAAAATATAAACTCTATTATTTTTTTTATTGCAAGTTTGGTATTAATAGCCGGATGTAGTGCAGTCAAACAGTTATCCGATGCTTTGGAAAATCTTCGACGCATTCAATTTAAGATTGCGGGTGTTTCCAATTTACGGGTTGCTGGAATAGATGTTTCAAATAAGAAAAAAATATCTGATTTTTCTGTGTCAGAAGCTTTAAAACTAACTAATGCTTTTGCGTCAAGAAAATTAGTCTCTGATTTTATATTAAATGTTGATGCAAAAAATCCCAATAATGGAACCACTCAAAAGAGCTCAAATTCAACTGCATTAATTACAAATTTTGATTGGAGATTGCTTATTGATGATACTCCAACTGTAAATGGAAATATTGCTTCACCTGTCAGCGTGCCCGGTAAAGGTCAAACAGTTGTTATTCCGCTTTCAGTGAATTTAGATTTATATGAATTTTTTGGAAATGCTGGTTACGATAGAGTAATTAATTTGGCTTTAGCTATTGCTGGAGAAGGTGGGTCGTCTCGTATTAAACTTGATGCAAAACCAACTGTTCGCATAGGCAGTTTCCCAATTACTTATCCAGGACGCATTACAATTGTTGATTATGAATTTCGAGACTAATTATTTTGTCCAATATTTTAGGAGTTAATTTAAATAGTTAATGGAGTTACCTTTTGCTATTATTATACTTTTTCTTGCTTTCTTTGTTGCTTATCTTAGAGGATTAATCCGATTAATAAATCAAGATGTTATTGATGAAATAATTAATGAATCTCCAGAAAAGAGTCAAAAAATAATTGTTTTTTGGAATAATTATGACAAGTTTGACGATTCTCTCATTATTTTCAAATTCGCTTTGTATATAGTTTTCTCAATAATAACCGGTCAATTTTTTTCCGTCGTTTTATTTGATATTTTTGAAAAAATTATTTTTACTGTTGTCTTACTCTTTTCTGTAATATTTTTTGATTACCTGTTTTATTATTTGGGCAAAAAGACAAAAATCAAAACATTTGTTTCATATTTGTCATTTATTAAATTTTTCGCTTTTCTTGTTGTTCCGTTATATATGATAAAGAAAAAACTATCTCTATCTATTAAGGGACAAGCAACTATTGAGGAAGAGAGTTGGCTCGAAATTGAAGATGCTGTAGAATCTGCAAGAGACGAAGGTTCACTTGACGATGGGGAATACAGGATACTTAAAAATATTATCAAATTTAATGAAATTCTCGTTTCTGATGTTATGACGCCTCGCACTGTTATTTTCAGTTGCAATGCCAATAATACTGTCGAGCAAACTGTTTTCTTGCCGGAAATTCGTATGTACTCTCGTTTCCCTGTGTGGGAAGGAGAAACTATAGACGATGGAGTGATAGGTTATGTTATGAGTCGTGATATTCTTTATGCAGCACTTAAAGGTAAAATGAATTTGACGCTTAAAGATTTTATAAGAGAAGTATATTATATTCAAGAAAATGCTCCTCTCGATTCAGCTTTGGATTTATTCCTTGAGCGTAAACAGCATTTATTTATAGTTGTTGATGAGTATGGCGGTATCGAAGGTTTAATTACGATGGAAGATGTTTTGGAGACAATTCTTGGAACTGAAATTGTTGATGAAGCGGATAAAGTTGTTGATATGCGACTGCTTGCTAAACAAAAGAGAGATAAACGCATCTCATCTTTTCCTGAAAATAATAACTAATCTATATTTTTTCTACTCTTTTAACTTCTGAAATATTATTGAGTATCAAACGCTCTATTCCAGCACGCAAAGTCATCATAGAAAGAGGACAATCTGCACAATTACCAACCAGTTTTAATACAAGCACGCCCTGCTCTTCCTCAAAATCTACAAATTCTACTCCACCACCATCAATTGCTAAATAAGGGCGTGCTTTATTCAATAATTCCTCTACTCTATGTATTAGTTCTGTTCTCGACATTACATTTCAATTTCAATAGATTTATTTAAATTTTCGTAATTATGTTTTCTCAATTCTTTAATCAGTTCTAAAGTAGCTTCTTTTATTGTTCTTGCTTGGTTCGGATATTTTTCGGTTAAAGCCACAGGTTCTCCGCCGTCATTTGCCTCTCTCATTTCAATGTCAAGCGGAATTTGACCTAATAACGGAACATTTTCTTCGTAAGCGATGATTTTACCACCATCTTTGCCGAAAATATAATACTTTTTATCTGGCATATCAGGAGGAGCAAAAAAGCTCATATTTTCTACAATTCCCAAAATATCTACATTTACTTTTTTGAACATAGCTATGCTTCTGCGAACATCTGCAAGTGCAATTTCCTGCGGGGTTGTAACAATAACCGCACCATTGAGTGGCACTTTTTGCACTAATGTTAGCTGAATATCACCGGTTCCGGGTGGCAAGTCAAATACAAGAACATCAAGTTCGCCCCATTCGATTTGTTCGAATAACAATGAAAAGTAGCTTGCAAGCATAGGACCACGCACTATTGCGGCTTCGTTTCTATTTAGAACAAATCCCATAGAAGCGATAAACAAATTATCATCACGTTTTATTGGCACTGCAACTGTATTGCCGTGGCTATCTGTAATTGCTTCTAATTTTGCTTCTTTCAGACCAAACATTGTAGGTTGACTTGGTCCATAAACGTCAGCATCGAGCAACCCAACGCGTAATCCAATTTTGGATAAAGTAGCCGCAATATTTCCTGCTATAGCTGATTTCCCAACACCACCTTTTCCTGATGCCACTGCAATAATATGTTTAACGTCTTTTAAAAATTGTCTGTTTGTTCTATCTAAACATACTTCGTTGAATAATAATTCGACATTTTTTGAAATTCCAGCGTTTTTCAATGCTTCTTTTATTTGATGATTAATTATATCTAATACAGTTACAATAGGACCAACTAAATCGATAGAAATGACAATTTTGTCGTCTAACACTTCAATTTTTTTTATGGCGTCTAAAGCACTCAAAGATACAGATAAGTGAGGGTCTTCAACTTTTCCGATGATTTGTTTGATTTGTTCAACGTTCATTTTTATTTCCCGTTATTTTTTGGTAAAAGTAATATTTTAGACAAATTATTTTCATTGTAATAATTTTCAATTACACGAACCATATCGTCAATTGTAATTTTATCAATACTGCATATAATGTCGTGTAAGGTTTCAATTTTTTGTGAGACGATTTGATTTTTAATCAGGTTTTGCATTCTTGCGGAAACACTCTCGAATTCCAGAATTTTTGCTGTTTTATATTGTTCTTTTGCTCTTGAAAATTCGGCTTTTTTTACTTTATTATTCTTAAGTTCAATGAGTTCTTTATAAATAGATTCTTCTGCTTTTTCAATTTTTGATTTGTCAGTTGCGATATAATGATATACAGAGCCACAGTCGGAAAATAAATTTAGCTGGGAAAAAACAGAATAGGCAAGTCCTTGTTTTTCACGGAGATTTTGATAAAGCCGTGATGAAAGTCCGTCTCCAAAAATAATATTCAAAAGTGATAATGTATATTTATCTGGGTGATTAGCTCCAAAAATCTGTTTTCCAAAAATTAAATGTGCTTGCTGTATTGGCTTATTAATTATTTTATTCTGAATAATTGGATTTGGTGTATCTCTTTTAATTTTTTCGCCGTAATTGCATTTATCTGCAAAATACATCATTACTGTATCAACTACTTTTTCGTTCGGAATGTTGCCTGAAACAGCAATTACAATGTTTTGTGGCTGATAGAATTGTTTATGGAATGCATCCAAATCATCAGTTGTAATGCTGTTCAATGAATTTATAGTTCCATCGATACTTAATCCAAGAGGATTATTAGGGAAGATGACTTCATCTGCAACATCAAAAATGTATTCTTCTGGATCATCATCGTATGATTTTATTTCTTCGATTATTATTTGTCGCTCTTTTTCTATCTCATTTTTTAAGAAAATAGGGTGAAGAATGATATCAGCTAAAATATCAAAACATTTATTAAAATGAAATTTGGTTGCTCTTACATAGAATAATGTAAGTTCTTTTGTTGTGTAGGCATTAGAATAAGCTCCAACTGAATCTAATTGAATTGCAATTTGTCGAGAAGTTCTATTCTCAGTTCGTCTATAAACAGAGTGTTCCAAAAAATGAGCAAGACCATTTTTCCCGTTCCAGTCGTCTCTCGAACCAACAGAAATCCCAATCCCAAGTGAAAATGACTCGAGATAAGGTATCTCGTCTGTTATAACAGTAATTCCATTGTCCAATACAGTTATTCGGGGAGATAATCTAATCTGACTTTCGTTGCTACTCAATTTATTTATGTAATTTTTGTTTTTCATAAGTCATAAAAATAATAACCAAAAATAGCAAATTTAAGCGAAATAAAAAAGTAAGCTTATATTTCTGCAAATCCTTACTGAAATAAGGGAAATTATTACTTTACAGTATTTATCAATCCTTAATTTTAAAAGGGCTTTCATCAGATGAAAGCCCTTTTGAGAATTGAAAAAGAGGAAAATTATTTTGATTTCAAAGCTTCTGCTCCACCAACAATTTCAAGCATTTCCTTAGTAATAGAAGCTTGACGTTCTTTATTATATTGAAGTTCTAACATACGAATTAAATCGTTGGCATTGCTTGTGGCATTATCCATAGCCATCATTCGAGCAGCTTGCTCCGCAGCGTTAGATTCAAGCAATGCTTTCCACACCCGAGCATCAATTAATTTTGGAATCAAAACATCTAAAATTTGTTCTTTAGATGGTTCGAAAATATAGTCAAGCGACTTTATGTTGGTTTGTTCAATAGCAGGTTCTATTGGAAAGAGTTGCTTGAGTTGTGGAACTTGCTTTAAAATATTAATGAATTCATTATAAAATAAAAAGATTTGATCAACCTCGTTGTTCAAGTATAAATTAGTTAATGAAGCAACAATTTGCTGAGCATCCTCAAAACGTAATTTACTAAATATATCAGAAAATTCTCTGATAGTATCTATTTTAAAGCGCTTAACAAAAGATACGGCCTTTTTCCCGACAGGGACAATGTGAAA
The DNA here is from genome assembly GCF_058546985.1 of Eximiradius proteiniborus. Lineage (NCBI taxonomy): Bacteria > Pseudomonadati > Bacteroidota > Eximiradiia > Eximiradiales > Eximiradiaceae > Eximiradius > Eximiradius proteiniborus. The sequence goes on along the minus strand of NZ_CM178592.1, from coordinate 777,424 downwards.
ATTTGCATTTGGATATTGCTTTTTGAAATCTTCAATGTGGATGTTTAATGATTTGAATAAATTAGTGTTAAAGCTACCACACAGTCCTCTATCTGAACCAATCAATACTATTGCAATATTTTTTATTTCGCTTCTTGTTTCAATAAATGGATTTGAATAATCATTCGCAATAGAGATCAGATTTGATACAGTATCTTCAAGTTTAGAAAAATAGGGGCGAGCATTTTCTATAGCATTTTGTGCACGTCGCATTTTTGCAGCTGAAACCATCTTCATTGCGGAAGTGATCTTTGCAGTATTGCGAACTGCCCCAATTCTTCGACGAATATCTCTTAAAGTAGCCATAAATAATCCTTTTGATTACAAGTAAATATCATCAGCTAACAAATAGTTTTGAACATAGTCAGCAACAGCATCTTCCAATTGAGTAAACTCATAGTTTGGGAAGTATTCCAACAATTTATTGATGTCAGCTACTGTAAAATATTGATACTGATTTTTAAGATTATCAGGCATATCAATATATTCAATTATTGGATGACGTCCCATTGCTGAAAAAACTGCTTTAATTAATGTATTCCACGAATTTGCTGTTCCGGTTCCCAAATTAAAAATGCCGTTTATTTCTTTATTTTCAATGGTTTTGTAAATAATATCCACACAATCTTTAACATAAACAAAATCTCGTTTTTGTTCTCCATTGGCAAATTCTTGTTTATATGACTTAAAAAGCTTCACTCTTCCAGTATCTGAAATTTGATTAAAGGATTTGAAAACCATACTCGCCATATTGCCTTTATGGTATTCGTTTGGTCCGAATACATTGAAAAATTTAAAACCAACGCAATTAGTATCGAGTTTATTTTCTATTATCCATAAATCAAAGATATGTTTCGAAAAGCCATAACAGTTTAATGGTTTGAGATTATGAAAAATTCTATCAGAATATCCATTTGAACCATCGCCATAAGTTGCAGCCGACGAAGCATAAATGAAGCGAATATCGTTTTCAAATGCAATACTTGCAAGATGCTGTGAAAACTGATAATTATTTTTAAGCAAGTAGTTTGCATCTTTCTCGGTAGTGTCTGAACACGCACCTAAATGAATGATAGCCTCAATATCATCAACGCCATTGTTTTCGAGGAAGTCAAATAATTCATTTTTATCAACATATGTATGAAAAATCTTACCCCGAAGATTTTTCCATTTATCTTCTTTTGATAAATTGTCAGAAACAATTATATCTTTTATGCCTTCATCATTTAGTTTTCGTAGAAGGCAAGAGCCAATAAATCCTGCTCCACCAGTTAATAATATCATTTTAAAGTTTGCTTAAATTTATCAATAAATTCAGTTACAGCAGACTTCAAATTACTTGAGATGTCTTCTGTTAATTCTTTTTTAGTTTTAATTTCGTTTAATATGTTTGAGTATTTTGTGTCCATAAACTCATAAAATTCTTTTTCAAGTCGTTTAAGTGATGAAACCGGCAAGTCATCAAGAAAACCAGCGGTTGCGACAAATATTAATGCAATTTGCTTTTCTACTGGCAAAGGATTAAATTGTGGTTGTTTTAATATCTCAGTAAGTCTGGCACCACGTGTCAATTTTGCCTGAGTTTCTTTGTCCAAATCTGAACCAAATCTCGCAAAAGCTTCAAGCTCACGAAACATAGCAAGTTCCACTTTCAATGGACCAGCTATTTTCTTCATAGCTTTGTTTTGTGCATTACCACCAACGCGCGATACTGAAATACCAATATTCAATGCTGGGCGAATACCTGCATTGAACAAGCCCGGCTCAAGATATATCTGACCGTCAGTGATCGAAATTACGTTTGTTGGGATATAAGCAGAAACGTCGTTTGCTTGTGTTTCAATTACAGGCAGTGCTGTGAGCGAGCCACCACCATAATCTTGATTATATTTAGCTGCACGTTCCAATAAGCGGCTATGAAGATAGAAAATATCGCCGGGATAAGCCTCGCGACCGGGGGGACGTCTCAATAACAAAGAAACTTGTCTATAAGCAGCTGCTTGTTTACTTAAATCATCATATATAATTAATGCATGCATACCGTTGTCGCGGAAATATTCGCCCATAGAACAACCGCAATATGGTGCGATAAATTGCATTGGTGCCGGATCGGAAGCATTGGCAGCAACGACAATTGTATAATCCATTGCTCCATATTCTTGCAAAGTTGCAACAACGTTAGCAACAGTCGAAGCTTTTTGTCCAATAGCAACATAAATGCAATAAACAGGTTGAATTCCTAACGAAGCTGCTTCTTCGGTGTGTGTATATTTTTGATTGATGATTGTGTCCAATGCAATTGTTGTTTTACCTGTTTGACGGTCGCCTATGATTAACTCACGTTGCCCGCGTCCAATTGGAATGAGAGCATCGATTGCTTTTATACCAGTTTGAAGTGGTTCTTTTACTGGTTGACGTGGAATTACTCCGGGAGCTTTTCTTTCAATTGGAAGATATTGTTTTGCTTGAATTTCTCCTTTGCCGTCTATTGGCATACCCAGAGGATTTACCACTCGACCCAAAAGCTCTTTTCCTACAGGAACAGATGCAATTCTTCCTGTTCTTTTTACTATATCGCCCTCTTTTACCTTGCTATCATCGCCGAAAAGCATCACACCAACATTATCTTCTTCAAGGTTGAGAACCATTCCCATAACACCGTTAGGGAATTCAACCAACTCAGAAGACATTACTTTGTTCAAACCATAGATGCGAGCAACACCATCACCTACTTGCAGAACTGTTCCTACTTCATAAAGATCGATTTCATTTTCAAAGCCAGCAAGTTGCCGTCTCAGTATTGCTGATATTTCTTCTGGTCTAACTTCTACTACCATAAAAACTTACCTATATATTTGTTGTTAATTCTCTGAAATTAATTTCTGATGCAATTTATTTAACATTGTGGAAACAGATGCATCATAGATTGTATCTTCTACTTTTACTTTAATACCACCTTTAAGTGATTTATCTATTATATAGTTGCTGATTATTTTCAAATTTAATTTTTTTGAGATATTGTCTTCGATTTTCTTTTTAATTTCCTGAGCCAATTCATTTGCAGTATAAATATCGATTTCAACTAAGCCTTGTTCTGTGTAGTATATCCTTTTGAATTGTTTGATTATATCAGGAATTAATATTTCTCTTCTTTTATCAGCAAGCAAAACTAAGAAATTCAGTACAATTTCGCTTACTTGATTAGAAAATATCTCTTTAAAAATTTTAATTTTATGATGTGCTTTAATAATTGGACTTTTAATTAAATTACGCAGATCTTGGGAAGCCGAAAGTATTGCTTCGACTTTTATTAAATCATTGAAAGCAGTATCCACAAGATTTAAAGGCTTGGCTGCATCGATTAAAGCACGTGCATACCTTATTGAAATACGTTCAGTATTCATAATTAATCTCAGTTTTTATTCATTTTTTGAATATAATTCTCAATAATTTTATAGTCTTTTTCAGCATCAATTTTTTCTTCTAATATTTTTTCTGTTGCTAATACCACTAAATTAGCAACTTCTTTTCTTAGTTCAGAAATTGCTTCATTCTTGCTACGATTAATCTCTCGTTGTGCTTCTTCAATTTTTTGATTTTTGATTTTATCAGCCTCTTCTAATGCTCGCTTTATATGTAATTCAGACTGTTGGCGTGCGTCTGCAAGCATTTGAGCAATTTCATTTTGAGTTGCATTCAGTTTCTCTTCACGTAAACGAACGAGTTCTTCAGCTTTTTTTTCTTTTTCGGCGGCATCATCAAGAGCTTTCTTTATTCTTTCTTCCCGAGCTTTTAGAGCATTACTGATTGGTTTAGCACCAAACTTGATTAATATAAACAAGAAAATTCCAAAATTAACAAGCGACCAAAAAATTAGTCCCGGCTTTATACTTAATAGAGCATCCATAAGCGAACCTTTATAATGATATTATTTTATTTTCTACAACAATGATTTTCATCGATATTAGGGATTTTCGTAGAGACATAAAAATGTCCCTACGAAAAAATTAATTTGTAAAAAAACAAATTATTACCCTAAAATTATTTTCAAATTATTTAAGCACAACAAGCAACAAACAGATAATTGCAGCAAAGAATGCAATACCTTCGATAAGTGCAGCTGCAATAATCATACTTGTTCTAATGTCGCCTGCTGCTTCTGGTTGGCGACCACTTGCTTCCATTGCTGCTGCTGCTAATTTACCAATACCGCTTGCGGCACCAAATACAGTGAATCCAGCTCCAATTCCTGCTGCTAAGTATGCAAATGCTTGTGCTAATTCCATTATAATCTCCATAAAAGTTGATAAAAAACTTTATTAAAATAGCTTTATATAGTAAATTAATGCGTTTCGTGAGCTTCTTCGTGTCCGTGTTCACCTATTGCCAATCCAACAAATATTGCTGTTAGCATTGTGAAAATATATGCTTGCAAAAAAGCAACCAGTAATTCAAGAAAATATATAAATATTGAAAATCCAACTATTGCCGGAGCAAGTAAGATATTGCCAAAAAAGAACAACAAACCAAGCAATGAAAATAATACAATGTGTCCCGCACTCATATTAGCAAAAAGACGGATGGTGAGTGCAAAAGGCTTAATAAATAATCCTACAAATTCTATCGGTATCATTATTGGCCATAAGTACCAAGGAGCACCGCCTGTAAGATGTTTGAACCAGTTCCCAACTCCAGAAACTCTCATTGCAGTTATATTAATTACGAAAAATGCAGTTATTGCAAGGGCAAGCGTTACAGGTATCGCTCCTGTTGCAGTATGCCCGCCAGGAATTAAACCAATAAGATTTAAAACCAAAATAAAGAAAAACAAACCTAAAAAATATGGTAACAATGTATCTGCTGTCTTTCGAGATGGTATGTTCGGGCGAACTACTTCATCTCTGATATATGATACAAATGTCTCTACAACATTTTGCAAGCCTTTGGGTGCTTTTGTGGGCTCTTTTTTAAAGAGTTTTCCTACCTTAGTAAAAACAAAGGTAAGAAAAATAATAGCAATCCACTGGAATACAACTAAATTTGTAATTGATAAGTCCAAAGTTGGTTTTCCACCATCGCTTGTGCGGACAATTTCTCCGTGCCCTTTAATTGTATAAACACCTTCTTTCAACATCGAGGAGGGCGATGCATAAATATGAAGCCCATCATCAATTAATATGACAGGGAGTTCTGAAATTTTGTGAGGACCAATATAAAAACCAGCGTGATCCCCTAATTCATTTAATAAACTTGTAAAAACATCTTGATTTTCTTGATTATGATCTGAATGATTTTCTGTATTATGACCTGTGTTTTCTAATATATCTTTGGCTCCAATATCTGAATTATTCATAAGATACCTTTATTTTTATTTCAATTCAAGCATTTATTTTTTTATGAATATAATAAATTTCAATAATTTTTAAAATAAAAATTGAAGAAAATAACGATACCAAAAACGAAACAATTTCAAAATTTGTGTATTTGATAATGAGAAAAACGCTAATTAATATAATAGCCAATCTAATAATAATTGAGAAAATGATAATTTTATAAAAAATATCCCATTCTTTTAATATTGCTCTTTTGATAAAAAACAGTGCGAGAACAAAATCAAAAATTCCAAGCAATATGCCAATTAATACGCCCATTTTATTCTTCTGAAAAATTAACACGAGTGTATTAGACGTTATTTTGTATATTATAATTGTGATGAAAATTACTTTTTAGTTAATTCTATATTTTTTAAATTGTATAATATATCTTTTATGTTTCATTCTTAATTAAAATAGTTATGGATATTTTAAATGGTATTCGCGTCCTTGATTTAACAAATGTTTTATCTGGTCCTTTTGCAACTCTACATCTTGCTTTATTAGGTGCAGAAGTTATTAAGATCGAAAACCCCGATGCTGGGGATCTTGCTCGTAAATTGGGATGTGTATCGGATTACAACAACAAGCTTCTTGGCACAAGCTTTATTGCTCAGAATGCAAATAAGAAGTCCGTTACACTGAATTTAAAAGAACCAAAGGCAAAAGAAATTTTTTTGAAGTTAGCTGAAACAGCAGATGTTGTAGTCGAAAACTTTCGTCCTGGAGTTATGGACAGACTTGGTATTGGATACAAAAAACTTACTGAAATTAATCCTAAGATAATTTACCTTGCAATTTCTGGATTCGGGCAAACTGGTCCTGATGCATTCAAGCCTGCATACGACCAAATTATTCAGGGATTAAGCGGTGTGATGGCGATTAATGGAACTCCGGAACTCAATCCATTGCGTTGTGGTTTTCCGGTTTGTGATACAATCGGAGGTATAAACGGAGCATTTGCAGTTATGGCAGCTCTTTTCCATCGTGAACGAACAGGGGAGGGGCAGTTTATCGATGTTGCACTGCTTGATTCGGTTATGCCATTTATGGGATGGGTTGTTGCTAATCTTATGCTTGGGGGACAGCATCCGCAGCTTCTTGGCAATGACAATTTTACAGCAGCACCATCTGGCACTTTCAAAACTAAAGACGGTTATATCAATATCGCTGCAAATAAACAAGAGCAGTGGCACGCTGTAGCTGATATTCTTGGTGTTCCTGAACTAAAAGAAGACCCAAGATTTAAGGAACGCGATGCTCGTAAGGCAAATCGTTTTGCTCTTACTCCTCTTCTCGAAGAAAAATTGGTGCTAAATACTACAGCATTTTGGGTAGAAAAGTTAAACCAGGCAGGTGTGCCATCAGGTGAAATCTTAAAGTTGGACGAAGCAGTAAGTCAGCCGCAAGTTGAGCATAGAAATACTTTTGCAGAAGTTGAACTACAAGGAATTGGTAAGGTGAAACTTTTTAATTTAACTGCTAAGTTTGAGAAAACTCCTGGCTTAGTGAAAACACCACCCCCAACATTATCACAGCATACTTACGATATATTACAAGGCATTGGATATTCAAAAGAAGAAATTGATGAATTTAAAGCACAAGGCATCGTTTAATTTCAAATATTTGATAAAATAATTTGGTTAAAATAAAAAATCTTATTATTTTTGAAGTCTAAAAACGTGCTCGGATGGCGGAACAGGTAGACGCACAGGACTTAAAATCCTGTGGGCGAATAGCCCGTGAGGGTTCGAGTCCCTCTCCGAGCACTGATTTGTTTCCTGCTGTATTTTACTCTAATCTTATCGAAAAATACTAAATCGAAAAATACTAAAAAAATTACTGGAATATTGTTATACAATAATAAGTATTTTTGTATTGTAGTTTTTGAAAATATTATTTATTCTCTTCTTTTATTATTTCACAATATTCAATCTTAAATTGTTATGAAATTCCAATTATTTATGTTAATTTTGAAAACATTTTGACCATTTATTGGAGAAAATTATGAATAGAGCTTTTAATTTTAGTGCTGGTCCAGCTGTTCTACCTTATGAAGTTTTGCAAGAAGCTAGTCAAGCCGCTTTGGACTTTAATGGTTTAGGTATGTCTATTATGGAAATGAGCCATCGCTCTAAGGAATATGATGCTGTAATTAAAGAAGCTCAAGCAGATTGTTTGAAGATTATGAACTTGTCAGAGGAAGAATATAGCGTTCTTTTCCTTGGTGGTGGTGCAAGTTTACAGTTCTATATGGTTCCTGCTAATTTTTTAATCAATAAAGCTAATTATGTGCTTACTGGTGTTTGGGCAAAAAAAGCTTCTAAAGAAGCTAAGTTTGTTGGGAACACTAATATTATCGCAAGCTCAGAAGATAAAAATTTCAATTATATCCCGAAAAATATTCAAGTTGAGCAAGATGCTGATTACGTCCATATCACTACAAATAACACTATTTACGGAACTGAATATAAAGAAAATCACATTCCAAATGCTGGCAATGTGCCACTTGTTGCTGATATGTCGTCAGATTTATTTGCTATTCAACGTGATTTTTCAAAATATAACCTGATATATGCTGGTGCTCAAAAGAATATCGGTCCGGCTGGTGTTACCTTAGTAGTTATTAAAAAATCCTGGCTCGAAAAAGGCAGAAAAGAACTTCCAACAATGATTAATTATGAAACTCACGTTAAAGAAGCTTCGATGTTCAATACTCCTCCTTGTTTCCCGGTTTATGTTGTTGGTCGTACATTCAAGTGGATTTTGAAGCAAGGACTTGAAGCAATCGAAGCAAATAACTACAAAAAAGCAAATCTTTTATATGATTTTATGGATGCAAATAGCGACTTTTACAAGCCGACTGTTACTGACAAAGAAGATCGCTCTCTGATGAACGTTACATTTAATTTAAATACACCAGAGTTAGAATCCAAATTTATCGAAGAGGCTAAAAAACGCCACAATATGACAAACCTGAAAGGTCATAGAAGTGTTGGTGGTGTACGCGCTTCAATATATAATGCTTGTCCAATAGAGTGGGTCGAAGCATTAGTGCGTTTTATGGAAGAATTTATGAAAGAGAATAAATAATTCTTTTGATTTTTAATATATTAATCGGGTTCGGTTGCCTTATACACACTGAACCCGATTTAATTTAAATATGAGAGGGAAAAATGAACCTTGTAGCAATTGTTGGACGTCCAAATGTAGGGAAATCTACACTTTTTAACCGCCTTGTTGGGCAAAGGCAAGCAATTGTGGAAGATACGCCTGGGGTTACTCGCGATAGAATATATGGCTATTCCGAATGGAATGGTAAAAGATTTATGCTTGTCGATACAGGTGGATTTATTCCCGGAAGTGAAGATGTGATGGAGCGATCAGTTCGCGAGCAAGCAATGATTGCTATTGAGGAAGCTGATGTGATTTTATTTGTTTGCGATGGACGTGATGGGGTTACCTCTTTTGATATGGATATTGCAAATATTTTGAGAAGCTCTGATAAGCCTGTTGTGCTTATTGTCAATAAATGCGATAATTCTATTCAGATGGCGAATAGTTATGAATTTTACTCTCTTGGTCTGGGCGAACCATTTGCTATTTCTGCATTGAGTGGCTTTAATACAGGTGATTTTCTTGACTTAGTTGCTGAGAATTTGCAAGATGAAAATATCGAAGAAGCTGATACCCGCCTTAAAATTGCATTGATAGGACGTCCGAATGTTGGCAAATCAAGCCTTTCAAATGCTTTACTCGGGAAAGACAGAAGTATTGTAACTGATATTCCCGGAACAACGAGAGATTCTATTGATTCCGTTGTGAAATATTACGGCGAAGAAATTGTTTTGGTCGATACAGCAGGGCTTCGCAAACGAAGCCATATTAATGAAAATGTTGAGATGTATAGCACTATGCGTACTATGCGTGCAATTGAACGTTGTGATGTTGGAGTTGTTCTTATTGATGCTACTCGTGGACTGGAAGATCAAGACAAGAAAATAATTAACCTTGTTAGTGATGCTCGAAAAGGTATTATCATTGCTGTAAATAAATGGGATCTTATAGAAAAAGATCATAAAACAGCTGATGAATTCACAAATATTATAAGAAATGAATTACGAACTTTCGACTATGTGCCAATTGTTTATATTTCTGCTCTCACCAAGCAAAGAATTACTAAAATAATTGAAATAGCAAAGGAAATTGACGCTCGCCGTAAAACTCGAATTAAGACATCTGAGCTTAACGCTACTTTGCTTCCATTCTTTGAAAAAACGCCTCCACCTGCTGTAAAAGGGTTTGATTTGAGAATCAACTATGTTACACAAGTTGGCACAGAACCGCCTGTGTTTGCATTTTTCTTAAATCATCCGCATTTATTGCCAGATAGTTATAAGCGTTTTATGGAACGCATACTTCGCGAAAATTTCAATTTCGATGGAACGCCAATTTCATTTGTTTTTCGTAGAAAAAATGTGCCTTATGAGGAATTGCATTAAAAATGTTGCAGGTTAATAATCTTTCTATACAGTTTAATGGAAATTATTTATTTGATAATGTATCTTTTATTATTCGTCCTACTGATAAAATTGGCTTGATTGGTCGTAATGGAACCGGTAAATCCACTCTTTTCAAAATTATAGCTGGATTACAGGAACCGGAAAAAGGAACTGTTTCTAAACCTAATGATTATAGAATTGGCTATTTGCCGCAAGAAATGGATATTCACTCTTCAATGTCAGTCTTTGATGAAACAAAATCCGCATTAACTGAAATTCAGGAATTAGAAAAATTAGTGGATGCTCTTACAATTGAAATTGCTGAATACTCAAATCACCAATCAGTTGAATATTTAAAAAAAATTGAAAAATTATCTGCGGCAAATGAACGGCTAAAAATTCTCGGTGCTTTTTCGATAGATGCTGAAATCGAGAAAGTTTTGCTCGGATTGGGCTTTTCTCAAAACGATCTGCAAAGACCATTATCCTCGTTTAGTGGTGGATGGCAAATGCGGGTAGAACTTGCAAAAATTCTGCTCACAAAACCAAACTGCATTCTTCTTGACGAACCTACTAACCATCTGGATATTGATTCTGTTCAGTGGCTCGAAGAGTTTTTATCCGGTTACTACGGTGCAATAGTTATCATTTCTCACGATAAATCATTTTTAGATAATATTACCAACAGAACTTTCGAACTATCCCGGGGAAAATTAATTGATCTTGATTTAAAGTTTTCTGATTTTCTCGAAGCGAGGAAAAAACAAAGGGAAGAGCAAATTGCTGCTGCAAAAGCTCAACAGAAGCAAATTGCAGAAACTGAACGTTTTATTGAACGTTTTCGTTCCAAAGCTACTTTGGCTTCTCGTGTGCAATCTAAAATTAAATCGCTTGAAAAAATGGAAGTGATAGAAATTGAAGAAGAAGATAATGCGACTTTGGACATTAGATTTCCTGAGCCACCGAGGTCATCTCGCTTGATAGTTGAAGCAAAAAATCTCACTAAAAAATATGGTGAAAAAATTGTTCTCGAAAATGTGAATTTTGTGCTCGAACGTGGCGAAAAAGTTGCATTCGTAGGTAGAAATGGTGAGGGCAAAACAACTTTTTCTAAAATACTGGCTAATACTGAAAGTTACGAAGGCGAATTGATTTTTGGGAATAATCTTTGTGTCGGCTATTATGCACAACATCGCTCAATGATGCTTGATGAAAATGCAACGGTGTTTGAAATAGTAGATAGTGCAGCTACTGGTGATATGCGAACGAAGGTTAGAAGTTTGCTTGGTGCGTTTCTTTTCAGTGGTGATTCTGTATATAAAAAGGTCAAAGTGCTTTCAGGTGGTGAAAAATCGCGTTTGGCTTTGGCTAAACTTCTTTTGGAACCAATAAATTTTCTAATTTTGGACGAACCTACAAATCATCTCGATATGCTCGCCAAAGACATTCTTAAAAGTGCATTGGTGAATTACTCTGGTAGCCTTATTATCGTTTCTCACGATAGGGATTTCTTAAAAGATTTAACTCAAAAGACATATCATTTCGCAAATAAATCAATCCAAGAATATCTTGGTAGCATTGACGATTACTTACTGAAAATTAAAGTAGATAATTTAAAAGAGATTGAGAGAAAAACTATTCTCACTCAGAACTCTACAAACATTCAAACCCAAACTCAATTAGACAGAATTCGCAAAAAGGAACTTCAACGACAAGAAAATAAGCTCAAAAAACTAATTGCCGATTGTGAACACCAAATTAGTTTGTTGGAAGAACAAATTTCAGAAATAGAACAGCTCTTTTCGGATCCTGATTTCTTCTCCAACAAAGAACTTTCTATCGAAAAGCGCAACCAATACAATAACTTCCGCGAACAACTCAATCAAAAGTACGCTGAATGGGAAGAGCTTGAAAGCAAACTTATGAATTTATAGTTTTCCGATTATTAAACGACTTTCATTTATTCAATGATTTTAAAATACATTGGAATAATGTAGATTTATTGAGGTTCTTATTAGCTGAGAAGAAAATGGTTACAAGAAAATTTTTGCTTGTGGCAAAAGAAAATGCCAAAACAACAAGAAATTGAGCAAATTAATTGCACGACAAAAAGATTTATCAAAATAGAGATTCATTTATTGAAATTTTATCAACACCGTTCTTTTTTATTTCTTGGATATTTCCGTTTAATCTTTGAATCATAACTTCATAATAATTCTCTGAAATGTCCATTGTAATATAGTTTCTCTTTAATTTTTTTGCAACTGCCGCAGTAGTTCCGGTACCTCCAAATGGGTCAAGTACAACATCATTTTCACTGGTACTAGCTAATATTATTCTTTCCAAAAGGGCTTCCGGCATTTGGCAAGGGTGATCGCCAATTCTTTCTTTGAAGGTGCCACAGACTCTTGAATACTCCCATACATCATCGGGTACTTTTCCCTTTGGATGTGCTCTCTTATCTTTATATACTAATTGTCTTGCTGATGGAACTCTAACATCATCAGTATTAAATGTAAATATTTCCTTATCTTTTGTGAAATATAAAATATGCGTATGTGCTCTATTAAATTTTTTTCTTTGATTCTGTCCCAAAGTATAATACCAAATAATCCAATTTCTAAAATTAAAACCGGTTTTCTTTAAAATAATATTAAGTTCAGCAGCGAATTCATCTCCTATAGCAATGTATATTGATCCTGAATTCTTTAATATTCTATATGTTTCATTAATCCATTTTTCGGACCATCCAAAATATTCGTTGTAAGATTTTTTATCATTATAAATATCATATTTCAAACCAATATTGAATGGAGGATCAGCAAAAACTAGATCAATTGAACTACTTGGTATGTCCCGCATTATTTTTATACAATCACCTAAATATATTTTATTCAGTTCCATTGGCTAATCAATCTCAAATAATTCACAAGGCTTAAACTTAAATTGTATCTTGGTAGGATTAGGAGTGCCTCCTTTTCTCTGCATCGTAATTCTGCCAATATGAAGACTACCTTTTGGTGAAATATAAACGTTTCCATCACCATAAAAATTCATAGTAGTATTAATATCTTTCAAAATCCAACTTGTAGATTTCATATCAACATTTTTCATAGTAACTAACATCCAATTAGCAGATAGACCACCTCTTCCTTTTATTAAATCACTAATAACAAGAATTTTATTTCTCTCAAAGAAATTCACAATTTTATTTTGAATCTCTTCTGGAAATTCATCTAAAAACAATCTACGATTTTCTCTTGGTTTAATTTCCCCAATCAAGTTTTTTGCTTCTTTTGGTAATATTTCACCAGTAAATAATTTCAGCCAAAATGCGATCTCATCATCAAATTTCCACATTTCCTGATATGAATCTACCGTTTTTTTGTCAATTTGATTGTAATCTACGTTAGAATTAGTTTTTTATTAATGATAAATTTTCAATCTTTACAATATTTCCAATTATTATTATCAATTTGAGTTGAGCATCTGCTTTCTTAAATCTAACGAACTCGTTATATTCTTCAATTGTAACATTATATTTTTCTACATCCTTTTGATTAATTTTAGTTGGGACTTGTATTGCAGTTATCGAATCGAGGTTGTTTAATTTATAGCCCATAATTTCCAGTCATTTTTGAGCTTTTCTATCCTATTTTCAATTGTTGAACTTTCTGACAATATTATGTTCATTGTCAAACCCACCTTTTGCAGTTCGGGATCCTAATTTTATTTTATCAATCATTGATGTTTTTCGTTGCTATAAAAATAATACTTACAATGTGAATAAAATAAACGATTTTTTATGAAATAAATTGGATTATAAGTAGAAAAGCCCTTCGGGGGAAGGGCAAGGTAACCTGTTTTTTTAGTAGATAATCTTTTGTTAATTCTTTTAAGTTATTTAGAAATAAGTTTGATTGTACAATTTTGTAATTGTTCAGATGTATTTAAATTAATAACATCATTTAGTTTAAATTTTGATAATTGTTCAAATGAAATTTCAGCTACACCAATTAAATCATTTTCACTCATATCTTTATCCCAGAAAATCAATTTAATAACTGAATTTTTATTCAAATTTATTTGCTTGCTAAAATTAACAGTGCCAGTAAATGAGTTTTCCTCTCCAGTTCCAGAATTAATTTCTTGATTATTTAAATACAATTTCACCATAACATCAGGATTGGCTATTTGACCAAACCCAGCATCCCAACGTTTCCCATCAGATTTTCTTTCAGATACTTTATAATTGACGCTTTGTAAAATATATGTGCCTTCTTTGTATGGAGGTGATACCCACTCTATACCTTGAGTGTTAACATCTTTGACAGCTTTATATTCTATTAAAATTGGAACAGAATTTTTCGATCTTTGAAACTTATTTAATGTTTCTTCTGCTGATCTGGCAATAGTAACACCTTCATTTTTTGTAGATAATCCCTTAAGTTTTAGTTCTTGTTGTAGATTAAATAAAGATACTGTATATTTAAAATCACCACCTACACCAATAAATTTTTTTAAATTGGCTGAAACTTCTGAATTAAAGTCTGAAGATTCACCACTAATAATATAATTTAATGACCAACCATAATGAATTTTTGCAGCATAAAATTCTGCATTACCAATAGGAGCCCCTTCAACTTCATAGGTTACTGTTTTATCTATTGCATAAATAGTTAGTATAGCAAATCTTTTTTGAGTTTGTTTATTGATCCCACCTTTCATTAAACTAAATACTTTAGCATAAGCTCCGTACTCTAATAAATTTGTGATTTCGGTATAATTACTTTCGTAAGTAGCTTCATTAGTAATATTTTTTTTACCTTTAAATACTTGATAATTTAATTCATTAAAATTTGCATCATAGCCCATTCCAAGAATCTTATCAGTTATACCTTCTGGTGCAACTACTTTGAAACTTGTTCCCCTTTTTAAAAGAATAGTATTATCTTGCGACATTAAATTTATGTAAGATAATACTATAACTAAGATTACTGTTAATAGTTTCATTGATTTTTCCATATGAATTAAGTAAATTTTTATACTACAACAATATTGCTTCCTTCTCTTATCAGTTTGATGATTCTAGCTAATGAAGATAATTAACCAGTGTATCTATAAAGCCCCTAAATTATACCCAAAACGGGGGCTTTGTGCGTAATCTGTGCGTAATTAAATTTTGACATCTCTGTAACTTGCTGACCAGTATGACAGTTACGTGTTTTTTTTTGTGGAGATGGCGGGAGTCGAACCCGCGTCCGGAGAGCTTCACCAAAAGCGTCTACATACTTAGTGCATCTATTAGTTTTCGTGAAGTGGATTGCCGATGCACAGGCGCCACTTCCTTATCGAAAGTTGAATTTTCACAAAGCACCCTTTCGAACAATGCTTTGCTATCCTGCCTCAGGCGACGTTTTCGGAAAGCTCGGCAGGAAAAACTTGCCGAAAACGTGGCTGTTATTTATTAAGCAGCCATTGCGTAATCATAATTGGCATTTGTTTCTTGATCGGTTGTATTTACGTGCGGCACCGAACAAGCACGGTATGCAACTTTTAGCTCCATCACCCCGTCGAATCCAGGTCATCCCCAATTATCAAAGAACATAGTTTGAACTTATACTAGTTCAAAGACGACTTTTCTAATATTTTATTTGAAAAAATAGTTTTTTATCTTTTCGGCAGTTGTTTGAGCGGCACTATTCGACCCCAATATTATGCGAATTTCACTATATACATCTTTTATTAGCTGTTTTTTATCTTGACTTTTTAATATTTCTATTAATGAACTTGAAATACGTTGAGGGGTTGCTTGATTTTGTATAATTTCAGGAACTATTAATTCATTTTTCAATATATTAATAATAGAAATATATTTCAAATTAATTAATTGTTTGCTTAATAAATAGGAAAAAAATGAAGTTTTGTACACCATTACGAACGGCATCCCAGCAAGTGCTGCTTCTAAATTGGATGTTCCGGTTTTGACTATTCCGATTTTTGCTTTTTTCATTAATTCAAGTGAGTTTTCTTCAAGCAAAACATTATTATCTTGCAAAAAATATAAATAACGATCGATATTAGTGCTTGCATTTTTGGCTAAAACAATTTGAAAATCAGGGTATTCCTCTTTGAACAGCACCGCGGACTGAATAAATAATTTTAAATGTTTTTCTATTTCTTGTTGTCGGCTACCGGGCAAAAGAGCAATGATATTTTCTCTTTCAGAAAAATCAAGAGGCTCTTGTTTTAGCACAGGGTTATCAAGAAGGGGATGACCAACAAATTCAGCATTTATTCCGTGTTGTTTAAAAAAATCTACTTCGAATGGAAAAACAACGAAGAGTTTATCAATATCTGATAATTGTTGAGCTCGTTTTTGTCCCCAAGCCCATAGCTGAGGGGCAATATAATATGCAACCGGTATATTCCGACTTTTAGCATACTTAGCTAGCTTAATATTAAAGCCGGGATAATCAACAGGAAGAAATAAATCAATTTTCTGATTTGAAAAAATATCTTTACAATTCGACATTAAATTTCGGAAAACATTGATTTTTTTGAGCACTTCCCAAAATCCGACTACAGAAATTTCTTGAATTGGAACAATAGACTGCAATCCTTCTGCTTGCATTCTATCTCCGCCAATTCCAATAAATTCAACATTAGGGATAATTTCTTTCATCTTGCTCATTAGACGAGCAGCGTGAATATCACCCGATGGATCTCCTGCTGAAATGAAAATTAGTGGCATATTATACGCCTACAACTCTTCGCCAGAAACTTGAAGATATTTTAGGGTCTTTGTATTTTGCTAATTCTATCCATTGAGGATAAAATGTTTGAAAGTCTTCGCTACTCATTTGTGCATCTTTTGCTGGATAAAGCACTCCCCCAGCATTACGAACTAATTTATTGCATTCTTTTAATACTTCAAGTGTGCGTCTGCTCATACGGAAATCTACAGCCATAGTGATACCCTCTCGTGGAAATGACATCAGCCCAGGTGATTTAACATCGCCAAAGGTTTTAAGTACTGTAAGAAACGATGAAAGTCCTGAATTTGAAATAATTGTCATTATCTGCTTTATAGTGGATAAATCTTTTCCAAAAGGAACTACAAATTGATATTGCAAGAAGCCGTTTTTTCCATATGCACGGTTCCAGTTATTAACAGCATCGAGTGGATAGAAAAACGGATTATAATGCACAACCTGCTTAAGCTTTTTATGTGGTTGTTTATTGTAATACAAAATATTAAAAGCATTTACAGAGAAATTATTAATAAAAGGATAATCAAATGGGAAGGGGAGAGGTGGCTTATCTTTTATCTCTTTAGGTAAATCAAATTCTTCTGGAGTTGCGTGGTTGCCTCGATTATATATTCCTCTTCCTAAATTGGCACCTGTAGCTGTTGTATCTATCCACGATACAGTATAATCATATTGGCTTTCAGATTCAGCATTGATTTCGAAAAATTCTTCAATACAATCAAATTTAATTGATTCCATAGCGATGAACGGGCTCGGGCACCTTTGCAATTTGAAGCGTGCCCAGGTAATAATTCCTGTAAGCCCAAGTCCACCGATAGTTGCAGCAAACAGATCAGAATTTTGTGTTTGTGAGCAAATGATACGATTACCATCGGAACGGACTAATTCAAATTCAATAACATGGCAACCAAAAGTGCCACCTTTATGGTGATTTTTTCCGTGAACGTCATTTGCAATTGCTCCACCAACTGTTATGTGTTTTGTTCCCGGTGTAGAAGCAAGGAACCAACCACGTGGGACAGTAAAATCGAGTATTTCGGCGAGGGTTGTGCCTGCTTCGCAAGCAATTATACCTTCTTCCTGATTAAAATCTATTAATCTATGACAACCGGACATATCCAATAGGGTATTATCAAAATTCAAACAACTATCGCCATAACTTTTAAGCAACCCAACAGGAAGAACAAAACCATTTATTTTGCTGAAATCGGGAAGTTCGTCCTTCCAAAAAATGTTGATGACCTCTTTATGAATACCTCTTGGATAGCGTCCCCAAGATTCAATATTATCTATCATAAGCTTGCTCCTAAAACAATCAATATTATTGAAGCGAAAATAAATAATCCTACTTTGTCCCGCAAAGTAAATACAATTGGGTCGTCAGTCATTTTCCCGCGGACGGCAATAAACCACATTCGGATTATCCAATACAAAAAGAGAAATGCAACAATGTATAGATATATAGGGTGCTTATACAATGCCAACACTTCTTTACTATTTACATAAAGCATAAATACTAATATTGATATTAACCCGCTATTAACACCAATAGTTTTTATCAAGTTAATATCATCAACTAAATATCCTCTTCCTGAAATTTGTTCTGTATTTCTATTCGTTATTGAAAATAATTCAGTATATCTTTTGATACAAGCTAAACTAATAAAAATAAATACAGAGAAAGCAATAAGCCAAGGTGAAATCAAAACGTCAACTACTTCGGCACCGGCAACTAACCTCAATGTATATAGTAACGACAAAATAAGAATATCAGCAACATAAACCCGTTTTAAATAGAAAGAATATAAAGTTGTTAAAACAAAATATACAAACAATATTATATTAAATTCATTTGGTAATAATACAAAAGAGGGAACAAATCCTAAGATAAGCAAAAGCGGAAAGAGCAAAAAACCAACTTTTACGGATAACTTTCCCGAAGCGAATGGTCTGTTTTTCTTTGTTGGATGTTGTCTATCGGAAGAAATATCTAATAAATCATTTAAAACATAGACAGATGACGCAACAAAGCTGAATGAAAGGAATGCAAGAACTAACTTTATTGCATATTCTCCGATTGGAATAATGTGTGCAAGCAAAATTGGCAAAAAAATAAGTGTGTTTTTAACCCATTGATAAACTCGTATTTCTTTGAGGATTAGTTTTATTAATTCAGGTTTCCGACCAAAACAATTCTCGAGATTTCCAATAGATTTTGTTTTATTTAAAACATTATTACTTGGTTCTACAAGATAGGCTTTTCTCGAAGAACGAAATACCTCAATATCCGCTGAACTATCGCCAATGTAATCAAATCCTTTTTCTCCAAATAATTCTACCAACTTATCTTTTTTGTTGCTACTACGTAAATTTATACCATTTCCAGAGCCTAAAACAAGGTCGAAAATCCCAAGTTCATCAGCGATTTTATCAGCGATTCTTTGCGAGGATGCAGTGGCAAGAACAATCTTACGTCCCTTATGCTTTTCTGATTCTATAAATTCAAGAAGTTCATCTCTGAAAACTAATGTTGAATAATCAGGTTCAGCAATTTGATGTATCTTCTCTTTGAAAAACAACTTTCCTTTTAATATCCAGAATGGAAGAAATAACAGAATAAACGGCTTTCTTTTTATTGCAATCAAAGTTGAGTCTAAAAGAGTATCTCCTGCAATCAAAGTGCCATCTAAATCTACGCAAAGCGGAATATCGACAAATTCATCATCTATAATATTCATACTTAATTATTCTTGTTAAACAAAACTTTGATTTTTTCGAGATCTTCAGGTGTATCCACACCAATTAGTTTTTTATTAAGTGGAATGCACTGAAACCGGTAACCGTGTTCCAGTAATCTCAATTGTTCGAGTTTTTCAGATAATTCAATTTTTGTTTGCGGAGTGTTTACAAAAAATTCAAGTACATTTGCTTTATAAGCATAAATTCCTATGTGTTTCCAATAAGTTTGTTTTTTTAGCCATTCATTTATTCCAAAATCTCGCAAATGAGGAATTACTGATCGCGAAAAATATAAAGCTCGATAATTTTCCCCAACTGCAACTTTAACATTATTAGGATTAACTAATTCTTCGAAATCATCAATTGGTGAGATAAAAGTAGCGACATCATACTCTATGGTGTCAAAATTTTCAATTAGTTTATCTAAATCACTTCCAGAAAGTAATGGTTCGTCCCCTTGAACATTAATAATAATATCGAAATCTGTATTAATTTGACGGTATGCACTATAAATTCTATCTGTTCCCGTTGGTATTTGCGGGTTTGTTAGAACAAATGGGATTTGGTATTTGTCAAGAATATTGGCGATACGTTCATCATCAGTTGCAACAATTACAGTATTAATCAGACGAGATTTCTGAATATTTTGCCATACCAGAACAATCATCGGTAGCCCATTGATTTCGACAAGTGGTTTACCGGGAAATCTGCTCGAAGAATATCTTGCAGGAATAATAGCTATACTTTTCATTCTTGTTCAATTACTTTTGGCACTTTGAAAAAATTCTCGTTCTTTTTAGGTGCATTCTTCAGAGCATCTTCCAAGGATATGGAAGGTTGAACAACATCTTGTCGCAAAACATTTTCGAAATCTGTAATTTGGGCGAGAGGTTCAACATCGCTTAATTCAACTTCATTGAGAGTGTCAATATATTCAACGATTTCTTTAAATTGTTCAGAGAATAAATCAATTTCACCTTCTTTAAATTCAAGTTTTGCAAGTTCAGCAATATGTTTTACAGTATCTTTGAGTTCCATAATTCCACCTTTATTATACTAAATTTTTTCCGAATTTATGCTTGGTTCAATATCATTATTAACGAAATCTTCTTCTTTAGGCAAGACCTTAATATTTTCGCGTATGAAGAACAAAGCTCCAACAATTACTTGGATAATCATATTTACTGCGTGAACTAAAATAGCATAAGCAAGAGCGTCTTCGTTAGATATTTTATATAAATTCATCATTGCAATAGTTACAAGATAGTGATAAATACCGATTGCTCCGGGAGTTGGTGCAATAGTTGTTCCGATACCGACAACTATTAACAAAAGTCCTGCATCCATAACACCAAGATTTAATTGCTTCTGGAAATGAAATGTATAGAACATTATATACATTGGCAACGCATATAAAAACCATAAAAGCAAAGAATGAACAAATGTCATAAAATAATCAGAAGGTGATTTAATAAATTCAAATCCTTTTAGAAAAGAAGACATTATTTGTTCAATTCTTGCATGTTTTTTGGGGAAGAATGGTTTCACAAATATTTTAAGCAGGTAATAGCCCAATTTGGTGTAAACACTAAGTAGGATAATAATTAGCAATACAACCACTGGAAGAACAATGAAAATTGTAATATTTTGGTTTGTCATCCAAGGGAATGCTTGTGAAATAATATCTCTGCTAAAAAAGAAAACAACAGCAAATAGTATCAGTAAAAACAAAACATCAAGAAAGCGTTCGATTATTATTGTTGCAAATACAGCCGAACGCGACACACCTTCACGACGAGCATATACAAAAGGGCGAACAAGTTCGCCACCACGAGGTAAAATGTTGTTAACAGCATAGCCGACCATAACTGCTGAAAATAAATTCCAAGTAGATTTTGCATCTAATATTGGTTTAAGCAGTATTTTCCACCGAACAGCTCTTACCCAGTGCGACAAAAGAATGATGGGGATTGAAACTATTACCCACAAATAATCAGCGGTTCGCAGAATCATCCATAATTTGTAAAAATCAATATCTTTAACGACTGAATAAATGCTCCCGACAACAATTGCAACTACAAGCGTCCATTTTATTATTTCTTTGTAAACTTTGTTCATTTAATCTAAATATAACCCGTCGAAAAATATTCAAGAACATTTTTACAAATTACAAAAAAAGAATTATTCATCGAAATAAATAGTTCATTTCATTATAAATTTTGAGGAGGGACGTTGAAGTATCCATCATTTTTTATGATTGTATTGACTATTTCCGCTTCATCAATAATTTTATCAATAACTTCCAAATGCTTTTGCAAAAAATTCAACCGTTCGTTTTCAGAACGAATTTCCATTAGTTTTTGCTTCTGTTCAATGGTAAGTCCTGCTTTGGGAGCAATCTGGAACGAAGGGTTTTCTTGATTTAATTCTTCAAAAATTATCGGTTTGATTTCAGGATTTTTCAGCTTATTTGTAATATTATTAAACATTTCGACAACATTTTTTAACTTTTCAGTGTCAATTGAATTATCAATATCACTGAGAATTTCAACATTTGCAAGATAGTAAGGCTTCTCGCCTGAAATGAAGTTTTGAATTTTGACACGATGGGTTCCAACCACCAGAATATCCATTCTCCCATCTTCATACTTCTGCATAATATCTGCAATAAGCACCATACATCCAATATCATATAATTTTTCATTATATGATAGATTTATTACAAATGGGGATTTAGTTTTCCAACATTCGTTTACAAGCAATTTATACCTTTCTTCAAAAATGTGAAGAGGAATCGCACTTAAAGGGAACACAATAGTATTTAATGGAAAAAGTCCGAGTTGCATCGCTTAAACCTTTTAATGTTTAAACGATAAATTATAAAAAATGTTTGAATTACTCTTTCAAAAAATGAGCACCCCGGTTTACTCTTTGTTCAAGAGTAGCATTTGTTACAGCAATTGCAGTTTGAACACCATTCCGAAGTTCGATAATTGAACGCGTCATTTTTGCTTTTCTGTAAAATTGTTCGATTTCTGTTTGTAGATGTCTAAGAATTTGTTGAGCTCTTTGTAGTCTTTGCCTTGTTCGGATTAAGCCGACATAGTTCCACATCGTGTTTTTTATTGTAAGCCAGTCTTGAACAATTAAAGCAGGATCTATATATTGATCTTCATCGACCCATTCGAAAATATCCGGGAAGTAATTTGAATCGTCTGTATCTTTAGAAATATCTAACCCAGCAGTCCAACCCCAAACAACACATTCAAGAAGTGAAGTAGAAGCAAGTCGATTTGCTCCGTGAACTCCAGTGCAAGAAACTTCTCCAACTGCATATAGTCGCCGAAGAGAAGTGCGACCATTTAAATTCACACCCACTCCGCCACAAGAATAGTGAGCAGCCGGAACAACAGGAATAGGTTCGTTTGTAATATCAACACCTGCTTTTAAGCAATTTTGGTAAATTGTTGGAAAACGATTTTTTAGCCAGTCAGAATTTTTAAATGAAATATCTAAATAAACACAAGGATGACCTGTTTCAAGCATTACTTGATGAATGGCACGAGCTACAATGTCTCTTGGAGCAAGAGATTTGAGTTCGTGAAAGCGTTCCATAAATGAATTGCCTTTGTTGTCAATTAGTATTGCACCTTCACCGCGTAATGACTCTGAAATTAAGAATGTCTCTTTTTCTGAATAAAATGAAGTAGGATGAAACTGAATATATTCAAGGTTAAAGCATCTTGCGCCAGCACGCCAAGCAAGAGCTATCCCATCACCTGTAGATTCGGTTGGGTTTGTTGTATGCAGATATATTTGCCCAAGCCCACCTGTGGCAAGCACTGTGTATTTAGCATATATCGGGAATGTTCGACCTGTTGTATTATTCAATACCAAAGCACCAAAGCACGCAGGTTTTTTATAGATGTCAAGAGAATTTCTCGAATGGTGAGATAAAGTCAGCAAATCAACTGCCGTATGATTGCTCCAAACGGTGATATTGGGGTGTTTGGAAACTGATTCGATAACTGCTTTATGAATAGCTTTGCCTGTGTGGTCTTTGGAATGAATAATTCTTGGCTGCGAATGAGCTCCTTCAGCAGTTAAATCTAAGTTATCATCTGAAGTTCTGTCAAATTCAACATTAAATTTTTCTATTAGTAGTTCTTTAACTAATTTAGGACCAAAATTTGCCAATTGATCAACTGCGATTTCCCAACAATGCCCATCACCTGCATCCATAATATCTTTTTTGAGCTTTTGCGGCGAGTCTTCTTCGCCAGTATAGATAATTCCCCCTTGTGCGTAGGGGGTATTTCCACTCATCAGTTCTTCGGTTTTTGTGATAATTAATACATTTCTTCCTTTGTCTGCAGCTGTAATTGCAGCAATACAGCCTGCAAGTCCCGAGCCAATAACTAGGACATCAAATTTTTGAATTTCACTACTCAAATTCAAACTCCATATGAATATCAACAGATTTGGCACTATGAGTTAGTGCCCCAATCGAAATTGCATTAATACCTGTTTCGAAATAATTATCAATATTAGAAAGATTAATCCCACCTGAACTTTCAATGAAAATTTGCTCGCCATTTGGATACGAACGAATTAGCTTAACTGCTTCAATGGTTCGTTCTCTATTCATATTATCGAGCAGGAATCCATCGACACCGACTTGCATTGCTTCTTTAATTTGCTCAATATTGTCTACTTCGAGTTCAATTGGCAAGCCTAAAGCCATACTTTGGGCATTCAACAAAGCCTGAGTAATCGAGCCAGACGCAGTTATATGATTATCTTTTATCAGCATACCTTCTTTTAGGTTTAGTCGATGATTAGTTCCTCCACCGCAATAAACAGCATATTTTTCAAAGAGGCGTAATCCGGGAGTTGTTTTTCGTGTATCTAGAATTTTGATGTTATATTTTTTTGCTTTATCTGCGAACTGACGGGTTATTGTTGCGACTCCTGACAATCTTTGCACGATATTGAGCAATACACGTTCACGTGATAAGATATATCGGGCATTGCCTTTAAAAGTTGCGATAATTGTGTTACGTGGAAGTAATTCTCCATCTTGATAATTAATTTGAAGCACATTGCAATTACTTAGTATTTTTCTAATAATTTGGTTGCCACAAAATACGAGTTCAGATTGTGATTCAATATAACCACGAATTGTTTTATTATCGGGAACACAAGCTAATGTAGTAATATCTTCATAAGCAAAATCTTCCCTCAAAAATTCCTCGATTTTTTCATTAATATAATTTTCAGGAAGTTCGGTTATTTGTTTATACTCAATCATTTTTTGCTTATCTCCAACATTTTTTCTAACGGACGAAGTGCTTTTAGACGCAACTGTTCCTCTAAAATTATCTGTGGTTCTAATTTTTCGAGGCAGTCAATTATTTTATCAATTGTATTTAGTTTCATATACGGACAATTGTTGCAGTTGCAACCTTCAATATTTGGAACAGTAATAAATGTTTTGTTCGGGGAATGCTTTCGCATTTCAAAAATTACACCTGGTTCAGTTAAAATAATGAATTCATTATTATCAGATTTTTGGGTATGATTAATTAAAGCAGTTGTTGAACCAATAAAGTCAGCGTAATCAAGTATATTTTCTGGGCATTCGGGATGAGCTATTACTTCTGCGTTAGGATGAAGATTGATAATTTCGATTAGTTTTGTTTCGGAAAATTGTTCGTGAACTTGACAAGAGCCATCCCACAGAACCATTTGGCGTCCGGTTTGCTTTATCAAATAACGTCCTAAATATTTATCGGGAGCAAAAAGTATTTTCTTTTCTTCTGGTATTGAGTTGATAATTTTGAGAGCATTTGATGAGGTGCAAATAATATCCGACATTGCTTTTACTTCAGTTGAGCAGTTAATATAAGAGACCACAACATAATCTGGATATTGCTCAACCCATTTTCTGAAGCTTTCAGCTGGTGCGGAATCAGCAAGTGAGCAACCTGCATTTATATCAGGCAAGAGAACTATTTTATCAGGATTGAGAATTTTGGCAGTTTCTGCCATAAAATGAACGCCACAAAATACAATAACATCGTTTGTTACTTCTTTTGCTGCTTGAGCCAAGGCAAGCGAATCACCTTTAAAATCGGCAATTTCTTGAATGATATCATCTTGATAATAATGAGCTAAAATAATAGCATTTCGTTCTTTTTTTAGTCTCAATAACTTATCTATTTTTTCACTCATTTTTTCACCTATCAGATTTCTTTAAAAAACTAAATTAAACATTATTAATCAAATTTTTATATTATATTTATAAGAAATTAATCGTATTGTAGCTTTCAAATACAAATTTTGATTTACCTAAAATAAATTAATTATATAGACGATAAATACTTAAATATTGTCTTCTAATATTTGGGAGCATTAAATGAAAGTCAAAGATATTCTTGCAAACAAAGGACCGCAAGTATTCACAATCGGAGATAATATGCCAATAAGAATAGCAATAGAGTATCTTGCAAATAACAAAATTGGTGTCTTATTGGTGCTTTCCGAAGATGGTAAGATTTGTGGGATTATTTCTGAAAGAGATATTATCCGGGAATTTGCAAAAAGCCAAGCAGAAACTCTCGATAAGTTAGTAGGTGAAGTGATGACTCGTCAGGTGATATTTGTCGAACCAGATGACGAAATTGAATACGCAGAGAAGGTGTTTACACAAAATAAAATCAGGCATTTGCCTGTTTTGCAACAGAAAAGATTAGTCGGACTTATCTCCATTGGTGATGTTGTCAAAGCTGCTTTGAACGAAACTAAAACAGAAAATAAATATTTGATGGAATACATTGGTGGGAATGTAAAATAATTTCTCGATTGATTTTTCACGAAAAAAGCATAAATTGCTTATTTTCAAAATGTGGCGATAAAATGGGATATACAACAAAAGATTTAGAAGCAAAAAAAGTTACTACTTTGCGTTTACAAGAGATGAAACGCACTGGTAGAAAAATTGCTTGTCTTACTGCATATGATGCTTTAATTGCTGAAATTTTCGATGAATGCGGCATCGATGTGATTCTTGTCGGCGATTCGTTAGGCAATATTGTTCAAGGACACGATACTACGATACCTGTTACTTTAGAAGATACAATTTATCATACAAAAGCCGTCGTCAAAGGAGCATCGAGGGCATTAGTTGTTGCAGATATGCCGTTTATGAGCTATCAAGTAACTGCCGACGAAGCATTTCGTAATGCAGGTAGAATTCTCAAAGAAACTGGTTGTGCTGCTGTAAAGCTTGAAGGTGGAAAGAACGTTACCGAAGCAGTATCCCGTATGACTGATGCTGGTATTCCAGTTATGGGGCACCTTGGGCTTATGCCTCAAAGTATACATAAATTTGGTTCTTATCGTGCCCGAGGAACAGATCCTGACGAAGCTGAAAAGATTTTCAACGATGCATTACTTTTAGAAAAAGCTGGATGCTTTGCAATAGTATTAGAGAAAATCCCTGCTGAACTTGCAAAAAATATTACTGATGCTGTGCATATTCCAACTATTGGAATAGGAGCGGGACCATATTGCGATGGACAAATACTTGTATATACAGATATGTTGGGATTAACTGTTGATTTCTCACCTCGTTTTGTTCGTAGATATGCTAACTTACTTAATATTATTAAAGATGCTGTTGCTAATTATTGCAATGATGTGAAAAATTCCAGTTTCCCAAATTTGGAGGAAAGCTATTAGTGAAATTCTTGAAAATCATAATATTTGTTTTTTCTTTATTAATAATATATGCTTGTACTGAAACAATAGGTACAAATTCCAAGGATATTATTTTTCCCGAGGAAAACGTTAGTTTTCAGTTTCACGTGTATCCATTTTTGAAATTAAATTGTTCGTATGCAGGTTGTCATAGTGATGAAAGTGCTGCAGGTGGAATTATTTTAACTTCATATGGCACTTTGTTTTCATCGCCTGGAATGATAATTATTGGAGAACCTGATAAGAGCAGGTTAATTCAAATTATTGAAAATAAATTGCCACATTTTACTTTGTTTTACCGTGGAAACATTACAGAGAATCATAAAAAAGGGATGAGAACCTGGATAATAGAAGGTGCAAAAAATAATTGATTTTATTTTGTTATGTGAAAAAAAATATATAATTTTGTAGTCTATTAAGGTGTCGTAGCCAAGTGGTTAGGCAGCGGTCTGCAAAACCGCGAACGCCGGTTCGAATCCGGCCGACACCTCTTTTTTGTGAATATTTTGGAAACAAAGGAAATTTATGGGAACAACAAGCGACCTCCGTCCAGGTGCAGTTATCAAGTTTAACGGCGAAAACTGTTTGGTTCTTGAATCTGAACATAGAACACCTGGCAATCTTCGTGCTTTCTATCAAGTTAAAATGCGTAATTTAAGAACAGGTAAATTACTTGAGAATCGCTTTCGCTCGGGGGAAAGCATTGATTTTGTTCGAGTTGAAAAGCATGATTATCAATATCTTTATCGCGAAGGCGATAATTTAATATTTATGAATAATGAAACATATGAGCAAGTTCCTGTTGGAGCTGATATTTTAGGAGATGCTATCAACTTTCTGAAAGAAAATCAACAAGTCCAAATTGCATTTGAAGACACAATTGTTCTTAGTGTGGAGCTTCCACCTACTGTTAATTTAAGAGTTACTCATACTGAACCTGGTTTGAAAGGTGATACTGCTACAAATGTTTTGAAGCCTGCAACTGTAGAAACAGGAGCACAAGTTAGCGTCCCGTTATTTGTAAATGAAGGCGATTTGATTAAAGTAGATACCCGTACTGGTGAATATTTAGAAAGAGTTAAGGAATAATTTTTCCTAATAAGATAAGTATAAATAAAAAGCAGTCCTTTTATAGGGACTGCTTTTTTGTTATTAACTTAAATAAACTACTTGATTAATTTCTTGTATTTAATTCTATGTGGTGTAATGTCGCCTACACGTTTTTTCCTGTTTTCAACATATTCTGAATAAGTGCCTTCAAAGAAATATACTTGTGAATCGCCTTCAAAAGCAAGAATATGAGTTGCAATCCTATCGAGAAACCATCTGTCGTGAGTGATGATAACGGCACAACCGGCAAAATTGTCTAATGCTTCTTCTAAAGCTCTTAAAGTATTAACGTCAATATCATTTGTAGGTTCGTCAAGCAACAATACATTTGCTTCTTTTGTCAAAGTCATAGCTAAATGAAGACGATTACGTTCGCCGCCAGAGAGAACGCCGCACTTCTTTTGCTGGTCGGAGCCCGAAAAATTAAATCTGGCAAGATATGCACGAGTATTAATTTTTCTTCCTCCGAGCACTACTTCATCAAATCCGTTTGACACAACTTCCCAAACAGTTTTTTCAGGATTTACTTCGGTATGCTGTTGGTCTACATATGCAATTTTAACAGTATCGCCAATTGTAATGTTGCCTGTGTCCGGTTGTTCAATCCCCATTATTAATCTGAATAAAGTAGTTTTTCCAGCACCATTTGGTCCTATAACGCCAACAATTCCTGCTGGTGGCAAATCGAAATTCAAATTTTCGAATAGTAACTTGTCGCCATAGCTTTTGGATACATTTTGAGACTCAATAACTTTTGAACCAAGCCGGGGACCATTTGGAATATAAAGTTCTAATTTTTCCTCTTTTTCTTTAATATCTTCATTTAATAGTTTTTCATAAGCAGCTAAACGAGCCTTTGATTTTGCGTGCCGAGCCTTTGGAGACATACGAACCCATTCAAGCTCGTTTTCGAGAGTTTTACGACGTTTTGCTTCAGTTTTCCCTTCAAGTTCTAATCGCTTTGCTTTTTGGTCGAGCCACGACGAATAATTTCCTTTCCAAGGAATACCTTCTCCACGGTCTAATTCGAGAATCCAACCAGCAACATTATCAAGAAAATATCTATCATGGGTAACAGCAATGACGGTTCCTTTGTATTGTTGTAAGTGTTGTTCTAACCAAAATATACTTTCAGCATCAAGATGGTTTGTTGGTTCGTCCAAAAGTAGAATATCAGGTTGTTTAAGTAAAAGCCTGCAAAGAGCAACTCTACGGCGTTCACCACCGGAAAGATTGCCGATAATCGCATCAGGTGGGGGACAACGTAATGCGTCCATTGCACGTTCGAG
Organism: Eximiradius proteiniborus; assembly: GCF_058546985.1. Lineage (NCBI taxonomy): Bacteria > Pseudomonadati > Bacteroidota > Eximiradiia > Eximiradiales > Eximiradiaceae > Eximiradius > Eximiradius proteiniborus. The sequence goes on along the minus strand of NZ_CM178592.1, from coordinate 747,839 downwards.
TTTATTATCTAATTCCCAAGCATCGTGTTTGTCGAGCAAATCTGCAAGTTCGCCTTGTCTTTGAATTAATTTGTCCATTTCTTCATCTGAGAGCTCTTCAGCAAATTTAGCATTAACCTGTTCGTATTCTTTAAGCAAATCTGCGACTTCTTGCACCCCTTCCATAACAATGTCTTTAACTGTTGCATTGTTGTCTAAGATGGGTTCTTGCGGCAAATATCCAACAGAATAACCTGGAGAGAAAACCACTTGTCCGTCGTAGTTTTGGTCTTCACCTGCAATTATCTTAAGCAAGGATGATTTTCCTGAACCATTTAACCCAATGATACCAATTTTTGCTCCGTAAAAAAACGAAAGATAAATATCTTTAAGAACTTGTTTATTTGGTGGATAAATTTTGCTAACACCAATCATTGAGAAAATTATTTTTTTATCATCTGCCATTTTTATTCCTTATTTAATTTAACTATATTACAAAAATAAGAATAAAATATGCGATAATATAAAAAATATTTGTTTATTATAAGATAATATATTAATTTTGTATCTCATTTATGTTCTTTTAGGAGAGGTGGCCGAGTGGCTTAAGGCAACGGTTTGCTAAACCGTCGTAGGGATAAACTCTCTACCGCGAGTTCGAATCTCGCCCTCTCCGCTTCAAACCATTACTTCAATTATATCTCCAAGATTATCATTTTATTTGTATTAAGTTAAAATATCTAATAAAATATTTTCTTATTAGGCATATATTAGTTATTAAATATGTCCCTTCTTCTAATTTAATTATTAAATAATTGATAATTGATAATGGAACTAATACTAATTTACTTATATAATTAAAAAGGCTGCCAAAAAAAAGTTTGACAGCCTTTTTATAATAATTCAAGAGACTTAATTATTCAGATTTTGCTCCAATAACTTCACGAAAACCACTTTCAAGGTCGATTTTCTTTATTCTTTCCAAGTACCAAATAACAAAAGCACTTGCTATATATACAGATGAATAAGTTCCAAGAATAATACCAATAATCATTATAAGAGCAAATCCTTGAAGAACAGGACCACCAAAGATGAACAATGATAATAATGCAAGTAAAGTAGTAGAAACAGTATTAACAGTACGGCTTAATGTTTCATTGATACTAAGGTTAGCTAATTTAATAAAGTTCATACCTTTGTGGCGCTCTTTGTTTTCACGAATACGGTCAAAGATAATCACTGTGTCGTTTACTGAATAACCTACAACAGTTAGCATTGCAGCAAGAATAGACAAATTAACTTCCAAGTTAAAAATTCCTAAATTGTTTAGGGTAACAGCGATTGTAAATGTTAGAATTACGTCGTGAACAAGAGCGACGATTGCACCTAATCCGAAAATGAACTCAAACCGGAATGCAAGGTATATTAACATAACAATAACAGCAAGTAAAACAGCCCAGAAAGCTTGAGCTCTTAGCTCGCTACCAATTTTTGGACCGATTTTATCAACTTTCATAATTGTTACTTTTTCATTTGGAAATGCTTTAGTAAGAGAATTGCTGATGAGTTCAGGAGCATTTGTGGACTCCATTGTTCTAATTAAAAACTGGTTTTCTTCACCAAAAGATTTTATTTCTACACCAGTAAGTCCGGACTTAGTTACAACCGAACGTATTTTATCTGTTGATAATGGTTTTGAAACGGATATGGCAACTTCTGTACCTCCGGCAAAATCAATACCGTACTCAACACCTTCTATGATTGTTATTATTATACAAGCAATTATCAAAGTGATTGATAAGTTCACAAATAATTTTCTATACTTTAAGAAATTTATATTTGGATTTTTGAAAAATCTCATATTCCACCTCATTAATTATTTTGTTTAATTTTTGGTTGACCAAAATCAATCGAAGAAACACCTTTTGCCATAATGATTTCAATAATTGCACGAGTTACAACAATTGCAGTAAATAAAGTACCTAAAATACCTATCATCAAAGTAAGTGCAAATCCTTGAATCGGACCAGTGCCTAAGAAATACAAAATAGCACCAGTAAAGAATGTAGTAACGTTAGAGTCCATAATTGCAGAAAGAGCTTTTCTGAAACCTTCGTCGATCGCTGAACGCATTGAACGACCGTTATCGAGCTCTTCACGAATACGTTCGAAAATCAGCACGTTTGCATCCACTGCCATACCAACAGTTAAAATAATACCTGCAATACCAGGCAAAGTGAGTGTTCCACCCAATGCAGCGAGAACAGACAAAATAAGCGACACGTTAAGCAATACAGCAAAATCTGCAAGTGCTCCACCAACTCCATAATACATCAACATATAGAGAACTACTAAAATAACAGCGATAAGTGAAGCATTTAATCCACTGCGAATTGAGTCCTCACCGAGCGATGGACCTACAACTCGTTCTTCAATGATTTGAACAGGTGCTTTCAATGCGCCAGCATTCAAAACAATTTCAAGTAAGCGTGCTTCTTCAGTATTTGCCATTCCAGTGATTTGAGAATTTCCTCCGGTAATTTTGCTTTGAACTGTTGGTGCTGAATATACTCTTCCGTCTAAAACAATTGCAATACGTTTTTTCAAATTGGCACCTGTAATGCGAGCCCAACTTTCAGCACCTTCGCTGCTCATACTCATAAGCACAACAGGTTGATTTGTAGTTGGGTCGAACGAAGCGCGAGCATTCGATATTACTTCGCCAGTAAGTTCAGGTTCTTTTTTCAAAGCATAGAAATCGAAGATTTCAATATTTTGTCTTTGTTTTAATCTGGTGTCAGGTTTTGCATCAACAGCAATTTCTAATTCAGCAGGAATTAATGCAGCAACATCAGGTCTGGATAATAATACTAATAATTTTGAAATAGAATCTTTAGGTATTCTGAAAATATATTCTCCATCAGGGAATTTGTCTGATGTATAATAAATTGGAACAATATTTTGATTTTGTCCGGGAACAAAAAATGTGGAAAATAGAGTTGTAAAAGGATGATCCAGTGCATATCTACGTTGAGCTTCTTCAGGTGGAAGTCCTGCGTATGGATCTTTAACGCTGTCTGAAGTAGATTTAGTCGTATCGGCACTTGTAGTATCTGTTTTTTGAGCAAGTTTAGTAGTATCTTGTTTAGGATTGGTTTGCTCTGTTTTTAGAGTGTCTGGTTTGAGAGCGTCTAATTGAGCAATTGGTTCTTCAATAAGTCCTTTTCCTGCTTTTATTTTATTGCTGAGCATCTGATCTATTTTGTAAAATGCCTGAACTATTTCTTTATAATTTCTTACTAATTTAAATTCAAGGCGAGCAGTAGTTTGCAAAAGGCTGCGCATTTCATCTTGATTTGTTATGCCCGGGAGTTCAAGCATAATTCGACGCGAACCTTGTTTTTGAATATTTGGTTCACTTACGCCATATTGGTCAATACGCTGACGAATTACTTCTTGAGCCTGGTCGATAGCCTTATCAATGCTTTCGTTCAGTGAGGAAATAATTTTTTCTTCGGAAGCATCACGTAAATCACCAACATCAAAGTAATTTAATAAGGATTTGCCTTGAGGTCGAGCAATCTTATCAAAATTACGAAGGAATATATTTAATGCTGCTTCATCAGTATTTGCAGCTTCCTTGCGGGTTTTAGCAATTACATCTTTAAAAATTTCGTCAATAGTTTCTCTTTGAGCAGTTTCCTCAATTAGTTTTACAACATCGACTTCCATTGTAACATACATACCGCCACGCAAATCAAGACCTAACTTTAAGCGACGAGCTTTTGCGGTTTTTAATGCTTCACCGTATTGCTTTTTAAATGCTTCCATTATTGCCAGTGAGTCTGTGCTATTGGTTGCTTGCTTAGCTTTGGCAATTGCTTGTGCTTCTTTTTCTTCCAACTTTGATGCCTGGTAAGTTGGATAGAGTAATACTATTGCAGCAATCACTGGAACAACAACAAGTAAAATCTTACCGAAATACTTTTTCAATGAACATACCTCCAATAATTTATAATATGTAAATTATATCGAAAACAAGTTTTATCAAACTACAAATTTATTTATATTTACAATAATAACCAATTAAATTGTTAAAATAATGTTTGACTTGTATGAAGTGCGATGTTGTTGTTATTTCTTATAACACAAAATATTTAGTAGGAAAATGTATAGAATCAATTTATAGTACTGCAAATAAATATGTGCAAAATATTATTGTAGTTGATAACTGCTCATCTGATGGAACTGTTGAATACTTACGTAATTCTTTTCCAGATGTTTTTGTAGTAAAAAATGAAGAAAACTTTGGCTATTCATATGCTGTTAACCGTGGTATGGAAAAATGTAGCAATGACTTCGTTATTATTTCTAATTCTGATGTAATTTATTTGGATAATGCTATTGAGAGATTACTGAAAAAATTATCCCAAAACAAAAAGAATGCGGTTGCTTTTCCAAGACAGATTTTTCCAAATGGCAATTATCAATATTCTTATGGTGATTTTCCTAATATTTTAAGTGGTTTAAAAGAATTGACTTTTATTAATCCAATTGAAAACACAATAAGAAAAGCAATTTTTAATAAGTTCAATCTTGACTTCCCAAAATTCTGTTTTGGATATGCAGATGGTGCTGTGTTGGCAGTAAGAAAAAGCGTATTTGATGAAATTGGTGGTTTCGATGAAGATTATTTTTTCTACTCAGAAGATATGGATTTTTCTTATAAAATTAAATCCTTCGGGAAAAGAATTATCTTTTGTCATCAATCACGAGTAATTCATTTGCGTGGTGCAAGTTCAAGCAGCGATAGATTTTCATTCGAGACCACAAAAAAATTGCTTCTAAGCAAAGTATTTTTTGCAAAAAAACATAATCTAATAAACAAACTGAAGTTTTATGCAAAATGCCAAATTATTAAATCTCAAATAGTTAAATTTTTTCTCGGCTTGATTTTTCGTGATTCTGAGGAGGAGACTTCAGTTGCAAAATTCCATAAAAATAATATTAAAGCGTGGCGTGAAATATTAGATGAATTACATTGTTAAACCATGTTAAACTATTTTTTTAGGAGCTTTAAGTTTAAAAATAGTAATTTCAGGTTTTACTCCAACTCTGAAAGGTGGTCCAGTTGTCCCAAGTCCTCGATTAACATATAAGTATTGTTCGCTAATTCTGTATAGACCAGCCCAATATTTATAAACAAGTGATGCAGGTGAGATTTCCTTCCCAATTATGTTAATTCCAAATTGTCCTCCGTGAGTGTGCCCTGATAGAGTTAAGTCAATAGGTAATTTTTTTAATATACTCTTTTCCCAATTATTTGGTTCGTGGCAAAGCAAGATAATCGAATTATTTGGGTTTAACCCTTCAATTGCCTTATCGAAATCAGCAAAATTTTGATTGCTCATTCCTGTATTTTCAACACCAGCAATTTGAATAATACCCTGACCAGTATTTATTTGAATATTCGAGTTGTTAAGCATTTTAATACCAACTTTTTCCAATTTTTGATTGAACTTACTAATCTTATCACTACCAACGTAATAATCATGATTGCCCATACAACCGAAAGTACCATAAGTTGGATATAAATTATTTAGCGAAGGTAAAATAAAGTCAAGTTCTTCAATTCGAAAATTAACAAAATCACCTGTAATAACTACTATATCAGGTTTAATATCATTAATCGCACTTACTGTTTTTTCAATAAGCTTTTTAGATAGGAGAGACCCACTATGAATATCGCTAATTTGGACGATAGTGAATTGACTATTTTTTAAAGGAAATTTTGGAAGTTCTAATTCAATAACTTGGAATTGTATTGAATTTGTATCACGAGTGAGACCAAAACCAGCCGAAATAAAAGGAATTGCAGCAAAAGACCATCCAACTGTTGCAATCGAATGTCTTTTTGAATAGTCTACTTCTGAAATATTTGAATGCTTAGCAATATTTTTTTTGTTTCTTATTGAAATTAATATATTTTTGAAAAAAACAATTAAATCTTTAATTATCAAAAAAGGTACGATAACTAATTTAGGAAGATACCATAAACTTGAGAAAATTAGAAAAAAATTATACTTTAAATCTGGCGAATTTGAAAATAGTCTTAGAAAATTGAAATACATTGATGAAATTATCGCTAAAAATGAGATAACTATAGGAATTTGATAGGTTAACTTATGGAACTTATGTTTTTTTGCATACTTTGTCCAGTGAAACAAAACGTATGCTTCAATAATAATTGTAAAAAAGGTAATAATCAATATAAAAGGGATCCATCTATGTAAATTCATATTCTATATCTGTTTAATCATTATAAATATCATTATAAATAATAATAGACGCAAATACAAGTAAAATTATTTGAGTGCAATTTTATCGATAAAAAAGTATCGCATATGTGATTTTTCTAATATTAATTCATATTATTTTATAATTTTGTGTGTTTGTGTAACATTGAAAATGAAAATAATAAAATTATTAACAATAATAAAAAGTTCTATGGCAATTTTAAATTTTCTACGCTCAACTGTATTGAGCAAAATCGTGATGGCAACCACAGGTGTTTTGCTACTGCTTTTTATTATTGGGCATTTGGTCGGAAATCTTCAAATTTACCTTGGTCCTGAACCACTTAATACGTATGCCCAATTTCTGAAAAGTATAGGAGAGATACTGTGGATTGTGAGAATAGTATTATTCGTTTCTCTTATTCTTCATATTATTACGTCGTTGTATCTTAGCTCAATTAATAGTGCTGCTAAGCCGGTGAAATATCAGGTTGTTAACTACGCAAAAGCCAAAATCAATTCACGTTCGATGCTTGTAACAGGAATAATGATTTTTGCTTTTGTAACTTATCATTTGTTGCATTTTACTTTCGGAATTACTAATCCAGAGGACTACGCACATCACGAACTCACCGTTAAGAAAGCATATGTTTTGCCTGGTAATGTTTCGGAAGAGCAATTGAAATCTATGCCAAAAGACTGCTTTGTAGAGCAAAACATATTAACTGAGAGACACGATGTTTATAAAATGGTGGTGTTAGGTTTCAGAAATCCTTTCATTTCTCTCGCATATATTGTTGCAGTTGTTCTACTTGGTTTTCATCTTAGCCATGCAATTAAAAGTTGTTTCCATACTTTAGGCGTTACTGGTCCGAAATTTACTCCTTGGATGGAGAGATGTAGTACTATTTTTTCGATAATTATTACATTGTTATACATATCAATACCAATTTCTGTTCTGTTAGGATTGGTTGGAGGTGCAGTATGAAATTAGATTCGAAGATACCAAGTGGTCCAATTCAGGATAAATGGGACAAACACCGTTTTGAAATGAAACTTATTAATGCGGCTAATAAACGCAAATATAAAATCATTGTTGTTGGTACAGGGCTTGCAGGTAGCTCTGCTGCAGCATCGTTTTCTGAGCTTGGCTATAATGTTGAAGTATTTACTTATCACGACACTCCGCGCAGAGCTCATTCAATAGCTGCACAAGGTGGAATTAACGCTGCAAAAAATTATCGCAATGATGGTGATAGTATTTGGCGGCTTTTCTACGATACAGTAAAAGGTGGTGATTTCCGTGCTCGTGAAGCAAATGTTTATAGATTAGCACAAGTGTCTAATAACATTATTGACCAGTGTGTTGCACAAGGAGTTCCTTTTGCTCGTGAGTACGGTGGATTGCTCGATAATCGGTCATTTGGCGGTGCTCAGGTTTCTCGTACATTTTATGCTCGTGGGCAGACGGGACAGCAACTTCTACTTGGTGCGTATCAAGCTTTAATGAAAGAAGTTCAAAACGGCAACGTTAAAATACACACTCGTAAAGAAATGATGGATATTGTTCTGATTGATGGAGTGTGTCGTGGAATAGTTACTCGTGATTTAATAACTGGAAAAATCGAATCTTTTGTTGGCGATGCAGTGTGTTTAGCAACTGGTGGATATGCTAATATTTTCTTTTTATCTACGAATGCTATAGCTTGCAATGTTACAGCTACTTTCCGTGCTTATAAAAAAGGTGCTGGTTTTGCTAATCCTTGCTTTACTCAAATTCATCCAACATGTATACCAGTAAGCGGCGACCATCAATCTAAGCTAACATTGATGAGTGAATCTTTACGTAACGACGGACGAATCTGGGTGCCTAAGAAAAAAGGAGACCGCAGACCTCCAAACGAAATTCCTGAAGATGAACGCGATTATTATCTTGAACGCAAATATCCAAGTTTCGGAAATCTATCACCCCGTGATATTTCTTCACGTGCAGCCAAAGAAGTGTGCGACGAAGGTCGCGGAGTATCTGCGACCGGATATGGTGTATATCTCGATTTTGCTGATGCAATAAAGAGATTGGGCAGGCAAAAAATCGAAGAAAGATATGGTAATCTTTTCGAAATGTATGAACGCATTACCGGAGACGACCCATATAAAACACCGATGATGATTTATCCTGCAGCTCATTATACAATGGGCGGGCTATGGGTTGATTATAATTTAATGAGCACAATTCCCGGATTACATGTTCTTGGTGAAGCGAATTTCTCCGATCACGGTGCTAATCGACTTGGAGCAAGTGCTCTTATGCAAGGTCTTGCGGATGGTTATTTCATTATTCCTTATACAATAGGAGATTATCTTGCAAAAGCAAAACTTGAAAAAATAACTACAGAGCATCCAGAATTCAGAAAAGCAGAAGAAGACGTTCGTAATAAAATTCATAAATTACTTTCTATAAAAGGAAAAAGAACACCCACTTCATTCCACAAGCAGCTTGGTAAAATAATGTGGGAAGATGTTGGGATGGCGCGTAGTGCTCAAAGTCTCAAACATGCACTGGAAGAAATTCCAAAAATTCGGGAAGAATTCTGGAACAATCTAAATGTTCCAGGTGAGGATGCATCACTAAATGTTGCTCTGGAACGTGCTTGTCGAGTTGCTGATTTTCTTGAATTTGCAGAATTGCTTGCTTGGGATGCCCTTGAACGAGAAGAATCCTGTGGGGCACATTTCAGAGTAGAATACCAATACGAAGATGGCGAAGCAAAACGCAATGACGAGAAATATTGTCACGTTGCAGTTTGGGAATATAACGGAGATGGTAAAAAACCAATTAGACACCAAGAAGAATTAACATTTGAAAATGTTCCATTGCAAGTGCGGAGCTATAAATAATAATGCTCGAAAAGACAAATAATCGCTTGTTCTATTTGTTTGTATATAGTGTATTTTTGGCTATCTACTTACTTACTTTATCAAAAAATCAAGCGATTGCACACGATGGAATAATTTATGCAGCTCGTGCAAAAGAAGGTGTGTGGGTATTTCATCCTCATCACCTTCTTTATCACGTTTTTACATTACTTGTAGTAAAAGGAATCCACATTTTCATCCCGTCGTGCGAAGTGTATTTGATATTATCCGGAATTAATAGTGCATTTGGAGCTGCTCTTGTTACTTTATTTTGTTTGATATTAATTGAACGTTACGATTTTAAGAGAATTCAAGCAATTTCTGCTTCTTTTCTGGTGGCTTTTTCTTACGGAATTTGGTATTATTCTACTTCTGTGGAAGTATACATTATTCCATTATTTTTTGCTGTGCTATCGTTGTATTACTTCTTAAAAAATCCAGATGATTACTTTAAAATTTCTTTATTTGCTGCTTTAGCCACTTTATTTCATCAAACTTATGTTTTTCTGCTTTTTGTATACTTTATTAGTTTTCTTTTTTCGAGAAAAAAAACAAGTATTATTTTAAAGTTTGGAATATATTTTTTGCTTCTTGTCGGTATTCCATATGTATTAGTATTGATTTTTGATTACAAAGTGAAATCTATATCTGAGGCATATTATGAACTAACCTTTTATGCTCATAAATTACCATATTTCTGGTCTAATCTTGGATTTTCAATAATATTAAATGATCTAATAGGTTTTGCACGTGTAATTACTTCAATACATTTAATACTTGGTTTAGATTTTGTTCAAAACAATATTTCAAATTATTTCTCTAGCAATTCTTTTAAAGAAGAGTATTATTTAATTCGAAATGCTTTAAATTGGGAAATCTATTTTGCATTAATATTACTCTTCACACTATGCACATTATTCTGTTATTTCTTCATTATTTCAATAAATAATTTCATCAAAAATAAATCTTATAAAATTGAAAAATTTTGGCTAATATTATATTTGATTTTTTTTGTAGGGTTTTTCAGTTTTTGGTCTTCGAATAATCTTGAGTTCTGGATATCGATATATTTCTTTCTAATATTGTTTCTTGTAATTTTCATTAACAATAATGTTAGTTTTAAACTTTATCTTTCGATAGGAATTTTGCTTTTTAGTTATAACTTTATTTCAACAACTCAATTTGTATTAACTTCTGATAATGATTTTTATCAAAACAAAATCGATAATCTCAAATTGGCAATAGACAAGAACGACTTGTTAGTGATAGATAATAATAACTATATGCTTTATGATTATCTCAAATACAACGATTTCAAAAATATTAAAGAAGTAAATCAATATAATTTTTATGATGAGAATGAGGTATATTTTATTGGAAAAATGTTCTATTCTGATAGTGAATTATCACCAGATTATAGAAAAATAATTGACGAACTGAAACAAAAGGACAAGGTTGTTATCTTGAATATTAACAATTCAATTATTTATAAGCTAAATAATTTAAACACAATAAAGGTGCAAAAATGAAATTTACACTTCACATTTGGCGTCAGAAAGATGCTGCCTCCAAGGGGAGTTTCGAAACTTATAAAATGGAGGATGTTTCCGAGCATATGTCGCTGCTGGAAATGATTGATGTGTTAAATGAACGTTTAATTTCTGAAGGGAAAGAGCCAATAGCTTTTGACCATGACTGCCGCGAAGGAATATGCGGCGCCTGTTCTATGACAATTAATGGGCGACCTCACGGAAATGTAAAAGGAACTACTACTTGCCAGCTTCATATGCGAATGTTCAAAGATGGAGATGAACTGTGGATTGAGCCATTCAGAGCCCGTGCTTTTCCTGTTATAAAGGATTTAGTTGTCGATCGTTCAGCTTTAGATAGAATTATTGCTGCTGGAGGATATGTATCAGTGAATACAGGAGCAGCTCAGGATGCAAATTCTATCCCTGTTCCAAAAGAACACGCAGATTTAGCTATGGATGCAGCTCAGTGTATAGGTTGTGGTGCTTGTGTAGCTTCATGTCCTAATGGTGCTGCTATGTTATTTACAGCAGCGAAAATCATGCAATTAGCTTTGCTTCCGCAGGGGCAACCAGAACGAAAGAAACGAGCTATTGCTATGATTGAACAAATGGATAAAGAAGGTTTTGGTGCTTGTCGTAATTATTATGAATGCGAAGCGAATTGTCCAAAGAATATTCCAGTGAGATTTATTAGTAGAATGAATATTGAATTTCTGTCAGCCTCAACTACTAAAGCTATGTAATGAAATAGGCTGCCCTTTGGGGCAGCCTATTAACTAAAATAATGCATTGGTAATTGTAAATATTATTTTGAGTTAAAAATTGGCGATTCGGTAACATTACCATAGCAACGAATTTCTACTTCAGGTGTATCGGGTTCTGTTGTATTCATTTTAATAAATGCGTTCAAATATCCGGTTTTATCGGGGATAATCCTTGCAATGATTTCAATTTCTTCATTTGGTTGGATTTGTTTTTCACCGACGAGATTGATTTTTAGAATATTCGGTTCAGTTTTATAATCACTTATTTTTATTGGTTTATTAGTATTGTTTTTTATAAAGAATTTAGCAGTGCTTTCGACACCAACTTTTGGATTATCAAAAACAATGTAATTAGCTGGCTTAATCTCAATTGGTCGAATAACATTTGCTTTTAGAGAGATAATTTTATTTTGAGCAGTTGGATCGTTGGATGTTACTCGTATTGTTTTATGGATTTTTCCGGAAGAAGAACCTAAATTCAAAGTAATTTTCATTTTTGTCGTGTCTCCGGGAGCTAACTCATATTTATCTAATGGAGCGGTGGTACATCCACAAGTAGGTTTTACTTCCTTTATGACCAATTTCTCATTACCTACATTTTTAATGATTATTTCAGAATGAAGTGGATTGTCTTTTGGAGAAACATCTTTCCAATCAACAGTTTCACCACCTATAAATTCAATTTTGGGTTGTGAATACAATTGAAAAATTGCAAAAAAGAATAAAATAAAAGCTGAAAACCGTTTCATTTTATATTCTCCTATTCTTTTTATTATTTGTTTCTTATAACTAATAATGATAATTTTACAATAAAGTTACATTTGTTTAACTAAAATAATAAAATTACTTGAAAAAATGATAATCATATTAATAATATTACTTTTTGTTTTTTCAAATAATTCATATTCTCAGTTAGCAGGTGATATATACTATTTACAAGATTCAACAAAATCTACGATACATTTTGGTCCTTGCTATATTTATGACGAAGTGTATGAAACTTTTGTATTAAAAAATATTGGTACCGGGGAATTGCGAATGCTTAATGTTTCGCCTTCAATTGAGATATTCGCAAGTCCAGATGCTCTTACAGAATTTGAATATTTGCGATTTTCTCCTCACTCACCTGCTTTACCTTTCAACCTAAACACTTCAGATAGAAGAAATGAAAACCTTGTAATTAAATATTCTCCATTGCCTGATTTGATTGCTGAACCAGTTGGAAGAAAAACAGCAATGATTAAACTTGGATTAGTGGATCCTAAAGATACAACGAGAATTATTATTCAAAAAACTTTCAAATTAATTACTAAAAAAACAGTTAAATTTATTGATGGATTCGACGATGTAATTATGTTTGATTCGATGTTTGTTAGTTCTCCATTAGAACAGATGAGAAAACATATTGTCAGAAATACTCAGAATTTTCCAATCAAAATTGTTGGTTCAAATGATTCTTTAATTACCCAAGGATATACCAGTAAAGAATTTGAATTTGAAGAAAAACAGTATCCAATTTCATTATTACCGAAAAAAACAAATTTAGTTTATGAAATTAGATATCGACCAATAGATCTGGGACCTGATACAGCAATTTTTAAAGTGCGTTTTACTCCTCGTGAAGACCTGAAACCTGATTCTGTTGATTTTTGTGTTGTCAAAGTAATCGGATGCGGAGTAAAACAGAATTTAGAATTAACTCATTCTAACTATGACTTTCGTAGAGATACAATATTTATTGGAGATATTCAAGTCAAAAAAAATACAAGGGTTACTTTTCGACTGAAAAACACTGGAAATATCCCTTATGGTATAATTAATCAAAACATTTGGGATAATATTAATAATACTATTTCAGGCTCAGCTACAATATCAAAACCGTTTCCTAAGGCTCATTTATTTCCTGACCAAGAAAATGAAATTGCTGTTGATATTAATCCAGATAAAAGAGGTCTTTTCTTATTGAAATATACTATTGAAAATGATTTTACTACAAGAAATCTATTTGGATACAGTAGCAGCGATACAAAGAAAGAAATATTTTTAGTTGGTCGCGCAATAGAGCCAGAAATCTTTACCAATATTGATACTATCGACTTTGGAAATGTGTTCTATAGTGCCGATATTGAAGGAAATTGTCCTTCTTCGAAAGATACAACGATAAGAATACAAAATATAGGTAACACTAAGCTTTATGTAAATCAAATAATGATTGAGGATAATGATAAATTTTCTGTTTCCAAGAACGATTTTTCTATTAATCCAAATGGTTCAGAATACGTAACATTTACATTTAACGCTTCTTATCCACCGGGAGTATATTATTCACGGGCTTATTTAATAAACAATTCTACTGCTCCCAAAGATACGTTAATAATTATGTTGAAGGCAGCAAGTGTTCCACCAATATTGGCTCAATTGAACATTGACAATAATATTAAAAGTAAACCGGGAAGAATAATAGATATTCCAATATTACTTTCAGCAGAACATTACAAACCTTCAATATATGCCAAATATTATCAATTTGAAGTTGTATTTAATCCTACATTGCTAAAATATATTAGTAAAACAACACAAGGAACAGCTTCAGAAGGTGCTTCTGTCAATATTAATGATAATGTAAAAGGAAAACTTACTGTTCAAGCTCATTCCGATATTTTTCTTCTTCCAAATGATACTTTGTTGATACTAAAATTTAAAACTTATCTTGGTGATAATCAAATAAGCGAATTAGCGTTTCAAAATGTGGTTTTTGGTTCTGATAATTGTAAAAAAATATATGATTTAAAAATTCTTAACGGGAAATATTCTCTTGATTCAATTTGTGGGTTGCCACTTAAAATAAATCCTATTGATTTTAATAGACCAGTAATTATTTCCCTTTACCCAAATCCAGTAACCGAGAAATTAAATCTTTTGGTTAATACATCAAAGAATTATTCAAGTTTATTAGTGAAAATAACAAATTCATATGGACAAATATTTTATGAAAAACTGATGACAATAAAAACTGATGGCTTAGATTTAATTGATATTGATGTTAATTCTTTGAGTGTTGGAGTTTATGCAATTTCCATAACTGATGGATATTCAATTTTTGATACAAAATTTTTTATTGTTGAGAGATGACAAGATTGTTGATAATAGTTTTTTTCACTTTATTTATTGTAAGCATTAGCTTGGAGGCTCAAGGTTTTAATTGGGAACTATCGCCAAGGTTGCCAGAAAATATCAATTATGATTTTTTAGGAATAGCCTTGCAACATGGTTTTTCAAAAGAATTGGGTAATTTTAGTTTTTATGAGAATGATTGCAATTGTGGCAAATTTGAGGATGGTAATGGTTCTTCATATGTTTTGGGAATCAATTATGAAAAATGGATATTAGATGGGAATAGTTCGTTCTCTTTAGGAATTAATTATAATTACCGGAAAAATGAGTTTTCGGCAAAACAGCAATTACCAATAATTTTACCGAATGGGCAAGAAGATGTGATTACTTATGAAAATATTTTTAGAAATTCATTCGATAATATAGCTTTCAATTTTGAATTTAAGAAAAGAATTGAAAATAGTTTTTATTATGTCTCAATTGGGAACGTTTTTCATATAATTCTATCTAACAAGCAAAAACATATTGAAAAAATATTATCTCCAAGTTATGCAAATCCATTTCCGACAAATCCACCATCATATAGCAGAGTTGTTAGTGAAGGTCGGATTAATAAAGCTAATACCTTTAATCTTGCTCCATTTTTGAATGTTGGAAGAGATATTGATATTGGGCAAAAATACTACATTAGTCCTTATATTCAAATTTCATATTTATTACTTGACCAAATACGAGAAGAAAAATGGAAGTCGGTACAGGCGATTTTGGGAATTAGAATTATGAGGTGGCTTAAATAGATATTTTAAAAGGAATAACGAAAGTAATATTAGTGCCTTCATTCACTTTGCTTTCGACAATGATACGCCCTTTATGCATTTCTGCGACTTTTTGCATTATTATTGTTCCAATTCCACTGCCTCCATATTGACTAGACGTTGTAAAGTAGGGTTTGAGAAATTTTGATTTAGTTTCGTCGTCCATTCCTTTGCCATTATCAATTACGGAAAAATATGCGAAGTTATTATCGAAATCTGAAGTAATAGTAATTTCGCCTTTTTTGTCTGGGAGAGCACGTATTGCATTCTCAATAGCATTACGAATAGCTCGCACAAGTTTATTTTTATCACACTTTAGTTCGAAATTTTTAACATTTAATGTGAATTTCACATTTGGAAATAATTCTTCGTCAAATTCTGCAACTGCTTGACTACATATTTCGTAAGAATTCACAATCTGTAAGTCCAGAATATCTGTTCGTCCAACTGTTACAATATCACGAATACGGTTCATCAAAATATTAACCTGATGAATTATTTTTTTCTGTCGTGAATGAATTTGGTCAATGTCAGAATTACTGATATGTTCAGCATTTAGTTTTATTGTAGATAGATTAGTTTGCATATCATGAGCAAGTTGAGCCCAGTTAGCTAATCTTTTTCTTTCAAGTTGTTCAGTTATATCAATTCCGGATAGCACATAACCTTTTGCAAAGCCTCTGAAATCTCTTATAGGAATTATCGAACATAACCATTCGGTCGGATTACCATCTAAATTTAATGATAATTTTTCTTTAATAGTTTTCTTGTTACTTTTATTTATCTCATAAAATTTATAAACTTCACTAATAGCATCATTTTTGAAATAATCTCTGAAATTTTTATTCAATGGAACATTCCTACTAAGTGAAATCAAATTAGAGGCATAATCATTAGCAAAAATCAGTTTACCCCTGTGGTTAATAATAAATAAAAAACCTGTAGAAGGAATATTTGCAATAATATTTAGTAATTTGCTCTTAGCTATGATTTTGTTAATGAGGAATAGCATTATTAGAACAATTAATAATGGAATAATGTATTTAGCATATTTATAGAAAAAGAATTTCACAACTGAAAGTTGATTATCTTTTATTTCAAAAAACATTGAATTTGATTTGGATGTAATAATAATTTGATTTTTACATTCAAAAACATCAATAATTTTGCTTATTTGCTGTGAAATATTGAAAAAATAAACTGCTTGTATCGACAAATTGGTATCTGTAATGCAGATACCATTTTTAAATATTGCATAAATACGATTGTTAATAACTTTCAAATAAAATGGTTCAACTAACTCAATTGGAAAATCAGCATTATTTATAATATTTGAATAAGTGTGAATTTTACTTAATACATACGTTTTTTCATTTGTTTGCAAAGAGTATATAGAATTGTTTGAAATAGCAATGAAATTTGAATTAGAATTAACCCATATTGAATTGCTAACTGTATAATCTCTTTTGTTTATTAAATATATCAAAGATTTATTGTCAAATGAACTAAAAATAAGAGATAAATAATTATATATATCAATAATTTTGACATTGTTATAGGAAGGAACTGACAGACTATTAAAAATATTCCCATCCGAATCAAAAAATTTAATAACATTTTGGGAACTTTCTTCCTCAACAATTGCAATAAAGACTTTATCATTTAACAAATAAAAATTTGCATCTAATGCATTCTGACTTAATATTGAAAATACTTTTGGGAAATTGTTAGTAATATTGAATAAATAAATATTTTTGTCAATTTGTAATAAAATATTGTTCTTTTGAACTTGAATGTCAATTAATTTATAATAATTCTCGAATGAACTGGAAATATATATTTTATGGCTTATAGTATTATCCGAGTATACTTCAAGAAATAAACTATCATTAACGGATGTTAGTAAAATGAGTTTATCCAATGCTGATTTCGCATACAATAACGAGGTGTTGTGGAGTGTAAGACCACTTTCAGGGTTAAAATTATTAGTTTTGTAGATGTAGCTATTTTCACCAAACAGACCATAGTTTAATATATAAAATTCATTGTTTGAATGAATAATTTCACCAAGATCAATTGATTTGAAAAAATTAATTTTATATGGATAGAAATAATTCCCAAACACTGGGATTGTAAGCAAAACAAATAAAACAAGATGACTTAAATATTTTAATATTTTTTTTCTAATTGGCATATTGCAATAGCCGCAATTCCTTCTCCACGACCAAGAGCACCTAATTTTTCATTAGTCGTAGCTTTAATATTTATTTGGTGAATAGAAATATTGCAAGCATTAGCAATATTTTCTCGCATTTTGTTTTTGAAATCTTTAATTTTAGGTTTTTCGGCAATGAGAGTAGCATCGATATTGACGATAATATATTTTTCATCAATTAATTTTATCACATTTTTCAATAATTCAAGAGAAGAAATATTTCTGAAATACTCATTATTGTCTGGGAAATGTTCTCCAATGTCGCCAAGAGAGGCTGCTCCAAGAATCGCATCCATTATTGCGTGAAGCAGAACATCGCCATCGCTATGGGCAACAGTGCCAAATTCTGTCTCAAAATTGACACCACCGAGTATTAATGTTTCGCCTTGCTTTAATTGATGAATATCGTAACCAACACCTACCATAAATTCCCTCTATTTTATATTATATGCCTGTAAAATACCTTTGTATAGCCAGTTTGCAATTGCCTGCCGGTTAGATGGTTCTATCAATCTAATTTGATCTTGCGGATTTTGAATATTACCCAGTTCAACGTAAACCCCAGTAGGAATAGCATTTCGAAGCGTCCAAAGATTTCTGCCAAATATCCTACCTTGATAACCACGTCCTGGCTGATTTTTGTCATATTTTTCTTTGATAGTATTTAGAAGAGCTTCACAAAATTCTTTTCCTTTTTCGCTTTCAGGCTGATGATAGAAAAAAATATCAATACGTTTATCAGTGATTCTTGAATCTACGTGTATTTCAATGAGCAAATGATTTGTTTCCTTCTTGTTATAAGTTCGAAATATTTCATTGACTAAATCTGTTCGTTGTTTTAATCGTATTGACTGAACACTTGAAATTGTATCACCATTTAATAATTTCTCAGTTCCAGATTTTTTAAGAAATTTCTCATCAGATATTTCATCTTCATCGTCCTGAACGATCAAAAACACTTCTGCGCCGCTTTCCATAAGCTTTTTAGCCAACCGGAGTGATATATCGTAAGCATATTGATGCTCGTGTAATTCGAAACCGTTTCTAAATCCAATTGCACCCGGATCTGGTCCGCCGTGCCCTGAGATCAAATAGAAATAATGTCCAGCTAATTTATTATCTAAAACAGAATTGATTTTGTATTTTTCACCGAATAGATCGTTGTTTTTTTTAAAATTATTTCTTAAAAAAATATCTTTTGCAACATTTTTCTCATTTTCTTTTTTATTAATGTCATTGTTTAAATCATATTCAATAAATGGTACCCAAAGAATTTGGTCATCTTTATAAGAAGATTTCTTTAATCCTTTTTTTACTACAATTGAATTATACTCTTGAATTTTTTTTGCAGTCTCATAATCAATATTTAAAGTTGAACGAATGTTTTTATTATTGAACTTTACAATTTTGATAGGAAGTTCATATTCTTTTCCAAGATACAAACCTTTTTGTTCTGAAATTTTATTCTGATTTTGTTTCAAAAAGAAATCAATATTTTTCTCGTAAGTCAAATTATATCTTGTAAGTAATGTATAAACAGATTCACCTTTTTGTGGTGAAACTTTTAATAATTCAGCGAACAGGCTTGAATTAAAACACAAGATAAACAACAATAAAATACTATAATTTTTCAATTTTATAGATTATTCTTAATTTACACAATCTAAATAACAAATATAATAACATATTAACTAAAAGTCATAAAAAATGTATATTCCAACTACAAAAATAGAATTAAAGAAACTAAATTGGGAAAAACTTGATGTAATAATAGTAACAGGAGATGTTTATATCGATTCTCCATACGATGGAGCAGCAGCCATTGGTAAATGGCTTATTCGTAACGGGTATAAAGTTGGTATTATTTCTCAGCCGACAATTGAATCTCAAGAAGATATTTTACGACTTGGAAGACCTAAACTATTTTGGGGAGTTACAGCCGGATGCGTCGATTCTATGGTTGCAAATTATACTGCTACAAAAAAAAGGAGGAAACTTGATGACTTAACACCTGGTGGACAAAATATATTGCGTCCGGATAGAGCAACTATTAAATACGTGAATTTGATTCGCCAATATTGCAAGGAAAGTATTCCAATTGTTATTGGTGGGATTGAAGCAAGCTTAAGAAGAGTTGCTCACTACGATTATTGGGATAATAAAATCAGACGCTCAATTTTGTTCGATTCCAAAGCTGATTATTTGATATATGGTATGGCTGAGAAAAGCATACTGGAATTTGCAGAGGCTATAAAAAATAATCAAAATCCGAAAGAGATAAGAGGATTATGCTATATTTCTAAAAGTGCAAAAGATGAATATATTCAATTACCTTCTTATGAAGATATATTAAGCTCAAATTCCAAATTTATAGAAATGTTTGAATTATTTTACTCAAATAATGAACCGAACTCTTCAAAAGGATTGTGCCAAAAAACAGGGGATAGGTATTTAATACACAATCCACCTCAATTTTATCCTACTCAATCAGAAATCGATAGCTATTTCGAACTTGATTATGAATATGATGTACACCCTTTTTACAAACAAAAAGGTAAAATCAAAGCTCTCGAAACTATTAAGCAATCTATTATTACGCACCGAGGTTGTTTTGGAGAATGTAATTTTTGTGCAATTGCTGTTCACCAAGGAAGGAAAGTAATAAGTAGAAGTGTTCATTCAGTGCTGCAAGAAGCTCAAAGAATATCAAACAAGCCTAATTTTAATGGAATAATTTATGATGTTGGGGGTCCAAGTGCGAATATGTATGGAATGGACTGCAAACAGTTCGACGAACATTGCACTGCAAAAAGATGTCTGTTTCCTAAAAAATGCAAGAATTTAAACAATAATCACCAGAAATACTTTAATCTTTTAGAAGAAATAGCTCAAATTTCTAAGATAAAAAAAATATTTATTTCATCAGGTATAAGATTTGACTTGCTTTTAAATGATAGTATTTATGGAGACAAATTTATTCAAGTGCTTGCTGAAAAATATGTATCTGGACAGCTTAAAATTGCCCCAGAACATATTTCAAAAAATGTTCTTGAAGCAATGGGAAAAATAGTCAGGAAGGAAGATATCTCTTTGTTTAGAAAAAAGTTTATGGATTATTCAAAAAAAGCTGAGAAAAAGCAATTTCTAACTTATTATTTTATGGCTGCTCATCCTGGTTGTTCGGAAAATGATATGGTTGAACTTAAGAATTTTTTGAAAAAGGAACTGAAAATTGTTCCTGAACAAGTTCAAATTTATACTCCGACTCCTTCAACATATTCAACTTTGATGTATTATACTGAAACTAATCCGTTTACTAAAAACATGATTTTTGTAGAGAAGTCTAACCCCAATAAACAAAAACAAAAAGATATTTTGTTAAATAAAATCATTAGGAGAAAAAATAATGGTTCTTGCTGAATTTTCAATGTTTCCCACTGACAAAGGAGAAAGCGTCAGTGCATACGTATCCCAGATTATTGATTTTATTGATAAAAGTGGGATAACATATAAGTTAACGCCAATGGGAACTATCTTAGAAGGTAGTTGGGAAGAAGTAATGAATGTTATTTCAAGCTGCTTCAAAATTCTTGAACCACAAGCAAACAGAATATATTCAACTATTAAAATTGATTACAGGAAAGGCGACGAATCTCGAATGACCTCTAAAATTAACAAAATAGAAAAGTTGCTTGAAAAGCCTGTTAATAAATAGCGATATGTTGTTGAAAATATTGAATATTATAGGTATCGCTTAACAAATTTGTAGTTATTCTATATTCCTAATTAGTAAGTTTATAGGCTTCTTAGATTGTTCAAAATCTAATGCCTATAAACTTACTTATGTAATGAAACCACTAATGTATAATAAATATTATTAGCTTTGAGAAGGTAATTCCAATCCGTGTGAATTACCTTTTGTTTCGTTATGTTTAAGAAGAAATGCAAAAAGAAAACCAACAATACCAAGCCCAGCAAAAACTAAAATAGTATAAGTATAATCTAAATTTCCAGGTGAAACGCCTACATTAGTTTTATCTAATACCCAACCAGCAATAATTGGAAATGCCCACAAACCCAAATTTTGGATAGAAGCTATTGTACCGTAAGCGGTACCGAGTTTTTTCTCATCAACAATTAATGCAACAGAGGGCCACATCGCGGCAGGAACAAGCGAGAAAGCAATCCCAAGCAAAAACATTGGAATATATGGAGTTAAATAAGTAAGCGATAAAATTAAATGTGATATAATCAGCAAAGCAGAACCAACAAACATCAAAGAAGCTCGCTTTCCTTTTTTATCCACGAAATAACCAAACATTGGAGTAAAAACAATGGTTCCCCAAATAATCAAACTTGATAATATGCCGCTCCATTCAATTGAGAGATTAAATTTATTATGAAGCAAATCGGGGCAGTAACTTTGGAATGGAAAAACAGCAGAGTAAAAAGTTACGCACAATATACATACATAAATAAACGATTTATTTTTTATTAATTCAATAATATCTTTCATACGGAAAATTTCATCTTCGGCTAATTTTGCAGATTTATCTTCTTTAGGAGTATGTTTTTTATCCAAATAAATATAAACAATAAAGCAAATGAACCCAATAGACATTAATATTGTTGCTGCCCAAAGTGCTGTTGTCCAATGGATATAATTAACAAATATAGGTGATAAAATTAACGCAGCAGCAGTTCCAAGTCGGGCAATTGCTAAATTGACACCAAAAGCTAATGCCAATTCTTTTCCTTTAAACCATTTAACCATTATTTTGTTTGAAACTACTATGCTTGTTTCGGCACCCAAGCCGAACAATAACCGACCTAACATTAACATTTTTAGTTCAGGTGAAATTGAAGGTATAATTGCAGATACCAATCCGTAACCAAAACCACCGTTTGAGAAATATGGACTTGCACCATAAGAAGAAAAAAAAGCACCCAAAACACACAAAGAGACAAAAAGCAATCCTGTTTTTCTAATTCCCCATCGGTCTAAAATAATACCACCAAGTATGGACATTGCTAAAAATGTATTCGGAAATGAATAAAGTGAAACTAACCAACCATAAGCAGTATTACTGAAACCGAGTTCGCTCTGCATAATTGATTTAATTGATGACATTGCATCATAAACATAGTAATTAGCAGAAATACTAATACTAACCAAAAGCAATACGAACCATCTTGTTAATTTAGATAAATCTTGAACACTACTCAATTTTTTCTCCCAGTAAATATCAATAATTTTAAAAATAATTGTTTTTTTTGTGAAATTGTAAAAAAAATTGATTAACTTACTTTTTATAAATAAAAAATGATTATATGAAATTCCAGCAATATAGTTTCAATATAATCGTCAATAGATAAAAATATTATCATTTTTATTAAAGGAGAAAAAATGGAACATCTAACAAAGCAAACTTTTATTGAAAAGATATTCGACTATGAAAATAGTAACGAATGGAACTTCAAAGGCACAAAACCTGCGATTATTGACTTTTATGCTGATTGGTGCGGACCTTGTAAAATGGTATCACCAATTTTGGAAGAAATTGCAAAAGAATACGAAGGATTGATTGATATTTACAAAATTGATACTGAAGCAGAACAGGAATTAGCAATGGTTTTTGGAATTCGTAGCATTCCTTCAATTTTGTTTATCCCTGTAAATGACAGACCACAAATGGCTGTTGGTGCATTTCCAAAAGATGGATTTATCAAAGCAATTGAAGACATTTTCAATCTGCAACATCCTGGAAAAAGTAACATTATCGTTAATTAAAATTTACTTAATAGTAAAAAATAACCCCCAACTATTTTTAGTTGGGGATTTTATTATTTGGTCATATAAATATTTACAGTAAAGTTTACTGGACAACGATTTTTTGAGTTACACAATTGTTATCAACATAGATAACGGCATAATAAACACCAGAAGATAGGTTTCTCAAAGAAAGTTGATAAAAGTTTTTCTCCGGACGTTCTTTAATTAATTTTTCGCCAACAGAATTATACAATTCAATTATTTGTATATTAGAATTATCTGCTGAACTAATTGTAATAAAACCATTTTTCTCTACAATATTAGGATAGATTTTGACATTTGAAAAACTATTATCAACAGAAGAAATTAGATTTACCTTTACTTTATTCGATTCTGCCAATACTTTTCTTGTATCAATATAAACACTATCTGGAAGAAAGTCTAAATTTATTGTAAAACTTTGTTCAATTTGATCATTAACGACAAATATTTCTGAAACTGTATCTTTATTGAAAAAAACAAGTGGCAAATAAGTAACAAATAGGGGATGAGCGTTTTGACTGCTTTGAGTTTGTTTCAAATTTACTTTAACTGAATAATTATTCTGTTCAGGTAACAAATCTGCTTCGGTAGATAATTGATATATTGGATGTCCCGGTTTTTTTAGCCATTGGTCAAAGAAAACATCCAATGGAACAGGGGAACCTATTACTTCGTCTTCAAAATGCTGCTGAAATTTATCAACATTGATATTTGAAAATGCGTATTTTTTCAGCAGGTTACGAAAAGTAGGGAAGAAGACCTCATCTCCAAGCATAATTCTCAATTGGTGGTATATCCAGGAAGCTTTGTTATAAACAAGTAAACTGAACGGAAATGAAAATAAGTACTGGTTTGGAATTCCATAAATTGGAACAGTCATTAAAAACTTTCTACTACGATATTGGTTGCCAACTGCGTCCATATAATTTAAATAAGTATCATATCCACCCCAGTCTTCTGCCCAAATTGCTTCGCTCCAGGTAGCCCCACCTTCGTTGAACCAGATGTTGCTCCAGTCTTCGCAAGAAACTAAATCGCCAATCCACTGGTGTGCCATTTCGTGAGCAATACCTGATTCATTTCTACCACGAAGCCAAGAACGATTAACAAAAGTTATTGTCTGATGTTCCATTCCACCAAAATAAAATGGCTGTATCGCTACCTGTCCATATTTTCGGAAAGGATAGGGGATAAATGCGTCTGAATAAATTTGCATAATTTTGGATGTAGGTTTAAAAGCATTTTTTGCATTATAAACTGTCCAGTCTGTTTTCTCATTATCTAAATCATTCTCCCAGACATAATATACTAATTCAATAGAATCCAATTGATTATCAGAATACTTGAACCATTCATTGTAGGAAACATATTTTGATGCAGCAACAGCCATTAAATATGTCGGGATTAACGCGGTGTCAGCCCAGTGATAAGTTACAGTTTCTTCGTTTTCATCAACATTCATAAGTACTCCGTTTGAAACAGCAAGAAAGCCTTTGGGCACTTTGATAGATATGCTTGCTCTTGCTTTATCGTTTGGTATGTCGTTGCAAGGCATCCAATATCTCGCATCTTCTGGTTCGCTCATTGTATAAGCAATTCGTTCCTGTGTATATACCATTTCTCCACTCGGACCATATCCTACCGGCATATCTTTTGGATAAAGATAAAACCCAAGAGTATCCGGACCAACAAATTTGTAATCAATTAATACATCTATGGTATCACCAATGTTTTGAAAATTATCTAATGAAATAGAAAGCAAACCTTCTGAATAATCAAATGAAGAAACTGGGATGTCGTTAATAAAAACAGAGTTAATCAATAAGTTCACAGCATCAAATTCAATCTTGTTAATATTTGGCTCTGTAATTTTGATAGTAATATTGTTTTTGCCAGAAAATTCGAATTTAATTGGTTCAGATGATAATGCTTCAGTCCAATCGAGTTCTAAATTGTAGTTCAGAACGTCATAATTACGGTTGGTTTTATTATCAAGCAACTTTTGATATTTAGGTAATTCATAGTTACTTATTAGATTTCTTTTATATTCTAAAAAGTCTCCTTTTTCTAATAAAAACTGAGGATATTGTGCTTGCAGAATACTTAAAGAAACGATAAAAGTCAAAAATAAAGCTATTATTTTTTTCATAGAATACCTTTTTATATTTAAATAATAATTGATATTTTCAATTCAGATTAGCTTCCCACCCGCCCGACCTTATTTCAAAATTTGTTCTGGTGTATATTTAGGGTTTTCTTTCCCCAAGGGACATCACCTCCTTATTATTCAGATTTGATTAACAGTTCGGCTATTTGAATAGCATTTGTTGCAGCACCTTTTCTTATATTATCTGATACAACCCATAAATTCATACCGTTTTCGATTGTATTGTCTCTTCGAATTCGACCTACATAAACTTCATCTTTTCCTTTCACAATATCGGGGGTAGGGTAGTCATCATTTTGCAAATCATCAATAATTTTAATACCTTTTGAATTTGCAAGTAAATATTTTACTTCATCAATTTGAAAAGGAAGTTTAGTTTCAATATTAACAGCTTCGCAGTGACAAGCGAAAAATGGAAGTCGAACACAAGTTGATGTAATTTTAATATCGAATGAATGCAAAATTTTACAGGGTTCGAAATGAAGTTTAGCCTCTTCGTTAGTGATTTCTGGTTGTTCTGTTTCAACAGGGTGAAATATTATATTTGAAAAAATTCTGTGTTTGTCGTTTGTTTGAAGTCCTTGTAGCTCTTTTTCCAGTTTGTCTAATCCTTTTTGTCCGGCGCCAGAAATTGATTGGTAAGTTGAAACAACTACTCTTGTAATTTGATATTTCTTATGTAATGGGCTGAATACAACTGCAAGTGGAATCACGTTACAGTTTGGATTAGCGATAATACCATTATGCTTGAAAATATCGTCAGGATTAACTTCTGGAACTACCAATGGTACATTTTTATCTCTCCGCCAGGCACTACTATTGTCTATTACAACACATCCACTTTGTGCTGCAATAGGAGCGTACTCCCTGCTAACAGAGGAACCAGCTGAAAAAAGAGCAATATCTAAACCTTTAAATGAATCATTATTTAAGGTTTCAATTACAAACGTCCTTCCTTTAAATGTAATTTCTTTGCCAGCCGAGCTTGGAGAAGCAAATAACCGAAGAGTGTCGATTGGGAAATTCCTTTCCTCTAAGACTTTTAAAAATGTTCTTCCAACTAAACCGGTAACGCCAACAATAGCTAAATTAACTTTTTTCATATATACTTTTCTCAAATTCTGGAATAATAAAAGAACTAATTTTAAGAGCTTGTCCTGTATCTGAATCAATTAATAGATGCACACCACACAAATGAACATCATTTTCTGCAAGTTTATATTTGTGAGCAGTTTGAAGAGTAAATCGCTTCAGAGCAACAGATTTATCGAGACCAAGAACAGAATCATAGGGACCTGTCATTCCAACATCAGTAATATAAGCCGTACCATTTGGAAGAAGACAAGCATCAGCTGTTTGAACGTGAGTATGTGTGCCAAGAAGTGCGGATATTCTTCCGTCGGTGTGCCATCCCATAGCAATTTTTTCAGCAGTTGCTTCAGCGTGAAAATCAACGATTATTACTTTTGCTTTGTTTTGTAAAAAATTGATTACATAATCAATTGATTTAAAAGGGCAATCGATAGGATACATAAAAGACCTGCCTTGAATCTGCACAACAGCAATTTGATTTCCTTTCTTCGATTGAGATATTTTATAACCACGACCAGGATTACCTTGTGGATAGTTGTTGGGACGAATAATTCTATCATCTTGAGCTATCAGTGGACGGGAATGCCAATTATCCCAAATATGATTACCTGTGGTAATAACATCAACACCTAATTTAAAAAGCTCTTCTGCTTCGTCTTTTGTAATACCCTTTCCATTTGTAACATTTTCACCGTTTGCAACAACAAAATCTGCTTCATACTTTTCAATTAAATTGCTAAGATGCTCTTTAACAGCATTTAATCCAGGTTCTCCTACAATATCACCAATAAATAAAATACTATTTTTCAATTTAACTCCATCTAAAAACTTGTTAATTTTTGTCCACTAACTATTGTAGTATCGAAGTCAGTTTTGACAAATGAAATATTATCAAACCAATTTTCTTTCAATATAACCCACAGTTCTGTTTCAGTCATAATATCGCCTTCAAGAGTATTGACCATCATATTAAGAGAGTTCATTACTGCACTTTTGGGTGAAATTTTATCATCATTAATTACTTGCTGATGAATAAAAACAAAACCATTTTTATTTAAAGAATTATAAACCTTTCTTAATAATTCCATATTATCCCATAATGAATACTCTTGGAGTAAATATGAAATAAGAACAGCATCGTAATTACTTCCAATGTCCTGAAGATAAACATCACAAGGAAGTATTTTTATATTTTCATATTTGCTTATTTGATTAACTTTTTCAATCTGACTAACAACATTTGGGTAATCCAGACCAACACATTCCAAATGAGGATAATTTTTTGAAATCTCAATCAAATATGAACCACAACCACAACCCAAATCTAATATTCTTTTACAATTTCTAAGATGCATATTTCTCACAACAATAGGTGCTTCATATTTTGATTTCCATTTAAGTGAAAGCAAGTAATTATAAATCCACTCACTGTCTTTCTCGTTAACAGTTTTGAACTCTCGAGGCTTTCCTTTTTTGGTGCAATATGTTAAATCTGTCCAAGAGTTCCAAAGATCGTTAATATGATGAAGTTCCCCAATATACTCTTCACCATTTTCGAGTAGATAATGCTTTGTAATAGGAGAATTCTCATATAAATCATTGTGTTTGATTAAAAAGTTGAGAGCACATAGAGCATTGAGCAGTTTTTCGGTATTTCGCAAGTCAGATTGAATTTTATTGCAAATTTCTTTGGCAGATAATTTTTCATCACCAATAATCGAAAAAATATTTAATTCAATAGCAGCAAAGAAAACTTTGCTTTTTTGAAAAGCAGTAGCAATATCAATAATTATGTTGTATTTAGAATTTTCGCTCCACAATGAAGAATTCATATGTTGCTCACCCTTATTGAAAAATGCATTTTATAAATTAAGAATAAATATGAATAATTACAAATAAAAACAAAGATATACTGAATAGCTTAGTCAGCTAATTTTGAAGTTAATACAGCAGCAAGGTTATCAATGTGAATATTCAAATTCAGTTCACCGCTATCTGCAACTGAAATGCTCCCAGTTTCTTCAGATACAACCAGAATGATTGCGTCAATTTGTTCCGATAGACCGAGTGCTGCACGATGACGCGTCCCCAGATTTTTTCCTTTAAATTTTGTTTGCTGAGATAATGGCAAAATACATCTTGCAGCAACAATAATATTATTTTCAATAATTATTGCTCCATCGTGCAATGGAGACTTTACATTAAAAATCGACAATACAAGTTCTTTTGTTAAAGTAGCCTGTATCCTAATACCGGTATCGATTGTCATTTGAACGTTCTGGGAGCGTGGAAATACGATTAATGCGCCAATATGTTTTTCCGAAAGTTCTTTGACTGCATCAGTGATTTCATCAATAACATCAGATATTTTAGTTTGCACAAAAGAACGAAAAATTCTGCTTCTACTAATTATCATTAGTAATTTTCGTATTTCAGGCTGGAATAGAACAATAAATGCAATTAACCAAATATCAGATATTGTTCTTAAAATCCAATTGAGTGACTTAAGATTAACTGCTTCTGTGATGAAAGACAATGCTATAACAATCACCAAGCCGAACAGCACATTAACTGCAATTGTATCTCGCAAGCGACTATAAAGCCAATAGAAAAAAGTAGTAACAATAGCAATGTCGACTAAATCAATTAATGTAACTGTTAAAAAACCAATTTTAAATAGGTCAATCATTCTTTGTTTTTCCAGAGGATTTTTTTGTTTCAGTCTTTGTTTCTTTCTCGTACGCTTTTATTATTTCTGCAACTAATTTATGGCGAACAACATCTTTATTGCTGAAATAAACAAATTCAATTCCTTTAATTCCTTTTAAGATATTACTTGCGTGAATAAGTCCTGAATCTTCTTTATTTTGCAGATCGATCTGAGTAACATCTCCGGTAATAATAACTTTAGAATTTGGTCCAAAACGAGTTAAAAACATCTTCATTTGAGTACGCGTAGCATTTTGAGCTTCATCAAGAATAATAAAAGCATTGTTAAGGGTTCTGCCACGCATATAAGCAAGAGGAGTAATTTCGATAGTTTGTTTTTCTAACAATGCTTTAAGTTTATCACCTGAAAGCAGATAGTGCATAGCATCGGTAAGAGGACGCAAATAAGGATCGATTTTTTCTCGCATATCTCCGGGTAAAAAACCAAGCGATTCCCCTGCTTCAACTGCTGGACGCGTGATAATTATTTTTGAGACTTCATTTAGTCTTAATGCGGCTAATGCCATAGCAACCGCTAAAAAAGTTTTACCTGTTCCAGCAGGACCAATTGCGAATACTAAATCGTTGTTCAGCACTTTTTCATAATATTCAAGCTGTTTTTGAGACTTTACCCGAATTATTTCTTTAACACCGTTGTATATTACAGGATTTTTGTGGTTCCCATTATTTTTAATTTGATCAACATCTTTTGTATCAATCAATTCTAAAATTGTAGAAATATCACTTTGTAGAATAACACCATTTCTTTTGAGTAAATATGAAAATTCTTTAAAAAGTCTTTCAATTACTTTTATCTCATCAGTGTATCCTTTCAGAATTAAATTTTCACCCCGAATTAAAACGGCGGTTTTGAACCTATTTTGAATCAACTGCAAAAAAGTATCATTTAGTTCGAAAGCAGAAATTAATTCTGCATCTTCAATTCTTAATTTTTTTTCAATAATTTCCATATTAAACAAAAATTTTATTTAAAATAAAGAACTTACATCATAAAATGATAGTTTTCGTCAAAATTAACTAAAAAACTTGAATAATCAAAAGAATGCTGAATAGGAAAAAATAAAGGCTGCTTTGTGAAGGCAGCCTTTTTGTTTGATGTTCAGGCATCAATCTTTAAATTACTTCTTGACTTGTAAAAGTCCGTGTTTTTCCACTAATTGAAAGTTTCTAAACGGTTTATCCATATTTGGATGGTGTTTTAACATTTTCATATCAATTTTATGACAAATCGCACAGCTGTTATTAGTTCCTATTGGATATGGATTATTTTGATATTGCCAAGGTTGAATGTTATCGTGGTTTGGATTGACAATATTCTTAGTTGGATAAATAGCGTGAGGTGAATTATGGCAAGCCACACATTGAACACGTCCTCTGTCATCTCGCCGATTTTTATATAAATCTGAAGCAGAGGCTACCCATTTGTTGAAGCTTTTAAAATTAGATTTAGGTTGTTCGTAACCTTCATGACAATTCATACAGTCAGGCAATTGGTGCCAAGATTTTCTTGCATTAACCTCTTGTATTGATTTCACCTGTTTTAATTTCAGATTAGAAGCAAGCCTCTTGGCACTTGTATTGTTATTAAATTCATGTTTTAAAAGAGAAGCAGCATGTTCATCTATATTTCCATGACAACTTGTGCAATTTAATCCTACAAGAGAATGAATATCGCGGCTACATTGAGTATTTCCGGTTGAACTACTTGGATGACAAGTAACACAAGCATTCGGTCCTTCAATTACCATATAATTTGCATGCCAACCATGCATAGCAGCTGAAAAACTATTATGACCGGGTAAACCATCAGATTTAACAAGTGGGTCAGGGTGGCAGCTTTGACACATAACAGGCTTGCCTTCTTGAGCAGATTTAAGAAGTTTTGTTTTATTTAGTCTATCGTGTGTGGAAAGAATATTTGCCGCTGTTTTGTCAGCAAGACCCGACACATTATCTATTCGCCAGCCACCATCGTGGCATAAGCGACATCCCATTTCTGAAGAAACAGGAGCAACGACCTTCGTTTCTTTTAGAATTTTTCCTGTTGCAACATCTATCGCTTTAACCTTAAACCTCGGATATGGATTATAACTTCCATCATTTTTATATGGGACAACAGGAATTCCTTTCGCAATAAATTTTCTTTCTTTTTCATCCCAAACGAATTTTCCTTTTAGACCATTTCCTGTTGATCCAATGTTTTCCGGTATTTTCTTCCCGTAATATGCTTCTGAATATTTCCAAAAATCAATAAATTTGGATGGGTTTTCAAACCCAGCTTCGACTTCATATTCGATTTCAACTCCCTTTGAGACAACGATTGGAAAAGCATCTCTTTTAATAAGTAATGCCTCTAAAATGTTCCCCGGAGGTAAAAACATAAACATTTTGTAATTATCTGTAATGCACTTCATTCCAATATCATTCCAAGCCAAAAGAACGTATTCATCATTTTTTGAGTCAAAAGCTGGAATATCCAATTCAACAGGATTTGGTTTTTGAGTGGTAAGCTGTGTCATTACTTCTTTACCAAGCAAATTCTTCGCAATAAATAAAGCCAATGCTTCCAGTTCCTCGCGCGTTCCAATAAATTTAGGCATATAATTAAGTACTTTTCCTTGACCATAGATTTGAGACATTATTCCAACATAAGCTAAATTTTTAAATTTACTCACAACATCGTTTTTAATTCCATTGATTGTATGGCAAGATAGGCATTGGATATTAAATATTTCTTTCCCAGCAATAATTTTATTTTCTTCGGTAATATTTTTTACAGAACTCCATTTGGCGTGAGTTAGAATCCCTTCAGTATTTAATTTATCTTCGTCTTGAACATAAATAGAAGTAGAATACATATAACCGTGTATTATATACGGTTTTCGAGCATACTCACGAACATATTCAAATCCGGAAAACCAACCAAGTCCAATAATAAGAAGAATGAAAACCATTATTTTTTGTAGCGATGGCTTGGAACGAATAATAAAGAACAATGTAAAAAAGAATAGTAAGGCAGTTGATATTAATAGTATCGAAACAACATTCGTCATCTGCTGATTGAGAACGAAATTTGTAAAACGAGTATTTTCAGGAATTGAATAAAAATACCATAAACCGAAAATAATCATAAATGGGAAAGAATAAAGCAACCATTTAGAACAATATTTGATAAGATAAGAACGAAATTCGCTGCCTTTCATAAACACAGCAGTTATTAGTCCAAATAGGCCTGCAACAAGAGCCATCACAGCTGTTCTGAAAAGCAAAGATGGAAAATAAGTAGGGTTGAAAAAGCCCGACCAAAAAGATTTATTTTCTAACCAATTACCGGGTGTTAGCATATAACTTAGAATGCCATTGATAATGAATAAGCTTAACCAAGCAAACAAAAAATAAAGAAATGCAATTTTAAGCCTATCCTTATCAGTCATTTTATCAAATCGGTAATGATAAATTAAGAGAGCTGTTATTTCAGCTACAAAGAACACCCACTCGAT
This sequence comes from Eximiradius proteiniborus, assembly GCF_058546985.1. Classification (NCBI taxonomy): domain Bacteria; kingdom Pseudomonadati; phylum Bacteroidota; class Eximiradiia; order Eximiradiales; family Eximiradiaceae; genus Eximiradius; species Eximiradius proteiniborus. Next base: position 714,904 of record NZ_CM178592.1, on the reverse strand, counting down.
TGCCCACCCGAATACAAATGTATGTATTAACGATGAAGTTGCAGCTGGATTAGCAAGTGCAATAATAAACCATATTCCCACACCTGTAACTCCACCAAATACCATTGTTAGCAAAAGAAAAAACCACGTATGTTTTTTAACATATTCTCTCAATTCTGTGTTGTTCTCTTTTATGCTTTTTCTGTCGGTGTACCATAAAAAGAAACCGCCACCAACAGCTAAGTGCGAAATATATACGTGTAATATTGAAATAATCGCAACCAGTGTTCCTGAATTCAGGTAATACAATTCCCATATTGGATAGTTCATTATTCTGCCCTCCCTGAATTATTTGCAAAACCTATTCTGAGCATATACCAAACAGAATACAAACCGATTAGTAGAATAACAATAAATAGTGAAAATACCATCCATTGAGGTTCTATCTGCAAGGAACTTAAACTAAAATTATCGTTCAGATACATCATCCTTAATAAATATCGAGTTATTATCATCGCAATCATTGTAAGCAACAGATGATATAAAGTAGCAAATAATTTTCCCTGAAAAGCAAATATTAAAGCTCCTATAGCAGAAATTATTCCAACCAATAAAATTATTGAACTAAGAAGATCTCTTCCAATCAATTTTAGCATAATTTCTTCTGGAAGTGAAAACAAATAGATGAAACCAATTGCCATTTGTATTGCAGTAGATATTCCGAAGATTTTTAGTCCTTGTTTTATTTTCTCTTCTTTTTTTGAAACATCTTTTTTGAAGTAAAATAACAACGCTGAGAACAAACCACCAATAGCAACAGAAGCAAAGACAAATTTTAAGAACCTTGGGTAAATTGACAAATCAGACAAAAGCAATATGGTCCCATTACGATTGTCAAAGTACTTTACCCATTTTTCAGGTTGTTCCATAAGTGCATTATTATTAACAAGCATAAAAGCTATATAAAGCACCATTAATAATAAAACAGCGATGGAAAATTTTGCAAAACCCTGTCTAAGATCCATTTTTTTATAATGAATATAGGCTCCATAATAAGCAATAATTAAAAAAGGAATAATTAATATCCAATATGTTGCCATAAGGACTGAACTTGAATAAAATAAATGTCCGAAAGTAACTTGCAAAAATAGCAAAGGTGCAACCCCGAGATTAATTCCCAAAGCAAACATTATAGGAATTTTTGAGGCAATAGGTTTGTTTAGCTCAATAAATTCTTCATTGTTATTATTTTTAAGCCAACGGAAAAAAATAATTAGAGCACTGCCGAATAAAGCATTCACAATCAAAATATGGAGCATAAACAACAACTGTTCAAGAATAATCATTAACCAAGGTGGTGCAGGTATTGTGTCAGGTTTAGGAATAAGTTGATTAGGATCCATAATACCTCCTATTTTATAGAATATTTTCTTAAAATTGCAAGAGCAATAACAAATATTAATATTAAGAAAATTAATAACCCCATTTCAATAATGTAGTGGTTAAACATTTCGTGAACGTATGCAATTTCAACACTTATTATTAAGATTCTTCGTACAGCTGCAATCAATCCAATTATTAAGAATGGTTGACAAGAAAGAATATGTTCTGTTAGTGAAATTTTAACTGTTATCAGTATTTCAATAATCATTAGTAATAAAAGTGTCTTGGAGATTATTTCAATAATTATCTTTATTGATTGTTTATCACCATAATACATAACAATAGAACTAATCTCTTCAATTATTAGCAGAACAGAACTAACTATTAAAAACAGAATAATTACAATGAGTATTGAATTCTCAACAGCAGAAATTACTTTATCTATAGTTTCTTTTGATAGCATAGGAAGCATCTCTGTTAGAATACATTCAACTAAAATTTAATACATTTTTTATTAATTTACAATATTTGTAAAATTATTTTATTTTCATTAATTTGGTACCAATTATTAATTCTCTCACTTTAATTGAATATAATTTTTATTAGAATTAATATCTACATAAAAACATAATATTGGATGTCTTATGCAATGTAGAATTTGTCTCAATACAAAGGACAATAAAGGATATTTTGTTAAGGAAATGATGTTTGGAACACAGGACGAGTTTAAATACTTTCAATGTGGTGAATGTGGTTGTCTTCAAATTTGCGATTTCCCACAAAATATCGATAAATATTATCCTGATAATTATTACAGTTACGGAATTAATTCACACGCTAACTTTATTAAAAGAATTTTGAAAAATACAAGAAATAAATTCGCGATTACTGGGAAAGGAATAATAGGAAGAGTATTAAATATGTTATTACCTAATTACTCTTTGGTTTTACTGAGAAATGTCCTAATAGATAAATCTGCAAAAATATTAGATGTTGGTTGTGGTGATGGGACATTGCTTTACGATTTAAATGAAATTGGTTACAAAAAATTATTAGGAATTGATCCGTATATTGAAAATGATATTATTTATCAAAACGGTTTGAGTATTCTTAAAAAAAGTATTTTTGATCTATACGAAAAGTATGATTTGATAATGTTTCATCATTCCTTTGAACACATTAAAGAACAGTTTGATACTCTAAAAAAAGTAAAAGAATTATTAGAGCCTGATGGACTTGTGCTCATTTGCGTACCAACTGTTAGTTCTTATGCTTGGGAAAAATACAAGGAGAACTGGGTGCAATTAGATGCTCCAAGACACTATTTCTTGCACTCAACTAATAGTATGAGAATTTTATCTGAAAAATGTGGTTTCGCTATTAAGGATATTCAATATGTTTCAAGTGAATTTCAATTTATAGGAAGTGAACAATATTTAAGAGGAATTCCGCTTGTAAGTGAAAAATCATTTTATAAAAACAAAAAAAGTTCAATTTTTAAAAGGAAAGAAATACTTTACTATAAGAAAAAAGCACAGGAACTAAATAAAATAAAATATGGGGATACCTGTGCTTTTATTTTAAAACCTATTTAACTATCTCTAAATTCTTCTTCTAAAACCTTCACCCAATACTTCGTGAACGTTATGAATTGTTACAAAAGCATCAGGGTCTATGCTTTTAACTAATTCTATCAATTTAGTCATATCTTTTAATGAAACAACAGTATAAATAACTTCTCTATCAATATTATAATACAATCCTCTTGTTTTAAATGCGGTCGCACCTTTACGTAAATTATTTATTATAGCATCTCCAATTTCTTGGGATTTGTTTGAAACAATAAAGGCAGCTCTTGCATAGTCAAAGCCGTCAATAATTACATCGATTAGTTTACTGGAAACAAATAAAAGGAAAAACGCATATAGTGTAAGAGTAACTGCACTTTTCTCGGGACTCAAACCTTTCAGTCCAATTACAAGTCCAGCAAAAGTAATTACGAAGAAATCTATAATCATTATAGCTTGTCCTGGCTTGATCCCAAAATGCTTCTGCATAATAGAAGCGACAATATCTGAGCCAGCAGTAGTTCCTTTGAATTTGAAAATAATCCCCAAACCAACTCCTAACAGGACTGCTCCTAATAGAATCAAAAAGAGAAAATCTTGCTTCAAAAGTTCTTGCACAGCTTGATGGTCTTGAAATCTGATAAAACGAAGTCCGGGAACATCGCCTCTAAACAAGTCAATGAAAAACGAATTCAAAGTGAATGAGTAGAATGTTCTAAATGCAAATGTTTTACCTAATTCTTTTATGCCCCAGAAAAATAAAGGAACATTAAGTACCCACATTAATAAGCCTACAGGTATTTTACTTCCGGAAAGGTAATGTATTGCCATAGACAAACCGCTAACTCCGCCTGGCACTACTTTAGCATCTACTAAGAATATTCCAATACCTGCTGCCATTATTGCTGCACCAAGCGACAAAAAGAAATATTCTAAAATCAACTCTTTATGAAACTTAATTTTTTCCATATTCACTTATATGATAATTAGACAAAGTATTAACAATATATGTATTCAACACAAAGTACAAAATTACAAAAAAATCTGTAATTAATTTATGAAAAACAATAATTGATATAGATTTATTGATATATTTATACTAATTAATTGTGGAAAATGAATAATAGAAGAATTAAAAAGAACAGATCGTTATCTCTAAAAATCTTCTTCATCAATATCGTCTTCATCTTCATCTTCTTGATTTTCATCTTCATTTTCGTCATCATCAATATCTTCAATTTTCTTCAAGTCCTCGATTAATAAATCAGGATTGACAATTAGTATATTTTCATTTACTTTGTGTAAATTATCAAATGGAATAGTATCTTTCGGTTCATCAATGATTTCAGTTAATTCTTCTTCTTCATCAGAAATATCCGAGTAATCAAAAGAGATAAGAGTTCTTTCACCACATTTGCACATAACTTCTATTGATTCAATCTCTCCGTTAATATCCCTGTTGATTAAAATTGAAGTTTTAGACTTTGGATTTAATCCTTTAGGTAGGTTATCCACGATTTCAAGTTTTTTCCCGGTAGGTTTTATTTCTTCCTTCTTTAGTAAGTTCCTTTCAGAAAACTTATTTAATTTACCTGAAATTTTTGGTACTTTAATATAGTCTCTAAAATTCTGCTGTAAATATTTTTGTGTTTCTTCTTCCGGACGAACAAATTCAATAATTTGAGGTTCTTCGCAATCATCATCTTTGTTAGTATCAAATGTATCAGATGAGTCAGTCTGGTTATTAAAATCCTCAATTTCTTCAAGCAAATGCTTACCGCTATCAATATCTTCTTTTTTGATTAAGCCAAAAAATTCATCTTCATTTTCATCAATAGTTTGAAGGTGTAAATTTTCACCATCACTAACAATATCAGCCACAATTTTAGGACCTATTTGCTCATTATCATCAGTTTCATCAGAAAATTCTTCGAAAGGTTTGGGTCTGTTCACAACATCTTTCTCATCGAATTCTTCTGAAAAAGGGTCGATATATTCTTTTTCTTTTGCCATTAAATAAAACTAATCAAAAAATATGCCCTAATTATTTAGCTGTTAAATTAAATAGCGAAGCGATAGCATCAGGCATATCATTAAGTGGGTGGATTTCGTCAGCAATACCTGCGTCAATAACAGACCTTGGCATACCTGCAACAACACAACTTTCGACGTCCTGAGAAATAACATATCCACCGATACTATGAAGCCTTTTAAGAGCATCTCTGCCGTCGTGTCCCATTCCTGTCATAATTATTCCAACCATAGATTTTCCAAAAACATCTATTGCAGAATTCATCAAAACATTGACAGAAGGTTTAAACAATTCATTGCGAGGTTCATCAGAAATACACAAGTTAAGTTTTTTATTCACTGTCATTTGTCTGCCACCAGGTGCAAAATATACATATCCTGGTTTAATGGTTTCTCCGTCTTCAGCTTCTTTTATATTAAGTTCCGACAAACCGTTTAGTCTATCAGCTAATGATTTTGTGAAATATGGTGGCATATGTTGAGCTACTAATATTGGAACCGGGATATTACCCGGTAAATGTTTGAAAAGTTCTAGTAAAGCAACAGGTCCGCCAGTAGAAATTCCAATCACTATTAACTCGATTTCGTTTGCTTCAGGTCTTTTCCTATTGGATTTTTGAATATAACTTGCTTTTCTTTGTTTAGATCTCTCAGCTAACTGCTTTGCTATCTCTAAATGGCTTGCAGAAACTTTTTTATCAGATTGAGCCGTAACATTCTGAATAAATTCATTCTTTTTTTGTAATATTAAACTTCGTCTTTTCAGTTGATTACGTAATGCTTTATTATTAGCTACTGATCTGATTTTCCCAAGAATTTCATCTTGCAGTAAGTTCATTTCTGTAAAAGCTGTTTTCTTTGTAACAAAATCAACAGCCCCGTTGGACAATGCTTCAATTGTAGCATCCGCTCCTTCACTTGTTAATGTGCTTATCATAATAACCGGAACGGGACACTCTTGCATAATTACTTTGAGTGCTTCGATGCCATTCATTATTGGCATTTCTATATCAAGGGTTACGAGGTCAGGCTGAAACTCCTTAATTTTCTCAATAGCATCTTTGCCATTTACTGCTGTTTCAATGACTTCTATGTCATCGGAGTTGATAATTTTGGTTAGTGCCTTACGCATAAAAACCGAGTCATCGACAACAATTACTTTGATTTTATCCATTATCCAAATTTAAAAATATTAATACTTCTAACTAATACTTGCTTAATAAAAACGAAAAAGATTTATAATATTTTGTGAGGAAAATATTTTTTCTCATAAAAATTATACACTTTGATTGCTATCAATATCGATGACAAATTTGATATTTTTGTATTTGCTTGACAAATAATGTGATTTTGCTTTTGATAATAATGAATTAAGTAATTTCGCAGCAGGGTCTTTTGACTTATCATTTTTAATAATAATTATTCTTCTAAATTGGCTCTGAATTTTATTAATAGTTGGAATAATTGGACCCAGAACATTAATATAACTGTTATTATTTAAAAATTTTCTAAAATAAGAAGCTGCGGCTTCAACTTTCTCAACATTCTCATCCTTAAATTCAACTATACAGAATCTATAAAATGGTGGATATTTTGCGGTTTGTCTTGTTTTAATTTCGTTATTATAGAAGGATACATAATCGTTATTCACAACATTTTGAATAACAAAACTATCTGGTTGAGAAGTTTGAATAATAACTTCTCCTTTTGAATTGGATTTTCTTCCAGAGCGACCTGAGACCTGAATCAGTAATTGCAAGGCACGTTCATTTGCTCTGAAATTTGGCACATACATAAGTAAATCTGCGTTCATTACTCCTACAAGAGTTACTCTTTCGAAATCAATTCCTTTAGCAACCATTTGAGTTCCTACCAGAATATCGGTCTTACCTGCCGCAAATCTTTCCAAAATTGATCTATGAGAACCTTTGAGGCGTGTTGTATCCAAATCAATTCTTTCAATAGTATAATTCAGACTATCCATTTCTAATAAGGCTGTAAGTTCATCTTCTATTCTTTGTGTGCCTGCTCCAATCTCTTTCATATTATTGCAGCCACATTCGGGGCAAGTATTCGTATTTTTCTTTGAAGCATTGCAATAATGACACTGTAAATCCTGAGTGGTTTTATGGAAGACAAGTGCTACACTACATTGGTTGCACATTGGAATATAGCCACAATCAGGACATTGAAGGTAACTTGCAAAACCTCTTCTGTTTTGAAATAATATAACACCTTCTTTTTTCAGAATTTTTTCTTTAATTTTTTCAAGTAATTCATTAGAAAATTCTCCCTGCATTAATCCGTTTTTTCGATTATATATAGTATCAATAATCTTTATGACTGGAAGATTTGCTCCATCTGCTCTCGATTTAATTTCTAATAATTTATATCTGCCAACTTTAGCATTATAATAGCTCTCAATTGATGGAGTTGCTGAACCCAATACTACTGTCGCATTTTCGAATTTCCCGCGCATAATGGCTACATCACGCCCGTTGTATCTTGGATTAGGCGAATCCTGCTTGTAAGAGCTTTCGTGCTCTTCATCAACAATAATTAGTCCAAGATTTTTCAGTGGAGCAAATACAGCAGACCTGGCACCAACAACAATTTTCACATTCCCTTTCAAAATGTTATTGATAACTTGGAAACGTTCCTGCTCAGACATCTTACTATGAAAAATTGCAACTTGGTTTGGGAATGATTTGGAAAATCTGTCAATTAACTGTGGTGTTAATGCAATTTCAGGCACTAAAACCAAAGCAGATTTACCGATCTCGAGTGTTTTTTTTATGACGTGTAAGTATATTAATGTCTTACCGCTTCCTGTAACACCAAACAATAGAAAAGTATTGGATATGCCCTCAACTACTGTCTCTTCAATAGTATTTTTTGCATAAAGTTGTTCAGAGGTTAAAGGTAGATTCAATTCATTAATTTTAGCTAAAGAAAAATTTGCATTTTCAAGAAACCTTTGTTCTTTTTCTTGTAATGCTACTTTAATTATATTCTTTGTTATAAAGAAGTCAATTGTTTTTTTATTGAATTGACTAACCACACTGGAATAGTATAAACATTTTTGATTTTCTTCATACTTTTCAACTAACATTAATAAAAATTTCAGTCTCTTTGGCGCTTTTTTTTCTAAAATATTGAGTAAATGGATTACTTTATCATTATCTGTAAAAAAATCTTCATTTAAAAATATAAGTTTTTCAAATTGCTGTGAAATAGACTGATTAATACTATCTTTGATTTCAACTAAATTTTTCTTTGCTAATGCTTCAACAACATATGAAATATTGTCAATTTTCAATTTTTTCTTTAAAAAACTTTGAGATATTTCAGAGTTGTTTTTTCTATTTCTTAAAAAATCATAAACAATTTTTTGGTTTGTTGAATTTTTAAAAATTCTATCAATTTCATTATCACTTAAATATTGTATCAATTTGATTTTTTTTTCAGATTTAATATTTAAAGATAATGGTATCATTGCTTTAATAGTTTCTCCTAATGGCGAAAAGTAATATTCTGAAATCCATTTTGCCAAAGATAGTAGTTTGTCAGAAATAATTGGACTATCATCAAGAAGCTCATAAACAAGCTTGATTTGATAATTTGTATCAGCATTATGATCGTCTTTTAAGATTTTTACAATAACACCGGTTATTTTTGTATTCTTAAACGGTACTATAACTCTTCGACCAATGAGAGAATCACTTTTGGGATATTGCAATTTATAAGTAAACACATTATCGATAGCGACTGGTAACGCTACTTCTATCAAACAAAATTCAGTGTTCATAATTAAAATTAAATATTTATTTATACGTAAATTTAACATTAAAATTAACATTTTTTTGCGATTAATTGTTAATTTGCAGAACAATGGAGATTGAAACTGATGAAAAGGACAAAATTATTTATTATCTTGCTTTTCTTATCAACTGTTACTGTTTCCTGTGATGAAAAACAATCAGATATTAGCCATTTTTACAAAGAATCCAATATTTCAACAGCAGAAGCCCAGAGAGCACAAATGGAAGTTGCTAATTCAAGGCAAAATGCTATAACACGAGCTGTGGAAAAGTGCCGTCCTGCAATAGTTGGAATCAATGTTACAGAAGTAAGACAGGTGATTTATCAAGATCCATTCTTCGATTTCCCATTTGCTGATGATCCTTTTTTTCAGAGGTTTAGAGAATTTTTTGGAGGTGGACAACGTAAACGGGAATATAAAGTGCAAGGATTAGGTTCTGGTTTTATTATTTCGCCAGATGGATACATACTGACGAATCACCATGTTGCTGGTAATGCCACTAAGGTAGTAGTTACAATGACTAACGGAGAGAAATACGATGCAGAAATTATTGGTGCTGATATGGTTAGCGATGTGGCATTGCTAAAAATTGATGGGAAAAATCTCCCATATCTGGAATTAGGAAATTCAGATAATGTAATTGTCGGCGAATGGGCAATTGCATTTGGCAACCCATTTGGACTTTTTGATAAGAATTCGAAACCAACAGTTACTGTAGGTGTTATTTCGAATACAAATGTTAGTTTTATTCAGGAAGACAGACCTCAAAACAGAGTTTATCGTAATATGCTTCAAACTGATGCTGCGATAAGTTCAGGCAACTCTGGTGGACCACTTGTTAATGCTTTAGGTGAAGTGATTGGCATAAACACAGTTATTTTCTCCACAGCTCAATCACGTTCTGGTGCTGGTAGTATAGGAATCGGATTTGCTATTCCGATAAATAGAGTGAAAAAAATCATCGATGAAATAAAAAAGAATAAGTCGATTGATAGAGATTTTTATATTGGTATGGACGTTAGAGATATTGATGAACAAATTGCTCAATATTTAAAATCAAATGTAAAAGAAGGTGCGGTTGTTTTTTCTGTTGAAAGACGTTCACCTGCTGACAAAAATGGTATTGAGCCAGGAGATATAATTCTTAAGGTTAATGATACAAATATTCACAAAGCTGAAGATTATTACATTGAAATTGGTGATTCAAAAGTTGGTGAAAAGATTACATTAGAGTTGCTAAGAGGTGATGAGAAAATTAAAAAAACATTCAAGTTGGAAAAAAAATAAGGTTGTAAAGTGTTAGAAGTAGAAAAATCAGTACTAAAAGCTGAAAAATTAGTCAAAAAATATAAACAAAGAACAGTTGTTAAAGGTGTCGATTTAGAAATTGCTCAAGGTGAAGTTGTTGGTCTGTTAGGTCCAAACGGTGCCGGGAAAACCACATCATTTTATATGATAGTTGGGATGATAAAGCCGAATGAAGGAAGAGTTTATCTTAACGACACTGATATTACAAACAAGGCAATGTACCAACGTTCTCGATTAGGGCTTTCTTATCTTCCGCAAGAAGCTTCTATTTTCCGGAAGATGTCTGTCGAGAACAATATTATGTCTATTTTGCAACTTCAAAAAATGTCCAATAAGCAACGACAAAATCGATTAGAACAATTACTTGAAAGCTTTGGTATTGCAAGGATTAGAAAAAGTAAGGGTTATATGCTTTCTGGTGGAGAACGAAGAAGATGCGAGATTGCTCGTGCTTTAGCTTCAAATCCCAAATTTATCTTATTAGATGAACCATTTGCCGGAATCGACCCAATCGCTGTTGAAGATATTATGAAAATTGTAAGAAAACTAAAAGATGAAAATATAGGTGTTTTAATAACAGACCATAACGTTCACGAGACATTATCTATTACCGATAGAGCATATATATTAATCGATGGTAACATTTATATTTCAGGAACAGCAGAGGATATCGCTCAAAATGAGGAAGTGCGACGATTATATTTAGGTGAAACATTTAAATTAGAAAGATATGAATAGATTTCTGTCAATAATATTCCTGTTTTATTTACTTCAACCGATATTTCTTTTGTCTGATGATGATATATTTATCAATAAGAGCCATACATACAAGTGGCTTGTAGAAAGAAAAAAATTTGACAGTAAAATGCTTTCTAAATTATCAGATTTTAGACCCAAAACACAAGCCAACTCTATTTCTACTCGTAATATTTTCAAAATTCATTATGACACTCTTGGCAATAATGCAGTTGAAGCGACCGACAGGGATAAAAACGGAATTCCTGATTACATTGATTCTGTAGCTTTTTATGCAGACTATGTCTATGAACAAATGATAAATAACATAGGACTGAAATCTCCGTATCCTGAACAATATGGAGGTGGAAGCGAGCATTATGATATTTATGTTCTTGATATTGGAAATGGATATAGGGGAGAAGCATATTATGGAGAAACTCGCGCTGAATATGAAATCTTCCCTCGTAAAATTTTTCCCAAATATTCATCCTATATTATTATAGATAATAACTACTCACAAAATGATATGACAATAAGCGATGATGGAAGCAATAGAAAATATCCAACATATGCGACGAACGGAATACTTGGTATGAAAATTACAATTGCACATGAATTTCACCACGCAATTCAATTTATCTATGGAGATCCGAATTCTAATATGTTTTCTCTGCACGAAGCAGTATCTGTATATATGGAAAACAAACTGTTTCCAGAATCAAGAGACTATCTTCAATATGTTCGTTCGTTATTTAAGAATTTCCCGAAATATGCTTTCGGTGATGGTGAGGCTACAATAGGTTACAGTTATGGAATATACTTTCATTTTATTGATAAATTTTTTGGCAATAGACCTGTCAAAAGAATGTGGGAATTGGTTGAAAATGGTTTGTTCCAATTTCAAGCTTTGGATTCTGCATTAAAAGAAGAAGGTTCTTCCATTGTTGGTTCTTGGCTTGAGTTTATTTCGTGGATATATCATACGGGTAATAGAACAATTGATGGTTATTCATTTTATCAAGCAAGGCTTTTCCCTGACATAAATTTTGTATACTCTGGAGAAATTTTACATACGGAAGTTTTTCAACTAAAATCTCAGGTTCTTCCATTAGAAATTAGACCAATTCGTTTAATAGTAAACACTAACAGAATTTTTGATACACCTGATACTCTTGATTTTTTTTTATCAAACACAGATATGGAAAAAGTTTTCAATCAATTTATGACCAATTCTGAAATTGATTTGAATTATCCTTCGTCGGACATCAACTCCAAACAAATTTGCGATAAACAATATAAAACAACCTCTCCTTCATATTACAAGGACACAGCTTTTTGCAGAAAAGGTTATCAAACAGTTGCTGTTCCGGACGCCTATCCAATGCCATTCAACTTTACAATTAATTCTACTTTATATATTCCTACTCCTGCCAATATTCCTTTTGGAGAAAAAGTTTCTCTACAAATATTTAATTCAGAAATGGAACAAGTTTATTCCAGAGAAACAACAGTTATGGTTCATAATTCTAATCGTGTTGTTGCATTAACTTTGGATAAAAATTTATTTTCAAGCGGAGTTTACTTTTACAAAGTCAAAAATGACAGTTCATTGAAAATTGGGAAATTTGTTGTCAAATAACTTATTGAATAATATGAAACTTAATAAAACTGACAGAGTGATTTCTTTACTAATTTTTGTCATTACTTTTACTGTTTATTTCTTTACATTTTCAAGAAGTTTATTTTTTACTGACAGTGGTGAACTTGCTTCAGTTTCGTCCACATTAGGTATTGCTCACCCAACAGGTTATCCACTATATACGATTATTTCGTATCTTTGGCTGAAAATTCCACTGCCTTTTGATCATATCACACAGTTGAATTTATTATCATCAATATTTTGTGGATTATCTGCAACGATATTGTATTTGATTTTAAGTGTTTTATTTTTCAGCAACTTTGAGAAAACAATTGATAATAGGCTATCTATTCAACTATCATCAGGTCTTCTGGCAATTGGATTTGGGTTTACCTCGATTGTATGGGAACAGGCGACAACTAATGAAGTATATTCATTGCACTTTTTAATGGTCAATTTATTTTTGTATTTTCTTTTAAAAGCCCATTTTACTAATAGCTATAAACTATTTATGGTTTCAGCCTTTGTTCTCGGATTATCTTTAGCTAACCATATGACTTCAATATTACTTATACCGGTTTCTTTATATACTTTTTTTAAGAAAAGTGGGAAAGGTTTCGATTTCTCAGGTAATCGCTTTAAGCAATTTATTTTTCTAATAATTCCGCTTTTTTTAGCACTTTCTTTATATCTATATTTACCTATACGTTCAAGTATGGATCCAATTTTCAACTGGGGTTTCGTTTCGAAAAGCATAGATAAATTTTTCTACCACATTTCTGGAAAACAATATCAGGTATGGATGTTTTCTGGTTTTGATGCCTGGAAAAAGAACTTCAATGTATTTATTAATGAAATTACAGGAAATATTGGTGCACTCATTCTTTTTACTTATCTGATTGGATTATTATTAATTTTTGTCGATAAAAATAAAGTAAGTGCAATTTTTAATTTTATATTTGCACCATTTGCTTTATTGTTCACATCGTTCAAAAAATACAGGCAATTCATTATTACTTTTTTTACAATTGCATTATTATCCTGCATCATTTACTCATTTAATTACTCAATTTATGATATTCAACCTTATTTTTATTTGGCTTACCTTTCAATGTTTATTTTGTTAGCACTTCCAACAGTTTACTACTCATCACAAATTAAAAAGCCACTTTTAAGTTTATATATATTTATTCCATTATTACTTATTTTTTATAACTATTCAGAAGTTGATAAAAGCAAAGATACGACGGTTGTTGAATATACAAAGTCAATAATCGATAATTTGCCCAATAATTCGATAATTATTTCTTCACAATGGGATTACTTTTGTTCTGCTTTCTGGTATTTGCAACAAGTAGAAGGATACAGAAAAGATATCGTATTGATTGAAAAAGAACTAATGAGAAGAACCTGGTATCCCTATCAATTAGCAAAATGGTATCCCGAAATTGTTAATATGCAAAGTCCTGAAATTCAGTCATATATGAAAGATTTAGAACTTTTTGAATCTGGCAAACAATATGACCCTATTTCTATTCAAGCAAATTATATCAATGTATTTGTATCAATAATTGAGAAAAATATTGGCAAAAGAGATATTTTTCTGACTCCTGAAATTCTTCTTATTGAGCCTTTTATTGCCAAAGCATACGCACAAATTCCTTATGGATTCGCTGTAAAACTATCCAAGCAAATGGATACTTTGAATTTTGAAAGTATTAGAATTAATTACGATAAATTAAATTTATTAACCAAAAACAAAAGTTATTATCTATATGACGGATTAAGATTAGTAATTGCAAATAATATTTTAGCAATGAATAAATATGCTCAGTTAATTGGGGACACTGCTCAAAGTAGAAAATTAGAAGAATACTACAAATTATTTGCTAAGAAATGATGCTAAATAAAATTTTTAAAATAGATAATATTGAAATAAAAAACGGTATTTTTTTGGCTCCAATGGAAGGAATAACCGACCTTCCATTCAGAATTATTTGCCGTAGATTTGGTGCAGATATTGTATATACTGAATTTGTTGCTTCGGAAGCGTTAATAAGAGATGTTGAAAAGTCAAAAATCAAAATTCGGGTTATCGACCAGGAACGTCCGGTTGCAGTACAGATTTTTGGAAGCGATCCGTACGTAATGTCTGAAGCAGCAAAAATAGTAGAACAAGCTGGTGCTGATATAATTGATTTAAATTACGGCTGCTGGGTGAAAAAAGTAGTCAGTCATAATGCTGGTGCTGCATTGTTGAAAAATATTCCGCTGATGAACGCTATTACTCAAGCAGTTGTCAAAGCAGTAAAAATTCCTGTTACAGTTAAAACTCGTTTGGGTTGGGATAAAAATAGCATAATAATCAATGAAGTAGCGAGAATGCAAGAAGAAAGTGGAGCAAAAGCAATCGCAGTTCATTGCAGAACAAGAGAAATGGGAATGGGAGGGAAGGCTGATTGGAGTTTCATTCCTGAAATCAAGAAAAATATTAGCATACCATTGATATTGAATGGTGATATTACTTCACCAGAAACAGCTCGCGCAGCTCTTGAAATTGATGGTGCTGATGCTATAATGATTGGTCGAGCCGTGCTTGGAAATCCTTTTATTTTCAGAGATGCTAAGAAATATATCGAAACTGGTCAATTGCCTGAAAAACCAAATATAAATGAAAGATTTGATGTTTTGCTTGAACACTTGAAAATGAATATAGAGGACAAGGGACTTCCCAGAGGTTTAGTAGAGTTTCGCAAACACTTCTCTGGATATTTAAAGGGATTGCATAACGCTTCTCATTATAGACAAATGTTAGTCCAAATGAACGATACTCAAGAAGTGTTTGAACTTCTTGAACAATATCGTGATTATTTAAATAATTATTACATAGAATAATTTCAAAGTGGAAGTTTTTTCATATTGAAACCGAGTGCAAAAGCTTCCATTGCAGCAATTGATAGTTTGTTTTCCAATTTTCCAAATTTTGCTATATAGTCTCGTCTACTTCGTTCTATTACTTCTAATGCTTCGTCTCTACCATAAATTTGCACGATCTCGCATCGAGAGGATTCGCTTCCGGGCATATCTTTGTAAGTAAGAAAATAATGTTTTAATCTATCAATCATTGTTACAGGGCAATCGCTTACATCGCGCCAATTTTTATAAACTTCATCACCTTTGAGAACAGCAATTAATTTATCATCGGCTTCTCCTCCATCAATCATTCTAAATCCTCCGATAGGCACTGCTTGCACCAATATATCTCCGTGAGTAATGTTCTTTTCTGTAAATACACAAATATCTATAGGATCGCCATCTCCAATAATGCCGCTTCTACCAGATTTCTCCATACAGTAATCTGCCACAGATTCAGCACAATAAGTTTGTGGAATAAACCCATATAATGCAGGTAATACATTTGAATATTTTTGAGGTCTATCAACCTTCAAATATCCAGTTTTTTTATCTACTTCATATTTTACTGTATCGCTTGGAGTAGCTTCAATAAAAGCAGTAACTATTTCCGGGGCATTATCACCAATGTGAACGCCATGCCAAGGATGAGACTTATAACGAAGACCGACTAAGTTCCAAATGTCGCTTACATTTGCCATAAATATCGATAATTAGTTATTAATAATATTTTCAAGCTATCAAAACGACTAACTGATAATTATATTTTCAATCTTCGGTTTGATATTAACCTACAATAAAGAGAAAAACAATAATATTACTTTTATGTATTTAGATATTTTATTAATTTTATAAAATGTAATTTTACAATTTTTAGGAGTGCTAATGAATATTCTTTTTAAAAATATTAGAGTAATCAATCCAGTTGAAAATTTAGATAAAATTGTAAATTTATTCATTAAAGATGGAATTATCGAGCATTGTGCTAACGAGGAATGCGTTGTAGATTCATCAACAGAAATTATTGATGGAAGCCAATTAGTTGCTGCTCCTGGATTTATTGATATTCATACACATTTACGTGAGCCAGGTTTTGAATATAAAGAAACAATCAAATCGGGCACTGATGCAGCAGCAAATGGTGGTTTTACTGGTGTTGTATGTATGCCAAACACCGAGCCAACAATTGATGATGTAACTGTCGTTGAATATATTAAAAACAAATCAAAAGATTTGTTAGTTGATGTATTTATTGCAGGTTCGCTAAGTCAAAAAAGAGAGGGTAAATTAATATCACCAATGTTAGAACTTGACGATGCCGGTGTTGTAATGTTTACTGATGATGGACATTGTGTCGAATCTTCTGAAATGCTACGCCGTGCTTTTGACTATGCAACCACAAGAGATTTATTGATTTCTGAACATTGTGAAGAACATTCGCTAACTAAAAACTTTGCTATGGATGAGTGCGAGCTTTCAATTAAGCTCGGGTTAAAAGGTTATCCAAGAATTGCAGAAGAACTAATTGTTGCACGTGATATATTGCTTGCTGAATATTGCGGCAACCGTCGTTTACACTTACAACACATTAGCACAAAAGGAAGTATAGAATTAATAAGAAATGCAAAAAGTAAAGGTTTGCGTGTTAGTTGTGAAGTAACCCCACACCATTTATTTTTGTCTAATGATTTATTGGATAGTTACAATACTAATTTGAAAATGAATCCGCCACTACGTTCAAAAGAAGACATAAAAGCTCTTATTGAAGGAATCAAGGATGGAACAATAGATTGCATTGCAACAGACCATGCACCTCACGCATTGCACGAAAAAGAGGTTGAATTCGAGAAAGCTCCTTATGGAATCACCGGATTAGAAACTTCTATTGGGTTGATTTTAAACAACTTGCATCATTCACTTGATATAGAATTAAATAAAATCATCGAATTGTTATCAATTAATCCAAGAAAGATATTGAATTTAAAGCAAATAGAAATAAAGAAAGGTGAAAAAGTAAATTTGACTATCTTTGCACCTAACGAAGAATGGGTAGTTTCTAGCAAAAAATTTATGTCTATTTCGAAAAATATGCCTTATGAAAATTTGAAATTAAAAGGACGCCCAAAATTTGCTATTAATAATGGAAAGATTTGGTCGTCTACATTATAGAGCAACACAATATGAGGTCGTGATGTCGAAGAAAAACATTGACTTGGATCCTCATCAAGAGAAAATGCTTCGGGACTTGATTGTAAAAGAAATGATGAAGAAAATACAATCAAGGGTTGAATCCGAAGATTCTCATGTTCTAAAATCAATAAAAAGTTTGATTAATGAACAGGAAGACAAAAAGCAAAAAATCGAGAAAAAACTGAAAAATATTCTGAAAGAGAAAAAAGAAAACGATACTGATGAAGAATAATAAAAATGCAATATAATCTATATTATGTAAACTAAATTAAATGTAAAATTAATTTTGGTAAGTAAAAATGAATTACATCTTTCCAATCGCATTAATTATATTAGCTGTATTATCGAGATTTGTTTCGATTGCTCCTAATTTCTCGCCAATTATTTCTCTTGCCCTATTTAGTGGTGCGTATTTATCAAACAGAAAATTAGCTTATCTTGTTCCTTTTGCTGCTATGTTAATTAGTGATGCATTCTTAGGCTTTCATTATGATATGTTTGCAGTTTATGGTTCATTTGCTTTAATTATTTATATGGGCTCAAAAATTAATAAAGTAAATGTAAAATCGGTTTTAATAAATTCAATTGCTGGAGCAGTTCTCTTTTTCGTAGTTACAAATTTATCAGTTTGGATTACATCAGGAATGTATAGCTACGATCTAAACGGTTTGCTTACTTGTTATGAAATGGCTATTCCATTTTTCAGAAATACAATATCATCTGCTCTCTTGTATTCAACTGTTATGTTTGGAACTTATGAATTATCAGCAAAATATATGCCCTCACTTTTAGTATCAAAATAATATTTGATTAAATTAATAAAGGGCTGTGTCAATTATTGATACAGCCCTTTTTGTTGATTATTGAACTTGTTGAAATATATCATAATCAATTCTTTTTTTAATGAATATATTTTTATATATTTACAGTGCAGCATAAATTAACATCTCAAAAAAAATGTTATTTAATTTTTTGCTGTTTTTAATAATGATATAACTATTAATTTAATATGAAAAAAATCACATTCTTATTATCCATAGTATTTGTTTGTTATTTGGCGCAATCTCAAATTAATTCTCCATATTATAATTATGGAACTAAGGAGTTTATTGAAGTTGAGAAAATTTATGATATTAGGCTTCTTCGTCAGTCTGAAATTAGGCTAATGCAACTCATTAAGGAATATCCATATACAGCAGCTTACGATAAAGCAATACTTTTACAAGCTGATATTGATTTACATTCAGGCAATCACTCTATTGCAATTGCTCAAATCAATGAATATATTAAAACAAATTCCAATTCCCCACTAATTCCACACTCATACTTAAAAATCGGCTTTATAGAGTTTGAACGAAAAAAATATGCTGATGCTGTCAAAAATTTTGAGTATGCGAAAAATGCTGCAGACTTGAATTTTAAATTAAGAAGTGATAGCGTATATAGATATATTGCACATCAGGCACTCTACTGGAATGGTATTGCATTGGCTAACCAAGGAAAACATTTCGAAGCCTCATCAATTTTTGAAGAATTAGTTAAAAATTATGAATATGGCGAATATACTGATGATGCAATTTATGCTATTGGTTCTATTTATGAAATGAACAATGATTATAAAAAAGCAATTGAATCTTACAGGCTTTTGCAGAATAAGTATCCGTATAGAAATACTATTATTGCATCATATATTAGAGAGGCAAACAATCATTTAATGCTAAGAGACAACCGCTCTGCCCTTTTGGCAATTGAGAGAGCCGAAACAATAAATAGAATTATTTTGGCATCGCAAGAAGATGCCAAAAAATTCGAAAAACAAACAAATATTGATGCTTATCAAGAAAAAATAATATACCTTAGAGCAGAAGCATTCAACTTGTCGAAAAATTATGATGCAGCTATTAGTGCTTATAATCAGCTTATTAAAAGCTACCCCAACTCATATTTGATTAATAACGCTAAATTAGGTGCTGGCTGGGCTTCATTAAATCAATCTAATTATGATAATGCGATAACATATTTTGACGAATTAATCAATAATATTGAGAATAACAATGATATTAATAAATCACTTGCTCAACTATACAGAGCAATTTCATTAAAGGAAAAGGGCGACACATCTAACGCTCGTAAAGAACTATACGCCCTATCTCTCAATTCAAGTTATAGATTTTCAGGAAATGTACTTTTAGAATTAGGACAAATGAATTACGAGGCTGGCAATTTTGTTCAAGCAAGAAAAGATTTAGAACGTGCAAGTAGAGAAGTTCTTGATGGGCGAACAGCAATACGTGTTTCATTACTTCTTGGTGCAACATATCTTGAATTAAAAATATACGACAAGGCGTATAGCGAGTATAGGCAAGCAGAGCAGTTAGCAATGAATAGCGATGAAATTTTTGTCCAAAACAAAAAGCTCTATATCAATGAAGCCAGATTAAAACAAGGAATTGCTTTAGTATTATCACTTAGAAGTTCTGAGGCAATTAAGCCTTTACTTAGCTATATTTCAGAAAACGAGAAATCAAGTAATATCGATGAAGCTTATTTTTGGTTAGCAGAAGCATATTATCGCTCTGATTTACTAAATAATTCAGCACAAATTTATAGAAAAATCATTGATGAATATCCACTTTCAAATAGACGCGAAGAAGCACTATATGGATTAGGTTGGTCCCACTTCCGTTTAAAAAATTTCGAGCAATCTTCAAAAGTATTCGATCAATTAGTAAAGGAATTTCCTAAATCCGATTATGCAGTAGAAGTATTAACCCGACAAGGTGATGGTTATTATCTCAACAAAAATTATTCTAAAGCCGCTGAATCATATCAGAAAGCTTTTAGAATAGCCCCAAATTCAGAAGATGGACAATATTCCGCTTATCAACTTGCACATGCTTATTACAGAATGCAAAAATTTGAGCAAGCTATTACCTCTTTATTAGAATTTGCTAACCGCTATTCCAACTCTCCGTATTCACCTAATGCCTTATATTTAATTGGGTGGATACGTTTTCAACAAAAGAGATACGCAGAAGCTATAGATAATTTTAATTTTATGATAAAAGCATATCCTCAGAGCAATTTAGTTCCAAGAGCCTATTATGCTATTGCAGATTGTTATTATAATTTAGGTAATTATGAAGAAGCAATAAAAGGTTATCAATATATTATTCAAACATTTCCAAGTAATGAACTTGCCGCTGAGGCAATGAGAAGCGTTCAGTTTGCACTTATGGCTATGGGAAGAGAAGATGAAGCTATAAAAATTGCAGATAAATATATAGAATCAAATCCTGAATCACCTTATATTCAAGAGTTTAAATACAAAAGAGCTGAAATGTTCTACACCGGGCGAAGATTTAACGATGCTGTTTCTGAATTTGAAAATTTTATTAATAAATATCCTGATAGTGAAAAAAATGCAGAAGCAATGTTTTTAATGGGCAAAAGCTTTATTAGTATGAATGAATTTAAGAAAGCTTCTGAAACATTTGATAAACTTGCAAAACAATATCCCAATAGCGATTATGCTCCGCTTGGATTATTAGAGTATGGTTTATTGCAAAAGCAAATCAACAACCCTCTTAAAGCAGACACAATTTTTTCTTCTCTTGAAACAAATTACCACACACACGAAACAGCTGCCCAAGCAGGATTTGAACGTGCTTTAATTAGACTGCTTCTGTTAGATACTTTGGGAGCAGTAAATAAACTGAAATCAGTTGCTGATAATTATCCACACACCGAATATGGAGATTTTAGTCGTTATCGTGTTGCTATGTATTATCGAACAAAACTAATGTTCGATTCTGCATTAGTCCATTTCAGAATATTATCAAAGGAAGAAGGAAATCCTTCGTTGGCTTCTGAAGCGCAGTACAGATTGGGTGAAATTTATATGCGAATGAATGATTGTGAAAAAGCAGTAGAAGAATTTAAAATAGTAAAAGAAAACTTTACAGGATATGAAGACTGGTTTTCTCTATCTTTGTTAAGTCTTGGTGAATGCTACGAAAAATTAAATCGCTTAGAGTATGCAAGAGAAATGTATCAGATACTTGAAAATCTTAGACCCGAAGATGACTTTGGTAAAACCGCAAAATCAAGATTACGAAGAATTAAACAATAATTAACAATCAATTTTATCAATTATGAGAATGAAAAAGCATATTATTATATTATGTATATTGATTAGCCTGAATTATCACTCATTCGCTCAGACTAATCCTCCACAGGAAACACCAAAACCTCTGGAATTGCCGAATTTTATTATTGAAGGCGTTGAACAAGTAAATGTCAAATCCGGTATCAAGCAATTGCCTACAAGAATTAATAAACTCACAAAAGAAGAACTTGATTCAATCAATTCATATGAAAAACACTCTTCACTTCTGCTGGCACCCGATACTTTACCAACAAAAAGTATATCAAAAATTTTTCCAAAAATAAATGTTAGAAGTAGCATTGGAATGTTTTTTACACCTGAAATCACATTAGGTGCTCGTCAAAAAGTTGAAGGTTACGATTTATATGGTTATCTAAATTATGAAAGTAGTTCAGGTGAATATAAACGTTCTGAATATAATAAATTTTCTGTTAATTTGTTTTCCGACTACATCGCTCCTGATAAATTTTGGATTTTCGGAGGAAGTAGAACACGTTCTTCTGTTTTCTTCAATTCAAAAAATTATAACCTTTATGCTAATCAATTTTCACTAAATAATGATGGCTACTTTGACAGAAATGCAAGTAGTTATGGAATAAACCTTGAAACAAATGGTGCTTATGAAGGTGTATTATTTAATACGGGTTTTAATATTAATTCTTTGCAATTGTCTGCAAATAGCAAATCTATTAGTTATCATCCAACACGAAACGCAGTTGATAATGAAATAAAAGGGTTTCTTAATATAAAAAATTATTGGAATGACTACTTAATCAATGGGAATATTCTTGTTGATTTTCATTCACTTAGAAAAAATTCTATTAATTTTATTGAAGTTGCTGGTGGTTTTTCGTATTTTTCCGATGAATTAAGTATAGCTGGAAATGTTGGTTTGCAGAGCGCTACAAATTCAAACGAAACATCTCGTGGTGGTTTGCTCTTAGAAGCCCAAATTGAATATCGAATAAACGAGCTATTTACTGTAAAAAGTTCTTTTATAAGCGGATTAGAAAATAATTCTTTTAGTGAAATGTTCTATAAAAACCCGTATTTAGATTTTTCTGCTAATTTAGATTATTCATACAATATTGCCTTGATTAATGGTTCAATTACCTATCACCCAACAGAAAATATATTTGCTTCTGCAAATATTAGTTGGAGAATCACTGATAGGCTTTGCTTTTTTGATGAGATAAATAATAACACTTTCAATTTAGCATACGATCAGGGAACAATTCTCGAAATTTCACCTGAATTATTATGGTATATTACCAAAAGTGATAAAATTGCATTCAATACTATTCTATCTTTAAGTAAATTAAATAATTCCGATGGTCCTATTCCCTATCATCCATTCTTTAAATCTAATATATCATATCGAAAAGTTTTCTTTGAAAAATTAGGTTTTGATATTTCTTTAAGCTACATTAGTGAAAACGACATATCAAATAAAAACGATAAAAAATTAGAGAGCTATTTAGATTTTTCATTTAGTACCGATTATATCATTAATAATAATTTTGTATTTTTTGCAAATTTTAATAACTTGTTAGGTTCCAATATTTATTATTGGAATGGATATAAAGAAAGAGGGTTATTTGCCAAAATTGGAATAATCTGGCAATATTAATAATGAAACAAATTTTTTCTGAAATAATGCGACCCGAGGAAAACACCGGATTCACACCAGGTGAACCCGATGATGATACATTTCTTCTCGAAACTCAACAAAACTATCCAGGTACAATACCAACTTTTGCCGATGAAAATGAGAGCTCAGGTACTACATTATTAACACAAGAAGAAAACGTGCAAGTAATTGAAGAAATCCCCGAACCTCCCTCTGAAGGCTCTGTTTGGGACATATTCGAGCAAGAACAAGCCTCTTCTCAAATTGCACCCGAAAATATTGAAAATGCTGATATTGAAGCTACTGTTTCAACTACTCCACAAGAAAATCAAAACCAGATACAAGAAATAGAAGAAAAGGCAACTGAAAACGAGTATCTTTTTGCAGATGATATTGAAATTGCTAATGAAAAGTTAGAAGAATCTGAACAATTAGCAGATTCAATAGCACAAGTTGAAACGGAAACTGAAATTCCTGAAAATATTGCTTCTTTAGAACTTGACAGTTCATTTATCGAAGAATTAGAGAAAGAAATAGAAAAAAATAAAGCAAAAAAAGAATCAGTAGAGATATTAGAAGAAGAAACCCCTGATAATACATCTGATCAGTCTTTTGATAGTGAGGAAGAAAATCCATCTCTATTTGTTGTTTTATCTGATATTGATACAGAAAACACTTCTAATATTCCAGATGATGAAAAACCAGCAACTGGTGAATTAATTGAGGTATTTGAAGAAACAAACAAAGAACAATTTTCTGAAAAAATAAATAATACAGACAAAAAGAAGTCAAAAGTGAATAATTTAGAAGATTCCAAAGATTCAGTAAGTTCAGTAGATAAAGAAAAGCAGACCAAATTCGCTTCCTTAATAAAATATCCTGCTATTTTTTTATTATTTGCGATTTCGGGAATTGCTTTGTATTATATTTGGGACAATTTTGGATATGATAAAATAAATCCTATAAGTTCCAAATTGTTTGGTAATAAATCTGATAAAGAAATAGTTCAACACACTAAAGATACAAAATCAATAGATGCTACTCATTCTGCTGAAGAAAATCAAGTAAAAGAACAAGCAAAACCTGATACTCAAGAACCAATTAAAAATGATCAAACAGATAAAACAGAGATAAGCAAACAAATTACAACAGAAGAACCTAAGGTAATTCAAAAGCAAGAAATAAAGGAAAAATCGAAACCCGAGGTAGCTACAAACATCCGATCAGATGAGATTAAGCCAGAACCAAAGAAGAAAACTGTTGAAAATGAACCGAAAAAAAATGTAACTAATGTCAGTGATAATTCGTTAAAATCAAGTACAAAAAAAGTAGCGAAGGAAGAAATTTATACAATTCAAATTTATGCAACACCTTCGCTTGAAGATGCGGAGAATTGGCTAAAAGAAATAAAAATGAGATATAACATTGATGCATATATTTCTCCACAAATTATTCGCGATAGACAATGGTATCGCATTCGCTATGGTTATTTTAGCAGTATGGAGGAAGCAACCGCTACTGCAATGAAATTGGGTTTTTCACAATCTTGGATTGATAGGATTAAATAATATGGGGGGAAAAGATAATTATCTATACAATCCATCTTATAAAGATGAGAATTATTCATTTCAGTTTAAGATACCCTGGCATGCAAATACTGCAAAAGGTTTGGCTGTTGCCATCCCTACTACATTTATTTTGTTATTATTACTTAACCTTGTCAGAGATCCTCAACCGGAAGCTAGACAGTTAGTATCCAACACTGTTCCGCTTGAACTATTGAGTTTCGGATATGGAGACGGAACAGGAATGAGCAAGGGGAATTTATCAAGAGAAGGTATAGCACACAAAGGTAGTTTGCCACAAAGTGAATTGCATGACGCAGAAATTGCCACGAAAACTCAAATATCGAAAACATCAGCTTCTACTGATATTACTGAATCATCAAATATTGTTGCAAGGCGTGAAATTAGTTCGAGCGAAAAACAAACTCCTTCGGACATTGGAACGAGTGCACGTAATGTTGGTTCACCTGACGGAGAAGATTGGGGTACAGGACTTGGCACTCGTGGCAGTGGACCGGGAAAAGGCGAAGGTTTTGGTGATATAGAATGGGGCGGTGGAGGAAATAGAGTTGTATTAGTTAAGAAAATTCCTACTTTCCCACCAGGTGTAAATACATCAGCACAAATTAAAATTCGTTTTACAGTAAGACCTGATGGAACAGTTGGCTCAATAGTACCTCTTCAAAAAGCAGACCCAAGACTTGAACGGGCAGCAATTGAAGCATTGCGGCAATGGAGATTTAACCCAATTAAAGAAGATATTGAGATGGTAGGAGTAATTCCATTTACATTCAGACTAAGGTAATGGAATTATAGAGTGAATTGCAAACCACCTCTCGCCCATCTTCCAGGCTGAGTTACATTAGCAATATCCTGATACTTTTTATCAAAAATATTATCGATATCCATAAAGAAAGTGTATCGAGAGATTGTATATGATATTTTAATACTTGTTAGGAATATATCTTTATATTTCATTTCTTTATTATTTTCATAACTATAATAAGTACCATTACGTTTTTGATAATTAGAATTTATATTCAAGGTAAATCCATATCCAATATTGAAAAGAGCATTTACAGTGAATTTATGTTTTAAATAGTCGAGAGCATAAAGTGATTGATAATTCTGTGAGCTTTTGGTTGAAGTAATGAAAGTGTATGAAAGACTAAGCATTTTAAACCAGTTTATGTTATTGTATAATGATTTAGGTAATAAATTAGCTGAAAATTGTAGCCCAATTGTATTAAGTTGAGTAAGATTTCTTGTTTCCCACAAGGTTGAGTCAGGATGTTTGATCCAGTCAATTAAATCATTCCCAAAATTTCTGAAAATCGAAAAGCTTGAACTCATAAAATCATTGTTGTATTTAATACCTGTTTCAAGAGAAGTAGAATACTCTGGCTTCAAATTGGGGTTACCTTTGTTAGTAGGTCCTTTATAATATAAATCTGTAAAGCTTGGAAGCCTTCCAGATTGATTAATACTACCAAAAAGACTTGAATATTCACTTAATTGATAACATAAATCAAGACCACCGAAGAAATCAGACTTAAATTGTGAATTCCAATTATACATACTACCGAACGAAATAGATATATTCCCATATTTAATAAACTGCTCAAAAAACACACTAATATTTTGTCTATTATCCGAATAATAAAAATATTTATCTTTTTCGCCTGATATTTTTTGGGGATTAGATAATTTTTTCCCCAGAACATTACTTAATATGCTTTCATTTCTGAATTCTAAACCAAATGATGAAATTCCAAAGTCTGATGCATGACTAACTTTCATTTGACTACCATATGAAGAATTTTTATGGTAATTATGACCGCTATACCATTCAGGAGCGTTTTTCATAGAACGGAAAAGCTCAAACCTATCAAATAGAGATTTGTAATGAGACTGGACGAAAAAAATAACATTATCGATTTTTTTAGTAAATGAAATATTTACAAATGAAGAAGTAATAGATTCAAATTGGTTAGGATATTTAGCAGTATAAAAGCTATTTGCGCCAAAATTTCTTTTACCCGCACCGTATTGTAATGCAAAATCACCAACTTTGGAACGATATGTATTAGAACCAAAAAAATTCAAGATATCTGTATCAGTATTTTGAATGTATCCATCGGATTTTTGACGATAAATAGAATAAAAAGAATTTATTTCATCAAATAAATTGAAATTTGTAGATATGTTAAAATCATAATACCCATATTGCCCACCCGAAGTAGCAAAATTGATTTGTTGATTGTCCGAAGCATTTTTTGTAATAATATTAACAGCACCTGAAAAAGCATTAGTTCCAAGCACTCTGCTTCCGGAACCTTCTAAAACTTCTATTTTTTCAATATCATAAATTGAAATTGGCAAATTACCATTATGATGTCCTGTTTGAGCAGAATTAAACGGAATCCCATTAATCAATATCAGAGTTTGTTCAAAAGAACCGCCACGAACAGAAAAATCGGCCTGAGCTTGTGGACCTCCTCTTCTTCTAACATCAACATTAGAAATATACTTAAGTAAATCTTCTATGTTCTTTGCATTCGAAGCTTGAATTTGTTCAAAATCTATTACGGTTACAATTCGAGCAGTTTCAGAATAAAGAACTGGCTGACTATTTGCTGTAACTACTACTGGATTAGTGATAGTTTCCTTTATTAATTCTGCTCTTGAGAAAAATACATTAAATACGATTAAAAATAAAACGGTTTTTTTCATAATGAATAATCAACATAATATTATACATAGTATTCAAAATTAATAAAAATCATCTTGTAAAATGGTATGTGAACAGTTCAATTTTAGAGAAAATCAATTCAAATGAGAAACATTAAAATATATTCATTTTAAATTTATATCTCATTAGTGAAATAAATTTTACGTGGAATATGCATTGCTATATTCTAATTCATATTAAATATAAAGAAATTTTAGTTCGACTAAAAAATAAACATAGATAAATCTAATATTTTCAAGTAAATAATTAGATTTTTTTTATTTTTCTTTTGCATTTTGTTAGCAATATTAATATTTTAATGAAAGAGTGTTTAGTATTTAATCTTAATTTACAAATGAAATATTATTAATAATTTTATTAAATGTTATGGACAAAATTAACAGAAGAAATTTTTTGAAAAAGGCGGCTGCAATTGCTTCAGTTACTGCTATCAGCACTCAGGGCACTAATGCAACTCCTACAAACATTCTTTCAGATGAAAGGATGGGTGTGCTTGTTGATACAACAGTATGTATCGGATGCCGTCATTGTGAGTGGGCTTGCAAAGAAGCCCATAATATTCCAGCTGGTCAGTTAGATGAATATCATGACCGTAGTGTTTTTAAAAACTTTAGACGTCCTAATGAAAAAGCTCTAACTGTTGTTAATGAATTTGAAAATCCCAAAAACAAGCTGTCTCCAATTTACGTAAAAGCACAATGTAATCATTGCGACCATCCAGCTTGTGTTTCAGCCTGTATTGTCGGAGCATTTAGTAAATTCGAAAACGGAAGTGTCGTTTGGGATGGAGACAAATGTATTGGCTGTCGCTATTGTATGGTGGCTTGCCCATTTCAAGTTCCGACTTTTGAATATGAAAAAGCAATCGAGCCACGAATAATGAAATGTGATTTCTGTATTGAAAGAACTAAAAAAGGTATGATTCCGGCTTGTGTTGAGATATGCCCAATGGAAGTTATGACATATGGTCCACGTAACGAAATTATCCAACTTGCTAAAGAGAGAATCTCTCTATATCCCAATAGATATGAAAACTATATCTATGGGGAGAAAGAAGTTGGCGGAACATCGTGGGTTTATATTGGTAATAAAAAAATGTGGGAACTCGGAATGCCTAAACTTAAACTCGCACCTGCCCCTGGTGTTTCAGAAAGCATACAGCACGGCATTTTTGCATACTTTGTTCCACCAATAGCACTTTATTCACTGCTTGGTGGAATTATGTGGCTTACAAAAAAACGTTCAGATTTAGAAGAAGAATAGGAGGATTATATGGAAGGATTGATACCAAAACCTTTAAAAATAAAATATTTCACTCCGGGAGTGATTGTTTTGTGTTTGCTTGCATTAAACGGTTTAATATTTCTTGCAATGAGGTTTATTTTTGGAATAGGTTCAGTTACAAATCTTAATCAGCAATATCCTTGGGGTATTTGGATTGCTATTGACGTTGCAACAGGAGTTGCATTAGCAGCAGGTGGTTTTACTACTGCTGCTTTGAGCCATGTCATGAACCGTGAATATTATCATGTTGTTGTTCGACCTGCTCTTCTTACCGCAATGCTTGGATATACTTTTGTTGCTTTGGGTGTATTTATTGACATTGGACGTTGGTATTACATTTGGCATCCATTAATTATGTGGAATCCCAATTCTGCACTATTTGAAGTTGGCATCTGTGTAATGATATATTTAACTGTGCTTTATATTGAGTTCCTTCCTATTGTTACGGAACGTTTCATAGGTAAAGTTAATCTGCCAGGTCTTTTTTCCATTTTTAATAAATTATTAGACAAAATATTAAGGTTTCTCGATAGAACATTATCAAAAGTAATGTTTATTTTCTTTATAGCAGGGGTTGTGCTATCTACTTTACACCAGTCTTCATTAGGTACACTAATGATAATTGCAGGAAGTAAAATGCATCCTTTATGGCAGACACCAATATTGCCATTATTGTTTCTGTTGTCTGCAATATCTGTTGGATTTCCAATGGTAATTTTTGAGTCTTTAATTGCCTCAAGATCATTTAAATTAGAACCTGAAATGCCTGTGTTAAGAAGGCTTGGCTCTTTAGTTCCTCTTTTACTGTTTATTTATTTATCTTTCAAAATTGGAGATATGGTGATAAGAGGAACATACATATATTTAGCCGAGATTAATATCCACAGTGTAATGTTTATGATTGAAATTATTCTGGGAGTGGTTATTCCACTAAGGATGTTTATGTCCAAAGCAGTATTAAACTCACCTTTGTGGTTATTTATTGCATCAACGTTAGTTGTTTTCGGAGTATTTGTTAATAGATTGAATAATTTCGTTGTTGCCTATCATCCACCCTACTCACAGTCTCCATATTTCCCGTCTTTTGGTGAAATTTCTGTTACTGTTGGATTAATTGCACTCTTAGTACTACTATATAGAGCATTTGTAATGATATTTCCAATTATTAGTGTGCCTGAAACTGATCATAGACCAGAAACACTTTCTAATCCAATTCATTGAGGAGAGATAAGATGAAAAATAAGATTCTAATATTTGTTGTTGTTTTTATTGCTATTAGTAGTTTTATTATTGGACAAAATCAAACTCCGAAAGCTAAACCAGAAAATAAATCAAAAGATATAGTTATTAAGCCAAATGATGGACATCAACGACTACCAATTGAATGTAAAAAATGTCATAGTTGCGATTTTCCAACAAAGAAAAATCCATGCTTGATTGCTTGTCCAAGAAATGAATTAATAACTATTGATCACAAACCTGAGGAAGGTCCACAATATGTTATTCTAAATAATAATGGCAAACGATATGGAAAAGTTGTTTTCTCTCATCTTATTCATGCTCAGATGGCAGATATTTCTATTGGATGCGATGGATGTCATCATTATAATATTGCTGGACCAATCGAAAAATGTGAAAATTGCCACCAACAAGAAAGGAAACGTAAAGATATTTCTCGCCCTGATTTAACTGCTTCGTTTCATCGTCAGTGCTATAGCTGTCATAGAGATTGGAGTCATTCAAATGATTGTTCCTATTGCCATTTGCCAATTTCAAAAGAAACAAAAGAAAATGTCGAGAAAAAAGTTAGTAAATTAATTGGGAAAAATCATCCTGAATATGCTTCTCAGCCTAAAATTATTTACGAAACTAATAGTGCAAATGGACGTTTAGTTACATTTAATCACGATGAACACGTAAAGCTTTTTGGACTTACTTGTAAAACTTGTCATATGAATGACAGATGTACAAAATGCCACGATGTTGATAGAACTTACGACAAACCAAGAAAGCACAATTTAAAAGGACAGCCATTTGAAGTTGTTCATCAAAATTGTATCTCTTGCCATAAAGATAATTCTTGTAACAAATGTCATATGAATGAGGTTAAGGATAAATTCGACCACAAACAAACTGGTTTCGACTTAGGTAAACATCATAGTAAATTAGCTTGCGAAAAGTGTCATACTAAAATGAACCCTCCGAATAAGCTTAATCCAAATTGTACCTCATGTCATTCAGACTTTGTATCTGGGAAATTCAACCATAGGCGCACAGGTCTGATTTTAGATGAAATTCATAAAGAATTAGACTGCGAAAGTTGTCATCCGTCAAGAAATTTTGCACAGAAAACTGTATGTAACGATTGCCATGATAATTTTTCTTATCCAAAACAAAAACCAGGTAGATTAGTTACTAAATAAGAGGAAACAGTTATGATATATACAATTTCAGTAATAATATTAGTAATAATTATCGAAGTTCTTATAAGAACTGTTGTTAAGAAAGCCTCTGAAAAGAAGCTTAAAGAACATCGTCAAAAAGCATTGAAAGAGAGTTTGTCAAAAGATTATTCAAAAATTTCGAGTTCACTCAAAAGAGTGGAACTACAAAATCCATTAGCACGAATATTAATTGTTGAAAAAGACGAAGAATTATTGGACAAACTACGTAGCTTGCTAGTACTAGATGGTTATTCAGTAGATTCTGTTACAAGCGGAATGGAGGCATATCAGCTTTGCTTGTTAAATCATTATGATTTTGTTTTTACTGGGGAAAAAACAAAAGATATCTCTGGCGAAGAACTCACAAACAGAATGAAACAGAAGCGACCCGATATTGATGTTATTATAATAACGGAAAGCGTTAGCTCTACAACACCTTATGATTTAATTAAAGAAGGTGCTATTGACTTTATTCAAAAACCTTATGTCGACAATCGTTTAAATGACTTTGTAAGAAAGCATCTTTCGAAAAGACGTGAAAAAATTAAGTCAGAGCTTGAAAAGTCAATAAAGACGACTACATTGACTGAAAATATCCCAGCAGGTTATTTTCTATTGAAAAATCATATTTGGGGATATATTGAAGAAAATGGATTTATTCGTTTTGGTTTAGATACTTTTGCAATGAAGTTGTTGGGGATAATTGATACTATTGACTTTGCAAATTTAAATATAATTTTGTCTAAGGAAAACCCTTTATTTGTTGTAAAGAAAAATACGCTTGATATTTATTTTAAGTTGAATTTAGACGGTTTAAAGGTTGTTGGAGCAAATGTTAAAATCAGAGAGAACTTTGAAGATTTGTACCAAAAACCATACAAAAATTGGATATGTAAAATTGAAACGCAAAATATTAAGGAAATAGTTTCATTAGCTATGTTTGGAAAAGAAGCTGATGATTATATTAATACCGAAAACGAAAAGCTCGAAGCAGAATTATCTGCATATTCTATTAACTATGATAAATCAATTATTGAACAAATTGATAATGAAACAATCCAGAAATTAGTTCATTCTTTTTTTGAAAAGTAGTTATTATTAATGAGATTTCCCGTTTGAGCAATCAGATGGGAAATCTATTATCTGACTTGAAAATTGCTTTTATATTTTTTACTCAATATTTTTTTTACTTTTTCTGCTTCTTCGGCTGTTGCATAACCCCAGAGTTTAACTTTATAGTAGGGCTTATTATTTTTTAAGGATCTTTCATAATAAGATTTATATCCTCTTTCTTTCCAAAAATCTACTTTATTTTGGGCAATTTCCTCTGATGGGTAAATATTTTCAATAATTTCATATGGTAAATCATCAGGTGTAATCCATCTAATTTCAACTCTTCTATTATATAATTTTTGCCAGTCTTTAGATGGTAAATAATATATTGGTTTGCTACTTCCTTCAGAAACAACGCGAATTTGAGATGCACTAACGCCTAACGCTATTAATTTATCTGCAACAATTTGTGCTCTGTATTGAGCAAGATTTTTTGTATCGGATTCTTTACCTTCAAATTCTGCATATCCAATTATTTCTAAAGTATAATTTGGATTATTGATTGCAATTTCTGCTAATATGTCTAAATTATTAGTGTAACTCTCTAAAAGTTCAGCACTTCTATAATCAAACAATGCTAAAATCTGGTTATCGGAATATTGATCTTCTGGCTCTGCATAAACAGAAAAAGCATCCTGAACATTATTATTATCTTCTGTTTTCACAAAAAATTTAGCATTTGAATTAATATCATAAGAAAAGTTTGCACTGTAATGATAAGACTGTGAATATAATATTTCTTTAATGGCAGAAATCACTTCGTCCCGATTACCTTTTTCGGTAAAATACAATCTGCCACCAGTAAATTGAGATAGATATAAAAATGAATGAGTACTTGCCTCATCACCAGGAATAATATTATAAATTTTACATCGTTTTTCTCTTGCTAATGATGCAACATCCTTTGCATCAACTACTAAGGAAGAATTATCTCCTGAAAACAATAAGTTAATAATAAGCACATTTTCATTTTCAGAATTAAAAATATTTGCCAGATAATGATATAAAGTAAAGTATAAGTTATTTAATCCTTTTTCATTTGGTATCAAGTTATCATCGTAATTATCACTTGGAAACTTTAATTCTGTTAAATTTTTATGATTATAAATTACTACTGTAACTTCATAATCTTGTAATTGATTTAATAAATTAGAAATACCAGTAAAGTAATAATCTAAATTATCAGAGGGAAACGAATTATCTATAAAAAAATAGAGTTTATTAACATCATTTTGATTATTTTCTACTTGATAAATACTATCAACATCAACATTTTGACTTTCAGTTGATACAGAGAGTTTTCTTGTGTCATAATTGGAAATAAAGTTTCCAAATTCGTCAAGAATAATAAAATCGACATTAATTTTTTTATTCTCAACTTTGAAAGAAGTAACTTTAAGTTGTTTAGCTGAATTCAAGCCATCCAAATCAATTCCCGAGAAGTAATTTGAAGAATTGAACGATTTGGACGTTTCAGAAAGATTATCAAATAAACCAGTTTTTATCCTATCTTTTATAATTATATCCCATACTTTTGATAATGTATCGAAGTAATTAATAGCTGTAATATTAAGTTTTTTATTTTCTTTAGCAACAATACTATAACATTCATTTGGGGCAAAATGATTTTGCACGCCTTCAACAACAACATAATCAGCTTTATCAAATTTCCAACAAATATTGATAGTATCGCCTTCTCTGGCAATCGATTTTCCTTCAAACTGTCTTTCGATAATTTTGTAAGAACAAGAATTAATTAATAACAAAGCAAACGATAATATGAATAATAAATTACTCTTTTTCATTGTGAATTCTCCATTTAGGTGGTTGATACAAGGGTTTTTCTACCCAAACCAATCCGTCTTCTTCAAAAATTTTATAAACATCAAGTTGTCTGATACCTTGTTTCTGATTGACATTCCTGCCTGTAAGTAGAGAATAAGTCCAGAAGTGTAAAGGACAAGTAACTGTTAAATCATCATTAATAATACCTTCAAAAAGTTTATCTTGATGTCTATGTGGGCAAATATTATTTATACAGAAAAGGCTTCCATTAATTCTGAAAATTGCAATCTGAAAATCTAAATCATCATAAAAGATAAATCTGTATCCTTTCTTTTCAACTATTTCATTACTTTTGGCAACATTAACAAACACCTTGCCATCAAGTATTTTCTGAGGATATGTATTATCATTTTCAATCATAATAAGAAAATATAGTATTATTACTAAGTATCGGAAAAAACTAAAAAAAATTTACTATATGAGCAAAATTACTCTATATAAAATAGAATATTTTTTATAAAAATAAAATAAAAAGAGGCTGAAAAAGAAAATTCAGCCTCAAATATCTTAGAATTGATATGTAAATAATACTACTTATCTTCGTCAACAACAGTGAAATCAGCTTCTTCGACTCCATCGTCTTTTTTAGCTTCATTTGCAGCAGAACCATCAGAAGAAGCTTGAGTATTGTTTGGCGCAGCTCCACCTTGATACATAGCAGTAGAAGCACTGCTCCAAGCTGAATTAAGTTCATCCATCGCTTTCTTTATTTCATTAATGTCATTCGACTTAATAGCATTTGATAGTTTTTCTTTTGCATTTTCGATTTTCAACTTATGTTCAGAGGGAATTTTATCACCAATTTCTTTTAATTGCTTATCAGTAGAATAAACCAATGTATCAGCTTGATTTCTCAAATCAATTTCTTCCTTACGTTTCCTGTCGGCTTCCATATTCTTCTGAGCTTCAGCTTTCATTCTTTCAATTTCATCTTTTGAAATACCAGAAGAAGCTTCTATTCTGATATTTTGTTCTTTGCCTGTAGCTTTATCGCGTGCAGAAACTCCCAAAATACCGTTCGCATCAATATCGAAAGTAACTTCAATTTGAGGAATACCACGTGGTGCAGGTGGAATACCGTCGAGATGAAAACGTCCGAGCGAGCGGTTATCTGCTGCCATAGGTCTTTCACCTTGAAGTACATGTATTTCAACTGAAGTTTGATTATCTGTAGCAGTTGAAAAAATTTCAGATTTACGAGTTGGTATTGTTGTATTTGCAGGTATCATAACTGTCATTACTCCACCAAGTGTTTCAATACCTAAACTTAATGGAGTAACATCAAGCAGCAATACATCGCTTACATCACCTGCCAACACCCCACCTTGAATTGCAGCACCAACAGCAACAACTTCATCAGGATTAACATTTTTAGAAGGCTCTTTGCCGAAGAAATTACGAACGAGTTCTTGAATCTTCGGTATACGTGTTGAGCCGCCAACTAAAATAACTTCATCAATTTGATTTGGAGTAAGTTTGGCGTCTTTTATGGCTTTTTCGACTGGTCCAAGAGTTCTTTCAAACAAATCAGCACATAAGCTTTCAAATTTTGCACGAGTTATTGTAATATTCAAATGCTTAGGCCCATCTTGTGTAGCAGTGATAAATGGTAAATTTACATCAGTTTGCAGCATTTGTGAAAGTTCAATTTTTGCTTTTTCAGCAGCTTCGCGCAAACGTTGCAAAGCCATTGGGTCTTTTCTTAAATCAATACCTTCATTCTTTTGGAATTCATCAGCGAGATAATCAATTAATCTCTGGTCGAAATTATCTCCACCTAAATGAGTATCTCCATTGGTAGATTTAACTTCGAAGACACCATCGCCTATTTCCAAAATCGAAATATCAAAAGTTCCTCCTCCAAGGTCATAAACAGCGACGGTTAAATTTTTTCCTTTTTTATCTAAGCCATAAGCTAAAGCAGCAGCAGTTGGTTCATTGATAATTCTACGAACTTTAAGACCTGCAATTTCGCCAGCGTCTTTTGTAGCTTGACGTTGAGCATCATTAAAATAAGCCGGAACAGTAATAACAGCCTCTTCAACCTTTTGTCCTAAATAATCTTCAGCTGTTTGCTTCATTTTTTGTAAAATCATTGCTGAAATTTCAGGTGCAGAGTATTTGCGACCATCAATATCCACTCTGACAGTTTGTCCATCCTCTGACGGAACGACAGTATAAGGGACCATCTTGATTTCTTCATCAACTTCGTTTATTCGACGTCCCATAAAACGTTTGATTGAATAAACAGTATTTTTGGGATTAGTAATAGCTTGTCTTTTTGCTGCCTGCCCTACTAATCTTTCACCATTTTTTGTAAATCCCACAACTGACGGAGTTGTTCTACTTCCCTCTGCATTTGCAATTACAACAGGGGTAGAACCCTCCATTACAGCTACAACTGAGTTTGTAGTTCCTAAATCAATTCCAATAATTTTTCCCATATTTTACCTCCTATTTATATGTATTTTTGTCATATAAGACATTTTGTCTCGCAATAAGCGACAACTTGTCGCACGTCTTAAGAATTAAATTTCGTAATAGTGGCTTGCAGAAATTATGCCAAAAAAAATCATTCAAAAATATAGGAAATATTAATTGTTACGTTATTAATGTTTAATGGAATATTATGATCTCCAAAAGGAAAGCTCTCTTTTGTTTTTCGTAGATTTGAGAAAGTAATCGAAATAGAATTTTTATAAAGGAATTTCAATAAAGGGTAGTACTCTTTGAATTTATCACGAAGAACCGGATCAAACAACTCAATCCAAAATTGGAATAAATTATCAAACAACAATATTTTAAGAAAGTCTTTAGTATTTACATCATTAAAAATAATGTTCTGTGAATATTTTGTTCCAATAATTATCTTATTGTTAGCTTGAAAACTAATTCCGACTGAATATAAATACCCAAACTTATATTTTTCGTCATATTTTTTTTGTAAGTAAAATAAATTAGTGTCTTTAGATAATACTTCAAAGTCAATCCTATTCCAATTAATTGCAGAAAAATGTTCCAAAAGTAAATTATAAGAGTTAGAAATATTGTATCCATAACCGTTATTCAGTCCAAAGCCAAAGTTCCATCCATCAACTGTTAATTCTCCTTTTTCAATTTTTTGTGGTTTAAAATGAGAAGATATATTTTCTAAATAAACAAATTCAGACGAAAAAGATAGGATATTAAATTCATCGAAAAAACGGTCTCTATAAAAACCATATTCAATTTTGCTAACATAGTTATTTGAAAAGTCATCTTTAAATCTATTCCCAAACAATAAATTAGAAATTCCATAAGATACACTTAAATAATTCAAGCTTTTAACTGTATCGTTAGAATTAATGTATATCTTTAGTAATTCTTCTATAGAGTAATTATTATCTGCAAGCAAAGGATTGAAATATATTAATAGTGAGAGTATTAAAAATATTTTTTTAGCCTTCTTCATTGATATTAACTTAACTACAAACGAGAATTAATTCAAAGAAAAAAATTGGAAATTGCTTAACAAATGAATAATTTTGTATAAGATATATTTTTATTGAATAATTTTAAGTCAATAATGAAATTAAAATTAATAGCATATTCCTTTTTTCTTGCAATAATTCTAATTAGTTGTAAAAGTACCGATAAATTTGAAAGTCGTGATCCTGAGTCGGTATTCAATAAAGCTGTCGAGTTATTTAATAAAGAAGATTATTTAGAATCACGTAATTTATTTGAGATGATAAAGTTACAGTATTCGGCTACTGAATGGGCAGATGATGCCCAGTACTATTTAGGCGAAATTGCATATAAACGAAAAGAGTATGTTTTAGCTGCATTCAATTATAACCAGTTACGGCGAAGCTATCCAGGAAGTGTATATGCCAAAACAAGTCTATTTAAAACTGCTCTATCATTCTACGAACTTTCCCCAAAATTCGACCGGGACCAAGAATATACCAAAAAAGCAATTCAAGCATTTCAAGAATTTCAATACATTTATCCCGACGATTCATTAAGTCCAGAAGCAAGTAAAAAGATAAGCGAATTAAGAAACAAACTTGCATATAGAGATTTTTTTACGGCTAATCTATATAGAAAACTTGACAGTCCACATTCTGCATTGATTTATTATAATTCTGTTATTAAAGATTATAATGATACTGAATATTATGAACCTTCGTTTTTAGGAAAAGTTCAAGTTTTGTTAGAAATGGAAAAAATAGATGAAGCAAAGAGTATTATTCAATTATATAAAAAGAACTTTCCAAATGGCAAATATTTAAAGGATATAGCTGAGTTAGAAAGAACTGTTTTTATCAAATAACTTCTTTATATCTATTAAATGAAAGAAAAATACGGTTTGGATCTGCATTTTTTAATTAACAAATGTAATTTTTAATATTATAACATAATTATGCCTGATATTGTTAATGATATTGTCGATATTATCAACTCTCAAAAAGAAAAACATACCGTAATATTTATAAATGGAACATTTGGAAGTGGCAAATCTTTTTTATTAAATGAATTAAAGAACCAGATTACTAATAATTATCCCAATACAATTATATATGATTACCAACACAGTAAACAAATTGAATTTTTGCACGAATTTGCTTATACATTGTCAATGTCTTGCTCGAATATGCTGTCCGCCGACCCGGAAGAGACCTTTGCACTAAGGAACAGGTTTCATAATTTGTTAAATTATCATAGAACTAATAATCCTATAATCTACAAAGCTATCAGAGAAAAGTATAGACTGCAAAATATCCCGGAATTTGTTTGTGAAAAAAATAAAGAAAATAATTTTGCTGACTTATTAAGTACCGAAAAAGAATTATCATCAGATGATTTCCAATTCCTATGCAATTCTTTTGAGCTTACAGCAAAATCCTTTGTTATTGACTTTTTTAATAATCAAATTGACTTAGATAATTTGCAGAGAAAAGATTTTATTTTTATTATTGACAATTACGACATTGCAGCTGGCACAATAAACCATTGGATTTTCAATCATTTATTGAATCTACTCGACGCAAATATTTCTGAAGTTTTTAGTGATTTGACAGATTTCTCCAATCTTAAAATTGGTGATTACCTTAACCTTACATTTATCTTAGCAAGCAGAGAATATTATCAAATCCAGGAAAATGAAAGCTTATCTCAATACCATTTTAAGCTATCTCCTTTCACAAAAGAAGAGGTATTAGATTTCTTTTTTCAAAAAAACATCGATATACGTAATAGCATTGATTTTGTTTATTCGTATTCAAAAGGTAACCCTTTTATATTAAGTTTAGTCTCAGAAGCAGTGCTATTGGGTGATGGAGAAGTTTCGGATTATTCTCAAATTGAGAATATAGTTGTTCAACGTGCATTTAATTATCTAACAGAAAAACAGAGAGATTACTTGTTATCAGTTTCTTTTTTTGATAGCTTTGATATTGAAACACTCGAATTCCTTCCACTAATTGGCGATAATATTGATGATGCATTTTGTTTTTTATCAAATTCACACGAATTTTGTGAGAAAATTACTAATAATAGAATAAGAGTTAAAGATGAAATTAGGACATTTATTGTCAATAATATCAGAAATGAGACTCCACAAACAGCAAAATCATTAGAAATTATTGCTGATTTATTTAATAATTATTATACATTGTTCAAGACATTCGAAGAGTCGGAACGTCGTTTTTTAAGAATGCTCTCATATTTCAAGTGCTTTGATAAGTTTTTTGCTATCCAATATGTTTTTGGAGATAATGCACCGACTGTAAGAAAAATTATTGATAAATATCCAGTATTTTTTGAAGAAAAAAATGGTCTTTACTTTGTAAATAGTAAAATATCTCAGATTGTATTGTCTCTTGAAGTATATTGCGGCACAGAATTATTCGAAACCACCAACTTGAAAATACGTGAAGCTTGGGATAAATATCTTGAACAAGTACAAAAAGAATTGTTAGCTTCTTCAAATGAACTGGAAATATTGACAAATAATATCACCAATTTATACAATAACGAAACTGAGATAAAGACACAATATTCTCAATTGGAAGCAAACTTGTTTGTAATTAATAATGAAATTGCAGAGATTGAAGCTTTACTTGAAAAGTATAAGCACGATTCGAAACTGATATATATACTATTACCTATTTTTATTGTTATTTTTGTGCTGATAAACGACATTGTCAAATTAATTAATATTGATTTTATCTTTTCATTGTTTATTGTCATTCTTGCAGGGATTGTTTCGCTAAATAGGATAATTGTATATTTAAAAATCAAGAAAGACAAAGGCAGTTTTCAAAAAATCAAGAAAATGCTACAAGATTTGATTTCCCAAAAAGCAAACATTCAGGATAAACTTGAAAAATTAGTTGAAAAAAAGCAAGAAATCATTAATAATATAAATACTTTCAACTCACTTATTACTAAATTTAATCAAGATATAAGCTTATTAAATTTCAAGATTAGCAACAAATTTTATTATGAATAGTTTAATTGAAAAAGAAACTTTGTTGGTTTCAAAATTTTCATCTTACCGATTTATCAATGAAATCAATGAAATTATCAATTCAAGTCAAAAATTTGAAATAAGTATTAAAAAATTAATTTCGTCAGTAAAAAGTATATTTTTAGCTACTCTTTGCTCAAAATGCAGAGCTAAATATGTAGTTCTTTGTGATAATAATACAGAGGCAGAATCCTGGTACGATGATATAATTTTACTTATAGATGAAAAATACGTTTCAATTATTAAGGAACCAAAACAAAAAACAATTGAAAAAGAATTGAATATTAATCTTTCCTATATAGTTGAAGGATTAAATAAAATTATTGAAAGCAATTCTGGTATTATAATATTAAATAAAGCTATCTTATCTCAGCAATTGCCTAAAATAAATGAAATAAATGAGAAAAGAATAACCTTGAAAAAAGGTTCAAAAATAGATTATGTTACTTTCACACAAAATTTGTTACTTAATGGTTTTCAAAAGGAAACATTTGTTTCGCAGCATGGAGAAGTATCAATCAGGGGAAACATTATTGATATTTTCCCAATTGGATTTGAAAACCCAATCAGAATTGAAATTTGGGATGATGAAATTGAAAATATTCGAGAATTTGAGCCTATTTCCCAACGTAGTATAAAAAATCTAAGCGAAGTTACTTTTATTAATAATACTTTCGATGCATCAAATAACTTTTACGGTAACATTTTTGAGTATTTTGACAAAAATACAATAATAGTGTTTGATTATATAGAAACTGACGAACAATTAATCAATAAATTCTCATCTTATAATTCAATTGTACTAAATCCATTAGGTAATGCAGATATTAACATAAACATAAATCCACAGCCGAATTATTACTCTCAAATCGCTAAGTTTAAAGAAGAATTAATAAATCTTGCTAATCAAAAATATGATATAATAATTGCCGCAAACGGAGAAATTCACTTAAAAAGATTAAAAGAATTGCTCGAATTATCAATTAATGACGATATTGTATTCGACAATTTGCAAAAAAATATCATCTGGCAAAATTATTCACTATCTTCAGGCTTTATTATTGAGGAAGAGCAATTTGCATATTTTACTGAACATCAAATTTTTAATCGCCAACGAGTAGCTCCCTCTAAAAGATCTAAAAAGCATCAAGGCATTACTCTAAAAGAATTACGACAACTTCAAATAGGAGATTATATTGTTCACGAAGATAAAGGTATTGGTAAGTTTGATGGATTTCAAACAATTGAGATTGGAGGAAACAAACAAGACGCAATAAGAATTATTTTTGCTGACGGAGATTTGTTATACGTTCATCTTAACTATATTCACAAAATACAAAAATATACCTCAAGCGAAGGTGTTGTCCCAAAACTCACAAAATTAGGTTCATCTGAATGGACACGTAAAAAAAGCAGAATAAAGTCCAGACTTAAAGATATAGCAAGAGATTTAATTAAACTATACGCAGAAAGAAAAAGCAGTGAAGGATTCGCATTCCCGGCTGATGACATTTGGCAACAAGAATTCGAAGCATCTTTTTATTTTGAGGATACGCCTGATCAAGCATCTGCAACTGCTGCAGTTAAAAAAGATATGGAAAACAGTTATCCAATGGATAGATTAATATGCGGAGATGTTGGTTTTGGAAAAACAGAAATAGCTATTCGTGCCGCCTTCAAAGCAGCAAATGCTGGTAAGCAAGTAGCCGTTCTTGTCCCCACTACAATTCTTGCTGAGCAACATTTTCAAACATTTTCCGACAGGATCTCGAGGTATCCTATTAAAATTGATGTATTATCTCGATTTAAATCCAAGAGCGAGCAAAAGATAATCATTGAGAATCTTGCAAAAGGTAAGATAGATATTATTATTGGAACTCATAGACTACTTAGCAAAGATGTGAAATTTAATAATTTAGGGCTTCTTATTATCGACGAAGAACACAGATTTGGAGTAGCTGCAAAAGAAAAATTGAGACAGTTAAAAGTGAATATTGATACTCTTACGATGACTGCAACTCCTATACCCAGAACACTGAATTTCTCGTTACTCGGGGCTAGGGATTTAAGCAT
Organism: Eximiradius proteiniborus; assembly: GCF_058546985.1. Classification (NCBI taxonomy): domain Bacteria; kingdom Pseudomonadati; phylum Bacteroidota; class Eximiradiia; order Eximiradiales; family Eximiradiaceae; genus Eximiradius; species Eximiradius proteiniborus. The sequence continues at coordinate 671,944 of NZ_CM178592.1, read as the reverse complement.
AATTGAAACACCTCCAAGAAATCGTTTACCAATAGAAACTGAGATAGTAGAATTTAACCTTGAATTTTTGTCAAAAATTATTATAGATGAAGTAAATAGAAGCGGGCAGGTTTTCTTTGTTAATGATAAAATTGAAGGAATTGATAAGTTGGCAGCAGATCTTTCTATGTTATTGCCTAATATGAAATATGGAATTGTACACGGGCAAATGCCAACAAATGAAGTAGAAACAGTAATGAAAAAATTTTTAGAGAGAAAATTTAGTGTTTTATTTGCTACTAAAATAATTGAGGCAGGAATTGATATTCCTAACGCAAATACAATGATTATTAATAATGCTCATAATTTTGGATTGGCTGAACTTTATCAACTTCGTGGGCGTGTAGGTCGCTCAAATACTCAGGCATACTGCTTTCTTGTAGTCCCTAACTTTAAAATACTAAAGAAACAATCCATTCAGCGACTTCAAGCAATTGAAGAGTTTACTGAATTAGGAAGTGGCTTACGTCTTGCAATGCGAGACCTTGAAATTCGAGGTGCAGGCAATCTTTTAGGTGCAGAGCAAAGTGGATTTATTGTTGATATTGGATATGAATTATACCAAAAAATATTAGATGAAGCCGTTTATGAGTTAAGAACCCAAGAATATCCCGAACTATTTCAAGACATTCAACATTTTCCCAAATCGCTGGATAAAGAAATTACAATTGAAATCGATAGAGATGCTTTCTTTCCTGAATATTATATTGAAAATTCGACTGACAGATTTAATTATTACAAATTACTTTATAATTGTAAAACAAATAAGGAACTTGATGAACTGACTAAAGAAATCATTGATAAATATGGAAAACTACCGGAAGAAGCAAAAAGTTTAATTTTTGCTGTTCGATTAAGAATTGCTTCACTAAATACTGGTTTTAATAAGATAACATTGAAAAATAAGAAATTAATTGCTGAATTTCCCGATACCTCTGATGAATATTATTATAATAACATTTTCTTGCATCTTGTAGAATTTGTAAATACTATGAATAATATAAATTTAAAGCAAACAAAAACGAAATTACATCTTGAAGCACATTTGAAAAGTGATGCTGATGCTATAGAGTTATTATGGAAAATCAAAAAATCAATTGAGTTATTTTTACAATAATTTTTATACTTATCGTTTTTTTTAAAAAAATTTCGTTTCAAATTGAGCAAAATCATCAAAATACTTCGAATATCTCCACTCATTGCTTTCAGGAAGATTTTTCAAAAATCTATTAATCATCTTTTAACACCAATAATTTCTTATTTAAACAAAAGGAAAGCAACATACTTATCGGCTCCTGAATGGTTTAAAAGCATTCATTATCATACAATTCCATTGCCTCCGATTGAAATAATAAATCACTTTTCTGAACAAATAAAAGCTGTTGCAGCACTTGTTTCAGAAAACAAATTCGACTTACTTGGAAGTGGAATTAAAACAGTTCGTATAGAACAGAAAAAGCATAATAATATTAAAGAAGAATTTCAACCGGAAATCATTGAATTAATAGAATCTTTTCCCAACAAGGAAAATAGGAAAACTGCTTTATCATTATTAGACCAAATTGATAAAGAACATAAGTTTATTGACTGGCAATCTGATTTCAAAAGCAATTATCATTGGAATATATCCAGTGTCTCAAGTAAAATTAAATATGGTAATGTCAAAGGCGCTGATATTAAAGTTCCTTGGGAACTTGGACGTATGCAGTATTTAATTACTTTATCGTACGCATATTATCTATTTACGCATTTTGGGAACAAAGAACGAGCTACACATTACGAAAGTGTTTTCAAGAATATTATCTTAGATTTCCGAATTTCGAATCCGCCCAAATTTGGTGTGCAATGGATTTCTCCGATGGACGCCGCAATAAGAGCTGTAAATATAATAGTTGCATATAGCTTTTTTAAGCAAGCAGGAGCAAAATTTGATGAATTTTTCGAGAAAACACTTTTAGATACATTATTTGAACATATTGAATTTGTAAGAAAAAATCCTGAATGGAATTCTGGATTGCGCGGCAATCATTATCTTGCTTGCATTTCTTCGCTTTTGATTATTTCTACATATTTGCCGACCAACAATTATAGTCAGAAACTATTTGTCAATTCATTCAACAAACTAATAAAAGAAATTTTTTATCAATTTTACGATGATGGAGGGAATTTCGAAGGATCGATGCCATACCATAGATTTTGTTCAGAAATGGTATTCTACTCATTATTCTCTGCTCTCAGTATTTCTAAATCAAGATTCGAACTTTTTCACAAATTAAGAAGTAAATATATTAAGTTAATAGACGAGCAGATAGTTATTAGCAATAAGTTACTTTCTCAACTATTTCGAATTTTTGAATTTTTGTTGTTCAATACCACAAAAAGTCATTATGTCCCACAATTCGGAGATAATGATGGAGGTTATTTTATTCATCTGACACCTTTATATGTGAAATATTTACCAAAGAAAGTTAATACAATGGATTTCTTGTTTCATAGCGCAAATAATCCTTGGAATAGTATGAGTTTCTTTGCCGGCTTTTTTTATGACTCAATAAAAAGTAAAATGTATGAAAGATATAATGAATATTATGTTGGGAAAATTTTAAGAGACAAATCAAATATTGTATATAATATCAATTCAATTGATGATATTATTGTTTCAATTAATAAGTATACAGAAAACAAAAATTCAAATGAAATATATAAAGGTAAATTATTTGAAAAATCTGGCATTTGCTCTGTTTGGGACAAAAAATATCATTTAGTATTCTCAGTTGGAAAACTTGGACAAAAAGGCAAAGGTGGTCATAATCATAGTGATTGTTTATCGTTTGAACTATTCGTTGATAATTTACCTATTATTGTTAATGCAGGAACGTATTGCTACACTCCTTCCCCTAAAATAAGAAATCGATATCGCTCAATTTGTTCTCATAATACAATTTTATACGATGGTTTCGAACAAAATATTTTTTCTGAAAAATCAAAAGATGATTTATTTTGGATAGAAAAGCACCTTGCAAAAGGAAAAATAATCAAATTTTCTGATAAATCAATAATTGCCGAGCATTATGCTTTCAGATATCCTTGTAGAAGAATAATTACTTTTGAAGATGAAATTATTGAGTTTAACGACTATTGTAAGCATGAAGGAAACAAAAAAATTCTATTACATCTGTTTCCAGGTGTTGAAATTGTCAATAAGGAAGAATATGTTATTTGCGATTATCGGTACATTCGAATTAAAATCTATGGAGAAGCTTTAAATTTTTCTACACAACACTACCAATATTCTCTCAACTATGGGTTGCTTCAAAATGCAGAGTGTCTGATAATATCTTCTGAAAATGAAAATGTTAATTGGAAAATCAAAATTTATTAAGAAAATCCCCACTTTTCAGCATATGAATGAATATTGAATTTTCTAACTAATCCTTTATCATTCATATATCTAATTTTACCAAATACAGGTCTCTCTTGCCAAGGTCTATCGTGAACTCCTCCAATCGACCAAGCAATACCAGTGTAACCATTTGGGTCTCGTCCATCAATAGAATACTTATCGTTTAAATAAATAGCAATTTGCTGAGCTTCCTCAGGGATATTTGTCCATTCGAGAATTTTTTTACACCAATACATACGCATATAACCATGTATTTTACCAGTTGTAAGCATTTCCTTTTGAGCAGCATTCCAATATATATCGTGTGTATTAGCAGTTTCAAATTCTTCGACTGAATAAATAAAATCTCTTTTATCAGTTCGATGTTTATTAAGTGTAGCTTTAGCCCATTCCGGGAAACCATCAAAATTATCGTAATTTGAGTTGAATAAACAAAAATTATCAGAAAGCTCACGTCTTACGAACAGTTCTTCGATAAATTCTTTCGAATGTTCTTCGATACCGTCTTTCGACAAAACTTCAAGAAGAACCCTTTGTGCAGAAATATGCCCAAAATGCAAGTAAGGCGATAGATTTGATTGATAGTTAATAGATGGGTCATTTCGTTTTTCAGAATAATGCATTAACTTATTTTCAATAAAAAAATTTAATACATTAATTGCTTCGTTTGCTCCGGGTTTAAATGTAACTGGATTTATATAGTCAATTCGTTTTAGATAATTATCAATATTTTGAAAATAGTCAATTTTATTAATATTGCCATTTTGAAGATAATATTCAATTTTGGGGAATTCCTCGAGAAATTCATTAAGCAACTTATGTAGCTTAGGGCGTATTGTGAAAGCAGAAAATTCTTGTTTATCAGTAACGTAAAACGCTGGAACAATGTTGTGAGCATCTACTTCAAAGAAAGCACAATCGGCAATATTCGCAATTTCTTTCTTCCATAACTGCTTTATTTTCAAAGGATCAAAATCATTAACAATTGCCGCGACTTGATTAAGATTAAGATATTCCTTTAATTTTTTGATCGGATTACCAATTAATAATTCAAAAAAGATGTTTAACTCATACAATTTATCTTGAACTTGTTTTAGCCCTTCTAACATAAATGAGAAGCTTCTATAATTAGCTAATGGATAAGTAAAATCAAGCGTAAAAATTACTTTTAATTTTCTGCCATTTTCATTAGCTAATTTATGTGCATAAACCAATGCCCAATTATCTTCAACTCTCTGGTCTCTGCTCATCCAATATATTATTTCACCATTAACTATAGGCTTGGTATTTAATTTTCTAATTCTCTTTAAGTTCATTTTTATTTTTTCTAATTAACAAATTCAAATAGAATAACTGAAGAAATTTATTGATTTTTATTATATAATTTTGATTAGTTATTACTATTTTGTAATTTAGTTATTCCTAATTGTGGAATTATTTTATTTTTATGGCAAAAGTAAGTTTGATAGAAGCACCAGCAGAAAGAAATCTGAAAGTCATTGATGTTCAAGCTGGCAAAGATATTCGCCAACATTTAGCAATATTGGGTATACATATTAATGATATTATCATCAAACAAAATTGGGCAAAGTGGGGACCAGTATTAATATTAAACAAATCCAACGGTAATTCTAAAGTTGCCATTGGAAGAGGTTTAGCTGATAAAATTTTTGTAGAGTTTTAGAATGAACAAAGTTTATAAAGCAGTACTTATCGGACAACCTAACTCTGGGAAAAGCACGCTCTTTAAAGTTCTATCCGATATTAAAGTCGTTAGTTCTGGACCCACAGTCGAAGTAAATTCAACAGATGTAAATCTATATGGTGATACATTAAGATTAATAGATTTGCCAGGGCTTTTTTCGTTAAATTATATTCACCCTGCAGAAGAAATTACTGTTAAGTTTTTACTTCATCAAAAAATTGATCTTATAATAAACGTTGTTGATGCTTCTATGCTCACAAGAAGCTTAGAACTCACAATTGAACTTCTCGAACTTGGCATTCCTATTGTAGTTGCCTTGAATCTCGAAGATATTGCTAATAGCCAAGGACATACAATTAATTCCGAAAAACTTTCCAAACTATTGAACTTGCCGGTTGTTCCTACTCAAGCTTTATACGGTAAAGGTGCTAAACATTTGTTGGATGAAATTTATAAGTTACTATCAAATCAAACAAATTATAAACAAACTATTTTTCGATACACACATCATTTAGAAGAAGAATTAAAAAAAGTTGAAAAAGAAATCAGAAATCATATTAATGGAAATGAAGTATCTTCGAGATTTTATGCAATAAAAGCGATTGAAAATCCGGATATATTATCAAAAACGATAACCGAACATGTCGAAAATATTCAAAAAGAAGTGCTGGAAGCATTGCAAAAAGAACACGGTATGGATGGTTTTGAATGCATTTCGTACGAAAGACACCACTTAGCTATGAAAATTTCTGAACAAGTATGCATAATACAACCAACAAGAAAAACACCTTTTATTAACAAGATAGATAATTTACTTCTGCATCCAGTATATGGATATTTTTTTCTTACTGTGTTTTTCTTTTTATATTTCTTTTTGATTTTTATTTTAGGTGAATTTTTATCCAGTTTAACTGAAGAACCGCTCAGCTTAATCACTATTGAGGTTGAAAAATTACGTAATATCAATCTGTTTTTATATATTTCTTCGCACGGTGCAGTTCAAGGATTCATTGGAATAGTTGGAATAGTGCTTCCGTATTTTATTCCACTTGTTCTATTAACATCAATTTTTGAGGAAACAGGTTATCTCTCGCGAGTTGCATTTTTAATTGATGGGTTGATGCATAAAATTGGCTTACACGGAAAATCAGTGGTACCGATTATTTTGGGATTTGGCTGCTCTGTTCCTGCAATTTATGCAACCAGAATGATAGAAAATCCACGTGACAGAATGATTACCGCAGTACTTATTCCATTTGTGCCGTGTTCTGCAAGAATAGCAGTAATTTTTGCCTTAGCAGCTGCATTCACCGGACCATTCTGGGCTGTTGTTGTTTTTGCTTATGTTCTTTTTATTCTGGCTTTGCACGGGAAAGTAATGTCAAAAATTCTCACAAAACCAACTGGCTTAATATTAGATATTCCAAGATTACAGCGTCCTTCTGTTCGGGGTTCGATGAGGACTACCTGGCTTAGAACAAAGGATTTTTTGAAAGAAGCGTCTATTTTTCTGCTTCTTGGTAGTATTGTGCTGAGTTGGTTGGAATACTTCCATTTTGCTGATTATTTAAATATTATATTTGAGCCAATATTAACTACAATTCTTGGGCTTCCAGAACAACTCGGTTCAACTTTGATTTTTGGTTTTTTGCGTAAAGAACTAATATTAGTAATGGCAAATCAGGCACTTGGAGTTAATTTTATTGGCGAATTGCCGCTTAATATTATTCAGGTCGTTTCTTTTATTATTTTTGTTACATTTTATTTTCCTTGCTTAACAACATTTGTTGTGATTCTTAAAGAATTTGGAATAAAGGTAGTAATTTTTTCAGCAATTCTGAGCTTGATTGTTGCAACAATTTCTGCATATTTGTTTAAAATTGTCCTCGGATTTATCTTTATTGGGTTATAGGCTAATATTATTCAATAGTATTTATTTGAGCAAAAAATAAACATACTGAAACATATTAATAAACCATAGTTCAATATTATCTTATTACATAACAACAACTTATAAAGACCAAATTATTTATCCAATAATGTGGCATTTTCATTGCATTCAAACAAGAAAAATGCGATTGAAAATGAAAATTACTGGATATATATTAACAGCAATATTGATATTTCTATTAAATTGCAATCTGTACGCTCAGAGGCAGGAAGAAGTACCTGCAAAAAACACCATTGCTATACCTAAATTATCAGTAAATGTTGATATGGCTGACGGCAAGGATGATTTAGTTCTTACGCTTCAGATCCTTGTCGTAATGACAATATTGACGCTTGCACCGTCAATATTGGTTATGATGACTTCTTTTACTCGCATAATAGTTGTCTTTCATTTTTTACGACAAGCACTTGGAACTCAGACCCAGCCACCTAATCAATTGCTTACAAGTTTAGCACTTTTTCTGACATTTTTTGTTATGCAACCGGTGTTAAATGAGGCAAACCAAAAGGGATTGCAACCTTATCTGAGAGAGGAAATAAACCAGGAACAGGCTGTAAACAATATGATTCAGCCATTCAGGGAATTTATGCTAAAACACACTCGAGAAGAAGATCTTGGATTATTTATTAAGCTTAGCGGTGGAGATAAGCCAAACACAATTGAAGACGTCTCGATATGGGCAATTATCCCAGCTTATTCATTAAGTGAATTACGAATTGCTTTCCAAATCGGTTTTCTAATTTTTATACCTTTTTTAGTTCTTGATATGATAATTGCATCAACTTTAATGTCGCTTGGTATGTTTCTATTGCCGCCTCAATTAATTTCATTACCTGTTAAAGTCCTAATTTTTGTTCTGGTTGATGGTTGGTATTTAGTAGTTGATTCTTTAATGAAAAGCATCATAAAGTGAGTATATAATGACAGACCAATTTGTTATCCATATTGTTCGTGAAGCCTTTTATCACGTTTTATTAATAGTGGGACCTCTATTAATTGTATCATTAATTGTAGGATTAATTATATCAATTTTTCAGGCTGCTACATCAATTTCAGAACAGACTTTAACATTTGTGCCCAAAATACTATCAGTAGTATTATTAATCGTAATTTTATTACCTTTTATGCTCTCTACTTTAAAATCATTTGTATTAGAGATATATTCGTGGATACCAAGGTTATAGATAAATGCTTGATGGAACAACTCTATCAATATTGACAGCAAAATTTTTAATTTCAATGTTAATCTTTATCAGGATTAGCGGAATTTTTATTACTGCTCAATTTTTCGGAAGCACAGGTATACCTGTCCATTTGAAATTTATGTTAGGAATAATCCTAACAGTTTCGGTGGCAGCACCATTTTGGAATGAACAACCGCAAATTGATTTTCATCTATGGAATTTAGTATTGCTTGTATTTAAAGAAATATTAGTTGGAATGATAATAGGTTTTTCAGCTAATATGGTTATGTGGGCTGCACGTTTTGCCGGTGGATTAATAGATTTTGAAATGGGATTTCAAGCAGCAGCAATTTTCGACCAAGAACAAGGAGCACCAACATTAGTTGGTGAATTTTATTTTTTAATTGCTATGATGATTTTTTTAATGATTAACGGACATCATTATGTGATAGAAACACTTTTCTTTAGTATTAAAGCTGTTCCTCTTACAACTTTTACTATTTCTGAGGCAACTGTTGTTGTCCTAATAAAATTTGTTTCATCAGTTCTTATGTTAGGTTTGAAAATTTCAGCACCAATTATTTTATCATTGTTTTGCACAAATTTAGTGCTTGCACTTTTGGCTCGAATGGCACCACAGACAAACATTTTTATGCTAAGCTTTCAAATTAAAATTGGTGTTGGATTGGTGATGCTTTTTCTTACCGTACCAATGGTAGTATTGGTAATAAAATATGCTATGTCGAGTATCCAACACGAATTAATGAATATGCTATTAACACTAAATCCTGAGAATGTTGTGAGATAAAGATGGCAGAAAACAAAGAAGGTCAAGAGAAAACCGAAGAACCAACTGGCAGGCGACTGGAAGAAGCAAGAAATCGTGGTCAGGTTGGTAAAAGTCAAGATGTAACAACCGCGGGTATGATTATCTTAGGTGGGTTGCTTCTATTCGCCTGGGGAAGCTCGATAATGAGTACATATAGAGGATTGATGATTAATGTTTTACATAATGTCGCCAACTATGAAATTACATATACAAACATAATAAGTAGTTTTTACAAATTTATTGTTTTGCTGGCATCACTTCTTTTACCACTAATGCTGACAATATACGTTGTTGCATTAATTGGAGAAATATCACAGGTCGGGTTAAAAATTGCAACAAAAAAATTTACAGAAGGTTTAAATTTCAAAAAAGTTTTCAATCCATTTGAGGGAATTGGTAAAATACTGTTTTCTACTAACTCTTTGGTAGAATTAGTAAAAAGTTTCATTAAATTATTTTTGCTTGGTGGATTAGCAATATATATAATATTAAATCATACAGAAGAGTTGATTACACTCTCAGAAAGACCTTTTTTTGATTTTGGCTCACTAATGGTAGATCTAAGTTTTGAATTAGTATGGAAAATTGGGGTATTGTTCCTGTTCATTGCTGCATTTGATTATATGTATCAGAAGTGGCGCTTTAAAAACGAAATGAAAATGACAAAGCAAGAAGTTAAAGACGAAATGCGTCAGAGTGAAGGCGATCAAATGGTTAAAGCAAGAATACGTTCTATAATGAGAAATCGCTTGCGAAAACTTATGTTAAAGAACGTTCCGAAGGCAGATGTTGTTATTACCAACCCTACGCATTTTGCTGTTGCATTAAGATATAAGTCGGGAGTTGATAATGCACCGAAAGTTGTCGCAAAAGGTGTTGATTATCTTGCATTGAAAATTAAAACAATTGCTTTGGAAAATGATGTGCCAGTTGTTGAAGAACCACCACTTGCACGACAATTGTATTTTACTTGCGAAATTGATCAAGAAATACCAGAACAACTATTCAAAGCGGTTGCTCAAATATTAGCCTACATTTACCATCTTAAGCAAAAAACTCCATTTTAGTATATTGCTTGAGCTATTTTTGCAATATTTGACGAGCGACCCATAGTATAAAAATGAATGCTCGGCACTTTTGCTTCGATTAATTCTTTTGCTTGCGCGATAGCCCATTCTATTCCGACTTGCTCAACTTCTTTGTTGGAATTACATTTTTCAACTTCTTTTGATAATTCAATTGGAATTTCAACGTAAAAGTTTTTGGGTAATATGCTGAGATGTCCTTTGACTGAAATTGGTTTTATTCCCGGTACAATTGGAACATCTATTCCATGTTTACGACACAATTCTAAATAATCAAAATAACGTTTGTTATCAAAAAACAATTGAGTAACTATGTAGCTTGCACCGCAATCTAATTTATGCTTCAATACTCTAATATCGGTCTCGAAATTTGGAGATTCCGGGTGCTTTTCGGGATAACCAGCTATACCAATCGAAAACTGAGTTGGTGTAGGATTAGCAATATCTTCATCTAAATATATCCCATTATTTAATTTTGAAATTTGATCAATTAATTCGCTTGCATAAGTGTGTCCACCCTTAGTTGGTATAAATGTTTTCAGATTTTTGTCTGGATCACCGCGAACAACCAATAAATTATGAATTCCTAAAAAATTCAGATCAATCAATGCATCTTCGGTTTCCTCTTTAGTAAAACCTGAACAAATTAAATGCGGAACAACTTCAATGTTATATTTATGCTTTATAGCAGCAGATATTCCCACTGTTCCAGGGCGTTTACGAATCAGGCGTTCCTCGAGCAAACCGTCATTACGTTTTTTATAGACAACCTCTTCCCTATGATATGTAACATTAATGTATGCTGGATTAAATTCGAGAAGTGGCTCGATAGCATCGTATATTTCTTGAATACTTTTCCCCTTTAATGGTGGCAAAAGTTCAAAGGAAAAAAGTGTTCTTTGGGTATTTTTTAATAAGTCAGCAACTATCATAAGCTTAAATTTATAGTATCCAACAAATATTTTCTTGCATTTTCAACACAAATGTTTTTCTTTTTAGCATACAACTCTATTTGTTCAGTTCCTACAGAAAAAATTTTAAAATAATGTGATTTCGGATGTGCAAAAACATAAGCACAAACAGAAGCGGCAGGATACATCATAAATGTATCGGTCAGCTGAACACCTATTTTCTGTGCATCAAGCAATTCGAAAATTATTTGCTTTTCAGAATGATCAGGGCAAGCTGGGTAACCTGGTGCTGGTCGAATGCCACGATATTTTTCTTTGAATAATTCAGGAATTGATAAATTTTCGTCAGGCGAAAATCCCCAAATCTTTGTTCTGATTTCTTTGTGCAAATATTCCGCAAAAGCTTCGGCAAATCTATCTGCAAGAATTTTGACCATTGTATAATTGTAATCATCTCCTTGATTTTTGAACTGGCCGGCAAATTCATCGGAGCCGATTCCGCCAGTTACCACAAATAAGCCTATATAATCTTCTATTCCTGTTTCTTTTGGTGCAATAAAATCAGCTAAACATAAATTATTCTCACTGTCTTTTCGTTTGCTACAATCTCTTAAAAAGCACAATTTTCTAATTCCATTATCAAAATATATCTCCACATCTTCATCAACAGAATTTGTTTTAAAAATACCGTATGCAGCATTTGCTGTGAGCTTTTTCTCTTTTATTATTTCATCTAATAATGAATTTGCATCATTGAACAACCGAGAAGCCTCTTTTCCTTTTTCATTGTCTTGAAATATTTCCGGATATTTTTTATTTATTCCCCATTGATAAAAAAAGAAAGTCCAGTCAATATATTCTTTTAATACTGACAAATCCATATTGAAAATATAATTTATTCCAATATAGTTTGGTCGAACAATATCGGCGCCTTCTTTTTTCCATACAAACTTGTTATTTCTTGCTTCTGTTAATGAAATAGAATTATTTTTAATATTTTTTTCATCGAAATGTTTACTTCTCAATTCTTCATATTCTTTTTTTATTTTGAAGATAAAATCATTTCTTTTGTTTTTATCCAAAAGCTCTGCAACAACAGGAACACTCAAAGACGCATCTTTAACGTAAATAACAGCACCAGAATATTTAGGATCGATCTTAATTGCAGTGTGAAGTTTTGATGTTGTTGCACCACCGATAAGTAAAGGAATTGTAAAATTGTGTTTTTGCATTTCTTCGGCTACGTTTACCATTTCATCAAGGGATGGAGTAATTAAACCACTTAACCCAATAATATCTGCATTATGCTTTTTTGCTTCATACAAAATTTTCTCAACAGGCGTCATTATTCCAAGGTCAATTACTTCATAATTGTTACACGAAAGCACCACACCAACAATATTTTTCCCGATGTCGTGAACGTCGCCCTTAACAGTTGCTAATAATATTTTTCCGGCTTTTGTTGCAACTCCGTCTTTTTTATTCTGCTCAATGATAATTGGTTCAAGCAAGCTGACGGCTTTCTTCATTACTCTTGCTGATTTCATTACTTGTGGTAAAAACATTTTGCCTTGCCCAAATAATTCTCCAACCCTGTCCATTCCTTTCATTAACGGTCCTTCGATGATTTTTAGGGCAAAGCGGTATAATTCAAGAGCTTCCTTAATATCCTCATCAATAAAATCACTGATTCCATTAACCAAAGCATATTCAAGACGCTCATCAACGGAGAAATTTCTCCATTCGACTTTTTTAAAGATACTTATTGCTTTTTGCTCAACTCTTGATGCATATTCAAGCAATCTCTCAGTGGCATCCTCTCTTCGGTTTAATATTAAATCTTCGCAAAGAATTCTTAATTCGGCATCAATTTCGTCGTAAATAGGCAATGCTCCTGCATTAACAATTCCCATATCTAAACCAGCATTTACTGCGTGGAAAAGAAATACAGAGTGTAAAGCTTCACGAATTATGTTGTTGCCTCTAAAAGCAAAGGATAAATTGCTAATTCCACCGCTTGTTTTGCAATATGATAGATTCTTCTTAATCCATTCAACTGCACGAATAAATTCTAAAGCATAATTATTATGTTCGGGAATACCTGTTCCAATCGTAAGAATATTGCAATCGAATACAATATCCTCAGGTGGAAAGTCAATTTTTTCTGTAAGCAATTTATAAGCCCGATTACAAATTTCAATCTTTCTCTGAAAATCAGTAGCCTGACCTTTTTCGTCGAACGCCATCACTACTGTTGCAGCACCATATTTACGAATAAGTTTGGCTTGCTCAAGAAATATCTCTTCACCTTCTTTCAAACTAATGGAATTCACAATTGCTTTGCCTTGAATATTTTGCAAAGCAGTTTCAATAACTTCCCATTTTGAACTATCAATCATAAACGGAACTTTTGCAATATCTGGTTCGGCAGCAATAGTTCTTAGAAAAATCTCCATTTCCTGCTTTGCATCTAATAGTGCATCGTCAAAATTAATGTCAATTATTTGTGCACCATTTTCTATTTGCTGACGTGCTATCGATAGAGCTTCATCATACTTTTTTTCTTTTATTAATTTTGCAAATTTGGCAGAACCAGCTACATTCGTTCTTTCACCAATATTGATAAAATTACTATCTTTTTCAATAGTAAGTGGTTCAAGACCTGATAACCGGGTTTTTCTTGAAAAACTAATCGGTTTACGTGGTGTTTTTCCTAATGTAGCTTCTTTAAAAACTTTTATAAAATCAGGTGTGGTTCCACAGCATCCACCGACTATATTTACTAACCCCTCATCGATAAACAATTTAATCCATTCACCCATACTTTCAGGAGTCTCATCATATTGTCCGAATTGATTTGGCAATCCGGCATTAGGATATGCAGAAATGAAAAGATAAGTTCTATAGGACAAGTCCAAAATCAGAGGATACATTTCCTTTGCACCAAGCGCACAATTCAAGCCAATCGATAGCAAAGGAAAATGACTAATAGAAATAAGGAAAGCATCAAGAGTTTGACCTGATAACGTTCTGCCTGATGCATCTGAAATTGTTACTGAAAGCATAACAGGTAGCTTTCTCTTTTTCTCTTCGAAAACACTTTGAATTGCAAACAATGCAGCCTTTGCATTAAGAGTATCGAATACAGTTTCCACAAGCAGAATATCACACCCACCATCCATTAATCCGTTTATCTGTTCTTTGTATGAATTGACCATTTGAACAAAGCTAACACTGCGGAAGGACGGATTATTTACATCCGGAGAAATTGATAGTGTTTTGTTTGTTGGTCCTATACTTCCAGCAACAAATTTATATTCAGATTTTGAAAACCTGTCTGCAACCTTTCGAGCCAATTTCGCTGCATTATAATTAATTTCATAAACGTAATCTTTCAAATCATAGTCAGCAAGTGATATGCTCGTAGAATTAAACGTGTTTGTCTCAATAATATCTGCACCTGCAACGAGATATTGATAATGAATTTCTTCAATCAATTCAGGTTTTGTCAGATTAAGTACGTCATTACAACCTTTAAGAAATTTATTATGTGCAGCAAAACGATCGCCACGGAAATCATTTTCCGATAATTTATATCGTTGGATCATTGTTCCCATTGCACCATCGAGAACAAGGATACGATTTTGAAGCAAGTTTTCAATAGACATATTATTACTCATAAATTTTTAAAGATTAAACGATTAGAGCAAAATATTATTAATTACGCTTGTTTGTCTTCTGAAAAGAATAAAATGTAAGAGTAATACAGGAATTATATTATGGCTAATAATTTTTGTATTTTCTTTTCTTCTGCGCTGTAATTATAATTTTTGGCAAATTGAAGAGAATTTTGCTTGTAATACTCATAATCATCAATAATTTTATCTATTGCGTTTTTAATTGAATTTGGTGTAAAATCTTTTATAGTAACACCGATATTATATTGATTAATAAATTTTTTCATTGCTGGAAGTGAAGATGCAATTTGTGGAAGTCCAGCCATTGCATATTCAAACATTTTATTAGGAAGAGCCAAACTATAGGAGAAGCTAATTGGTTCGATTAAATTCACTCCAATATCAGCAGAACAAGTCCATTGATGTAATTCTTCATATGGTATTTTGCCAACAAAAACTACTCTATCTAATATACCTTTGTTCTGAGCAATTATTTTTGCTTCATTTAGAAATAATCCATCACCCAACACAACAAATGCATATTTCTCCTGATTTTCAATAAAGTCTAAAATAGGAGAAATCCCACGTCCTTGATGAACAGCCCCCTGATATAATAAAACGACATAATTTTTCAAAAATGGATATTTCTCTTTAATAATATTTGAAGTAATATGTTCTCTATAAGGTGGGACGTTATAAAGAATAGTGAATAACTTATCAGTTTTAAAGTAACTTCTTAAATATTCAGCATCTAATTCGCCTGAGACGACAAAATGATTTACTATTTTGACCCATTTCTTTTCTAAAAACGACAATATTTTTTGTTTTAACGGGAAACCTGAAAGATTTGCAAGAGCAGAATATATTTCACGCGAATCATATATTACATAATCATCTTTTCGGGCAATTTTATAAATCGCACCTAAAGAATATAAATCGCAAGCCCAAAAAATATATTTATCTAATTTATTGCGGCGAAATGTCTCTTTAACGTAATTAATAAAAAAACGCCAGTTTAAAATTAATCTTTTATTGGATGCATCAAATGAAAAATGTTTTACATTATTGGGAAGTGAAATTTTTTGAAGTTCATTTTCAGAAGTTAAAGAAAAACAAACAACATTTGAAACTTTAGAAACAGCACGAAGAGCATTGAGACTGCGTCCGTCGCTAATTAAATTAGAAAATGTAATTAAGCAGACATTTGACTGCATTAACTAATCCGAAAATTTATAATGATAAGTGCTTCTTAATATTCCTCGGGCAAAAAAACGTTCTTTAAAATCTATCAAGCTTATTGAAGGTGTCATCGGGTCGGAAGCAGAAGTATCTTGGGAAACGCCTATATCAACCCACTGGTAACCTTCCTCGATTGCCTTTTCAACAGTGTGATGCATTATCAAATAGACTGGTTTTAAATATTCATATTCGTATAGCAGCATATTATAAAAACACAAGACAACTTTACTATTACAGAAAAACAGCCAGGAACCTGCAATTGGTGTATCTTCATAATAAACTATGTTTAAACGCACTTTGTCCGGAAGCAATTCGGCAAGTTTAATCATATCTTCAAGAGTATGAGTAGGCTTCACATTAAATTTTGCTTTGTTTTTCAATAAAATTTGATTAAAAGTTTCATAATCGTTACTTTCTCTTATGGAAATCCGATTATCACGCAGTATTTTTCTAATTGTTTTACGAGCAGTTTTATCGTAATGCAAAAAAGTATCTTTTCCGTATTTTAAGTCAATTGCGTGAGAAATATAATGAAGCTCAAAATCGAATTTTCTATAAAGCATAGCATATTCAATGTGTTGCGAAATATTTTTCGAATATACTATTGGAGGAGGAATAAGGAAAATCTCGTTAATACTGTTTTTAACACAATAATCCATAAAAGTATCAACTAACTCAAGGCATTCAGAAAAAGGCAAATCGTCTGTAACAAACGAACCATAGCTGGCTCCCACTGGCGACCAAAATATTTTTCCCTGTTCTTTGAATCCACCGGGGAGAACTGCTATTAATTTGCCATTTTTTCTAAACATAAAGCTTGTAAAATCAAATTTACCCGGAGTGTGATAATCAAGAAAAGTTTGTAAATGGAACATAGTTCCATTATTAGATTTCTCAACAAAATCCTCCCATTCCCCTTTCTTCGAAGGTTCATAAATTTCAACGCTTATACTACTGCTCATCTATTATCACTTTCCAACAAATTCAGCAAATTTTTGCCCAAATTGCTTTAATTTTTGTATCTCATCTTGATTAGGCAACCATTGTGTTTTAGCATTTTCCTCAAATAATTCAAAACCAGAATTTTGAAGAAATTCATTAATAATCTTTACATTTGCAGGACTCCATCCATAAGAACCAAACGAAGCTGCCTTTTTTCCTTCAAGAGCTAATCCTTTTATTTCCTCAAGAATTGCAGCTGTTGAATTCAAAATTCCATTATTATATGTAGGAGAACCTATCAATATTGCTTTAGAACGAAAAACTTCTGTTATTATATCACTATTATCCGAACGTGCAGAATTGAAAATTTTCACAATACAATCTTTATCAACTGACTTTATTCCTTCGGCAATACTTTCTGCCATTATTCGGGTACTATCATACATTGTATCGTAAACTATCGTAATTTGATTTTCTTTATATCCATTAGACCAATCAAAGTATTTATTAATTATGGTGTTTATATCTTCACGCCAGATAATACCGTGTGCAGTCGCGATCATACTAATCGGTAAGTTTAACGATTTAAGTTCTTCTAATTTCTTTATCGTTTTCTTTGCAAAAGGTGCTATAATATTCGCGAAATACTTCAATGCTTCATAATATAAAATATCTTTGTCGTAAACTTTACCGTCAAATAATTCATAAGAAGCATAGTGCTGCCCGAAAATATCCGATGAAAATAATATGTTGTCTCCATTAAGAAAACACATCATAGTATCGGGCCAATGTAACATTGGAGCTTCAATAAATGTCAGCTCACTTTTGCCAAGAGAAATTTTATCACCTGATTTAACTGTTTGAAAATTCCAGTCTTTGTGATAGTATCCTTTTATTGACTTGGCACCATTCGCAGTACAAATTATTTTTGCATTTGTAGCTTGCTCGACAAGTAATGGCAAAGCACCACTATGGTCTGGTTCAGCATGAGTAACAATAATGTAATCGATTTTATCTATTTCAACTTGTTGTCTTAAATTTTCAATAAATTCCTCTGAATAAGGCTTCCAAACAGTATCAATAACAGCAATTTTTTTATCCTTTATAAGATAAGAATTATATGAACTCCCTTTGTAAGTAGAAAGTTGTTCCCCGTGAAATTTGCGAAGTTCCCAATCAATTTTCCCAATCCAAGTAACTTTTTCTGAAATTCTCATAGAATTGAATACCATTAATTAAACAAAGTACAAAATTAAATAAAATAATTTAAGTAAAAAAGAAAATCCGCTTGCTTGCTCCCTTTTCTTGCCAAATCACTCAGCACCCCAACCCTTCCGAAGGTTCCCATCCCATATGGGCTCCACCTCTCAGGTGGAGCCCATTTTGAAATCCCACGCCTCCCCGCCATCCGATGAATTAAAACAATCAATCCAATTATTCAATCCACCTTACCAAGCTATATCGTCTATCTCTTTCTGTGTTATCCTTAGCATCTTGCGTAAATCATTAAATTCTTCCTCGGTGATTAACTTACATTCATACGCTTGATGTATTCTTCCTAAATAATAACAGTTTGTATTAGTGTTCCACTCGTGCTCCTCTACCGAGTTCAGCATATCCTTCAAATCTTTATAGTCCTCACTCATAGCTTCACCTTATAATTTTTTAAACATATTTGTTTGCTTTTTATAAATATACACTTCTTTTCCCTTGTGTTCATTAAGCCAGAGCTTCGTTTTCATAAACGCTTCCTGTTCATCTATTAAATCTTTTTCCAACTCAAATATAAACACATTAGATTGCCCAATAAAAAAACCTTCCAAACGCTCCCCATCCCTTCCGAAGGCTCCCCATCACATATGGGCTCCACCTCTCAGCTGGAGCCCATTTTCCCGCTCATCGGATGACTCCCGCTCATCCGATGAATTCTCCCCCTCTAATCGTCCTCCTGCGGCTCGCCAAATGTTACGTAATCCGTCCACTTGTGCAACTCCTGACGAGTAAACCCAAGCTTATCCAAATATTTATCCAGCTCTACAATCGATATTATTTCTTGATAATACGCAGCCAGCAACTCACCCACAAATATCAGTTTCGATTCGTAGGGCATATTGTTTTTTAACGCAATATCAATTCTGTTTTCTATTTCTTTTAAATATTTTATTCCCATTTTGTGTCCTCATATTTTTGTGTTTTTATTGTCCTATTTTTAATTATCGATACTTTTTTAAATGTCTTAGTCGAACGTTGTTTAAATTTAAGTATTCCGTGTTCTATATCATCTTGATTAGCTCCCTTCCTGTCATACAGCAGTATCCATTCCGCCCCTTGCTTTATCGCCTCCCTTATCTTATTGCGAACCGCTTCCGATACATTCACATCCGTCATCTCTTCGGTTATCGTTTTTAGCTCCGCCTTCCATCCGTCAATCATCGCATCATACGTCCCGCCCTCATTTCTCCTTCCTATCGGCTTCCGGATGTTCACATTATACCCGTAATTCGCTACCACCTCAAACGCTTCCCGCTCGTCTTTGTTTAATTTCGCTCCTTCCTCAATCTTAACCACACCCGGCGCCACCGCCACCCACCTGTGCCGGCAATTCCACCCTCCGCAAAAATACTCCACCGCCAAACCCTGCCCATTGTCCATCCTCCGTATCTCCTCTATCGAATACACCTTCCCTACACGCTCCCGACAAAATGGACGCGCTCCCGCTACCGTCCCCACATACCTGAAATACCTCGCCCCCGACTCCATCGCCCTCTCCATCATCCCCTGACGTCCTACCCCTATCCGTATTGTGTTAAAATAACTTAGCTAATTTATCTTAACATATTATTTTTATGTATATTACCTCATTGAATGAAGGCACCTCCAATAAAAACCCTTCCGAAGGTTTAGAACCTTCGGTCGTCTCCCCCTCCCCAAATGGGCTCCACCTCTCAGGTGGAGCCCATTTTCAACCTACCTATCTAAATGTGTTCCACCTACCAGGTGGAGCCCATTTTTACCACTCGCCTCACCAATTTATCCTGCTCAATTCTTCCTGGGTTATAGGAATTTTTTTTGTAAGTATTTCCGATTCTTCAAATGTTAAAAATCCTTTTATATACAATTGATCGATCAATCCAACCACATAACATTTCGTTTCTATATTCCAATCTTCTTCGGGAAACTCTTCTAAGCTCACCAACATATCTTCGCATAATCCCATTTTAAATCTCCTTAAAAGTATTCAACAAATTGTTGTAAATATAAATTTTCTTTTTTTGATGCTTTCCTTTCCATTTTTTAATCACTTTCACCTCTTCTTCTTCGTTGGGATGCCCGCCGTGGGCAATCACCACAACGTCTGCTTGCTTGCTTCCCTTTCTTGCCAAATCTCTAAGCACCCCAACCCTTTGCGATCCCGTCTGCTTCACCTGTGTCGCTCTTCCATCGAAATATATATCTGTGTCGCCACTCTCCCTTTCGCCCCTTTGTGCGTTCAGCTCCACCTTCCCAAACTCTGCCAGCCTCCCGGCAAGCTCCCGCTCGCCGTCCATCACCGCCCGACGCTGCTTCGATGCCTTCGCATACTTACTACGCCACGAATCGTGCACCGCAACATCGCCGACCACCTCGCCCGAAAACGCCACCCACCTGTGCCTACAATTCCACCCGCCACAAAAATACTCCACCGCCAAACCCTGACCGTTATCCATCGCTCGTATCTCCTCTATCGAATACACCTTGCCAACCCGCTCCCGACAAAATGGACGCGCTCCCGCTACCGCTCCCATATACCTAAAATACTTCACCCCACTTTCCAAAGACCTCTCTATCATCCCTTGACGTGCTATCCCTATCCGTATTGTGTTTTGCAAAGTGTAGTAATGCTGCTGCTTTGCCCGACCCAACCGCTCAAGCCGCCGAGCCACCTCTCTGTCGCTCTCGTTTCGCACTATCGCACGCCTTACAATCTCAAACACCTGGCGGTCGAACCCCTCACGCAATCGCACCACATCCTTCGCCATTTCCTTTATTGCACTCGCCGGCAAAAACAGTTGATCATCCGCGTTGTATATTGGCTAAAATTTCGTATCTTTGACAAAAATAGAAAAGTTTGTCCTTAATAAACTCAGGCTATATGCCGCAGCAATTTTATGCTAAACCCTCCTTCGAGGAGGGTTTTTTATTATGTTATTTTATAATCTTAGTTATTTATAAAAGGATACTACAATATCTTCCCTATCTACTCTAAAAGAATAAAGCAAATAGTGTCATAATAATTCGAATAGTGTCTGAGCAAGAAAAACAATTATTCAATCTCGACTGAAAAAGTCAAAAGCCAATTTCAACTTTATGGCACTATTCTATATATCATTCTTGGAAATGGTATTGTTTCACGAATATGAGCAGCACCTGTAATCCATTTTACTGTGCGTTCCACCCCAAGACCAAATCCACTATGCGGAACTGAACCGTACTTTCGCAAGTCCAAATACCATTGGAAAGCATCAAGAGGTAAATTGTGTTCAACAATTCTTTGGTAAAGAGCATCGAAATCGTCTTCACGTTGGCTGCCTCCAATAATTTCGCCACCTTTTTCCGGTGCAAGCATATCCATTGCTAAAACTACTTTTGGATTTTCTGGATCGCGTTTCATATAAAACGCTTTTGCTTCTGCTGGATAACGATGAATAATACAAGGTTTGTCGAACTGCTCCATAATTGCCTCTTCCTGAACAGCCCCAAAATCTTCACCCCAAGGAAACGGCAAAATATCAACTTCTTGACCATCAATTTTCTTTTTAAGAGGAATGTTGTTTTTATGAAGCCAATCGACAGCTTCTGAGTAACTCATTCTATAAAATGGACGTTTAATTTTTTCTAACTTAGTTGTATCGCGTTCTAATATTTCAAGCTCTTTTTGACAAGTTTTCAAACAGTATTGAACTATGTATTCTACGAGATCTTCTGCTAAATCCATATCATCATCCAAGTCGAAGAATGGCATTTCTGGCTCAACCATCCAGAATTCAGTCAAATGTTTGCGAGTTTTTGAACGTTCAGCACGGAAAGTAGGACCGAAAGTATATACTTTACCTAATGCCATACACGATGCTTCAGCATAAAGCTGTCCTGATTGCGAAAGGTATGCACTCCCAAGATCGAAATATTTTGTTTCAAACAATGTTGAGGTGCCTTCACAAGCACTTGGAGTAAGGATTGGCGAATCCATTAATTTGAAGCCATTTCCATCGAAAAAGTCGCGAATTGCTTTAATTACAGAAGCACGAACGCGCATAATCGCCATCTGTTTAGAAGAACGCAACCACAGATGACGGTTTTCAAGTAAAAATGCATCACCGTGCTCTTTTGGAGTGATTGGATAATCTTTTGCCAAATGATATATTTTTAAATCAGTAACATCTATTTCAAATCCTCCGGGTGCTCTATTATCTTCCCTGACCGAACCTGTCAGAGAAATACTCGACTCTTGTGTTAATCTTTTAGCATTTTCAAATATTTCTTCTGAAACATTTCCTTTGAATACAACACACTGAACAAATCCTGTTCCATCTCTTAACATAATAAATACAAGTTTCCCTTTTTCTGTTTTATTATGAACCCAGCCATTTAGAGTGATGGTTTCACCTACATAATCTTTCAATTTTTCGATATTCTTGTAACTTTTGTAACGAGATTCCATAAATACTCCTTAAAATGTTTCTATTCAAACGAAAATTTTACAAATATAAGCAAAACTAATATAATATTATAAAAGTTTCAACAAACGAAATTTAGACTTAATAAATATATTAAAAAAAAGTCATTCGTGAAAATATCTGCAATTCAAATTCAAGGTTTTCATTATGTTTAGAATTTAGAAGAATATAAATGATGAACCAATTATGAACTCTTGATGAATTAAGCCAGAAATGTAGAAATATCAATAATTTTAGCGAAAAAATTTTTGGATAATACTGATAATAAGTGCTAAATTAGCAATTAGAGAATTTTATCTCTAATATTGTTGATATGTTTTAGATTAAACTAAATGTTAATTATAAAAATAATGAAAATTTTATCAGAATATAGTGTAAACTCAACTTGTTGATTTATTTAACAATTAAAATTATCCACTAACAAAGGATTGTTTCCTATGTCCCTTGAAAAATGTCCCGAATGCTCAAAAGAGCCAACAGAAGATGAACTATTGGCTCAATTTGAAGAAATTCTTGATGGTTATGTAGGTAAACCCGGCGGATTAATTCCCGCACTGCAAACTGCACAAAAATTATTCGGCTATCTCCCCAAACGAGTTTTGCAGCTCATTAGTATGAAGCTTGACATACCTTACAGTGAAGTTACTGGTGTTGTTAGCTTTTATTCTTTTTTCACAACAGTTCCAAAAGGTAAATATATGGTTAGAGTGTGCTTAGGAACTGCTTGTTACGTTCGTGGTGGAAAAGATGTTCTGGCATCACTCGAAAAAGAACTTGAAATTTCCGTTGGAGGTACTACAACAGATGGGTTGTTCTCTCTTGATGTAGGGCGTTGTTTTGGTGCTTGTGGTTTAGCACCAGTTATTATGGTTAATGACGAAACTCATCAAAGAGTTAAACCCGAAAAAGTAAAGGAAATTATCGATTTTTACCGTGATATTGAAATGACAATAATTAAGGAGAAAGCAGGATGATAAAAGCAGAGAAAATAAATAGCATTGAAGAATTGAGAAAAATAGGCGATGCCGTTAGAAATGAAAATTTAAAAATTGGAAATGAAATTGCTGATAAAATTTTAGTTTGCGCTGGTGGTGGTTGCATTGCTTCAGGTTCGCTGATGGTGAAAGCAGCTATCCAGAAAGAACTAAAGGAACACGGCATCGATGATAAAGTTCTTCTTGTTGAAACAGGTTGCTTGGGACCTTGTTCACGTGGTCCGGTTATAGTAACTGCCAAAGACAAAATCTTTTATCAAGGTGTATCCCCCGATGATGCAAAAGATATTGTTGAAAAGCATTTAATAAAAGGCGAGATTTTGGAACACCTTTGTTGGAAAGACGAAGCTACCGATAAACCTATTCCAGTGATTACTGATATAGATTTTTTCCGTCGTCAGGTGAAAATTGTTCTTAGAAATTGTGGAGAAATTAATCCATTAAGCATTGAAGAATATATCGGTAGAGATGGTTATCTTGCTTTGGCTAAAGTAGTTACTGAACATAGCCCTGAATATATCATCAATGAAATGAAAAAATCCGGGCTTCGCGGACGTGGTGGGGCTGGATTCCCTACCTGGCTGAAATGGTCATTTGCTCAAAATAGCAAAAGTGATGTTAAATATATGCTTTGCAATGCTGATGAAGGAGACCCAGGCGCTTATATGGATCGTTCAATCTTGGAAGGCGACCCACACAGTGTGATTGAAGGTATGGCAATAGGTGCTTATGCAATCGGTGCTTCGCAAGGTTATATATATGTCCGAGCAGAATATCCATTGGCAGTTGAAAGACTTCAGGTTGCAATTGATAGAGCTCGGGAATGTGGTATTTTAGGCAAAAATATATTTGGCAGTAATTTCTCATTCGATTTAGAAATCAGAATGGGCTCGGGCGCTTTTGTATGTGGTGAAGAAACAGCATTAATTCATTCAATTGAAGGAAAACGTGGTGAACCGCGTCCACGTCCACCGTTCCCTGCAGAAAAAGGTTTGTGGGACAAGCCTTCCGTATTGAATAACGTTGAGACTTATGCTAATGTGCCTGTTATTTTACTAAAAGGTGGCGATTGGTTCGCACAATTTGGCACTGAAAAGAGCAAAGGCACTAAAGTTTTTGCTCTTGCTGGCGCAATCAATAATTCTGGGCTTGTCGAAGTACCAATCGGAACACCACTTGGTGAATTGATTTATGATATTGGAAATGGCATTCCTAATGATAAAAAATTCAAAGCAGCACAAATTGGTGGTCCTTCAGGAGGTTGTGTTCCTAAGCAACATTTGAATGTGCCTCTCGATTATGAATCGTTGAATGAACTTGGAGCAATAATGGGCTCAGGTGGATTAATTGTTATGGACGAGGACACCTGTATGGTTGATGTTGCTAAATTTTTCCTTGAATTTGTCCAAGACGAATCTTGCGGAAAATGCGTTCCTTGTCGCGTTGGAACAAAACGAATGTTAGAAATATTGGAAAGAATAACAGAGAAAAAAGGACAAGAAGGCGATATTGAACTTCTTATTGAATTAGGTGAGCAAATTAGAGATACATCACTTTGCGGATTGGGACAGACTGCTCCAAACCCTGTATTATCTACAATTAGACATTTCAGGCATGAATATGAATCGCATATTCTCAAAAGACATTGTGAAGCGGGAGTTTGCCGAGGGCTCGTTCGTGCCCCATGTCAAAGTGCTTGTCCTGCTGGAGTGGATATTCCAGGATTTGTTTCTCTCATTGGTGAAAGACGATATGCAGAAGCTTTACGTTTGCATAGGGAACGTAATCCTTTTGCAGCTGTTTGTGCTCGTGTATGTTTTCATACTTGCGAAGATAAATGCAGAAGAGCAACACTTGATGCACCAGTTTCAATCCGTGCTTTAAAAAGATTTATGGTAGATCAAGAAATCACAATTCAGTTGCCAGAAGTTCGTGAAAATGATAAAAATGCTAAAACAAAGATTGCTATTATTGGTGCAGGTCCGGCAGGTCTTTCTTGTGCTTATTTCCTTGCACGTCTTGGTTATCGCCCACACGTTTTTGAATCAGAACAACGTCCAGGCGGTATGTTGGTGCAAACCATTCCAGCATACAGACTACCGAGAGAAACATTAGCTCGCGAAATTCGTATGATTGAAAATATGGGCGTTGATATATTGACAGGAAAAAAACTTGGTGTAGATTTCACACTTTCAGAATTAATAGAAGATGGTTATAAAGCAGTGTTTCTTGCAATTGGTAATGCTGGAAGTATCAACTTAGACATCAAAGGGTCGGATGCAAAAGGTGTTACAACTGCTATGGAATTTCTGAGAACATATAATTTAAGAGGTTCTGTCCCTGTAGGGAAAAATGTCGTAATTGTTGGAGGTGGCAATGCTGCATTCGACGCTGCACGTTCTGCAATACGCTTGGGTGCAGAAAAAGTAACTGTTATTTATAGACGTAGCCAGGATGAAATGCCAGCTTATGTCGAAGAAATTGATGAAGCATTGCAGGAAGGTATTACATTAATGCCACTTACTAATCCAGAAGAAATACTTACTGAAAATGGAAAAGTAGTCGGAATGAAATGTACTCCTATGAAACTTGGCGATTTCGATCGTTCCGGGCGTCGCAGACCAATTAAAGAAGAAAAAACTTTCGTTGTTGAGTGTGATCAGGTAATTTTAGCTGTTGGACAAGCAATAGAAAATCCAGAAATCTTTGAAAAAATAAAATTAAAAATGAATAATAACGAGAATATTATTGTTGATCCTGTTACTCAACAAACATCAATTCCGTGGTTGTTTGCAGGTGGTGATGTTGCCGTAGTTGGAAATTCAGATAGAACTGTGATTGAAGCAATTGCTGCCGGAGAACGTGCTGCAGTTGGTATTGATACATACATAACAGGTAATAATCATGCTTTCTGGCGAGAAGAAAAACCTAACGATACATTATTCGATCCTGATGCTGATCCAGCACCATATCCACGTGTGAAGATGCCTCTTCTTTCAGTTGATAGAAGAAGAAATAATTTCAATGAAGTTGAGCAATCTTACACCGAAGCCGAAGCAATTCGCCAAGCTAAGAGATGTTTAAGATGTGATTATGGACATTAATTGGAGAATAAAATGATTACATTAAGTATAAATAATATCAATGTAGAAGTTCCGGAAGGAACAACAGTTTTAGAGGCAGCCAAGAAAGTTGGCATCAATATACCAACACTTTGCCACTTCGAAGGTAAAAAGCCACTTGGTGCCTGCCGTGTTTGTCTTGTTGAAATTGAAGGCGGGCGAGCACTCGCGGCTTCCTGCTCCACTCCTGTAACAAACGGAATGAAAGTATTTACAAATACCAAAAGAGCTCGGCTTGCAAGAAAAACAGTAGTTGAACTTTTGCTCTCTGAACATAATGGAGAGTGTAAAACTTGCGACAGAAACAACGATTGTGAATTACAGAATTTAGCTTTTCAAATGGGCATTGAAGACATTCGCTTAAAAGGAGAAGTTGCTAAAGCACACATTGACAAATCTACACCAGCATTAGTTCGAGACAACGGAAAATGTATAAAGTGCCGTCGTTGCGTAACTGTATGCAACGAGGTGCAAGCTGTTGGAGCATTATTCCCACAAGGACGGGGCTTTTCTTCAATGATTAGTCCTGCATTTATGTCAGATTTAAATACAGTAGCTTGTGTCCAGTGTGGACAATGTGCTGCAGTTTGCCCTGTTGGAGCCATTTCCGAAAAAAGTCATATAGACGATGTCTGGAAAGCACTCGACGACCCAACAAAAATGGTTATAGTGCAAACAGCTCCAGCTATCAGAGCCGCTCTGGGTGAATGTTTCGGTTATGAACCAGGGACATTGGTAACTGGCAAAATGGTAACCGCATTGAAGCAATTAGGTTTCGATAAAGTTTTCGATACAAATTTTACTGCTGACCTAACAATAATTGAAGAAGGAACCGAATTGCTGATGAGATTGAAGGATAAAATCGTTAATGGGAAGAAGGTTTCCCTTCCTCAATTTACAAGTTGCTCACCCGGCTGGATAAATTTCGTTGAATATTTCTATCCAGAATATACTGAAAATTTATCAACTTGCAAATCGCCTCAACAAATGTTCGGTGCTTTGGCAAAAACATATTATGCTGAAATATTGTGCAAAGATATTGATGAAATTGTTGTAGTATCGGTAATGCCTTGCACAGCTAAGAAATTTGAATGTCAGAGAGAGGAAATGAATGCAAGTGGAATTCAGGATGTTGATTATGTACTGACAACACGTGAATTAGCAAAAATGATAAAACAAGCAGGAATTGATTTTACTTCGCTTCCAGATTCAAAAATGGATTCGCCATTAGGACTATCTTCAGGTGCAGCTGATATTTTTGCAAACACAGGTGGGGTGATGGAGGCTGCAATTCGAACTGTTTATGAAATTGTTACCGGAAGAGAATTGCCACTCGAAAATCTACACGTCGAACCCCTAATGGGATTAGATGGTGTGAAAACGGCTTCTTTAAAAATTGAAGACACACAACCCGATTGGTCATTTCTGGAAGGCGTAGAACTGAAAGTTGCTGTTGCTCACGGACTATCTAATGCAAGAAAATTATTCAATGCAATTGAAAATGGAGAAGAATATCATTTTGTTGAAGTGATGACTTGCCCTGGAGGATGTATTGGAGGTGGTGGACAGCCACGATTTACTGATGATTCAGTTCGTCAGAAACGTTTATCAGCTATATATGCTGAAGATGAAGGTAAAGAAATCAGGAAATCTCACGAAAATCCAGACATTAAACGCCTTTATGAACGCTATCTCGGGAAACCACTTGGAGAAACATCACATCACCTTCTCCATACACATTACAAAAAGAAAGAAATTTTTAAATAATTCCATTTATTAATAATGAGAAAAGAGGCTGTTTCATAATATTATCAGACAGCCTCTTCTTATTTGAAACAAAAAATATTGAACAAAATCTATCTTTTCGAATATTAAATTTCATCTAATTAAATTATCATTTCGCAGGTATTAAAATTATTGCATTTTATTAGTATTTTACAACTTATTCATTTTGAAATTAATGTATTCATAATTAAATTTGTAGTTTGTATTGCACTTTATTGAAAATAATAACAATTATATTATTATAAAAAATAGGAGAATTGATATTAATGGGAACTTTTGAAAGAATTAGGAAAATTTCACCTTATGCACTGGCTGCTTTTGTAGTCATTTTTGTTGGTTTTATGGTAGCAAGCGATGCAGATATTTCTACACTTTTGCAACAAGGTAGCAACCCTCAAACTGCTGCAATTGCCTACATAAATGGTGAAAAAATCCTCTACAAGGACTTTCAGGAAAGAGTAAATCAAGCAATTGAACAGCAAAGAGCACAAATGCAAAACCCAGAAGCTGAAATTGACCAAAATCAAATAATGACACAAGTCTGGGACCAAATGATTTCTGAAATAATTCTAAAGCAAGAGGCAGAAAAGCTTGGAATAAAAGTAACTAATAATGAAATTGTAGATGTTTTAATTGAAAATCCACCTGATTTTTTGGCTCGTTCATTTACTGATACGGCTGGGAATCTCAATAAACAAATCTATTATGATTTAATCACAAATCCAGAAAATATTGTCAAATATATGGGGCGTGACCCGAATCAAATACCTATCGAAGAAAGAGAAAAGGCAATTAATGATTTCAGAAACGACTTGATTAAGATTGAGAATTATCTGCGTTCTCAAAAACTAAATGAAGCTTTGAACACAACTATTACAACTGCTGGTAGCTTTGTTTCTCCTATGTATGCTAAAACAGTTTACAAGGATGAAAACAGCTTTGCTGATGTTCGTTTTATTCATTTGGGTGCCAAAGATATTAATGTTGATAATATTAAAGTAACTGATCAAGAAATCAAAGATTATTTCGAAAAAAATAAGAAATTCTACAAAGGAGAAAACCAAAGAAAAATAAAATTCGTGCGAATTCCTATTCAACCATCAAAAGAAGACTCAGTACGTGCTGAAAAAAGAATTCAAAAAATATTAGATGATTTAAATACTCTTCAAGATATTGCTGCTATTGATAGTGCATTCGAAGTTAGATTAAGCGAATTCAGTGGAGAAACTTACGATTGGAAATTAATAAAAGATATAGATCCAAGTCGCCTTTCCTATTTAGCAAATGCAGTAGAAAAGCAAGTTATCGGTCCGGTAAAGTTATTTGATGGGACTTATTTCTTCCGTTTAGACGGACGTCGTAAGGGAGAAAATGAAGTTGTTCAAGCAAGCCATATTTTAATTTCTTTTGGAAACAATAAAGATAGTGCAAAAGCTGAAGCTGAAAAAATTCTGAAACGTGCTCGCTCTGGTGAAGATTTTGCTAAATTAGCACAAGAACTTTCCCAGGATAAAGGTTCAGCTATGCAAGGCGGCGATTTAGGATATTTTGGTAAAGGACGAATGGTGAAACCTTTCGAAGATGCAGCTTTTGCAGCTAATCCCGGTCAAATTGTAGGTCCAGTTGAAACTCAATTTGGCTATCATATAATAAAAGTAATGGACAAAAAATCTGACGAGTTGAAATATAGCGAGATAAAAATTACACCTACAATCTCCAATCCAACACGTAATAAGCTGTTTATGGATGCTCACTCATTTGTAAAACAAGTTGAAGAAGGAAAATCATTTGATGAATTAGCCAAACAACTTAAATTAAGAGTAGATACATCCGATTTCATCTCAAAAACATTCCCTCTATTTGGTTCTTGGGCACTAACAAATGAGGTATTTGAACTTAATGTTGGTGGAATAACGAAACCCAAAGAAACAAAACAAAATGAAATTGTAATAATGCAGGTTATTGACGCCGTTAGTGAAGGCACACCAAGTTTAGCTGTTTACGAAAAGGAAATTCGTAGAAATATAATTCGCAAAAAGCAAATTGAAATGCTGAAAGACAAAGCACAAAAAGTTTATAACGAAGTAAAAGCGTTGGGTGATTTAGCTAATGTTACAAACCATAACGTCATTCATCAAGAAAAATTAAGCAATAACGGTCAAGTACCTGGTGTTGGTATGGACGTTATATTCACAAATTCAGTTATGAATGCAGAAACTGGTAAAATTTTAGAACCAATTCGTGGTGAAAACGGTTGGTATATTATTCAGGTTTACTCTAAAACTATTCCAAATGAAAACGAAGTGAATTCTAAATATCAAGAAAAAGCTCGTGAGCTCCGCCAAAATGCACGTGCATCTGCTTATGGTAGTTGGTTCCAAACAGTTAAGCAAAAAGCTAAGATTGAAGACTATCGTTCCAAATTCTATTCTGAATACTAAAAACTGAAATATTGTCAGAAAAAAGGCTGCTCATCCAATAGAGCAGCCTTTTTATTCTGAAAATGTATCAATTATTTTATATAATCAACTATTAATATCAGCTATCATTACTCATTTTGAAAATCAGGTAATCTTTTCTCTAAATAAGCAAGTGTTCCTTCTTTAAAATCTTTAGTGTTGCAAATTTCACCAAACTGCTGACTTTCGTAATGAAGACCTTCGAGTAGAGACATTTCAAAGGATTTATTAATACAATCTATCGATGACTTGATAGCCAATTTGCTGTTTCTAAAGCAAGTATTTAAAAATTCCAATGTTTTCGAGAGTAATTCTTCTTGCGAGAAAATCTTATTGACTAAACCTATTCTGTAAGCTTCGTTTGCATCAATCATCGCGCCAGAGATAATGAGTTCAATAGCTTTTGACTTGCCTACAATTCGAGGGAGACGTTGAGATGCACCATAACCCGGCATAACACCTAAACTAACTTCTGGCTGTCCAAGCTTGGCATTATCAGAAGCAAAACGTATATGACAAGCAAGAGCAAGTTCACACCCACCTCCGAGTGCATATCCGTTTATTGCCGCAACAACAGGAATTGTTAATTGTTCAATTCGTTTAAAGACATAACTACCATATTCAGAAAACAGCTTTCCAGTTTGTTTATTACATTCGTGTAATTCAGAAATATCTGCACCAGCTGCAAAAGCTTTATTGCCAGAACCAGTAATTATTAGTCCGTATATAGCATTGTTTGTCTCAATATTTTTGATGCAATCATCAAGTTCATCTAACATTTTTTTATTAAGAGCATTTAATTTTTCAGGACGGTTAAGCCTAATTATGGCAATTTCCTTATTAATCTCGAATATTATTGTATCGTAAGGCATTTGGAGTTCCTATTGAAATTTAATTAATAAAGTTTTTACTAAGTTGCTGCTCATAACCAGGGATGATCTGATCAATGAGTCCTTCAACAACAAATCTCATTGGTAACATCTTCGCTTTTATTTTGCCAATTCCGGGAACGTAATAAATCGATAGTACTCTTTCAAGATTAAGAGGTAAATTACCAAATTGTGTTTGTGCATTACCAACAAATTTAAATTTATAATCGACCTTAACAGCATTTTGAAATGTTGTAGAGCTAATAGTAGTTGATACACTTCCTTTGTTTATCCCATCAATTGTAAGTTCACCATTAATTGTACCGAATGAAAATTGTTCATTGACAAATGTATGAGAATATATACGCCAGTCATTTTGGTTCGGGTTAATAATTTTCACCCATTGATCAGTTATTTCGAATGGCAAAACCAATCCCGAAGATCCAAAATTCACTAAATCATCAAACCAACTCGAATGAGCGAAGTAAGTATTATTTACTTTATAAAAGTATTGATTTTTGTTTTGATTATATTGATTAGAATTATCAAAAGAAGAAAAGCTCAAAAATTTGTATGCTTCTTGCTGCAAAATAAATTCTTTACCAACACAAACCAAGCTATCTAAAGTATAATAGTTCATAATAGGATTTGAGTTAGTATCAAGTTGATATTTTTTATAAACCCAATACCATCCGTTGCCCAAAGGCAAAAGATCTCCACTAAGTACATTTACAACAAAATCTGTTTCGCTGTAATAAGTTTTACCTTTGTATGTAATTGAAATTTTACCTGTTGTTGCTCCAGAAGGAACAAAAGTTCTGATAACAAATTGATTGTTTGAAGCTGCTTTGGTAATTGTATCAATAACAGCTACTTTTCCATTAAATTTCACTTCAAGTTCAGATTTTTTATTAGTAAAGCCTTCAATGACAATTTCAACTACATTCCCAACCGAACCTGATGTTGGAGCAAAATAAATAATCCTGTTCTCTGTCGGTTGAGTGGAATTATCATCGCTACAACTTGCTAAAAATAGAATAGCAATAATAACATATACAATTTTTTTCATTACCTCTTCCCTACTTTACAAAAATTATAAGGATTATTTACTAACATTATAACGAACTAAATTTTTCTGATAGCCTTCAATATCAAATTGTTGAGTTCCCATAGTTCCCAAATTAATTTCAATTGTTTTAGATTCAAGAATTGTTTTAACCAACCCAATATTTTCAACGAAATAAAATCTTTGAACTAAAAGAACTTCAATCGGAAAGCTTAGAATAGTGTAGCTCAGATTACCCTTGATCGAATGATTCAATACAACTTCGACAGCATCGAAAGAATTATTTCCTATTGAAATTTTTGTAGTGGAAGCATTTCGAGTTGCTTTGACCGTATAGTTAGCATTAAATTTTAGGGAAATTGGGAGGTTCGGAAGCTGAACAGTTTCATTCGCAAACTGGTGAGAAAATACATCCCAGTTTGTTGCCTGAAAATCAGCAAGAACAATCCATTTGTTTTCAATTTTGTCTATTGGCAATCCGAAAACAGAGTTTGTTGGTAATACATATTTTGTCTCTGTATATAATTTAGGTTTTTCGTAGTAAAAATGGTAACGAGCTGTTTCTATAGGCAAATCATTTATCATCCAGGAATATTGAACAAAAGGATATGCCACTTTTTCAAGATATGTAATACTTGAAGCTGTTACAACGGAATCATTTCTTTTGGTATCAGGCTTGATTTGGTTTTGCATATCTAAATCATATTTCTCATAAAACCAGTAATTCCCTGATTTAAGAGGAAAATAATTCTTTTCTGTAGAATTATCAATTGGATTGTTGTTGTTGTCATCGTCTGAACAAGCAACAAAGAAAAAAGGCAACAAAAATAGCAAAACATACTTTTTCATTATTTACTCCTATTTTATTAAATATTTTGTTAATACAGATTTCGAACCAGGGAAAGTAAAACCAAAAAGTTGTACTTTGGTTGGAAGATTTGTTTGCTGAACAAGTCCAATTCCATTTACAAACTGAATATAAATTTTTTGTTCAAAATTTAAATTGACAGGAATGGGAGCTTGTTGTAATTTCAAATTCCCGTTGAAAGCAACGTTGAGATAAAACTCGTTTGATTGAAATTTCTTGTTGTTCAAATAGAAATCTTTTTTACCTTTTTTTTCTCCTGTGATAAGCAATTTCCCAGAAATTGTACCTAATCCCATAAACACTGTTTCAGGTATCTCATCTTCGTAAGCTTTCCAATCATCATCATTCATATCAGCAACTTTTACCCATTGCTCTTTAAAAGTAAATGGCAAGCCTAATTGGCCACCGCCTTGTAAAAACTGGTTGAACCTACTCGAATGCATATATATTTTTTGATTTTCTTCATACATATAATATTCAGATGTAGCCAATTCTTGTCCATTGTAATTTTTTGTTGTGGAAAAAAATATTGTTCCTACTCTATCAAGTAAAGTTTTTTGACCAGTAACTACCACAGAATCATAGTTATTGGATTTTTTCTCAATGTTATTTGAATCAATACTATAATTATCGAATATCCAAAAAGAAGAAAGACTTCTTGGTTGGATTTCTGAATTTGTTTGTGAAGTAGTATCATTATCAGAACAAGAATATAGTAAAAAAGCAATAATCAATAGGAAAATAAACTTATTCATAGATATCTCGACTATTTTATATGAATATAATAATTATTTACTCAATAATTAAATAAAAGTTTCAAGTTTACAATGATACAATTATGAATTGTAAAACGATATTATAAAGTAAAAATTATGTTTTCTCTTAATATTCAATAATTTTATTAATTCCCGTCACTTAATTAGAGAACTTTGAACGTAAGTCATCTATTGTAAATGAACTTTTGTTTTTCTTAATTCTATTCACTTTATTTTCCATTGCTTGTTTAATAGAAAGACTAATTCGCCGTAGTTTTTCATTAACTTCTAATACTTTCACTTTAACTATTTGCCCAACTTTGATAACTTTTGTTGGGTCATTTACAAAATTATGTGAAATTTCTGAAATATGTACTAATCCATCTTGGTGAACACCTATATCGACAAACGCACCAAAATTAGTAATATTCGTTACAACACCTTCGAGTATCATCCCAACTTTTAAATCTGAGATATCATTGATTCCTTCTTGAAAATTAGCCCAGCGAAATTCATCGCGAGGGTCGCGTCCAGGTTTTTCCAGTTCAGAAATAATATCAAGAAGCGTTGGCAAACCAATAACATCAGTGCAATATTTTTGTAAATCAACACTTTTAAGTATTTTTGGATTTTTTACAATTTCCTCGAGTGATAGGTTTAAATCTTTTGAAAGCTTTTCAACGACATAATAACTTTCAGGATGAACTGCGGTATTATCCAAAATATTTTCAGCGTTACGGATACGTAAGAATCCAGCAGCTTGTTCGAAGGTTTTTTCTCCTAAAAATGGCACATTTAGAAGTTCTTTACGAGAAGTGAATTTACCATTATTATTTCGCCATTCAATAATTTTTTCGGCAACACGTGGAGTTATTCCTGACACATAGTTCAAGAGTTCCTTTGAAGCAGTGTTTAAATCCACACCTACATAGTTTACACAGCTCGAAACAGTTTCTTCAAGTTTCTTTTTGAGCAATTTTTGATCGACATCGTGCTGGTACTGCCCTACACCGATAGATTTAGGATCAATTTTCACAAGTTCTGCAAGCGGATCTTGCAAGCGGCGTCCAATGCTTATTGCTCCACGAACAGTTAAGTCTAATTCAGGAAATTCTTCCTGGGCTACTTTACTTGCAGAATAGACTGATGCACCGGATTCATTAATGATGATTATTATCGGCTTTTCTGAAAGATTAGAAATTGTCTCCCGAACAAATGTCTCAGTTTCCCGGCTTGCAGTTCCATTACCGATAGCAATGAGTTCTATATGATAATCTTGAATGAATGAAATTAATACTTTTTTCGCAGTATTTTTTTCGTATTCGGAATTGAAAGGAAATATCGCTTTATATTCAAGGAACTTACCTGTTTCATCTAAAACTGCCAATTTGCATCCGGTGCGAAAACCCGGATCGATCCCAATTGTTCTTTTTAGTCCTGCAGGAGCAGCCAGTAAAATTTGACGAAGGTTCTTTTCAAAAACTTTTATTGATTCTTCATCCGCATAGACTTTTTTAGCAAGCCGAACCTCTCCTATTATTGAATTTTTGATTAACCGTGCGAAACTATCTTTTATAGTATTTTCAAAGAATTTATATATATTTTCATTTTTATTTAAAATAATTTTATTGTTCAGATAGTTTAAAACACTTGCTTCATCGAATTCTACATCTAATAATATTATTCCTTCTGCTTCTCCACGTCGAAGAGCAAGCATTGTGTGCGGTTGAATATCTTTAATCTTTACTTTAAAGTCGCGATATGTTTCAAATTTTGTTGAACCCGGTTCAAATTCATCTTTTATTTGTGATATAAAATATCCGTTTTCAATGATAAAATTTCTTATCCAGGAGCGGTATTCTGCAATTTCGGAAATTTCTTCTGCAATAATGTCGGAAGCCCCAGATAATGCTTCTTTTGCAGTAGAAACACCTTTTTCTGAATTGATATATTGTTCAGCTAATTTAAGCAAATCTAAATCATCTGAATTAACCGTATTAAACTGTTTAATAATTTGGGCTAATGGTTCAAGTCCTTTTTCCTTTGCAATAGTTGCTCGAGTGCGTTTTTTAGGTTTAAACGGAAGATACAAATCTTCAAGTTCTGTTTTAGAAAGGCAATTATCGATTTTATTTTTAAGTTCATCAGTAAGTTTTCCTTGTTCAGAAATTGTATGAAGAACTGTTTTTTTACGCTCTTCAAGTTCAATAAGATATTCAAACCTATCGAAAATTTCTCTAAGGATAACTTCATCAAGATTACCTGTTCTTTCTTTTCGATATCTGGCAATAAAATGAAGTGTAGCCCCTTCATTATGTAGATTTAATGTATTGTCAATTTGCCATTGTTGAAGGTTAAATTCTTCAGCTAATAATTTTCTAATGTCCAACATTTCACCTCTATAGTAAAAAAACAAAAGGCAAAAATAAAAAATATCGTTGAGTGTAACTAATTTGAAATTTGTATTGTCATAAATTATGTTTTTTGTAGAAGAGTAAAATATTTGTATTTTTGTTAAATTTTTGTTAAAAAACTGTTGTTTGTCTATTTTTTCACATTTTTGGAGATTTGTAATGAAACATTTATTCAAAACTTTACTGGTATTAGCATTATTACCAGCCATTGCATTTTCAAAGCCATTTGAGCTAAAGCAGGTTGATGCAAATGCTTTAATGGATTCTTACAAAAAAGTACCTTATTTATTTAAACAGGATGTACCAGGTATTATTAAAGCAACTCCAGTAAATAAGCAGGGTTCGATTTACAAAGCATTCAAGAATTCTCAAGGAAATACTTTGTATGGGAGCTGGATGTTCCAGGAAGAAACCGAACCAATAGCTTATGAACCAATATCCAATTCTTATGTATTAATTGGTAGAGACATTATTGCAACTGAAGAAAATCAACCTTTTCATCTTCAAAGCGGTGTGTTGTATCTAATTAGTTCACAAGATAATGGGAATACATGGAGTACTCCACAAGTAATATACCAACAACCAAGTCATTTCGATGTAATGCCAACAGTATCTGTTTTTAATCCAAGTGGAGTATCCAACCCAAGAGATTTACATTACTTTATCTATAGCCGTGTTGCAAAAGCTGAAGATGGGCAAACATCTGCTCCATTTTATGGTGGTCACTTTGTATTTGTTACTCCAGATTTTACAGACGCAATTGCACTGAAAGGACCAGTGGACAACAATCCTGCTTCCCGTCAAAAATGGTTTAAAACTACTGCTGCAACATATACAAAAAGTGGTACAAACTACAGTGTATTAGCAGGACAATTATTGCCTGAAGACGGTTATCCAGGTGGTAACTACGGGCGCGCAACTGTAAATATGACTGAGTATGATATTACTTCTTCGATACCTCAACAATGGGGAATTGATAAATTCAGACAAGCTTCTAATCCATCATCTGGCTCACATTACAATAACACTATTTACATTGATGCTGATGATGAAGGTACTCTTTATGCTTGTGTTGCAAATATGTTTATTGATATGCCAGAAAAAAGAAGAGTAGGATTTTCAATCTCTACAAATAACGGAGAAACCTGGTCAGATTTTGAAAAAATGCCTATTAGTGTATTAAATGACTATATCACTTCTCAAGGAGCAAATAGTGATAGTGCATTTATTTATCCTTACGAAGCAAATGGTTTTGTTGTATATGGGAAAAATAAATTTAGTTATTTCACTCGCTTATATATAATAAAGGATGGAGATGCTATCAGTCATATAGTTGAAATTAAATTTGATAATGGTGTTTGGTCAGTCAATAAAATTCATCAACTTCTCAATCCACCTTATGCATACGGTCGTATGTGGGCAATAAATACTCAAAAAACATCTGAAACAGGTGAAGAAGAAATACCTTTCATCTATGATAGAAAATATGAAATTAGCGCCGGAAAAACATTGGATGGATATGTATTTTGCAAGTTCCTCGACCATAGAAATGAACTTATCACTTTCCCAACTACACAAATTGCTTTCCGCCAGGCAACTGATAATGACCCATACAATTATTCAATGATTACTTGGGATACATTGCCAACTAACGATGTGTTTGTAGCTTATCGCCAGATTGCTTCATCACAGTGGAGAGTGTCCAATGTTACAAACGATTCACGCTACAACAGAAATACAATTGTTCCAAAACTTGTTAAAAGTATTAATGCAATTCCAATATTACATTTGAGAACTGATGAACAAATTGTTAAAAGAGTTAGTTCTACAACACAACAACCTGTTTATCCAGAATACTATGACTACCCATCATTCTTGATTGAGCTTATAGATGAAATTGGTATGCCTGCTGCTCTTGAAGTTGCTGTTGTTGACGCTGTTAATCCGAACTCAGTCGTTGATGTTAAAGAAAACAACAATAATTTGTTAGTGTATCCAAACCCTGCTTCTGCTCTTACAAATGTTAACTTTACAATTGAAAAAGCAGGCAATGCTACAATCAAATTAAGCAATGCATTAGGACAGACACTTGAAGTATTAGCAAACGGCTACTATAATGCAGGTAACTTCAACGTAAGTTTGGATGCTTCGAAATACCCAATGGGTTCATACTATGTTACTTTAACAGTTGATGGACGTTCAGTAACAAAAGTGATGAATATTATCAAATAATTATAATATCTTCTGAATGATGAAGGGGCTTGAAGTAATTTTCAGCCCCTTTTTTTATTAGTTTGCATTAAACCCATTAGCAATAATAAGAGAATCGTAGCTCATACCATTTATTTTTACAAATCGAAGGAATCTATTATAAACATCATAGTTAGGAGCTTGGGTTGAGCGAATCAATAAAACTTCTTTTCCTTTTAAATTTTTTATAGCAAATTCTTTTGCTGCCAAGCCAAGGGCAAGAGCCGAATCAACTGAAATTTTATTTCGTCTTGCCTGTTCTTTCAATCTATCATTAATTTGTGTTTCATAACAATCAATATTTAAGACACGAACCTTATGAAGAACTCCTTCATATTTATAATCAAATGTATCACCATCATACACCCAATTTACAATTGCATAGAATTCTTTGTCATCCGGTGAAGGTCGTCGGGGAGCATTCAATTTCTTTGCTATGATTATGGAATCATATCTTAATCCATTAATAATAACATGCCTGAGCAATTCACCTGTTGGAAGACTATTTGATAGCAGTGAATCGCGTCTAATAATTATTTTCTTTTTTAACAATAATTCCTTTGCAAATTCTACTGCGTTACGAGCAATCGAAAGAGCTGAATCTACAGAAATCCCTGCAATATTTGCTTGATTTGTTAGTATTTCATTCCTTTCTAACTCGTAACAATTCAAATCAACAACAACAATTGCATATTTTTTGTTGTTTATTGTCGCTATAAACTTATTTGCATTAATAACTGAATCAACTGTTACCTCTAACTCGTGCTCATTTGGAATATAATTATTTGGTGATGAGTTTGAACTATTATCATCGCAAGAAAAAAACAATAGCAACGATAATAACAAAAATAACTTTTTCATAAGGTTTGTCTCAAAAAGTATAACATCAAAATAATTAATTAAAATAATGAATAATTATCTATTTTGAAATTTAAATCAAATTTTTTCAGAAATGAAATACGGTGATAAGGTGAAATGCCGTGCTTTTTTATAGCTTCAATATGTTTTCTCACACCATATCCTTTATTTTTATTGAATTCATATTCTGGATATTTGGGGTGACAAACTTCGGACATATATTTATCGCGAGTTACTTTTGCAATAATTGAAGCAGCAGAAATAGAAATACATTTTTCATCACCTTTGATAATAGTAGAATGTTCAATATTCGAACCACTAAAGTAATTGCCGTCAATCAATAAAAATTCAGGTTTAATTTTCAAACCTTCTATCGCTTTGTTCATAGCACACATAGTAGATTTAAGTATATTTATTTTGTCAATTGTTTGATTGTCTATAAAGGCAACTGAATAGGCAAGTGCAATTTCTGTAATTAGATTGAATAAATACTCTCTTTTCTTAGATGTGAGCTTTTTAGAATCGTCAATTCCGGAATCTTTCAAAAATGCGTTTTTAGGAAGAATTACGGCAGCGGCAACGACTGGTCCAGCAATCGAACCCCTCCCGACTTCGTCAACACCGGCGACAAATTGATATTTTGATTGATAATATTCTTCAATATTATCAATAATCATAACTGTATCAGATTAACAAATTCATTTCTTAAGCTTTGTTCTTCCATTAAAAGTCCTCTCATTACTGAGGTTGTCATAATAGACTGTTCTTCTGAGCCACGAACACCACGAGCAATCATACAGTAATGCCGAGCTTTGATTACAACTCCAAGAGCCTGTGGTTTAAGCAACTCTTCAAAATAATCTGCAATTTGTTCACCTAATTCTTCCTGAATTTGTGGACGCCGAGCAAACCAATTTACAATCCTTGAAATTTTTGAAAGACCAATTACATAATCGCCAGGGATATATGCAACAGTACAAGTTCCAGAAATAGGCAACCAGTGATGCGAACAAATTGACATTATTTCAATTCCTTGGCTTATTACAAGGTTGTTTACTTTTTTCCGGTTAGGAAATACTGTAAGTGCAGGTGGTTTGGAAAAACGCCCAACAAGTAGTTCATTAACTAACATTTTGGCAATACGACGAGGTGTATCTGTTGCATTTGGGTCGCTTCTGGAAATTCTTAAAATATCAAGCACTTCTTTAAACTTTTGTTCAAGCTGCACAATCATCATCTTACGTTCATCATCAGAAATTGGATTATTGCCATTGGCATCAAAAAGTTCGTAACCGAATTCATTATATTTATTGTAAATTTCCAAATCCTCATTTTCCTGAATTGATTTTTGAATTTCAACTTCAGGTTTAATAATATGATTATCTTGTTTAGGAATTATACTCTTACTCATTATTTTTCTCCGTAATATTCGACAAAACTTGTGTCCGTTTCAAATAATTTAATTCGAAAAAGTTTTGCATTACCAAATTTCCCATCAAGTAGTTCCCAAAATTTAAATGCTAAATTTTCTACGGTTGGAATTACTCCCTTTAAAAAATCTACATCTTCATTTAAATTTTTATGATCTACCTTATCAATGATTTCACGATGAATTATTTCTTTAAGTTTTTTTAAATCATATAAATATCCAATTTTAGGATCAGGGTTACCGCACAGAGTAACTTCGAGCGTATAGTTATGACCATGACCTCGAGGATTATTACATTTATCATAGATTCTGTCGTTTTCCTCGTCAGAAAACTCCGGATTATACAGCCGATGTCCTGCAGAAAATTTAACCTGCTTTGTAATATATACCAACTCGATACCTCCAAAATAATAAACGTCATTACTTATAGTAAGTAATGACGTTTATTAAATAAAATATCGTTTATTGTTGTTGAATTTTTTCTTTTTCTTTTTGAAGTTCTTCTATTCTTGTTCTTGTTTCTGTAATTTTCTGTTCTTTTTCAGAAATACGCTCCTGAATTGATTTAATTTTTTCTTCTTTTTCTGCTTCGCTAAGATCATCAGAATTAATATTTTGAATTGCTTGTTTGTCAGCATTAATTGATTCTTCGAGGCGTTGTATTTTAAGTTCAAGATTACTCAAAGTTTCATTGAGTTTAATAATACGTTCTTGTTTACGTTTTTCGAAATATTCATTTTTCAATTTATCAATAATGGCAAATGCTTTTTGAATTTTTTCAAGTAGTTCAGCTCTTTGTTCGCGTTTTAATTTCATTATTCGAACTTCACTTTGAATACCAATGATATTTTCGCGGAGCAATCTAAAATCACTCGTATTATTTAGATAAACGAAAGCTTCTTCGATTTTGGCAGACAATTTCGAATAATTTTCATTGGCTTCTTTGTCGTAATTTTCTCTATCAGCGTTTTGTTTTTCATTGATAGTTTCAAAAACTCTGCGGATATTACCGAAAAGCTCATCTTTTTGCACTTTTCGTAGAATGGCAGCTTTAATTGCGGCTTGTGCTGCAATTAATGTATCTTTTGCTTCTTTGAAGCTTGTAGTTACATTTTCTGCAAAAGAAATTGCTTCATCAACAATTTTTTTGATTTTTTGATAATTTTCTTCATAATCTGCATCAGACATTTGACGTTCCTGTTGCTGACGCTGGTTAATACCTTCAAAACATTCACGAATGATTTGGTATAATTCTTCTCTTTGGTTTCGTTTAAGTTTCTTATCTTTTATTTCAGCTTGAAGATCGATTAAACTTTGACGAGCTGACTTGA
This sequence comes from Eximiradius proteiniborus, assembly GCF_058546985.1. Taxonomy (NCBI): domain Bacteria; kingdom Pseudomonadati; phylum Bacteroidota; class Eximiradiia; order Eximiradiales; family Eximiradiaceae; genus Eximiradius; species Eximiradius proteiniborus. The sequence continues at coordinate 629,064 of NZ_CM178592.1, read as the reverse complement.
AATGAGTTGCTTTGCTTGCTTTTTCGACAGTAGCTTCAACTTTTGCTTTGAGAATGTGATAGTTTTCGGAACATTCCATTTCGTAGTTTTCGCGTTCTTCACGAATTTTGTTATTAATGTTCTCTATTGCATTGTTCAATGCCGTGAGAATTTCTTCAGCGTGTTCTCTTTTCAGAGACAATTTCCTAAATTCACTCTTGGCATTGATAAGTTTTTCTCTTGCTTCATTGAAATTTTGTGCTTCAGAGGCAAATTTAATTGCTTCATCAACAATTGCTTTTATTTGTTCATAGTTTTTGGTTTGTTCAGCTTGAATTTTTTCAGTTTCATCCTTCTGACGAGCAATCAATATTTCTAATGAAGAATTCAATTTATCTAAAAGGCTATTTTTATTTTCAAGTGATGGTTGATAACTATTGAGAATAGAAATCAAGTCTCTAATTTTATTTCTAACTTCTTTCCAATTCGTGCTATTTTTTGCTTCTTCTGTTACAAGTTCTATGTCGATATTAATTTCAGAAGCAAATTCCTCTTTAGAGAAATTTTCCAAGTTTGCATAAGGCATCAAATAACGACGAAGGTAAATTTTTCCATCAGGTGTGCTTCTTTTTACGGCAGAAAGGTCAGCCGATTTGAACATCATTACTACATTTGAGAGTTCGATAGGTAATTCCGGATTGATGATTAAGAATTCAGCATCAGCTGCTTCGTCAAAATTTTCGAATTTTTTGCCTGTAACAGCACACATTCCTTTTTGACGTTCCCAAATTGTTCGTTTTTGTTCTTGTGTGAGTTCTGCAATCACTGTTGTTTCCTTTAGTAAGTAATACAAAAATAATAATGTTAATACAATTGTAATTAAACACAAGACACTAATTTATTTAATATCAGATAAAATACCAAATATTTTTCAAAATTTAATATTTGTATAATCATAATATCGTTTAAAGTATTTAATTACAATTACAGTAAACAATAAAGAAAAAATAAATAGAAGAATAATTTCGACAGACAATTGATAATATTGATTTGCATCTAAGAATTTGCCAGATATAGATTTAGAAATAATAGTCGTTGTATTTATCAAAAAATGAATTATCATTCCGGGATATATCGAATTTGTATAAAATGCTATTTTGCCAATCACTAACGACATCAGAAAAAGCGGGAATAAATTCAACAGATTAAAATGAAGAAGCGAAAAAATAATCGAAGAATATACTATTCCCAAATGAGCACCAAACTTATTTTCAAATATTTTCTGCAAAAAACCTCGAAATATCAATTCTTCAGAAAATGCAGGGACAACTCCCAATGAAAGTATAGCTATAGCAATATTGTTTTGGGATAATTCTTTTAGTATATAGTCTGTCTTTTTTGAAAATTCTATCATTACATATTTAACCGTTTCAGGCATCAATGATAGTTGAATATTAATTATTGAGTGAGTTAAAATAAATAATGATAAAAAAAGAACAAAAATATATGTGTATGAATGAAAATTTTTCAATGTATTTATTCGGAAAGCGCTTTTGAAATTAAAAGAAAGCAAATGTGATGAAAAGACAACTGGAAACAAAAAAAATGCTAATTGAGAAATAATAATACTTATATAAATATTCAAGTAAAATTGAAAAATTTGCTGAGATAAGGTATAGATTATATAGCTTACAATAAAGCAAGCAAGAGCAAGCCAAAACTTATTTTTCATTATAAAACAAATTATTGAATATTATTTCCCAAGTTGCTTAAATTCTTTATCCAAAGTAGCTTCAATTGTTTTTTGAGCAACAGAACCGAGAAAAGAAAAGACAAAGTCTATTGTGATTAAATTATTCTCTAAAATAATTTTCCCTTTCCCTAATTTACTATTAATAAATAGAGTATCTCCCTCCCAATAGGTGCTTTCAAGAAAAGATGCAAGAGTTGGATTTGGTAATAATTTAGTGGAAATATAGTTTTTCATTTCCAATGCTGAATAATTTGTTTTAAATTGCTTATAAAGCTTTGCCATAAAATACCTATTGGGTAATTAATACAATAAATGTAAATTATAAACGAAAATTAATAAATATAATTTTAATTACTTGTTTGAGTTTTTATGCCAACTTTTAGTATTTCAAGTAATGGTAGGCTGGAAAAAACAGTTGTTTTCTACAATGGCGAACAATTAACCGGACTTAAAGAAATTTATATTAATATAAATGAAGAAGGAAATTTTGAAGCAATTATTCAATATCAAGGAACTGATAAAAAAACATACGTATTTAATATTTTTGAAGATTATTTAATAAACTTAAAAACAACAGAACCTACTCTTACTGATTTAGAATTTGAAAATTTAGTTACTTTAACTATTGAAAGCGATGGCAATTTAGAAAACACATCTGTATTTATTGATGACGAATATCAGGAAGGTGTAGTAAGCTTATATGTGCACATCAAAGGAGCAGACAACAAAGATGGTATAAGAAAATTTTTATCCTCAAAATATTACATACCAGATACTCCTGAATTATATTCAGAAATAATTTTTAGAAACGAAGATGGTTCATTTGATAAGGAGAAAGTATTCTAATGAAAACATATGTTAATATTATAAGATTTTTAGGAATAATTATTATTCTATTTGTTCTTAAAATATTTCTTTTGCCAGATTTTGCTGAAGCAAGAAGAGGCGGTGGAGGTAGAAGCTTTGGAGGTAGTCGTTCTTTCAAACCGCGTACAACTCAAACAGTAAAACCTCAATCTTCTACCTTCCCAAGACAACAGCGCACTTCAAGTTTTGGCGGAACGAGAATTTCTAAAGAGCAAGCAAAAGCCAAATATGGCATACCTAAAAAAGTCGAACAAACAAAAAGAGTTGATGCAAATGGGAATCAAAGAACTTATAATATTCATAATTATGACGGTTATGCAAATGGGTTAATGACTGGTTATCTTATGGGGCATACTTCGTGGCTATGGATGATGCCTTTCCATCCTGCCTTTTATTATAGCAAACCATATTATGTAGAAAATGAAGATGGCAGCATTGATGTTTATCCACCAACTTTTTCTGTTGTGAAATTATTTATTGGAATAGCTATTTTCTCATTTGTATTATGGCTACTTTATAAAGTAGTCTCTTCAAATAGAAAAAGCAGTATATTGCGTAATTCTTCTTTTAATTAATCTGAAACATAAGCAAGGTCAATCATTCTCTTTTCCAGATTAACTTTGATTATTCGAACTCGAACATTTCCTCCGAGTTTATAAATCTTCTTTGTTTTTTTACCAATTAATCTGTAATTGGGTTCATCAAAAACAAAGTAATCTCCGTGCATATCTTTAATATGGAGCAATCCTTCTGCATATAAATCTTTTAATTGGACAAATAATCCGAAAGAAGTAACACCAGTAATTATTCCATCAAACTCTTGACCAACGTATTGAGAAGCAATCAAAGCAAAAGCTATTTTATTAGAGGCTCTCTCAGCTTCCATAGCAAGGCGTTCCTGATCCGATGAAACTTTAGCTACATCACGAGATAAACGATGTAAATAGTCTAATCTATTGCTCTCAGGCTTGCCAATAGCATATTCTTTCAGAAGGCGATGGACAAAAAGATCCGGATATCTTCTAATCGGAGAAGTAAAATGAGTGTAATGTGTAAAACCCAGCCCAAAATGTCCGAAGTTTTGAGCACTATATATTGCTTTGGGCATCGAACGAATCAGGACCTGATTAACTATATTTTTTTCAGGTGTATCTTGAACTTTAATAAGCAACTCATTAATATCTTTTGATGTTATTTTCTTTTTATTAAGTTTATACCCGAAAGAAGAGATAAATTTTAGAACTGTTTTCAGCATTTTGGGATCAGGTTCATCGTGAATTCTGTATAAATATGGCAATGGCTTTCGCATATTAAATTCTTTTTTAATCTTGTCAACGTGAAGGGCTACAATTTGGTTTGCAAGAAGCATAAACTCTTCAACAAGAGATGTTGCAGGTGTCGTTTGTTTAAGTTTTACCTGCTTTGGAAACTTCTTCTCGTCCAAAACAAACTTGTATTCAACAGTATCGAAAAGAATTCCACCATTTTGGTATCGTTTTTCTTTTAAAGTTTGAGCAAGTTTATGAAGTTCAAGAATTAATTCAACATAATCCCCTTTTCCTGTATCTATTATTTGTTGCACTTCATCGTAGGTAAATCTACGGGAACTTCTGATCAAAGTTTCAGAAATATGATAATTTACAACTTCAGCTTCGGGAGTAAGTTCAGCAATAACAGAAAAAGTAAAACGAGGTTCGTTGGGCTTTAAAGAGCAAATTTCATTTGAAAGTTCTTCGGGAAGCATTGGAATAACACGATCTACAAGATAAATACTTGTTGCTCGTTTTCGCGCTTCTATGTCAATGGAACTACTTTCTTTAACATAGTAGCTTACATCTGCAATATGAACACCCAACTGATAGTTGCCATTAGGTAATGATTTCAATGAAAGTGCATCGTCAAAATCTTTTGCATCTTCCGGATCGATTGTAATAATTGTTTCATTTCTAAAATCAAGTCTTTGAGCAGGTTTTCTATTAGAAGGAGATTTTAGTTTTTTTGCTTCGCTTATTACCTCGTGTGGAAATTCGAGAGGCAAATTAAATTCATCAATTACAGCGTCGTATTCTACTGTTGGATCGCCTGCCACACCTAAGATTTTAATTACTTCAGCTTTAGGACTTTTAGTTGGGTCGTCCCAAGTAACAAATTGAGCGGCTACTTTATCACCATCACGGGCACCGTTTAATTTTTTTTGTGGAATTAAGAAATCAACATAGTATGCTGGGTCATCAGGAACAAGAAAATAAAAGTATCCATCGAATTCTATTTTTCCAACAATAAAAGATTCATTCCTTTGCAAAATTTGAATAACTTCTCCACGATGTTTATTCTTTTTCTTGCTTGCTAGCAATCTGACAACAACAGTATCACCTTGAAATGCGGTATTTAATTGGGAACGCTTTATTAATATCTTAGGTATACTTGGAAATCCTGTTTCAATAACACCTTGACCATCAATTATTTGAAGTTTTCCAGTAAATTCAGAGAATTCATCTTGTTTTAATTGATAAGTTCTTTTCTTTCCTTTTTCAATAACTTCTTGTTCTATAAGCAAGTTAATAGCATCTTTAAGTAATTCATAATCTGAGCTATCGCTTTTAATTTGCAATGCTTTAGAAATTTCTAATATTTTAAGAGGCTTAGAGCTACTTTTTAATAACTCGATAATGTTTTGTATTAAAAGATCAAATTTCATTATATCTCCATTATTCAATTACTGGTGTTTCAATATCAATAGTAACAGTTCTGCAGTAGAACCTTCCTTCCGGTAAATTATTATCATAAATCAGTTCGTTTTCCCCTATTCCTATAACCGATGCATTTTTTAGATTTAAATATCTTGCAACAGAATTGGCTCGCAAAGTTGCTATTCTCATATTCACATTTTCTTTTCCAATCCGGTCAGTATAACCTTTTATTTTAACGTTAGAATTAGGTTTAATTCTTGACTTCACAAGATCTAATACTTTTTTGTGTTCATCTCTCAAATTAGAAGAAGCATAATCGAATAATATTAAGCGGTAGTATTCAAATTCGCGGTCGGCACGCTTTTCCAAGCGTTTTCGATCAATAGTAATTTGGTCAATCGGAATAATCTGAGGTTTTGTCTCGTAAGTTTGATTTATTAAATCTTTCATTGATAGCGTATAAGTTAAATTAGTGTATACTCTTTGAAAATATTTGTCTTCGCTATTTATTTGCCAATCTACATAATCTGGGACTGGACCTTCACCTGATAGTTGTTTAATAATCTCATTTCTATGTTTAATTGTTAAAGTCCATTCTTTAATACCAATTGGAGAAAGTGGTTTCAAATAGAAACGCAATTTAGAATTAGAAACCACCCTTAAAGTATCACCAGTGATTACCGGTTCTGATAAAACAGGTGAAGAACTATTTATTTCTACACGTCGGTTTTCATCATCAGCACCTTCTTCGTCGGATAAAGTGGCTTCTTTAGGTAAATTCCTTGAAGTTACAGTAATTCTTTTGGGATCAATATTCCATACATTAACAAAATAATCACGCACTTTCTCAGCTCTTTCAAGAGAGAGTTTTCTATTGTCTTTTTCTTCTGCTTTGTTTGAGTTGGTTCCTACAAGTTCGATGTTAATATCAGGATTATTCTGCAATCTTAAGCCAATAATGTTCAAGACATTATAATAAGTCTGAAGAGCATCAGCATTAATCAATTGATTAAGTGAAAAATTATTGATCTCGTTTCGCTTTAGTTTTAGATATCTATCTGGAATATCACTTGAGTTATGGTCAAAAAAGATATAATTGAGTAAAGGACGCAAACTTAATGATGTGAAATCTTCAATTTTTACTGCAAAGTTCTTTTTTTCATTATTGTTTGTATCTATTTCTACAACATAAACATTAGCTGCGAGTTTTGGTGGTGGTTCCGGCAAACTTGGATTTAATAGTGGCGGAGCTTTCGGTGGTAACGGCGGTGGTGGTGGCGGTGGTGGCTGGATATATTTTAAAGCAACACCTAAATTCAAATTCTGAGATAACCATTCTTTTTCTTTGATTAAAGGCAAAAACCATATACTATAATAAATTTCTGGCATAAATCTCAAAGAACCCTTAGAATTTAGAATAAATTCATAGCCAGTTCCCAAATTAAGCCCGAAATTAAAATTATTACTTTCTTTTAGATTACCATCATTTTTGTTTCTATAACGTAAACCATCATTGAATGTAACCTTATCGGGTGGATCTTTGATTTTTTCAATTTGTTTATAATCGGCTTTTACTATAAATGAAAGATCCGCACCAAGAGTGATAAAAAGTTTTTCTTTCGGCGAATAAATCACACTTGGAACAATAAAAAATCTAGAGAATTCAACATCAATCAAATGTTCTATTTTACCGGGATAAACATTCCCATCAATAATAAAAGTTTCATCTTCAAGGGAACTAAAACTTGAGTAAAAATTATGAAAACCAATCCTTGCACCATAATAGAAATTATCACGAAAGTATTTTTCAAACAACCCACCTATCTGAAATCCATTCCCCGAACCATTTTGATAATTTGGACAACAGCTTGGGACGTTCGGTAGATTTTGAAAATTAGTACTTTGATAATTAAAATTGAAATTATAAAAAACTCCGAATCGCTCCTTGTATTCCATTTCTTTCAAAGCTTTTTCATAATCGTACTCTTCTTCTCCTTTTGCATAAAAATCAGCCAACAAAAAAAGAAAAAATAAAAAAAAGAGAGATTTCTTCATAACGACACCTTAATTACTTAAGGCAATATAATAATTAAAGATTTAATCTTTTAAAAATTGTTTCAGGAATGTGTTTAATCAGGCACATTATTAATCTCCAATACCCCGGAACGTAAATAATATCCTTTTGAGCATTAATGCCCTCAAAAATTATCCGCCCAACGACATCAACTTTTGCAAAAAGAAAATTTTTGGGTAAATGAGCTGTCATTGGAGTATCAACAATTCCAGGTTTGATAGTTATTACTGAAACATTTTTACTTGAGAGACGATTCCGAAGCCCTTGCAAAAATAATGATACCGCACCTTTGGCTGAACCATAAAGATAGTTGCTTTTTCTACCTCTATCGCCTGCCACTGAAGAGATAACAGCCAGAGTGCCACTATGCTTCTCTTCAAAATAATTAGCAACTATTGAACATAGGGAAATAACAGAAGTTGCATTTATATTAAAATGCTCAATTGCATAATCAGTATCGTGTTGAGCTTTTTCTTGGTTAGGTAAAGTTCCATAGGTTACCAGCACAATATCAACCCCACCAAGAGTTTCAACAGCTTTAAGGAAAACTTCTTTGTGAGTATTAAAATCAAGTGCATTGAATTCTATCAATTCAACACGTGTTTTGTAGCGTGCTAATATGTCATTACGCACAGCTTCCAATCGTGTCATTTTTGTATCAAGTAAACATAACTCTGCACCTTCTGCAGCAAAGAGTTTTTCAACTTCTGTAGCTATTGCCGAAGCACCACCAAAAACAATAATTTTTTTCATAATATATTTCAAGAATTATTCAACTTTATCTTTATTTAATGAAATAGCTGCTGGATATAGAATCCCATTCATAAATATTTCAGGAGTAACAATATCGCAAACAATATAGCGAACTTTTACCCCTGCTTCTAAAAACATACTTGCAACCTTTTTATATGATTCCACCCATTTCCCATCGGTATTTTTATCATAGAAATCTTGTCCATTTTGATGTATAATAACCTCAGAAATTCCGGTCTGAATAATTGCACGAGCACAATCAGTACAGGGCGTCCACGGAACATAAATTTTGCAACCTTTAAGAACTGTTCCCCTCCGAGCAGCATTATAAATAGCATTACGCTCTGCGTGTTCAACCCAAAAATATTTTTCACCATCATCACGCGAAACTCTTCTCCCATCTTTATCAATGTTTATGCCACGAGGAAGTGAATTATAGCCAGTTGATACAAGCACATTATCAGAATCTACTATAACAGAACCTACGTGTGTGTGCGGGTCACGACTTCGCATCCCGACGAGATAGCACATTGTTATGTATAATTGATCCCAATCGGGTCTCTTCATATTCAGATTTACGGATTCCATATTACATCTTCCTTATTATTGAGGAAATTAGCAAATCTTGCAGCAACAAACAAGTAATCAGAAAGTCTATTTATGTAAATTAAAACAAATTGACCTATATCTTCTATTTCAGAAAGAGATACTGCTATTCTTTCCAGACGGCGACAAACCGTCCGGGCTTGATGTAAAAATGCTGCAGATCGAATTCCACCCGGTAAAATAAAATTCCTTAATGGAGGCAAAATTTCAGTATATTCATCAATTTTATTCTCAAGCCATTTAATGTGCTGTTCATTAATTCGGTTCACTTTTGATTGAATGCTCATCGGTGTAGCTAAATCACCACCCAACACAAACAAATCATTGTTAATTCTAATCAAATCATTTTTCATTTGCTGAGGAACGTCAAAAGCAATGGCTAATCCAATAATAGAATTCAACTCATCAACAGTACCATAGGTTTCTACACGTAAATTATCTTTTCGAACACGCTGACCATCAAATAGTGATGTAGTTCCATTATCACCAGTTTTAGTATAAATCTTCATATGATTACAAATATTTTTTTAACTGTTTCTTTCGCATAATTTCTATCAGTTCCTGCACCTGCTCAGACTGTCCCCGCTTACAAATGAGTAAAGAATCATCTCCTTCAACAACAATAATATCCTCAATTCCAACTGCACAAATCAAGTTTTTGTTTGAAATAATTAAAGAATTTGAAGAATTTATTGAAATCACTTCACCTTCTATCACATTATTTCTGGCATCTTTTAACGACAATCTATATAATTCATCCCAATTTCCCAGATCAGACCAGCTAAAAGAAGACATCACAACAAGAACCTTGTCAGACTTTTCTAATATCCCGTAATCAATAGAAATAGGATTAAATTTCATATAAATTTTTTCTAATTCTTCACTAAATTTATCTGTATTGAGGTACTCTTTTATTGTATTTAATTGCTCAAAATAATAAGGAAGATATTCGGAATAGGCATCCCGAAAAACATCCATCTTGACAACAACAATACCGCTGTTCCATAGGAAATCACCACTTTCTAAAAAACGTTTCGCTGTTTCTAAATCAGGTTTTTCAGCAAATGTAGTGCAGAATCGCACTCCATTTTCGAACAATTCTCCAAGCGAATTACGGTTTTCATTAAATTGGATATATCCGAACTGTGTTTCGGGTCGAGTTGGAGCAATACCAATTGTAACGATAGAATTTTTTGAATAAGCAGCTTCAACTGCGACATCCAAACTATTAAAAAATTCACCTAAGTTTGAGATTTCCTGGTCGGCAGGGAATGCCAACATAACATCATCATCAGAATATTTTTGAGAAAGAATTGTTGAAACAAGTCCAAGAGCAGGTGCTGTGTTTTTACCAAAGGGTTCAATTATTATATTTTGATTTGGCAAATCTGGGAGTTGCTCTTCAACTAAATATGCAAAAGCTTCATTCACAACAACATAAATATCATCAATCGAAAAATATGCCTCTAAACGCTTAAAGGTATTTTGAATTAACGTTCCATCACCACATAAATGAATAAATTGCTTTGGAAGCTTTTCTTTTGTCCTGGGCCAGAATCTAAGTCCAGAGCCACCTGCCATTATAACAGCAAACTTTTTCATTACAAATATATTAGATTAAAACATAATACAAAACTACAAAAAGAATGATTAATAAAATAACAAAAACAACTAAATTATTGGTGATGTACTATCTTATTCGTAAATTTGGAAATTAACTTAGTAAAATACTGCGATGTTTATTTTTGAAATAATAGGTAGAAAAACCATTCGCTTTTTTAGGGAATTCGGACAAATTATTATTCTTTTTATTTCTACTTTTAGGTATTTCCCAAGAGTAATAAAAGATAAAAAACTTGTTTTGGAACAGATGTCAATAATTGGTGCAGACTCATTGCCTTTAGTCTTACTAATTGGAGCGTTCACAGGTGCAATAGCAGCACTTCAAGCAACAAGCTTATTTGAAAAATTTAACTTTATTAGTATAGCTCGTCCATTTATTGGCTCTTCAATAGCTACAGCCGTTTTTCAAGAACTTACCCCTGTTCTGACTGCTTTAGTTATTGCAGGACGAATTGGTGGTTCGATGGCAGCACAAATAGGTACAATGAAAGTAACTGAGCAAATTGATGCTCTCGAAATGATGGCAATCGATAAAAATAGATATTTAGCTATGCCAAGAGCCGTTGCGATTATATTAATGATGCCCATTTTAGCAATTTTTTCGAATGCTGTTGCATTACTTGGAAGTTTTGTGCTTTCCAGTATTAAGTATAATTTTACAAGCGAAGCATTTTTTGATTCTGTAATAAGATTTTTCAAAATGAAAGAACTTATGTTAGGACTTCTCAAAACAACTGTATTTGGTGGTGTAACTGCACTTATTGGAGTTCATATAGGTTTTAACACAAAAGGTGGTGCAGAAGGTGTCGGCAATAGCACTGTCAGGGCATTTACTTTATCTGCAGCTTCTATATTGATTATTGATGCAATTTTTGGCTACATATTCTAATGCTTAGCAATTATTACACACTCTTCCATCTGAAAAGAGAATTTGAATTATTAGTAGGAATGAAAGTTATCGAAATCTTTTCACAAGAAAAGGATTCGGTTACATTTACTTTTTTTGACGGAAAAAATAAATACTACCTTCATTTCTCTGCTCAAAATAATTTTTCTCATATTTATTTAGATACGAATTTTAATCGTGCTAAAAAAAATTCTATCAATATAATGCAAGAATTATTAGGGGACTATCTACAAAAAATATCGATAGAAAAAAATGATAGAGTAATTAAATTTAGTTTTATCAACTTTACCATATACTTTCATTTATTTTCAGGAAGTTCAGCAAATTTATTTTTATGCGACAAAGAAAATAATATTATTTTCAAACTAAATAAGAAAAATCAGAAAGAAGATAATATTTACACATATAAAAGCAATGAATTAAATAAATTATCTAATACACCTGCCAATGAACAAATTATCAAAGCATTATCAAAATCAGATTTTCTACTAACAAAATATTATGCAGAAGAAATATTAAGTAGATGCAATTTTGACAAAAATTTAAAACTTTGCGAACTAACAAATTATCAATTTGAAACGCTTGAAGAACAGTCAAAAAAATTAGTAATTGAATTGCAAAAGAGTAAAGAATATTACATTATTCAAACAGATGGCGAACCAATATTGTCTTTAATCCCACTCAACAACCATAAGAATATTATTTTTAAGTCAGATAAAATATCTTATTTGATAAAAAAATGTAAACATTTAAAATTAAAGTATATTAACGAAGTAAAACTAAAAAAAATCATCTCTGAAGCATTACAAAAATACTACGAGAAATGCTCTCGAGAACTTGAAGAATATGAAAAAAGAATAGAAAATAGTAATTTAGCCGACACATATAAAGTAATTGGTGATCTGTTAATTTCACAAAATGACTTAAAAATAAAAGGACAAGCAGCTATTAGTTTAGAAAATTTCAACGGAGAAAAACTGTTAGTCAAACTTGACCCAAAACTAACAATACTTGAAAATGCTCAAAAATATTATGAAAAATCAAAAAAAATCATTAAAGAAATCGATTTAACTGTCAATAAAATAAATAAATTAAAGAATTCATTGGAGATTTGCAAACAATTATCAAGTGAATTGAGTATTTCTATTAAATACAATGAATTAAAACTTTTGCATAACAAACTCGTTTTTTACAAAATAATATCACTAAACAATAATCAAACAAAGCAATTAAGTGCTTCTAAATTCAAAAAGTTCAATTTAGGCTTAGGTTTCACCTTATTGGTTGGGAAAAATGCTGAAAATAACGATATTCTTACATTCAAGTTTGCACGACCACACGACTTGTGGTTACATACTAAGGGAGCATCTGGTTCGCATGCAATTATACCTTTAAACAGGAAACAGATTGTGCCTGCAGAAATCATCCATAAAGCAGCTGAAATTACAGCCTATTATTCTTCTTTGAGAAATGCAAATTATGTCCCAGTTTTTTATACAGAAAGAAAATATATCAGAAAACCCAAAGGAGCAAATCCAGGAACGGTTGTTGTTACAAGAGGAAAAACCATCTTCGTTGATCCTAAAATTGATAATATTTTGTCTAACAATAAGTTAATCGAAAATGTATAGAATAATCACAACAATTTCTATGCTTGTTATTTCAAATGTATTTATGACTTATGCTTGGTATGGGCATTTAAAGACATTAAGCAAAGAACACTGGTTTAAAGCAGTAGTTATTAGTTGGAGCATTGCTTTTTTTGAATATTTGATTATGGTTCCCGCAAATAGGATTGGATATGGACAATTAAATATCGCTCAATTAAAAATCATTCAAGAAGTTGTTACCTTGAGCGTTTTTATTCCTTTTTCTTATTATATAATGCAACAACCATTAAAACTTGACTATTTATGGGCGGGAATTTGCTTATTATGTGCTGTATATTTTATATTTAGAGCCTAATGTAACTAAATTCAAAATTATCTGTATTTATTAAACACATATCAAGTAAATATGAAAAAATTAATTATATATGTTTTTCTCACAGTCCTTTATTCAATCAGTTCTAATGCCGATGAAGTGGAATTTATTGTTAAAGTCAAAGATCCACAAAAATTTAAAAATCTAACGTTCACACAAAGCAACAACATAATATACAAAAAATTCTTTGACTTACCCAAAAGACTTGAAACTACACTTTCAAACAATACACTATTAAATGAATTGACTAAGTATTATATAATAAAAATAAATGACGATTATTTAAATGTTTTTATTAATGAAATTGCAAACAATTCTGATGTAATTGACGTAACTAAAAACTATAAATATAGGTTACATATTTCAAACGATATTAATGATGAAAAATTATCCTTTCAGTGGGCTCTTAATCAAATTCGAGCATTTGATGCATGGAAGCAGGCAACTGGAAAAGGTGTTATTATTGGTGTTATTGATACTGGAATTGATTTTTATCATCCTGATTTAGTAAATAATTTGTGGATAAACACAAAAGAAGATTTAAATAAGAATGGCACCTTTGAACCGTGGCAATATAACGAACTGAGAAATGGTATTTCAGGTGATTTAAACGGTATAGATGACGATAACAATGGAATTGTAGATGATGTAATTGGATATGATTTCGTCAATCAGTTAATTCCCAATTTAGGCGAGTGGAGCTCACCTGATCCAATTCCAAATGATGAATATGACCATGGTACAGCTGTATCGGGAGTAATTGCCGCTGAACAAAACAATGGAATAGGAATAAGTGGACTCGCTTACAACTCAAAAATAATGACATGCAGAGTTTTTGATGTTACAGGTAATGCTTCTGCCTCTGATATTGCAACTGCGATATTATATGCTACACTCAACGGTGCTAAAATATTAAATTTTAGTTTTGGAGAAAAATATTCTTCTCCATTAATGCACGATGCAATAAAATTTGCTTTTTCTCAAGGTGTAATAATGGTAGCCTCATCTGGCAATGATGGAAGTGATGCTCCACATTACCCATCAGACTATCCAGAAGTAATCTCTGTCGGAGGCTCAGATAGTGAAGGGAAAAGATGGAAAGATAGTAATTTTGGCGGCAATCTTTGCGTGCTTGCTCCTGCACAAAGCATAATTACTACTACTCCTAACAAATCTTATGGAATGAAATCGGGGACATCCCTTTCTGCTCCTTATGTATCTGCTGCAATTGCATTAATGCTTGAGAAAAACCCCAATTTAACGTTTTATGATATTAAATCTATTCTAATGAGCACAGCAAAAAATATCGACCCTGATGGATGGAATTATTATACGGGTGCAGGCATATTAGATGTAGCTTCTGCTCTTGAAAACTTGCATTATGGAAAAATTGAGATTAGCTCTCCAAAGCTCTATGAACTTGTTAACAAAGACAATCAGAAATATCTTCCCATTATTGGCTCGACATTAACTCCACTTTTTGATTCATATCAGATATTAATTGGGAAGGGCAAATATCCCAATCAGTGGGATACTCTTTCCACAAGATTTGTTAATTCCAAGTTAGATGATACTTTATTTTTGCTTGATGTTTCAAAGTACACTGATGATTTATATACAATTAGTGTAATAGTTGAGTTAAAAAATAATAAGAAATTGCAAATTAGAACCCAAGTGCAAATTTATTCAAGCAACAATCCTTTGAAAATTGAAAAGTTAGCTCAAAAAGAAACCTTGTTTAATGATAGAAACGTATTATCTGTATATTTTTCATCATCATATGAAGCTTTTTCTCTAATAAAATATCGAAAAAAGAATTCAACTGAACAATTTAAAATTATTTCTGGAAATATTGAAAAGTCAAAAAACCATCTTTTCCTTATAACTGAATTTGATTATGAGCAAGAATATGAAGCAATTGCTCGCATATTTTTAGAAAATGGCGATACTATTGAAAGTGAATTTTCTTTCAATTTGAAACCTATGTTTTTTCCCAAATACAGCTTTAAAAGAAAAGATTACTCTTTACCGAGGGCACTCCTTTTCCCACAAGTTGTTGATATTAACAAAAATAATAGACCAAATGTTATCTTTAATGATATATCTTCGATTACAATAAAAAATGCTTTTGTTGCTGAATTTTCTAATAACAAATTTAACATTATCGATAGCCTTTCTGAAAATGGTATTGTTACCGGAATTGGTGATTATAACGGCAATCATCTTACAGACTTTTTAGTTTATGCTAATGGAAACACAACAGTTTATGAGCAATCAGAAAGTTTCGAAAAAACATTCCATAAAAAAATATTCTCCTCACAAACATATAATTTTTGGGCTGAACATTTCTTTGATATAGATGGAGACGGAAAAGATGAGATAATTGCACATAATGACAGTTGTTTTTTTGTTTATTCAAGGAATAATAATAAAGATGAATTAATAGCTCAAACGAAAGTACCCAAAGAATTAAGCAACATAGGAATTTGGAGAGGCTCTACTCTTGGAGATTTCGATAATAACGGAAAAATGAACTTATACCATTCGAACAATGAGGGACATTCGTTTATTTATGAATTCAACAATAATATTTTTGAATTAATTTATTCCAACACGCAAATAAAAGCCTCTGAAAATCAATATGTTGCTAAAGCAGATATTGATGGAGATGGTATCCCGGAAATTATTCATTCCTCTTATCACATTTATCCAAGGCGAAACGACCCTTCCGACGGATTATGGTATATAAGAGTAATAAAACACGACCCCAAAGTTGGGTTTTATATTCTGGATAGTCTTTTCATATATGGAGTTCGGGCTGGAACAGTTCCACGAATAGGTGCCTCATACAGGAATGGAATAGCAGCTGGAAATTTAGATGGCATTAATGGAGATGAAATAATAATTTCAGCTATGCCAAATCTTTATATATTCAAATGGGATAAAAATTTAAGAAAATTTGAACCTCTATGGTATTATCCGTTTGCTTTTTCTAATTCGGCAGTTTGCTATGATTTTGATAATAATGGAAAACAGGAAATTGGTTTTGCAACATTCGATAAAACTGAGTTCTGGGAGTTTATTTCTACTCCAACTTTAAGCGAGCCATATTTGAATGGCTTCGTTCTTAGTAATTCATCAGTAAAGTTATATTGGGACAATGTTCCTGAAGCAACTCGTTACAATTGCTTTGCACTTAACGAAAGTTCAAATGATTTAATCAAAATTGGTTCATTTAGTGATAATTTTGCAATCATTGATAATTTAGATAGTAATAAGTATTATACATTTTTTATTAACGCCGAAAATGTGAGCAACAGTAGTAATTTGTCTAATAGTTTGACATTGTATACATCTAACTTAATCCAAGCAACTTTTGCAGAAGCAATTAATTGTTCGACAATTGTGGTGAATTACTCTGATATTTTACAGATGGGTCGATTAGAAAGTGATAAATTTGTATTATTCGGAAAAAATAATATAAAACCTATTAAAATACAATCAATAATAGCAATATCAAATAAAGTATATTTGCATTTATATGATCGCCTTGAAAACGGTCAATATTCATTAATTTGTGAAGCCATCAAAGATAAATATGGAAATAATACCGAACCGAATGAGTTGACTTTCGAATACAAATACGATAGCATAAGTCCTTATCTATATTTATCAAAGCTTAAACTATACACTAATAACTATTTGCAAATCGAGTTTTCAGAACCGCCTGATTCTTCAGCTTTGAATTTAGATAACTATTTAATTACACCAATTGGTAAGATTATTGGGGTTAATAAGATACCAGGCGATGGAAGAGTATTTGAATTAGCCATATCCAGTGAATTCCCAATAAAACCAAAAGGATATATTTATTATTTAACTGCCAGGGAAATAACTTCAAAAGATGGAAAACAAATTTCACAAGGAGCCGGGAACACTCTTGCATTTGTTATTTCATCAAACAGTTTAAGAAATTTCTATATTTACCCCCACCCTATCTCTTATCAAAATGATCAATATATCACAATTGCCGGACTAACAAAGAGAGCAATCATCGAAGTATTAACAATTGACGGAGAAGTGCTAAATACATTAAAAGAACAAGATTCTGACGGTGGTTACCGCTGGAATTTGCAAGATAAGTTTGGAAACAAGCTTAAACCGGGTGTATATTTGCTTAAAATTACAAACACTGATAATCCTAATGAAGATTATGAAATTAAAAAGATAATGATTAAGCCATGATTTCTAAGATTAAATTTTTGTTTTTTTTAGCAATTATCATTGCAGCTTTTTCTTTTGAAAATTCAATTGAAACATTCAATTATGCTGTTCAGCTTCAAAAAAAAGGTAAATCAGACATTGCAAAAAATGTTTATAACAAACTTTTATCAAACAAGGATACAAATATTTCTTTCCGTTCTTCATTCAATTTAGGATGTATTTATTTAGGACAACACCAATATGATAGTGCAATGTATTTTTTCAAAAATGCAATTTTATTAAGTCCCAATAATTATGAATCAAAATACAATTATGTATATGCAAAAATAAAACATCAAGCAATAGTAGATAAGAATACAAAAACATCTAACTCTGAAACAAATAATACTTCAAATAATAATTTTGAGAAAAATATAGCATCTGAACAAATATTGAATATAATAAAAGCTAAGGAACAGGAAACTAAAAACAAGTATTTCAATAATTTAAAAATTGAAACGCCTAAAAGTAAAAATCCTTGGTAATTGAAGAGAAATAGTATGGATAGTTTATTTGATAAGATTGATACTCAAAAAAGAATAAATGAATTAGTTGCTTTATTAAATAAATATAACGAAGCTTATTACCAAAAAAGCGAACCAATAATTAGTGATTATGAATACGATAAGCTCTATCAAGAACTTCTTGAATTAGAGCGAAATAACCCGGAACTAATTAGACAAGATAGCCCAACTCAAAAAATTGGGGAAGAACCTCTCAAAGAATTCAGACAAATTGAACATAAAATACCTCTTCTATCACTTGCCAATACTTATACAATAGGTGAAATTGAAGATTTTGTTCGTAGATGCAAGGAATCGCTTGACAATGAAGATATTTCGTTTACAACCGACCTGAAATATGATGGAGCTGCAATTACTTTAGTTTATGAAGATTTTCGACTAAAATATGCTGCAACTCGTGGTAATGGCACAATAGGTGATGATATTACTCAAAACATCTTAACAATCAAAACAATACCTACCGTTGTCAACAAAGTTACGTTTAGTAACACACCTTTAAAGAATTTTGAAGTACGTGGTGAAGTGTATATTAAAGAAAGCGATTTTCTTGAAATTAACCGCCAGCGTGAAGAACTTGGAGAAAAACTCTTTGCAAATCCAAGAAATTTAGCATCTGGAACCATCAAAACACTTGACAGTAAAGTAGTTGCTCAAAGACCTTTGCAAGTAGTATGTTATCATTTATATTCAGAGGAGATTGAATTAACAAGTCAATTTGAAAATTACTCTCTTATTAATAAATTAGGACTTCCGGCGAGCAATTACGCTGAAAGATGTTTTAGTGTTGAAGATATTCTCAACTATATAAATAAATGGAAAGATAAACGATTTGAACTTGATTTCCAAATAGATGGAATAGTAATTAAAATAGACAGTATTAAGCAACAAGAAAAACTCGGAGCGATATCTAAAACACCGCGCTGGGCAATTGCGTTTAAATATCCTCCAGAAAGAAAAGAAACTTTGCTCAAAGATATTACTTTACAAGTTGGAAGGACAGGTGCTATCACACCGGTCGCTGAGCTTGAACCTGTATATTTGGCAGGTAGCACAATTAGCAGAGCTACATTACACAATTACGATTATATTCGAGAGCGTGATATTCGTATCGGTGATACAGTAATTGTAGAAAAAGGAGGAGAAGTTATTCCAAAAGTTGTTGCACCAGTAGTCGAGAAGCGTTCATCTGATATCAAGCCTTATGTATTTCCTGAATATTGCCCTTGCAAAATCAAAAGTAAATTAATCCGAGTTGAGGGTGAAGCAAATTATTATTGCATTGAACCGAACTGCCCCTGGCAATTAAGACGTAGAATTGAGCATTTTGTAAGTCGTGATGCTATGAATATTGAAGGAATGGGTGAAAAAATCATTCAAACATTAATTGAGAATAACATTATTACTTCTATCTGTGATATTTATAATTTAGCAGAAAAAAAAGATGAATTACTAAACTTAGAGAACTGGGGCGACAAAAAAGCAAATAATTTATTAATAGCAATTGAAAAGAGCAAAAATCAACCATTCGAGAATGTGCTTTACGCACTTGGTATTCGTTATGTTGGTAAAACTGTCTCAAAAATATTATGTAGACATTTTAAGAATATTGACAACCTAATAAATTCAAGTAAAGAAGATATTTCATCTGTATATGAAATCGGTGAAAAAATTGCTTCATCTGTTTACGATTTCTTGAAAAATTCGTCAAATCTTTTAATAATAAATCAACTAAAAGAAAGAGGACTAAAATTTAGTATAGATGAGACGCCAACATCAACATCTGATAAATTATCTGGTAAAACCTTCGTTTTTACTGGGGAATTAAGCACTATGACAAGAGCTGAAGCTGCAAAATTGGTTGAAAAGCATGGTGGAAGAGAAACGAAATCGGTATCTAAAAATACTTCATATGTGGTTGTGGGAGAAAATCCCGGTTCTAAATATCATAAAGCTAAAGAATTGAACATTACAATATTAAATGAAGATGAATTTTTAAAACTAATCAACGAACAAAATGAAAATAATTAAGCATAAAATCACAATTCTAATATATTTAATATTATTCATAATCCCATCAAATGGATATTCCCAATGGGCAATAATGAAAAGTGATGCTGATAGTTTAGTTTCATTAGGCGTAAATTATATCTATAATGTTAAATTTTCCGAAGCTGAAAACTGCTTTAGACAAGTACAAAAAATTTATCCTAATCATCCGGTTGGTTACTTTCTCGATGCTATGGTAGAATGGTGGAAAATCTTATTGCTCAAAGATGAAACAAAATACGACAAGATATTTTTAAATAAAATCCAAAAAGTAATTGATATTAGCAATACTTTACTAAAAGAAAATCCAAAAGATATAAATGCACTTTTTTTTAAAGCAGGAGCGATAGGTTTTCGTGGACGATACTATACACAACGCGAAAGCTGGCTTAATGCTGTCAAAGATGGAGCAGAAGGATATGACTTATTGATAGAATCTCTAAAAATTGCACCTGGAAATCATGATATTATGCTCGGTACCGGTATTTATAATTATTTTGCCTCAGTTTTACCTGAAAAATATCCTATAATCAAGCCACTCGCTACATTTCTACCGCGTGGCGACCGAGCTCTTGGTATTTTGCAACTTAATGCAGCAGCACGTTCGGCAAAGTATGCCAATATTGAAGCAAAAGTTGTTCTGTTGCAGATTTATTATTCGTTTGAGAACGACATATATCGAGCAGAAGAAATTATTAATGAGTTGTATTCTAAATACCCTGATAACCCTTATTTTCATAGATATTTAGGAAGAATTCAGGTTAGACGTGGTTACTATTATGATTTTGAGCAGACCTGGCGTGAAATTTTAAAGCGATGTATGGCAAAACAATTTGGCTATGAGAGATATACAGCAAGAGAGGCAATGTATTATATTGGAGTAGCACTTTTTGAGCGAGGTGATTATGAAAATGCTTTAAAATATTTCTACAAATGCGATGAAGGCTCTCGAATCTTAGATAAAGATGGACCATCAGGATTTATGGTAATGGCAAATTTGTATGCTGGTAAAATATTGGATATTCAAGGCAAACGAAATTACGCAATCAAACAATACGAAAAAATCTTAAAAATGAAAGATTACAATTCTTCTCATGAAACCGCAAGATACCATTTAAACAACCCATTTAAAAGATAATTTCTTTATTTTATAAATTATAAATACTTAATTAATTTGCTTACCAAGCAATGATTTGATAATTTTGTAGATTATTTTTTCTTCAATATTGGAGGTAGTTTTGAAAAACATAAGAAATTATGGAATTGAGACACAATGTGTTCACGCTGGGCTCAAAGAAACAAAAGAAGGAGCAGTAGTTACACCAATTTATCAAACTTCAACTTTTAAATTTCAAGATGCTGACCATGGGGCAAGATTATTCAAAGGAGAAGAAGAAGGTTATATTTACACAAGAATGAGAAACCCGACAGTTGAAGCAATGGAAGATGCTGTTGCAATTCTCGAAGGTGGTGCAAAAGCATTAGGATGTGCAACTGGTATGGCAGCTGTTCATACCCTATTTGCTGCAACGTTGAAATCAGGAGACCACGTTATTTGTAGTGAATCTTGTTATGGAGCAACAGCAACACTGCTTGCGAATGTAATGCCTAATTTTGGCATAAGCACTACATTTGTCGACACTTCAAACTTAGATGACGTTAAAAATGCAATTCAACCTAATACAAAAATGATTTATGCTGAAACACCTGGTAATCCTACTTTAATAATCAGTGATTTACAAGCACTTTCAAATATCGCAAAATCAATTGGTGCAAAGTTTGCTGTTGATAATACATTTATGAGCCCCGTTTTGCAAAGACCATTTGAACTTGGTGCAGATTATATTATTCACAGTATGACAAAATACCTAAATGGACATGCTGATGTTGTGGCTGGTATTATAATTCTTAAAAACGAAGAAGAATATCCTCATTTCAGAAAAATTTTAAATCATTTAGGTGGAACAATTGACCCATTTAATTCTTTTTTAGTTCATCGTGGTTTAAAAACTCTAAAGTTAAGAGTGCTTCAACAACAAGAAAATGCTAAAAAAGTAGCTGAATATTTGAATAATCACCCGAAAGTTGAATGGGTACGTTACCCAGGTTTGACATCACATCCACAATATGATATTGCTCAGAACCAGATGAAAGGTCCTGGCTCAATGATCGCTTTTGAATTGAAGGGCGGTATTGAAGCTGGCAAAGTATTAATGAATAATATTGAAATTTTTGGTTTAGCTGTATCATTAGGTGGAGTTGAATCATTAATCCAGCACCCAGCATCAATGACACACGCTGGAATGTCCGCCGAAGCAAGAAAACAAGCAAAAATCACAGATGGATTAGTTAGAATTTCTGTAGGTATTGAAAACGTAAATGATTTGATTAATGCTTTGGATAAAGCACTTGCATTAATTTAATGAATTACATAAATTAAAGGACGTTGAAAAACGTCCTTTTTTATTTTAAAAGCATATGCAAAAAACGAAAAAGAAAGCCTGGTATAAGTCAAAATCCTTTTGGGGTTCGTTGCTTTTTGCGATTGCTCTTTGGAGTTACACTTCATTAAATTCAGAATATCAAACTATCGTCGAAATTCCTTTAAAGATTATCCTACCTTCTAATCGAGCATTAGAAAATGTTCCTCCTGAAAATGTTTTCGTAGATGTCAAAGGAAGTGGCTGGAATCTTTTTTATTTAATATTTTTAAATAATGCTAAGATTTGCAACATTGATCTTTCGAGAGAAGTATTATTAGACAGTATTTATAAAATTAACAAAATCGACCTACAAAGAAGCTTAAAATATCTAAAAAATGTAAGTCCTATCAATGTTTTACCTGAAAATATACAGCTAATTACTGGAAAAATTGAAGAATATGAGGTATTGGTAGATCCACAAATTACAATTATCCCACGTGATGGATTTATGTTAATTGGGAAACCAATTATAGATCCATTGAAAGTTAAAATTAGAGGTAATGATAAAATTGTATCCAAAATAAATAAGTGGGAAACAGAAAACATTTTGTTTGATAATATTAATTCTCCAATTCTTGCAAGTGTTAATCTTATTGATACTTTGAAAGGTGTTGTTTCAGTTACTCCCAAAAAAGTATTAATAAAAGCAGAAGTTCAACAATCTGCCGAAATCACCATTGACGATATTGCCGTTGATATTGTCAATGGTTCTTTGCCTGCTGGACATATAATAGAACCACCTATTATTTCTGTTGTTATTCAAGGAGGTGTAGGAATATTGTCTGAAATTACAAAATTTGATATTTCTGCAGTCATTGAATTTGATAAAATTATTAATGATACCACTGGTATTATTAAGCCTGTAATTAATTTGCCTTCAAATGTATCACTTTTGAGAATAGATCCGCCTTTTCTTACTCACAAAGTAATCTCGAACAAATAATTATAAAATATTTATTTTTTAGTCTCGTCTAAATCTTTGTATTTTTATTATTTATATAAGAGGCTAAAAATGAAAAAACTAATTTTGCTTACATTCATAACATTTTTTTCTTCAATCTTAGCTATGATTGCTCAGGACACTTACAATACAGACACAAAAGAAAGTGTTATCCGCTGGGAAGGTAAAAAAATTGTTGGAGGACATTGGGGTGATGTTCTTATCAAAAGCGGTAATCTCGAATTCAAAAACAGTAAGTTATCAGGTGGAAGTTTTGTAATTGATATGAATAGTATAGTTGTTTTAGATTTAGACGAAAAAAGTGGGAAGTCCAAATTAGAGGGGCATTTACGTTCTGATGATTTTTTCAGTGTTGATAAACATCCTACTTCTGAATTTGTAATTACAAGTATTAAAGAAAGAAACAACAATAAATATGAAATTACAGGAAATTTAACAATAAAAGGAATCACACATTCAATCAAATTTCCCGCTACAATAAATATTAAAAATAATAGATTAGAAGCCCGTGCAGAATTCAAAATTGATAGAACTAAATGGGATATACGTTACGGTTCAGGAAAGTTTTTCGATAATTTGGGCGACAGAATGATTAAAGATGATATAATCTTCAAAGTAAAATTAATAGCAAAAAAATAATGATTTAAGAAAATAATTCAATCTCAAATTAATGTTAAAGTTGCCATATTTGGCAACTTTTTTATTTGGATACACATATATTAATCATATTACTCAAATAAAAAGAGGCTGCTATGAACAGCCTCCGTTAAGGTAGTATATGGATGTATGTTTATACTATTTGAGAAACCAATGTTTCTAAGGTATTAATTGCAGATTGTGCACTGCACTTTTTGATTAACTTATCTCCAATTGTAACACTTGGTCCTTCGTCGCAATTTTCCATACAGAAATTGGCTTTTATATCTACCATATCAGTTAAATTATTTTGTTCAACGTAGTTAATTAGCTTTTTCAATATTTCTTGAGAACCTTTAATAAAGCAGTTTGTGCCAACGCACACGCTAACTTGAAGTTTGGAACTATCACTTGTAATTAATTCCATTGCACCTTCTTTGATTCTCTTTCTGCTCTTATAATGAGTATGTAATAAATTATGAGCAACTTCGCTATTTGGTTCTTTAAGGATATTTTTGTATAAATCAGCGACATAAGGATTTTCTTGAGATTTATGTAACTGCAACATTTTGTCGCAATCATATATCCCTTTTGTTCTATTGTTGCGAGTCTCTTCGTCGTAGTAAACAGGTTGTCCCGCACCACCGATACAACCACCCGGACAAGCCATAACTTCGATTAAGTCGTAATGTTTTTCTCCGTTTTGAATTTGCTTCACAACATTTTTAGCGTTTTTAAGCCCGTGAATAATACATAAATTAATAGTTTGACCATTGATTTGTAATGTAGTTTCTCTAATTGAATCGTTTCCACGAACTTCTTTGAAATCTACATTATCAAGGATTTGTCCGCTAATTTTTTCGTAAGCATATCTAAGCACTGCTTCAGAAACACCTCCGGAATTCCCGAACAAAACGCCGGCACCTGTTTTAAACCCAAGTGGTAAGTCGAATGCTTCAGGAGATAGGTTCTCAAATTTTATTCCAACCTGCTTAATCATATTTGCAAGTTCTTGAGTTGTAAGCACATAATCTACATCTTGAATTCCATCAGTTGCAAATTCCGGTCGTCGTGCTTCAACTTTCTTTGCTGTACAAGGCATAATTGAAACAACAACAATATCTTCTCGTTTTTTACCTAACAAATCTGGTAAAATCGACTTAGCAATGGAGCCAAACATTTGTTGTGGTGAACGGCAAGTAGACAAATTATGCAAATATTCAGGGAAATATTGTTCTACGTATTTAACCCACGCAGGACAGCAGGAAGTAAACAAAGGTAAATTTTCGTTTTTAGTTTTTCTTTCAATAAATTCGTTTGCTTCCTCAATAACAGTTAAATCTGCTGTAAACGATGAATCAAATACCTTGTCGAAGCCTAACATTTTCATTGCTGCAATCAATTGTCCAGTAACAATAGTTCCGGATTTGTAACCAAACTCTTCACCAATAGCAACTCTTACAGCTGGTGCAATTTGAGCAACAACAACTTTTGATTTATCTTCAATAGCTTTCCATACATCAGCCACTTCTGATTTTGGAACTATAGCACCAGTCGGGCACACTCTGCTACATTGCCCACAATCAACACAATCTATATGAGAAAGCCCTTTTCCAAAAGCAGGAGAAACAACTGACTTTGAGCCACGATAAGCAAAATCTATAGCACCAATACCTTGTATTTCTTCACAGGCTCTCACGCAATCGCCACATAGAATGCACTTGTTTGGATCGCGAAGTAGTGCGTGCGAAGAATTATCAATTGGTAAGTGTTCTTGATTACGTTTAAATCTAATTTCACGAACACCTAATTTATATGCTAATTCCTGAAGCTTACAATTATTGTTTTTTGTGCATGTCGGGCAGTCGTGATTATAACTTGCAAGTAGCAATTCAATATAGATTTTACGCAAATTTCTTAATTGTTCAGTATTAGTTCGGACGACCATACCAGATTCGGGAGCTAACGAACAAGATGCTTGCACTCCGCGTCCCTCTACTTCAACAACGCATAAGCGGCAAGCCCCATAAATACTAAGTTCCGAATGATAACAGAAAGTTGGAAGATCAATATTTTCTTTTCTAATTACTTCCAATAAATTTTTCTCGCCATTGAACTCTACTATTTTACCATTTATTTCTAAAGTCTTTTTCATTTTATACTCCTACAATTGCATTTAACCTACAAGTTTCTAAACAAGCACCGCATTTGATGCACAATTCTTCATTAATATAATGCACTTCTTTACGAACACCTGAAATTGCATTAACAGGACAAGCTTTTACACACAATCCACAGCCCTTACATTTTTCTGGAATTATTTGAGGGCTTAATAATGCTTTACATTGTTTAGCAGGACATTTCTTTTGTTTTACGTGAGCTTCATATTCTTCACGGAATTGGTTCATCATCGAAAGGACTGGATTAGGAGCAGTTTTACCAAGTCCGCACAATGAACCTTTCTGAACTGCTCTGGCTAATTCTTCCAAAATGTCCAATGTTTCTTCAGTAGCACGTCCTTCTATAATATCTTCGAGTAATGCAAGCATCTGTTTGGTTCCTTCTCTGCAAGGAACACACTTACCACAGGATTCATTTTGAGTAAACTGCATAAAGAAATGAGCCATCTTAACCATACAAGTGTCCTTATTCATTACAACAAGCCCGCCGGAACCAACCATTGCCCCAATACCACTTAATGAATCAAAATCCAGTGGCATATCCATATGTTCCGTTGTCAAACAGCCACCCGAAGGACCTCCTATTTGAACTGCTTTAAGCCCATTACTCGAAATTGTTCCATCTGATAAAGTTACTCCACCGCCAATATTATAAACAATTTCACGAATAGTAGAACCGAATGGAACTTCAATCAATCCAGTATTTGCAACGTGTCCAGTTAAAGCAAAAGTTTTTGTGCCTGGTGAACTTTCTGTACCACAACTTCTAAATTCTTTTGCTCCATTAAGAATTATTCGAGGAACAGATGCTAATGTTTCAACATTATTGATTACTGTTGGTTTACCAAATAGCCCGGATTGAGCTGGAAATGGTGGTTTGGGTTTAGGCATACCTCTTTTTCCTTCAATCGAGGACATTAATGCAGTCTCTTCACCGCATACAAAAGCACCGGCACCTTCCATTACGTGAAGTTTGAAGTTAAATCCAGTGCCCATAATGTTTTCGCCAAGCAAACCAAGTTCTTCAGCCTGTTTTACTGCTATTTTAAGTCTTCTGACTGCAAAAGGATATTCAGTACGTACATAAATATAACCTTCATCGGCACCAATTGCTTTTGCAGCTATTATCATTCCTTCGATTACAGAGTGTGGGTTACCTTCCATCACGCTTCTATCCATAAACGCACCGGGGTCGCCCTCATCACCATTACATATCACATATTTTTTGTCAGATTTTTGAACTCTTGTTAACTCCCATTTACGACCTGTTGGAAATCCCCCACCGCCTCTTCCACGAAGTCCAGCATAAGTAATTTCTTCACAAATATCTTTGTCTGTCATTTCAGCTAAAGCTTTGAATGCTGCTTGATAGCCATTTTTTGCAATATATTCATAAATATCAGAAGGGTTAATATGTCCACATAAACCCAATACTTTTCTCGATTGACGATTGTAAAAACGGATATCTTTAGTATGAACGCAATGCTCACCAGTCAGTGGATCAACAAATAATAATCTATCAACTGGTTTACCCAAAACCAATGTATGGTCAACGATTTCCTGAACATCTTCTACTTTAACTTTTACATAGTGAATACCGTCGGGTTCAATAGTAACAAGAGGTCCCATCTGGCAAAATCCTTGACAACCACTTTCAGAAACAAGAATCTTATTTTGATTAGTTTCTTCCATTTTTAATTCAACGACACACTCAATTCCTGCTTCCTTAATTTTGGCTACCAATTCATTATATATTTTAAGAGAACCATTCGCGACACAACCAGTTCCAGCGCAAACAATAACTCTTTTTTTCAATGTGTTACTACTATTATTATATTTTTCTGCTATTGCTTTTAATTCATTAAGCGACTTGAGCATTGTTATTCTCCATAGTTATTATTTTATCAATAATTTCTACTATAGTTTGTGGATTGACTTGTGAATAAACATCTTCATTAATAACCACAACAGGTGCTAATCCACAAGCACCAAGGCAGGATACTTTTTCTAAAGTAAAAAGTAAATCGTCAGTTGTATGTTTTTTATCATTAAGTCCCAGCTTTAACTCAATTGCCTCAACTACAGGATTTGAACCTTTTACGTGGCAGGCAGTTCCATCACAAACTTTAATAACGTATTTTCCTTTTGGTTCTAAAGCAAAATGGGCATAAAATGTAGCTACCCCATAAAGCTTAGCTGGCGAAATATCGAGCGAAGAAGCGACAAAAATCATCACATCTTCCGGCAAATACCTATATTCTTCTTGTATTGCTTGAAGAATAGGTATTAGTTTTGTAGAATCATAATTGTAACTCTTTAAGATTTCACACACTTTTTCAAATTTACGAACAGGCAAAGAATTCTCGTTGTGCGAACTCATCACACTTTCTCCAATTAATTTTCACAAATAAAATTATGTTCTAAAGCAGTGTTTGCTTATAAACAGATAGTTTCCTTGTTAATACTGCTAAAGATTGAGAAAATTGAGCATTTTCAACTATTACATTCTTTGGAACTTTGATTTGAGTTGGAGCAAAATTCCAGATAGCAACAATTCCCCCTTTTAGCATAATATCCACACATTCTTGTGCAGCTTTTGCAGGCACAGTAAGCACAGCTAAATGAATTTTCATCAACTGAGCTAATACAGGCAATCTGTCAATACTTAATACTTCAATACCGTGTATTTTTTGACCAACTTTTTCGGGATCGTTATCAAATGCAGCTACAAAATTTAGCCCATAGTCTTTGAACTGTTTGTAACCTAACATAGCGGTCCCTAAGCTACCAGCCCCTACTAAAAAAGCATTTTCATAACGATTCCAGTTTAGGCAAGTTTGAATAGCATTGATTAATGAATTGACATCAAAACCAGTTTTAGGCTTTCCAATAATATTTGTATATTGAACATCTTTACGAACTTGTGTAGAATCTAAACCAAGCTCGTTAGCAATAAATGTAGATGAAACACTTTTTACACCTTGTTCTTTTAGATTTAACAATAGATGCAAATAGTGAGGAAGCCTTCTTAAAGTAGGCTCAGGAATTACAACAATGTTTTTTTTCGTTAACATTTTACAGCTCCTTAATCAGTAATGCTGTATTGATAAAATATTATCGATACAAAAATAATGAATTATTTTATTATAAACAAATTTTTTTGCTTTATGATTAAAATAATCTCTACATTTTATTGATTTAATATAATCTAAAGAATCGTTCAAAAAATCGAACTCCTTGAAAATCCAGCAAATACATATTTCGGAAATATTTATTGAGAGTAAATTAAATAAACTAACGAAACTAAACAAGAAATATTTATCAATAAATATAATACAAATAGTCGGAAAAGCATAATAAATATATATATTTTATTATCTCAAAACACAATACCTTTTTTATTTTTTAGTCTATTCTTTTTTATTATATTTGAAAATTCAGATAATTAATGAAATTGCTTATGCTAAAACGAAAAAATGAAATTAACCTGCTGGAATTAACACCAACAACAAATTATCAGCACGAGATTAACGAAGAAGGATTAGTTGATGTATTAGTCCCTCGTTTTAAGAGTAAGTTTATGCAAAAGTTTATCCCCAAAGGAAGAAGTTTATATATTCGAGCAAACTTAGATGAAATTGGCTCTAAAGTTTGGTGCTTAATTGATGGAAAAACAAAAGTATTTGAAATTGCTGAATCTTTGAAAAATGATTTAGGAGAAAAAGCAGAACCTATTTATCCTCGTCTTAATTTGTTTTTGACACAATTATATCATAACGGCTTTATATATTTTTTAGAATTAAAAAAGGAGATAACAAATGTCTAATGTACTTAGCAATTTAAAGCCTGAACTTGTTTGGAAATATTTCGAAGAAATCACTCAGGTGCCACATCCTTCTAAAAAAGAAGAGAAGATAAGGGAATATATGATTAATTGGGCTAAATCGCTCGGTTTGGAGTATAAAACTGATTCTCTTGGTAATCTTGTAATAAAAAAGCCAGCCACTCCTGGAATGGAAAATAGGAAATCAGTTTGTATCCAAGGTCATCTGGATATGGTTTGTGAAAAAAATAGTGATGTAGAATTTGATTTTGACAACGATCCGTTAAAAGTATACATAGATGGGGACTGGGTTAAAGCAGAAGGAACTACTCTCGGTGCTGATAATGGAATTGGAATAGCAATGGGAATGGCTTTGATGGCATCTAACGACATTCAACATCCTGCATTAGAACTACTTTGCACTCTGGATGAAGAGACAGGGCTTACAGGTGCCATACAATTAGGGACAGATTTGGTAACTGCCGATATACTGATTAATCTCGATTCTGAGGACGAAGATGCATTTACTATTGGATGTGCAGGAGGATTAAATACCTCTGGTATTTTTAAATACGAAGCAGAAGAAGTTCCTTCAAATCACACACCATATAAATTATCAATTAAAGGATTACGTGGTGGACACTCAGGTATAGAGATTCACGATGGACGTGCGAATGCTGCCAAATTGTTATCTCGTTTCTTATGGAATACAATAAGAACAATGCCAATAAAGTTTGTTTCATTCAATAGTGGCAACAAACATAATGCAATTCCTCGTGAAGCTTTTGCTACTGTTTTAGTTCCTAATGAAAAAGTTGATGAATTCAATGATTTAATTGCTCAATATAAAGCTATCTTCAAAAAAGAATATTCAACAAAAGAACCAAATTTAGATTTCTTCTGTGAAAAAACTGAAATGCCAAACAGAATTCTTAAATCTGAATTAGCTTATAAAGTACTTTCCTCTTTCGTAGCTATGCCTCACGGCGTAATTAGAATGAGCCCTGATATTGCTGGACTTGTTCAAACTTCGACAAACTTTGCAATCGTAGAGACAAGAGAGAATGAGATTTTTGTCCTAACTTCGCAGAGAAGCTCTGTTGAATCTGAAAAAAGATTTGTTGAAAATATGGTTTATGCGGCACTTGAATTAGGTGGAGCAACGGTTGCAACAGGTGATGGCTATCCTGCTTGGGAACCAAATGTTAATTCTGAAATATTAAATGTCGCAAAACAAGTTTATAAAAATGTATTAGGCAAAGAACCTAAAATCGAAGCAATTCACGCCGGTCTTGAATGTGGGCTGATTGGTGAAAAATACCCCGGAATTGATATGTTGTCCTGTGGTCCAAATCTACGCGATGTTCATTCACCTGACGAAAGGGTTAGTATATCTTCCGTTCAAAGAATTTGGAATTTCCTTATTGAATTAATGAAGAATATCCCACAAAAGTAACAATTCATTCAATAAAAGGCTGTCTCTCAAAGACAGCCTCTTTCATATATTGATCTTAATAGTTTGTAAAAAAAACGGGACGCAAAAATAATGCGTCCCATATTATTTAGTTTCATATGAAATTATAATCTTTCTGCTATAGCTTTACCCATTTCTAAAGTAGTATTGCTACCGCCCATATCATATGTTCTCACCTTGCCCTCAGCAATAACCTCTGCTGTAGCTTTTTCAATGCGTTCAGCTAATTCCTTTTCTCCAAGCCATTCAAGCATCATTTTCCCGGCTAAGATAGTTGCAATCGGATTAACTTTATACATTCCGGCATATTTAGGAGCAGAACCGTGTGTAGGCTCGAATACTCCAAGACTTTGACCAATATTACCTGAACATCCGAAACCTAAACCACCGACCATTTGAGCACACAAGTCTGAAACAATATCACCGAAAAGGTTCGGAGCAACTAAAACATCATAATTATTCGGATTTTTCAATAGCCACATAGTAATAGCATCAATATTAGCATCGTCCATTTCAATGTCAGGAAAATCCTTATGGACTTGATGAGCAGTTTCAAGGAATAGCCCATCAGTGGCTCTCACAACATTAGCTTTGTGAATTACTGTAACCTTTTTTCTATTATGTTTGCGAGCATATTCAAAAGCAGCACGAATTATTCTATCTGAACCTTTTTTCGTATTTATTTTGCAAGAAATGGCAAAATCATTTGCGTTATGATTAGCGAAAGCTCCGAACGGTCGAGATAATTTTGTTAGTACATCTGTTAATTCTTGTGGAACTGGATGAAATTCCACACCAGCATAAAGATCTTCTGTGTTTTCACGAAATACAACTAAATCAATATTGTCTTTATAGTTTAATGAATTGCCTTTATATGCTTTGCAGGGACGAAGACAAACATATAAATCAAAAAGCTGACGCATTCTAACAATTGGAGAACGGTAGATGAGCCCTTTACCTTGTAGTTCTGGGATAAGTTCAGCTTCAGCTTGTTTTACAGGTTTTGAAGTTATTGCACCGAACATAGCTGCATCAACTTCTTTAAGCAAATCAATTGTTCTTTGGGGTAAAGCATCACCTTCTTTGCACCAAAATTCCCATCCAATATCGCCGTGGATGTACTCGGCATTAAAGTTAAGTTTGTCGAAAACAATTTGTGTAGCTACTAATACTTCTTTTCCTACACCATCTCCTGGTAACCAGGCAATTTTGTAACGTTTCATAACTAGCTCCTATTTTTTTCGTTGATTGAAAAAAAACATGTGAAACTTAATATACATTTTTTTCTTATTATATAAAAGAAAAAAAGAAAGTAAATTGGTGGGAATTAATTCTTATAACGATATTTTTCTGTAATGGATATTGGTCTGACTAATCGAAAATCACCAAATCCTGTATTATCGAGGAAAAGGAACTCACGATTATCAGCATAAATCCAGCGCTCGTAAACACGCCCATCACTCATAGGATTAGACCTTTCAACTGTAACTGGTTGTCCAAAAATAATATAAACCATACCTCTATCTGTCAGCCAACCTTCTGTATACGAACGGAAATTTTCATTAGCATATGCAATACGGAAATAATATTGCTCAAAGGCTTCATTACGTTCTGTATTAGGTGTCGGATCTAAAGATTTCCAAAAATCATTAAAACGAGTAAACTTTTCATCTTCTGACTTAGCAGAGCGAATATAATTAATATCATCAGAATTTGCAACGTATCTCAGTTGTCTAATGGCTTTATCCAGATCATTTAATACAAAACCACTCAAACGAGTGATAGATTTAATAGAACGCTGAGCAACTGCAAGAATATCCTTTATCTCATAATCATCATTATTATTTGGTCTTAACGCTAATACTCTCAATGTATAATTATTTCGTGAAATTTTAGTAGGTTTCTTTACACGAATAAATATTCTATTTGTTCCAATATCAATTTCTTTTTGAATTTTAGAACCTTGTTCGATAAGTTCATCATTTTCAAAAATTTGATAGAGAAAATCGACCTTTTGATTAGTATTTGAATAATATTCGAAAAAAACAAAGAAACCATCTCTCAATCCACCAATATTATCAGAAATATGAGGAGTAATTTTCCATCTTCCCTTATCTTCTTCAATAGAACTGACTAAAAGCAAACCGCTCATCACATTGTCATATTTTGCAAAATCAATAACACTCATACTTCGCGACTGAGAATATTCAGCCTTTGAGTTTTCATCACTAAGAATTGCTCTAATTTGATAGTTCCCTGGTGCTAAAGAAAACTGCATCTGACGGACATCAAACTTTGCTGTTGCACCCAAAGCTATATTGTAGTCTCTCTCAACAAGCACTCTATCATAATTTTTCGTTGCGACAGTATTACCAAGAGAATCGTAAACCGTAAGAAAAACATTGATTTTAGCAATAAAATTATCTTCAAATTTGATAAAAGTAAGTGATTGATAAGGCACCAACACGTAACAATCTATTCGTGCTAAATTGGCAGAATCCCCTTTAAAAATCACAGCATCAAAGAAAAAAGCCTCTGTCCCATCTTGAATTTTAGATGATTGCGAAAATAATGCATTACTAATGAGCACTAATAAAAAGAAAACAACAACCAATCTATACATAATATCTCCATTCTAATCTTGAGTGGATTGAGCATAGAGTTTAGAAATTGAATCATTCATATCTCTATGATAGATGTAAGTTCTGTATTCAACTGATGCGACACAATAACCATTTTCAATTGCTCTCATAGCAAAATCAGCGTCATCGCCGTACTTGATATTTCTGAAACCGCCGAGATTAACTGCAACATCCCTCTTCACGAAAAAAGAGCCTCCGACATAGCATTCGTCAATATGTACCTGTTTTGAATTATCATAAAAATCAACAACATAAGGGTCGCCAATTATTTCAATACCACCATAAAGAAGATCAACTTCAGGATGCTGTAAAAGAATGTTTCGTCTGAGTTCTAAATGATTGTCCTTATATTCATCATCGGAATCCAAAAAAGTGCAGTAAAGCCCGGAAGAAGAAAGAATTCCTACATTTCTCGAAAGTGGCAATCCTTTATTTTTATGAAACAGATAACGAATTCTTGAATCACTAAAATACTTTGAACAAACATTAAAAGTATTGTCTGACGAACCATCATCAACAATGAGAAGCTCCCAATCCTGCTCCTTTTGATTAAGAACTGAAATTATTGCTCTATCTATTATATGACCTCGATTATAAGCTGTAAGAATAATCGAAAAAAAAGGAATTCTATTATTATGATAAATATACATTATCTACTAATAACAAATTTATCGCTTAAAATCTGGTTATCTGATTTAATTTGCATAAAATAAATTCCTGATGGAAAACCGTTTGCATTCCAATTAAATGAATTTTCTCCGGCGTTAAAATAGACATTTGGTAGTTGATATATCTCTTGCCCATACGAGTTAAATATCGTAATATTAACATTTTGTGCATCAGGCAAATAAATTCTAATGTTTAATAGGTCATTTGCAGGTTGTGGAGAAATTGACAAAATCTTAAATTCAGGATTCCTATTATTATCAGCGCTTGTTTTAAGGTATGTGGATTTGAATAATCCCTCGCCATCAACGCCTGCAAATATAATAAAACCAGCATCAGTTGTGTCCCAATTAGGTATCATAACTGTTCGAACTGATTTATTGGCAGGCAAACCATTGTTGAAAGCTTCAAAATAATGTCCATAGATCGAAGAAACTAAAACTCCGGCATTCCCTGCAGCGGCAGCAACAAGGCGCGGATATCGTGGATGTTCAGCAAATTCAAAAATCTGATTGCCTGCACCAGTAAAATACTGCCACGTTTTACCGGTATCTAAGCTTATGTATATTCCTTTTCCAATACTTGAACCATCAACAGTCAGTGAATCCACACCACAAAGTACAATAGAAGGATCTATTGATGAAGGCAAAATTGAAAGCACACGTAATCCTTCCAAACCACTGCTTTCGCGGTGCCACGATCTACCATAATCATATGATCTTAATACTCTCCCCTGAGATGATGCGTCTCCCGATAAAAAGAGTAAATTTGAGATTTTTGAAAAAGCAACTGAACGTGTTTCAACGCTCAAAGAGGAAGAATTGCAAGTGATAAAATCATTATCCGAATAAACAAAGCCTTCACTTGTATTAATCGCGGCAGCAACGAAAAATTCATCTTGATTAATAATAGTTGAAGATACTCGATATAATTGATTGGAAGATTCGCATAATATATCTTCGCTCCAATTCTCTCCACGGTTTGTTGACAATAATATCCCGCCGCGGGTGAAATGTCTGACTGCTGCGAACCATTTATTAGGGTATCTTTTAGATTGATATATATCATATACCGATCGCTCATTTAGCTGATACTTTGTAAATGTTTTACCAGAATCAATACTTTCCTGATAACCGTTTCCAATAAAAGGGAAATCGATATTCTTTTGCAACACATTAGTTGGGAAACCGCTTGAAGCAACTAATATTCTGTTCGGCTCGTCAACAGGAGAAAAAATTTTGTTAATATAAGGATTGACCCCATCGATTTTTACCCAGTATTGGGCATACGATATTGAGCAAAATAAGAAAAGCAAAACAGCTACAAACATTAACTTTTTCATATTCAATTTCAAAATTTGATAAACAACTACTGTAATATAGCAAAAAGTTGCGATTTATTAAAAATAGTTTAAATTAAATTCCAGTACTTCCAAATCCTCCATTACTCCTATGAGAATCAGGAAGTTCATCAACGAGTTGAAATTCAGCTTTTTCGTATCGAGCTATTACAAGTTGAGCAATTCTATCACCACGATTAACAACAAATGGTTCATCCCCAAAATTTGATAAAATAACTTTTATTTCTCCGCGATAGTCGCTATCTATTGTTCCAGGAGCATTCAAAGCAAAAACCCCATATCGAGCAGCCAATCCACTACGTGAACGCACTTGCGCTTCGAATCCATCTGGTAAAGCAATAGCAAGAGAGGTCGGAACAAGTACTGTTTGCCTTGGTAAAATTGTAATTGGTTCGTTTACAGCCGCATAAATATCCATTCCTGCAGAACCAGAAGTTTGATATGTAGGTAATGGCAAATCATCAAATTGATCATCTAATCGTTTAATTTGAATTTTCATTTTTTCTCAATATTATTCAACATTAAGTATTGGATTTATTTAATCAAATTTAATGCGCTTCCAGCTTTGAACCACTCAATTTGTTGAGCATTATAGGAATGCGAAACTTCGAAACTATCTATACTTCCATCTTTGTGATGAAGAACTACTCTTAACGGTTTATTGGGGGCAAATTCCTTTAATCCAACAATGTCAATGGTATCATCCTCTAATATTTTATCATAATCACGTTTATCAATAAAAGTAAGTGCAAGCATACCTTGCTTTTTCAGATTTGTTTCGTGAATACGAGCAAATGATTTAACTAATATTGCTCTAATGCCCAAATATCTTGGCTGCATAGCAGCGTGTTCGCGAGACGAACCTTCACCATAATTTTCATCACCTACCACAATTGACCCTATGCCAAGCGACTTATAATAACGCTGAACTTTTGGAACTTCATCGTATTCACCAGTAATTTGGTTCTTTACATAGTTTGTTCTATCATTAAAGAAATTAACAGCCCCAATAAGTGTATTATTTGATATATTATCTAAATGCCCTCGATACCGCAGCCAAGGTCCTGCCATAGATATATGGTCAGTAGTGCATTTTCCTTTTACTTTAATTAATAGTTTTAATCCGATAAAATCGTTTCCATCCCATTTATCAAAAGGTGGAATAATTTGGAGCCTTTCAGAATTTGGATCGATTATTATTTCTTGTTGAGAACCATCTTCTGCAGGCGCTTTGTAACCATTTTCGATAACATCAAAACCACGAGGTGGGAGTTCAATTCCTTCTGGTTCTTTAAGCAGAACTTCTATACCATCAGCATTAATTAGTTTATCTTTCATAGGATTAAAATCAAGCCTACCAGCGAGCACAAATGCTGTAACAATCTCAGGCGAAGCTACGAAAGCGTGAGTGTTTGGATTTCCATCATTTCTTTTAGCAAAGTTTCGATTAAATGAAGTGATAATAGAGTTTTTTTGTTGATCTTGAGCATTAAGTCTCTTCCATTGCCCAATGCAAGGACCACAAGCATTTGCAAGAACAACACCACCAATTCGCTCGAACATATCTATAAATCCGTCTCGTTCAATAGTATAACGAATCATTTCAGAACCGGGGGTAATTGTAAATTCACATTTAGCAGATAAATTATTATCAATAGCTTGTTTGACAATAGAAATTGAACGTGTAATATCTTCATACGATGAATTTGTGCAAGAGCCAATCAACCCTGCAGAAAGTTCAACAGGCCAATCGTTTTTCCTTACTTCTTCAGCAAATCTTGAAATAGGATGAGCTAAATCAGGTGTAAAAGGTCCATTAATATGTGGTTCAAGCTCAGATAAGTTAATTTCAATTAGGTTGTCAAAATACTTTTCAGGGTTTTGATAAACTTCTTTATCGGCAGTAACACATTCGAGCATAGAACTACAGAAATCAGCAATTTCTTTTCTTCCAGTAGCAATTAGATAATCATACATTTTCTCATCATACCCAAAGATAGAAGTAGTTGCACCAATTTCTGCCCCCATATTACAAATAGTTCCTTTGCCTGTTGCAGAAATAGATTCTGCACCATCACCGAAATATTCTAAAATATAACCAGTACCACCTTTGACAGTTAGCATACCAGCAACTTTAAGTATTACATCTTTTGCAGAAGTCCATCCCGATAACTTCCCAGTCAGTTTAATACCTATTAGTTTAGGGAATTTTAATTCCCAAGGCATTCCAACCATCACATCTACTGCATCAGCACCGCCAACACCAATTGCAATCATCCCGAGACCACCAGCATTGACAGTATGAGAATCAGTCCCAATCATCATCCCGCCTGGGAATGCATAGTTTTCAAGTATCACTTGATGAATAATTCCTGCACCGGGCTTCCAGAAACCAATACCATATTTGTTAGACACAGATTCAAGAAAATCATAAACTTCTTTGTTTGATTCAAGTGCAAACTCCAAATCTTTATGAGCTCCAACCTGAGCTTGTATCAAATGGTCGCAATGAACAGTTGTTGGCACAGCAACTTTATTTTTGCGAGCTTGCATAAATTGCAAAAGAGCCATTTGGGCAGTTGCATCCTGCATAGCTACACGATCGGGAGCAAACTCAACATAATCAGTTCCACGTTCGAATTCTCTTATTGAATGAATATCGAACAAGTGAGTATATAGTATCTTTTCAGCAAGGGTTAGTGGTCGCTTGATTTTCGATTTAACATAATTCATTTTTTCTGTTAATGAATTATAATGCTTGCGAAGCATATCAATATCGAGTATCATAAAACACCTATGAAAAAACTTTTAGAATTTAGTCAAAATAATTAACGTATTTATGAATATATTAATTTATTAAAATGAGGGAAAAATTAAGAATAATTATTTGTTTCTAACTAATCTGATTCCAACTAAATTATTCTGACTTTGACGAGAACTAAACCGGATAAAAGATTTAGAGTCAAGGAAACAGCCACCACGATGAATACGATGACTGCCAAAGTTTTGAATAGGATTTATTGTATCAATCGGATTATAGTCAGCATACAAGTCCCAGCACCACT
The DNA here is from genome assembly GCF_058546985.1 of Eximiradius proteiniborus. NCBI lineage: Bacteria > Pseudomonadati > Bacteroidota > Eximiradiia > Eximiradiales > Eximiradiaceae > Eximiradius > Eximiradius proteiniborus. The sequence goes on along the minus strand of NZ_CM178592.1, from coordinate 589,706 downwards.
CGCATACATTGCCTAACATATCATATAAACCAAAAGAATTTGGTAATTTCTGCTTACCTATTTTAGGTATTCCACCTGAATTTTCATTGAACCAAGCAGATGAATAAATATTAGCAGGAACATCAGTTTGACTACCAGCCCGGGCAAGATATTCCCATTCGGCTTCAGTGGGCAAGCGCCATCCATTTGCAGTCGTATCAAAAATAACAATATTATCATTAATAGAATAAGCGACTTTCAATCCATCTTTTTCTGATAATCTATTGCAGAAAATAATTGCATCCAACCAATCAACATTGAATACTGGAAGAGAATTATCTTTGATTGGACTTGGATTACTCTTTGAGATAAATTCATATAACCTTTGAGTTATTTCTGTTTTTGATACTTCAATTTTTTTAGTAATGTAAATATTTCTAACAGGCAATTCATCTTCAAAACCTGTCGTGCTGCCCATTTTAAAAGAACCTGGATTTATTGTTGTAGTCTCAAAGGGTGGATATGGCAACACAGTAATATTGAATAATTCACTGGTATCTTTTCCAAAAATCAAATAAAAATACCCACTTAGAATCCGTTCATCAATAATAATTCCAATAGAATTCGCTCTCCAAAAGATACAATTATTTTTCTGAAAAACAACGCTATCATTAAAAATTATAGCAGCGCTATCATTATTAAGTGGGAAATTTTTCCCATAAATGATTAATGTATCTGTAGGAAAAGTGATATTTTTTGAAATATTGGTTACTCTCGGCGAACCTGATGAAACAGCAAAATCGTTATTGCTATCACAGGAATAAAGAATTAGTGCAATAAGTATGTATAAGATAAATTTCATTACAAAAAATTAATGAATTGTTAATTCAAATATAATACTTAGATGTAGATAAAACAACTTATTTCAGTAAAAAAATAGTGGGACAAAAACAGCTGCTAAATTTCATTCAATTCAGTAATACTGTGGCGTCCTATTGCTTTTTCAAGTTTTTTTCTAACTTCAAAATAATCATTAGAATTCAAAATATCTTCAGCAATTATTTTAGCTTCAGAGTAGGTCAATGATCTTACTCTGTTTTTAAGTTCAAGAAGAAGAGATGGTGCAACGCTTAATTCATCAACATCCATCCCTACCAGTAGTTGTGTAGCAGCAGCATGTCCTGCCAATTCTCCACAAATTGAAACACTTACTCCATTTTTGTGAGCTGTCTTTATGATAAAATCAATCAACCGTAGTACAGATGGATGAAAATCATCAAAAATATCAGAAACAAGTTCATTATTTCTATCGGCAGCAAGAGTATATTGAGTTAAATCATTTGTACCAATACTGAAAAAATCTGCAACTTTTGCTAATCCATCAGAAATAATAGCTGCAGCAGGCGTTTCTATCATTACTCCAAGAGGAATACGATTATCAAAAAGTACTTCTTCTTGTTGAAGTTCAGCTTTGCATATTTCTAATATTTTTCGAGATATTTCTACTTCGTGAAGAGAAGTTATCATCGGCAACATTATTTTCAGATTTTTATTAATCGAAGCTCGGAGCAGAGCTCGTAATTGTGTTTTAAAAATATCCTGACGTGAAAGCAAAAAACGAATTCCTCGCAAACCTAATGCAGGATTAAATTCCTTAATTGGCAAACCTTCGACATACTTATCGCTACCTAAATCAAACACTCTAATTGTAACAGGTTTTGGAAAAGCCCGCTCACAAATTTCTCTATACCACTTATATTGAGTTTCTTCATCTGGGAAACCTTTCAGTTCCATAACCAAGTTTTCGGATCGCACCAGTCCATAACCATCTGCACCATTAATCTCACCTGAACGAACATCATCTAAAAAGTTCACATTACCAAGCAAAGAAATCCGTTTACCATCAAGAGTTTCAGAGGGAAGTTTCGCCAGAGCACCAAGATTTCTTTTGTGTTCCTCTAATGCTTCAATTTTTTGTAAATAAACTGTTCTAATATCTTCTTTGGGTTTTACCACAACAATACCGGCAAAACCATCAACAATAATCTCAGAGCCATTTGGAATAATATCTGTAGCATTATGCACACCAATTACAGCCGGAATATCAAATGAACGTGATAAAATTGAAGCGTGTGAAGTAATTCCTCCAACCTCAGTAACTATTGCAAGGATACCGGCTTCTTTGAAATTAACAATGTCTGTAGTAGTTAAAGTTTGGGCAACAACAATTGAGTGCTGACAGTTATCATAATCTATTGATTGATCTTTGAGCGAAGCAAGAAGCTTACGTTTAATATTATCAATTTCATTAGCTCGCTCTTGCAATAAAGCATCTGAAGCATTCAGAAAAAACTTTCTTTGATTATCGAATTCAGAAACTATTGCACTTTCAACACTGAAACCATCTTTAATTTTGTTTCTAATTCCATCGTATAAAATTGGATCAGTAAGAATTAATAAATTTGTTTCAAGAATTGCAATAACATTACTACCCAAAGAACGTACTTTATGCAGGCTCTGCATAAATTGATGGACTAAGTTTGTATGAGCCTTTTCGAATTTTAATAATTCGTTGGAAATTTCTTCACTCGGAATTTTAATTGATGGACTGATTAATGATTCTGGCTGCAATACTATTGCATTACCTAATGCTACTCCAGCTGAAGAAGGAATTCCTTTTAGTACAAACTGTTCTTTAAGTAACTTATAATCTGTTTTCCCATATATTACTTCTTGTGGAGCCATTATACCTCACCGAAACCACTCTCAAATAATTTCACAATCTCATCAATAGCTTCTTGTTCATCTGGTCCTTCTGCCCTCACTCTAATCTCACTTCCTTGTTCAGCCGCAAGCGTCATCACTCCAATAATACTTTTCCCATTGATTGCAAATTTATCTCTAATCAAAAATATTTCAGACTTAAATTTAGAAGCCAATTTTACTATACTTGCAGCTGGTCGAGTGTGTATGCCCGAACGATTAATAACTTTGACAACTTTTTCAACCATTAGTAACAATATCCATATTCATCAATTACTAAATAATAAACTATAATTGATTAATATAAATAAAATATGTGCTTTTTGCAAGTAGAAAATATTATGTATCGTTTTTGTAACAATAATAATGTAAAAAGCCATAATAAAAATATATGAGAGACAGCTAAAATAAACAAGGAGTGAATTTCAGGATGTAATAGAAAAGTTCGAAGCAAGTAATAAAAAACTACAAAGTGCTAAGGAAGAATTACAGTCGGTTAATGAAGAATTATATGCAGTTAATACTGAATTTCAATAGAAAAACAAAGAATTGACAAATTTAAATAACGACATTAGTCAATTTACTCAATAGAATTGATGTGAGATCTTTATATCTTGATAAAGATCTTAATAATAGAAAACTTACGAATGAAATTAAACGTATCTTTAAACTTGAAGATAGTTATCTTAGAAGGTCTATTTTCCCAAAAATTGAAATTATCTACTTCATATAAAATGAAGTAGATAATTTATTATGCAAATCTTAATTAATTATTTGATTAAATAAATTCTAAATGTAAACTAATTTATTCTGGTGCTTCCATACCAAATTGCGACCATTCTTCTTTTGATGGTCCATAAATACCGATAACAGGAAGTCCTGCTTGGCGCATCAAAACTGTAAGCTGCCCACGATGATGTATTTGGTGATATACTAAACCTTTCAATAAATCTCTAAATTTCCAATTTTCACCATAAATATGAAATTCTTCATCTAATTTATGGTCATCATAATTTTTAACTTTTTCGATTAAAGAATTAGAAAACTGAATGTATTTATCGATCATCGCATTAATATTTGGTGGCATTTTTTCTTGGAGGTCAAAATCTGGAAGTTGAATACCAGCCGCCTGCATCATTTCTCCAACAGTGTAAACAATGTGCCAAACCAACATCCCAAGCGTCCTCCCTTCTGGATAGACTTTTTGAATTAAAGCCTCATCCGGAATTAACTGTAACAGCTTAATAGTAGCTGAACTCTCTTGTGTCCAATCTGAAATAAAATCATTTAGTGTAGAATACATAGTATTAATACCTTATGTTTATTGAGATAATTCTTTATTTTCATTGTTCGTTTTTTGTATGGATTCATCAGACAAAGTATGCTCCAATACGTTTGACGAACTATCATTAGAAATTTCTGAGCTATCTGCTTGGCTTTCATTATTATGTTCGAAGTGCAAATGCCACCCATTTATCATTGACTTAAAATTGGAAGAAACTGTTTCGCCGTGCGTTGCAAGATAGATATGACCGATAAAGAATAAATTCAAAAAGAAACCAATTGTAATATGAAGCAACGCCATAGGCCAGACCCCACCCATTCCCATAATCTGTTCGGGAGCAAGTTCCGGAAACATAAGCAGCCACCCAGTAATGATAATACCCGGCACAGCCAAAAACATTATTATAAAATAAGTTAGTCGTTGAAGTGGATTGAATTTATTTTCAGGAGTGGTCTCGAATGGATGTGGTTCACCTTTGAATACACCATAAAGATAATAACGCATTTGCTTAAGATACATTTCTTTTGCACCTCGTAATTGAGGTATATACTGTTTGTAGTTTCGAGTTTTAATATTAAAAAATAGATAATAAAGAAACACAACTGAAAGCAAAATACCACAAACATTATGAGTAACAATCGCATATTCAAATGGCATCAATAAAGAACTTGTATCTGAATATTGCATACTGACACCAGACAATATCAATAGAAAGAACAGAATTGCATTTATCCAATGCCAAAAACGTAACCAACGTGGGTACATATATACTTTGCGAACAGTACTCATACTTTTTTCTCCGCAATTTTTTTACGTTTTAAACTAAAATAAGCACGAAGAGAAGCGTGAATTATAATACCTAATAAAGTGAGAACAAAAATTGCAATACTAACCAAATTTAAGTACAGGTTTCTTGTTACACCAATAACATACGCATCGGAAAGAATAGTTCCATTGATAAAACCATATTTCTCACGTGATAGCGATTTTTGATGACGATATAGTGTATTCATAAGCATTGAATTCATAGAATGGCAAGTTTCGCAGCGCTTTACAGTTTTCTCCGGTGGCAAAATATCGTGCGAACGATTAGGAGGTTCGATTGAAGAATGACAATCAATGCAACGCACTCTATCCCAATGTGAGCTAATACGTGGTAACCAACGATGTGCTTTTTCAACAGTTGCAACACCATATTTGTTCATCATTGCTTCGTCAGAGTGACAGGCAACACAATAGACCATTTTATTATTCACAACAACATTAAATTTCATTCCTGATTTTGTGAAAACCGCACTTGGGATATCAGGAACGTGTTGGATATTATGTTCGCCGTGGCAATAGGTGCAATTCGGTGCATCTAAATTTCCACTCAAAAGAGATTTTCCGTGTACACTTTGAATATATTCAGTTGATACTTCACTATGGCAGGAATTACATACATTATGAATATTAAAATGATTAATTCGAGACTCTGGATGTGAAGCCTTTTGAAGGTTATGAGTACCATGACAATCCACGCACATAGCAGCTTTTGTATTTCCAGCTAATAATGCTGAACCGTGAACGCTCTTTTCATAATTAATCAATGAGTTAGCATACTGGCTCGAAATGGAAGTAATATGTAAATGGCAGGATAAACATAATTTTTCTTGATTTAATTTTCTTTGTAATTCTGAAATTTGATTACCTTTCGTGATTGGTTGCTTATGACAATAAATACAAGTAGGTGCATTGGGATTGTGAGCAACATATTGAATTGAATGTTCAGATTGTATGTGCTCTTTTTTTACATCTGAATGGCATTTACCACAAAATTCAGTTGAATTGGTGAAATGAAGTGGAGAATTTGGGTTACCAGGACTTTGAATATTGTGAGAACCATGGCAACCTACGCAATTAATATCTGGACCGCCTTTACTCCCAGTAGCTTTTGCCATAGATGGGTGCCATGGATGTTTACCTATTAGATTTGAGTGACAATTAGCACAATTGACACTCAAATCACCTTCTTTATGAGGTATATCATCCGCTTTGAAACCAACATGACAATTAATACATAGCATTTTTGAATGTACAGAACGAGCAAGCTCAAATTTTCGCACATGAAGTTTCACTTTACGACCATTTTTTTCCATATAAATATCCGGATCACTATGGCAGCTAAGGCAATCATCATTAGATTGTGAATTCGTGTTTTGTACACTAAAAGATACTATGTAGAGGAAAGCAAATAAAATCGGTAAATATTTAAACATCTTATATTATCTCTTGTTCAACATATTGAAAAAAGGTAGGTAGCAATTGCTTGCTACCTACGCTGGAAATATTATTCACTTTTTAGAGTAGTGAGCCATTCAGATAATATTCTTAATTCTTCGTCACCACCTTTAAACTGTGCTGGATGCTTTTTGCCTTTTAAATCTGTTTCTTTTTTCAGATATTTTGCAAAAAATTCAGCATCTCCTTCAACTGATGCATTAGATAAATCAATTGCACCTGATTTTTTCTTAGAAGCAATACCAAGTGAATTTACAGAATGGCACATATCGCATTTCTGTTCTGTAAAAATTGTTTTACCATCTTTTGCTTCTTGTGCGTTTACAGAAACATTAAATGATGCAACAGCGATAAATGCGATTGCTGCCAATGCTAAGAATAAATGTTTGATTTTCATATGACCTCCTTTTGAGAAATAGTTATTTATATAACTTAACGAATTAATAATAAATTAGTTTCATTTTTATATTGCAATTGTTAGAGTATTTTCAATTGGATCGAATACAGAATTATACTTTAATAAAGGAGGAACATCACCGGAGGCAGTTCCTTTATCTTTTAACAAACCATCAGAAGAAGAAAATTTGGCGCTATGAGCTGGACAAAATATATCTCCTCCCGGTGAAGATGGCAAGACAACTTGTGCACCAGCATGTCTGCAAATTGAATCAAGAACAACAAATTTATTTTGTTCAATTCTGAAAATGATTAATGGATTACCATTATTAACCGGTTTGTTGTTTTTATCTCGAACAATAACCATTATCATTCCACCAACACTGCTTAACGTGGGATAGTCAGAAATTTTCAGAACTGGATAATTTTCTGGTTTTGGTTGCTCTGGTGGTGCAACTGTCTCACCATCATTGTCGCAAGCCGCAATAATTGAACTTAAAACACAACCGCACAAACTTATTCCCGCAATTTTTGCCGATTTTATCAAAAATTCTCTTCTATCATTATTCATTCCCATTGCTGTCACCTCCTAATAGAAAATATGTAATTGAAAAGCGAATTGAGAATTATACTTATCAACGTGCTCACGGTTAAAAATTTTGTATTCAGGAATCAACGCTATGTAAGGTAAAAGGAATATTTTAGCTCCTAAAGTATATCTATTAGCATGATATTTTGGATTGCCTGAAGTTTTCATTTCTGTATTGCCACGTTCAAAACGAAGATAAGCATAAGCAGGTTCAATTACCTGATAATTAAATTCAACAGTAAAATTATTAGTTATTCTTCGCTGCGACAATTCTGTTCTCATATATTCTGTCATTACTGCAAATTTCCCGGGAACGCCAAAATGAAAGAAAATACTCGAAGTTGTTAGATAATGATTCCCAAAATATAAGCCATCGTCCATTTTAAGCGTGCTATTGAAGAAATGTGTGGCACCAAGAAAAGAAGTCAGTCCAGTTCCAAAGTCAGGTGGATGCAAAGTAACTTTTGCGAGTCCTGACAACGTATTGTCTTTTACAAAGCCATTGGTCATTTCTGAAAGATTTTTTGAATCGAATACACCTAACGACACATCTGCCCATTCAAATGGCTCATAGTCAAGTATAGCTCCCAACTCAAAGTAATCACAAGGAATTGTTGGAGGCGTCTGAGTCTTTGTAACTACTTGACGAGTCATAACGGTATGATCGTCCCAGTCTGTCCCAATTGTTGCTTGCACCATTCCAATACGCAAAGATGGAAATTTTTCAAATGGATGAAGTATAATACTAGCAGTATATGGAGTCTGACCGGGATAACGTTTTTTATTCTCAATTTCGTAAGCTAAATTGTAAGAGCCTTCTAAAATAACTCCGTCAATTGGTGTAATCGTTAAATAAGGGGTCAATATCATCAACATATTATCTCTTTTGGTTCCATAAGGATCAGTATAGTGAATGGTATCCTTAACATTTGGGTCAAATAAGTTGTCGTAAACCACAATTTTATTTTTTGTGGTAGGCCACCGAGCAGATTGATAACGGAAATCAAGTCCGAACATTACATTATCAGTAAAAGGAGTATTGTTTTCCCTTATAGCATCGTATACTGGATTAATTCCCAGACCTTCGGGTTTAATTAACGCAATATCGCTGAACGACATCCAACCGGACATATTGCGTTGCAACCCCATATTGGGTGCAACGTGGCAATTTTGACATTTTGTGCCGAACGATTGCAATATGGAATATTGCGGTCGGGCATTCGCTACATCAAATATTATAAACAACAATAAAATTGTTATCACTAATCTATTCATAAACATCTCTTTAAATTGCACAAAATGTAGAATGAAAAATAATTTAAAATATAACCAAGATTAAAATAATAACTTATAAAATTAAAGGCTGCAAAATACTTTGCAGCCTCGAAATACAATGGGATACTATTTCTTCAAGTAATCTAAGCCGTTTTTCAATATTGCAAGTGTGAATGCAGGGTTGTGAGCACCATTGGAACGATCTTTTGCGATATAGAGATAATTTAATAACACATCACCATCGGAACGAGGAATAACTCTTCTTTGTCCGGCAGCTTCGAGTTTTGCATATTCACCAAGGACATTATAGTCTGCATCACCAGGGTTACCAGCAGTAGCTATCAACAATCCTTTGTCAATAAGTAATTGACGGTATTCAGCAAGCAAAGTTTTAATTTCATTAGTTTTGGTTGTAGGAATACCTGATGGATGGCAGCTCTTGCAAGATTCAATAGTACTCATTTGAGCAACAGTCATCTTAAATGAGTGTCCACCAGCAGCAGGTGCAGTTGGATTGCTACCCATATGGCAGCTAACGCAGCCTTTTGCAAGAACACTATGAGGATTTCCTGTTGGATATGTTTCTGGACCATCAATCAAATTCAAGCCTTTACCAGCAAATACATTTGCTACTGTTCCGTAGTGTGGACCAAATCTCGAATACATAGCAGTTGAGCTTGCAGCTGTTAATGTATCGAAATCTGGACTATTTCTCGAATAAGAACGAGCTTGATGGCAAGTAGCGCAGAGATTACCTGTTTTGAAATCAACATTTCCATCAGCAGCAGAACCTTTGTAAATCAATGTAAATGGTTCGGTAACTCTTAAAGCATAATCAGTTTCGTCGAGATTCTTGTGAATGTTATGACAGGTTTTGCAGTCAATAGAAGTGATACCAGTCTGGCCCCAAGTTTTTGAGGCGGTCATCTTACGGAAACCATCTCCATTATGGCAATCACCACAACCAGCACGTCCAGCTGTGTAAGCATAAGTTTCGCCTGTTTTGTGTAACGAATAGTTGAATTGAGCAAATGCAAGATTTGTTGCAGTGGCATTGTCAGAATGGCAAACTGCACAAGCAACGCTTGCATCTTTGCCATCCTTGCCAGCTGGACCTTGTGGACCTGCAGGTCCTTCCGGACCTTCGCAAGCAGTCATAAATAATACAAATGCTACTACTGAAAGAATAGAAAATAATTTTTTCATAATAACTCCATAATAGTGAATGGAAAATAACTTCTTGTTTCAAATATAAATATTTTTAATTTATTAAACAAAATAAATATTAAAAAAAAATTAATCAATTATTCAATCGCTAAAACTTAATATTATACATATCAATATGTTTTTTAGACTACTTAATATGATACATATTTTAACAATTAAATTAATTAGAAATTAATTATTTTTCATCGATTTTAATTTAATCTAAAAAGAAATAAGTATATTTCATCTAATCTTTGGATATGAAACAATTTTTTCTATTTCTCGTAAAGATATTTATGAATCGTTATTTTATAATAAAAAGGAAATACATATGAGAGGAAAACTACTATTGCTTATCGTTTTATCAATGTGCATTTACACAAATGGCTTTGCTTTTCAAACAGAGAATTTGCCAAGTAATGACACAACAAATGTTTTGGAAGAGAACGACTTTTTTGAGGATGATAATGGGAATAACCCAATCATAGACATCTTCACTTCTGCATTAAGATTTAAACAATATAAACCATCGAAAAAACTTAGATTAAATTTCTATAATAATTCTCCAACGATAAATGTAAATTATGGGATAAGCAATCATTTTTATGAAAGAAATTCATTTTCATCGAAAATTAATAATAATGGAATAATTGACATCAAACTTGGTTCAACTGATTTACACAGAGTTACTTCAAATGTCGTTGAATATGATAATGATTATTTATCATTTAGTTTTGCTGAAAACAAATTAGATTACAAGGAAAACGATAATAGTAATAATTATATGGACTTACGACATATTAAGCTTGGTTTGAATAATGCTGACGGTTATGGTTGGAATTTAGGAGGAAATTCACATTTAGTGCTATACCATACTTCGGGAATTAATTGGAATAGTTTATCATTTGATAACAATATTGCTGACAGCGTTTCAATTAATTCAACTAAAATTTTTGGCAAACAATTAAGATATGGTCGTGGTTTTGCTGGTGGGATAAAGTTATTTATCATTAACGGTGTTGCAATTTCTGCTGAATATGAACAAACTATGACTTTCCCACGTCATTTGTTCTGGAAGGATTTGGGATCTTTTATTATTGAAACTATAGCTCAGGAATTATCCAACAACTTCGTAGATGAAGTACTTGATAGTTCCCCCAGTTTTGCACCAGTCATACATTTTTTCCTCAAAAATGGCATCTCTTATGGATTTTATGAACTTTACAAAGACAAGATGAATTGGCCATTCAAAACAGTTCCACCACTAATGAACAAAACTTACAAAATTGGAATAGATTTTATTTTATAAATATATTATTCATTCACTTAAAAAACGAGGATTTGCTGACACAAAGCAAATCCTCGTTTAATAAAAAATCTTTTTATTTTTATTATGCAATTTTTGATTTCTTAGAAATTATTTCGGCAAAAGATTTTTTTAAAACTACTTCCTCATTGATCACTACTTTTTTAATGTTCTTTTGGTTTGGAATTTCAAACATAATTGGTAACATAATTTCTTCAATAATTCCTCGCAAAGCGCGTGCACCGGTTTTTCTTTCACGAGCAAGTTTCACGATACTTTTTAAAGCATCATCTGTAAATTCAAGTTCAACATTATCCATAGCCAGAAGCTTTTTATATTGTTTTATTATTGCATTTTTAGGTTCCGTTAAGATATTCATCATTGCTTCATCTGACAACTCTTCAAGCGGAGCAATTATTGGCAGCCTGCCAGTAAGCTCCGGAATAAAGCCAAATTTCACCAAGTCTTCTGGCTCAGTATGTTTTATCAAGTCTAATTTTTCTTCAACCTTTTCAGTTGCCTCTGCGAGAAAACCGAGTGTTTGCTTTTGCATTCTACGAGCAATAATTTTTTCAATTCCTTCAAAAGCACCACCACAAATGAATAAGATATTTCGAGTATCAAGATAAATTAACGATTGTTCAGGGTGCTTGCGACCACCTTTGGGTGGAATACCTGCGCGGGTGCCTTCAAGAATTTTCAGCAAAGCTTGTTGCACCCCTTCCCCACTTACATCACGAGTAATACTTGTAGATTCACTTTTTCGAGCAATTTTATCAATTTCATCAATATAGATAATACCTCTTTCTGCTGCTTTGATATTATAATCAGCGTTTTGAACTAAATTTAGCAGAACAGTTTCAACATCATCTCCAACATATCCGGCTTCAGTAATTGTAGTAGCATCAGCCATTGCAAATGGAACATTGAGTATCTTTGCTAACGTTCGAGCAAGTAATGTTTTACCTGTTCCTGTTGGACCAATCAGAAGAATATTACTTTTTTCAAGCTCTACTTCACTATCAAATTCATCTAAATTAATTTTAAGTCTTTTGTAATGATTATATACAGCAACAGAAAGTACACGTTTAGCATACTCTTGCCCAATAACATATTCGTCGAGTTTTGATTTAATTTCAGAGGGTTTAGGTAGTTCTTGTTCATTTGTTGAATAAAAATCTAATTCGTTTTTGCGAACAATTTGCATAGATGTTCGGACGCACTCATCACAAATAAACACACCATCCTGCCCTTCGATAATAGTTTTGACTAAATATGCAGGTGTCCCACAAAAGGAACAATGAATTTTATTTTTTTGCTTGTTATTGGACATTTTCACTCATTATTTAGTAAATAAATAAAATACAAAACTAATAAAATATAAAGTTTTATCATAACATTATTAATATCAATCAGGTACTACGATAACCTGTATACTATCTTTTTGAGTTCGAATTTTTATCCACTTCTCTATATTATGAAGCTCGCTTTTAGTCTTTCTTTCATTGTCAGTTCTAATAATAAATAAATTATGCTTAGATTTTGAGCCATCAAAGTTGAAAAAATAATTTTGAGAAAACGAGATTGTTTTAATTTCTGGGAATAAAACATTCATTTCTTTAATAATATGAGAACCAATTTCATTAATTTTAACAAGAGAGTCTATATTTTTTTCTTTTTCTGAAAGCAAAGCTTTAAGTTTATTAATTTCAACTTGATATTTGTTCATTTCATTAATACTTGAGCTGATTTCGTCTAAAGAAAAACCTTGTTTTATCTCAATTTGGGCTTTCTCAAGTTCGAAATTTTTCAAATTATTATGAATAATTTTTTTCTTTTCGTCAGTAACAGAACTACCTACATAAGTAAGTACAATTGTTTTTTTTGAAGCATCAACATTGCTTCGGAGCAAATAACTACCATCTACAATGCTTATGCTACTTATAAATTTAGAAGCATTTTGTAAAAATCTCTCATTTTCTACTAAGTTATAACCAAAATAAATGCTTGGTAGAATAGTTATAGAAATCACTACCCAAATAGCCTGATTAATTTTTTTCTTTTGTTTTTCGTTAATTAATGTTCGAATTGGGAATTTTAATATTTGAGACACGAGAACAGATGAAATAGCAATGAAAACGGTATTAATTGTAAAAAGATAGATAGCCCCAAAAAAGAATTTTGGCTGAAAAGTTGCCAGACCATAACCAGCCGTACAAAGTGGCGGCATCAATGCAGTGGCAATAGCAACACCAGGAATAACATTGCCTTTCTTTTTACTACTTGCAGCAATTATTCCGGCCATCCCTCCAAAAAGAGCTATAAAGACATCGTAGATTGTTGGGCTTGTCCTTGCCAATAATTCTGATTGTGGAGATGACACCGGGCTTATTGCAAAATACGTTGTTGAAGTAACAAGACTAACGATAACTGCAAAAGTAAAATGTTTTACCGACTTCCTTAATAACTCAAAATTATAAGTCGCTACACTATATCCCATTCCATTTATAGGTCCCATCAATGGTGAGATAAGCATCGCACCAATAATGACCGCAGTAGAATTCATATTCAAACCAACAGAAGCAACAAGTATGGCAAACATTAATATCCAGAGATTTGTGCCTCGGAAAATACTTTCGGCTTCAATATTTCTATGTAGTGTATCAAAATCATCTAATTCGTGCTCTAAATTGAAATATCGTAGAATTTTAGCAAACATATTTACCTCTATATTGGTAATTATTTACGAGTTTTCAACAAGTTAATCACTATATTGAAAACATCAGGGATAAATCTCAAAATATCTTTAAAACTGATATTGATATGCTTGTTTGTCTCTAAAAATAGTAATAAGGAAAGAATGAAAAAATATATAATATGAGGAACTGGTATTAACAATGGCCGGTTAATAATCCCAACTACGATAAAACTAAGAAGCCAAAATACTAGTGAAATAGACATAATTTTCATTGTTTTAGTGGGCTGATTGAAAGCAATCAAAACAGAACCAAGTATTGTAAAAGGCAAACCAATCGCTACAAATGAAAGCAAATTAAAAAAAGGAATAGCTAAGTAATATTTTTCAGGCAAAAACCATTTAATAAATAAATCAGTCAGACCTAAATTCAACAAAATAATCGTAAACATATTAAAAAATAAGATATACGACAAAGCTTTTGTTGCCATATCAAATAAAGAATTAAAGTCGTTTTTAGCAATTTGACGGACAGCTGCAGGATAAATCAGTCCATTTGCTGCATTTACAATTTCCTCAAATGCTCTGAATAAATTTTTAGCAAGAAAATATATTCCTACAATTTTAGTTTGGAAAAAATATTGAATAAGATAAACATCTAATTGACGTGGTGCAAGGTGAATAGCACTGGTTAGAGTATATGGAACTGAAAAGTTAATTATTTCTTTTAGCCGAGTTTGTCCTTTGAGTCTGAAAGTTAATTCATTTTTAATATAAAATAAAGCTACTAAAGAACTAATGAGAGTTCCAATTAAATAGATATAAACAAGTTCATTGAAAGTAAGAAATCTCTTATAAAAAACGACAGATAAAGTAGCAAAGGTCATTACTCCGAAATACATAGCATTTGTAAAAAACAAACGCCGCATATTAGTATCACGATAGAATATTTTTATTGCATACGTCCGTGGAATATTAAAAAATGTCAATATTATTAAAAATTCAAATACTTCAATTAACCTGGGTTCATTAAAAAATACACTTAATGGATTTCCAAAAAGAAGCATTAATAATGATGCACCTAACGTAATTGTAATATGAAAAGAACTAACAACAAAATTAATAAATCCTCTGTCGTGTTTTCTCTGACCAAATTGTATCAAATTTTGCAGAGCAAATGAATCGCTAATAATAAAAATCCAGTTGAATATTGTAATTAATAAAGCAAACAGCCCCATTTCTTCGGGCTTCATTGCGTTGAACTGAACAATTGTAACAATTCCGTAAATAACGAACAAAAATTTATCAGCAACAGACCAACTGACTTTATCGATGTGTTCTTTTAGTCTCATTTGTTATAACGTTTTTTCCACAATTTTTCGAGTCGTTCTTTGATTAATTTTTCTCTTCCCTGTTCAGTAGGATAATAAAACACTTGAAATGTATCTGTGTCGGGGAAATAATTTTCTTCGACAAAATGATTTTCGAAATCGTGAGGATATTTATAATTAAGAGAATAGCCCTCTTGTTTCATCAATTTTGTAGGTGCATTCCGCAGATGAAGCGGAACAGATGTATTTACTCCACTTTTTATTAATTGGAGCGCTTTATTGATAGCAATATATGAAGCATTTGATTTTGGAGCTGATGCCAGATAAGTAGCACCCTGAGCCAAGTTTATTCTACACTCAGGTAACCCAATAAGATTGACAGCATCGAAGACGCTTATTGCAAGAGTAAGTGCAAACGGGTCAGCGTTGCCTATATCCTCGCTGGCAAATACAACCATTCTTCTTGCGATAAACTTTGGATCTTCGCCTGCATCAAGCATTTTTGCCAACCAAAAAATTGCTGCATCAGGATCCGAACCTCGCAATGATTTTATAAACGCAGAAATTGTATCGTAATGATTTTCTCCATTTTTGTCGTACTTAGGTATTTTTTTACTTATTACGAGTTCTATGTTTTGCTTATCAACAATAATTGTCTTAGAACTTTTATTGGATTTGACTATTAGTTCTAATATATTGAGTAGATTTCGTGCGTCACCTCCTGCAACTTTCAAAAGAAGTTTTTTATCAGCAAATTTAAAATCATACTGTTTCAATATTTCGTCTTCATATATGGCTCTGTCTAATATTTTTTCTAATGCATCATCATCAAGTTCTTTCAGATGGTAAACATTGCAACGACTAAGCAAAGCTGAATTGACTTCAAAAGAAGGATTTTCAGTAGTAGCACCAATTAGAGTAATTAATCCGGTTTCTACTGCGTGAAGAAGAGCATCCTGTTGATTTTTATCAAATCTATGAATTTCATCAATAAATAAAACGGTAGGCTTCCCGTGCTTTTGATTAATTTTAGCCTTTTCTATAACAGCCCGAATATCTTTCACTCCTGATTCGACAGCAGAAATTCTAATGAAATCAGCTTCATAATATTGGGAAATAAGTCGAGCAAGAGTTGTTTTTCCGCTTCCAGGTGGACCCCAAAAAATCACAGAAGCGATTTCCTTGTTCTCAATCAATTTTCTCAAACTACCAAAATTGCCAATTATATGCTCTTGACCATAGAAATGCTCTATGGATTTGGGACGCAAACGCTCAGCTAATGGTGGCGGTGATTTTTTTTGATCGTTCTGTTGTTCGAACAGTTCGTTCATATATTATCATTATAAAAAATAATTCAAAAGTAAAATTAACAATTAATATTTAACTTATAAAATAAAACAAAAAATATTTCCAATTATTATTCCTTATTCAATCATTTTTGATTTTCTTTCTCAAATGCAGTAACTTGCAATTATTTTAATCGCAAAAGATAAAAATGAAAAATAATTATAGCATCAAGTTTTGGCTATTAAACGCTGTTCAAATGATAGAGCGGCTCGCCTACTGGATAACAATAATACAAATACCTATCTACATTGCTCAAAAAGATGTGCCTGGTGGACTTCATTTTGCTCAAACTACAAAAGGACTCATTTTTTTCTGGTGGGCATTAGTTCAAAATTTAACTCCTGTATTTTGGGGTGCAGTATCAGATAAAATTGGACAAAAGCGTTCGCTCTTTATTTCCTCGATTGTGATAATAATTGGATATTGTCTATTAGCAACGCAAAGAGAGTTTCTACTGTTTTTATTTGGAACACTTGTATTAGGTTTTGGGCTTGGTTCTTACAAACCAGCAATACAAGGTTGGATTGCAAAAGAAATAGAAGGAAGAAATACATCATTAGGTTGGGGTATATATATCTTTCTTGTTAATTTGTCAGTATTTGCTGGACCAATATTATCGATATATCTGAAAAATATTTCCTGGCAAGCAGTTTTCTTTGGTTCAGCTATAATTTTTTCTTTGAACCTTATATTGTTATCTTTCATTAAGTATAATTATTCTGAAATAATAAGAAATAAACAAATATTCAAAGAATTGTTTCAAGTTATAATGACGCCTAAAATTATCTTTTTTATTCTAATAATGTCGGGCTTTACAATAACATATATGCAATTTTATGAAACATTGCCTAATTATATTTTTGACTGGTCTGATACTTCATCAATTGCCAAATACCTACCTGATTTTATGACCTCAGAAACTGTTCGTGGTCGGATGATAGCATATGAATGGATATATAATTTAAATTCAGGGCTTGTTGTGCTGTTAGTGCTCGTAATGGCAAGGATTACAAATAAAATTAAAATCACTCGTACTTTAACTTTTGGGATATTATTTGCTGGGATGGGATTATTTGTTGCAGGGTATTCTCAAAGCGGCATATTTTTGGTGTTTGGAGTTGTATGCTATACACTTGGGGAATTAACTGTTAATCCGAAATTCCCAGAATATATTGCAAACATTGCACCTAAAACAAATAAATCATTATATTTAGGTATAATGAATATTTCTTGGGCAATTGGACTTGCAGGAGGAGGACTTATTGGAGGTTGGCTGTATAAACATCATGCAGAAAAAGCATACTTTGCTAAAATTCTGCTAGAAAATAAAGGAATAAAAGGTATTCAACTACAAGATGCTTTCACCAAAGCACAAGAAGTAACTGGAATGAATGCAGCAGAACTTACAAATCACCTATGGCAAATTCACAATCCAAGTGTAATCTGGTACCCTTTTTTAATTCTCAGTATTCTGTCAGTTATTGGAATGAACTACTATTCAAACAAGTATGACAGATAATAGTGAATTAAATCACTTTGTAAAAAGAAAGTATTTTTATAATTTGTAGATTTACATTTACTGCAATTTATTTGTTTATAAATATATGGCAAGAGAAATGAATTACAAGTATCTGAATCGTGTTTTTGCTGGTTTATCCTTTGCTTTAGCATTCATTACATATGTGCTTACGGTGCAACCGAGCGTTCCATTCTGGGATTGCGGAGAGTTCTCCGCAGCATCTGTATGGCAACAGGTGCCACATCCACCGGGTGCCCCACTTTTCTTAATGGTTGGAAAAGTATTTCACACTCTTATTCCTTTTGGAGATGAAGGGTGGCGAATTAATATGGTGTCTGTAGTTGCAAGCGCCTTAACAGTGTGGTTATTATATCTAATCACAGTAATGGCAATTCGAAACTTTTATAAAAAAGAAAATGATAATTTTGCAAGTGCATTTGCAATTTATGGTTCGGCATTCATTGCAGCTGCTGCATATACTTTCAGCGATACTTTTTGGTTCAATGCTGTAGAATCTGAAGTGTATGCTTCTTCTTCTTTATTTGTAGCTATCGTCGTATATTTAATGATGCGTTGGAACGAAGAAGCCGATAATCCTGGCAACGAGAAATACCTACTTATTATTGCTTATCTTATTGGTTTGTCAACAGGCGTGCATCTATTGAGCATACTTACGATTTTCTCTATAGTTCTACTTGTTTATTTTCGTAAGTACACTTTTAAATTTTCTACATTTATTTTGGCTGGGATATTATCAATTGTAACTTTCTTCATTATTTATAATTTAATTGTTCAATCCATTCCTGCATTTTTAGCTGGACACACACCTGGACGAAATGAAGCAGCAGAATACAGTATCAATAACTCTTTAGCACTTCAAGCATTGGCGATTATTGCAATTTTGGCAATAATTTATGGTTTCTATTATTCTATGAAAAAAGGCAATCAAATATTAAGATTGATAACTTCAAGTATTCTTCTGATGTTGATTGGATATACAACTTATACTCATATCTTGTTACGTGCAAATGCTAACCCTCCTATGAACGAAAACGAACCCAAAACATTCACCCAGCTTTCTTCCTATATTGGTCGCGAACAATATGGACAAGCTCCATTCTGGCCAAGACGCTATCAAAGAGAAGACAGATTTATTTACAGATACGAGTTGCGAGATGATGCTGGGAACTTTGTTTATGGAAAATGGGAACCTCCAACATACGAAACAGTTACCCGTTCCGATGGAACTATGATAAATGTGCCGAAATTTACAAAAATCAATACTGCTGGCGAATTAGCATATCTTTGGAAATATCAAATTAATCATATGTATATCCGATATTTATTCTGGAATTTTGTCGGTCGGATGAGCGATGTGCAAGATGCCGGAGTTGCTTGGTTTAACTATGATAAGAAAGACTACGAAACATTGAATTATAAATCTGGTTATAAAGATGAGTTTCCTGTTAGATTTTTTGCTTTGCCATTATTATTTGGATTAATTGGACTTTATTTCCATTACGCAAAAGACAAAAAAATGGCATTTATTTATATAATAATGTTTTTGATGATGGGCGTACTTGCAGCAATTCAGCAAAATCAACAGGATCCACAACCAAGAGAACGTGATTATTTCTATGCCGGTTCCTTTATGGTCTTTGCAATGTGGATAGGTTTTGGTGCATTTGCATTGATTGATTGGATTTCGAAAGAAAAGATCAAAAATGCTTTTGTAATTCCTATCATTATTGCAAGTATGTTGCTTGTACCGTTTAATATGGCTGTCGGAGGCTGGAAAATACATTCCCGTGCAGGAAATTATCTTCCTTTTGATTATGCATATAACATTCTACAGTCTTCTGAAAAAGATGCAATAATTTTTACAAATGGCGACAATGATACATTTCCTGTTTGGTATCTACAAGATGTTGCTGGTGTTAGACGCGATGTTCGAGTAGTCAATCTCTCGCTTGCAAATACGCTTTGGTATATAGACCAACTAAAGAACAGAGAACCTTGGGGTGCTAAGAAAATACCTTTATCTTTCCCTGACAGTCAAATTCAAGGAAAGGATGAAAGCGATGAAGACGCTCTTACATATGAATTCGGAGATGCCCGACAGGTAGAAATTCCAGTAAAAAAAGAGATATTAGCTAAATATACCGACAAGAATGATGTAATTGAATCTGGTAAGATGAGTTATTCTTTTGTTGGAATGCCTCAGCAAGGTCGGGATGGAAAAACAACATATATTTTTAGAGTTCAGGATTTAGTTATAAACGATATTCTCAAACAAACACGTTTCGAAAGACCTGTTTATTTTTCAACTACTGTTGGTGGTGGCGATGTGTTTGTTGGTCTTGACGATTTTCTGCGTTTAGAAGGAATGTTGTGGCGAATTTGTCCCGTTAGAAAAAGTGATATGAAAACAGGTGATCTTGAAGTTGATATAACAGAAAAATGCTTACTGAATTATGACAACTCAAATAATTATCATAAAGAACCAAATTACGGATTTAAGTTCCGCAATCTCAACAATCCATCAGTTTTCTACGATGAAGTTCATAGAAGATTAATGGAAAGCTACAGGATTCTTTTCTATCAAGTGGCTGATAAATTAATTGAACGTAATGAAAAAGAACGCGCTAAAAAGCTCTTAGATAAAATGAACGAACTTATTTCACCTGTTCAATTCCCGATGGTTCTTGAATCAGAAAGCAGATTGATTAGAACCTACGAAAAATTAGAAGATAAAGAAAATTTACGTAAATATGCCCAAAGCTGCCTGAACTCTTGTTTAGAATTAATTGATAAAGAATATTTGAAACCTGAATATGTTCGTTGGGAGATTATGGGTAGGCTTTACGGTCCCTATAAAATTGCTGCGGATATGTATGAAATATTGGAAAATATTGATGGTGCGAAGGCAATATTAACTCGATTTGAAAAGCAGGTAGAGGCATACAAAAACTCAATGATCAATATGGGCTATTCGCAAAACGAAATTAATATATTAGATCAAAACCTTGCTGACACAAAAGTCAGAATAGATTATATGCATATTAATATTTTAGTAAAGCAGAACAAGCTCAAAGAAGCATACGACGAAGCCAATAAATTACTCGCTAATTACAGAAGTCAAGAATCGATCGTCTATAAATATGCAGCTATGTTTTTAAGCAATAAAATTGATGAGATTGCTGCCAAGATGGGATTAGTTGCAGACAAAAATGATACTAATATAATAATGAAAAATCCAACTGTTCAATAATTTGTTAAACTGAAAAATAATGGAATATGAAAAAAGAATTCTCAAAGGCATATAACCCAAAAGATGTTGAAACTAAATGGTATGAAAATTGGATTGAAAATGGAATTTTCAATGCATATGAAAATACTGATAAAAAGCCATATAGCATATTAATGCCGCCACCAAATGTTACAGGAATACTTCATTTCGGGCATGTTCTCAATATCACTTTGCAAGATTTGTTTATTCGATTGAAACGAATGAACGGATTTGAAGCATGCTGGTTTCCCGGAACAGATCACGCTGGGATAGCAACTCAGTCGAAAGTTGAAGCAGAACTGCGAAAGGAAGGATTAACACGATATGATTTAGGTCGTGAAAAATTTGTTCAAAGAGTTTGGGAATGGAAGGAAAAATATGGCGGAATTATTCTTAAACAAATTAGGAAACTCGGGGCATCTTGTGATTGGAACAGAACGCTTTTTACAATGGACGACAGTGCTTCAAATGCTGTAAAAGAAGTATTTGTTCGTTTATTTGATGACGGTTTGATTTATAAAGGCAAAAGGATAATCAACTGGTCTCCACTTGCTCAAACCGCACTAAGCGATGAGGAAGTCGAATTCCGAGAGGTGAAAGAATATCTCTATACTCTCAGATATTATTTTCCAGATAACAAGAACTTTTTGAAAGTCGCTACAGTAAGACCTGAGACAATATTTGGTGATACAGCAGTCGCGGTAAACCCAAATGATGAACGATATAAACACTTGATCGGTCAAAAGGTTCGCGTTCCTCTTACAAACAGATATGTCGATATTATTCCTGACGAATATGCTGATCCTACTTTTGGTACCGGATGTGTTAAAATCACACCAGCACACGACCCAAATGACTTTTTAGTTGGCGAACGACATAATTTAGAAATCATCAATTCTATTAATGCTGACGGAACATTAAATGAAGCTGCTGGTGAATTTGCAGGTCTTGAACGTTTTGAAGCCCGGAAAATCATTGTTGAAAAGTTAAAAGAAAACGACTTAATTGAAAAAATCGAAGATTATACCCATAATGTTGGCTTTTCTCAGCGCGGCGGCGAACCAATTGAACCATATCTTAGCGATCAGTGGTTTGTACGGATGAAGCCACTTGCTGAAATTGCTTTGAAACCTGTATTAAATGGAGAGATTAAATTTCATCCAAATCACTGGGTAAAAACTTATGAACATTGGATGAAAAATATTCGTGATTGGTGTATTTCCCGCCAATTATGGTGGGGGCACCGTATCCCGGTTTACTATGCTCCTGATGGTAGATACACAGCTGCCCGCGATGAAAAAGAAGCCCGTCAAAAATTAGGCATAGAGGATAATATTCTTTTAGTCCAAGATGAAGATGTGCTCGACACTTGGTTTTCGTCGTGGCTATGGCCTCTTACAACAATGCGATGGCTTGTTGACGGAAAAGAAGATAATGAAACTTTAAGAAAATTTCTTCCTACTGATTTGCTTGTAACTGCGCCCGATATAATCTTTTTCTGGGTAGCAAGAATGATAATGGCAACAATGTATTTCAAAAACACAATTCCGTTTAAAAATGTATATTTTACAAGTACAATTCGGGACGGTAAAGGTAGAAAACTTTCTAAATCGCTTGGTAACTCGCCGGATCCACTCGAAATAATAGATAAATATGGCGCTGACGCTGTTCGCTTCACTATGCTTTATCTTGCTCCACTCGGTCAAGATGTTCGCCTGGATGTAGATGTAGATCATCAGGATATTCCCTCCTGCGAACTTGGGCGTAACTTTGCAAATAAAATATGGAATGCAGGACGTTTCTTAATGATGAAATTAGAAGAAAATGATGTGAAACTCGAAGGTGAAATTCTAAACGATAATGAAAAAACAATCTCAGACAGATGGATACTTTCACGCTTTCATTCTACTTTGGAAAAAACTATCGATTCACTTGATAATTTCAAGGTTACTGATTATTCTAAATTGCTATATGATTTTATCTGGCGCGACTTCTGCGACTGGTATATTGAAATCTTAAAGGTAAATATCAACAATACAGAAAACGTAGAACACAGGCAAAAATTAGTACGTTTTGCAATAAATTTATATATTGACATATTGAAAATGTTGCATCCTGTTATGCCATATATTACAGAAGAAATCTATAGCATTATTCGTAACTCGGATGCCGTTAGTATAAGCACAGAGAAATATCCACAATTGATGAAAGATTGTATTAATGACAAAATAGAACAAGATTTCGAACTTGTTCAGATGATTGTTGAGGAAATGAGAAGGCTTCGCTCATCTATCAATATTCCTCCTTCACAAAAAGTTCCGGCTAAAATTTCTATTGGGAACAAAGAATTGTTGAATACTTTTAATGATTTATCAAATGTAATAGCAAATTTAGCAAAGATATCATCATTAGAAATCGGTAACAACTTCGAAAAGCAACAAGGTGCAATCAGTTCTGTTGTTCGTGAAATTGAAGTTATACTCGAAGTAGCAACTTCAATTGATATTGAAAAGGAAAAAGAGCGATTAAGAAAGGAAATTGAACGACTTGAAAGAAATATCAAGAGTAGTCAGGGTAAACTGTCAAATGAAAAATTCGTTCAGAATGCACCTGCTGAAATAGTTCAATACGAAAAAGAAAAATTAGTAAGTATGGAGGAATCATTAGCAAAAACAATAGAGAACCTAAAAAATTTATAGTGATTATTCTTGTTATAAAAAAAATGGGCTGTCCTTTCCGGACAGCCCATTTTTTTGAAAAATGATTCTTAATAGTTATCAATTTGTGCTCTTTGAAGTCTATCAGAATAATCGACATACACAGTTTTCCATTCTGTAAAGATATCAAATACTGTCCAACCACCTTCACGATGACCATTTCCTGTTCCTTTAATTCCACCGAAAGGCATATGAGCTTCAGCACCGATAGTAGGAGCATTAATGTAAGTGATACCAGCTTCGATATCACGAATTGCTTTGAAAGCGTGATTTACATTTCGAGTATAAATAGATGAAGATAAACCATACTCACAATCATTTTGCAATTCAATTGCGTGGTCGAGCGATTCTGCTTTTGTAACTGCCAAAACAGGACCAAATATTTCTTCTTTAAAGATTGTGTGATGTGGTTCAACATCAGCAATAATAGTCGGCTTGTAGAAAGAACCTTTTGCCAATTCTCCCTCTGTTGCACGTTCGCCACCACAAATCAGGCGACCACCTTCTTGCAATGCTTTAAGAACGTAATTATGAATACCTTCGAGTGCTTTATCGTGAATAACCGGACCAACGTCTGTTCCCTCTTTCAATCCATCGCCAAGTCTTAATTTTTCAGTACGAGCTTTGAGTAATTGAAGAACTTCCTCATAAACATCTTTATGAACGATTAATCTCGAAGTTGCAGTACAACGCTGTCCAGTTGTACCAAATGCCCCCCAAAGAGCACCTTCAATAGCCAATTCAAGATTAGCGTCATCCATTATTATTTGTGCATTCTTGCCACCCATTTCGAGGGATACTCTTTTATTTAATCTACCGCAAATCTCACCAATTTTACAACCAATATCTGTAGAACCTGTAAATCCGATAACTTTTACATCAGGATGCTCGACAATCATATTGCCCATACTACCAACACCAGTTAATACGTTGAAAACGCCTGGTGGGAGACCTGCTTCTTCCATTATTTCAGCAAAAACAACTCCTGAATGAGGAGTTTCTTTCGAAGGCTTATAAACAACAGTGTTTCCAGCAGCAATTGCTGGCAAAATTTTCCAAGATGGCACTGCAATCGGGAAATTCCAAGCAGTAATAACACCAACAACTCCAATTGGAACACGGAAAGAAAGATTCATTTTGTTTTCGAGTTCGCTTGGAGCATTGTAGCCGAATAGTCTACGGGTTTCACTTGCAGCATAGTAAGCAGTATCAATTGCTTCTTGAATATCACCTTCTGTTTCAAAAGTTGGTTTGCCCATTTCACGTGTCATAATTTTAGCAATTTCTTTCTTCCTGCGAGCGAATATATCGCCTGCTTTGCGAATTATATCTCCTCTTTTTGGTGCAGGCACAAGACGCCACTTTTTATAAGCTTCTTTTGCAGCTGCAACTGCATTATCTACGTCTGCTTTTTCTGAATAAGCGAATTCACCAATAATATCTTCGTGATTTGCCGGATTAATATTTTTGAAAGTTTTACCAGAAACGGCATCTACCCATTTGCCATTAATGTAATTTTTAAATTTTTCCATTTTACCTCCAAGTGTTGAAAGTTGTGAAAATATAATTAGAAATTGATAAATCTAAAAAAATAATATATAAAAAAAACATTAATCTTTTGACAATAATTCTATAATTGTTTTACAAAAAATTGGTAAATCATTAGGATTTCTTGATGTAATAATTTGACCATCAACGACAACTTCCTGATCTATCCAGTAAGCACCTGCATTAACAAGGTCATCTTTTATTGAATAGAAACTTGTAACAGTTTTATTCTCGATAATTTTTGCAGAAGCCAAAAGCCAAGGACCATGACAGATTGCAGCTGTAATTTTATTTTGTTCGTTCATTCGTCGAATAAAATCAACAATTTGAGGGTCGCGCCTCAAATAGTCAGGAGCAAATCCACCTGGAATAATTATAGCGTCGAAGTTTTCAGGTCCTATGTTGGATATTATTTCATCCGGTTTAGCTTTTAATCCATTCTTACCGATAAATATATTGCTTGACGATGCAATAGAAAGCACTTTGGCACCCGCTTCCTTCATCCGATAGTATGGGTACCAAAATTCAATTTCTTCATAAAATTCAGCTAATAGCACAACAACATTTTTTCCATCTAAATTCATTTGTATCCCCTTCATTTCTTATTATAAAAAATACGTATTGTTATTTAATTAAATCATTGAAAAATAATATTTTATTTTGTTTTTACATAACTATTTTTTAATTTTGTAATCTTAATTTTTTTATTATTGATGATTAAATGGTCGTACAGAAATGTACGTATGTTAAACTAATTTAAATAATTTTGGAGAATTTTAATGTCTGAAAATGAAACTCTTGTTCAAACTTCTGAGCAATCAGCACCAAACCCAATGGCAGAAGTAACCAGCTCTCAAAACATTAGCGTTGATGCATTGCTAAATTCTGTTTCAAAAATTTTAGAAAACGAATTTGAAAATGCGTTAGACATTGACGACGCTTCTTTCGAAACACTTTTCGAACAAAAAGTTGGAACTATCAAAGAAGACCAGCTTATAAAAGGGAAAATCGTTAAAATTGTTAAAGACGAAGTATTTGTCGATATAGGATTTAAATCATTTGGTGTTGTTCCAAAAGCAGAATTAATCAATGCTGAATCATATCACATTGGTGATGAAATCGATGTTTATATCGAGAAAATGGAAGATAACCAAGGTAGAGTTTTGCTTTCACGCAGAAGAGCTGATTTTATGCGTATTTGGGATGATATTTTGAAGCTTTACGAAACTCAAGAAGTTACAAGAGTGAAAATCCTTCGCCGCATAAAAGGTGGAATGGTTGTCGATTTATTGGGAATTGAAGCATTTTTGCCTGGTTCACAAATTGATGTTCGTCCCGTGAGAGATTTTGATAGCTGGGTTGGGAAAAACATTGATGTTAGAGTTGTAAAAGTAAACCATCCAAGCGAAAATGTAGTCGTCAGCCATAAAGTGCTTCTGGAAGAACAACTTTCTGAACAGCGTCAAGCTATTATGGACAAACTTGATAAAGGTTTGGTGCTTGAAGGAACAGTCAAAGCAATTTCTGACTTCGGTGTATTCGTTGATTTGGGTGGGGTTGATGGACTTGTCCATATCACAGATTTATCTTGGGGACGTGTTACTCACCCATCAGAAATCGTTGAATTAGACCAAACTGTTAAAGTAGTTGTTCTTGATTTTGATAAAGAAAAGAAACGTATTTCTCTTGGAATGAAACAGCTAACACCGCATCCTTGGGATACAATTGGTGATAAATATGAAAAAGGCACAAAAGTAGTTGGCAAAGTGGTTAGCTTAACAGATTACGGTGCATTTATTGAGATTGAAAAAGGCGTTGAAGGATTAATTCATATTAGCGAAATGTCCTGGACACAACACGTTAAACATCCATCGCAAATTGTTTCGATGGGACAAGTAGTCGAAGCTATTGTTCTTAATATTGATAAAGAAGAGAAAAAGCTCGCCCTTGGTATGAAACAATTAGAGCCAGATCCTTGGGAAGACTTGATGAAGAAGTATCCTATTGGTTCGAAACATAGAGGAATCGTTCGCAATTTAACTAACTTTGGAGTATTTGTCGAACTTGAACCTGGTGTAGATGGACTTGTTCATATTAGCGACTTATCGTGGACAAAGAAAATTCGTCACCCAGGCGAATTTGTCAAAAAAGGTGATGAATTAGATGTTGTTGTTATTTCTGTCGATCCTGAACAACGTAGAATTGCTTTAGGTCATAAACAAATTAATGATAATCCGTGGGATACTTTCGAAGAAACTTATAAAATTGGAACAGAAACCGAAGCAAAAATCGAAAGAATCATCGAAAAAGGCGTCATTGTCGAATTACCTGAAAGAGTTGACGGATTTGTTCCAGTTTCTCAGCTTTCATTCGCACCAGTTAGAAATATTAGCGAATACTTCAAAATTGGTGATGTTTTGCCATTAAAGGTAGTTGAATTTGATAAGGAAGCTAAAAAGATTGTATTGTCGGTAGTTGAGTGCTTACGCGACAAACCTGTTGAAGTTATTGAAGCTTATAACAGTGCTCATCCTGTTCCAAATGCAGACAAATATTCTAAAGGCGAAATGTCTCCGGATGAATTACCAACATACAATCCAGAGGACATTCAAACTGACATCTTTAATTATGAATATCCTCCTGATTATTTACCAAAACCGGTTGAAAATAAAGAAGAAGAAAAAACTGAGGAAAATCAATCAAACGAAAGCACTGAAAACAACTAATATTTACGCTTCAACAAAAAGGGCGACAGACTGTCGCCCTTTTTTATTTTTACACAAAATGAGAAATTCATTTGCAGGATATATTAATTAATATCCTCATTCTATTAAAAAAATTAAACAGAAACTTTTATGCCAGCATAAACAGTTCTTGGACGAGATGGACCATATAAATAACCCGAATCTCGATTTTTCCCGGTATCTAAATCTTTTTGAAATGCATCAAAAATATTATACACACCTACATATAAATTAGTTAGAGGAAATATAGAATAACTTAATTTCGCTCCTAATTCAAAAAATTGAGGTGTTTTTTTCAACTTATCTTGTTCTATATACCCTGCATAATGAGGAATATACATTGAACCTGTATAAATTCCCGAAAATGACACATTTATTTGTTGTGAAAAATTAATGTTCGAGACAAAATTTCCATAGATATTTGGCGATTTGAATAATTTATTAGAATACTGTGGTAAAATACCGTTATCGATATCACCAGCAGACCATTCTATTTTCCTGTTGTATAATCCCTGCTGAAAAGTTAAGCTTGAGCGAAAATCAAAATATTTTGAAATTTCTGTTTGAACTTCAAAAGTAATACCATTAATTGTTGCAGTTCCGTCATTAATCCTCATAAAAACTAAGTTGTTGCTATCATCTTTTCCTAAGTCTTTTAAAACAAAAACATCATTTAATTTTGTTAAAAAACCTTCGATAGAAAAGGCAAATGGAAGATTGAACAAACGAGTTGAATAATCAACGGATGAGGAAAACGAAACAGAATATTCTGGTTGTAAGTTGTCATCAACAAGAATAAGTAGTGATTCCCCTCCTACTTGAGTAATATGCAAATCCTCATCAAAGGCTTGCGGCGGACGGTAACCTTTTGAAATACTTGTTCTCCAATTCAAAGAATTAGAAACCTTGCATAAAACATTCAGACGCGGAGAAATGATCAGATTATCAATTTTATTATGTTTCTCAAAACGAATACCAACAACAGCATTGAGCCATTCAGTGAAAGTCCAATCATCTTGAACAAATATTCCATTGGAAAAAGTAGTTTGGTCAATCCTCCTTCCGTATGCAGGAGCGTGATCGAGCATCCAATCATAATGATATTCATATCCAGTGGTTAGCATATGGTAACCCAGAAAGTTATTTATTAAATGGTCATATTGAACTCCAAAACCAAAAGTTTGGTTATCGGTAGTACCATAAGCATTTGGATTATGTCCTGAGCCATAGTAACTTTCTCTTTTAGTATTTTGATAACCCAAATTGACAGTAATTTTATTTAATTCGTTGCTGATATATCGTTCATATTTAAATGTTGTAAAACTAGAATTATGAGATGCTTTTTCAGTAATGTTAGTTTGATGAGGAGGATTACTTATTGAGTCTCCACCGCGAATAGTATGAAATATGGCTTGATAGCCCAAACTAAGTTTAGTTTTATGGTCTGGTCTAAAAAATGAACGAATACCAAAAGTTTTAACGTTTAATTTACCAATGTCAGAGAAACCGTCATTATTTTCATCCCAATTACTTCTATCTCGCTGAAAACCGTACACATAAGCACCTATTCTATTGTCTTCGGAAACTATACTACCATTAAAATTCAGAGAGTAATCAGGATATTTACTACGCATAAATGATTGGAATAAATCAATATTAAAGTTATTTGAGTACGGCTCTTTTGAAATAATATTAATAATGCCAGCCACAGCATTACCACCATAAAGAGATGAGCCACCGCGAATAACTTCAATTCTATCAATCATATTTGAAGGCATTTGCTCAAGTCCATAAACTCCATTCAACGATGAAAAAATTGGATTCCCATCAATCAAAATTTGTGAATATCGCCCATCAAGTCCGTTAATTCTTACTTGACTAAATCCACAGTTTTGGCAATTAATTTCTGTTCTTAGTCCAGGTTGAAAATTTAATCCATCACGAATATCAACAGAACTTGTAGCTTGAAATGTTTTATTGCTTATGACAGACACTTTAACAGGAACTTCCTCGTATATTTTTTCCGAACGAGTAGCTGTAATTACAACATCAGCTGTTTTAATTGAAGATCCCTCCATTTCAAAATTAAGTTGCAAATTTTCTTTTAGTTCTTTATCAATCGAAAACTTATAATAAATAGGTTTGAGCCCAACACCAGTAATAACAAGTTCGTAATTTCCTTTTGGAATACCTTTAATATGAAATGCACCATTTCTATTTGTAACAGCTCCGAGTGAGGTATTTAATATTCGAACTGTTGCGCCAATAACTGGTTTTGCCTCACCATTTTTGTAAACAACAAAACCTTCTATACAGTTTTCGTGAGCAAAAGCATTAATCACAAATAAAAACCAGAAAAAAATAAATACAAATTCTTTAAACATAATATCCTCCAATTTTCAATTAAAAAATTTTCAAAATCAAACATTAGTTACGCCTAATTTCAAATTTAACTGAATTAAACTTTTTACCAAATTAATTAATAAATTTTTATCGAGATTTATTGATTAAATTAGATTCACCTAAAAGAAAAATAGGTATAATTCAGTATATCAGTATAGTTTAATTAACAAAATGTTATAAAAATTAATCCCTTTTCATAGATGATTTGCAAATTCAACAATACCAGAATTGAAAAGTTATTTTCCCATCAGGAACTTGGGAAATGATTATTAATGCGAAATAGCAGGTAAATAATATTTTAAAATAGCAGACATTATAATAATAGCAATAGTTGATTTAACTTAATATGCTCTTGAGTATAAAAAATAATAATAACATATAGGATAAAATAATTATGATCCCATCTTGCGGGAAAGGTTATTTTGTTTACTAAAAATTGCCATAGAAATGTTTTTAAAAGATTGTATAAATAAAAATTTGATTGTAAATGGAGATTCTACATAACAAGAGAAAAATGCTATCGTCAAACATCAGAAAAATATTAATAACTTCATTGAAAAATATACAATAAACAAATTCAAATTGGACATTCAGCATGTAAATTGTTTGAATAAAAATAAAATAAATTATTACTATATTTTAATATATTTAAGATATAACATATAGGAAAAGAAACAATACAAAAGATTAGTCTTTTTCACGGAATGGATCAACTGATATTTATATCGTTTTATTTAACTTATATTAAGTCTTTTAAATGAGACAAGTAAAGTTGCAAGTTATGGGAATTTATAGGATTAACTCCTGATAAACGAAGATATATTAGCCGATTATGCCGCTGATCTCTTTGCAAAAGATATCAATATAACTCAAAATAACGTGTGATCTTTCGGTCTAGAATAAAAATAGATAAGCTCCACTGCAGGTAGAGCCTATCTGTTCATATTAATTAAACTAATTCACCAATTAACCTTTCTCAGCTCTACTCTCGTTATATGTATTTTCTCTATCAGTTAATTAGCTTCTTCGTTGTTAATTACCCCTTTACACACATCATATCAATCCCCCACAAGCATAAAATGCTACATCTTTATTCAATTCTCCATCTTCTTCAGTTTCTTTTATTTTTTTCAAGATAATCTTCAAAAAGTCCCATTATAAAGCTTCTCAAGTATATTTGCAACATTACTACAGTACCCCAACCCTTTGCGCTTTAGTTTGTTTCACCTGCATTGCATTGCCTCGCCTCGCCTTCTAAATATATATCCATATCACCGTCTTCGTTTCTGCTCCCTTGCATGCTTAACTCTAACTTGCCAAGCGCCGATCGATTCTCGGCTAACGCTCACTTGCTTTCCATCACCGCTTTCGCCTGCTTTGTCACTTTCGCATAATCCTTTTTCTACAAATCATACGACGCAATTCCATTCACCATCTTGCCCCAAAAAGCTACCTACCTGTGCCTACAATTATACCCTCCGCAAAAATATTCTACCGCTAATCCCTGATCATTATTCATCGCTCGTATCCTCTCTATCGAGTTAATCCGATCTACTCGCTCAAGACAAAACTGATGCTCCCCGGTTACTGCTCCCAAGTAACAAAAATATTTCGCCTCCCTTTCCAAAGAGCTCTCTATCATACCTTGACGCACTAGTATCCCTATACGTATTGTATAATAATAACTTAACTCAATTTTAACTCACTCTGACAAAAGCTCGATATATGTCTAACACCTCGAAGGATTGAGTATTTCTGTAAAAAAGTCTCCGGAGGGTTTCAAACCTTCAGAAGGCTGTCAACATTTCGAAGGCTCTAAACCTTCGGAAAATCAGAAAAGATCCATTTCCAAGGTAGAAACTATTTCTTATATAACAATGTACCTTTTACCTCGTAGTGAACAAGCAATTCATCTTTATAATCGTTCTACTTATTTTATTTATTTAGCATTATCCAAAATTTATTTAAATTAATCCAACTATCAAACTTATGTTTTGTAAGTATTTTAAACAAATTTTTACTATTTTGTAAAGATTGATTAATAATTTTTCTATTATTTAAAATATAGATAATGAAATCATTAAGACTATATCAAGGTAATCATATTGAAATATACTCAGCTGAAACAGAAACTGAATTGAGTTTACCTCTGGTTGAAAGTGGAATACGTGCTGGATTTCCTTCTCCTGCAATGGATTTTATTGATTTGAGCATAGATCTAAACAAGCATTTAATTAAGCATCCTGCAGCAACTTTCTATGGAAGAGTAAAAGGAGACTCATTAAAAAATGCTGGCATCGAAGATGGCGATTTACTAATAATTGACCGCAGTCTTGAGCCTACTAATGGGAAAATCGCTGTATGCTTTATCGATGGTGAATTTACTTGTAAGCGAATTCAAATTAAGGGAAAAAATGTTTTTTTAATGCCTGAAAATGAGAAATATGACCCTATTAAAATTTCTGATAACAGTGATTTTTTAATATGGGGAATTGTTACTCATGTTATTAAAAAGGTATAATGATGTTTGCTCTGGTAGACTGTAATAATTTTTACGCATCCTGCGAACGTGTATTTCGTCCAGATTTAATTAATCGCCCTATTGTTGTATTGTCGAATAATGATGGTTGTGTTATTGCGCGCAGCAATGAAGCAAAAAAATTAGGCATCCCGATGGGAGCACCTGCTTTTCAATACAAAAAAATCTTCAAAGAATTCGGTATTGAGGTTTTTTCAGCAAATTTCGCTCTATATGGCGATATGAGCAACCGGGTAATGTCAATACTTTCGGATTTTTCACCTGAAATCGAGATATACAGTATAGACGAATGTTTTATTAAATTTTCAGATTATTCTATTTCGCGTTTAAATGACATTGGATTAGAAATGTACCGTAGAGTGCTTAAATGGACTGGTATTCCTATCAGCGTCGGATTTGCCAAAACAAAATCTTTAGCAAAAGTTGCAAACAAAATTGCTAAAAAATTTTCAGAACATACAAAAAATGTATATATTATTGACAACGAAGAAAAACGCAACAAGGCTCTAAAATGGTTGAAAATTGAAGATGTGTGGGGAATCGGACGCCGATATTCTAAACTTTTACAAAAAATGAATATTATCACTGCCTACGATTTCACCCAATTAACAGATGACTGGATAAAGAAACGAATGGCGATCACCGGTTTACGTCTTAAACGTGACTTGGAAGGTATCCCTACATTAAATTTAGAGCATTTTCAAAATAAAAAATCTATTGCAACTACTCGTAGCTTCGACGTGGATTATTCGGAATTTGAAATGTTAGCTGAACGTGTTACTACTTTTGCTGTTTCTTGTGCTGAAAAACTTCGTAAACAAAAATCTTGCTGCAATACTATAATGGTATTTATTAATACTAATAGGCATAAAAATGAATCTATGCAATATAATAAAAACATTGTTATGAAACTGCCATTTGCTACAAATTCATCTCTTGAATTAGCTAAATTTGCACGTGATGCGCTTTCCCAGATTTATAAGAATGGCTTTAGTTATAAAAAAGCAGGTGTAATTGTTCTTGATATAGTACCCGAAAATCTAGTCCAACAAACTCTATTTTTCAATAGAGATGAAAGACATGTAAAGCTTATGGAAGCGGTTGATTTGATAAATTCTCAATTCGGGCAACAAACCATTAGGCTTGCATCTCAACATCCGAAAGGTATTCTTAATTTGCGTCGTGAAAAATTATCCCCTCGCTATACAACTAATTTAGATGATATTATCACAATAAATTTAGAGTAGTCTCCCTCATCGAACAACTCCGTATTATCCGATGGTTTATCAGCACCTTAGCCGAATTATCGCCTTTCTCATTTTGTCTCTTTTATTAACCCTTCCGAAGGGTCCTCTTCCCAAAATGGGCTCTACCTCACAGATGGAGTCCAAGTCTAGAAAAAAATCATCCGATGACTCAAAGTCAATGGATGAATTATCCTAGCTAACAACCTTTCGAAGGTTTTATTTCTTCGGAAGGTTCTCGAGCAACCAGATAGGCTTCACCTATGAAGTGGAGCCTATCTCTACCTAATAACACACCTCTCACATAGCAGTGAACAAGACACTTAGCTGCCTATTTTCGGAATTATTCTCATTTCATTAATTTACTCTAACTATCAATGTAACGTTTTGTAAGTATTTTACACAAATTTTTACTATATTGTAAAGATTGATTAATAAATTTTCTATTATTTATAAATAGATAAGGGGAACAATTTTTCAAATATATTTTATTATTTGGAGAGGTAATATGAAAAAACTACTTTTTTTATGTTTCAGTTTATTATTAACCGTTATGAGTGTCGAAGCACAAAAAAAATCTGTAGGCGACAATCCTTTCTTTAAGCCCTACAATACTCCTTATGATGTTCCTCCTTTCGATAAAATCAAAGAAGAACATTATTTACCAGCCTTTGAAAAAGGATTGAAAGAAGCTTATGCTGACATCAAAAAAATTACAGACAACAAGCAAGCACCTAATTTTGCAAACACAATCGAAGCATTAGAGTTTTCGGGCGAATTACTGCAGCGTGTTTCTTCTGTATTCTTTAATTTAGTTAGCTCAAATTCAACACCTGGTATGCAAAAAATAGCTCAGGAAATTACTCCTAAACTATCTAAATTCAACGATGATATTCTTTTCAACGAAAAACTATTCGCAAGAATCAAAACTGTGTATGACAATCGTAACAAAGAAAAGCTTTCACCCGAGCAATTAAGATTGCTTGAACAGAAATATCAGGACTTTGTTAAAAATGGCGCTCTATTGGACAAAGCAGCAAAAGAAAGACTTGCTCAAATCAATCAGAGACTTTCAACTTTGCAACTAAAATTCAGAGATAATGTACTCGCAGAAACAAACAATTATAAACTATACATTGAAAAAGAAGAAGATTTGCGCGGATTGCCCAATAGCGTTGTTGAATCAGCAAAAGAAGCTGCTACTCGTGATGGTCAACCAGATAAATGGTTGTTTACTCTGCAAAATCCAAGCATAATGCCATTTTTGCAATATGCTGAAAATAGAGATCTAAGAGCTCAAATTCTTAAAGCTTATTTACATCGCGGAAACAATGACAATGAATATGATAATAAAGAAATTATTAAAGAAATAGTTTCATTATCCCAAGAAAAGGCTCGTTTGTTAGGTTTTCCAAATTTTGCTGAGTTTGTTATAAGCGATAATATGGCAAAAACTTCTGATAGAGTGTTCGAACTACTCTATCGTCTATGGGAACCGGCAAGAGAAAATTCTATTAAAGAAGCTCAGGAATTGCAGAAATTGATTAATAGAGAAGGAAATACTTTTAAATTAGAGGCACACGACTGGCGTTATTATACAGAAAAGTTGCGACGCGAAAAATATGAAATTGATGAAGAAAAGCTTCGCCCATTTTTCCCTCTTGAAAACGTTATGCAGGGTGCTTTTACAGTTGCAAATAAATTGTGGGGAATTAGGTTTAAAGAAATTAAAAATGTTCCGGTATACGACCCGACTGTTCGTGTTTTTGAAGTAACTGAAGAAGATGGCAGACATATTGGGTTATTTTTCGTAGACTATTACAACCGTTCCAGCAAGCGCGGCGGTGCTTGGATGAATAATTTACGAGAAAGAAAAGTCAAAAATGGCAAAACAATTTATCCTATTGTTTTCAATGTCTGCAATTTTCCTCCACCAACTGAAAACACACCATCATTGCTTTCTCTGGATGAGGCAGAAACTCTATTCCACGAGTTCGGGCATGCTCTTCACGGATTGTTTGCTAATAATGCCTATCCAAGCATAGGCGGAACTAATGTGCCTCGTGACTTTGTTGAACTCCCTTCGCAAGTAATGGAAAATTGGTTTTCTGAACCAGAAGTGTTGCGTAGCTTTGCACGTCATTATCAAACTGGACAACCTATACCTGATGAAATAATCGAAAAAATTCAAGCAAGCAGTAAGTTCAATCAAGGATTTGCAACAGTTGAATATTTAGCAGCTTCATTGCTTGATATGTTTTACTACACAACAGACAGAATTGATGATGTTACAGAATTTGAAAATAGAGTAGCTCAACAAATTAATTTACCTGAAGAAATCCCATTCCGTTACCGTTCGACATATTTTAACCATATTTTTGGTGGCGGATATTCTGCAGGATATTATAGCTACATTTGGGCTGGAGTGCTCGATAGCGATGCTTTCCAAGCTTTCAAAGAAACATCACTTTTTGATAGAGCAACAGCTGAATCGTTCAGAAAAAATGTGTTAGAAAAAGGTCATACTGACGATCCAATGAATTTATATATTAAATTCAGAGGTAAAGAACCACAAATTGAACCATTACTCAGAAAAAGAGGTTTGATGAATTAATTTGAAATTAATTCAATGATATAAAGAGGCTACTCATCAAAAGTAGCCTCTTTTTTTTCTAAGAACTTATTTCATTATATATCGAAAAACATGAAGAACAAAATATAATTAATATCAAACTAAATATTTGGGAATACATATTTTTTTATTTTTTTTCGTCTATAGTTGAATTATTCATAACATAATTGACTATAAACTATGCACGAAAAGAAAAAAGTATTAGTCGCAATGTCTGGAGGAGTTGATTCATCAGTAGCTGCTGCACTACTTTTAGAACAAGGATTTGAAGTAATTGGACTTACAATTGCCACTCATAAACTTGACGATGACTGCCGACCAGTTGAAAACAAAAAAAGTTGCTGTTCATACACTGGAAGCATAGATGCTTATCGGGTTTGTCAAATATTAGGAATTGAACACAAAATTATAGATTTAACAGAGACTTTTAAAAATACAGTTATTGATAACTTTATCGAAGAGTATCTTCACGGACGCACTCCAAACCCTTGCGTCGAATGTAATACAAAAATAAAATGGGGACCTTTTCTGACAAAAGCTAATGAATACGGAGCCGATTACCTTGCAACAGGTCATTATGCTAAAGTTTTGAAAAATGAAAATAACGGAAGATTCTACATTAGTAAAGGAATAGATAAAAGCAAGGATCAATCTTATGCTCTATGGGGACTTTCGCAAGAACAATTAGCTAGGACTATCTTCCCTCTTGCCGGATATACCAAACATGAAGTTAGAGAAATTGCAAGAAAATACGATTTACCTGTTTTCAACAAAATTGAATCTCAGGATATTTGTTTTATTCCGAACAATAACTATCACTCATTTATTGAAAAGCAAGTTCCGAACATTAATGAAAAAGTAAACAGCGGCAATATTATTTTTCGTGGGAAAATAATTGGCAAACATAAAGGTTTTCCATTCTATACTGTCGGGCAACGTAAAGGGCTTGGAATCTCCTTTAGCGAACCCTTGTATGTAAAAAAAATCAATGCGAAAAATAATATCATCGAAGTTGATACTTTCGACGAAACATATGATAATGGATTAATCGGTGAAAAATTAAATTTAATGAAATACAACGATTTAGATGCAACAAAGGTTTTCTCTGTAAAAATTCGTTATAACGACAAAGGTAAATCAGCATATTGCAGAATCAATAGTGATGGTCTATTGCAGGTTGATTTTATAGAAAAAAGACGTTCTGTTGCTCCCGGACAATCTGTAGTTATTTACGAAGGAGATGACGTTGTAGGTGGAGCTTTAATTAAAGAAGCACTTTAACCAAACATTGAATAAATATCGTTGGCAAGAAATTAAATAAATTGTTTTATTTTTTAAATTAAATGCTTTATTTTTGGAAAATAATCAGTAATTTTCTATGTTATAAACTTTTATAGTGAATTTAATATGAAAAAAATTGCAATGCTTACAAGTGGAGGCGATGCTCCTGGAATGAATGCTCACATTAGAGCAGTAGTTAGAGCAGCAATATACAACGGTTTAGAAATTTATGGAATCGTAGGTGGATATTCTGGTTTAATTGAAGGAAATTTTATAAAATTAACTCGGAAAGAAACAGCAAATATCATTTCTTCTGGTGGCACAATACTTAAAACAAGTCGTTCAAAGGAATTTATGAATGCCGGAGGTCGAGCAGCTGCCGCTGAACAATTAAAAGAAAACGGTATTGAAGGGCTTATTTGTTGCGGTGGCGATGGAACTTTTCACGGTGCTCACGCGTTATGGGAAGAACACGGTGTTCAAGTAGTATGCACACCGGGAACAATTGATAATGATCTATATGGCACTGATTATACAATCGGATACGATACGGCAATAAACACAGCTGTTCAAGCCATTGACAAAATCCGTGATACAGCCGATTCTCACGGGCGAGTATTTTTAATTGAGGTTATGGGGCGTCACGCGGGTTTTATTGCAATGGATGTTGGCATCTCTTGTGGAGCTGAATATATTGCTATTCCTGAAATTGCCACAAACTTAGATATTCTATATCAAAGAATTCTTAAACAAGGAAAAACTCGCCGCACAATTATTATTGTTGGTGAAGGAGACGAATATGGTGGTGCTGCTGTCATCGCTGAATTAATGAAACAAAAATACGATATTGAACCTAAAGTTTCTATTCTTGGTCATATGCAACGAGGTGGTGCTCCAACTGCAAGGGATCGTGTATTAGCAAGCCATTTAGGCGTAAAAGCTGTTGAAGCTTTGCTTGATGGAAAAACCGACGTTATGGTTGGCAAATCAATGCACGATATTGTATATACACCACTTGTTGAAACCTGGACTAAAAAGAAAAAAATCTTCAATTATATGATGGAATTATCTGATATATTAGCGTAGTTTTACTTTTTTGCATATAATAAATGAATAATTTTGTTCTTTACGAAATTTCAGAAAAACCTGATGTAATTAAATGGGCTGAAAAGGCAGCCCATATATTATGCGAAGCTAATGTTAATTGCTATGCCCGCCAAGAGGCAATAGAACAATTCTCTGGTGAAATTCGAGAAAAAGTCAATCCTATTGAACTTAGTGACTTCGGAAAAGTTGCAGATGTTGTTATTACCTTTGGTGGAGATGGAACAATCCTATCAGCTTGCCATAAATTAATAAATTATGATGTTCCAATAATGGGATTTAATGTTGGGAAATTAGGTTTCTTAGCTGAGTTTTCTGTGCAAAATTTGGAAAAAGCAATTAATAATCTATTAGAAGGAAATTATAGATTAATTGATCGTTCTGTATTAGAAACTCAAATTGGTGGTAATACTTATTTTGCTCTGAATGATTTCGTTTTCGAGAAAAAAGATTCTCCGAGAATGATAACCATTCAGGCTTATGCAAACGACCATTATGTAGGTGAATACAGGGCTGACGGTTTAATTATCTCAACTCCAACAGGATCGACTGCATATTCACTTTCTTGTGGTGGACCGATCATTTCGCCTTCCACAAAAGCTATTTGTCTTACACCAATTTCGCCTCATTCTCTTACATTACGTCCATTAGTAGTTGATGATAGCAGCGATTTAAGATTTGTTGTATTTTCACCTACAGGAAAAGTAAATTTTGTTGCAGACGGACAATTGCAAACAATTCTATCAGATGGAGACACTGTCAATATTTATCTTTCTAAAAATAGAGTAAAATTGATAAAAC
This sequence comes from Eximiradius proteiniborus, assembly GCF_058546985.1. Lineage (NCBI taxonomy): Bacteria > Pseudomonadati > Bacteroidota > Eximiradiia > Eximiradiales > Eximiradiaceae > Eximiradius > Eximiradius proteiniborus. The sequence continues at coordinate 549,433 of NZ_CM178592.1, read as the reverse complement.
CAATGGAAAGTGCTTTTTATGACTTAATACGCACAAAGCTCCACTGGGCTGTCAATCCTGTTCAAGAAATCAACAAAAATATTGAGAATTAATTATTAGTGAATTATGTTTTATTTTTTATCATTTTTATTAAAAAATCATTTTGACATACCAGGAATTGGATTATTTCAATATATTACTTTCCGTTCAGCAGCAGCAGCAATTACTGCTTTAATTATTTGCTTCTACTTTGGACCTAAAATTATTAATAAGCTTCGGAAAAATCAACTTGGCGAACAAGCCAAAAGAGAACTTGCTACAGTTGGAAATCATTCGCTAAAAGCTGGCACTCCTACAATGGGAGGCTTAATTGTATTGCTTGCAGTCCTACTCCCTACTATACTTTGGGCAAATGTTTCAAATATGTTTGTTATTCTTATCCTCCTCACAACAATATGGTTAGGAATTGTTGGATTTATTGATGATTATCTCAAAGTTGTAAAAAAATTCCCAAATGGATTAATTGGCAGATACAAAATTGTTGGACAAGTTTCAATCGGACTAATTATTGGAACAACTATATATTTTTTCCCAGAATTGTTTTCCTCATCATTTGATAAATACAATACACTGACTACAATTCCATTTTCAAAAAATATCAATTTTGACTTTGGATTATTATATATTCCAATGGTTATTTTTGTAATGACAGCAACTTCAAATGCAGTAAATTTAACAGATGGTTTAGATGGATTAGCAATAGGAACTGTTGGAATTTCAGTGTTTGCACTTGCATTAATTGCATATATTTCTGGTAATGCAACCTTTGCCAAATATTTAAACATAATGTATTTGCCGGGTAGCGGCGAAATTACAATTTTCGCAGCCTCTATTATTGGTGCAGCCTTAGGATTTCTATGGTTTAATTCTTATCCGGCTCAGGTATTTATGGGTGATACAGGCTCACTCGCGCTTGGTGGGGCATTAGGAGGTATGTGTATTTTGTTAAAAAAAGAGTTTCTTTTACCTATTGTTGGTGGAATATTTTTTGCAGAAACTTTATCTGTAATAATTCAAGTATCTTATTTTAAATATACAAAAAAGAAATACGGCGAAGGTCGAAGATTGTTCAAAATTGCTCCCTTACATCATCATTTTGAAAAATGTGGAATACACGAATCAAAAATAGTTACACGTTTTTATATAATTGCCGTAATGCTTGCGATAATAACTATGGCAACCTTCAAAGTTCGCTAATTTGCTGGATATTCAACGTGTAAATCATATTCTTCCGCACGAAAAACTTTTGCTTTAATAATCACACCCGGCAAAAACTTTTTATTGGATTTTATTATAACACCATTGTCAATCTCAGGTGCATCGAATTGAGTTCTACCAATATAAAATTTCTTATTCTCGTCATCATCGATAATTACTTCAATTGTTTTGCCAATAAACGATTTATTACGTTCAAGCGAGATTTGCTGCTGTAATCGCATAATTTTATCTAACCTTTCATCCTTAACTTTTTGTGAAACTGGATCGCCAAGTGGATAAGCTGTTGTTCCCTCTTCTGGTGAATAGGCAAACACTCCAAGCCTTTCAAATCGTTGTTCCTCAACAAATCTATATAGTTCTTCGAAATCTTGCTCTGTTTCTGTGGGATAACCTACAATAAAAGTTGTCCGAATAGCCACATTGGGAACAGTATCCCTAATTTCTTTGATTAGATCAATAATATTCTCTTTTGTGGCTCTTCGCTTCATAGAATGGAGCACGTTATTTGAAATATGCTGCAAGGGCAAATCAATATATTTACATATATTTTCGTGTTGAGCTATTACTTTCAAAACTTCTTTCGGAAAATTTGTTGGATATGTGTAAAGAAGACGAATCCATTTAAATTCAAAATTTTCTGCTAAATTATTGATCAAAATTGGCAATTTATATGTTCCATAAATATCTTTTCCGTAATAAGTTGTATCCTGAGCAATAATATTTAGTTCCTGAACACCTTGTTTCGATAAATCTTTTGCTTCTTTTAATATTTCTTCAATATCTCGGGAACGATATTTCCCTTTAATTAACGGTATCGCACAAAATGAACAACGATGGTTGCATCCCTCTGAAATCTTCAGATAACTGTAATGCGGTGGTGTCATCAAAAGGCGGCTATAATCAGATACGAATTTTTTCCCAAAAGAAGCAACAATTTGTTTATAGGGTTCAATACCAAAAACTTCATCAATTTGCAATATTTGATTTTTCAAATCAGGGTAGCGTTGAGTGAGACAACCAAACACAACGAGTTTTTTTATTTTATTTCTACGGCGTAATTCAGCCATCTGAAGAATTAATTGTATGCTTTCTTCTTTGGCGGGCTTAATAAAACCACAAGTATTAATTATTACTGCATCCGCTTCATTCAGATTATTCGTTAATTCAAACTGCTTACCATCCAAAATTCCTGCAAGACGTTCGCTATCAACTAAATTTTTATTACAGCCTAATGTAAGAATTGCTATTTTGTTTATTTCGTTGTTCACAATAAATCATCATATAAATATTAAAAAATTAATATACTAAAAATATATATATTTCCAAAACAATATGAGGAATCTAATTAGTGTGGTCTCTAAAAATAGTTTATTGGAATTTGAAGCGTCAAAAAATTTACCGTATCTACATAATTACATTTATGACTTGCATCTGCAAAGATACCATAAAAATAATATCCAGCTATTATTCCTGATAATATCATCAATAGGATTTTTACTCTTTCAGATACTTTGAAAAAACTAATCCCTAAAAATACAAGAAAAAATTGCCATACATAATTCGTAAAGTTGAAACTTATTGGAATTACATAATTATTAATTATACTAATCAATCCTAATGAAATAAAGAAAGTTCCCAACAATATACTTGATTTTCCCATAACTGATTTTAACTTTTCTTAGAAAACAATAATAAAACACCAATAATTATTAGGATGATTGAAAAAAAGATACCACTATCCCAAATTGGAATAAATTCATTAACAAAAAACAATAACCCTATCGCAATAAGAATAATTCCAAATACAGTTCGACTTTGAGGTTTGTTCGAATTAATTTCCGACAAGTCTTCTGCCTCAGTAACTGGAATAAAATCATTCGAAAAAATTGGTTTAGGACGTTCAGGTACAATAATCCAAAATATAATGTATGCAATAAAACCTACTGCATAAGAAATTGTCGTAATAATAAATAAGGCACGAACAAGCACTGGATCAATATCAAAATACTCGGCAATTCCTCCGCACACTCCGGCAATTTTTTTATCAATATATGAGCGATATAATTTTTTTGTCATAACAATATTCCTTATCACGTATTCTATTTGATATACGTAACGAACACAAACAATGTTTCAAAAAAAATTAGAAATTTAGTTCTAAAACAACCGGGCAATGATCAGAACCTAAAATTTGCGGTAACTGGCGAGCATTCTTTACAAATGGAACTAAATCATTTGAAATAAGATGATAATCTATTCTCCAGCCAATATTTCTTTTGCGAGAATTGGCTCGATTGCTCCACCAGGTATAATGTCCACCTTCTTTGATAAACAACCGGAATGCATCAGTAAAACCAGCCTCGAAATACTCTTCCATTTTATCACGTTCAATTTTTAAAAATCCAGAAGTGTTTTCATTTTCTTTTGGATTAGCAAGATCAATTTCTGTTCGTGCAGTATTAAAGTCACCCATAATAATAACTGAACGACCTTTCGCCAAAATTTGTTTCACATACCCCAAAAGAGCATCATAAAATTCAAGTTTATAGTCTAATCGTGGGTCGTCTGTATATCCTTTTGGAAAGTATACATTAAATAAAACAAATTTATCAAAGTCAGCTTCTATAATCCTACCTTCATCATCAAATCTGGGAATACCAATCTCGAGATTTACATTTTTGGGTTCAATTTTCGAAAAAAGAGCTACACCACTATACCCTTTTTTTACTTTACAGGGATTATAGAAAGCTATATAGCCCGGTGGCACTCTAAGATGGTCAGCGATTTGCTCGGGATTTGCTTTTATTTCTTGCAAACCAATAATATCAGGTTTTTCTTCTTCAATAAAACTAAACAAATTATTCTCAAAAGAAACGTTATCAAGGCGAATACTTTTATTCTGCCCTGTAATTGCTCTATAACCATTCACATTCCAGGTAACGATTTTCATTTGCAATCCCTTTATGGATTATGGATAAAGCCTATCTATTTGCCAATCACCCTGTGGCAATAATGCATAGCGAAAACGATCGTGGAGACGACTGGGGCGTCCTTGCCAGAATTCGAATTGCTCAGGAATTAGTCGGTAACCACCCCAATGAGGAGGAAGAGGAACGTTTGTTGGGTATTTAAGCATTAGCATAGCTACTTTTCTCATTAATGAAAATCGAGACTTCAATACTTTGCTTTGCTCGGAAGCCCATGCTCCAAGACGACTTGTATATGGACGCGATTGAAAGTATTGGTTGGATTCTTCAGCAGTCAATTTTTCGATTCTTCCTTCAATTCGGACCTGCCTTTCAAATTTATCCCAGAAAAACAGCATTGCTGCATTGGGATTTATTTGTAACTCCTGCCCCTTTCTACTTTCATAGTTTGTGTAAAAAACAAAGCCACGTTCATCAAAACCTTTAAGCAACAGAATTCGCGAGGATGGTTTTCCTTCACCGTTTACAGTTGATAAAGCAAAGGCATTTGGATCTGCAAAATCACCTTCCAGAGCTTGATTGAACCAAATTTCAAATTGTTCGAATGGATTTTTATTAATTGTTTTTTCATCAAGCTTGAATTTGCCATAATCATGACGTATTGAAGATATATCTTTTTCTACCATCGATTAACTATTCCTATAATTTTATAGTAAGCAAAAATAATAAATATTACCGACTTCATCAACCTATTGTTATCATTACTCCATCGGATTCTAAGAATTAATTAGCGAATTTCGCTTTAATACTTGAAGTACCTAATTTGAGAGTAAATACAGATAGATCTATTAAATTCTTTTTTTTACAAAATATTACAAAGAATTTTTTCAAATAAAAAATTAGTAAAAAGATTCTTTAAAAATAAAGAAAAAGCAGCGTACTAATTAAGCAAGGATATTTATTATTTTTTAATAAATTGAGAACAAACGTAATATACAGAGCCATTTTCATCTATTTCAGGGGTCAGAAAGCCGTTTTTTGTAAGTTGTTCAAGTGCATAATTTGCTTCTGCAAGTGATAAACCTGTTTTTAAACTTAAAGTAGCGGCATTAATAACATTTTCATTTTCTGCTATGCATCGCAAAACAAGCTGTTCATATTTTCGGAGAACTCCAAAATTATCATATGATTTATATTTTTTACGCATTTTGTGACCAAAATAAAAAGGCACCAGCCCAAATAAGGCACCTACCAAAATAAAAGGACCTGCCAGTCCTATATCCTTTTCAATCAATGAGAATATAACCAAAAAAATACCATAAAAGATATTTACAATGCCAACCACCCAAAGAAGATTAGCAAAAAACTTATAAAAAACAGATTTACCTTTAAAAATTACTTCAGGCATAAATATGAACCTTTAGTTTTTTCGGCAAATTTAGAATAAAAAAAAATTAAAAAAAAATACTTTTTTACGAAAAAATATTTGCTTTTTTAAAAAATATGCCGTAATTTTGTATCCTCATTAATGATGATTGTTCTTTGATTTCGAAATAATTCCTGAGTAGCTCAGCTGGTTAGAGCATCTGACTGTTAATCAGAGGGTCGGGGGTTCAAGTCCCTCCTCAGGAGCTGAAAAAAGCCTTGGAAAGTATCTATTTTCAAGGCTTTTTTTGTTAATAATCTATCATCATTATCTTCTCATATCATATTATTTTTTTTACATATTCTTATCAAGTTGGAGATATTTTGGGGACAATCATTTTTTTATTATAAGAACTTATTTATAATATCATTACAAAATACAAAAAAAGCTGCCTCTCAAAGTTGAGAGGCAGCTTTTGATTGTTATGTTCAGTAATATTATTTCACTATTACAACGTTATGAACAGCAGTTTCACCGTTTCCAGAAACTCGTAAGAAGTAATTGCCACTTGGCAATTGACCAGTTGCGTTTGATAATTCTATCATAAAGTTATGAGAACCTGTATTTAAGTTCACGTTATTAACATAAACTGTTTCACCAATTACATTTACAAGTTCAACACGATACAAACCAGCGTTTTCAACATCAAGAACAAACGAAATTCTATCTGTTGCAGGATTTGGAGTTACAGAAGAAATCTGCAATGAAGTTGCAACTTCAATTTCGTCTGCATCTTTACGCGAAGTCTGGCGAGTACGTGGGTTGTTTGCTAATAACTCAGAAGAAGTATTGTAAATAATTGTTCCACCGTTTTGGTTATATTCAAATACGTGGAATGTGTAATTTTGTAAGCGTTCAAGACCTGTTACAGTAACCGGTCCATTACCAGTTCCATTGTAAACTACATAATAATCATTACCATCAACTGTATGTTTAGTACTTGCATTGCCAAATAATGGATCTGCATCATAATAAACATTATTTTGAGGAACGAAAGCAATTGCGGGCCAGCTACCTTGTTTAGTAGCTACTACAATGCGACCGTTACCATTACCATTAGTCCAGTTGAATGTAATTTGTGTACGACCCCAGTTAATCCAATTGATTTGAGTAGCTTGATTTGGCAGAGTAACAACGTAGAGTGTAGCAACATTGCTTGCAATTGTCGCACAACTAGTAACTAATGCACGGTATTGGTTCCCGTTCATACTATTCAAAATGTAATTAAGTGATAATGTATTGGATGTAGCACCGGGAATATCAGTCCAATCATTGCTACCATAAGGCTTAACCTGCCATTGAATAGTATTTGTTGGATTTGCAGTAGCGACTGTTAATGTAACATTAGAGAATTCTTGTGCATAAACATCTGTTGGTTGAGTTGTAATTACTGGAAGAGGAATAACTGTTATTTCGAATGTACCAGAATTAACACATCCATTGTTGTCAGTATATGTGTAAGTAATAGTGTGTGTGCCTGCACCAGCTGCTGCTGGATCGAAGATGTTATTTGCTACACCATTACCTGAATATGTTCCGCCAGCACCAGTTAATGCAAATGGAGCATCAATAATGCACTTAGTGAGGTTGTTAGGAACATTGATTGTAGGTAATGGATTAACAGTAATTGTAAATTGAGCCGAGTTTGTACATCCATTTTCATCTGTATAAGTATAAGTTACAGTATGTTCACCAACTCCAGCAACTGATGGATTGAATTGAGTAACAGCGTTGCCATTAATTGTGTATGTTCCACCTGTTGGTGTAGCACCTGTAAGAGTAAAGATTGGTGCATCAACACATACGGAAATGTCTTGTGGAACAGAAATTTGAGGCAATGGATTTACTGTAATTGTAAACTGTGCTGAATTTGTGCAATTATATTGATCTGTGTAAGTGTAAGTAATAGTATGAACACCAGCACCAGCAGTAGCAGGATTAAATGTAGTTACTGGATTACCATTCAATGTATAAACACCACCTACTGGGGTAGCACCAGATAGAGTAATTGGATCTGCATCAATACAAACTTCGATATTATTAGGAGCAGTAACTACAATTGAATTAATAACTGTAATTGTAAATTCAGCTGAATTTGTGCAGCCATTGGCATCTGTGTACGTATAAGTAATAGTATGTGCACCAACACCAGCAACAGATGGATTAAATACACCGTTGGAAACACCAGGACCACTGTAAGTACCACCAACTGGCAATCCACCGGTTAATGTTTGTGGAGTACCTAATGCACAAATTTCAAAATCAGCTGGTGCAGTTACAATTGGTAGCGAATTTACAAGAACTGCATAATATGCAGCACCAGTATTACCATATGTATCAGTAATATTAGCAACTAATGTAGCATTGCCAAATTCATTCCAAATAGCATTAACACCGTTTGCATTTGCTAAAAACTGTGCATTTAAGTTAGAAGTCCAGTTAATATTTGCAACAGAAACATTACCGAGACTAATAGTGTAAGCATTTGAGGAACCAATACAAACTGCATTTGGACCTGAAATTGGATTTACAGGATATGTATTAACGTTCTGTATTGCCGACCATTCTGATACAGCCAAACCACGTTTAGCACGTACTTTGTATTGATATTGAGTATTAGCAGTTGCGAATAAGTCTGCAAAATACGAACCGTTAGAAGTAGCATTGCCAACATCAACAATATCGTTATTCAACCAAAGTTCAAATCCATCAATTGGCTGAGATACGTTGTAGTTCCAGTTAGCAGTAAACATATCGAAAGATACATTTGTTGCAGGAGCAACTGTTGGAGGAGTAACATCAAATGCTGTTTCAACAAAGCGTGGATTCATCACACCGGCAAATGGATTGTAACGAACACCAGCATTAGTATAGTATTCGACAACAAATACATTGTAGCGGGTCGAAGGTATTAATCCAGAAATTGAAACAGTACGAGCAGAACCTGTAAGATGCTTTACTACATAAGCACGTTTGCTACCATAGCGCAGTTCAACAGCATTTGAAAGATTGCCATCAGTAGAAGCAAAGCTTGAAAGATCATTGCTCAAAGTTGCGATCAATTCATACCAATCGTTTGAAGACAGTTCGTCTGGAGAAACAAGAACTAATCTTCCTTGGCCATTACCATTTATCCAGGAAGCATTTAATGAAGTTGTGCCGATATTACTGAATACAATAAAGCGAGCAGCAACATCATTATTTTCTGGGATGTTTGCCCCTTTAATGTTATTGGTACTATTTCTTGCTACTCCATAAATATCTGTAGTTGTCAAAAGTGAAGGACTGATGAAATCAGGATCTGACAATACTGCATAAGTAACAAATGGCATACTAGTTTGGAATGGAACAACTTTCATTTTAGCATTTGCATCTTTTGAGGTTGCTGTCTGCCAAGCCGAAAGTGAAGTATGTACAGTTGTATTGTTGATTGTATAACCGATTCTCAAGTTTGATGAACCTGCTAACTGGTAGATATTATGGTCTAAATTATTGAATACATTTGCACTGTGAACATAATAGATATAGTTTTGAGCAGTTGATGCTGAAGTCTTATTTACAAAAAGGTTATTTCTTACATCAACATCCTGAACTGCAGCATTACTTACAAACAGAACACCAGAATAGCCTACTCCGCTATGAAGCATTCCATTCATAAGCACAGTATTGTTATAAATGTTTATGTAACGACCATTACTAATAAGAATAGCATAAGGGTTATTTTGAACATAAGTTGGATTTACGCTGCCATATCCGGAAATACCCCAAATCATATTGTTTTCAATAATAATTGGAGTTGATGCACTATTGACTGCATTACCACTTATGTTAATACCATATGCACTTCCATTAGCAGCAGCGGTAAATAATGTGCTGTTCAAATCGAATATCTTATTGCCTTTTACAGTTAAGCCTTGATTAGCACCTGTTGAAATAAATATACCGCTTACGTTTGCAATGTTATTGTTCAACAAACCAGCATTAGTAATTGAGTTTTTCAATATTTGGGCATTTGCACTTGTTTGAACGAAAATACCGTATAAACGGAAGTGTTTAATAATATTATGTTCAACAACGGCATTAGCAGAGCTAACAAGGTTTATACCGTATTGAGCACCAGGATATAGCTCAGGTTTAGAAGTAAAGATTTCATTATCTTTAACAAGAGCATTGTTTGCTGAGTTAATTACTATACCAATGTTTTGAGGATTAATAACAGTGTTGTTTTCAACAATAGGTGCATTTAAACTATATAGTTCAAAGCCATTGTATAACAACCCATCGAACTCTTCATCACCGAATATGTTATCTTTTATTTCAATACCTGTAGGTCGGTTAGCAACATGCCCCTGGAAAAGAAAACCACGTTTTGCGTTATAGAATATATTGTTTTCAATAACAACATTATTGTTCGGAGCAATTGGAGTTGCACCAATTGTAGTTGAAGCACCTGAGAAAATACCTGCAGTATTATATAAGTTAATATCTTCAGTCGCAGTGGCTAAAATAGTATTCTCAATTTCAATATTTTCAGCACCGGCCGCATCAGTATTTGTAGAAGCAAGCCAAATTGCAACACCATTTGTAGTTGCAGTGTTAATAATCTTCAAATTATGATTGCCACCGTTGAATTCAATTCTATCAGCACCCAATAATTTGAATACTGCACCATCAGGTACGTTTGCAGAAACTGTTCTTAATGCAACATTATCAGTAGTAATTGTAATTGAGTGACCAGTACCGAAGTATTCTGGAAACTCAGGAATATTAACCTGAGCAGGCTCAGTAATATCAGAAACTGCAACAAGTGTAACGTCGCCACCTACTAATGCACCGTTATTGTTTATTTCGTTGAAGAAAGCAGTAAATGTTGGGAAATGAGCATTTTCTGCGTCACCAATGTAGTAAGTCCCCATTAATACATATGGTGCAGTTGTAAATGAACGAGTTTCACTCCAAGGTGATACATTTATTGCATTAATTGCTCTTACACGCCAGTAGTAAGTTGTAGTATAACCAAGTTGTATAGTTGCTGAATTAGTTGATACGACCTTGCTTTCAACAATATTTGTGAAGTTAACATCAGTTGCAACTTGAATGCGATACATTAAGGCATCGCTCACGGTTTGCCAAGTGAATGTAACGTTTGCAAGCACATCGACAGCATTATTTGCTGGCGAAACAAGCACAGGAGTTGACAAAGGTTGCACTGAAAAACCAAAACGAACATTAGGTAAACTGCTACTTGCTGTTAAAGAAGTAGGCATATTATTGTCATCGCGAGCTGCACGATGGCGATTAGGAGTAACTGTCGTATAAGCATAATTTGGATAAGCCGAAATCCAATCTTGATAATGTTTAACAACAAGAACAGCAAGATTATTTGTTCCATTATATGCAAAAGGTGTGGACAAATTCACTTGCATCCAACCTGAAGTCGCATTGTTCGGGAAACTGCCGTGATATACTCGAGTAAAAGTAGTAGTATCATAAGTACCTGTAGCAAGTGAGTTATCAGTTGTGTGTTTCATAAATATAGAAACAGGTCCAATAGGATTAACATCTGTTCCACTAACTTTATTGTATGCAATAGAAGTAATAGTAGCTGGCATGCCAATTTCAGATGATAGATAAATAGCCTCTGAGGCGCTCATTTTATAGTATCTATCCAATGGATATGACTGTCCACTTGTTCCGGTTCCAATAGTAATCTGAGCAAGAGGTGTTGCAGCAGTTGTAAAATTACGAACTTGGCTCCAGGCACTCTGATATTGAGCATTATATGCTCGTACTCTCCACCAATATGATTGATTGAAGTCCAAGCCATAATAAGTGTGAGATAAACTACTTGTATTTATTTCACCTACTTTTGTAATAAGAGAATCAGAATAAATTTCAAGAATGTAACCAGTTGCATCAACATTGTTTTGCCAGGTAAATGTTACGTTTATGTTCATACCAGTAGCATTATTTGCAGGTGTAAGTAACACGACAGGGAATATTGCCGGACGTGTGGCAAAAGTACGTGTTTCTGACCAAAGACCTGTATAATTTGGATTTTTCCCACGTACACGCCACCAGTAATTAGTTTCATATTGCATATCTACAGTTACACTCAGGTTTGTAGTGATTGTTGTGTAGAAAACATTAGTGAAGCTTGCATCAGTTGCAATTTGTATTTCATACTCAGTAGCATCAACGTTCGAATTCCAAGAGAATGTACTTTGTATTGGTAAGTTTTGAGCATTATTTTCAGGTAAAACAAGAGCTACAGGATAAATTGCTGGACGAGTAGTGAATTTCCAAGGTGTTGTAAATGCACTTTGATTTTGCGAATTATATCCTTTAACGCGCCAATAGTAATCAGTATAATATTGCAAGTTAGTTAGTTTATAAGATGTTCCTGTAGTATCAACTTGAACAAGGATTGTATTGAAGTTTGGATCTGTAGAAACCTGCAAAATGTATGCTGTTGCATCAAGAGCTGGCACCCAAGTCAATGTAACTTCTTCAATTGGGTGATCAGTTGAATTATTTGCAGGTGATAGTAATTCTGGTTCGAGTGTTTCAATTTCAAGAACACTATTTCCAGTTTGAGCAGAAATCGCACCGTAGCTAACAATTGCTTTATATGTTCCAGCATGCGTTGGATTTGTCTGTGAAATGAATAATATATTATTGTTGAGAGTTATATCGTTTACTCCACTTGTTATCGGATTATTGTTAAATAACCATTGATATGTGAAACCAGGATAATGCCCTTCAGGAACAGAACGAGTAAGACCATCAGCAAAAGCAGTTATGGCAGGAACAAATGTTAATTCAAATGTAGCATTGGAGCCTTTCTTTGTAAGAGCAGGCAGATCTGTTTGAACTGTGATAGCTGATGGATTAGCAATGTCTGCACCAGCAAGGTTATTGATTTCTGTACGAGTTTCACCGTGGATATCCAAAGCAGGCATACCGGTGAATAATGGCTTGCGTAACGTTAAATCAAGTAAAGATGTACCTTGAACAATAGGATTGTTATGTGCAATAAAGTTCAAGCTACCATATGTTGAATTCTGGTCGAAACCTAAAGGAGCCACAGCAGTCTTATAAGCATCGAATGTAGAATAAGTCGAGGAGCCTAAAACTGCGAAAACAGGCTTATTGCCACCATTAAAGTAATGGTTGTAGTCTACATAATAGCCAAGCGAGTCATGATATGTAAAATTAAGCCAATAAATTACAGCTTGAGCAGCAGCTGCAACATGCTGAGTTGAGTTAATGATTATATTATTCCTGATTTTTACGTTTTTAACAGTATTTGTAGTTACAAAAACAGCAGCATTACGTGGTGTTTGCGTGTTTGTCTGGATTGTCCCTGCCATATTTATTGTATTATGATAAATATTTACTCCATCGGATGAAGCAGCAATACGAATTGCAAAATCGTTATCAGATGTGCTTGTGTTATTCCAACCAAATGAGTAGAGATTTGATATCATATTATTTGCAATTGTTGCATTTGTTACATTTGCAGCAATATTTATTCCCCAAGCACCATAACCACTAGTAGAAGTATTAGCCATATCTCTAATAATATTGCCTTCAATAACAGGATTTGGAATATTACCAGCAGCAAGCTCGATAGCTGCTAAATTCGGGCTCGTGCTCAAAACAAGGTTAAAAATTTCATTATTTCTTATTATTGGAGCATTACAACCGTTTAGAATAATGCCTCGGACACGAACTGTCATTGTGTCAACAATGTCACCAATTTTGTTCCCTATAATTTGCACTCCATTTAACCCACTACCAAGTATTCTAATACCATGGTATGCTTTTTTAATATTGTTATTAAGAATATTTACATTATGACTGGTAGAATTATTATTTGCTGCACCAGAAGCATCGCGGAGTAGAATACCATACACACTAGAGCCAGTGCCAACTGTACCGATAATATTTAGGTTTTTCAATGTAATATCAGTTGCACCATTTGTAGCACTTCCTATAATTTCAATGTTATTGGAACTTGTAGCTGGATTGATGTTAATGATTGTTAAACCATTCTGGTTATTTAATAAACCATCGATTGTAATCCTATCAGCTTGATTAATAACAATGCAAGAGCCGGATTTATTGAATGTTAATGTGCGTGGAGCACCAACAGGTTTAATCGTGATAGTAAATCCGCCACCACCTTCTTCGATCTGTTGATTAAGTGTTACTGTGCCAGGCTCACTAATATCAGAAACAATTTCAACAGTTACGTTTCCGGTTACAACATTATTGTTTAACATAGCAAAGAAGCCATTTGTGCCAGTTAATGTTGTAAAAGTTTGCCCATCACCAACTTGATATGTGCCACTTAAAGCAAAAGAAATATTATAACTTGTAGACACACCAGTTATTGGAAAGTTAGCGGCAGTTAAATCAGTAGATGTTGGAGCTGTAGCAAAAGTACCGCTGGAAACCCTCAATAGAGCATTTGCAGAAGCATCCTGAGCAACGATAAAGTATTGAATAACATCACCTGCCTGGACGCCACCATAAATCAATGAATTATCAATAGTAAAGATGTATTCATCGGGTCCGCCAGGATTAGCTATAGAGTATTTCCATCCATCTGTTGTATTTGTGTTATCAATAAATGTGTTAGCGTTAGTTGTTTTTCTGTAATAAATACGTGGTAAGTTCCCTGCATTGATACCACTTAAGTCTGTAATAACAGCAGATAATGTTCTATTTGTAAGCAATGCAGTATTACCAAGTGGTGTAAATGTAATTGTTGGAGGAACAAAATCACCCGCTTGTTCATAAGCACCTAAAGTTGGTGCCGTCGCTGAACGTGCATTACCAAGTATGTCGGTTGTAACTGTTGCTATTGGAGTACCTAATCCAACTACTGGTGAACCAGTAAAAGGTATTAACTTAATATTAGAATTAAACAATGGATTAAGTGTTACAGAATTTAAGTCTTGAGTAACGACTGCCTGCCAATCGTTGAGCGAAACACAATCGTTACCCACAAATCCCAAAACTGCCTGAGAGCCAGAGACGTAATAATCATTATAATTAATCGTGGAGCTTGTCAAGTTGCCAGTGCCAGCCAAATAAATAGCATACGCTTTTGAACCGGTGTAACCTTCTCTTGAGTTCACAAAAATATTATTACGTATGTCCAAACCATTAGTTGATGTAGATGTAATAAATAAGGCTGCTGATAAGTTTGCTGCAGCATTTGTAGCAGTTGCTGTGCCAAACAAATTCACACTATTGTGATAAATTTGATGTCCTGTTCCAGCAACAATTCTAATTCCAGCAAGTGCGTAAGATACAGTAGTTTTATTCGAATTATCGAAAACACCCGCAATTTCATTATTAACAAGAATACAGTTATTTGGACTAGTTCCACCAATCCAAATTCCTTCAGCTTGACTGGAAGTTGATGTTGAAGTAGAAGTAATATTTTTAATAATATTGCTGTTGAAATTTACGCTTGCAGAACCGGATGAATATATTCCTCGAACATCACCACCACCAGTAATATTACTAATTGTATTTTGAGAAACATTTGATGTACCCGAACTAGAAAGATAAATACCTCCGCAAGTGCTTGTTGAATTAATATTTGAAATAGTATTATTAGAAATATTACTATTAGCACTTGAAGAATAATAAATTCCATAAGTAGTTGATGAAGTATTGCAACTTCTTATAATATTGTTAAAAGTATTTCCGGAACTTGAGCTAGCATAGATACCATAGAAAGTAGAACCAGCACAGTTTTCAATTAAGTTGTTTGATACATTGAAGTTGCCACTTGAGCTTGTAAAATAGATACCATAAAAATAAGAAGAACTGGTAATGTTTTTAATAGTATTATTTGAAACTGTTGCACCAGTAGAGGATGTAAAATACATAGGATAATATGAATTACTACCAGTAGTAACACTGTTTTCTAATGTATTATTTGTTATAACAGCATTTGAAGAATATGAGAGGTAAATGCCGTATTGTGCGGATGCCGTATTGACATTGAAAATGTTACCACTAACATTCGGAGCAGAACAATAACTTAAATAAATTGAATAATAAAGCCCGTTACCCACCGTAGCGTTATTTCCAAAATTATTGTTTGATATATTTGCATTTTGAGCAAGACCACCGCTTATCCCATTAATACGAATACCGTAGTATAATGTGCGGAAATTATTGTATTGGATTGTTAAGTTGTCAATACCAGTTGCTCCTGTAGTCAAAGTAGTACCCATTGCACCTGCAAGAATACCGTAGATAGTTGAAGCAGTGGCAGATGCACCAACAAAATTAACATATTGAATAGTGTTATTTTTAGGACCATCGCCAGATGCTGACTTAGTCAATCTTACGCAAACGCCATTAGAAGTAGCCGTACTTTGAATTGTAAGTGCAGGTGTGGAACCAGCCATATTAATACGGCCATCAATAGTAACAAAATCGGCATCCTGCAATTCGATAATACCGTATTGTACACTACTTGTAATTGTTGCAGTAGTAGTAGGATAAATGAAAACTTGTGTGTAATTAGCAGCACCCACACCAGAGGCATTAAGAACAGCTGTAGCTGTTTCAGTTGTATTGCCGATAATCTCGACATTGATATTGCCCTGATGCGTACCAGCATTAATAGCATCGAAAGCTGCTTTTAGATTGCTGTATTGAATGCCATCAATCATCACTTGCGCACTTGCAAATGAAGCAGCACCCAAAGCAATTGCTAATATTAAATAAAATCGTTTGAAAAAATTAAACATAAAGAACCTTTTATATTGTTAAAAATACTATGGTAAAATAATTTATGACAAAATAAAAAAAGTAAAGAAAATCAATAAACATCTTTTCCCATTAATAAAATCACATATTTGATAATAATACTATTATAAATAATCTCCTAAATACTACAAAATATCTACAATCAGAAAGTAATCTCACGAGTTAATATAAGAAAAAAACGCTAAAAAACAATATTAAATTTATTTTTTACCATAAGAAATAATCTATAACACAGGTAGCCAATCATAGAACCGATCAATGCACCAGCGAGCACATCTGATGGATAGTGCACCCCACAGTAAACTCGTGTATATGCAATAATTACAGCAATTGAAATAAAAATATACCAATATCGTTTGAAAAATCCAGACAACAAAATCGCTGCTGCAAAATTATTAACTGCGTGAGAGGAAGGAAACGACTTGCCGCTACCACAGCTAACTAATAATCGAACATCAATTAGTTCGTGGCAAGGTCGCCATCTTTCAACAAGATTTTTGATAACAGTGCTGCTCAACTGGTCAGATATCACAATGGTAATAATTAAAAGCAATGCAACAATTTGTCCGCGACGTCCACCTCTCCATATCAGTATAAACAGAGCAATAGCATACACAGGCAATAAATTCTTTTCCTTTGTGAGAATTGGCATTATCACATCAAAAACTGGGTTGACAAAGGCTTGATTGAACAATTTGAACAAATATAAGTCTATTCCTAATAGAGTTTCCATTTAAATTGATTATCTCAAATTGAATTACTATTTTTGTCAAAAAAGCATAGGTGAAATTATGAATAATGAAAATATAAAACAAAACATTTCATTAATTAAAAGTAATATCGAACAAGCAGCGAAAAAATTTTCTAGAAATGTAGAAAAAATTAAAATTATTGCTGTAAGCAAAACACAGTCAATTGAAGCAATTTCTGCTGCATTCTACGGTGGAGCAACGATTTTTGGTGAAAATTATGTTCAGGAGTTAGTAGAGAAGCAATCTCTTTTGTCAAAAAAAGGTATTTTCCCTGAATGGCACTTCATTGGACACTTACAAACCAACAAAGTTAAATATATTGCTCCGTTCGTATCTTTAATTCATTCGGTTGATAGCGAAAAATTAGCTTCTGAAATTTCTCGTCAAGCAGAAAAGAACAATCGAACAATTGATATTCTGTTGCAAATTAATACTTCCGGAGAAATTTCAAAATTTGGCTGCGAGCCCGATGAAGCAATAACTCTTGCTAAGAAAGTTTCTTCATTGCCAAACGTCAAGCTCAAAGGGCTTATGACTATCGGCACATTTTCTGATGATGAGACAATTATTAGAAAAGAGTTTAGATTACTCAGAAGTAAATTAGAAGAAATCAACGATAAACTTGGTTTAAACTTGAATGAACTATCTATGGGAATGAGTCACGATTATGAAATTGCAATTGAAGAGGGAGCTACAATGGTGCGTATTGGAACAGCAATTTTCGGAGAACGACATTATAATCGCTAATCTTTTTTGAATTGTTCGAGTAATTTTTGCATTCTTTCTGGATCTTTTTCGATATTTTCAATTGCTTTACGAGTTTCTAAACTTCCTTTTTCGATTCCAAGCGAACGAGCAATTTCATTTAATCTTGATGTTTCGATGATAAATTCTTTCCCGAGCTTCTCAATATTCTTCTGTTTTATTTTTCTTTGCTCTTCAACAAGATTCATAGCAATTTCAAATTTTGCGGGAACAACTTTCTTGGGCTGAGGGATCGGTTCAATATCACTAATTTGAGTATCTGTCTCTTTTTCAGCTTGTTCGGAACGTATTTCTTCAATAATATTTTCAATTGCTTTTTGCTTATCTTCAAATTTAATATTTTCAGTCTTTAATTCAGTTTTTTCTTGCTTTTTTTCATCAATAGTATTTTTTTGCGACTTTGAGTAAGCACGTGCTGCCATTAATTTAGCTGTGATGTCATTATTTTTCTTTTGTTCTGTTTTTGCGGAAGTGTTTTTATTTTTTGGCTGGCGTGATTTGTTCATAACTTCTTTCTGCTTTTTCTGCCGCCAACGAAGATACAAGTATACTATTAGCAAGATTAATCCTGCAGCTACACCACCAATGTATGTAAGAATTTGTTTATATATTGCGGGAATCTCATCCTCAGTTTTAACTGTATCTTTCAATATAGCTTCAAATTTCTTTGCTAATTCACTAGTATCTTTTGTCGATAAGGTATCTTGAGAAACTCTGGGAACCAACTTTAAATGTGAAACAGGTTCCAAACAAATTGTGTCAGTTTCAATAATGTTTGCAATCGGAATTTTGGGAGAATAAGAAAACCCAGTTTTAGATTGAAATAATTTAGCATACTTCGAAGCACTATCTAATTGGTCTTTTATCGAATAGATTTGCGATAGAGCAGCATATAAATCAGGGATATCCACTCCGTGAAGCCCAGCAAAACGTAAGTTGTGCAAAGCAGAATTAATTTTACCTTGTTGTAAATACAGAAGTCCAAGGTGAAATGCAGCTAACGGCTCTTGACGAACACTAGCAGCAAACAACAACCGTTGAGCAACCTCCGTAATATTATCTTCTAACGCAAGTAACCCTTGCCGAAGTGTATCTTCTGATGGTGTTAATTGAACCCAACGGAAAGTTTCAACAAGTATTGAACGTGTAAAAGGCAACGAAACAGCAGTATATCCTGTTTGTTCATTTAAGGAAACATATACTGTTATTCCATTTTTTTGTGAATTAACGTAAACGTCATTAATAATGCCTTTCCCTTGTTTCATACGAACAGAATCAGCAACAAGACAATTATTAAGGTTGAGAATAATTTTCATTTTGTCGTCAGACAAATTGGATTTAAAGTTTATTGGATAATTCCTGAAAAATAGAAAGACATTATTTTTATTATCGATAGAAATATTTCTCAACATTTGTTGCGAAAAAAGAACATTCCCGCAAAAAAACAAAGAAAAAACAAAAATCAATATTTTGTAATTAATTTTCACTCAGTTCTTGCGATAGGTAATACAATCTTGAAAGTAGTGCCTTTTCCCAGCTCAGAAGCAAATGAAATTCGTCCTTTATGGTTATCAATAATAAGTTTTGAAATATAAAGATTGATTGCGAGTTTTTCAGAACCCGATTTATTAGTAAAATGAGGTTCAAAAATATTTTGGAAGTCTTCTTCTGAAATACCTTCTCCAGTGTCAGCAATACTAATTGATACTTTCTTATCGCTTTGCTTGAAACAACCAATAGTTATTGAACCACCATTAGGCATAGCATCACGAGCATTTAGCAAAATATTTAGCAGAACGTGTTGGATTTGGTTGCGATAACATTCGCAAAATATATTATCAGTGTCAAAAGAAGCAATAATTTTAACATCTTTATTTTCAATTTGATATTGTAGAATTGAAATTGTCTCTTTTATCAATTCTTGCAAATTAATGATCTCTTTGGATTCACCAGTATTAATCAAGTTCTTAATAAAACTATTCAGATATTCAATACGTTTAATATTTGTTTGAATAATTTCAGCACGACGTTCAATATTCCCAATCGATCGAGTAATTAAATCAACATTAGCTTGAATAATATTAATGGGACTATCCATCTCGCGTGCAACAACACCCGAAATTTCACCTACAGACATTAAAATCGAGGTATTCAGCAATTGATGATTTAATACATTAAACTTATTAGAAATGTCCTCAATTTGCTTTAATAATATTAAATTCAATAATGCTGTAGATATTATTAATAAGGTGTTTTGAAAAACAGATAACAATTCGTCTTCAATAGCATCGTGGTGAAGTATTGTGCTTGCGAGAAAAACTCCAAAACGCTTTTCATTTCGAGCAATAGGAAAAATAAAGATAGAATTTTGTTTGATTGCAGTTTCATCTAAGTTTGGTATTACTTTTAAACAATTTTGTTCGAAAATCCAATCCAAAATGCCTTGTTCTTCCAAATGATTAATATAGTTATCCAAAAAAGCAGAAGTTTCGGAAATACTAATCGGCTTTAATTCGCTGTTTTTATTATAAAAATAGAAATTACTTTCAATTGCAGATGCATTCTGCACAAATAATTTATGAGTTTTGTCAGCAAATTCTTTGTCCGATGTAGATAAAGAAATGTCAATTGCTGAATTTATCAAGTTCTGAAAATAGTGATATTTTTGATAGACCTCAACATTATTGGTATCAGATTTAAGTCTCTCAATTTCATTTTTCAAGTAATTAACAGTATTTTCAAGTGTTTCGATGTATTCTTTCTGCTCAACTGAAAAATTGGACTTAACTTCCCCTTCACTTCCAGAAATTTTATATTGCCGACGATTAGCCATACGATAAATACACTTTTAATGTAATTATCAAAAATAATACAAAATTGAGTAATAAAAAATAATTATTTATTATATAATGAAATCTGCAAGAGTAATAATCCTAAAGCAATTAATTGTGCAATAAATAATGATAAAAGAGTTGCAAAAGTTAATTTACTAATTATTTCTATTGGACGAGATTTATAAAAATTATACTTGATAATCGGTAAATTAAGCAAAAAAATATAGAGAAGTGCAAAAATCAGGTACCTTAACTCATCAATACTCACAAAATCAAAATTACTTATCAAAATAAATGGTAATATCTTATCAAAATTGATTTTTCTGCTAACAAAAGATTTTCTTTCATTAGAAATTATTACTAAAGAAACCGGTATTGAAGCTAACGAAAAGAGATTAATAAAAATAATTCGATAATCATATGGAATAAGAGAAAAAATAAAATAAACAATTAAAACCGATAAAGCTAAAGAAAAATGCTTTAACTCCCCTATGCCCCAAAAGTTTAAGATGTCGTATCTTTTAAGCATCAGTTTTAGGAATTAGTAATTGATAGACATATTCAATTAGTGAAACTAATGAAATAATAGTTATCAACAGCATTGAGTAATAAACATAATCAGAAAAAACAATGTTTCGAAGTGTTATAGCAATACCACCATTTAAAAATAAACCTGATATATAAAGAAAGAGAATTACAAAAATAAATATCATTTGAAGAGAAGTTTTGAATTTTGCAGTTAAAGAAGTCCTAATTTTTCTATTAGATATTTTCACCAGCCTCAAGAAAGTTGTTGAAAAATCACGTAATAGTATTATAGCGACCATCCAAAGTGGCACTATTTTAATAATTACAAAAGCAATAAAAACCGATGTAGTCAGGAATTTATCCGCAAGTGGATCTGCAAAAGCCCCCCATTCAGAAGTAACATTCATTTTTCTTGCCAAATAGCCATCAAAAAAATCAGTAATTGCAGCTAATACAAAAATAATCGCAGCTAAAAGAATCAAATCTCTATTATTACTCAAAAACAACACAAAAAAAAACGGTGCTGCCAAAGCTCTAAAAAAAGTAAGAATATTAGGTATTTTGTTTATCATATTATGTATTTTTCGGCTGTTTGAATAATGCTGCAAAAACTATCACCTTTTAGCGAAGCTCCTCCAATCAGCCCACCATTTACATTTTCTATTGATAAAATCTCATCTGCATTTTTTTCAGACAGACTACCTCCATATAATAGATAAACTCTATTTGCCTTTGCACCAAATTTGTTTACTATTAAATTACGTAAAAAATCATGTGCCTCTTGAACTTGCTCTCGCGTAGCAGAAATACCGGTTCCGATTGCCCAAACAGGTTCGTAAGCAATTACAACTCTTTCAATTGTATCACCTGTTAAACCAGCTAAATCTTTATCTAATTGATTCTGTAGAATATCGAAAGTCCTGCCTTTGTTTCTTTCGTCGAGTGTTTCACCAATACACAAAATTGGTGTTAAATTATGTTCTAATATAGCTAACAGTTTCTTATTAATTATTTCGTCTTCCTCCTTAAAGTAAGAACGTCGTTCTGAATGACCTATAATTATATGACTAACGCCACAATATTCAAGCATCGGAATTGAAATTTCTCCTGTAAACGCTCCTTTTTCTTCATAATAACAATTCTGAGCACCTAATAGCAGTTTTGTGTTTTCAATCATCTGCCCAATAGCATAAACACTAGTAAAAGGAGGACAAACCAAAACTTTCGATTTTAGAGTTGCATTAGTCTTTACAAATCCAAGGATGTATTCAACAAGCTTTTGCGATTCGAATACATTAGTATTCATTTTCCAATTGCCGGCTATCAACATATTTTTCATTGTTTCACTCCACTTACTTTATATATTTTATAATTTTTTAGATCTTGGTCTGATTCGAAGCCAAATCCCTCAATAATTTCAGTTGGAGAAGTAATTCGAACAAAAACGTTAGAAAAGAACTTCTGTTGGGAATGACTCCATTGTAAAAAAGATGTTTCCAATCGCGTGTGTGTGCTATCAGAATAAACCACAATGTTCCCAAAAGCAAACATATCGCGACTGTTATCATCAACACGAGCACTATCAGCTATTAGCCAAGTAGTTAATACTTGATCTTTATTGAATAATTCAAGCTTCAATCCACCATCAATTAAAGTTTCATTACGAGAAGAAAAAATCCTGCCTCGCTTCCCGATGAGAATTGCACGCGTCCAGTTTGAATCAATAAATCTTATATTAAAATTCATTGCTACCTGATCAGGTTGAATATCTAAATCAAGCGAATCAAGAGTATTGGGCTTTGCAGCTTTTTTCTCATTGCAGGATGTAGCTACAAAAATAATCGTTAGAAAAATAATTAAATAAATAACATTTTTTATCAATAATTTAAGCATTCAATTGCCGTTTAATAAATTCATTTAATTCTAATATATTGTAAATGAAATTGTCTGCCTCATCAAGCTTAATCTGAGTAGCAGAATCGCTTTCTGCTTTTTCCGGCTTAGGATGTGTTTCAAAAAATACTCCGTCTATTCCAATTGCAACAGCTGAACGAACAAGTGATTTAATAAACTGACGGTAACCACCAGATTGTTCGCCAACCGATGGTTGCTGAAGTGAGTGTGTTGCGTCATAAATCACAGGCAAACCACTACTTTTCATAACTATTAAAGAACGCATATCAACAACCAAATCATGATAGCCAAAAAAAGTACCACGTTCAGTTAACCAAACTTGATTGTTGCCAGTTGAAATCACTTTTTCAGCAGCTTTTATAACATCTTTCGGTGCCATAAATTGTGCTTTTTTAATATTTATTATTTTACCGGTATTACCTGCAGCAATAAGTAAATCAGTTTGACGAGAAAGAAAAGCAGGAATTTGCAACACATCTACATATTTGGCTGCAAGCTGAGCATTATCAGGAGTATGAATATCAGTAAGAGACCTTAGGTTATATTTTGAAGAGTATTTTTTTATCCACTCAAGTGCAAGTTCATCACCAACACCTTGAAATGAATTAATACTCGTTCGATTTGCCTTTCTAAATGATGCTTTATAATAAAAATCAATATTATATTTACCAGCAATTTGTGATAATTGCTCAGTTGTTTGGGCAACAATTTCCTCACTTTCAGCAAGGCACGGACCGGCAATGATGATAAATTTATCTTTCATAATTATTTGGATTTAAGTTGTTTAATTTCTTTTTCTGCTTTTTCTTTATAAGAAGAAAGTTCAGGTAGATTTTTTGCTATTTTAATGAATTCAGAAAAATCATTAATAGCATTCTCATTTTGACCGAGCATTTTATAAGCCAGAGCCCTATTGAAGAATACTTGCGGCTGATTTGAATTTATCGACAAGGCTCGAGAAAAATTATCTACTGCTTTGGAATAATTTTTCAAGTTGTATTCAGCATTGCCTGCCTTGATAAAAAGATTTGAATTATCCCGGGAAATATCAATTGCCTTGTAATAATATGCTAAAGCTTTTTCAAATTCGTTTTTCTCAAAAAAGATTTCTCCAAGACCAAAATTAGCATTAAAATTCAATGGATCGATTTGCAATACTTTGTCATAATCACTCAAAGCACGATCGTACATTTCAAGTTCAAAATATATCGCAGCTCGATTAAGTAAAGCATTTTCATTAACGCTATTTTGTTCAATTACTTTATCTAAATCACTAAGAGCATCAATTTTTTTCCCTGTTTCATACAAGGCAATTGCACGACCGAGCAAAGCATCTTTATCATTAGGACTTGATTGAAGATATTTATTAAAATCACTAAGAGCATCTTTATAATTATTTAGTTGCGAAAGTATAAAAGCACGCAGACGCAAATTGGAAATTTGGTCCGGGTTTAGCTTGATAGATTGGGATATATCGGATAAAGCCCTTTGATATTCAGCAATAAGATAATACATTTCAGCACGGGCTTGATAGTAATTAGGATTATTTGGACTAAGATTTATTGCAGCAGAAAAATCTGCAATTGCTTTCTGATAATCTTTTTTTTCTGAATGAAGAACACCACGACTATAATAAGTAGATGATTTTTCTGGGTCTATCTTTATTATTTTATTAATTTCATCTATCGATTCGTCGAATTTTTTTTGTTTCATTAATGATTGCACTAAATTTTCCCGATATTCAATGGAACTGCTATCTAACTCAATGGCTTTTCTGAAATACCATTCAGCTAAACTAGCACTATCCATTGCAAATAATATCACCCCTTTAAGATTGTAAGTGTGTTCATTTTGAGCATGCAAAAGAACACTATCGATTAGCAATAAAGCAGATTGATAATTTTTGTTGTTATACTCTCGAACTGACTCATTAAAAATTAATGAAATATCCTTACTCAATTGAGCATTTGCCAAGCAAATGGAATAGATAAAAATAAAAAAAATGTATTTTTTCATTTCAAATACTCATTAATATCGACGAATTCACCTTTAATTTTGAAAGTAGTTTCTATCTTAATTTCTGGGTTTAAACTTCTTGAAACAGGACAATTTTTAATAATGTTAATAAATAATTTCTTAGATTCTTCATCAAGTTCAATAGGAAAATCAATATCAAGATAAATAGCAGAAATTCTTCTGAATGGAACGTTAGTCATTTCCTTTTTAGCAGAGATATGCAAACCTTGAATATCAATATTACGGGCACGAGCAGCAATTCCCATAATTGTAGCAATACATGAAGCAATAGAGGCAGCCGTCAAATCAGTTGGCGATATATATTCAGCACGTCCCTGATTATCCAAAGGTGCATCAGTAAAAAAACTTGTTTTGGAAGGTTCGTGAGTAACCTTGCAATGTAAATCGCCTAAGTATTCAACATTTATTGTTACCATTATTTCCCTATAAGCATTTATACAAAATTAACAAAATAGCATAAATATTTATATTTTATTTGCTATCGAGCCTCCAACAATAAAATCCAATGCCATTAGTAATAAAAAAACACCATAAACAAACTTTACATATTTTGTCTTTAAAGATAATGTTATTTTTGCTCCAATAATTGCCCCAAAAACAATGCCAACTGCAATAGCAACAGCAATATTTAATACAATAAAACCATTATTCAGATATACTATTACACCCGGCAATCCAACAGGCAGTAGCAACGCACCTAATGATGTTCCAATTGCATTTTTTGGATGGAATCGAAGCACATACATTAAAAACGGTGTAATTACAAGCCCACCTCCAATTCCAAACATTCCTGAAAGAATTCCTGCTAATACTCCAACAAGAAACGGGAATAACGGTGAAACCGTATTTTTATATTCATATACAATTTTTTCAGACTTATTTTTTTTAATTATCTCTAATGGCTTAATAAAATAGAAACTTACAAATAATAGAAAAAAGCCGTATATTGTTTTAAGAATATTAGGGCTTATTGCTACAACCGCTTCTGCTCCAAAATATACTCCAATTAATAATCCAAAAGCAATCAAAGCAGCAACTTTAATATTTAAAAATCCAGATTTGTAGAATTTTATACAAGCAAAAATACCGACAGGTAATAAAAGCGATGCCAGAGAAGTTCCCGTTGCCATATGCAAAGGTAATGAAAATATAATAATTAAAGCCGGAACGATAACTACTCCACCACCTATGCCAAACATACCTGCCGCGACACCAGCAATAATGCCAATAATAAGTGCAATAACAATATCGAACATTAGTAATCCTCACCTTTTTGAGCAAGTTCCAATCTTTTTTTCTCTATTATTTTCAGTTTATTTGCAACTGCTTCGGCAAGATTAATTTTACGAGAATTGACATAATTTAGTAAGGCAATAAAAGTATCAGCCGCTTCATCTGCGATTTCACACATTTGAATATGCTTACCTTTCCAGATTTTTTTCTCTAAATTTGCTAATTCTCCTGCTTCACCGTTCAATTCTAAACAGAAAAACTCAGGACTACGTTTTGGGAAATAATTATTTTGATAATTTTCAAAATCTTTTTGTATTTGTGCCAGATAACCTTCTAAAAATTCAAAATAACCGTTTATCATTATCACACTCCAAGATAAATTAAATAAAAACTAAATCAATCGAATTAAGTTAAATGACTTATATTCAAAAAATTTTTCAAGATGAAAGCTAAAATATTTTTCGAAAAATGAAATTATTTTTGAATAAGACGATTTATCTTCAGAAACAGAATGTAAATCTTCCAATGGCAATCTAAATATTTTTTGTAAATAAAAAGCAGTATGATAGTCAAAAATAAATGAATTTTTCAGATTTGAACCTAACTTTATTGGGCGACCATCTTCAATAGAAAAAGCATACTTTTCACTTCTATTAACATCATCATCGAGCATAAAATCGAACTGCAACCAAAAACCAAGAGTTTCTGCAAGTTTAAACTGTGAAGCTATAAAAAAGTTGAATGGATTGGGAGCAACATTGTTCAATAATTTGAGCACTTCAATACAATAATCAAATAAGTCTTCAAATGGATTATTTTCACCTAAGGTATGATATATTGATTCGAGCATCATCATTCCACAAGTAATATGTTCAAGCGAAGATAAGATTGCATTCATAGGAATAAAATTCGAAGCAGTTGAAAGCAAGTGTAGCCCTTCCCTATTTTTTTCATAGTAGGTAATTTCCAAAATGCTCAACGGTTGCGAAGCAAAATGCAATTTACTTTTGGGATTTCGTAAACCTTTACCAATAAGTGAAATTCTTCCTTTTTCGCGGGTAAATGCTGAAATAATTTTGCTCGATTCACCAAAATCAAAAGAATGTAAAACAATAGCAACTTGCTTCTGTATCATCACTTCAAAAAAGAATTTAGAAATGCAAAATCATTTACTTAAAATTTCTTTCATTTTAGAAATAAGCGGTATTGGAGTGGGATCCTGCCCATTCAGCAAAGCAAGCCAATAGCTTACCCAGTCACCTAAATATATCAAATCAAAAATTCGTGCAAGCAAATTATCAGCATCACTTTGAAGTTCAATGACTTCATTACCCATTTCAGAAAAAATCTGCTTAATTGCCTCAAAACGTTTTGAAATTTGCTGATTTTCCTCTTTATCACGCAACAGAATGAAAACAAAGTGATGGATTAAGGAACTTGGTTCAATCCAGGAATTAATTTCGTTATGATTCATTTCCGGAAGAAAACCACCAAAAGCCAAATTCTTGGAATTTTCCTGGATTTGACCTCGCCAACGTAAATTAACAACATCAAGAATATTTTCAGATGAATAAATGACAGGGATTTTCCCTTTAATTTTATTAGCAATTAATAATGAAAGATTATTGCCCGTATTTTCTGAATAGATTTTTGACTTATTTATTAATAATTCTATAGTTCTTTCAGTATTGTTTAATATTGACTTAGCGAGATTACTATCTATAGCATTGATGCGAATCAGCAACAAAAGTAATATAAAGAAAGAATAACCCAACGCACATCTTGGCATAAAGCCAGAAGGAATATTTATTACTGGGAAACCATCTTGTCTTGCTAATTCTTCAAGTTGCCCACCACTTGTAATAGCTATAATATTTTTTGTTCTACATTTTGCAAAATTATACGCTGAAATTGTTTCCTCTGTCCCTCCGGAATAAGATGAAGCAATCACAAACCAACTTTCGTCGATAAAAGCAGGAATTTCATAGCTCCTATTAATGATAATCTGAAGATGATTAGCTCCGGGAACTTCTCTACAAAAGGAACGAAGCAAATCCCCACCAATTGCTGAACCTCCCATTCCAAGTATTAGAAATTTTGTCGGCAAAATGTCAGTATTTTTAAATGTATGGCAATTATGAGCAATTTCAATTGCTTCTTTTATTTGTTCAGGAAAATCAAGTAATACCTGAAACATTTTGGAAGTATCATATTTTCTTAAATCATCAAAATTTTCAATCATTTTTCACCTTTG
Organism: Eximiradius proteiniborus; assembly: GCF_058546985.1. Lineage (NCBI taxonomy): Bacteria > Pseudomonadati > Bacteroidota > Eximiradiia > Eximiradiales > Eximiradiaceae > Eximiradius > Eximiradius proteiniborus. Next base: position 520,703 of record NZ_CM178592.1, on the reverse strand, counting down.
TTATTTTGCAATTGATTTATACGAAAATTACAAAAAAATTAACATATTATTAACCTCCATTGATTATTTTTCTGAAGATATTCCGAATATTAATATTTGAGTTTGGAAATAACTAAATAAAAAAAGAGGCTGATAAAAAATCAGCCTCTTTTACAACTACATCAAAATTAATTGACCTTTGGTGTTCCAGAACCGAAACCTTCAAACAGTTTGCCCATAGGTCCATCTACATTGATTTCGCCGAAAGTAGCTTCGTACTTACGAATATTATCATTCAAAGCACGAAGTAGTAATTTCGCATGTTGTGGTGTCATAATAATCCGAGACATAACTTTTGCTTTCGGCACTCCCGGAAGCAAGCGAGTAAAATCAAATACAAACTCTGCTGGAGAATGAGAAATAATCGCCAAATTTGAATAAATACCTTCAGCTTCTTTTTCACCAAGTTCTATACTGATTTGTTGTGGCTGATTTTCTTTTTTATCCATAAAAACACCTTAATTATTTAATACTTTCAAACTTTGATTGAACTTCTTTTAGTTTCTTTTCGTTCTTCATATCGCTGTAAATTTTAATCATTTTAAGATAATAATTAGATTTTTTACTATCGTCAATTTTATTTTCAATTGCTTCTAATTTAGAAACGACAACATCTAATTTATTTTTTTCGTTCGTTACTAAATAAATGTTAGCAAGCTCTGCAAGAACGTCCATATCATCTTTGAATTGTTGAGTATTTAGAGAGCGTTCAAAGTAATCTGCGGAATTTCTAAGATAAGGCATAAATGCTTCAACATTAATTTTATATTTCGGATCTTTGTCCAATTTGTCTTGTTCTGCAACTTGGATTTTATAAGCTTTGTTTTTATACGCAGAAGCAATATTTCTTAGTGCAAAATCATAATTGGGGTCGATTGAAAGTGATTTTTGATATTTTTCAATTGCACTATCATAATCACCGAAATTCATTAATAGAGAACCATATTGCTCCCAATAAATTTTATTTTCGGGTTCAGCTTTAATTAACTCTTCCATTTCTTTAATAGCAACATCTTTTTTATCCAATTCAATATAGAGATTAATAAGCGATGTATTGGCATCAGCATTATATGGTTCTAAAATCGTCAGCAATTTGACATAGTTGAGAGCAGCTTCCTTATTTTTCACATTATGATAATAATATGAAGCAAGAGCGCCAATCGGAGAACTATTTAGAGGAGTAAATTGTGTTTGTTCAGTAGGTAACCAATCTCTTGGTGGGTTCACACGCCAGCCTGCAACTTGCCACTGTCCGTTTGCCTTATCGGAGAAAAAGTAAACAGTACGACCTTTAACAATATATGTATCCGTTCTTATCGAATCGCCCGACATATTGATTGAAGAATTTACTTTCGATGGTTTCCCAAACTTTTCACTTAATTTTTCAGTCGGGAAATTAATATAAATACTGTTTGCTTTTGCAAAATCTAATTCAGGTTTAATATTTTCTACATATTTGTTATAAGCTTCCATTGCTTTTTCCTGGTCGCCTTTTAGTTCGTGAAGACTTGCTTCGATTATGTAGAAATCAACAATTCTCGGCATATAAAATGCACCGATTTGTGTAAATGTAACTCCTTTCAAGTATGCTTGTTCGTCTTTCGTTTTATTAAATTTCGAATAGTAATTCCAGGCTTCGTTGTATGCATTCACCCAAAGAGCATTACGCATACCAACTTTTCTTTCTTTTATGATACTAATAGTATCTTTATCCATCAACTCCTTGAAAACAATATGAGCATTTTCAATATCACGCAATTGAATATATGAATCTGCAAGCAAGAGTTTTGCTTCATAATTATTTGGATTTTTCTGAACTTCAAGTTTTGCAAATTCAATTGCTTTCTGATAATCTTTGTTTTGATATGCAACTTTTGCAGTTGTCATTTCCCGTGAAGCACACTGAGAACCTTGCATTAACAATGCAGACACTAACAAAACTAATACAATTTTAAAGCCCTTTTTCAATTTTTTGTCTCCTATAATTATTTGCAATTTTCAGTTTATAAGAAATATAATTTATTGAAAATAGTCGAATTCTCAAAATTAATATAAGAATTATTGGTAATCGTAAATATTCATAGAATATAAAATAAATTTTTTGTTTAATTTTGTTATTTACTATTAATTAATATTATGATATTGTCTGCAGTTCAAAAATGGATGAAATATGGCAAGGAATGGATGGAAAGCTTTGCCAACAAACCTTATGCTTTTCAAGCATTATTTATTATTTCTTTCATAGAGGCATCATTCTTTCCATTGCCACCAGATATATTGTTGCTTGCAATAGCAATTAGCGCTCCTAAGCAAGGATTTAGAGCAGCTTTTTGGTGTACAATAGGTTCGGTGATTGGTGGAATTGGTGGTTATTACATTGGATGGGGGCTGATGGAAATTGTTGGCAACAGAATTATTGATTTTTACCACGCACAGGATGCTTGGCACAGAATTGTAGAAGCATATAATAGCGAATTGGGAATATGGTTTCTTGCTTTAGCTTCATTCACTCCTATCCCCTATAAAGTTGCGACTATTGCTGCAGGAGCAGTAAATATGGAATTTTTCTCTTTCGTTGGAGTATCACTAATTGGAAGAGCCGCAAGATTTACACTGGTAGGCGGTCTGATTTACTTCTTAGGTCCCAAAATAAAATATTTCATAGATAAATACTTCGATAAGTTATCTATTGCATTTGCAATACTCTTGATTGGAGGATTTGTTGCAATAAAGTATATATTTTAAAATGAATTACAAAACTAAAACTGTTCAGGTTCATATTATTCGCTTTAATAAAAAAGAAGAAAAATATGAACAATTAATTCTTAAGCGAAATGAAAATGCAAAGCCATATCCAAATGTTTGGCAAGTAGTAACTGGTCGTATTGAAAAATTTGAAACTCCAATTGAAACAGCAATTAGAGAAGTATTCGAAGAAACTGGGATTGTACCAATAAAATTATGGAACTTGCCTTATTTAGCTTCATTCTACAATTATCGCGAAAATGAAGTTAATTTTTCACCGGTTTTTGTTTTTGAAGTATATGATGATGCAAAAGTTAATATTTCACAAGAACACTCGGACTTCAAATGGATTGGTTTAAATGATATTTCAAAACATGTAATGTTCCCAAGCCACGTTATTGCTTCTGATTATATAGAAAAATATATTCTTCACAACGAAAATAATCATTTCTACTTAATTGATGAAAGTATATGGAAAAAATAATTGCTTGCGTAGTAACATATAACAGGCTCGATTTATTGAAGCAGGTAATTGATGGACTTAGGAAGCAAACTCACCAAATTGATGAAATAGTTGTTGTCAATAATGGTTCTAATGATGGAACCTACGAATGGTTATCTGAACAAACCGATATTACTACAATTACTCAGGATAATCTTGGAAGTTCAGGCGGACAGTATACAGCTTCAAAATATGCATATTCAAAAGGTGCTGACTATATTTGGTTAATGGATGATGATGTAGTAGCAAAACCAAATTGTCTGGAAGTTTTACTGAAATATTGTGATAAATATGATATTTTATGCCCATTACGATATAATATAGAAGACGTTTATCTAAATGATGTAAAAAAAATTTCTCTTGATAATCCTTTTAAAAGCATATGGAGAGAAATTATCTCAAAAAATGACTTAGCTAATGAAACAATACCAGTTGAAGCATTTACTTTCGAAGGACCACTAATTCATAAAAATGTATTCGAAAAAATAGGTCTTCCCGAAAAAAAATTTTTCATTTATGGGGATGATACTGAATTTTCGGTTAGAGCCTTAAAGAATAATTTCCGAGCTGCTGTAATAAGAGATGCTATATTCATTAGACTTATAACTCCCGTTCCTGACAAGGCTAAATTTACCTGGAAAACTTATTATATGGTTCGCAACTTATCTGCTATTGACAAGCTACACGGAAACGGATTTGTTCCCTATTTCAGACCGATTGGCTATTTTTTGACTTTTTTGCGAACTGTTGAGAATTTTGAACATCTCAAAACTTTATTCAAAGCATTAATTGATGGCTATAAATACAAAAGTGCTAATTAAGCCTCAACAGGCAATCCATTTTTTTTCAACCATTGTCTAATTTGCATTGAATTATTAGAAGCGGGAGCAAGTTTCAGAAACTGATTAAAATCTCTTGCTGCATCTGAGAATTTATTATCCGCACGAAAAGCACTACCTCTATTGAGATAACCGAATGGATTATCGGGCTTTATCTCAATTGCTAATGTAAAATCTTCTTGTGCTTTCTTATAGTATCTTAGCTTCATAAAGCAATTACCTCTACCAATATATGCCTGGTAAAGTCTTGGATTTATAGTTATTGCTTTACTATAATCTTTGATAGCTTCTTTGAAGTTGCCAAGTGCATAATTAGCATTTCCACGTCCTAAATATGCATTAGCAAATTTTGGTTCAATTTCGGCTGCTTTATCATAATCCAGAATCGCATCGAGATATTTTTTTGAATTATAGTAAGCATTTGCTCTATTATAATACAAAACAGATGAATTAGGATTAAGATGTATAGCACGTGTATAGTCTTTTGCGGCTTCTTCAAAATTTTTCAAAAAGAAATTAGCAATTGCCCTATTGCTGAAGATGTCAGGAACAGGTATCTCATTTGCTATTAAGAAATCGAAGTCTTTGAGAGCCTTATCGTATTGTTTTAGTTTGATATACGTCAAAGCTCTGTAATTATATGGCATAGGTTCATTAGGCTTTAATGCAATAACAGTTGAAAAATCCTCAATAGCATTTCTATACATTCCTAATGCACCATAAGCAATGCCACGAGAAATAAAAGCTGTTTCATTCGATGGCTCCATTGCGATTACTTTTGAGTAATCATCAATAGCCTCTTTGTATTGTTTCAATTCAAAAAATGTGTTTGCCCGATAAAGAACAGCTTCAAAATATGTAGGATTTAGATCAATCGCTTTATTGAAGTCTTCAAGCGCTTCACGGTATCTCTTTAATTTTAAAAAGCATACCCCTCTTTTAAAATAAGCAAAAGGAAAATCAGAATTTAAAGCAATAGCAGAATTAAAATCCTCAATAGCAGCTTTGTAAGATTTCATCTCTAAGTATATTGAACCGCGCTTGAAATAAGCAAAAGAAAGATTTGGATTTAAAATAATTGCATTATTTAAATCGCTTAGTGCATCATCCAGTTTATTTATGTTAATATAAACTTGAGCTCGCTTAAAATAACCATACGCCGCACGTGGATTAATTTCCAAAGCTTTGCGGTAACATTCCAGTGCTTTTTCTGTTTCACCAGATTTTACAAATTGGTCGCCCCTATCTATCCAAAGTTCTGATTCTTTTAGTGTTTCGTTCATCCAAACTCCATAAATTCAGTAATAAAGTAAGCAATAAATATACCAATAATATCGATTTATCTTGTAAATTCTTTAATATTAGACGTTGAAATTTGAATAAAATTAGCTTAATTAAAAAGAGAGAAGAAAATATTAGCGATTATTCAATTTTTCGCTTCATTAGAATATAACTTAATAATCACACAAAATCACATAAAAAGAAACTTGTTCCAGCTATCTTCCGACATATCAGCAAACTGTTTTAATAAATGAATATGGCATAGCTTTTTAGGTTTGTTTAAAAGTTTCATTCCAGCCTCTTCAGGTGTTCGATTGCCTTTTTTTGAATTACAAGAATGGCAAGCTGTAACAAGGTTCTCCCAAGTGTCTTTTCCTCCACGCGAACGTGGCAATACGTGATCAATAGTAAGGTCAGACTTCGTTTTACCGCAATACTGGCATTGATAATTATCTCGCCTCATAATATTTTTTCGCGAAATTTCTATGAAGTTCGAAGGACAGCGAACAAAACTAAACAATCTAATGACGCTTGGATACGGGAAAATATTTGAAATTGTATGAATATGCATACCATTTCTAACTTCAATAATTTCAGCTTTCATTAGCAAACTTAGGATAATTGCTTTACGAGGAGAGCAGACACTAATAGGCTCGTAACCTTGATTTAAAACGAGCACTCTACCATTAAGAACAGATTTTGTTGAATTGTAACTTTGTGTTTTTTCAGCTATTTGTGATTGATAACTGAATTTTTCAACTCCTAAAAAAAATTAATAATATTCTAAAATACAAATAATATTTTTGTAAAAAAAGTGTTTGACAAAAAATTAATTATTTTAATAATAAATTAACGGAATAATTTATGCTTAAATCGAAAAAACACGAAAAAACATTTACAGTAGGAATACTTGGCGGCGGACAACTTGCAAAGATGATGGCACTCGATGTTTATCGCTTGGGCTTAGAAGTAGCAATTATTGAAAATGGCACAAATTCACCAGCCGGGGATATGACAAAACTCGAATTTACTGAAGGATGGCATAACAAACGGAATCTTGATGATTTCATAAATGCTTCCGATATTATTACATTAGAAAATGAATTTATTGAACCAGAAATACTTGAATATATAGCAAACTTTGTAGATGTCTTCCCTTCAGCAAAAACTATGCGATTAGTTCAGGACAAATTTAATCAAAAAACTGTGTTTTCTGAAAATCATATTCCGGTGCCTGATTTTGCATCAATTGATACGATAGAGGAGGCATATCAATTTGGAGAGCGTTTCGGCTATCCATTCCTTATTAAAACAAGGACACTTGGATACGATGGATATGGCAATTATTCAGTAAAAAATACTGATGATATTAGCACTGCTTTTGCTAAATTTACTTTAAATGGCAAGCAAAGAAAACTTATGGCTGAACGCTTTATTAATTTTAAGCGTGAACTCGCAGTAATGGTTGCACGTAGCCTGTCTGGAGAAATTGCTGTTTATCCAGTAGTTGAAACTATCCAAGAAAACCATATTTGCAAAGTCGTATTAGCTCCGGCTGATATTTCAGAAGAACAACAAAGTAATGCACAGAAAATCGCAATAAAATGTGTTGAAAGTATTGATGGTATTGGTGTTTTCGGAATAGAAATGTTCGAAGACAGTAATGGAAAAATACTTGTCAATGAAATTGCTCCAAGACCACATAATTCAGGTCATTATACAATAGAAGCGTGCAGAACATCACAATACGAGAATGTAATTCGTGCAATCACTGGTCTGCCACTCGGATCCACCGAAATGATTACACCAGCTGCCTGTATGGTAAATTTGCTTGGCGAAAGAGATGGGATAGGCATCCCGACAGATATTTCAAAAGTATTAAGTTACGGTAATATCAAATTACATCTATACAACAAGAAAACCTCAAGAAAAGGAAGAAAGATGGGACACGTTACTGCACTTGGGAAAACAACAAAAGAAGCTTATGATATAGCAATGTCAGCAGCTCAATCAATAATTTGGTAGAAAGCCAAAAGAATTATTGCTCACTATTTTTTTCAATTTTTTTTAGCATTCTTTGCATAATAAATTTGAATGCTATACCAGCACATATAACAAAAATACCGCCAACCATCAATATTGTTTCATTGATGATTATTCCTGCAACAATAAACGCTAAGCCTGCAATTACATTAGAAACAAGTATCATTATTGATGCAGAGCTGATTTTCTTTTGAACAGAATTAACCATTTTTTCGTCCAATATTTTTTCTATATAAAGAGACGTTTTTCAAGTGTTCATCATAATTTCGAGCAAAATTATGCGTCCCAGAACCATCACCTTTTGCAACAAAGAAAATGAAATTATGCTTTTCATAATTAATAACAGCATCAATTGAACTTTTGCTTGGGGAATTAATCGGACTGGGCGGTAAACCAATATTTTTATAAGTATTATAGGGGTTCTCGTAATTCAAATCGGAATATGTTAAACGTGAAAACTTATTCAAAGCGTACTGAACAGTTGGATCTGCCTGTAGAGGCATACTTTTTTTTAATCTATTAATATACACACCAGCAACTTTTGGTCTTTCTTCAGAAACTGGAGTTTCTGCTTCGACAACTGAAGCAAGAGTAATTACTTGATGTCGGTTCATTTCAAGTGGCAGGATTTTTCCAGCAAAACTTTTTTGCCAAACTTTTTCAAATTGATTAACCAGAAAATCTATGATTTCTTCTTCACTTTTACCATAATCGATAAAATACGTATTAGGGAATAAATATCCTTCTAATGTAGTTGCTGGAATATTATATTTCTGAATGATTTGTGAAGAGTTGGCTAAATGTACAAACTTTGCACTATCAATATCAAGCTCTTTTTTGAAAATTGAAGCATACTGTTTTATATTCATACCTTCGGGCATAGTTATTTTTTTCTTAAAAACAAATTCCCCGGTATATAGCCCGAAAAAAAGCTTGAAATTACTTGTGTTAGGTGGAATAATAATAGTTCCTTGATTAATGGTTTTATTTTTAGGAATTACCACACGTGAAATAATCAAATAGAATTCTTTAGGCTTTAAATAATCTTGCTTATTCAATTCATCAATAATTTTTGAAATAGAATAACCTCGGTCGATCTTAACAACAACGCTTTCACTTTTATTGGGAGAGTAGAAAAGCGAGTACAAAAAATAAATTGTAGTAATTAATAATAAAGCAAACACTATCAGAATGAATTTTTTCATATATTATTTTATACCGTATTCGATAAGTTTTCTATAAAGCGTTCTTTCGCTAATTCCCAACGCACGGGCAGCCATTCTACGATTATTGGAAAATTTATTTAAAGCAGCAATTATCATTTCTTTTTCAATTAATTCTAATGGTTTTATTGTGATTTCATTTTCAGAAATTTCATTCTGAAAATTTAAATTTTGTTTTAAAGAATGAATTTCTTCAAACAACAAATCAAAATTACCCGCAATTCTTCCTAAAAAATGCTTGATGTCTGCAATATCGTTTTTAATTTCTAAAATTGATTTGAAAATTATGCTTGTTTCATTATCAGGCAAATCTTTAGAAATAGCAACGATTGAGTTTGTTTTAGGAATTTCCCCGGGTTTATGCTCCGGAAGAGCTGGAGGAATATATTTAAGTAATACTTCCCGAGTAATAAAAGCACCTTTTTCTAATGTAACTATTGTTTCTACTAAATTTTTTAATTGTCTGATATTCCCAGGCCAGGGAAGCGATTTTAATATCGTAATCGCTTCATAAGAAATGCCTTCAAATTTGAATTTATATTTTTCAGCAATACGTTCAGCAAAAAATTCAACCAGCAAAGGAATATCCTGAACGTGTTCTCTTAATGGAGGAAGTTCTATTTGAACGGCATTTAGCCTGAAAAATAAATCCTGCCGGAAATTTCCTTTCGAAACTTCATCTTCAAGGTTGCGATTTGTAGCAGCAATTACACGCACATCAACTTTTCTTATTTCAGGTGAGCCAAGCCGAGAGAATTGCCCTGTTTCGAGCACACGCAACAATTTTACTTGTGTTCCTATTGGCATCTCTCCAATTTCATCGAGAAAAATTGTTCCCTTGTCCGCTGTTTCAAAAAAACCCTTTCGTGTTTCAACTGCACCAGTATAAGCCCCTTTTTCACTACCAAAAAGTTCAGATTCAAGCAAAGTTTCAGGAATAGCTCCACAATTGACACTAACAAAGGGAAATTTTTTACGGTTACTTAATGAATGAATTGCATTCGCAAAAACTTCTTTGCCTGTCCCAGTTTCACCTGTGATAAGAACAGTCAAGTCAGTAGGAGCAACCATTTCCAAAATTTCTATGGCTTTTTGAATTTCAGGCGAATCGCCAATAATACCGTATCTTAATTGCAGTAAATATCTGAAATCACGCTTAATATTTGTATCATCCATTAATTTAACTCCTTACCTTGGCACTCCATTCTTCCCAACCACCTTCGTATAGAAACACTCTTTTAAAACCGAATGAAAATATCAATTTTTCAGCCAGATGATGGCTTATATCACAAGAACCACCATCACAATATACAATAATTGTTTTATCTTTAGGAAGTGATAAAATTTTAGGAATTAGAGTTGATTCTTCCTCATAAGCAAAAATGTTTATTGAATTTGGTATATGAGCTGTTTGATAAGCTTCAGGCTGGCGTGCATCAATAATGATAAACTTATCAGATTCTACAATTCTTTTCATCTGCTCAAAAGAGACAATTTTAAAATTCCCTTTGCTCTTTGCAGTGATTTCATCATTATCATTCGTGATATTTTTATTATTTTCAGAAAGGCTATCTTTAACAATTGCTTTAACTGTATCTGTTTTTAAAATAGGTTGATTAAAAATTGTATCATTCTTGGTTTGTTCAATAATACCTGTATCGTTAAACAAAAGGGAATCTGCCACAATTTCACTTTTTTGACGGAACCAGCCAAGACCATTCGGATTTAAAGCATTATAAATGATGGCAATTACAATTGAAAATGAAATAATAATTAAGGACTCATAAATGACTTTTTTACTTAACATTAAAAACCTCTTTTCTTCCTCAACAAGTTATAAGCTTCATTAATTTCCTTAGTCTTTTGTTCTGCCAATAATCGAATTTCTTTTCCTAAATTTTCGACTTTGTCTGGATGATACTCTTTCATTTTAGATAAATATGCTCTTTTAATTTCATCGTTCGAAACTTCAGGTGAAATTTCTAAAATTGCAAAAGCTTTTTTTTCATCTAAATCAACAGTAAAATTATTTTTCCAATTATTTTTATTATCAGATAAATTATCGAATTCTTTCTTTAAGTTATCATCGATATCAATATCTAAAAAATCACTACTATCAGCTGAATTTAATTCTGCTTTCAAAATATTTTTAATTCTATCAAAAATCTGCTTCATTTAGTTATCCAAAGTATTTGCATACATTATCAATAACATCATCTATTGTTTCAGCATAATCAATTAAATAAGAACGTTCAAGAAGAGCTTCCGAATAAAAAGACATAGTCTGAATAACTTCATTCCATTGGTCACCGTAACATACAATAGGCTTATTTTCCTTCATTACTCCCTTTTCTTTCAATGCCCATACGGCAGCGAACTCAAGAAGTGTACCTGTTTCCCCCGGCATCACAATATATGCATCACCTATTTCTATTAATTTATTAAGTCTATCAAAATAATCATTCAATCTTATTTCTTCATTTATATATTCATTAGGTTGCCTATTTTTAAAAAAGTCAGTTGTAACTCCAATACGTCTGATATTATAATCTTTTGCTCCTCGCAGCACAGCTTCCATTATGCCTGAATATCCACCAGTAGCGATATGAAAATTCTTTTCTCCAAGTAGTTTACCTAATTCCATACCACTACAATATTCCGGCATGTTTTCAGTATAAGTACCACCGCCAAAAACAGTAATAATTGGCATAATAACACCTCAAAAAAAATACAATTTATTAGACGTAATTGAATATTCTTTATTAACAAAGATAAATAACATAGTTGAAAAATTAGTCTATTTTTTTATATATTTGCAAATATGAATTAAGAGGAAATATCAAAATGGCTAAAATACTTGAAGGCTTTTTTAGCGCAAAAGGTAAAAAGTTCGCAATTGTTGTTTCTCGCTGGAATCAGTTTATTGTTGCCAAAATGCTTGATGGAGCTTTAGATGCTCTTAAAAGAAATGAGGTCAATGAAGAAGATATAACAATTGCATACGTTCCTGGTGCATTCGAAATACCTCTTGCTGTAAAGAAATTCGCTGCAACAAAAAAGTATGATGCAGTAATCGCAATTGGTGCCGTCATTCGTGGTGCCACTCCACATTTTGAATACATAGCTTCGGAGGTTACAAAAGGAATTGCTATTAGTTCATTAGAAACAGGTATTCCCTGTATTTACGGGGTATTAACTACAGATTCAATAGAACAGGCAATTGAACGTGCTGGTTCAAAATCTGGGAATAAAGGCTTCGATGCAGCAATGAGTGCAATCGAAATGGTTTCACTTTTTGATAATCCTGAATTCAAATAAAATGTCAAAAAAATATCTTTTTTTAGTTTTTTTATTATTTTGCAAATCAAGCATATTTTCACAAGATCTTCTTTTGTTTGATTGGCAACTATACACTTCATTTAAAAACATTACTGCTTCAACAGTTGATGATTCTGGTAATCTATGGTGTGGTACGAATGGTGGAATTTTTGTATATAAGTCGTTAGATAATAGTTTTAAAACTCTCAATTCAATGAATGGGATATTGAGTAACAATGTTTCAGCTATTCATTTCGATCCCGTTTCTAAGCTAATTTTTGCTGGTTTTTCCAATGGGATAATTGAAATTTTCACAAAAGATTTTAAAATTCAGCACATTACTAGTATTTCAACAAGTGATTTTCCTAACTTAAAAATAAACAAGATTATTTCGCATAATGGCTTTTTATACATTGCAACTGGCTTCGGAATAGCTGTATATGATATTAATAGAGAAATTTTCACTACAAGTGTTGTCAAAATCGCTAATTGGGATAGAACAGAAAATATCAACACTATTCACATTGTCAATAATAAAATTTGGGCAGCTTCAAAAAGTGGAATTGCTTCTTGCGACCTTACCAAATTCATTGAAATACCGAACAACTGGGAAATTATTGAATTCCCGTCAACTAACAAAAATATTGTAGGGATAACATCTTTTCAAAATCAACTGCTTTTTTGTAATCCACAAGAAGTATTTGCAATTGATAATAATTCAATACAAAGTATTGCTCAAGTAAATAGCGAAATACTTGAACTAATTTCGAATGAATATTCCTTTTGGATTATCACACGAAATGGCATTATTGACAAAGATGGCAAATATTTCTACACTAATGAATGCAATGGCGGATTTATTAATAATAGTTTAATGCTTGCTAATACAACCTCTGGTGTAGTAATTATTCAAAATGGAAATTCAAGTGAGCCAATTTCACCAAATTCACCATCAAATAATACTTTTTCGAGCCTTGCCATTGATGAAAACGGAGTTTTATGGTCCACAAGTGCCCACTTGCAAGCACTTTTTTATAAAGGTGGGCTCACCAAATTTGAAAATGGAGTTTGGGAAAATTTTTCGTCTAAGGAATTCCCAATTTTTATAACTGATAATTTTTATAACGTTGCTATTATTAACGGCATCCTTTATAGTAGCAGTGTCGGTGGAGGCGTTGCTTATTGCAACCCTTACCAAAGACCATTGCAATTTTCATTTCTTTCGGAAAGAAATGAAAAATTTGTCGGAACAAAAACCGAAAGTGACACTTTTCTATTTGTTGGGGATTTCAAATCTGACTCTAAAGGAAATGTTTGGTTCACTAACTGGGGACAGCAAAGTGCTGGACCAATTCTTTTAGCAAGAACGAATGACGGAAAATCTTATCCTTTTTCCAATTGTTATAAATCAGATGAACGGCGTATTTTAAAACTTGAAATTGATAACTTTGGGACAAAGTGGATAGGTTCATATCCGGGAGAAGGTATCGGAATCTTTTACTTTAACGAAAAAAATACATTCGAAAATAATTCCGATGATGTTTGCGGAATGATTTCAACTTCAACATTTTCATCTTTGCCTGATAATTCACCTACTGTTATCAAAAAAGACCCGAATGGATGCTTATGGCTGGGATTCAGACAAGGTTTGAGTATTATTTTCAATCCTTCTGCTGTATTATCGAAAAATCAACTAATTGTACGACAAATTAATCATTTAAACAATCAGTATATTAACGATATATTGATGGACCCAACTGGCAATGCTTGGATTGTAACACAAAACGGAATTTACATAGTTTCGTATAATACTTTTGAATTAGTTAAAATAATAAACACGAGCAATTCTCCGTTAAAAACAAACAATATTTACTCTATTTGTGGAAATTTTGAAAATGGAACGATTTATTTTGGTTCTGATAATGGACTATATTCTGTTAAAACCAATATAATTGAACCGAAAGATAAATTCGATATATTATGTTATCCTCAACCATTTAAATTAAATAAAGACGAATATTTGTCTATTGACGGGCTTGCATCTAATACAGAATTAAAGATTATCACCGTTAATGGTGAATTTGTGCGTTCATTGCAAACAACCAGTAGAAAGACTTATTGGGATGGAAGGGATGCAAATAATAAAAAAGTATCAAGTGGCGTCTATTTTGTTATTGGTACATCCGAAACAACAAATTCAACAGGTGTTCAGAAAATTATTGTAATAAATGAATAATATTGGAGGCTGAATGGGAAACTTATGGTACAAATGTAAGGGTGAGGTTTGGTGCGACCTTTTTAAATTAGATATGGAACATCCAGTTCTTAAAACAGCTGAGGGAGTATATATTATCTGGACAGGTATTAACGAAAGGAAAGTATTGAAAGTCGGCTCTGGATTAATTCGTTCACAGTTGATGACAGCGCGTCAAGATGTAACAATTAATGCTTTTGCTACTCGCGGAGTATTTGTTACCTGGAGCGAAGTAGGTAAAGTTAAAAGAGATGGCGTAGAAGCATATTTAATTAATTCACTTTCTCCATTATTTGTTGCATACAAGCCAAAGGCGATACCAATCAAAATAAAACTTCCTTGGGAAGAATAGTTTTTTTCTATAATATTTTTTTCAACCGAAAATCTTTCTTCGGAATGTTATGGTATTGTTTACAGTAAATAATTTGACAAAAAAGTTCGATAAAATTACACTTTTCGAAAACATTTCGTTTGGAATGAATTTGTCCGATAGAATTGGATTAATTGGAAGAAATGGAATTGGTAAATCTACTTTGTTGAATATAATTGTTGGAAACGAAGATGCTGACGAAGGAGAAGTGATTTTTAATAAAAACATATCTTATGGCTTTCTTGAACAAAATCCATTGTTTAATTCAAAACTAACAGTAATTGAAGAAGTATTAGATGGAAGAAAGCAAGATTTTGAATTATTAGAGAGATATAATGTCCTATGTAGCAAAAAACTACTTCCTAACTCAAACGAACATAATGAATTGCAACATATTTCTCAAAAAATTGATGAACTTGGCATTTGGAATTTAGAAAGCGAAGCAAAGTCTATTGTTTCAGCACTTGGAATTTCTGATTATTACAAACTTTGTTCAGAACTTTCCGGTGGACAACGTAAACGTGTAGCATTGGCAAAATTGCTTTTTTCTAATGCTGAATTACTAATAATGGACGAACCAACAAACCACTTAGATACTGATAGCATTCAATGGTTGCAGGATTTTATTATTAAAAAATCAAAATCTTTATTATTTATTACACACGACAGATATTTTTTAGATGCAGTTGCAACTAAAATATTAGAATTAGATGAACAAAAAATATTCTGGTATGATGGTGATTACGAAGATTATCTTGAAAAGAAAACAAATTACATAGATACTATAAACTCAACTGCTGAACATACAAGAAGTAAATTAATCAAGGAACTCGAATGGTTAAAGAAAAGCGCTCCCGCACGCAGAAAGAAACAAAAAAGCCGACAAGATTGGATTAGCAAAATCTCTGCTGAAATCAAAAAAATAGAAGAGAAAAAAATAAAAATCGAGTTGGGAAAAACCTATTTAGGTAACAGAATTATCGAAGCTCACTATATTTCAAAATCAATAAATGGCAAACTTCTGTTCGAAAATTTCTCATATATTGCAAAGCCGGGTGATAGGATTGGTCTAATCGGTCCAAATGGCTGTGGTAAATCAACTTTACTGAATATTTTAGCCGGAATTGCCAAACCTGACAGTGGAACAATAAAAATTGGCGACACTATTAAAATTGGCTACTACAAACAAGAACTAACTGAACTTGATGAGAATAAAACTGTATTAGCCACTTTGCGCGAAATTGCTGAATATATCGATTGCGGAGTTGGACGCGATAGGTATCTAACAGCCCGTGATTTGCTCAATAAGTTTCTATTTCCTCCTGAACAACATAACGCATTTGTTTCTACACTCTCGGGAGGAGAACGTCGAAGACTGTCATTATTGAAAGTTCTTATGCAAAACCCAAATGTAATCTTGTTGGATGAACCTACTAACGATTTAGATATTCAAACTTTAAATTCATTAGAAGAATATTTAGAAGATTTTTATGGTGTTCTTCTTATTGTTTCTCACGATAGAGCTTTTTTAGATAAAACAGTTCAATTCATTTTTGCTTTCGAACAAAATGGCAAAATAAAAGAATATCCGGGAAATTACTCCTATTACTTGGAAAACCGTGAAATACCGGCTACTGAAAAAGCATTGAAAGAAAACATTTCTAATAAGCCTAAATCAGAACTAAAATCAAAAAAAGTAAGCTACAAAGACAAAAAGGAACACGAAAGTTTATTTTCTGAAATCGAAGAACTTGAAAAGAATAAATCTTCAATTGAACTTAAAATTGCTTCGTTAAGTAGCAGTAATTTTCAGGAAATGAACCAACTATATTCTGAATTAAACAATATAGTTCAACAAATCAATCAGAAAACTGAACGATGGTTGGAACTCGATGAATTAATTAATTCCGAAAAAAAATGATTATTGTTCCTGCTCTTGCATCAGTTGCTCAATGTGTTTACGAATCGTTTCTTCCATTTTGTCCTGAACTTCCTGGTGCTCTTCACCTTTTATTACTAAACCAAGTTGTGGACAGTAAGATGAATAGTCGTTTTCTCCTCGGCGTCTGATCAACAGTTCGTAATCTTTTCTATTAATACTATTAGATTTTTCCATATCTTTTAATAAATTATATTACAAAATAATTGGCAAAATTATGATTTTTTTACTTATTTTGTGAGAAAAAAATAGTATAGGATAAATATGAAAAAATTGCTATTTACTTCTTTGATTTTTATTCTTATTATTAATGGCATTAAAGCAGAACAAACAAAAGAATTTAGCATAGGACCATATCTTGGTTACAAAGCAGGGGTGAGTGCAATTAATACTCCGTTAGGAAGAAAAAATGGATTAAGCTTCAATAATATTCCTGATTTTGGTGTTTGTTCGTACTTTCCGCTTTCAAAAAACGAGAACATTGGATTTAAATTCGATATATCGTATTCATCATATTCATATATGATGATTTCGGCGCATAAAGATAAAACTGAATACAAACTGTCGCATAATTATTTATCTTTTGCACCCAACTTTTATTTTAATAACTTTCTATTAGGATTGTCATATCTGGTTCCTTTGAATTCAGAAGTTGAAGGTTCAAACATAAAAACAAAAATCCAGAATAATGCTTTGGAACTAAAAATTGGATATGAATTTCCAATATATGTAGATAATTCAGGTGAATTAAATGGATTTGTAAGTGGTGGATATTTCTTAAGTGGAGTGTACAATAATTTTCCCAAAAATGATCCACTTAAATCTTTGCTTCCTGCTGACGAAAAAGTTACTAATATTCATAATCCAAGAATTGCTTCTATTCAAATTGGATTTAATTTTATGTTTAACTTAATAGAAAAGCCAAAAACTGAAATTCCTGAAGATATTTATTAATCACTAACAAGAATTCCATAATTTTTGATCATTCTCTGTTTGCAGAAAAAACAAGAGAACAAGTATGTAATAACTGTATCATTAATACATTGGTAAAGAAAAATATACTGTTGTTCCAACTCCAGCTTTACTTTCTATCCAAATTTCGCCATTTTGTTTTTCAACAAATTCTTTGACAATAATTAACCCTAATCCTGACCCCTTTTCGTTTGCAGTTCCTTTTGTTGCTTCAATATCAGAAATACTAAATAATTTTTCTAATTTATCCTCTTCAATTCCAACTCCGTAATCTTTTACGAAGAAAACTGAATACGGTATCTTTTTATCGTTAAAATGCTTGAAAATCACCTCAGAGATTCCGATTTCAATTTTACTATCGTTACTTGAAAATTTAATTGCATTGGTTAACAAGTTGCGTAAAATGGTAGAAGTCATTTCAAAATCACAAAGGACAAAAGACTTGTCAGGAATACTATTGACTATTTGAATATTTTTATTCTGAGCAAGAGGATGCACAAGAGAAACAACTTTATGAGCAATTTCTGTAATATCAAGAAGTTCTGAATGAACTTGGAAATGCCCCATTTGAGCCCGAGACCATTGAAGGAGATTTTCAAGAAGATTGTATGTTGATTGCGATGCTTGTTTCATATTTGTAATCAATTCAATTTTCTTGGTTTCACTAATTCTGTCGTAATAACGAATTAGCATTTCAGAATTATTTAAAAGTGTTAAAAAAGGATTTTTCAAATCGTGTGCAATGATTGAGAAAAATTTGTCCCGAGAAGCAATTGCATCTTGAAGCTCTTCATTTAATCGAATTATTTTTTCAGCATCTTGCTGCATTTGCTGATTAAGCAATTGCAGTTCGTAATTGGAATTGCTTAGGTTTTGCAATGCCTTGTTTAATTCTTCTGTTCTATTTTCTACAATTTGTTCTAATTCATTGTTAATTTCTCTTAACTTATCTTCTGCAATTTTTCTTTCTGTTATATCAAGTAAAGAAAATATCAAGTGCTCAGTTCCCCTAATAATAATTAATTCACAAAATACCAGTATATTTCTAACTTCTCCATTAGGTAGTTTCATTATTGTTTCAAAATTTCTAACAAAACCATCTCTATTCAATTTATCAACTATTGTATAATAATCAGAGGGATTACACCAAAAAGAAAGTTCATCAACTCGCTTTCTGATTACATTTTGATTCGAATTAAAAACTTGAATAAATGTTTCATTAATATCTTTAACAATATTAGTCCCCTTTTCAACTAAAAATTTTATTAAAGGACTTGAATGAAAAATGGTTTTGAAAATTTCTTGACTTTCTTGGAGTTTTTCAGTAATAATTTTTAAAGGAGTAATATCTCTTCCAACACACAGATATTGCAAACCTCCATTATTGCCTTTTATTAATCTAATTTTCCATAGTATGAATGTTGTTGAACCATCCAACTCAATTTCTTGCTCATAAGATATTTCAGTTTTCTCTCCCAAATTAGCAAATAACTTTGAAATCTGTTCCTTATCAGAAAAAATTGATAGAAAAGAATTAGCAAACTCTTTTTTGTTAAAAAATTTAGTGAAAGAATCACTTCGATAAATATAATTAAAAGAGCTATCGATTTTAACAATAAAATCAGTGATATTGTTTACTAACAGACGATATTTTTCTTCTCTTTCTCTAATTTCTTCTTCAATAAGATATTTTTCTGTAATATCACGGGTTATCCCCATGATTCCAATTGGCTTAAGATTTGAATCTCTGATGAAAGTAACAACTGCTTCAGTAATAACTATTTTGCCATCCTTCCGTATTTCTTTGAAGCGAACATCCACATATCTATCTCTATTATCCGGATACTTTGCCTCTATTTCGAATTGTTCCTCTAATAGTTTCATAGCATAATTGTAAGATTCAGGAGTAAGCAAGTCTGTAGCTTTCTTATTTTTTCTTTCTTCTATCGTATAACCATAGATTCGTTCAACTGATGGAGATAAGAAAATGTAATTCAATTTTAAATCTGTCATCCAAATAAAATCTTTGGAATAATCAGTAATTAGTTTAAACTTATATTCAGATTCTTTTAATTCTCTAAGCAATTTACGTAATTCTATTTGATATAGAATTATTTTTCCAATCAGTACAGTAGCTAACGGATAAAATACAATAACCGTAATTGAAATAGTTTTAAGAGTATCAATAGCTAATTTTGACGGAAGAGTAAACATCAAGATTAGCATAGCAAGATGAACAACTATTCCCAAAAAATAGAGATTTTTTATATTTAGTTTTATTTTCCTCTTTTCCACTAAATGATAAAAAATTAATCCAATAAGAAAAGAAGAGGCGATAACAGATAAACCTGTAATTGCACCAATCCCACCTATATAAATTCTACCTATTGCAGTAATTATTGCAGAAATTAATCCTGCTAATGGACCATAAAAAAGAGCACACAAACTAATAATAACGGACCGACCATCAAAAATTAATCCCGGCTGCAAGACAAAAGGATAAAAAACCCCAAGCAGAGCTACTATACCAAATATTATTCCTTGAACAACTTTACCAAGTTTAGTATTTGTCTTCCAAATTGAATCTACAAATCCAGAAACAATACTCGCCGCAATCAATAGGCTTAGATTAAATATAATTTGTATTATTATCAAATGTAAATTCCCATTTCATTAATACTAACTGCTATTTTTAATATACTCATTATTCAATTAATAGTAAATAAAGCTAAGATTAATATTTTTTAAATATTATTATGTGTTCCATCACAATATGGCGGCCTCTTTGTTTTTTTACAGCCACATAAATAATACTCCTTTTCAGCAAATACTTCGAATGGCACAGAACGGAACTCTCCTTTTTCTTTATGAGAGCCATCACAAAATGGTTGTGTTTTTGATTCTCCACACTTGCACCAATAATATTTTTTGCCAGGTTCTAATTTTACACGGTATGGTGATTTCTGAGATACTTTCGGGTCGTCCATTTTCATCTCCTGATATTTTGGTTAAATAAGGGAAAATATCTACTGAATATTAACTAATCTTTTTGCTAAATATTGTAACAATAAATAACATTTATTACTATATTTACTGATAATCATAAAATAAAAGTTTATTCGTTACTTAATTAATAATATCGGTATGTTATTAGATTGTTCAGCTTAATAATATGAATGAAATTGGAAAAGAACTGTCAGAACGTGAACGTGAAATATTGATGCAAATTGTTAGACTATATATATTAAAGGCTTCTCCTATTGGTTCACGAACACTCTCGAAATATCTGGAAGGTGAATTAAATTTAAGTCCCGCCACCATAAGAAATGTAATGGCAGACCTTGAGGAATTAGAATACATTACCCATCCCCACACTTCTGCCGGTAGAATCCCTACTGATAAGGGGTATAGATTTTACGTTGATTCGATTAATGATTACATACAAGTAAATGAAACAGAAATAAACAAAGTCAAAGAAAATCTTTCAAGCACAGATACATCAAACATATTACGAGATACATCTAAAATTTTAGGGATGCTAAGCAATTATTTAAGCTTAGTGAAAATACCTAAAATCATTGACTGCAAAGTGATAAAGCTCGATATTATTAAAATAAGTTCTAATAGATTATTAATTGTATTAGCTCTTGATTCAAATATTGTAAGAACAATTTCTTTAGAAGTAGATTATGAAATTGATGAAAAAAATCTATTTCAGATAAATCAATATATTAATGAAAAAATTTCAGATAAAACCATTAAGTTTATTAAAGATAATTTTCATAATTTGATTTCTGATTATCCATCGAAAAATATTCCATTATTGAGATTATTCACTGAATCGTTAGACGATATTTTCACCACAAAAAATCAGGATCAATTGCTTGTAGCTGGAACTCAAAATTTGTTACAATACCCGGAATTTGAATCAAAAGAACGTATAAAAAGTATTATTGAATTAATTGAAAATCAGGATATTGTAATTCACTTGCTTGATGAATACGAAGAACCAGGCAATGTAAAAGTACTAATTGGAAGTGAAATGAACGATAGCATCTTAGATGAATATGCATTAGTAATAAGTTCTTATAAATTAGGTTCAAGCTTTGGTTCAATTGGACTTATTGGACCAAAAAGGATGAATTATCCCAAAATTATTTCCTTAGTTAAGGCTGTATCTGCTGCTCTTTCCTCGACTTAGTTTCTTGTTTAGCATTAAGGTGAATTTTATTAACTTATTAAACATTTGGGGCGTAATAACATACGCCCCCAATATAGATAATCAAATAATAAAACTAAAATCAATTTGATAAGTTAATCTTTGTTACACCAATTTGCTTGTTAGATTTTGCAATTACTAAATACATCCCATTTATGAAACTACTGAAAGGAACATATACATTCTCTTGCTGTCCATGAGAGAAAACAGACTTTGAAAAAACACTTTTACCATCTAACGAAAAGACATTAATTTCAATATTATCAAGAATATCATCTG
This sequence comes from Eximiradius proteiniborus, assembly GCF_058546985.1. Lineage (NCBI taxonomy): Bacteria > Pseudomonadati > Bacteroidota > Eximiradiia > Eximiradiales > Eximiradiaceae > Eximiradius > Eximiradius proteiniborus. The sequence goes on along the minus strand of NZ_CM178592.1, from coordinate 498,680 downwards.
AAGAAAGTATTAAATAATCTCCGTTTCTCACAATATTAATCCCATCAAAAGCAAACTTCTTCTCTTGATTAGACGTGATTAGATAATTACAAAAAGTTTGACGAGATTCGATATCGACAGCAGGAGAGATAAAACCACGATTACCAGAGAGTTGAATATATGCTGACCAGATTGGAATATTAAGTGGCAACTCATCGAAATCAGAATTATAGAAAAGTCCAAGATTGAAAGATTCAGGTTCTTCGCCAGAATTCGCAAAATCAAGATATGGCTGACAAGTATTGAAGTAAATATTAGCACTATCACTATCGAACCATTCAAGGTTATCAAAGTAATGTTCGCTTACATACGGAAAATCTTCCGGATCAATTTCATTTGGAGTAAAAATCTGAGACAAATAAACAAACATTTTAATAGTTCCAACAACAACTTTTGTTGTTGTATCTTGACCATCAATAAAGCCATAAATCCAGAAATTAGCTTTACCCGTATTCAAATCGTATTTTAACTGACCTAATGATTGATCATACATAAAAGTAGTACTAATAAAAAATAATTTTGGTTCTGTAAGAACAGTTGAAGCCGCATCATAAGCAGAATTATAACCTTCTTTTGCAGTAAAATACTCAGTTATTAGTTGAGCATTTACTAATGGTGTAAAAAACAAAAATAAAATAAGTAGTAACTTTTTCATTTCAGACCTCCAATAGAGAAAACATATTGTTAATATACGATAAAGAATTAATAATGTTTTATTAATAAAAAAGGGCTGAAAATCAGCCCTTCATAACATTTGAAAAAATAAAAATTAATGAACAAACTGCTTAGCATAATATTTCGGAGTTATTTTTTCTCCTGTTGCTTTTTCTATCATATCGTTCCATTCGAACTTTGCTCCAACAGAAAAAACTTTGTCTATAAGGAACTTACCAACCTCCTGATGACCAGTGAAGCTTAATACTTTAAATGGGTCATCTTTAAGAATTTTTTCAGCGATTGTGAAATATAACTGCGAAGCAAATAATTCACCTAAATGATAGTTGTGATAATAACAAGGGCTGGTAGCAATATGAATTTTAGTAGCCCAGTCTGGAGAATTACGGTTTTCAGGACGTTTAATCATCTGGTATTTCTCTACTAAATCCCACCAAAGCTTATTCAAATCTTGGTCTGGATTTTCATACATTGATTTTTCGAAGCGATACATAACCTGCGACCAACGGCTAAATACAAGTTGTTGTAATTTAAGTCGTTTATTTGCAATATCAAAAATTTTAGATTTTTCTTCATCAGAAATCCCGACCATATCTTGAATCCACTGTGCTTCAGCACCTTTGCGTCCAAAAAGCATAGCAATAGCTTCGGTAGTAAATATATGTGCCGGAGTTCTCAGTAAATAAGGCAAATCTATTGCATAATGCTTTTCATATAGAGCGTGTCCATACTCGTGAAGCATTGTTTCCATCCAACGAGCATTAGGACGAACGTTGCAAAGCACCCTAATATCGTTTTCTCTATCAATATTAATACAGTAAGCATGTTGATTTTTATTCGGTTTTTCGAATAAATCACTTCGAGCAATAATGTCGTCAATTGGAAGTCCAATACTTGCATAGTATTGTTGGGTCAATTTGACAATATCTTTGTCTTTATAATATTTGTCGAAATCTATTTCAAATACTTGTGGTGCTTCCTGGAAAAATCTATTTTGGTAATGCCAAGGCATTAGCTGTTCTGGCTTTATTTTAACACGAGCAGCAAGAAACTCATCAACTTCAGATTTCATTTTTTTGAATTCATCGCGAGTTAAATTATCAAGTTCATCGAATAATCGGCTAATTTCTTCAGGATCTTGGTCAGAAAGTTTCAAACTCATTTCATGATAATTTTTGAAACCGAGTTCACGAGCAATTTCATTACGTAATTTTACTACTGCAATTATACTATCGGCAACAATTGGTCCAATTTCTTTATGTGCAAGCCAAACTTTTTTCAATTCTTCATTATTAGTTGAATTTTTCAGAATTTCCTCTACATCATTATCAGTTAGTAGTTTGCTTCCGACTTTAGCACGGAATTTAGAATACATTTGCTCGATATTCGAAACCATATCGGTAAGACGGTTGATTTTAGCAGTATCTGCTTGCTTCGATAAATAAGTATTGTATAGAATATCCAGTTGTCGTTTTAAAAGTGGGTCTTTGACAGCATTAGATTCTTTGATTTGCTTTAAAGTATTGAAATCATCTTTATTGAAGAAAATTGTGTTGTATTCTTTTTCGAGCTTTGCAACTTTACCCCAATTTTCTTCATTGCTATTAATGGATGCATCGAAATAAGCAGTATTAAGGGCTTTTTCTAATGGTTTTACTTTTTCAACATACTTGTTGATAAATTCAGTCAGTTTCTTTTCCATTTCAGATGTCTCTCCTGTTTTTTCTGCTTTTTTGCAAGAAGACGTAAACATAATAATTGCCAAAAAGACAGCAATTGTCAGAAATGATAATGATTTTTTGTACATTTTAATTCATCAAATAATTGAACATATTAATTAAGGATATTTAGATACGTATAAAATTATCAAAAAGTTTCAAAATTAATAAGGTGTCCAAACAAAACTAACAAATGGAAATGCTAAAGGTTCAGTAACAAAAGCCAGCCCAAAATCAGCGGAAAATTTAGTGTTGGCAAGCCGAATACCAAGTAAAATCAAAGTATTAGACGGATTATTGACATCGCTATTCCAAAGTTCGCCAATAAAATGCAAATCGTTTCTCGAAGAAAATTTTGTATCAAGCCCTAAAGCTACTCCAAAAGACCCATTAGGATAGGTAAGTTCGTATAGTTCATTTTTAAATCTAATTGGGTATATGTCTTTATTTCCGTTTTTAAAGAAAAAAATTGCAGAAACAGAAGATACGTTACCTTGATATGTGGCGTTGGCGTAATAATGCATAAATTTATTTCCAGAATTAATAAAAGCAAGATTTGCTCCACCTCCAAACCAGATATCAGCAGGCAAATCTCTAATAGACATAACGGGATAGGAAAATTTAACATTAAATGAACTAATTTCCTGATTTGGATAAACAAAAGGTAAAATACTTTGACCAGCACAAACAGAGAAATAATCTCCAATCCCAGCACCAGCATAAAAGAAACCTAACTCAAAGTTTCCTACAAAATGGTTATTGGAAATTGGTAATGCTGTAGGAAGTAGATAAATTCTATGACTATGGCGATATTTTTCAGATATTTTTCTAATTTCAACAATTTCATTTTCAAAAACAATTGCAGTTCCTATTACCGTATTTAATTTTAAAGAAATTTGCAAACTATCGATATTTTTCTCTGCCACCTTAGCTGTAATGATATCTCCATTAATAAGACGAAAATAATATGATTGTCCGATTTCAACATCCTGAATATTTATTCCTGATGAAATCAAATTAAAATTTACAACAATAAAAACAACAATTATGCAAAGAATATATTTCATAGAATAAAATTGAAATCAAATATTAGAGAAATACAACAATAGAAATTTACAAAATTTTAAAGAATTATATTATATTTTAGCGAAAATATTTTCTCTACATTCATACAACAAAGAATTAACTTCAATATCATTCACTAAAACCCCTTCTCTTCCCTACTTCTAAGCCAAGTAGTTCCTACCATAGCTTGCCCCCTCGTCATAAATACAATCTTCTCCAACAACTACATTTGCGTTTAGAATTTTGAAAATTATTTAAACGTGCAATTCCCCGTTACCGTTCAATTTTCCATTTGCTTTTTTCACTCGGCTAACTTAATTTTAGTATTATCTGTGAATTCCTTTGGGTTAATTTTATGTCTCGCATATTTGATGAACTCGTCGAGCTTGCCTGGATGATTTTTAAATTCATCATGTGGGTTCTCATCGTTATGTTTGTTATCGGTGGCATGTATACGCTTATCCGCGATTTCATCAATTCTTTTTGAGTTGCGGTCCGGCAACAGCAGATTTTTGGTTCAACTCAACAAATCATTGAAATTAAAGAATTATTTATTAATTTTGGAGGAATAATTATATTTTTTTATTGTAAATATACAAGCGTTAATAGTAACAAAAAAGGCATCAAACTATATATATAAATGCAATAAAGAAAGTTGTAATAAAACTAATAATATTTCTGAATTATTACAAAAAGAAACAGCAATGGAAAAACATCATTGAAATTAAAGAATTATTTATTAATTTTGGAGGAATAATTATATTTTTTTATTGTAAATATACAAGCGTTAATAGTAACAAAAAAGGCATCAAACTATATATATAAATGCAATAAAGAAAGTTGTAATAAAACTAATAATATTTCTGAATTATTACAAAAAGAAACAGCAATGGAAAAACTCGGAATATTAGAACTTAATAAGATTCACCAAGGGGACTGCATTGAACTTTTAAAACAAATACCCGACAATTCAATAGACTTAATTTTTGCAGATCCTCCTTATAACCTTCAATTAAATGGTGAATTATATAGACCAAACCAAACAAAAGTTGAAGCTGTTAATGATGCTTGGGATAAATTTGAGTCAAATGAAGAATATGATAAATTCACAACATTATGGATGAAAGAATGTTACAGAATTCTAAAAAATTCAGGTAGTTTTTGGGTTATTGGAACTTATCATAACATTTTTAGAGTTGGGACTATATTGCAGAATATTGGTTTTTGGGTGTTAAATGATATTATTTGGATCAAGACAAACCCAATGCCTAACTTTAAAGGAACAAGATTTAACAATGCACACGAAACATTGATTTGGGCAACTAAATCAAAATCTTCAAACTATACCTTTCATTATCATTCGATGAAAGTGATGAATGATGATCTACAGATGAGGAGTGATTGGTTAATACCCATCTGCCAAGGTGATGAAAGAATAAAAGTAAATGGACAGAAAGCTCATTCAACACAAAAGCCTGCGGAATTACTTTATAGAATTATCATCTCAACATCCAACCCTGGCGACATTGTTTTAGACCCTTTCTCTGGTAGTGGAACAACCGCCGTTGCTGCTTTAAAAGCAGACAGAAAATTTATTGGTTATGATATTAACAAAGAATATATAGAATTAGCAAGAAAAAGGATTGAACCTTTTTTAAAACAAACAAAATTAATGTTTGACGCAACAAAGTCGTTAGAATAGACATAAATTGCAGAAAAAATCTATATTTGCTAAATAATGATTTCTAATATTTACCTTAAAATATGGAGAAAACATTATGAAGATTATTACAATTGATGCAACTAATATCGACCAAGAGCATATTTGTTGTGCTATTGGAAATGACAAACAAAACCAAAATAGGGCTCAGTCAAAAAAAGCTTGGATGAAGGAACGCTTTAAAGATGGATTAGTGTTTAAAAGATTTGATGAACGTGGTAAAATATTCATTGAATATATGCCGATTGAAAAAGTATGGAAACCGATTTGTGGAAAAAACTATATGGTCATTAACTGTCTTTGGGTTTCTGGACAGTTTAAAGGAAAGGGTTTATCAATACAGTTACTTAATGAATGCATTGAGGACGCAAAATCAAAAAAAATGGATGGAATTGCTGTCGTAAGTAGCTCAAAAGTGAGACCGTACTTGACTGACAAAAAATTCTACATAAAACATAATTTTGAAGTTGTTGATTCAGCACCTCCATATTTCGAATTATTGGCACTCAAATTTAATAAAAATGCAAATAACCCCACTTTTTCTGAAAATGCTAAAAAAGGCACCTGTTCAAACAAAAATGGATTTACTATTACTTATTCAAATCAATGCCCTTTTATGGAAGAGTATGTTGGACGATTATCAGAAGTTCTTAAAAACAAAAAGATACCTTTTGAGACTAAGAAATTAGAAAATTATCAAGAAGCCCAACAAATAGGCAGTCCATTTGGGACACTTGGAATTTATTATCAGGGCGAGTTCAAGACTCATGAACTAATGTCCGAAAATAAGTTTGAAAAATTCATCGAAGAATTATTGAAATAAAGAATGATTTTTTTGTTCCTAATAATCACAATAATGCATTAAACATTGTCATATTTTGTCTTGCGGATCATCTAAGCTCAAGTGTATCTCATAGAAATATAAGAATAATTTATTACATTAATGATTACTTAATAAAAGTTTCGTTTCTTCAAAAATTGATTTATTTTCAAGCTATTTAAATAATTCGCAAAAAAGTGTTGTAAGTTTCGTAACTTTTATTAAATTAACAATGAATAATTATATTTTAGTTAAATAAACACTCATTTATAATAATATATTAAATCTTTTATAATTAATGGAGTAAAAAAATGAAATTTATTGACGAATTTAAAGCGTTTGCCATAAGAGGCAATGTTGTAGATATGGCAGTTGGTATTATAATTGGTGCTGCTTTTGGTAAAATTGTCAGCTCTTTAGTAAACGATGTAATAATGCCGCCTCTGGGGTTTCTTATAGGTGGCATAAATTTCACCGACTTAAAATTTGTATTGAAAGCGGCTACTGAAACAACTCCGGCAGTAACACTTAATTATGGAAATTTTTTGCAGGTATGTTTTGATTTCTTTATAGTGGCTTTAGCTGTTTTTTTGGTTATCAAAGCAATAATTGCCGCTAAGAAAAAACAAGAAGAAGCTGATGCCGCACCTCCTGCAATGTCTAAGGAAGAAATATTGCTGACAGAGATACGAGATTTATTGAAAAAATAAATAACTGCTGGTAACTTACGGCATTACTCAAAAGCGAATCACTGGAATGTGAAGAATTATAGTTCGCCTTATTTATTATTGTAAATTTAGAGGAAATCACCTGCAATTACATAGAGGCAATTAACTCAAACGAGACAGGGCATTTTAAAAATTCAAAATTTACTATTTCATCCTAAAACTTTAATTCACAGTTACATCCTCAATATTTCTTCTGAAAGAATAAGGCATTTTTTCTGCGTAACCATATCTGATAAGTAATAAAGGATGTTTGTCTTCTAATTCTAAGAGATTTGCAAGTTTTTGTCTTACAGATATTTCTTCGCAAGGCATATTTAAGTGAGCATGACAAATACTTAATTTGGTAGCAGTAAGCCCAAAACGTTGAAAAGCACGTCCAACATTTATCCAAGATGTAACATCATTTTTCTCACTAAAAAATATTGCAATGCCTGCGGTGTGTTGTAAAATCTCGTTTATACGTTTTGCTTCACTTTTAGCTGAAACTATATTTTTCATCACAAAATTGCCGATAAATCGCCACATACTGGGTAATCCCATCGTAGCAGTCCACAGCCCATCTTTTGTCTTTTCAGCTTCAGCTTTTGAATAACGAAACCAATCAGTGAGTTCATTAACAAATAGTTTGTTTTGAAACTGTATATTATTTGCTTCAATAATTAGTGGAATAACTTTTTCAAAGTTTTCTTTTCCATTTAGAAGAACTAACGAAATCCCATCATAGTTAAAGCAGTTCCTTAGCCTTTCAAGTTCAGTGTTATTTACAATCTTTTCGGAATATTTACTTCTATTTACTTGTCTTGATTTAATAAAATCAAATAATTCCTCTTCAGAAGGATTGATTTCGTCGGATGGATGAAGTTCTATGGTAATTGAGGCATTCGGATTGTTAGGGTAATCCACTATACTTTTGTATCCTATTTTTGATGCGGCAATAACTAAGTTCTCTAAGGCACACCCCAAACTAATATATAGGGCATGGTTATCTGAATCAACAATTGGCAAAGCTCTTGTGAAATCCGGGTGAATGATAATACCATCTTGAATTTTTTCAAATTTCCAAGGTTGTGTATTATGTCCAGATGGTGCTTTTGTTGCACACTCAACTAAATAATTAAAATCATTGGTATTCATATAATTTCCTAACTGTATTGTATTTATTTGTCTTGAGGTTTGCTATGGTGATAAAATATTAATCAAAAAGGTAAGTTAAGTAATATTTGGAATTCATCCTTTTTAATTACTGAAAGAGGTTAGAGTAATGAGGTCTCTCATTATCTCAGTATATTTACCACTTTACCAAACTCCAAAAGTATTTTTCAAATTCTCAGCATTTAGTTATTATTAACGGTGGTTTTCATCAATTATTATATACACTAAACTTTGGACTTATGCTATTCCCTTCCGAAGGTTTAGGAACAATTTTTTTTTTAATAATTATTTCACCAATTTATATAATTTTCTAACGAACATATTTTTTTATTTGTTTATCTTCTGAATGATTTTTATTCTAGTATAGAATTAGAAAATACTTTACTTTTCTAAAGTATTTACTATCTTATATAATCTTACCACACAATCATAATGGAGGTTTTTATGTTTAAAATTAATCCAATTTATTTCAAAAAGTTTTTTGTTTTTTCTTTAATTATTTTAATAACGGGATGCGCAACAATATTTAAAGGTACCAGAGAAAATGTATCTTTCAATTCCGAACCAACTGGAGCAAAAGTTTTTGTAAATGGTGCCTTTATTGGCGAAACACCCATCAAAGTTGAACTTAAATCTAATCAAACGCATATCATAGAATTTAAAAAAGAAGGATATGCAACTAGAACTTATCAATTGTCCAATAGCTTAGGAGCAGGCTACGTAATTTTTGATATATTAGGTGGTTTAGTACCTGTTATTATCGATGCAGCAACTGGTTCCTGGTACGTCTTAGACCAAGATAATATTTATATGTCTTTAGAAAAAGAAAAAAAATAATATCTTAGGAGTTGGTCTTCTTCTTATTCCTACTATGGGTGTTAGTTTTAAAGTTTCTGAAAAGTCTGCTATGAACATTGGACTTGGATATGAAATACAAAGAATGAAGTTTATCTACTACGATTGGTATTATTATGATGAGTCTATGGAAAACTCTGGGGCAGCTAGCATTAATGTAGGAATATCATTCTAATTAATAATGAAAATTATCTAATAAGATCGTGTAGCATTTATGGTGGGTGTAGCATATTCAAAAGATGGGCTCCACCAAAAGGTGGAGCCCAACTCTGTGTTCATTTCTACCCTTCCGAAGGTTCAAAACCTTCGGAAGGGTTAAAAAAAGATTGATTTATGTCTTAATTATTTAGTGAATTTCTTTGTGCCGTTTGGCTGGTAAACATATTTAAATGAATAAGTTCGATCTATTCTACTATAAACATCTGAAGGGATACTATCCGGATAACCATAGTAATAGCTCAATATCTTAACTTTAGCATATTTACCATCAGCGGTTCTAATAGCAAGAACAACACCTGGAATTGGAGTAATTTCAAAAGTAGAATGATTGTAGTTGTACCATCCTTTACCACTACCTATCGGAATTGCTCGTTCTGTTTCAGATTTTTCTACATAGAAAGTCGAGTCTTGCGGTAATTCAGAAAGAGTTTCGAAATCTACTCCACGTAGCACAAAAGCTCCCCCGTTACCTGGACCGCGATATCCCTGATTTACGTAAATGCTTGTTCGATGGAAACAAATATCCCACTGAGTTGTGTTAGCCAGCGACTTATCAATAATTTTGTTCTCACGAAGACTATAGTAAGTCATTGTGTCGCCTTGCTCTGGATTGAAAGTTTTGATGTTTTTTACAGTTACGCTTGGCAGTAACTCCCCATTTCCGCCATTTGTCGAATTATTATCGTCATCTGAACAAGAAACAAACATTATACTTAATAAAGTAGCAAAGAATAAAAACAAGTATTTTCTCATAAAAACCCCCTAATTAGATGAAAAATTATATATAAGATTTGCAAAAAATGTTCTTCCAGGATTAGATGGTAAATACATTGGTTTTCTCAAATCAAAAATATTATCGCAACCTGCCTGTAACGAAAAATTGTAGATAAGTTCCTTTGTAATAGTAAAATTCCAAATCGAATAATCAGGAGCGTATTCATTATCCTGATCCAAAACGTTACTGTTATTTTTATCTTTAAACCCATAACGCCCGCGATAAGTTCCACGAAGGAAAGCATTCAAGCCATAATCTGAATTATTATATTCAAATTTCACATTTCCTGAATGCTTTGAACGATTCCAGAGCCCACCATATTCGGACAATTTTACACGACGGTCGCCGTCTTTTGTTAGCATAAAAATTTTGCCTTTCTTAATATCATCATAAGTTTCAACATCAATTGCTTCTAAATACTGATAACCAAAAGAGATATTAAAATTCTCATTGGCATTTATTCTTAGATTCGCTTCTAAACCCTGAGTATAAACTTTGCTTAAATTAATGTACGACCATACCTGAGCACCATTGTTTTTGTTCGCAACAGGAATTGTTTCTATCATTTCAGAAATGTTGTTCCTGAAAATATTTAGCTTAGTCTCAATGAACGGATTAATATCCCAAACAAATCCAAAATTAAAAGAAATCGATTTCTCTGGTTTTAAGTTACTTATTTTTCTTAAATCAAAAATGGTATCTACAATTACCCCATCATTTACAAGTTTGCCAAATAAATCATTGAAAAAAGCAACACCAAAAACACTATATCCTGCTATTGAGTTAGTAAAATTAAGATATAATTGCTGAAATGTTGGTGCTTTAAAACCAGAACCGACAGAACCTTTGAGAACTAACCCATCAAAAAGGCTATAAGAGAAAGCAATTTTTGGACTTAGATTATCCGCATAATCGCTATGCCAATCATATCTTAAACTTGCGATAATGTTTAGTTTTTTTGAAGCAATCCAGTCTTCTTGCAAAAACGAATAATAAGAATGAGCATACACTTTACCATTATTTAACCTTTGAGCTTCAACAGATTCATAATTTCCTCCGCCACCAAATGTCAGAATATGATGTCGTGAAATCATCCAATTCCACTGAGTTTCTAACTTTGTCAAAGACTGAGTGAATGAGTATTTCTCGTATAAGGCACCACCTATTCTATAATTATATTTTGACTCAGTTCTGTATTCTGTATGATAGAGGCGCGACTCAACGTTAAATAAGTCCGAATATTGATGTTTCCCGGAAACAGAAACCCCATAATCACGCAATTTACTATTATCATCGATAGTGAAAGTATCAGTATTCTGACGAACATTAAAGTAGTTTTTCTGGTCCTCAGTATTCAGACGCAAGCCTATTTTAATATATGTATTAGGATCGAATTTATATGTAAAATTATTATGAACAGTATAATTCACATATTCAGGAACAGCTTTTCCATAATAGTCGTCTGACAATTTAAAACCATCACTTGAAAGTCTGTTAATAAATAAGTTATTTGACAACTTACCACTGAAGGAATTGACACTATTTTCAACTCCCAAATCTAAAGTATTATATGATTCATAACGAGAATTTGCACGAACTGAGGTAGCATCTTCATTATCATCTGTTATCAGGTTTATTACACCAGCAAGGGCATTGGAACCATAAAGTGAAGAAGAAGGTCCTTTAATTACTTCTACTCTTTTAACATTTCCCATTGCAAATCGACGAGTGTCAAGTATTCCGCCACTTCTGCCAATGATAGGTTCACCATTTATTAGAATTAGAGCATAATCGGGGTCAAGTCCCTGAATTTGAACACCACGTCCGTGATCTTCAACAATTACCATTCCAAGCTCTTCACTTAATACATTATCAAGACGTAATCTCGAAGCAGATTTAATCGAAGAACCAGTTACAACATCTGTTGCAATTGGGTTTGTTTCAATTTGTTTTGCAGTGCGTGTGCCTGTAACGACGACATTTTCTTTTAATCTATACACATCAAGCATAGTAATTTCTAATTTCAAAGGAAACTGTTCGACACTAATAACCGTGTCAATTGGTCTGCAACCAGCTCTTGATAGTTTTAGACTGAAGTTTCCTTGTTTTATATTTTTGATAACAAATACACCGTTAATATTGGTCGAGGTTTGAATTTTCAGTTCCGGGATACGAACGGAAACAGCTGAAAGCGGCTGACCTTCCGGATTTTTCACAATCCCTTGAATTTCTCCAGAATAAACAAAAAGAGAATTAATAAAAAGACATACAATTAACGCAATTTTGGTTTTCATAAGCAGATATTTTGATTATTCATAAATAATAGTTTAGTTACGCTTAAACAATATTTTTAAATTATGAAAAAATGTTAAAAAATCAATAAAAAAAATTTAATAATCAAATAATCAAAATTAAAATTGAATTTTTTTTGAAATAATTAAAATAATATGGATAATAATTCGTATTTTTGTTAGCACTCATTTGTGCAGAGTGCTAATAATTATTAAAATGTAAAATAAAAGGAGGTATAATATGAACTTAACACCATTGCACGACAGAATCATCGTAAAACCTGCAAAAGCAGAAGAAGTTACCAAAGGTGGTATCATTATTCCTGATACTGCAAAAGAAAAACCAATGCAAGGCGAAGTAGTTGCAGTTGGAAAAGGCAGAGTTGCTGATGATGGGAAATTAATTCCAATGAATTTAAAAGTTGGCGACAAAGTGCTCTACGGCAAATATGCTGGCACTGAAGTTAATATTGATGGCGATGAATACTTAATTATGCGTGAAAGTGATGTTTTTGCTATTATCAACTAATTGAATTTTCAAATAAATAATTAATGTAATAAAAAATAACTGTTAAATGTATAATAAATCAAGGAGATAAAATAATGGGTGCAAAAATCATAACATTTGATGTTGAAGCACGTGCAGCATTAAAAAGAGGCGTTGATCAACTTGCTAATGCAGTAAAAGTAACTTTAGGTCCCAAAGGTCGCAACGTTGTTATAGATAAAAAATTTGGTGCTCCGCTTGTAACTAAAGATGGTGTAACAGTTGCAAAAGAAGTGGAACTCGAAGATCCAATTGAAAATCTTGGCGCAAGTATGGTTAGAGAAGTTGCATCGAAAACTAGCGATTTAGCTGGTGATGGAACAACTACTGCAACTGTTCTTGCTCAAGCAATTTTCCGTGAAGGATTGAAAAATGTAACTGCCGGCGCAAACCCAATGGATTTAAAGCGCGGCATTGATATGGCAGTTGCTGCAATTACAGAAAAATTAAAAGAAATCAGCCGTGAAGTAGAAAGCAAAAAAGAAATTGCACAGGTTGGTACAATTTCTGCAAACAACGACCCAACAATTGGTGAACTCATTGCTGAAGCAATGGAAAAAGTTGGCAAAGATGGCGTAATCACTGTTGAAGAAGCAAAAGGAACTGAAACTTCAATGGAAACTGTTGAGGGTATGCAGTTCGACCGTGGTTATCTCTCTCCATATTTTATCACTGATGCTGATAGTATGGAAGCTATTTTAGACAATCCATATATCTTGATTCACGACAAGAAAATTTCTTCAATAAAAGATTTGCTACCAGTTCTCGAAAAAGTTTCGCAAGCTGGTCGTTCCCTGTTAATTATTGCTGAAGACGTTGAAGGCGAAGCACTTGCAACATTAGTTGTAAACAAATTGCGTGGCACTTTGCGTGTCGTAGCTGTCAAAGCTCCTGGTTTTGGAGACAGACGCAAAGCAATGCTCGAAGATATTGCAATTCTCACTGGTGGAACAGTTATTAGTGAAGAAAAAGGCTTCAAGTTGGAAAATGCTACTCTTGCATATCTTGGAACAGCAACCCGCGTAATTGTAGATAAAGACAACACTACAATCGTTGAAGGTGCTGGCAAACAAGAAGACATCAAAAAACGTATCAATGAAATCAAAATCCAAATCGATAAAACAACTTCTGATTACGACAGAGAAAAATTACAAGAACGCCTTGCAAAACTCGCTGGTGGGGTTGCTGTATTGAAGATTGGTGCTGCAACTGAAGTTGAAATGAAAGAAAAGAAAGCTCGCGTTGATGATGCTTTGCACGCTACCCGTGCTGCAGTTGAAGAAGGGATTGTACCCGGTGGTGGGACAGCATATTTAAGAGCACTCTCTGCTCTGGACAATTTGAAACCAGCAAATGAAGATCAAAAAACTGGTATCGAAATTATTCGCCGTGCTTTAGAAGAACCAATTCGTCAAATTGTTTCAAATTGCGGATTGGATGCTTCTGTTGTAGCTAATAAAGTTAAAGAAGGAACAGGTGCATTTGGATTTGATGCTGCTCGCGAAGAATATTGCGATTTATACGAAGCTGGCGTTATCGATCCAACAAAAGTTAGCCGCGTAGCTTTAGAAAACGCTGCATCTGTTGCAAGCCTTATGCTGACAACAGAAACTACAATTGTTGAAAAACCTGAAAAAGAAAAACCAATGCCACAAATGCCAGCAGGTATGGATTATTAATAGATAAATAAGCTATCATATCAAAAGCTCCGCTATTCTTTAGCGGAGCTTTCTTGTATTTTATTACTCCTTCCATTAATAATACCACTTTCAATAGAACAATCACCAGATACAATTTAGTATTGACAACGTAATCATCGAAGTAGGAAAAATGAAATTAGCTTTTCTTGATGAAAATGCAAATTTATCGTCTTCTTCGTTATTATTTTTTTAAACTTTATTGCATTTGGATTTATGGGAAAAAATCATTTCGATAATTAAAAGAGCAATGTAATAAATATTTAATATGGATAAAATAATTCCCGAGAAATGTGTAATGTTTGCCAACAGAATGATTATTCCAACAATAAAAATCCCAATATCGATACTAAGTTTTCTAAATTTTGAAGTTAATATAGGGACTTCCTTATTTACCTCATACACGACATTTTTTAGAATACTTGCTATGATGAACATAATCAAAACCAAAAAAGCCATTAATTCAGCATCAGCAAACCTTTTCGGCAAAATATCACAATTATTAAAAAATGATGACAATATCGAATCTCTCACAAAGGATGATGCTATCAAAAATATCAATGCGGAATATGAAATAATTTCACTGATTAATTCTATTTTATTACTCTGCATAATTATTGCCTTTGAATGTAGTAAAATTCTTGCAACCTTGCACAAATTTACCAGCAAACATTAAAAAGCATTACTTTTTAAAATCAACACAAGCTTTTATCGCACTAACAGTTCCAGTACCAGCGACAGCAAATTTACAAGCCCCTTTGGCCGCTCCAATCAAAGAACCCAAAGGTCCAGTACAAGACAAAGCAGTAGCTCCAAAAACAGCTCCAATGGTCCCACCAATTACATCTGCTGTTATATGAGCAGCAGCCCATAAATTTTGTTTTTGTTTATCATTTAAACCTAGAGTTTCAGTTTTTTTCCTATATGGTGAAATCGCTAAAAATCTACTCCTTACTAATTCAAAAGAATGTTCCATAATAACAAAAGATATAATTGCTTTATGTTCATTATCCTTCCATGTTTCAAACATCATTGAACACTTTAGTTTATTTAACTCAGTTTCTACAGTATAATAAAAAGTGAATAAATCATCTGCTTTATTGTATGCGGTTTCAACAACTGAAAACATTATATTTAAATAATATTTTTCCAAAGACGTCAAAGAATCACTCATTTCAATAT
The DNA here is from genome assembly GCF_058546985.1 of Eximiradius proteiniborus. Classification (NCBI taxonomy): domain Bacteria; kingdom Pseudomonadati; phylum Bacteroidota; class Eximiradiia; order Eximiradiales; family Eximiradiaceae; genus Eximiradius; species Eximiradius proteiniborus. Next base: position 483,197 of record NZ_CM178592.1, on the reverse strand, counting down.
TAATTAACCTTCTAATATTGTCAAAATATGCTTCCATACTTAAATCACTTGTATCGGATAAATCTAGATGAAATATACTTTCATACAATTGTGAAAAATCAAGAAAAGCATCAACCTCTTCTTGAAAGCAATTCTCAACTGTAATACCATTTGAAATAAATGAACTTTTAAGAGTATTATAAAGCCATTCCGAAAAAGTCTGATTAGTGTCAAAATCCTCATTATAGACAATATTATAGAAAGAATTCATTATCATATTATGGTAGATACCTACTGAATCATACCTTGAAAATAACTCAGTATTTTGCACATAATTTTTTTCCTTAACTGTTGGATTTGATATACAATCATCATCTTTAGCACAGGAGGTCATGAGGAGAAGAATGAAGACAAACAATATTATTATATTTGTGATTTGTGATTTGTGATTTGTGATTTGCATAAATACTCCAATAATAATTAAGTAAAATTATATCTACATGTTAATTTATACAAATAATTTATTATTATCAAGTATTTTTTATGCTCTTTAATACTTTCAGATAAAGTTACATTTTACAGCAAAAAATCTAAAATATAAAAAGGAATTTTTGGTTGAAATAATGCATCAGTAACAGTTCTACTCAAGCTGGTAGAAGCAAAAACAGTTGAAAAGCCTGAAAAAGAAAAAACCAATGCCACAAACGCCAGCAGATATGGATTATTAATAGAAAAACCCCCGCTTGCTTTAGCGGGGGTTTTTTATTTATAATTTGATTAATGTATCAGTTCTATCAGGGCTTAATGATGCAATCTTTATTTCAGCGCCAGTGAATTTTTCAATTAATTCAAAATATTTCAGAACTTCTGCTGGAAGTTCGGTCCAATGTCTAATACCTTTTAACGATGTTTTCCATCCTTTTAGTGTTGTATATTCACATTTTAAATTTTCGAGAGTATGAATATCAACAGGAAAAGATTTTAGCGTTCTACCTTCATAAGTATAGGAAGTGCACACTTTAATCTCATCAAAATCATCTAAGACATCCAACTTCGTTATAGCAATCTCTGTTATGCCATTAACCATCACAGAATAACGCAAAGCTACTAAATCGAGCCAACCACAACGGCGCGGACGCCCGGTTGTTGCCCCAAATTCAGCACCAATTTGACGCAAACGCTCACCTGTCTCATCATTAAGTTCTGTCGGGAATGGACCATTGCCAACTCGTGTTGTGTATGCTTTTACAATACCAATCACATTGGAAATTGATGTCGGAGGAATACCAAGACCAGTGCAGGCTCCGCCTGAAGTAGGGTTTGAACTTGTAACAAAAGGATAAGTTCCGTGATCAATATCAAGCAAAGCTCCTTGTGCACCTTCGGCAATAATTTTCTTTCCTTGTTGTATTGCATTATTCAGATAAAGCGTAGTATCTGTAATTAAGTCGTCAATTTCAGCATCAAACGAGAGATATTCTTCCATCAACTCATCAATATTAAAACTTTCAAAACCATAAATTTTGTGAAGAATATTATATTTTTCTTCCAAATTATTTCGAAGCTTCTGTTCAAAACCTTTTCTATCGAGCAAATCAACAATACGAATACCAACCCGAGTAGCTTTGTCGAAATAAGCAGGTCCTATTCCCCTTCCAGTTGTTCCAATAGCATAACTTTTAGCATCTTTTTCGCGAACCTGGTCGAGCAATTTATGATATGGCATAATAAGGTGCGCTTTATGGCTAATGAAAAGGCGATTATGAACATCAATGCCATTCTCTTCAAGCATCTTGATTTCGCTTTTCAGAGCAATTGGATCAATGACAACTCCATTTCCAATTACACATATACAATTTGGGTGAAGAATACCAGAAGGAATTAAATGTAATACATATTGCTTACCATTTATTACGATTGTATGTCCGGCATTTGCACCACCCTGGTAGCGAGCGACAATGTCTGCATCTTTACTTATTAAATCGACAATTTTCCCCTTTCCTTCATCTCCCCACTGAGATCCAACAACTATTGTAACACTCATAATTATCCTAATTTGTTTGATAACAAAAATAAATATAACATTTTTTCAACTAATATATAGTTTATTTTCAGCAATATATTCTTCAACTTGCTTTGGAACTAAACCAGAAATACTATCCTTATTTTTTAGTTTTTCGCGAATTTGGGTTGCTGTAATATTAATAATTGGAGCATCAATATAATGAATTTTATTTATATAGCTTCCAAAAATCAACTTGATATTTTGCTCTAAATAAGTATTATCGATATCTGGGCGACGAACAATACAAATATTTGAATTTGAAAGGATTTCCTCCCATCTTTTCCATTTGTCGAAAGCAATTGCTTGATCAGCACCGATCAACAAATAAAAGTCATCTTCGGGATGTATATTTTTTAGAAATTCAATCGTATCGATTGTATATGAAACACCACCTTTGATAATTTCATAATCTAAGACTTCAACATTATTATTAATGTTTTTAATTGCTAGTTTAAGCATAAAAAGTCTATCATAATCTGTTGCTTGAAAAACGGAAAAGTTTGTTTTAAACGGTGAAATAGCAGCTGGAACGACATAGCATTGATCGATATTCATCTGCGAAATAAATTTGTCGAGCATTATTAAATGCCCATTGTGCACCGGGTTGAAAGTTCCACCAAATATACCGACTTTCATATTGAAAATATCAAGCGTTAATAATAGCAAAAATAATAAATACTGTTCATTATTAAAAAAGAGAGACATAAAAAATATGTCTCTCCCCAAAAATAGTTATGATTTGTAATTTAAAAAATTAATCAATATATTCCATTTTTGCAGTAAAATGACGCAAGAACTCAGCTTCCCAAACAATCTTCATTTTCTTTAAACTTTCTCTATTTTTGTATGTTTCAATAACTGCTTCGGCAATATAGTCAAGGTGATTTTGAGTATAAACCCGGCGAGGAATTGCAAGTCGAACAAGCTCCATCTCAGGTGCAATGTGGTTGCCTTGTTCATCTTTTTTACCAAACATAACGGAGCCAATTTCAACTGTTCTTACACCACTAATTCGATATATTTCATTAGCAATAGATTGACCTGGATAGAATTCCGGTGCAATATGAGGAGCAAAACGCTTCGCATCCAAATAAACGCCGTGCCCGCCAGTTGGTTCTATAATAGGAACACCTGCCTCAAGTAATTTATCGCCTAAATATTCTATTTGACCAATTCTATATTCAAGATAGTTTTCGTTTAACACTTCTTCGAATCCAACTGCAAGAGCTTCTAAATCGCGACGAGCTAAACCACCATAAGTAGGAAAACCTTCTGTAACAATGAGAATTGTTCGTGCTTTTTCGGCAATCTTATCGTCATTTGTAGCAATAAAACCACCTGTATTAGATAAGCCATCTTTCTTGGCACTCATTGTAGCGCCATCAGCATAAGAAAACATTTCTTGTGCAATTTCTAAAATTGATTTATCTTGATATCCTTTTTCTCTTTTCTTAATAAAATAGGCATTTTCAGCAAAACGGCAACAATCAATGTAAAATGGAATACCATATTTGCTCAATACTTCTTTTGTTTTGCGAATATTTTCCATTGAAACAGGTTGACCACCACCACTATTATTTGTAACAGTAATCATACTTAATGGAATATTTTCAGCACCATATTTTTTAATTATTTCTTCAAGTTTATCTATATCTATGTTCCCTTTGAAATCATCACGAAGAGCTGGATTTTTCCCATTCTCATTTAGCAAATCCAGAGCAATACCCCTGTTGTATTCAATATTGCCGCGAGTTGTATCAAAATGAGTGTTATTTGGAACATATTTACCATGAACATCAAAGCATTGGAACAAGATGCGTTCAGCAGCTCTTCCCTGATGAGTTGGAATAATATGCTTAAAACCAGTAATCTTTTTAACAATGTTTTCAAATTTGTAGTAGCTTCTTGAACCCGCATATGCTTCATCAGAATCCATTAAAGCCGCCCACTGTTTACTGCTCATCGCTGTAGTACCACTATCAGTCAGAAGATCAATTGTAATATGTTCAGATCTTAAATAAAAAGGATTATAAAAAGCATCTTTAAGGTATTTTTCTCTTTGCTGAACAGTAGTAATAGGAATCTCTTCAACACTTTTAATCTTAAATGGCTCAATTTTAGTCTTCATTTATCACCCATTAAATATTTTTAATTTTGTTAAAAATAGAAAAGCAAATTAATTATTATTTTATTGAAATCAAATCAATTATTTTATTGAAAGATACATTAATAAAAAACCCGCTTATAAGCGGGCTTTTTAAATTACAAACTCATTAGTTTTTGCTTTTCTGTCTGCATTTTATCATAATCAGCTAAAAATTTTTCCAAACCTAAATTGGTAAGAGGATGTGCTATTGATTGCATTAATACTTTGTATGGAACAGTAGCAATATCTGCACCTGCAAGAGCAGCATCAATAATATGTTGTGGATGTCGCACAGAAGCAGCAATTATTAAACTTTCGTAGCCTTGTACATCCCATATCTCACACACTTCATCCAAAACTTGTTTGGAACTTGAAGCAATATCATCAAGCCTACCCATAAAAACTGAAACATAAGTAGCACCTGCATTTGCAGCTGCAATCGCTTGTGTTGTGCTAAAAACAAGAGTAACATTTGTTGGAACATTCCGGGCAGATAATTGACGCACAGCTGCCAGCCCTGCTGGAATCATAGGAATTTTGATTGTTGCCTCAGGGAACCAACTCAAAATCTCATCTGCTTCGCGGAGCATTCCATTGGTATCAGTTGAAATAACTTCTACTGATAAATGTCCACCAATAGTTTCATAAATTTCCAAAATTCTTTTTTTAATATCTACTGATGGATCTTCAAGAGCAAGCAGCGATGGATTGGTTGTTACACCACTAACAAACCCTAATTTAGCACACTCACGAATATGCTCAATATTTGCAGTATCAACATATAATTCCATTTTTCACCTAATATATATTGGAAAAATTAAACTTTTCTTTCATTTACAAGACGTGCAAAATGTTCAAAACTCCTATCAAAAGTTCTTTCGGCATTATTTGGGAAAAAACAAGCAGGAAGCTGACGGGACCGCCTATGGTATGCAATGCATTCACAACATATTCCTTTTCTTGAACAAGGTTCATATGAACAATTGCACATTTGTAAATTTTTTTCTTTTTTGCATTCCATAGACTATTCCATTTTTTTTATGTGAACAATTTTTTTCTCGTCTTCTTTAAATTTTGGATAACCAAAGAAATCAATATCGATAACATTAAAGCTAAGCGATGGAAATTTTTTCATTGCAATACTTATTTCTTCCGAAATATCTCCTCCTTTATAAAATACAAAATTAGCATTTTTTTTGGCAATTGGTAAAGTCCAAGTTAGCAAATCGTTAATTTTAGTAACTGCTCGAGCAAAAATAAAATCAAAGTATTGCAAATATTTATTGTTTTGAGCCAAATTTTCAACTCTTAAAGAGACTGCTTCAATATTACGCAGTCCGGTGTGTTTTGCAAGCATATGAGTAATTTTTATTTTTTTTGCTATTGAATCAACAAGAAGCATAGAAATATTTCCCGTTGCAATCGCAATTGGAATACCTGGCAAACCACCACCTGTTCCTATATCTAAACAACGAGACTTAGCTGGTACCTCTATATATTTTAAAAGTGAGATGCTATGCAAAATATGGTTTTCTAATACCTTTTCTTCATCTTTTCGACTTATGAGATTAACTTGTTTATTCCAATAAACTAATTCTTTAGCATAACGTTCAATACGTTCTAACTGCTGTTTATCCAGAACAATCCCATTTCCTGATGCAATTGTCCAAAATTCTGTTAAATCCATCATTTAATTTATTAATAATTTTCAATTAATAATTTTTCAATATTAAGCAGAGAATTTGGTTTATCCAAACCGAAATAATTCCCTCCAAGATAAGGTCTTATTTCTTTGTAAGGGGATTGGTGCAATTCAAGGTGAAGCATAGAACAATTATTACTTGCAGCAATTTTTTGAATATACAAAGGTGAAAAAATAGACAGTTTATTTGAATTTATTACTTTCCCAGCTAACCCAATAATTTGACCTTGCTTTATATGTTGGTGTTTACTTACAAAAATCGTTTTCATTTCAGCATATTTAAAAATATAACCGTTCCTCAAAGATTGAATTAAAACAAAATAAGTAATATTCCAATAGTAAATTAGATTTGGACTAGTAAAAATTCCGGTTTCTAAGACATATCCATCTTCACAAGATAATACTGGAGTCCCTTCTTCACAATAGAAATCGACACCACAATGAAAACGGTCCCCCCGACTTTCCCAAAATGATCCTTTCTCAGGGAAACGAGGGAGAAATGTTAAATCGAAATTTTCTATAGGAAGCATAAGTTCTTGCATTACTTGTTAAATCGTTTTGCAAAATTTAGGAACTCTATTGCTAACGGAAGTGATAATTTGCTATTACTCATACGTTCAGGATGCCATTGAACTTCAATAATGGGCGATTTATCAGAATCATCGAGCCACTCAAATCCCTCGACAATACCATCTTCGGCAAGAGCATTCGGAACAAGTCCAAGCGCTAAATATTCAACAGCCTGATGATGAGAAGATGTTACACCATCACGAAGAGTACCGGTAATCTTGTTTAATTTTGTGTTCGGAAGAATATCAACCGAGTGACAATTTTGGAACTTATCTTTGCATTGATGAGAAATATTTGATGGGTGATCTTGTGGAATATCAACAATCAGAGTGCCACCAAGTGCTACATTTAGTATCTGCATACCCCGACAAATTGCTAAAATTGGCATTTTTAACTGTAATGCCTTTTCAATTAAATTAAATTCCAATGTATCTCTTTCAGGATTAATCTGGCAACGCAAAGAATCTGCTTCTTTTCCATAGCGTCCGGGATGGACGTCTGAACCACCTGATAGAACCAAACCTTTACAAGTTTCCAATAATTTAGCTGCCTCGTCAGGTGAATAGCTTATCATATCTACGATTTCAATATCAATGCCAGTACTTTTAAGCCATTCTCCATAACGTAGATATGAATCCGAACCACTTCCTTTTGAAATTGCAATTCGAAGTGGTTCGGATTGGGCAGATTGAGATAAAACTGCTAAAGTCATTATTAGATACAATATCTTCAACATAAGACATTACTATATTTCTAATGCAACAACACCCGGAAGCTGTTTTCCTTCTAAAAATTCAAGTGATGCGCCGCCTCCAGTTGAAACATGTGATACTTTTTTATCAAAGCCCATTTGGTTAATAGCAGCAGCAGAATCACCGCCACCAACAATTGTTACAGCACCATTTTCTGTAGCTTTAGCAAGAGCTTCAGCAATAGTATAAGTGCCTTTTGCAAAATTTGGCATTTCGAAAACCCCCATCGGACCATTCCAGACCACTGTTTTAGCCTGTAAGATAACTTTGGCAAATTCTTCCTGAGTTTTAGGTCCAATATCCATTCCAATATCCTCATTCCCTATTTCTTCAGCTGGAACAATTTTTATATTTGCTTCATTTTCAAACTTATCAGCAACAACGACATCAACCGGTAGTAATAATTGAACATTTTTTTCTTTTGCTTTATTTAATAAGCTGCTTGCCAATTCTATTTTGTCTTCTTCTAAAATTGACTTACCTATGTTATTCCCCATTGCTTTGTAGAAAGTAAATATCATTCCGCCGCCAATAATAATTGTATCGCATTTATCTAAAAGATTATTAATCACATCAATTTTCCCAGAAATTTTAGCTCCGCCAATTACGGCAACAAATGGTTTGATTGGTGATTTTAAAGCTTTGTTTAAATAATCGAGTTCATTTTTCATAAGAAAGCCTGCATATCTCTCTTCAAAAAGCTTTGCAACAGCCTCGGTAGATGAATGGGCTCTATGAGCAGAACCAAAAGCATCATTTACATAAGCATCACCCAAACGAGCTAATTTTTTTGCAAATTCGAGATCATTTTTTTCTTCTTCAGGATAAAAACGAACATTTTCAAGCAAAACTATTTCTCCCGGCACTGCTGATTTGACTGCTCTTTCAGCAATTTCTCCTATACAATCTTCAACAAACAAAACTTTATAGCCATATTTTTCAATTAAATGATCTGCAACAGGTTTAAGTGAGTATTTTAGATTGCGTTCTCCTTTGGGACGACCTAAATGCGACATAATTACAGGAATACCTCCACCATCAATAATGTGGTCGATTGTAGGTAATGTCATTTTAATACGGGTATCGTCTGCAACTTTTCCATCTTTATCGTATGGAACATTGAAATCAACACGCACCAAAACATTTTTTCCATCAAAATTACCATCAAGAATTGATTTTATCATAGCTAATTCCTTTTTGAAATAATACAGATTATTATAGTAAAGATAAAATGAAAGAAAAAATATTGTATATTATTTAAATAGAGCGATAGATGCGAAAGATACAGCAGATTTTGTTGGCTCTTCGTTCCAAATTGCATAATCAATTAATTTCCCCTTTGTTGAATTAATTAATTGCATTAAAGCGTAAATCGACGAAACACCACAAATTTTCCATTTATCATGGTCAGCAATAATTTTTTCAAAAAAAGCTACTCTGTTTCCCTCTTCAATCGAACGAATGAGTTTCCTATCCTCTATCTCAAGCTGTCCGAGAAGAGGTTCAGCATCAAAGTCATCGCCAAATTTTCTTCCAATATGAGCGAAATCCACACTTGCAATGAACATCACTTTTTTATTCGATTGCTGGATAACTCCGTTAAGCGATCTTAGAATATTATTTATTTTGTCATTTTCAGGTAATTTGCCATCCAAAATAAATTCATATGGAGAACCAACAAGTATAGGTAAAATTTTGAAATTATTTTTAAAATAATGTTTAAGCAACACTACTTGATATTCAACTGAATGCTCAAATTTATTAGAAAAATCGTCAATTGTAAGTTTTTGTGAGCATTGTTCTTGCAAACTATTGAGTATTTCGAGGTCGCATTCTACTATTCCGAGTGGCGTTTGGTAATGTTTTTGGGAGAACATAAAATAATCGGACGAGAAACGATGCGAAGTACCTAAAATCACAAATAAATCATATTCATTTTCAGAAATCGAACTGTATCCTTTTGCATATACATCCGTTGATAAATGACCTAATGAAAAATCAATATGAGGAAGAATTAAGGCAGCAGGTTCAGTATCGAATTTAATATCATTAAATTTATTAAAAAATTTCGTAGCAAAAGAAATAAATTCCTCAGGAGATTCGGGATAGGAACTATTTGCTGTAAGCATAGGACGAAATGGTTCTTTTGCATATTTTTCTTGAACATCATTTAATTTCTGAAAATAATTCGGAGAAATCAAATAACCGTTTTCATCCAAAAAGCTTAAAGAATCTACAAGCAACTTGTATATCTCTTCGTCGTTCAGTTCTATTTTTAACTGCTGATAAGTAAATGCACCATTTAGCGAACGAAGCAAAATATAAAAATCCTTTGTCAGCATCAAATTTTGATTTGCTATACCATATGGATCTTGTAAAATAATATATTTTTCATCATCAATAATTGTTTCAACTGTATTGATGTCATATCTCAATGGTGGAATAATTGTATCGGTCATAAAATCACAAAATGAAGCTCAAACAAAACACTAAACAAAAGAATAACATAAGAATAGAATTTAATGCAATTAGTAAATTAAGTTCTTTGCCTGACTTGCGTGTAATATCAATGATTAATTTTGCAGCAATAGGAAGACTAATAAATACTAATAAAAAAAGAAAATTGTTTGTAATGTAGGATAATACTATTGGTGGAATGTAGCTTAAGAATACTAATACCTTAAACAGCATCAGAGCATTCTTTCGCCCAATTTTAACAGCAAGCGTAATTTTACCAACCTTGCTGTCGGTATCAATATCTCGAATATTATTTATAGCTAATAGATTAACAGAATGAAAAGCAGGAGGTAAAGATGACAACAGAGAAATTAAATTTACCTCTTTTGTGAAAATATAGAAAGTGCCATTTACTGCAACTAATCCAAAAAAAATAAAAACAAATATTTCACCAAGACCTTTGTATGCAAGCGGATAAGGACCGCCGGTATAAGCAAAAGCAAAAAACAAAGAGAGAATTCCAACAATCAAAATATAAATATCTGAATACTCAACAATTTCAAGTCCTATCGTAAATGTAATAATTGTTAAAAAAATTGAAACAAGCGACATTTCATTAGGTGAAATAATTCCAGATGCAACCATTCGTTTCGGACCAATTCTGTCAATAGTATCAGCACCGTGCTTGAAATCATATAGTTCATTTAAATAATTTGATAATATTTGCATAAAAGCTGCACAAATCAAAATAAGAACGAATATTTTAATATCAATATAGCTATATTTCGATGCTGCAGCTGTACCAATAAGAACTGGAACTGTACTAGCAGCAAGAGTTTTTGGTCTTGTTGCTATTAGAAATGCTTTTATTTTACTTAATACGTTCATTATTACATCTTTTCAGGTGCAGAAACACCCAAAATATTCAATCCGTTTGCGAGAACATATCTTGTTGCTTCGCACAAAGCATATCTTGCAGAAGCAACTTCTACAGAAGAGCCAATGATTCTACAATTATGATAAAAAATATGAAATGCAGAAGCAACTTCTTTCAAATATTCAGCTAAAATGTAAGGTTCAAATTTATTAGCAGCTTGTATAACTATGTTCGGAAATTTATAAATGTGTTTAATTAGACTTTGTTCTTCTGGATTTGTTAAAACTGACAAATCAGGATTATTGATTATTTTATGATTTTCATTTTTGATTTTGTCAATAATAGAACAAATACGGGCATGAGCATATTGGAGATAAAAAACAGGATTTTTTTCGCTTTGTTCTTTTGCAAGAGATAAGTCGAATTCCAAATGTGTATTGATGCTTCTCATCAACAAGAAAAATCTAACAACGTCGGCACCAACTTCGTCGATTAACTCATCAAGGGTATAACTTTTGCCTGTACGTTTACTCATTTTCACTTGTTCACCGTTTTCAGTCAGAGTAACAAATTGATGAATAAGCACTTTTATTTTATCAGTATCGTATCCCATCGCTTTCAGCGCCGCAAGAACATCTGGATATGTAGCAATATGATCGGCACCGAATAAATCTACAATTAAGTCGTATTTTCGTTCTAATTTTTCTCGATGATAAGCAATATCCGGCAAACGATAAGTTGGTTCGCCCGTAGATTTAATGATAACTCTATCCTCTTGTAATCCCATTTGAGATAGAGCTAACCACAAAGCACCATCTTTTTCATAAGCTAAATTGCTACTCTTAAAATAGTCGATTACTTCCTTAATTTTGCCATCTTTGTATAAGCTATCTTCATTAAAATAAACGTCTTGCTTGATGTTAAGTTTTTCAAGAGTAGCTTTTATCTTTTGAAAACACCAATTTTCACCAAATTTTCTGATTTGAGATAAGTCTTGAAAATCTCCTGTTTTCAACCTTTCACCGAAAGAATTATATAAATCGGTTGCAATTTCTTTAACATAATCCCCATGATACCCATCTTCTGGAAAAGGAAAATCTTTATCAATAAAAAGTTGCATATATCGAGCATAAATTGAATCGGCAAGCAATTTCATCTGATTGCCAGCATTGTTGAAGTAGTATTCGCGAGTTACCTCATATCCGATCCATTCAAGTAAATTGGCAACAGTATCTCCAATGACTGCGTTTCTCCCATGCCCGATATGAAGAAGTCCGGTAGGATTGACACTGACGTATTCAACATTAGCAATTTTTCCACTGGATACTGTACTTTTACCAAAATTTTCTCTTTGAACTAATATTTCTGAGAGTAATTCTGTCCAGTATTTCTCTGTTAGTTTGATATTAATAAATCCAGCCCCAGCAATGCTAATACTTGCTACTTTTTCGGGATTATAATCCAAGTTGTTAATTATTTCATTTGCAATTGCAACCGGTGATTTTTTCATTTGTTTAGCTAGCTTCATTGCCACATTTGTTGAAAAATCACCGAATTCTTGATTTTTGGGTTCTTCAAAGTACAATAATTCAGTTCCCTCAGCACCAATTTTATCTAATGCATCGGAAAAAATATCAAATAAATACTTCATTACTCAATTTCTCCATTCGATGAAAGGAACAAATCAAAGATTTTCGATTGATCGAGTTTTTTTAGCCTTCCAGATTCGCCCAACGTATAGAAAATTCCGTCAGCCCAAAGCTTTTCAATTTGATAGTATTTTCGAGATTTATCAAGCATTATGTGCGCTATCACATCAAAAAAATCGACAAGCACCCACTCTTTAGCCTCAAGTCCCTCGCTACGAGGTTTATCTAATTCAACAAGGTTGCAATATTTATAAATCTCATCAATAATTGCTCCAACTTGCGGCTGAGAACTACAACTACATATAACAAAAAAATCAGTTGGTGCCGTATCTATTTTTGTAAGGTCAATAACAATCGTATTTTCTGCGAGTTTATTATCACAAATCTTTGCAAGCATTGTTGCAAGTTGCTTTGAAGTTTTGGGCTTTGTGAGTTTTGCCAATTTACCACCTAAGATATTAAACAAAAGACAAAAATAGCAAAAAGTTAGTTAATATTAAAATCAGATAATTACAAATCTTAAAGGTAAATCAATAGATTTTGAAATTCCTATACGTTTAGTAGCCATAAAATCAGGTTTGCAACCATCATCGAGTAAAAAAATATTGCTCTCGTTGATTATTTTATAATTATCATAAATTGTTATTCCTAACGCCTGGGTTAGCTTTCCGGGACCATTACACAAGATTTTCAAATTTTCAGTTTTGCGATTAAACTTCATTATTTCTACACCAAAAAGAGGAATAATTGAGCGAATTAATACAGCCGCGCCAATATTCTTGCTTTCGGAAACTATGTTCATACAATAATGGACACCGTAAGAGCGATAAACGTAAATAGTGCCTCCATTAGCAAACATTGCAGCATTTCTTTGCGTTTTACCACGGAATGAATGACTTGCCTCATCATCTTTTGCAAGATATGCTTCAGTTTCAGAGATTCTTCCACCAAGCAAGCAACCATTACTATCAACAATTAACAATTTCCCTAATAAAAATTGAGCTACATATTCTGTATTTTCTAAAAATTTTTCGCTTTCAACTAATTTGCCTATTGCATTTAAGGATAAATTTTTATTAGCCATAATCTTAATAATAATTCAATAAACACGAGAAAAAAACATCCCAAAAATAAATAAAGTTTATATTCAGTATAAATAATTTTTTGAAAAGTGATATAATCATTTATTTCTAATGAACTTATTTGATTATAGGTTTCTAATAGTTTTATTTCGTTTTCAGAATTAAAGTAACGTCCTCCGGTTATGTTTGCGATTTCTTTTAATGTTTTTTCATCTAAATGAATATCCACAGATATCAATTCACCTGAACCATCAGCATATCTTGGAACTAAGGCTTTGCCAGTTGTGCCAATTCCAACAGTATGAATTTTTATATTTTTCTCTTTGGCAATTTCAGCAGATTTAATAGGAGTAATCAGACCACTATTATTCACCCCATCCGACAGAAGAATAATAATTTTGTTTTTAGCATTTGAGTTTTCTAACGAGTTAATTGCAGTTGCGATACCCATTCCTATTGCTGTTCCATCTTGCAAAATTCCAGGTTTCACATTTTTAAGTTGAGAAATTAAGTAGTTTGTATTTTTTGTCAGCGGACATAATAAAAAACTTTCGGCAGAATATAAAACAACACCTATTCTATCCTGTTTTCTTTGCTCAATAAATTTCGAAGCTTTGTCGATTGCAACATTAAATCTATTAGGAGAAAAATCAGTTGCCAGCATAGAACCGGAAATATCAATAACAAGAACAATATCATTAGGTATGATTTGTTTTTCAATAATAATTATCTTTTTAAACGGTTCTGATAAAGCCAAAATAATTAAGGAAATTAATAAAATCCTTAATAAGAAAAGAAAATATAGTTTATAGTTAAGTTTATGCTTCTTACCATAGAACATAATACTTGGTAAAATAACAGCGCCTTTTTTTGATACAAAGAAGAGGTACAATAGATACAATATCCAAGCGACAGGTAAGAAAAAAATGAATTCGGGATATTTAAAATAGAAATGCATCATTTTGTATACTTACCAAATATTCTGATTAATTCCTTTATCATTAAAATAACTTCGTCTTTTGAAATTTGCCCGTTATTGTATAATATAAAATCTATTTTATTTTTTATATCAATAAAAATCGTTAAGTCATTTATTTCAAATCTCTTTCTTAATTCCCTCTTAATATTGTTTGTATTTATCTCAGATTTGTTTAATCCAATTTCATCAGTAATAAAATTGAGCAGAATTCGGTTAATCGAGATAATCGATTGATTTTCAAGATAATTATTAGCATCATTTAATAACATTTGTAATATTTTGACATTATTGTTTTTAGTTTTTATTTTATTAAGGTATTTTCTCATTATTGGAGCAACTAATAATAATAAAAAAACAAAGAATAATATATATAAGTAACTGTTATTATGATAAATTAGCATATTTTTTTTGACAAGGATACTATCAAAAAAATTATAATACGGCTTATTTGTATCGACTATCGGATTTAAGTATTCAATTTTTGAAGGGTTTGTTGTTTCAATCGATATGTTATTGTTGCTATTGTTCGTAAAAATAATCTTAGTTTCAGGAATAATATAAGTTGACTCTACAAAAGAAGTAATAACATCTCGATTTGCTATCTTCAATATTCCGGCATCATAAGTAGTGTCAATTTGCCGTTTCAGCAGAATAACGTTATCAGGATAAATAATATTAGGTATTTGAGCTGAATAGTTTTGAGGTAGCTGTATTAAAAGTTTAATTTCAGCATGTGAACCTATCATAAGAGAAGTATCAGAAACAAACAGTGAAGTATTGCCGGCAAAAATTATCTCTGAGCAAATAAATAATAAACAAATAAACAAAATATTTAGTCGAATTCTCATAATCCTTTGAAAGTTTTCAATTTAATTTTCTCCAATAACGTAATAACTCTTTTGTACGGTTTTAAATTCAAATAATTTCGTTTTGTGATATTTGAAGGATAATTAAAATATTCTTCGATGATTTCATCTCTTTCAAATTTTGCTATTCTTTTCTCAAGTACTTCATTTAATTTAGTTTGATTAGAGAAACTTATTGTTTTACTAGTAGCTTTTAAAAATAAATAATTTTGGAGATTATTTTCCTGAAAATCGAACCAAGAATAATAAATGCTTGTATCACTATTAATATATTTTCTTTTAGAATAATTATAATAGTTTTTCGAGATATAATTTACAATGCCATCATCTCCATAAGAAAAAGTGATTGAAAAATACTCCATATCTGGTTGGGTATACAAACTATCTTTAAATGGAATCAGCATACGTACATTATTTAACCCATCAGTTTCTACTTTAAAAAAAACTCGCTTGAATAAGGTATCTTGTTTAAATATTTGTTGGACTTTAGGAAAACCTCTTTCATCCAATATTGTATGAATTCTTTCTATTAGCATTCCAGTTTCTACTTTATCTTTCTGTCTTTTAATTTGTCTTCGTTTAGAAGTTAACTTTTTGGATTCGTAGTATTTTGCATATTCTGATAAAAATAAATACGGTGCTATGCATCCTTTATACCGCGTCATAGTATCAGGAAGCACGAGATATAAATATCTTTCAGTTATTTTGTTGCTATCTGTATTAATATAATATTTGTTTTGAGAGTAATGGATTATTTCAACAAATCTTAAATAATCGTCCTTATCATAATGATAACTCTCAACATAAGCTACATTGCTATCAATAACTTTACTTTTGCTAATTAAGAAATAATTTTTGGGAGAATGTTCATAAAAATATTGTTCCACCAAGGAATCGTTTTTAAAGATTTGTTCAGAACTTGGAGTTGTCCACTCATTAAGAGTAATTTTTTTCGTGATAACATTATCACTTGATTTTACCTCGATTAAAAAAGGAAAAAAATCATTCTCCTTTTGATAATAATAAAAAGCAGTGTCAGTTCTATTGACATCTAAATATTGAGTAATTTGTTTAGTAATACGAAATGAATATTTTGAAGGACCTTTAGAAACGAAATAAAAAATACTATTGTTTTCCTCACAAGAAGATAAAATTATTAACAAAATAAGAAAAAGATAAAATTTCATTTTTATAAAAGCGTTTTATATCTCGTTAGAATTTGTTAGATTAATTTAATGAAAATTTGTTTGTAAATAAAAACAAAAAGAAAGTGATATGACATCTATTCCAACATATTTGAATCAATTATTAACTAAACATTTATCGAACCAACTTTTTTGCATTTGGGTAGAAGGAAACAAAGTTGCCCTTAAAAGTGGAATACTTGAAACAGTTCTATCAGATAAGATAATATTGAAGTTAGATGGTGAAGCGGCAAAAACGCCATTAAGTTTTTTTGAAAAAGACAAATTGATAATGCTTAACATTTATAACCTTAATGGAATTGATTTAATAAAAGCCAAAAAGCCTTTTAGTTTAGACGACAAACTTAAAGTCAGAGAAATAAAAAAGCAAATTTTACAAAATGTAAAGACTTCGCTTGGCAAAGAGGTTGCGGTTGTATATAAACTTGGTGATAAGATTGCTCTAAACAGAGGGATTTTTGCTAATATGGGGATTTCAGGAGTTGTTATAAAACCTGCACCTTTCTATAATACTGAAGAGAATATCTTTTACCGAAATGTTTTGCACATTTACAATAGTGAATTTACTGATTTGCTAGAAGTTAAAATTGCTCTGGGGAAATAAATGGTCTGGTTCAGTAAATCTAAATCTTCTAATGAAATTGTTGAATTAATCGAAATGCCAGATGGTCTCTGGGCAAAGTGTCCTTCTTGTAATGAGACAATCTACAAAAAAGAACTCGAACTTAACTTATTCACTTGTTTCAAATGCAATCATCATTTTAAAATTAGCGTTAATGAATATATCGGTTTAATTATCGACGAAAATACATTTAAAGAGTTCAATATTAATTTAAAAGCAGTTGATGCAATTAATTTTATTGACAGCAAACCATATATTGAAAGAATCAAAGAAGCGAAAAACAAATCAGGGTTTGAAAATTCTATCATATGTGGAACAGGAGATATTTTTTCTCACAAAGTAGTTTTTGGAACAATGAATTCATCGTTTTTAGAGGGCTCTTTGGGAAGTTTAGAAACTGAAAAAATTTATCGTTCAGTTAGATTTTCTATAGAAAATAAAATTCCTTTTGTTTTATTATTTAGTTCATCTGAAAACAGAATTCAGGAAAGTGCGATTTCACTAATGCAAATAGCCAAATTAACATCTATTTCTAATGAGCTTAAAAACGAAGGTATTATTTGTGTTTCTATTCTCACTGAACCAACTGTTGGAGAAACAGCTTTTGCACTCGCAGTACAAGGTGATATTATTATTGCAGAACCTGGATCAACTCTTGGATTATCTAGTAAAAGTAATTTGGAACAAAAATCAAAGAAAAGGGTATCCGATAAATTCCCAAAATCTGACTATTATTTTAATTCTGGGCAAATTGATTTGATAGTAGATAGAAAAAAACTCAAATCCACTATTTCAAATATTATTGATTGGTATAATAAATAGTATTCATCTATGGATTTTTTTGTAGAACTTGAAAAGTTTTTCGGTAGTGAACTTTTTGGACTGGTAATAATGCCAGTTTTTATTGTATTAGCGAGAGTTACAGATGTAAGCTTAGGAACTCTGAGAATTATTCTTATTGCAAAAGGTTACAGAAAAATCGCGCCAATGCTCGGTTTCTTTGAATCATTCATCTGGATACTCGCTGTTAGTCAAATAATGAAAAACTTGGATAATTTATATTATTTTGTAATGTATGCTTCAGGATTTGCTCTTGGCACTTATTTTGGGATGTTCATTGAAAGCAAGCTTTCATTAGGTGAAGTAATTGTCAGAGTAATAACCAAATACGATGCTTCAGAATTAGTTTCTCGGTTAATTAGCGACAATTATAATTTAACAACAATTGATGCCGACGGTCAATTTGGAAAAGTAAAAATAATTTTTATGGTATTAAAACGCGAGTATCTTAGCGAAGCCATTCAAATTATTAAACAATACAATCCAAATGCTTTTTATACCGTTGAAGATGTAAAATTCGTTCGTGAAGGCTCTCTTCCTGGTATGAATAACTATCCTTTCAGAGGCAAAAAAGATAAAATTAATCGTGCATTTTCAATGAAAAAGTAGTTAATTATGAAAATTTTTCTCATTGGTCCAATTAATTCATCATTCGTTCAAAATGATATTAAGATATTAGGTAAAGAAAATCAATTATTCCTTGAAAATTCAGCAATTGGTAGAGGAATTAGAGGAATTCGGAACTTATTTCTTCTAACATTCAGGTCAGTTTTCAAAACGTTAAGAAGTGAAGCGATTTTTTGTTGGTTCGCTGATTATACAACATTAATTCCATCATTGATCGCAAAAGTTTTTAGGAAAAAAATTTATGTTGTAGCCGGTGGATTTGATGTTACAAATCTTCCGGGAATTAATTGTGGTGCAAGGTTACGCCCGTTCAGATGGTTTTGTGTAAAAAATACTTTTCGTTTAGCCGATAAGATTTTCCCAGTTTCCAATTATGCAAAGAAACAACTTCTCAAACTGACCAATGTTAATGAAAATAAAGTAAAAATGATTTATAACTGTATAGATACTTCGTCATTTGGGGAAGAAACAACTAATTCTAACAGAGAATTCGTTCTTACAGTTTCTCAGGGTGATAACTGGATAGAGTACATTCGCAAAGGAACTCAAAAATTTATTGAAATAGCAAAGGAACTTAAAGATACTAAATTTGTTGTTGCAGGACTTCGTGGTGAAGCTTTGCAACTTGCAAAAAAAGACGCCAACAGTGCATCAAATATTGAAATAATTCCTGGACCTCTGAATCTTTATGAGGAAATCGTACCATTATATAGAAAAAGTTTTGCTTACTGCCAATTTTCTATTGAAGAGACTTTCGGAGTAGCTGTCTTGGAAGCTATGATTTGCGGCAGTCTGCCAATTGTGTCAGAAGGTGGTGCTTTGCCAGAAATCATTTCAGGTAGCGACGCAATTGTTGCACAAACAAAAGAAAAAATTATCAATGCCATTTCAAAAGCAAAAGAACTGTCGAATTCTGAAAGAAAAAAACTGCAAGAGTTTGCTTATCGCTACGATATTAGAGAACGTGAAATTGTCTTGTTGAATGAAATCGGGAACAAATAATGAGAAATTGGCTTATATCAACTGAAAAAAAACAAACAGAATATTATGATGGAATTGAAATTCACGCAGATATAGGTTTGCACGAACAAGCGTTTGAGTTCTTTACAAAATATGTTGAAAAAGGAACGAAAGTACTTGATATTGGTGCCGGAGCAGGGGCTTTCTCCAAAAGACTATATAACAACGGCTATAATGTTGAAGCTATTGATGTGGAAACATTCGACTGGATACCCAAAGAGATACCATTTTTAAAGTTGGATTTAAATAAAGGACTTAAAAACTCTGTCAATAAAGCATATGACGCCCTATGCTGTCTTGAAGTAATTGAACATCTGGAAAATCCTTGGGGGTTTCTCCGTGAAATCAATAGCATTACAAATATTGGAGGGAAGTTACTTTTAACAACACCTAATATCACTTCATTCTGGTCCAGAATGTATTTTTTAAGATCAGGTCATTTTCACGGTTTTATGCCTTATGACTTGAGCTATGGACATATAAACCCACTATCTGGCTATGAAATTGAACTTATTGCAAAAAACACTGGTTGGAAAGTGCTCGAAATCCGACCTGGTGGATATTTGCCAATTTTTGACTTTTCCGAATTTAAACCCAAACTATTATTTTCAAATTTATTCAGATGGCTTGCATATATTATTTCTAAAGGACATAAAAAAGGTTGGGTATTAATGTTTATGCTCGAAAAAGTAGATGAAAGCGAGAATGTTTATAAGCCAGGTATATACAATTATTAATTTCTTTTACTATTTTTCATTATTTAAAATTAATTTTAAAATTAACATTCGTTTTGTAATTTTAGATAAATGTTTCCGATTACTTTGTAAAAAATGACCTACTCACATTCAAACATCGCTAATATTTTCAATTCTAAAAATTTTGCTGATTTTTTGGAATTCCTCCCTTATGGAATTCTTATTTACCAATTCACCGAACCAGAGACTTTAGAATTAATATATAGTAATAAACTTGCTGGCGAAATATTGCAAACTGATTGCGAGGAGTTAATAGGTAAAGATTTTAGTTACATTTGGCAATATTCAGGTGTTTCTGAATTAAAAGAAAAATTTCTCAGTGTTTTTAAAACTGAAAGTATAAGGGAACTTGATGATATCCATTATTTTATCAATGGATTTAAAGGTATCTTTAAAATTAAACTATTTAAATTTGAAAATAACAAATTATGCGTGATTTTTGAAGATCTTCATAAACAAAAACAGATAAAAGAAAAATTAGAAAAACTGAATGAAAAATTTGAGCAATTAATAGAAAATTCATACGATGCAATATATATATTGGAAGGAAGGCGATATAGCTATGTAAACCCTCAATTTATTAATCTATTAGGATATACTCTTGAAGAAGTAACTTCACCTGATTTTGACTTCACTGTCTTGCTAACAGAAAAAAGCAAGGAAATTGTTGAACAACGTTTTAAAGCACGATTAAGAGGCGAATATGTCCCAAACAAGTACCAAACTCAGCTATTATCAAAGTTCGGTGAAATAAAAGAAGTAGAAATCTCTACTGTTTCGCTTTCTACAGCAGGCGAGGTTGCTGTAATGGGCATTATTCATGATATTACCGACAGAATTCGCTTAGAAACCGAATTAGTAAATTCATTAGAAACTTATGTTGGAATAATAAATAGTTTAAATGAGGCTGTTTATATATTAAACAAAGAACATAAATTTATTTTTGTTAACAAAGCAGCTGAAAGGTTCTATGGTTATAAATCAGAGGAAATAATTGGAAAAACTCCTGAATTCTTATCAGCAGAAGGCAAAAATGATTTAGAAGGTGTGAAAAATTTAATCAATTTTGCGTTTGAAGGACAAAGTCAGCAATTTGAATTCTGGGGCAAACGAGCTGATGGAAGAATCTTCCCTAAAAGTGTAGTCTTATCGAAAGGCTTGTTTTTTGGAGAAGAAGTTGTAATTGCTGCAGCACGCGATATTACTGTTAATAAAATATTGGAAGAAGAGATAGTAAAAGCAAAAGAGAAAGCTGAAGAAAACAACAGATTAAAGAGTGCTTTTATTGCTAACCTTAGTCACGAAATCCGTACTCCACTTAATGGAATTATTGGATTTGCGAATTTACTTTCTGAGCCTAATCTGTCTGACAAAGAGAAACTGGAATATACAAGTTTATTAAATAAAAGTTCTGAAAGACTATTAAAAACCGTAAATGATATCATTGAATTATCGAAAATTGAAACCGGACAAGTAGAGATCTCTTATACTGCATTTAGTCTTAGCAGTTTAATAATTGAGCTATATGAATCTTACATAACTAAGTTTAAAGAAAAAGAAATTGAATTTAAATACTTTATTGACAACGAATTAGAAAATATTATTATTCATTCTGATGAAAGAAAATTATGTACAATATTAGATAAATTAATAAGCAACGCATTAAAATTTACAATAAAAGGGCACGTAGAATTTGGATGCTGGAAAAAAGGCTCTAGTATTGAATTTTTTGTTGAGGACACAGGAATAGGAATCTCTGAAGAACATCAAGAAAAAATATTTGATGCATTTGTACAGGAAGACCCTACATTTACAAGAAGTTACGAAGGTGCTGGAATAGGGCTTACAATCGCAAAAGGATTGGTAGAATCTATTGGCGGGAAAATGCATTTAAAATCAACTAAGGGAAAAGGAAGTAGATTTTATTTCACAATTCCATCTGAAAAATTATCTTTATCAGATATTGGTCAAGAAAAAAATTTGGAAATATCTGAAGACAACACATCGAAAAGAAAAGTATTAGTCGCAGATGATGATTTAACCAATATTACTCTATTAGAAAAGATTTTATTAAATAATTTTCACGACATCGAAATTGTTAAAGCAATGAGTGGAGATGAAGTTGTAGAAAAAGCCAAGTCAGCAAAAAATTTAGTTCTTATTTTACTGGATATTAAAATGCCAAATATAGATGGAATAAAAGCTGCAAAAATACTGCAAGAAAATGGTTACAAGGTACCAATTATTTTCATCACTGCTTCTACTTCTTTAGAAGATAAAGAAAAAGCTTCTGAAGTTGATTATTATGATTATATTTTAAAGCCAATTGATGTTTTTGATACGATAGAAAAAATCAGACATTTTTTATAAAAATTTATTAATAATTTACACGTTAATAATTTTCAATTTCATATTATTTTTGTTTAATAATTAGTGAATAATAAAATGGCAAAAGAAGACATACAAAAGATAAGTGATGAAAAACAAAGAGCTGTGAAATTAGCTATCGAACAAATCGAAAAGAATTACGGCAAAGGCTCTATAATGAGATTGAGCGACAGAAACGTAGTTCAAGTGGAAGCAATTCCAACAGGATGTTTGTCGCTTGATGCAGCCATCGGGATTGGAGGAGTTCCAAGAGGAAGAATAACGGAAATTTTTGGTCCTGAATCATCAGGTAAAACTACTATCTGTTTGCATATCATAGCCGAAGCACAGAAAAGAGGTGGAATAGCGGCATTTGTCGATACAGAACACGCTCTTGATGTAAAGTATGCTGAGCGTCTTGGTGTGGATTTAAACAATTTGCTGCTTGCACAACCTGAATTTGGTGAACAAGCTTTGGAAATAGTTGAGACGCTTGTTAGAAGCAATGCAATTGATGTAATTGTAATTGACTCTGTTGCAGCACTCACTCCACGTGCTGAAATCGAGGGAGAAATGGGCGATGCACAAATGGGCTCGCAAGCAAGATTAATGTCGCAAGCAATGAGAAAATTAAATGCTGCAATTGGAAAGACTAAAACTACAGTAATTTTCACTAATCAGCTCAGAAGTAAGCTTGGAGTTGTGTATGGTAATCCAGAAACTACTACTGGTGGCAATGCTTTAAAATTTTATGCTTCGGTTAGAATAGATATTCGTCGTAAAGAAGTTATAAAAGATGGACAAGAAGCAATCGGAAGCAGAACAAAAGTTAAGATAGTGAAAAATAAAGTTGCTCCTCCGTTCAAAGAAGTAGAATTTGATATTCTTTATAATGAAGGGATCTCTAAGATTGGTGATTTGATGGATGTTGCAATTGAACACGGAATAATTACAAAAAGTGGTTCGTGGTTTACTTATAAAGATGAAAGAGTGCAGGGACGAGATGGTTTGAAAAAAATATTATCAGAAAAGCCTGAATTGATGAGCGAATTAGAAGAAAAAGTAAGAAACGTATTAAATAATAATCCAGCTTTTTCTAAAAATAATACTAAAACTGAGATAGAATTGTAAAATGAAATTTGAAGAATTAGAAGAAATAACTCAGGAGAGTATTTTTGTTGAATCTTTGCTAAATTCTCCTGCTAAATTAAAGCTTCTTACTGGCAATATTGGTTTAGATAAATTAATAAAAAACAAAGATTTGCATCGTCCGCAGCTTGCCTTGGCAGGATTTGTTGAGCTCTTTAATCATAATCAAATTCAAATCATTGGAAATACCGAGTATTTTTACTTAAAAAGTTTATCAAAGCAACAAAGAATTAACTCAATAAAAAATTTGGCTCAATTCGATATACCCTGTGTGATTATTACCAATGGTCGTGAACCTTTCCCGGAATTTTTACAAATTGCAAAAGAACACAACATACCTGTTTTTTCAACTGATTACAATACAACAAAAGCATTTAATCTTTTATCAGAATATTTAGATGATCAATTTGCTCCACACGTAGTTGTTCACGGTTCTTTCGTTGACGTTTATGGTGTAGGAGTTCTATTTATTGGGAAAAGTGGGATTGGAAAAAGTGAAATCGCTCTTGATTTAGTTGAGCGTGGTCATAGACTTGTTGCAGACGATATTGTAATGTTAACAAAGAAGCGCGAAACAATAATAATGGGAACGGGGACAAGTTTAGTCCAACACTTTATGGAGATTCGGGGTTTAGGAATAATTGACATCAGGCAAATGTTTGGCATACGAGCAATTCGTTTTCAGAAAAGACTTGAGATAATTGTTGAATTGGAAGAGTGGTCTCAAAAACAAGAGTATACAAGAACAGGTTTGGACGAGACTTATGCTAACATTATGGGTGTAGAAATTTCTATGGTAAAATTACCAATTATTCCGGGTAAGAATATTACAGTAATTGCAGAAGTAATTGCCATAAATTATTTATTGCGAACATACGGATATAATGCCGCTAAAGTATTTACAGATAATCTGAAAGATGCTATCAAAAAACGTTCTGCCGGACCCCAAAGGAATTTTCAAGATAAAAGACTTATTAATTATTTCCAAGGCGATAATGAATAATTGAATGTATAATTTCGAGGTATATTATTTATGAGAAGATTCTTTTTGTTACTATTCTTTTTTTTAATTGAATTACATTTTAGTTTAAATGCCGCCTCCCCTGTAAAATTAGTTGCAAAACCTTCTAAATTAGAAGTCAAAAAAGGTGAAAAATTCGATGTTCAACTCACAATGACTTTTGATGGGCATTGGTATTCATACTCGCTCGTTGAAGTTATTGGTCCAGATGGATTGGGTCCAATGCCAACTGTAATCAGTGCCGAACCAAAAAATTTAGTTGAAATTATTGGAAAAGTAAAAGAGCCAAAGCCTAAAAAAAAGTTTGATAAAGCATTTGAAATCGAGGTATTATACCATAAAGGTACAGTAAACTTTATTGTTCCTTTAGTAGCCAAAAAAGATCTTAATTTCGCAAAAGATAAAGTAAAGATTATTGCAAATATGCAACTCTGTGAAGAAGAAAGGTGTTTGCCACCTGAAGATTATTCTGCAATAGTTTCAAATGATATCTATGCAAGTAGCGAAAAAGAAGTATTGGAAAATGAAATAGATACAGTATCAAAAAATATAGTTGAGAATCCATTAGACACAGTAAAAGAGAACATTACAGAAGTTGCTGCTGCAAAATCACAACCAAAATCTGAGTTAGAAAAAAAGAAAGAGCAAGGAATATTGTCATTCCTGTGGTTTTCAATGACAGCTGGAGCATTGGCACTTCTAACTCCTTGCGTTTTCCCTATGGTGCCTATTACAGTATCATTTTTTACTAAGAGAGCTGAAAAAAATAAGGGTAAAGGGCTTAGAGATGCATTAGTATATGCATTTGGAATTATTTTCACTTTTACAGGACTTGGTTTCCTATTTTCAATATTATTTGGTGCGAGCGGAATACAGGATTTCACATCTAGTCCTTGGGTAAATTTTGTTATCGCCCTTATTTTTATCGTATTTGCATATAGTTTATTTGGAGCTTTCGAACTTCAAATACCGACATCAATAACGAACAAACTTAATCAAAAGAGTATGCAGGGAGAAGGTATATTTAGTGTAATTCTGATGGGACTAACATTCTCGTTAGCTTCTTTTTCCTGTACGGGTCCGTTGGTAGCAGCAGCTTTGGTAAGTGCTGCATCAGGTGAATGGTTCTACCCAATCATTAGTATGTTAGGATTTTCTACTGTTCTTGCAGCTCCATTTTTCTTGCTTGCATTATTTCCTACCGCTCTTTCTTCTTTGCCTCGTGCCGGAGGCTGGATGAACAACATCAAAGTTGTGCTTGGTTTTCTTGTAATCGCAGCAACACTTAAATTTTTGAACAATGCTTTTGCTGACTGGGGAATTGGATTAAGCAGAGAAATATTTATAGCGATATGGGTAGCCTGCCTTTCCCTTGCTACTCTTTATATTCTCGGCATATTCAAAATGTCGCACGATGCCCCAATCGATTCAGTTAGCCCAACTCGTTTAACTTTTGCAATATTATTTGCAAGTATTTCATTGTATGTTGCAACGGGATTTTTCAGTTCTTCGATGGGTTTCCTTGAAGCATTTTTGCCAGCTCCTGAAACAACTTCTAATGTAGTAGGCACAGCCCAAACAGAACAAAAATGGTTCGACAATATAGAGCAAGCAAAAATTGAAGCAAGAAATTCTAATAAGCTCATTTTACTTGACTTCACAGGTAAGCATTGCCCAAATTGCAGGCTAATGGAAAGAAACATATTCACATTACCAGAAGTTGCTGCAAAACTGAATGAACTTGTAAAAGTTAAATTAATAACAGATTTACGAGAAGAACCATATATTTCAAATAAAAAATACCAAATGGAACATTTTAATTCAGTTGCAATTCCATTTTATGTTTTGATGAATGCAGATGGAAAAGTTATAAATCAAATTGCCTTCACTACTAATAAAGATGAATTTCTTAAATTTTTAAATTCAAAATAAAATGTCCGTTCAAAACAAAAAAGAAAGGCTGGGTTGGTATTTTTATGATTGGGCTAACTCAGCCTTTCCTACAACTGTCATAACAGTTTTTTTAGGACCATATATTACTTCTATCGCAAACAATGTTGCAGTCAATGGACAGATTAATGTTTATGGGTTAGAAATTGCAAGTGGTTCATACTATCCATACTTAGTCTCGATTTCTGTTTTCTTGCAAGTATTTTTTCTCCCAATAATTGGAAGCATTGCAGACAAAACAAAAGCAAAAAAATTAATTTTAGGTGTCGCCGCATATATTGGAGCATTAGCAACATTGAGTTTATTTTTTTTGGACGGAAACAGATATGTCTTTGGTGGCTGGATGTTTGTAGTTGCAAATATTTCTTTCGGTGCTTCCATTGTTGTATATAACTCAATTTTAAATGATATTTCTACAATAGACGAACGCGATGAAGTTTCGTCGAAAGGATGGGCATTTGGATACATCGGTGGTGGTTTACTCCTACTGATAAATCTCGTTTTCTTTAGCAATGCTGAAAGCTTTGGAATAAGTACATCTGATGCTGTTCGTATTTGTCTTGCTTCTGCTGGAGCTTGGTGGGCAATATTTACTTTATTTCCATTATTATGGATAAGAAATTATAAAAATCAGATAAACAAACGAGACAAAAGTCCAGTAAAAATATTAAGGGGCGGTTTCGAACAGTTCATTGATACATTTAAAAATGCTAAAAAATATCCAAGAACACTGTATTTTTTGATTGCATATTTGATGTACAACGATGGTGTGCAAGCAGTAATAGCCCTTGCAGCACAATTTGGACAAGAGGAACTTGGTTTGGAAATGTCTTTTCTAACGTTTGTAATATTGATTGTTCAATTTGTTGCTTTCGGAGGTGCATTACTATTTGGCAAACTTGCGAACTATTTAGGAACTAAAAAAGCATTAGCAATAAGCATTATTATCTGGATTTGTGCAATTATTTTTGCATTCGGTTTTTTATTTGGTAAAACTGAGTTTTTAATCTTAGGTCTGACAATTGGATTAGTAATGGGTGGCACTCAGGCTTTGAGCCGCTCACTTTTTTCAAAAATTATTCCAAAAAATCAGGAAGCAGAATACTTTAGTTTCTATGAAATAAGCGAACGTGGAACAAGTTGGCTTGCTCCATTGCTTTTTGGTTTGGTGTATCAATTTACTTCATCTTATAGGCTGGCAATATTATCACTGCTATTATTTTTTATAATAGGCTTATATATGCTATTACGAGTAAAATTAGATAAAGCAATAATTGATGCTCAATCATAAACTTATCTTAATATTTCTTCCAAAGCTACTCGTGCGTCGGTTTGTTCATCTCTATATTTCACAATAACGGGTGTATAGATACCCAATCCATAATTTTCTGCAAAGTAGCCTTTAACTTTTCTGCTACCTGCCACAACAACAGCGGAGCGTGGCACTTCCAATGGTTTGTCGTTTGAGCCCTTTATAATACGATTATGAACAATGTCGTATATTGGAGTAGATGCAGTTAAAATAACACCTGATGCAATAATCGCGTTCTGTCGAACGAGCACCCCTTCGTAGATGCCACAATTACCACCGATGAGCACATTATCCTCGATTATCACCGGACGAGCTCCAATTGGTTCAAGCACACCTCCTATTTGAGCTGCAGCACTAATATGAACATTTTTCCCGATTTGAGCACATGTCCCAACGAGTGCATGAGAATCAACCATACTCCCCGAATCGATGTAAGCCCCGATGTTTATATACATAGGTGGCATACAAATCACACCATTCGCAATGTATGCTCCGGTTCTAATGGATGAGCCACCAGGAACTAATCTAATATTATCCTCGAGTGAAATTTGTTTTAGTGGTAAAGTATGTTTGTCAAAAAATCGGAATTCATCAGAAACAGATATTTCTATCAATTTCCCATATCGAAAGAGTATAAGAATGCCCTCTTTCACCCAGGTATTTATTACCCATTCTTCATTAATTTTTTCAGCAGCGCGAATTTTACCTTTGTTTAAAAGGTCAATAAATTCATCGGCAAATTGCTGAAACTCTAAATGTGAACAATGCTCATAATTTAGTTTAAGATGAGCAATTTTCTCTTCTAATGTATTCATAAGTAACTCTATTTAAGTATTGAGATAGCTTCTTCAATATTGTTATATATGCGAAGAACCTTGTGCAAATGGGTAACTTCGAGTAAATACTTAACTTTCTCAGGCACATTTACTAAAGCAAATGAAATATCGGAATTGCGTAATGTGCTCATTGTCCCGACAAGCATACCCAAGCCTGTGCTATTAATAACTTCGACTTCGCACAAATCAGCAATGATAACACTAACATTCTGCTCTTTACATTTTTGTATAGCAAGATTGAATTCTAGCGCATCATTTCCACCAAGAACCTGTTTTTTCAATAAAATTTTTGCGATTTTCGCTTCTTCAGATAAAAATTCTATGTTATATGAATTATCTTGGTTCATTACGCAATCCTGTTTAAGTTATTTACTCAATAATACAAAAAAAAAATTTGCGTTCAAAATACAATTTGAGTAATTATCATTTTATCTGATAAATCGTAAAAAATTATTAATTTGCAAAGTTATATTTTGCAATTTTGAGGTTAATAATGGCAGAACAATTAAACGAGCAAGATTTAAGACGTTTTGAAGAACTCGAACTGCTTGAAAAAGCAGGAATTGAGGTTTACCCATATAGTTTTAATAAAACACATTCTGCAAAATTTATCTTAGAGAATTATAATGACGAAAAACCCGATGAATTATCAAATGTCGGCGTTGCAGGACGTATTTCTGCAATAAGGAGAATGGGAAAAGCTAGTTTTTTTCACATTGCAGATGAAACCGGTAAAATTCAAATTTATATGAAAAAGGATGATTTACCAGATTTTTACGAAAATACAAAATTACTTGATATAGGCGATATTATTGGAATTGAAGGATTTGCATTTAGAACAAAAACTGGTGAAATCACTATTCACGCACGAAAAGTATCTCTACTTGCAAAATGTTTGCGAACTTTACCTGTGGTAAAGGAAGAAATTGACGAGCAGGGAAATAGAATTGTATATGACGCATTTGCTGATAAAGAGCTTCGTTACCGCCGTAGATATGTTGATTTAATTGTAAATCCTGACATTAAAAATACATTTGTTAAACGTTCAAAAATTATTTCTTACATTCGAAAATTTTTTGATGAAAAAGGTTGGTTAGAAGTTGATACACCAATTTTGCAAACTATTTATGGTGGTGCAACAGCACGACCATTCATTACACACCTGAATGCTTTGGATATTACTTTATATTTAAGAATAGCAGTTGAATTATATTTGAAACGTTTGATTGTAGGTGGCTTTGAAGGAGTTTATGAAATTGGCAGAAACTTCCGGAATGAAGGGATGGATAGAACTCACAACCCTGAATTTACAATGTTAGAACTTTACGTTGCATTCAAAGACTACAACTGGATGATGGATTTAACAGAAGAATTGATTTCAAAAACTGCTTTAGAAGTAAATGGCACTTATGAAGTAGAATTTGAAGGAAAACTAATTAGTTTAAAACCACCGTTTCGCAGAGCCAAAATGTTTGATTTGTTCAAGCAATATACAGGATATGAACTAAAAGGAAAGTCGCGTGAAGAATTATTTGAAATAGCAAAAAAATTAAACGTTGAAATAGATAAGGATGCCTCATCAATGAAAATACTTGATGAGATATTCGGTGCAAAAGTTGAAGAACATCTTGTTCAGCCAACTTTTGTAATAGATTATCCTCTCGAAATGTCGCCACTTGCCAAAAAGCATCGCAACGAAGAAGGTCTTGTTGAACGATTTGAATTATTTGTAAATGGAAATGAACTTGCAAATGCATTCAGTGAACTTAACGATCCCCGGGACCAAAGACAGCGTCTTGAAGAACAAGCAAGAATTAGAGCAGCAGGTGATGAAGAAGCAATGGTTGTTGATGAAGACTTCTTATATTCGCTTGAAGTTGGTATGCCACCAACAGCTGGGTTGGGCATTGGGATTGATAGGCTTGTTATGCTGCTGACAGGCGAAAGTTCAATACGTGATGTCATACTATTCCCTATGATGAGACCCGAAAAAAACAAATAAAAATGGATGATTATTATTCAATAAAAAAGAAAACAAAAAGCTCGTTAATTATTCATATAGGGCTCTTTGTAGCAACATTTATTACTTGCTCGATTGCAGGAGCACAGTGGGCAAATGTAGATTTCACAGAAGTATTGAATTGGCATTACGGTATTACTTATGCTGTATTAATTTTAACTTTTTTGTCTGCCCACGAATTTGGACATTATTTTGCTGCGAAATATTATGGTGTTGATGCAACTCTACCGTATTACATACCATTTCCAATACCAATTACAATTAATTTCGGAACTTTTGGTGCAGTAATTAAGACACGTTCACCAATTCCTAATAGTAAAGCACTTTTTGATATTGGCGCGGCAGGACCAATTGCTGGATTTATTGTTTCGTTAATTTTTCTTATTTATGGATTTGCAACGCTCCCACCTATTGATTTTCTTTATTCAATCCACCCAGAATATATCACTCTTTATGGTGGAGAGATTCCCAATAAGAGTTTATTTTTCGGAGATACAATACTTTTCTGGTTGCTTGCCAAATTATTTGCTAATCCTAACGGATTTTTGCCACCAATGAATGAAATATATCATTATCCTTTTTTGAATGTAGGATGGTTTGGATTATTTGTTACTACTTTAAATATGCTTCCTATTGGACAGCTCGATGGCGGACATATTACATATGCAATGTTTGGAAGAACAAACCATGCAAAGATTGCACGTATATGTTGGGGAATATTAATCATTTTGGGAATATTTTCACTCTTTGGTGCTTTGTATGAAGCTCTGAAAGTTGATAATCCGAATAAATTATTTATCTGGTTTCAAGAACTATTATTGCCAATACTTTCATTTATTGATACAAAAGTACCTTTTATTTTCAAGTCATGGTTTGGGTGGCTTGTATGGGCATTGGTAACAAAGTTTTTTGTTAAATTAGATCACCCACCAGTTCTTCAAGAGGGAGATATTGGTGTTGTTAGAAAAACGATTGGATGGGTAACTATCATTATTTTACTTCTTTCCTTTTCTTACAATGGAATTTATTTTATAGAATGATAAATATTTTAGAGAACATATCGTTAAAAAGATACAACACATTCGGAATAGACACGAAAGCAAAATATTTCGTTAAAGTTCATAGTATAGATGATATATTTGATTTATTGCAAACGAAGCAGTTTCAGGAAAATCGCAGGATAATTCTTGGAGGTGGTTCGAATTTACTATTTAGGAGTGATTTCCAGGGACTTGTTATTTTGGTCGAAATCAAAGGTGTTCATTTCGAAGGTTCAACTAAATCAAATACAATTTTGAAAGTTGCTTCAGGAGAGAATTGGAGTGATTTTGTTGAACTATGTGTGAAAAATAGATTGTATGGATTAGAAAACTTAGTGTCCATTCCGGGCAAAGTTGGTGCTGCTCCTGTGCAAAATATTGGTGCTTATGGTGTAGAACAAAAAGATTATCTTCACAAAGTTGAATACATAGATTCAACAACTGGTAAAATTGAAGTTGTGGATAAAGACGAATGTAAATTTGAATACCGTAGTTCCGTTTTTAAAGGCAACCTCGAAGGAAAAGCCATTATTACAAACGTATATTACGAACTTTCAAGAGAGTGGAAACCCAATATCAATTACAAAGATATTAAACAAGAACTCGACAAATTTTCATTTGTCATGCCTGATGCTGAATATGTACTGAATACTGTCAAAAGAATTCGAAAAAGAAAATTGCCTGATCCGTTGGATATTGGAAATGCAGGTAGTTTTTTTAAGAATCCGGTTGTTGATGAAAGTCAATTTTTAACTTTAAAAGAAAAATATCCGGATATTCCTTATTTTCTGTCGAACGATAAATATAAAATTCCGGCTGCATATTTAATTGAAAAATGCGGTTGGAAAGGTCGGAGTGTAGGTAATTGTGGAGTTTATGACAAACATTCATTAATATTAGTTAATTACGGAAATGCTTCAGGAGAAGAAATATACCAACTTTCAGAAAATATCAGGCAATCTGTTCAGGAGCAATTTGGAATATTACTTGAAAGAGAAGTAATTGTTGTTGAATAATTATCTTACATTTTTTTCAATTGTTCAAGATCATCAAAATGAAAGCGAGTTTGACCGATAATTTGATATTTTTCGTGTCCCTTACCTGCTACTAAAACAATGTCTTCATTTCTCGAAATATTTACAGCATAACGAATAGCCTCAGCGCGCTCAGCAATTTCAATTACTTTAGACTTATTAACTTCTGCTATACCATCAAGAATTTCCTTTCTGATATTCGCCGGATCTTCTGTTCGCGGATTGTCGTCAGTTATTATTACAATATCTGCAATTTGAGATGCAATATCACCCATTTTAGGTCGCTTCGAACGGTCCCGGTCTCCCCCACATCCAAAAACGCAAATTAGTTTAGAATTACTATACCCTGTGCTTTGAAGAATTTCCCGGCAAGTAAGCAATGCTTTTTCAAGAGCATCAGGAGTATGGGCATAATCAACTATACCCACTGCACCTGTTCGCAACTGAATTGAAGACATTCTACCTTCTGCCGGCGAAACTTCTTTCATTGCTACAACTATATCATCCGGATTGTAACCAAGCTCAATGCAAGAGGCAACTGAAAGCGAGGAATTATCAATATTAAACTTCCCTAAAAGTGATGTATTTATTTCTAAATTGAAAATATTAATTGAGAGTTGGAAAGAAATGCCATCTCGCATTATTTTTTCTTTATGGATAACATATTTATTCGAATTATTCCTTCCAACAAAAGAAATATTTTTGGATTGACAATTAGAAACCATAAACTTAGCCCACTCGGAATCACCTTGCAAAATTGCTATAGCGTCTGGTTTTAAATTGTCAAATAGAATCTTTTTAGCAGAAGCATAATTCTCCATATTTTTATGATAATCTAAATGGTCGTGTGTAAGATTTGTGAAAACTGCTAAATCAAAGTCAATACCAAACACTCTCTTTTGTTCTAATGAATGAGATGAAACTTCCATAACAACGCATTGAACTCCGTTTGCCGCCATTTCTTTAAAAATACGACAAAGTTCAAACGATTCAGGAGTTGTATGAGTTGCATTATAAAAACGATTCAGGAAAAAAATTCCCGTTGTTCCGATAATCCCAACTTTAAGTCCCATCCTCTCTAATATTTGAGCTATCAGATAAGTAGTTGTTGTTTTCCCATTTGTTCCGGTTACCCCAATCATTTTCATAAAACGTGTAGGATCATCAAACCACCAGTGAGAAATTTCCGCGAGTGCTTGCCGTGAGCTGTCTACTTTAATAAAAGTAACATCATCGTATGAATCTGGCACTTTCTCGCAGACAATAGTCTTGCATCCTTGTTTAATTACATCAGGAATAAAAGAATGCGCGTCAACCTTTGTGCCTTGCATAGCGACAAAAAGAGTATCAGAAGAAACAAGTCTGGAATCATAACTAATTGAAGAAATACTTCTATCAACTAAATTTATTACTTCACGATAAGAGATTTTTTTTAGTAAGTCAGTTAGCTTTTTCATAATAATTTCAATTAATTCAGAAAATATTAATAAATTAATAAACAAAAATAGTAAAAATATCTGAAAAATGAAGAAAATCCTAATTATTCTCATTACAGTTGTCTTAACCAACAACAACTTATTTTCGAGCTACATTTCTAATGATTGGAGAGAATTTAAAGAAGATTACCGCCAATTATTTAGAAATGTCTCTAACGCTCAAATTAAAGATTTAGCAGTACCATCTGCAATTGTGTTGAGTACTTTGCTTGCAGCTCAATACGATGAGGAGATCAGGAATATATTTAAAACAGTTGAGGATGATAATTTTAATCAATTTCAAATAATTGCTAATCAACTGGGGGAACCTATTTCTTTCTGTGTATTTCCTGGAATAGTTTACAGCACAGGTTATATTTTCAACTCAAAATCAACAAGAAAAACCGGTCGCCTTTTGTATGAAAGCGTTTTGTTAAATGGATTGATAACGACAGTATTAAAAACAAGCATTGGAAGAGCCAGACCATATGTTGAATCAGGTAATTCACGTTTTGAGTATTTTTCATATGAAGATGATAGTTTTATGTCCCTGCCGTCTGGACACACTTCTATGGTATTCGCAATGGCAACAATATTATCCTACAGAAGTAAAAGTTCAATTTTACCAATAATATATTATGCAATAGCAGGCTCAACAGGAATGGCAAGAATATATTTTGATAAACATTGGTTTTCAGATGTTATTGCTGGTGCAATGGTTGGAACAGCCTCATCATTACTTATTATTAACGCAGAAAAAAAACGTAAAACCAAAGATGATACTTTTCAGATACCTATTATTCAATTCAAAATTGGTTTTGATAGAATAAAATTTTGATATTATTTTGTCAATAAAAATTTACCAAAATAATTCGAAGAAATTACAACTTTAGTAAATTCACTTCATTAACAAAAACAGTTTGTTTAAGTCTATACAAAGCAAGAACAATAGCAAGACCAATCGCAGCTTCAGCCGCAGCAATTGCCATCACAAAAAAAACAAACAACTGACCAAGAGTGTCGCCAAAAAAAATTGAGAAGCTTACAAAAGTTAGATTTACTGAATTCAGCATAATTTCGATAGACATAAATATAATAATCGCATTTCTGCGAGTAAGAACACCAACAGCACCAATGACAAACAATATTGCAGAAAGGACTAAATAAAATTCCAAAGGTATATTTGTAATGAGCATAATATTCCTCTTTACATTAATTTTCGTTTTGCAAGTAATACGGCACCAATTATTGCAGCAGTAAGCAAAAGCCCTATAGCTTCAAATTGAACTATGTAGTTTGTAAACAACGACCGTCCAATAGCTTGCACAGTAGTAAAATTCAAATTATACACGGGGAAAGAAGTAGGTTCAGGATATAGATTAACAAACGCATAAATAATAGCAAATCCAAAAATTCCTGCTAATATTATCCCACCGAAATTATTTATTGTTATCTTCTTTTCAAGAGATTGATCCTTGCCCAAGTTAAGAAGCATTATCACAAAGACTACCAAAACCATAATTGCCCCAGCATAAACCAATATTTGCATTACGGCAACAAATTGAGCATTAAGAGTAAGATAAAGTCCTGCCAACATAAAAAAATGCACTACCAAAGCCATTGCAGACCTGATAGGATGCTTTGTTGAAATGGTTACAATTGCAGAAGCAACAGCAAGAACCGACAATATGATAAAGAAAAAATAGTTCAAATCCATCATTATTATATTTAAGTAATCATACAACTGTTCAAATCAGTAATACATAACGAACTGGCACAATTATTATTTTTATTTATAAGTTCAAAAAAATTGCTTGTAAATCGACAAATATTATTTTGAATAAAAAGAAAAATTCTTTAAATTAAGGCAGAATCTATTTTTTTCAACATTATTAAGTTGTTTTCCAATAATAAGGTTTCTCTATGTCCCTATTAAAACAAAGACTTGGTGAAATTCTACCAAAACAGGTAGAAGAAATCAAACATTTTCTAAACGAATATGGAGATAGAATTGTCTCCGATGTGAAGTTAGCACAGGTTTATGGTGGATTAAGAGGAGTAAAAGCATTAGTATGCGACACCTCCGAAGTTCCGCCTGATAAAGGTCTTATAATACGTGGAATTCCGCTGAAAGATTTAGTAGATAAGCTTCCAGAAGAGGTATTTTGGTTATTGCTTACGGGCGAATTGCCAAATGATACCGAGTTGCGTGATTTACAGAACGAACTATTAGCACGTCAGAGAGTTCCAGACTATGTTTGGAAAGTTATCGACTCAATGCCAGATAATTCACACCCAATGGCAATGTTCAATACTGCAATACTTGTAATGGAGATTGAGTCAGAATTTGCAAAACGATATTCAGAGGGATTGCCAAAATCCGAGTATTGGATACCTACTCTGGAAGATGCATTAAATATTATTGCCAAACTTCCTGCTATTGCGGCTTACGTTTATAGAAAGAGATTCAATAAAGGACCACGTATCGAGCCTGCTGATAATTTGGATTGGGCAGCCAATTATGCTTATATGCTTGGAATTGACGACCCTAACGGCGAATTCAGTAAATTAATGAGATTATATCTAACATTGCACTGCGATCACGAAGGTGGAAACGTTTCATCGTTCTCAGCAGCAACTATTAATTCCGGATTGTCTGATTTGTATTACGCTCTTTCAGGTGGATTGAACGGGCTTGCTGGACCGCTCCACGGGCTTGCAAATCAGGAGTGTTTAGCTTGGATACTTGATACAATGGAAAAATTTGGTGGGGCACCTACCGAAGAGCAACTTGAAAAATACGCTTGGAATACTTTAAATTCAGGCAAAGTAATTCCTGGTTATGGACATGCCGTTCTTAGAATTACTGACCCAAGATTTGAAGCATTCTTGGAATTTGGCAAAAAATATATGCCAAATGATCCTGTATTCAAAACTGTTGCAAGAGTATTCAACGTAGTTCCAAACGTATTATCACAAGTGAAAAAGATAAAGGACCCATGGCCAAACGTCGATGCAGGTTCTGGTGCTTTACTTTATCATTATGGAATACAGGAATTTAGTTATTACACTGTTTTGTTCGCTGTTTCGCGTGCATTGGGTATTTGTGCACAAAATATTATTGCTCGTGCTTATAGCTTGCCAATTATCAGACCTAAATCACTCCCTACGGCAAAATTCAAGGAAATGATTGAAAACCAATGACGTATGATTTTGTAAAAACAAATGAGCCGCTTCATTTTTCTGAAGCGGCTCATAATTTATATTTCAGCTACGAGTAATTACTTTTCTATTAATCCTTTTCCGGTTTTCTTAATTTTTCCTTGTTCTTTTAGTTTTTTTCTGAAATTATCAAGCAAACCATTAATAAAAATGTTACTTTTGTCAGTAGAATAATTCTTTGAAATTTCAATAATTTCATTAATTGTAACTTTTTCAGGAATTTCCTGAAAATAAATAAATTCGGCAAGAGCCATATTAATAAGAATCCGATCTATTAGAGCTATTCGTTCTATTTCCCAGTGCCGAACTTCTTCTTTGATTAAATTAATAGTAAAATCTTTCAATTCAATTGAAGCATTGATAAGGCTTCGAGCAAAATTAATATTGTCTTCTTTCCATAGAATTGGAATATCAGCCTCTAATTCAATAATTTGCTCTTGTTTTAGAAGAACGCCTTGAGGTGGATTAGCTGGATCGAATGTGTATTCTCGATAGAAAATATTAGTAAAAAGGAAATCTAAATCACTTCCTGAAACTTCAAAAGCAACTAAAATTTGCAGAACTTTTTCTCTTACAAGCCGTCGCGAACCAGTGATTTTTTTACTTTTGCTTAACGGATATAATTCAATTTCAGATAACAACATATTTTTAAAGAACGCTCATATTATAATATTACAAAATTAAAGAAATAACGAATAATTTCAAAAAAATAATACCTATTAAGAGTTAATCCTCCTAATAGGTATATCTGAAATAGAGAGTTAAAATTAATTTTTATTCTTTATGTATTGCATCAGCAACAGCAATTGCGATAATATTGAAAATATCATCAACATCAGAGCCACGTTGAAGGATATGAACCGAACGCTCCATACCAAGCAAGGCAGGACCAATTAATCTCATTCCTCCTATCTTCCCAAGCAACTTGTATGCAATATTGCCAGCATCAAGATTTGGGAAAATTAATACATTTGCACCTGATTTGAGAACACTAAATGGAAATGTTTCATTGATTATTTCAGGAGACACTGCCGTATCAGCTTGCATTTCACCATCAACGATTAATTCTGGTGCTTTATGTCGAATAATTTCCAAAGCTTTACGCATTTTTTCAGGTGATGCCCCATAAGCAGAACCAAAATTACTATATGTTAGCAAAGCAATATTAGGTGTTATATCGAAATTCGCAGTAAAATCAGCTGTAGCGAGCGCTATATCTGCAATTGCCTCAGGAGTAGGTTCAATATTAAGAGTTGTGTCAGCCAGAAAGTAGGCTTTATTTTTGGATGAGACAATATAACAGCCACAAGCATGGTTGTATTTTGGATCTTTGCCAATGATTTCGAGCGCTGGTCGTACAGCATCCGGATAATGAGTGCTCACCCCAGTAACCATAGCATCGGCATCACCCAGATGAACCATCATTGCACCGAAGTAATTTCTACGGAAACGCAATCTATCGTAAGCCTCCTGCCGGATAATACCTTTTCTTTGGCGTAGTGCTAAAAACTCGTCTATGTATTTATTAAGATTATTGAAATTCATTGGATCAATTATTTGCATTTCGGAAATATCAATACCATGTTCTTTCGCTACTTCTTCTATCACTTTTGGATTGCCAAGCAAAATTGGCTTTGCAATTTTTGCGTCAATAGCGTTCAAAGCTGCTCGCATAATTTTCGGATTATCACCTTCGGGAAGTACAACTGACTTCGGATTTTGGCTGGCTCTTTTGAAAATTGGTGTCATAATTACCTGAGCTCGTCCCATTCTAATATTTAATTGACGTTTATATTCTTCGAAATCTTCAATTTTTCGACGAGCAACCCCAGTATCCATTGCTGCTTTAGCAACAGCAGGTGCAACCCATGTAAGCACACGTGGGTCGAATGGCTTCGGAATAATATATTCACGTCCAAATTTCATTTCTTTTACTCCGTACGCACGTTTGACGCTTTCAGGCACTTCTTCCTTTGCAAGAGCGGCTAATGCATAAGCAGCAGCAAGTTTCATTTCTTCATTGATAGCCTTGGAATGAACATCTAATGCACCACGGAAAATAAACGGAAAACCAAGAACATTATTCACCTGGTTTGGATAATCGGAGCGACCTGTAGCCATAATAACATCTGGTCGAGCTTCAACAGCATCTTCGTAAGAAATTTCGGGGTCAGGATTTGCCATTGCAAAAATTATTGGATTATCTGCCATTGTGCGAACCATGTCTTTCGTAACGACATTCCCTTGAGAAAGCCCTGCAAAAACATCTGCCCCGACAAGTGCATCAGCAAGAGTTCGGGCATCAGTCTCAATAGCAAACTCTTCTTTATAAGTATTCATTCCCTTTGTTCTACCTTTGTAAATTACTCCCTGCGAATCACACATAATGATATTTTCTTTTTTCACACCAAGTGAAATATAGAATTTTGCACAAGCGATACCCGAAGCACCTGCACCGTTAAACACTACCTTCACTTCATCAATTTTCTTTCCTACAATTTCAAGAGCATTGAGCAAAGCAGCGCCTGAAATAATTGCTGTTCCGTGCTGGTCGTCGTGAAAAACTGGAATATCAAGTCGTTTCTTCAATTCTTCTTCTATTACAAAGCATTCAGGTCCTTTTATATCTTCCAAATTAATTCCACCAAAAGTTGGAGCAATAACTTCAATAACTCTGATTATTTCATCTACATCTTTAGAAGCAAGTTCAATGTCGAAAACATCTATATCGGCAAATGACTTGAAAAGAACGCCTTTTCCTTCCATAACTGGTTTTCCGGCAAGAGGACCGATATCACCCAGACCAAGCACAGCTGTCCCATTTGAAATAACAGCAACGAGATTGCCTTTTGCAGTATATTCATAGACTAAACTCTCATCGCTATGAATTTCACGACAGGGTTCAGCAACACCCGGTGAATAAGCAAGAGACAAGTCTCTTTGTGTAACACAAGGCTTTGTAGTAATAACTTCAATTTTGCCTTTACGTCCCATACTATGGTACAATAAGGCATCTTCTTTGCGAATTTTCATAGTTTCACCTTTTTGAAATGAAATTAAAGAGTACTATCGCAAAAGTAATAATTAATTATTCTAAATACAATATTTTTTCACGATTAAAATAAATATTCCCATTTTTTTGTAAATTTGAAAAAAATAATTATTAGAGGATACTTTATGGGCAAAATATTTAATGCTAACAGAATTTCTTCAATGACAACTTCGATATTTGCTACAATGAGCAAACTTGCTTTTGATTACAAAGCAACTAATTTAGGACAGGGTTTTCCTGATTTTGATGGTCCACAATGGATAATGGACGCAGCTTATGAAGCAATGAAGTCGGGAAAAAATCAATATGCACCAAGCTCAGGAATTTTGTCATTAAAAAAAGCAATTACTGATTATCATAAAAAATATTATGATTTAGATTGGTCGCTTGATGAAGTAATTGTAACAGCTGGTGCAACTGAAGCCTTGTTTTCGACTATTATGGCTTTTATTGAACTTGGTGATGAAGTAATTATTTTTGAACCTTTCTATGATTCATATCTTGCAGATATTACACTTGCAGGCGGTACTCCTATTGCTGTTACACTCAGAAAACCCGATTTTTCATTTGATTTTGATGAACTTGCCAATGCAATAAATGATAGGACAAAGATGATAATAGTTAATACCCCACATAATCCTACTGGCAAAATATTTACAAAAAATGAGCTTGAATATATCGCCTCGCTTGCAATTAAGCATGATTTGCTTGTGCTAACCGATGAAGTTTATGAATTTTTAACATTTGATAATGAAGCACATATTCCAATGGCATCTATAGATGGAATGAAAAAAAGAACAATCACTATTTCATCAACTGGCAAAACATTTGGTATGACAGGCTGGAAAATTGGCTATGCAATTGCAAATGAAACTCTTGCTACCGCTATTCAGAAAGTGCATCAATGGACAACTTTTGCTGTAAATACACCAGCTCAACACGCTATGGCTTATGCTTTTTCAAAATTGGATGATTATTTACCTGAGTTCCGAAAACTATACCAAGAAAAGCGAAATTTGATATATAATGAATTATTAAAAACAAAATTTATTCCACACAAACCTCTTGGAAGCTATTTCATTATGGTAGATTTACCATCAAATATTTTTGCTGATGATACTCAAGCTGCTATGACACTTGTCAAGGAATATGGAGTAGCAACTATACCACCTTCTGTATTTTATGTTAAAAGCGAAGAAGGTAAAACAATGCTAAGGCTCTGCTTTGCAAAAGAAGATAAAACAATTATTGACGGAATAAGCAAGATGGCAAAAGTTTAATTTTATTCTGTATCAAATAATATTTTTTTATATTAGATTTCAGATAAATTGTTTTTTAAATACATTTTTGAAAAAATGAAATGTAAATCTTTAATTAATAAGACATTATTAAGTAATGTCTTATTTCTTTTATTAATCAGTTGCAATTCTGAAAGCACTAATGACTGCAGAAATAAACCAAATCCGTATAAATTACCATTAATACAATGTATTTCAGATTACCAAGCTTTAGTGCTAAAAAATCCAAATATGGAATTGGTTGATTTGGAGGAATATATACCGAATATAAAATTAGACATAAGATATGCATCTGAAAATAATTTTACTGGTAAAATCATATACTCAATGGCTAAAGCTTACGCTCGTAAACCTGTTGCAATTGCTCTTAAACAGCTTCAGGATTCATTAAACAAATTAGGGTTAGGATTAAAAATATATGATGCATACAGACCATACTCAGCAACTTTGAAATTTTATGAAGTATATCCGGATACAAATTTTGTTGCTAATCCAAAATACGGTTCACGCCATAATCGAGGATGTGCAGTTGATTTATCATTAATTAACTTATTGACAGGCAACGAAATTCCACTGCCTACTTTATTTGATGATTTCTCAGAGAAAGCACACCCAGAATATCCATATTTGCCTGAAGAAGTGCTAAAAAATCGTTCATTTCTCTTTGACATTTTGTCTCATTTTGGATTTACTCATTATCCAACTGAATGGTGGCACTTTGACTATCAAGGCTGGAATAATTATCCATTGATGGATTTATCATTTGAGGAATTGAATAAAAAATAATCCATAAATAAGCAATTTGAATAATTCATTTTAAACTTGTAAAATCTGAATTATTCCGAAAAATCCTGATTTTTAGATACTTTTTGAACAATCATTTCAGCAATAACACAGAAAATAGCCAGTAGTAACAAAATACTCCAAATCTCCGTTCCAATTCTGGCTCGTTTCAAATCATGTGATAGTTGAGAGTAATTTGTAAGAATAAATATATTCTTGTTGAGAGTTGTTTTCGAATAGAGATGAGATAGAAGCGTTGAAATATCTGGTTTTTGAATATTA
Source organism: Eximiradius proteiniborus (assembly GCF_058546985.1). NCBI lineage: Bacteria > Pseudomonadati > Bacteroidota > Eximiradiia > Eximiradiales > Eximiradiaceae > Eximiradius > Eximiradius proteiniborus. The sequence continues at coordinate 440,163 of NZ_CM178592.1, read as the reverse complement.
GATTCATTTTTAGGCATATTCAAAGAAAATACATATGCTATTTTGTTCTGAGAATTAATTATTTGATAAACACCAGTTTCATTAAATAGTTCGAGATATAAAGCCGCGCCAGTTTGTAGAAGAGGCAGTTGAACAATGGTTTGATTTCCGGATGGATCAATTAACTTAAAATTAGGGTTAGTAGATAATTTTTTTGGAATCATCACGGTCTGCCGACTCCCAACATCAAAAGAATAACCTAATGTAATAGAAGAAGACAAATAAAATACACTTCTAAAAATTAATGATGGGAAAAGCGAAAGCAGTGGGAAATTACTCCAATTTAAGTTTGGTGCAACAGAAAAATAAAGGCATTTACCATCTCCAAATTGATTTTCTGATAGGAAAAAGCCATCCTGAAATTCAATTATTGGGAAACCTGTATTTGCAGGTAAAATCGTAAATATTTTTGGGTTGTCTATTTGGTTAACGTTAATAGCATCGCCGGAAAGTTTGAACATACCGTCAAAAATGGGATGTTTTGCATCAAAATTTGAAAATGTTGCAGGAGATTTTTCCGAAAAACTCTTTTTATCAGATAAATTAAATCCAAATTCTGCAAGTAAATTCCGATAATTATCATTAATTGGTTCTGATGGGAAAAATATTGCCGAACCACCGTTGGAAACATAATCCTTTATCCGTTTTTTCTTGTTTTCAGAATAATTTGAAAAATTAAGTATTAAACAGTCAAACTTATTTAAATCAAGATTATCAACTGAGCTTTCATCAAAAAATGAAGCATTTATTTGATTCTGAGCATCATCTGTTGAGAATAATGCTTTAAGAAAGTAGTTGTTAGTTTGCTCACCGAAGATTGCAATATTAGGTTTTTCAGGAACAATAAATCCAAAGTATCGATTATTATCAGCAAGAAAAGCATCGTTTTCAAGTTCTATTGCTGCGGAAACCACACCCGATTTTTGAATTTGGGCTGCAATAGGAATTGTTTTAGTAGAATTTGCAGAAATATCAAATGATTTCTGAGCCACTTTCTGTTTGTTAAACAGTAAACTTATTAAAGCACCTTTTGCATCCTTTTCAGAATGATTTTTTACTGTAACTGATAATTCAACTGTTTTCCCTATTGTGAAAAATTTTGTAAGAACATCGACAGAATCAACAGAAAGATTTTCAAAATTACTATTCGATGAATAACCAATTGGAATAAAGTATATAGCAATGTTTTTATTATTTAGTTTTAGTGAATCTTCTGAATGAAAGACATTTTTTTGTGCATCTGAAATAACAAATAATTCTTTTGCAAAATTATTAGCGTTTTGAAAAAATTTTGCGGCTAATCTCATTGAATTATCCAATGAAGCAGGTATAGGCTGCAATTTAATCTGAGACAGAGACTGAATTAACAAATCTTTATTTTTAGTAAAAGCAGGTTGAAAAGTATTATTAATATTAATACTTGACATTTCAATAATTAGTGCCTCATCTCCTTCTTTCATAGAATTAATAATTTTCTCGGCACTTTTTTTCGCCTGAACAAATCTATTCCCAAACTCATCAGAAACATCCATACTATAGGAGTTATCTATCAAAATTATTATGCTCGACTTTGCATAATTCTCGAATCCAGGTATTGAGCCTTCGATAATTGGTCGAGCAAAAGCAAGAACAGTGAAAGTAATGATAAGAGTTCGCAGAATCAATAAAATAATTTGCTTTATTTTTAATCTTTTTATTTTAGTTTTTTGTAGTTCTTTTAAAAACTTTAAAGATGAAAACTCAATATTCTTTAATTTACGTAAATTAAGAAGGTGCAATAATACAGGTATTGAAGCTGCAACTAAGCCAATCAAAAACAATGGATTTATAAAATTCATAATAGTTCAAAAAATGAAAAACAAATCAATTCAAAACAACAGGTTTAGACAAAATTGGTGGCTTCTTAAAATCGTCATCGCTTGATTTAATCTCACCATCTTCAAGAAGCAAGTCAAATGAAACTATGCTCGCTGGAAGATATGATTTCCCACCCGTCATAAATGGATTTACAACAGCGCTTGCTAAAAAATTATAAACAAATTGATTTTTCCCAACATATATAATATCTTTAAAAGATTGGGTAGAAATATTATTTACGAAAGCCCCACGAACTAATTCTTCTTTGCCATCTGGATATAATTTATAAGCCTGTGTTATCAGTAACTTATTTCCACCCCGTGGAATATCAATATTTCCAAAAGTTAAACCATACAAACCGGTATAAAGAATATTGATATTTTGTACTTTCTTTACAATAATGCCGTAAGGAAGTTCGCGGGCTTTTACAAGTTTTATCAGTTTGCTTTTCAGTTCATTGAATGAAAGTTGATTTTTATTAGCAGATAAAATAATGTTGCTAAACATAGCAGAACCACCTCTATTATGTCCATTACTCTGTTTTACCCGACGAGTAGGCACACGAGAGGACATTAAATTCTTTAGATAACCATTTTCAACTAATAGCAGATCCTGAGCTTGAATTCCCTCATCATCGATTTTGTAATAACCAAACAACTGAGTGTTTTTATAATCTGAAAGGTTTGGTTTTGCCCATACAGAAATAAATTCAGGCAACACTCTGCCACCGATTTTATTCTGAAAAACAGAAAATTTATCATCATCAGTAAAGAAGCCACCATCCATCATCGGTTTTCTTTGAGCAACAAGATTTGGGACAAAAATTTGAGCAAACAATTCAGCAGAAGCCTGTTCAGTAAATAATATTGGACCGTTGTATGACTCATCGATAGTTGAGGCATTCTTCAATTGTGAAACATTTTTGGCAACAAGATCAGCACCTTTAATTAGTGAATCAAGCGTAGGAAGTTTTTCAGGAGTTCTGCTATATGACGAAAAAAAATCAAAAACAAGCATACCATCGACACATTGAGTTGCGGCAATGACCTCTACCCCACACTGACTGTTTCTTTTAATGTATTCAGTGCCTTCACTGTTAATGTAATAAACAAATTCATCAATACCTTCAACAGTTGTTTTAGAAACGTCAATATTTTCATAGCTTCTGAAAACAGAAGAAACTTTTTTTGCGATTTCTTCTAATTTATTAATGTCAATATTGACTATATAATTAGTATCTATAGACTTATATGGTTGTGTTTTAATAAAATCAGGGGTTGTGTCCCTTCTGATTTTATTTTTTAGAGAAGTTTCTTTTTTGGTATATATTTCAGCACTTCTTTTATAGGCTGCATCAGTTGCAAGCCACAAATGTTTTCGAAGATTATAGTAATCAAGCTCAGTAGGAATACGTCGGTTCATAAATTGTTCTTCGTCATCACCACTACCGAACAAATTTAATCCAAAATCAATATAATTTGAGTTATCGAACTGATAATCGCCGACTTTCACATTAACAGTAAGCCGAGCAACTGGTAAAGCTTTCAAATCGGTAGTATTTCCTAAAACTGCTTGCACATTGAAATTTGTTGAATATTCAAGTTTATATTCAATGAAATATGGTTTTTGCAAATTTTCTATTTTCAGTTGTTTCATAGAACGATTCATTTCATCTCGCAAAGCTTGCATTATTTCATCTTTGGCATACAAATCAGAGATAAGTATCCCAAATACAACAAGCAAAAATATTTTTTTCATTTATGAACCTCGTTTTGATTGCAAAATTTGGATAAAGCATTATAGAAATCTTCAGGCTTTTGAGTGCCAATAAGCAATCGTGCACCATCTTTAAATAACAGTTGAATTCCTACTTTACCGTAGACGTTAAATGCACGTCCAGCAGGTCCAATACGAATTCCCCATCCTCCATAATCAAGGATAGGACTATATTCACGGATATTGAAACGTTTAATATTGTCAAAACTATACGTTTTAAACTTCATAAAAGGAAATAGTCTAACGTGAATACCGGATTTTGTAATATAGGTTTCCAACTTACTCGAAAAGAAAAGCACAAGAATACCTACAGCAAATATCAATGAAATAGCAATTGATATTAATAATCCTTGATTGGATAATGGTTTATCTCCAAAAGGGATATGCTCAACCGATTGAAGATAATAACCATAAATAAAAAATAATAATGGGAAAATAGCTGCTACAACTACCAAAACAGTTAGTGTTTTTTGTTTAAATTTCTGAACTTCATAAAATTCAATTTGTTCATTGAGAAATTGCTTCATAATCAGGTGCCTCTAATATTGGGGGTTTAGCTTGTGATTTAACTTTTTTCTGAACTTCTATTCTCGAAACTAATAAACTTGGAGAAACAGCAGATACAGGCACTCCTCCAGATTCGGCTCCACAAGTGCCATTGAAGATACCTATATCATTAGCTGCTAAAATCACATTTGAGAATGTTGTAAGCGGTGTTCCAATTAAATCAACACCTCGAACAAGTTCATCAGGACGACCGTCAACATATACTTTATAAACAACAATCGGGGTAACATTGAATGCATTTGGAATATATCGCGTGGTAAAAGTAAAACCACCTGAAACTTGTTCAAAAAACAATCCATATTCTTTGTTTTGCTTTTTGGCTTCTTCTATAAGTCTATTTCTTAATTCAGAATTAGATACTGTTTGAGTAGCTTGAACAATTAAATTTGACTGGCGGGAAATTGCTTGATACCCAATCTGTTTTCTGCCGTGACCATTTGAGTTAGGAAAGTTTTCAATAGGAATTCGAGACATTAGATAGCCATTGAAAGTGCCATTTTTGACGGTTTCAACTCTTTGAGCTGGCACACCTTCATCGTCATATTTGTAATAACCAGAAATTGCCTTCCCATTAATTTCAGAAACAGTAGGGTCGAAGATTACATTAATGAAATCTGGTAGAATTTTTTTTCCAAGCGAACTTTTGAAAGTTTGGCTACTGGAAGGATCTTTTTCACGATGTCCTTCCACCCTATGTCCGAATATTTCGTGAAAAAACACACCAGCCGCTTCTCCTGATAATATTGCAGGACCAGAATAAGTTTCAGCTAATGGAGCATTACGTAATTTATCAAGAAGAACTATCATTTCATCAATTTTTTTAGAGATTTCCTCTTCCGAAGGCAATCCGTCAGGTGTAAAAGCAAAATACGATTGGTACAGTGGAAGACTCATTCCATCATCTGCTTTTGTTTTCAAATAGATAAAAATTCGAGCAAAGCTTTCGCTGGTAGCAACCTCAAATCCATCAGTATTTAGGATTAATTTATTATTAACTTCGAACGAAAAAGAAATAGACGCATTGTGTAGCCATTTGTGAGAGTTGAATTTAGCTGATAAATTTCGCAAAATACCAGCCCACTTAGCTGTATCCAAATAATAATTTTGTTTATTATTATCATTATGAAGTAAATTGATATTTTGCCAGGTCTGAATATCTCGAATTGGTTTTTCTTTGGAAAAATCGTCAGAAGTATCTTCTTCGGCAACTTTTACTGCCTGATTTGTCAATGCCTTTTCATATCGCTCGGTAGCATTTTTATATATCTGATCGGTAGCATACCAAATGATATTTCTAATTGAAATTTCATCATTGTTTAATGGCAATGATATTTTGCTTACACTCGATGAAAAATCAAAAGGATTTCCTCTAATGATATGAGTATTGTCAAATTTGTGGCTACCTACTCGTAGATCAATATCCAGAAATCTTGATTGATCAAAGCTATTTATACTTATTTTACCGAAAGAGGCTTGTATATTAGCTTTTTGAGTTTCTAATACATAATAAGAGATAAAATATGGTGGCAACTTCTGTGATGATAGCTCTTCCTGACTTCTTTTCATCTCTTTTTTCAAAATATCCAATAATTCTATATTGGAAGACACTAATTCAATTGAATATCCCAAAAATATAATAAATATTAACAAAAATAGTTTTCTCATTTTTTAACCTTCAAAACATAAAAGAACTTTGACGAAAATTAACAGAATTAATTTGTTATCACTTTAAAATTACAAAAAAATACTTAAATAATTAGCAAACGCTCATTATTTAAGTATAATAAAGAATAAATAGGAAAAGTTAAATTGAGTAGCTATTTCAGTATTACTCACATATCATTTAGTGGCAAAATGACACAAATTTGTGATTTTTTGTTTTTATGTGGTTGAATTTTCAAAGTTCCATTAATAGATTTCATAATAAATTCAATTAGTTTTAAATTAATAGAAATGCTTTGAAAAGTACCGGAATTGTTTATCTTTTTTGTATTATTAAACACAAAAAGATTTGGAGAAAAATCACCTAAAATACTTATTTCATAAAAATCATCTCCAATTCTGTTAGCAATCGTTATTTGTTCATCAACAGCAATTTTGGAGACGACATCGATAAGATTATTAAGTAGCGATCGAATAACTAAACCATTATGAATCAAAATTTCCTCATCACCTTCGTAAGAGATTTTAATGTTCCTGTAATTCAGAGGACTATTTACTATAGCCTGCTCAATTGAATAAAGTATTTTTGGTAATACGATTCTTTCTTTTTTAGTAGAAAAATCTTTGTCGGAACGGATTTGCTCAATTAAATGGGCTACCTCCATAGACTTTGTCAGTGAATCAATTAAATCAAAAATGTTTTGTAAATGCTTTGTAGATATTTCATCTAAATTTTCCTCGAAAGGTTCTAAATAATTAATATCAATTAGACCATAATATTTCTTAACTTCCTCTATATATGCTTTACGTAAAATTTTGGATTGCCTTTCTTTTTCACTGAAAGAAGCAATTTCTTCTTTTGCTTGCTGAAATTTCTGAAAAGCACTTGATTTAAGAATATTCAATGTTTCTTTATTATTACTACCGTTTATGTTCTTTTTAATTAGGTTTTCAATCTGTACATTTAATTCAATCAGACATCTTTCTAATTCAAGACGTTTTTCTGCTTCGCGCAAAAGGAAAAGGATTGCTTTATTCATTCCCCAAGGAACAATCGAGGCAGAAACATCAACAAATAGATAACCGCCTTTTGCTTTTGGAAAACTGACAGAATGATGAATCGAACCATTAATCTTTACTGACTCGAGAAAGTTTTCCTGAAGAAAAAGTTTAGTATTGGAAAAAATTTTAGAATAGTGCTTTCCAATGTTGGGTTTTTTCTTGTATCCAAGGAGATTATACATTGTGTAATTAATATCATAAATAATTCCAGTATTGCAATCCATAATAAAAGCAGCATCGTTTGCAAAATCAAAGAATTTTTGAAAAGCTTGTTTTGACTTTTGTAATGCTTCTAAGTTGCTATTATGTTCTAATCCGTATTTCAATACTCGTCTTAGAATACCAGTATTTAAGTTATTTTTTGAGATATAGTCAATTGCACCATTTCGAACAGCCATAATAGCATAATCTTCATCTTGATAACCAGTAAGTACAGCAATAGGAACTCCTTTTGCAAGTGTCTGCATTTTAAAAAATGTATTAATACCGAATGAATCAGGTAAAGCTAAGTCAAGCAGAATTAAATCAAAATTATCTTTGTTGAATTCGCTTATACCATCTTCCAATCTGATTTGCCAATTAATATCAACATTTTCATTAGTATATTCTTCAATAAGAGTTTTTATTAAAAAGTAGTCAGATTTACTATCTTCAATCATTAATATTTTCATTCTTCCCTCTTTGGAAGTGTTACAATTGAAAACCAGAAATTTTCAATTCGCCGAACTATTTCGCAAAATTGACTAAAATCCAATGGCTTTGTTACATAGCAGTTAGCGTGAAGATTATATGATTTCAGAATATCCTGTTCATCATTAGATACTGTCATCACCACAATTGGTATTTTCTTTAACTTTTCATCTTTCTTTACTTCCTCCAAAACTTCGAACCCATTTTTTCTTGGCATATTAAGATCGAGAATAATAAGATCAGGTGTAGGGGCATTTTCAAAACCATTTTGCTTGCGCAAAAAATCCATCGCGAATACACCATCAGAAACATTATGTAAATTATTAAGCAACTTGGTATCTTTGAGTGCTTCTTCGATTAAGCGAACATCACCGATATTATCTTCAACTAATAAAATTTCAGCAGGACGTAAATCATAATTCATATAGCTCATCCTTAATGTTTTTCGAAATAGAAAAAATAAAAGTAGTTCCTTCGTTCAATTCGGATTCGAAGGTAATCCAACCATTATGACGTTGAACTATTCGGCGGCAAATAGCAAGCCCAATGCCGTTGCCCGGGAATTCGTCTCGCGTGTGTAATCTCTGGAAAATCTTAAAAATTCTATCTTTAAATTGTTCGTCAATTCCTATACCATTATCCTTTACTTTAAAAACATATTCACTCTCGTTTTCGTCAGAAGAGATTACAATTTCTGGTCTAACCTCATTTTTTGAGAATTTCAGTGCATTATTAATTAAATTTAAGAAAAGTTGGAACATTTGTCCTTCGTCGCAAACAATGTTTTCTGGAAGTTCATTGAAATAAATACACGCTTTTTTATCTTTAATAGCTAACTTTAAATTATCAATAACCTTGCTTACAAGATTGTTCATATTAACAGGTTCAAATTTTCCGGGACGAGTATTTATCCGGGAATAAGACAATAAATCGTTTACCATTTGTTGCATTCTTATAGAGCCATCAATCGCAAAGTTTACAAATTCAGTTGCTTCTTTGTTGAGTGAACCAAAATATCGCGATTTGAAAAGTTGCAGAAAACTGCTAATCATTCGCAAAGGTTCTTGTAGGTCGTGAGAAGCAACATAAGCAAATTGCTGGAGTTCTTCATTTGAACGAATGAGTTTGCTTAATAATACTTTTTCCTTTTCTTCAAGTATTTTTCTTTTGTGAATATCCTGTAAACTACCAGCAACACGTGTTGGTAAATCATTTTCATCTTTAATAATTTTTCCTTTAACTAAATACCATCTGTAGCTATTATTTTTGTTTGATTTTAATCGCAATTCAAAAGCAAACGGCAAGAATTGACTGAAATGTTGTTGAACTGTCTCAACTACAAAATTCACATCATCTGAGTGAATTAAATTTAATATAAATGAATTATTGTAAATATTGCATTCTGATTCAATTTCAAGCATATTTTTCAACTTAGGAGAAAGCCAAAGTCGTTCTTGCTGAACATCCCAATCCCATAAGCCATCATTAGAACCTTCGACTGCAAGCTCATATCTTTGTTGAGTTTCAATTAATTGTTTCCTTAATTCACGAGCAACAGTAACGTCTCTGAAAATCATCCAATACCCGTTAGTTTTACCGAAGAAATCTTTTTTTGCCCAAATTTTGGCATTTAAAATAATTTTGCTTCTATCTTTTTTTAGGAATATTAATTCATCAATAAAATGATTTTCTTTGTCCAAATTAGAAGTATGAATAGAGCTTATTATAGTCTGTATTGTTTTGCCTTTTATCTCGTAATAATTCAGTTCGACCATTTCACAAAAAGTTTTATTAGCATCAATTATTTCCCAGTCATTGGAAACATATACAATTCCGTCAGAACTTGTGTGAAATAAATTTTGATATAGTCGTATAGATTCGTTTAACTCGCGAGACAGGATGTTAATTTTGGTAATATCAAGGAAAAATCCGAAAATTCCAACTAATTTATTGTTTCTATCTAATTGTTTGGTAAAAGAAACATAATAATCCCGAACATTATTTGGACTTATTAAAAGTGTAGTATCGGTTACTAATGTCAGCTCATCAGAATTAATAAAGTTTATAAGTTGTTGATGCAAGTTGTGTTTAGTTGTCTGTGAGTTTGAATCAAGTTCTGTTAAGTTAATATTCGAAAGTTTATTCGAATTAGTTTGGAAAATTTTATTAAAAGTACTATTTGAATTTTTAATAATCAGATTATTATTTAAATAGATAACGGGGATAGGAATAGAATCAAAAAATGTAGAGAAATAATGTTTGATTTCTTCAAGAAGAGATTTTTTTTCTTCAAGTTCAGTAATATCCTGACAAAATGTTAAATAACCAATCGTTTCACCACTTGCATTGCAATATCTAACATTAATCCATTCGCAAACAACAACCGAACCATCTTTTTTGTAATTACGATTTTTACTTGAACAACTGTCACTAGCAGTCAATTCATTAATCACATTTTGGAATAATTCAATATCTTGTTCATAAACAAAATTTATTTGAGAAACAGATTTGCCAATTACTTCATTCTCTTCCCAAAGGAAAATTTGTTGAGCTTTTTTAGACCACTTATTGATACGCCACTGAGTGTCGAACAAAATTATTGGAATAGGACAAAATTCAAAAAAAACATCGATAGTATTAATTGAATCATTCAATATTATTTTTGAAATTATATTTGAAGTATCTGTCATTTTTTCATTCTATTTAAATATCAAAGCTACATTCATAAAATTGGATAAGTTCAATAAAAGCACTCCAATCCATAGGCTTATTAAGAAAATCAGTGGCACCGAAATTGAACGCTTCTTTAATAATAGCTTGATTTGGAGAACCTGAATACAAAATAAAAACAATATCTTCGTTTAATGCTTTTAAGTGTTTGAGCAGATCAATTCCGTTAATATTTGGCATAAAGTAATCACAAAGAACAACGTCGTATTTGTAAGGCTGATAATGATCAAGAGCTTCCCTTGCATCATTAAAAGCATCACAATCGTAACCATTAATCTCTAAAGCATTTTTCAACATTTCGATTGTCGAGCAATCATCATCAACGATAAGTATTTTCATATTTACCTCCAATACAAAATATACTGTTCATAATACATACAATTAATATACCACACTTAAAACATAAGAAATCGCCAATATAATCAATTGATATATATAGAAATACAAGTTTTAGACAAACCTAAAATTAATCTTTCAATTTTGAATGAACTTTTATTTTGGAATGCGAAATTGAATAGTTATTCAAAATTGAATATTTATATGAAATAAGAATGAAAATAATATTAACTGAATTTTTTATAAAGAGAATCAATAAATTTGAAACTAATTTATGCTAATTACGTAAATTTGAAAAGAACACTGTGAGGTAATATGAATATTCTTGAAAGTGTAAAATTAGCAATTGACTCAATTCGAGTTAATAAGCTCAGAACTTTTTTAACTCTATTGAGTATATCTATCGGAGTATTTGCTATTATTGGCGCAGGCTCGCTTGTCGCATCAATCAATTCAACTGTTGAAGGCGAAATAGAAGCACTTGGAGAAACAACATTTTATATATTCAAAGATCCTAAAATACAGATGGGCAATTCTTGGAGAAAATATGCAAGAAGAAAGCCTATTACTTATGCACAATATCAACAGTTGAAAAATAAATTATCGCTTGTTTCACTTGCTTCTGCTGTATCTGTTTCTTCCGGGCAAACTGTGAAATTTGGTAACAACGAAACAAATCCAGATGTTAATTTGATAGGTGTTGATGAGGATTATTTTATTTTGGAAAACCGTAATTTTTCAGATGGAAGAAATATTGTTAAAAGCGATATTATTGCAAATCGAAATGTTGCTGTCATAGGCAATGATGTTAAGGTGAAATTATTCCCTAATATTAATCCAATTGGCAAAATGATTACAATTAACAACCAGAAGTATGAAATAATTGGTGTGCTTGAACCAAAAGGAGCAATGTTTGGGCAAAGTCAGGATAATATGGTCTTAATTCCTATCACTCACTTACTTAATTATTTTGCTTCGTTCTGGGAATCCTCTGTACAGATTGTTTTAAGAGCACGATCAAGAGATGAATTTACTCAGGCTATTGACGAAGCCATTGGAGTAATGCGATTAGTTAGGAATTTAAAGCCTTGGGAAGAAAATGATTTTGAAATAGAAACAAATGAATCAATCAAAGAACAATTTTCAGGGCTTACAAAATACCTGCAATGGTTTGGGTTTATTAGCGGAGGTATTGCTTTAATTGCCGCAGGTGTTGGAATAATGAATATAATGTTAGTTTCTGTTAAAGAAAGGACACGCGAAATAGGTGTTCGAAAAGCGGTTGGAGCTAAGCGACGTTGGATAATGTATCAGTTTATTATTGAATCTATTACACTATGTCAGGTTGGCGGAGCAATTGGTATTGTTGTTGGTATTTTAGCAGGTGGAGCATTCGGATTAATGATTGGTGGAACATTCTCAATTCCAATCGGATGGGTTGTATTTAGCGTTATTATTTGCACACTTTTAGGCGTTGCATTTGGTGCTTATCCAGCCTGGAAAGCTGCAAAACTTGACCCAATTGAAGCATTAAGATATGAATAAGCATCAGCAATGAAGAAATCACCATATTTTACTCCAGCAAGTATCGAAAAGGTTGCTCAAGAGATGCAAAAAAAGCTTGAAGATTACGGATTAGGAAAATTCAGAGAGTTTGCAACCGATGCGATAGCTTTGATAGTGCTTGATATGCAAAATTATTTCCTACTCGAAGAATCTAATGCGTTTATTCCATCAGCGAAATCAATTGTTACAAACATAAATAAATTGATTAAAATATTCAATCGTAATAATTTTCCTGTTATTTTTACAAAACACTCAAATAACGAAGAGAATGCCAGGCAGATGGCAGTACGTTGGAAACATTTAACACCTGAATCCGGTGTTTTTAATGAAATTTATGATAAAATTGATAGTACTAAAGGAATTTTCATAAACAAAAATCAATATGACGCATTTTTCTGCACTAATTTGTTAAATATTTTACAAGAGAGAAAAATAAAACAAGTGATAATTACAGGTGTAATCACCAACTTGTGTGTTGAAACCACTGCTCGTTCTTCATTTGTCAATGGATTTCACACTATAGTTCCAATTGATACAACAGCAACATATAATTTAGATTTACATTTATCATCATTCATTAATCTCTCATTTTCAATTAATTCCACACCTTTATCAAGCGAATTAATTAACTATTTGGAGAATAATATTTGAAAGTGATTATTATTGGTGCGGGACCAGCTGGATGTACTGCAGCTATGCAATTAAGGCGATTTGGATTCGATGTCGAATTAATTGAAAGAAATTGCATAGGTGGACTACTGCAAAATGCAAATTTAATAGAAAACTATTTGGGTTTTCCAGATGGAATTTCTGGTGATATGTTTTGCAAGTTGATTAATGAACAAATCTATAAATTGGGTATTAGTGTTATTTACGACGAAGTAAAGCAAATAGAAATTATCGATAACGAATTTATCTTGAGCCTAACAAAGAATACTAAGAAATGCGATATTTGTATTGTTGCAACTGGAACGAAGCCTATTCAACTTTCTGAGGTAATAATTGAAGAAGAAGCAAGAAAATATGTTTTTTATGAAATTTCGAACATCAAACATCAAATAAACAATTGTAAAGTAGCGGTATTAGGGAGTGGAGATGCAGCATTTGATTATGCAATCTCATTATCAAAGAGAAATACTGTCTCGATAATAATGAGAGGATGTAACCCCAAAGCAATTCGGACATTAGTTGATACTTGCAATAAAATTAACAATATTTCATTAGAAAAAAATATTCAGTTAATAAAAATCATTAGAATAAATGACAAATTGTTGTTAAATTGCATTAAGGATAGTGAGTTAGTCAATTTTGAAGTTGATTATTTAATTGTAGCAATAGGTAGAGAAAAAAATCTACCAAAGATGAGTGAAAAAGCTTTAAAATCAGATAGATTATTTTTAATCGGAGATGTTGCTACGGAGAAAAACATAAGACAAGCATCAATAGCAGCTGGACAAGGAATGGAAGCTGCAATGAGTGTTTATTTAAAAAATTGGAATAAGCTATGAGAGTTATTGCAGAAACAGAAAAATCAGATATAGCAACAGTTTATATTGCAGAATTCGGGGAAGGGAAATATTTAGAATTTGTCGAATCAACACAACCGCCTATTCCCAGAGAAAAGAAATGGGTATTAATTGTATCCACATTGTTTGGTTGCCCAATCGGATGTAAGTTTTGTGATTCAGGTTGGCAGTATTTTGGGAAATTATCTAAACAAGAAATTTTCCAACAAATCGATTATATTGTTTCCAGACGCTTCCCAACGCGTGAAATAAACACCGATAAATTCAAAATACAATTTTCGAGAATGGGCGAACCAACTTTGAATGAAAACGTTCTCGATGTATTGGAAGAATTTGACCAACATTTCAAAGCTAAAAACTTTATCCCTTCCTTGTCAACAGTTGCACCGATTGGAAGAGATAATTTTTTTGCAAGATTACTTGAAATAAAGAAGAAAAAATATGACGATACATTTCAGCTTCAATTCTCAATCCATTCTACTAACTATGCTCAAAGAGATAAAATTATCCCAGTAAAAAAAATGAATTTTCAAGAAATCGCTCAATATGGTGAAAAATTTTACAGCGGAAATAATAGAAAAATAACATTAAACTTTGCTTTATTTAAAGATGCCGAAGTTGATGTTAATATTATTAGAGAGTATTTTAATCCTGAATTTTTCTTAATAAAATTAACGCCTGTCAATCCAACTGCTGCATCAAAAAATAATAACATTGTTTCAGAAGTCTTTTCGAATTCGAATGTTCACAAATTAGTGAAACAACTTGAGGCATCAGGATTTGATGTAATACTAAGTATTGGAGAAATGGAAGAAAATAAGATTGGAAGCAATTGTGGGCAATATATCACTAATTTTTTGAAAATGCGTCAAAAATATGATGATGCTTACACATATCCTCTCATTTTCACTAATGAAAGTTTATAAATAATTAATTAAATGACAATAAAAAAATCGAATAACCTGAATTTTCAGTTATTCGATTTTTTGTTAAAGAAGATGAAATTAATAAGAGTATTCCCTAATAACTCATCAAAGAGATAGCAGATTCTACAACATCTTTTACACTTAATAGGATTTCATTTTCGTAAGATTTTGCAAAACCCACTGGTGTATTCTTTGAACCAATTCTCTTCACAGGAGCATCTAAGTATTTGAACATTTCGTCCGAAATTGTTGATGCAATTTCGCCACCAAATCCACCAAAAACTTTATCTTCGTGAACAATAAGTGCACGACCAGTTTTTTTAATTGATTCAAAAACAGTCTCTTTATCCCAAGGAGAAAGTGAACGCAGATCAATAATTTCAGTTGAAATATTATTTTTTTCAAGTTCTTTCAGAGCATTTAGAGTTATGTGAGTTGCATTCCCATAAGTAATAATTGTCATAGAAAAACCACGTTTAATAATTTTTGCCTTCCCAAAAGGTATGAAATAATTCTCATTCGGAAAATGAGAGTAAGCACCTTTATAGTTATATAAAAACTTTGGTTCGAGAAATAAAGTAACACCTTCGGAACGTATAGCATTGCGGAGCAAACCAGCGGCATCATCTGCAAATGAAGGACAAACAACACGTATTCCCG
Source organism: Eximiradius proteiniborus (assembly GCF_058546985.1). NCBI lineage: Bacteria > Pseudomonadati > Bacteroidota > Eximiradiia > Eximiradiales > Eximiradiaceae > Eximiradius > Eximiradius proteiniborus. The sequence goes on along the minus strand of NZ_CM178592.1, from coordinate 424,766 downwards.
GTAAAGTCGTAAATACTGCTTCTAAATTCTGTGAATGGTATAATCCACCCTGAATATAACCACCACTTGCTAAACGAATGACAATGTTCGGTGTAAATTGCCCCTTAGTCCTCCAATAATCGTGAGAACATTCAACTAATTGCTCCATAGCAGGCCAGAAATAATCTGCAAATTCAGCACCTTCAACAACTACACGAGCATCTCTATCGAACCGGCAGAAACCATTCGCAGTGCCAACGATACAGTCTTCGGCAATAGGAGCATTAAACACACGATCTTTCCCAAACTCTTGCGGCATACCTTTTACTACATTGAAAACACCACCTTTCCCGACATCCTGTCCCCAGAGAAAAGTCTTAGGGTTGCGGCGAAATTCCTCTTTAAGTGTCAGATTAATTGCTTCGAGAAAACTCACTTGATTAGATGAAGAATCGATAAACTCATCGACATTTAATTCATCTTTGAAATATGGTTCTGGCAGTACAAATTGATCATATGATTTACCGTTTGCACTTGGAGCTGCTTCAGCTCTATCGGCAGCATCAAATACTTCCTTTTTATTTGCTTCCTCGATTTTTAATATTTCCTCTTCTGTCGCAATTCCACTTTCTATTATAAAAGTCCTTAATTGCAACATTGGGTCGCGCCTACGGACTATCGCAAGCTCTTCTTCAGAGCGATACGCTTCGTGACGATCAGAGTTTGAATGAGAACCAATTCTATCACAGTCAGCGTGCACCATTGCAGGTCCAGCACCAGATTTGGCATACTCGATTGCTTTTTGCATAGCACGATAAGAATCGAATGGATCGCGTCCATCGCAATTAACAATAAGCAAATCCTTCATTCCACTATAATTATCAGAAACGACCTGATTAGCTGTTTGATCTACTAATGGAACAGAAATACCATATTTGTTGTTTTGAATAACAAATACAACTGGTAATTTTTCCAAAGTGGCAACGTTTATAGCTTCCCAATAGTAGCCTTCCGAACAAGCTGACTCGCCATTTGAACAAATAGCCACTTCATCTGAACCGAGCTTCTTAATAGCACGAGCTACACCAGCAGCATGCAAAGAGTGGTTCCCTGTGCAAGAGGAAACATTTTGTATTCTAATAGATGGCTTAGCAAAATGATTGCTCATATGTCGACCACCACCCGCTACATCAGTTTCCTTGCTAAGCCCATTTAGGATAATTTCTTCTGGGGTAATCCCTGCTGCGAGTGAGGTGAGCATATCTCTATAATAAGGGAATAAAAAATCCTTATTTTGACGAAAAGACACACCTATTGCAAGCTGAATTCCGTCATGTCCACCAAAAGGTGCGTGATAAGACCATCCTTTTGCCATTTTCAGATATAAAGCTGCTTTGTCATCCAGACGTCTTCCTAAATTGATAATTCTATACCATTCAAGAATTGTATCTCTATCAAATCCAGAAATATCAAATTTGCAGGTGATTTCAACAGTTGTTTCTTTGCCATTGATCATTACATTCCTAAGTCCTGGCTTAATAGATTTTACAACTGTATTATCCAATGCATTTTTTTTAACATTCTTTGCCATAAATATCCCTTTTTTGTGTTCAGCAACATTACACAAACTATATAGAGTGTTTTTTTTAAATATTATTTTAGTTTAGATTAATTTTTTTGCTTTCGAAGATGTTAAGTTATATCAAATCGATTGAAAAACAAAGAACTTAAGATATTGAGTTTCAGGCATTGAAATTAGAATTGGATGGTCGGGCGACTGCATACCACGATAAACAAGCCTTAATTTTATTTTTTGCTTCGATGCTTCACGTTGAATTATCTCATAAAAATCCTGTTCTTTCAAATGATGCGAGCAAGAAGAGGTAACTAAAAAACCGTTTTTATTTAATAATCTCAAAGCTAAACGATTAATTTTTGCATATCCAGCTTTTGCTTTCGGAAGAGTTTTACGATTTTTTGTAAATGCTGGTGGGTCGAGAACAATAATATCCCACTTCTTCCCTCGTGTATTTTCTTTTTCCAGAAAATTAAAAACATCATCTTTAATAAATTCGACGTTATTAAAGTTGTTAATTTTAGCGTTATTACTCGATGCATCAACTGCATTCTGAGAAATATCAATCCCTAAAACATAGGAAGCATTAGCAACTGCTGCATTTAGGGCAAATCCGCCCTGGTTGCAAAAACAATCAAGGATAGTTTTTCCTGCCGAAATATCTTGAAGAAACTTACGATTAATTTTCTGATCTAAGAAATAACCCGTCTTTTGACCTTCTTTGAGGGAAACGTCAAATAGAATTTTATTTTCGCTGAAACGAATTTTATCGGGAATATTTCCGTAGAGAATAGTCTCGATTTCTGGCAAATTTTCAGATTTCCTATGTGTAGAAATATCTTTTTCGATAATACCCTCGATATTTGGGATGACCTCTAAAAGTGCATTAATAATTGTATCTTTTATTTTATCCACACCAGCAGACAGAAATTGAACAGAAAGGAAATTTGAATACTTATCAACAATCAGACCCGGTAATAAATCTGATTCTCCAAAAACAACTCTGTATGAATCCTCATTTTGGAAAATGGATTTTCGATATTCAAGCGAATGCCGAATTCTTTGGCAAATAAGCGAATAATCAAATTTGTCTGTGTATAACAAACGAGCAGAAACTAAACTATGAGCATTATAGAATGCTAATCCATAAGATATTCCACTTGAAGAAACAATTTCTACAATTTCACCATCTTCGCAATTTATATGCCTCTCAACTTCATTGCTAAAAATCCAAGGATGACCGTGTTTTATTCTCTCATCGGCATTTTTCTTTAAGATTAATTTTTCCATTTTATACTAAATCCCTGAAATCAATTGTTTTAGGTGTATCAATAGGAAATCCAAGAAATCTTTGAGCCTGCTCATAAAATACAGAAGGAATATCAGTAACATAAAATTCAATTTCTGGCTTTTGATTAATAGTAGAGGATTGTTTACGTAATAAATTTTTCTCAGCTAAACTTCTCAATGCTGCGACGGAAGAGTGTTCACCGCAATCAATCAGAGTAGCACCAGGAACAATTTCAGAAATCACACGAGACAATAAAGGATAGTGAGTACAGCCAAGAACTATCGTATCGACATTTTCGCTTATCAAATTTGATAAATATTCTTGTGCAGCAAGATAAGCAATTTGATGATTTATTAATCCTTCCTCAACAATAGGAACAAATAGTGGGCAAGCTTGCGAGATGATTTTAACATTTTCTCCACCGGCTATTGACTTAATACCTTCCAGATATGCATTACTATTAATTGTAGCACGAGTGCCAATAATACCAATTTTATTGTTCAATGTGGTTCTTAAAGCAGCGTAGGAAGTATGTTCAATCATCCCAATAACTTCAATATCCCCGGCAATTTCTCTAACAGTATCTAATGCAACAGAGGAAACAGTATTGCAGGCTACAACAATTAATTTTACATTTTTTGCAATTAAAAAACGAGTAAATTGCTCAGCATATGTGCGAACAATTGACTCTGATTTATTCCCATACGGAACACGAGCAGTATCACCAAGATAAATATAGTGTTCATCTGGCATAAACCGAATTAGTTGCCTGAGAACTGTTAGCCCACCAATTCCTGAATCAAAAACACCAATAGAAGAATTAACGTCAATCATTTTTTTCAACTTGCACGAAAATAAAATCTTAATTTATGAAAAAAAGCCTAACTTAAAAACAAGAATAAAAAACGAGCCACTTAAAAAAGAGTGGCTCGTTTTATTAAATGAATGACTTATCAATAAGTTTTTGCACCAGTTGGTTTCGCTTCTTTTATTTTATGCAAAATTTCAGTAACCTGAGTTGGCTTAACATTGCCAAAAACTTGCTCATTAATTGTTACAACCGGGGCTAATGCACAAACACCAAGGCAACGTGTTCCCTCGATTGAGAACATTCCATCAGCGGTTGTTTCGCCAACTCCACATCCAAGTTCAGTTTTAAATGAATCAAGGACTAAATCAGCACCTTTCACAAAGCAAGCTGTGCCAAGGCAGATCGAAATTTTATATTTACCAGCTGGTTTGAGCTTGAAGAAATGATAGAAAGTTGCAACACCATAAACAGTGGAAGTAGGAACTTGCAACAGGTGAGCAACTTCGTCCATATGTTTTTCCGAAAGATAACCATAGCGTTCTTGTACTTTATGCAGAACTGCAATAAGATAACTTTCAGGATGCTCTAAATTCAGGCAATTCGAAATAAAATCCTGAATATCCTGATCCAATGTATAGATAGGTTGTTCCATTATTTAATCCCCCTTGGTAATTTTGGTTCATAAGTAGTATGAAGAAGATGATGAGCTTTTTCGCTACCCGGTTCACCTAAAAATTCTTCATACAATTTGATAATGAAAGGATTTTCGTGAGATTTTCTCAGCTCTTTACTTTCGTCAATTCTATATAGTGCCATTTGACGTTTACGAACTGTTTCCGGATCTAATGGATAAACATAATCACCTGCATTGACAAGTGGCTGTCCACCGCCAGCAACACATCCACCTGGGCAAGCCATAATTTCAACTAAATGATATTGTTTTTCACCTGACTTGATTTTTTCCAAAATCTTTTTAGCATTATTTAATCCATTAGAAACTGCAACGTTCAGAGATAGATCACCGATTTGAATAGTTGCCTCGCGTAATCCTTCAATTGCACGAACATTTGTAAATTCAAGTTCTTGAATTTTTTCACCGGTAATTTTTTCGTAAGCAGTGCGAAGCGCAGCTTCCATTACACCACCAGTAGAACCAAATATATCACCAGCTCCTGTTGAATAGCCCAAAGGAGCATCAAACTCACTATCAGGAAGATTTACAAAGTCAATTCCATAAGCCTTAATCATCCAGATAAGCTCACGAGTTGTAAGAACTGCATCTGTATAAGGAACATTTTCTTTCATATAATGTTCGGGTCTTTTAGCTTCATATTTTTTCGCAACACAAGGCATAATTGCCACAACAAAAATTTTCTCAGGGTCTATGCCCATTTTTTCTGCATAGTACGTTTTAAGAAGTGTGGATTCCATTTGCATAGGTGACTTGCAAGAAGATGCATTTGGAATTAATTCAGGATAGAAATGCTCTAAAAACTTAATCCACCCTGGTGAACAGGAAGTAATCAAAGGTAAATTCTCACCTTTTTTTATTCTCTCGATTAGTTCGTGAGATTCTTCCATAATAGTTAGGTCGGCGGCAAAATCAGTATCAAATACAGCGTCAAATCCAAGGCGACGAAGAGCTGTAACCATTTTACCAGTTACATAAGTACCTGGTGGAAGGTTCCATCCCTCACCAATTGCAGCACGAATTGCTGGAGCAGTCTGAACAACTACGTGCAAATCTGGGTTTTCTAGTGCCTTCCAAACTATTTCAGTTGCATCCTGTTCTATAAAAGCAGCGGTAGGACAAACATTGATACACTGACCACATTTTATACAAACAGAATCATCCATAGGTGCTTCGAAAGCAGGAGTAACAACAGTTCGGAAGCCGCGATGCATCTGGCTAAGGTTATGAACACCTTGAATTTCCGAACAAACACGCACACAACGGCGGCATAGAATACATTTTTCGGCATCACGAATAACAGATACACTTGAATTTTCAATTGGATGACGTTTTCTTTCTCCTGCATAAAGTCTGTCTCTCACGCCAAGCTTATAAGCAAGATTTTGAAGTTCACAATTACCGTCTCTGACGCAAGTCAAACAAGCACGAGGATGATTATCCAACAACAATTCAACCAAATCTCTGCGAGTTTGACGTATCTGCGGTGAATTAGTGCGAATTACCATTCCTTCCTGAATAGCAGTAGCACATGCAGGCAAATAATTGCGAGCACCTTCAACTTCTACAACACAAATACGACATGCACCTTCTGTAGAAAGAAACGGATGATAACACAACCGTGGGATATGAGCATTAATTTTATCCGCAGCTTCCATAATAGTTGTGCCTTCGACTACGGAAACCGGGATATCATCTATTATTGCATTTACATATTTCATTTATTCTCCTCCTTAAATTTTCTCTATTGCATCAAACTTACAAGCATTGTAGCATTCTCCGCATTTAATACAATGCTCTTGCATAATTTCGTGTGGTTTTTTAGCAAATCCACGAATACAAGAAACCGGACAGCGTCTTGCACAAAGAGTACAACCTGTACATTTCTCAGGTATAATCTTGTATGTGATAAGTTTAGAACATCTTTGAGTAGGACAGCGTTTTTCTTTGATATGTATTTCGAATTCTTCTCTAAAATGTTCTAACGCTGAAAGAACTGGATTTGGAGCAGACATACCTAAACCACAGAGAGAAGACTTTTGAATTGCTCGCCCAAGTCTTTCTAATTTGTCCAAATCTTCCATTTCACCGTGTCCAGAAGTAATTTTCTCAAGAATTTCGAGCATTCTGAAAGTACCTTCACGGCAAGGCAAGCACTTTCCACAAGATTCATCTTTTGTAAATTCAAGGAAGAATTTTGCAGTGGATACAATACAGTCTGCATCATCAAGAACAATCATACCACCGGAACCCATCATTGAGCCGATGCTTTTTAAAGTTTCATAATCAACAGGAGTATCGATTTTATTCATTGGGATACATCCACCAGACGGACCACCAGTCTGAACAGCTTTCAACTGACGACCATTTGGAATACCGCCACCGATGTCGAAAATAATTTCACGAAGTGTAGTCCCCATAGGAACTTCAATAAGCCCTGTATTTTTCACTTTACCAGCGAGAGCAAATACTTTTGTGCCTTTACTTCCTTCTGTGCCAATACGAGAGAACCAGTCTGCACCATACAGCATAATAGCAGGAACATTAGCCCAGGTTTCCACATTGTTGATACAAGTAGGATGTCCCCATAATCCTTTTACTGATGGATACGGAGGTCTAATAACGGGTTGTCCACGTTTGCCTTCAATAGATTGCAATAATGCTGTTTCTTCACCACAAACAAAAGCACCGGCACCTAATCTTATTTCTATATCAAAATCAAATCCAGAACCAAGAATATTTTTGCCAAGCAAATTCATTTTGTGGCATTTCCAAATTGCATTTTCTATGCGTTGAATGGCAAGCGGATATTCAGCACGGATATATACATAACCTTTTGATGCACCTATAGCATACGCTCCGATTATCATACCTTCAATAATCGAGAATGGATCTCCTTCGAGAGCACTTCTATCCATAAATGCACCTGGATCGCCTTCGTCAGCATTACAAACAACATATTTAATAGGATCCGGATTCATCGTTCTGGTATTACGCCATTTGATACCGGTTGGGAAACCGCCACCACCACGACCTCTCAATCCGGACTTAATAATTTCATTTATTACAAATTCAGGATCACCTTTATAAAGAACTCTTGCAAGAGCCTCAAATCCTTGAGCATGAATATAATCTGTTAAGCTCTCAGGGTCAATAATACCACAATTTCTTAACGTAATTCTTGTTTGCTTATTAAAGAAAGATACATCACCATAAAATTTAAAATATACTTCTGTTAAATTATCAGTATGAACCATAAAATCGCGTGCGCGACCATTTTCAACTATATGAATATCAATTATTTTTGATAATTCTTCTTCATTATGAAATTTGTAGATAACATTTTCAGGGAAAACCATCATAACGCCATGGCTAATTTCGTTTGGCTCCTCTGTACATAAACCAATACAGCCTCCTTGAAGTACTTTTACTTCAGTTGGAGGCAAATTTTTTTCTTTAATAAGTCTGTTGAAAATATCAATCCAAGACTTGTTGTCAGTATTGCATCGACTCGACGAACATATTGTTACAACGTGTTTGTAGAGCGTTTCCGTTGTTTTGTCAAGCATAAATTTAGCAACAGGTTGCTGCCCAAGCACGTGTGTTTGAAAAATCTCTAATACTTCTTCGACTTTAACCTGAGAATACTTTACAGGAAACTGCTTGGGAATAAAAACACCAACAATTGGTTCTTGCGAGCAGCGACCAGTACAACCGGTTTGCTTGACAACAATGTCGTCACGTCCGGAAGCTTTGATAAGCTTGATGAATTCGTCTCGAATAGCATCAGAACCTGCTGCTTTTTCGCAAGTTGCAGAACCAACCTGAATAATAATTTTTCCGGTATTATCAGCATCGGTTGAAGCAAATTCGAGAGCTTTCTTTAGATTTTCGTAATTCTGAAGAACATTTGCCATATACTACCTTAATAAATTTATATTAAGTAACCTTATAAACTATACAAAATAAAGAGATAATTAAGAATAAAACAAAGAAAAAATAAATTTAGACGCACCTAAACCTATAATTTATAAGTATTTATAGATTTTATTAACTCTAAATTAATATATAGTGAATATTATATATTTATAAATGAAAAATAAATGACAATAAAATTAATAGATATTTTTTTATCGTTACCAATTTATCCGTAAATCAACTAACAATATCGTTTGTTTTTCACACAACAACTTTATTTATAATTGAATTAGGTGGATTTTCATCCATAAATTCTCGGTAAATACTTATCAAAAACAAAAGAAAAACCCCAACACAGCAGATACTATATTGGGGTGAAAAACATAGATTATTAATAGTTTCATGAATTATTTACAGACTTATACAAATCCTTTAGTTTTTTTCTTAAATGCAAAACAGCATACCTTTTACGAGCAAGTAAAGTATTAATGTTCACTCCTGTTTCTTCGGACATTTCTCTGAATGAAATACCTTCGAACTCATTTTTTACAAAAACATCTTTCTGTTCATCAGGAAGTTCATTTAAACCTTCCAGAACAGCTTCCCAAATAGTTTTTCTAATCAAATCACTTTCTGGGCTGGTAGATAAATCTCCCAGAAAGTTTTCAAATGAATCTACTCCTTCGTCGGCTTGACCTTGAGTTTGCATATCGGTAAAAGTTTCAGCTCTTTTTTTTCTATATGAATCAATAATGCGGTTACGAACAGCAGTAAACACCCACGAAGCAATATTTTCAATTGGCTTCTGAACGTTTGCAGAAGCAGCTAAAACGTTTGTAAAAACGTCCTGTAAAATATCTTCTGCTTCTTCCTGGCTACGGACTCTTTGACGAATGAAGCCCAAGAACTTTTTTCTATCGGTTTTAAATAGCTGTTCAATCTGATCAGTCAAATTTAAGCTTGTGTTTGCACCTTCATTACCATTTTTCAAATCCTCAGAATGGCTTCCATTCGCTGTTATTTTTAACGAATCTATTTTCTTTTTTCTTCCCACAACTATTACCTTGAAAGTTACAATAATGAAAGAATAAAAATTTAGAGTTACACCTCCTTTTATTTCAATATACTAATATAAAACAAATAAGTTACATTTTTTTATCGTAATTTTTATTATAAACTTTAATATCATTTTAACATCGGAATTACAATGTTGTGCTTTTTAGCGTTATCAATGGCTCGTTCATAACCCGCATCAGAATGACGCAAAATACCCATTAAAGGATCATAGGTAAGAACACGTGATAGTCTGCCTTCTGCTTCTTCGGTACCATCTGCAACAACTACCATACCAGCATGAAGCGAAAGTCCCATACCAACGCCACCACCATGGTGGAAAGAAACCCAAGAAGCGCCACCAATTGCATTCAAAGCAAAGTTTAAATAAACCCAGTCAGCAATAGCATCTGAACCATCTTTCATACTTTCTGTTTCGCGATAAGGTGAAGCAACGGAGCCACAATCTAAATGGTCGCGCCCAATAACGATTGGTGCACTTACATCACCATTTTTAACAAGCTCGTTGAATAGTAATCCTGCTTTCATTCTATCACCATATCCAAGCCAGCATATTCTTGCAGGCAAAGCCTGGTAACGAACACGTTGCTGAGCATTTTTAATCCATCGATATAAAGCAGTATCATTCGGGAACAGATCCATTATTGCTTCATCAGTTTTCTTAATATCATTCGGATCGCCAGATAAAGCAACCCAACGGAAAGGACCTTTGCCATCACAAAACAGTGGACGAATATAAGCAGGAACAAATCCAGGAAAATCGAAAGCATTATTAATATTACCGTATTCTTTTGCAATACCACGAATATTATTTCCATAGTCAAAAACTATAGAACCATGTTTTTGGAATTCAAGCATTGTCTGAACGTGAATTGCAATAGATTTATATGTTTCTTCTAAATACTTTTGAGGATTATTTTTTCTCAGTTCATCAGCTTGTTGTTTCGTATAGCCAGCAGGATAATATCCGTTAAGAGGATCGTGAGCAGCTGTTTGGTCAGTTACTACATCAGGAATAATTCCACGACGTAATATTTCGGGAAGTATTTCAGCGGTATTCCCAATCAATCCGATTGAAATTGCTTTTCTTTCTCTTTTGTACTGTTCAACAAGCTCAAGTGCTTTGTCCAAGTTATCAACTTTAATATCGCAATAACCGTCGTGAATTCTTTTATCTATTCTTGTTTCATCAATTTCAACTGTTATTGATACTGCACCAGCAAAAGTAGCAGCAAGAGGCTGAGCTCCACCCATTCCTCCCATTCCACCGGTGAGCAAGAAACGACCAGCTAAATCACCGCCAAAATGCTGGCGAGCACATTCTGCAAAAGTTTCGTAAGTGCCTTGTAAAATTCCCTGAGTACCAATATATATCCAGCTTCCAGCAGTCATTTGTCCATACATCATCAATCCAAGTTCATCGAGCTTACGGAATTCATCCCAGTTTGCCCATTTTGGAACAAGATTAGAGTTTGCAATAATGACTTTTGGTGCAGAAGTGTAAGTTTTAGCAACACCAACTGGTTTTCCGGATTGAACGAGCAAAGTTTCATCTTCATTTAAGTTTTTCAGGCAATTGACTATTGCGTCGAAGCACTCCCAGTTGCGAGCAGCCTTACCATATCCTCCGTAAACAATTAATTCAGAGGGTTTTTCTGCATTTTCAGGATCTAAATTATGATGAATCATTCTATATGCGGCTTCAATTTGCCAGTTTTTACAAGTTAGTTCTGTTCCTTTAGGAACTTTAACGGTTCTCATAACACTCCTTTAATTATTTTGCGATTGATTATTAATGTTTATCATTTTTTCTATTTCTTCATCTTGAAGTTTATATTTTTCAAATAAAACACGTAAAAAATCAAATGGATAAATACCTGTGTCGTGCCCATCTTCCCAAATCAGATTAATAGCATAGTTCCCAACTACATTTATCTTTTTAATTGAAAACTTTCCTGGTTTAAATTGATTCAAGTTAATAAATCCAGATTGGTTTTGAGCGTTATTTTCTTGGCAATCAGCACAAGGACAATTATTTCGTAAAACTTCAAGTTTGATAGTTGACTTAAATCCGTCATTCCAATGGGTTTCAATTAATTTTTTATCAGGGAAAGCGATTTTTTTAATAAAAACTGCCATTTAATAAATAATTACACTTAAACAATTTTTCAAAATTAATAAAAAAATTTGAATAGAAAAGAACAAGAATAGTATTAATAATAATTTTTCGACAGTTCCGATTTACATTAAATATTAACTATCAAAATATTAATGAAAAGGCGAGTTATAGAAACTCGCCTTAAAATACAATCAAAAATCATCTCTTTATTACTTTATTTTTTATCTTTTTTTTCTTTCTTTTTATCAGATTTTTTAGATTCTTTCTTATCTTTTTTTTCTGCTTTTTTAGCTAAATCTTCGCGAATTGCTGCACGTGCAGCAGCTAAACGAGCAATAGGAACTCTGAATGGAGAACAAGAAACATAATTCAAGCCAATTTCGTGGCAGAATTCAACTGATGATGGATCTCCGCCGTGTTCTCCACAAATTCCAAGTTTAATATTCGGACGAGCTATCCTTCCTTCGGAAACTGCATGTTTCATTAAGAAGCCGACACCTTCACGATCTATTGAGACAAACGGATCTACTGCATATATTTCACGGTTTACATATTCTGGCAAGAATCTACCAGAATCATCTCGGCTCAAACCAAGAGTAGTTTGCGTTAAATCGTTTGTTCCGAATGAGAAGAATTCTGCAACTTCTGCAATTTGTTTTGCAGTTATTGCACCTCTTGGCACTTCGATCATTGTACCAACCAAATAATCGAACTTAACGCCAGTTTCTTCCATTACTTTATTGGCAACGTTGCGAACAATTTCTTCTTGGTGCTTTAATTCTTTCACATTTCCAACAAGCGGAATCATTACTTCCGGAAGAACTTTTTTGCCACGTTTCATTACATTTACAGTTGCTTCAAAAATAGCACGTGCTTGCATTTCCGTGATTTCTGGATAGATTAGACCAAGGCGACAGCCGCGGAAACCAAGCATAGGATTGAACTCGTGAAGAGCCTCAACTCTTTCTTTAACTTTCTTATAATCTATTCCCATTTCTTTGGCTACTTGTTTTTGTCCGGCTTCGTCGTGTGGCAAGAATTCGTGAAGTGGAGGATCTATTGTTCGAATTGTAACCGGACGACCATCCATTGCTTCAAAAATACCTTCGAAATCTGCTCTCTGGAATGGAAGTAATTTTGCTAAAGCTTTTCTGCGATCTTCAACATTATCAGCCAAAATCATTTCTCTCATTGGACCGATTTTACCTTCACCAAAGAACATATGTTCGGTACGGCACAAACCAATACCTTCGGCACCAAATGCTACCGCATTGGCTGCCTGATCTGGCTGGTCAGCATTTGTGCGAACATTCAAACGGCGATACTCATCAGCCCAATTCATTATTTGCTCGTAAATTTTGTAAGTTGGTGCATCTTCAGGCTTTAAAGTCTTTTGCAGCAATACTTCAATTACTTCACTTGGTTTAGTTTCAACTTTACCAGCAATTACCTCACCAGTTGAACCGTCAATAGAAATCCAATCGCCTTCTTTGAGAACGACATCCGAACCTTCGACTTTCAAGGTGCGAGCTTTATAATCAATCACCAATGTGCCACATCCAGCAACACAAACCTTACCCATTTGTCTTGCAACAAGTGCCGCGTGGGAAGTCATACCACCACGGGCAGTAAGAATACCTTCTGCAGCATTCATTCCGGCAATATCTTCTGGCGATGTTTCAATACGCACTAAAATAACTTTTTCACCTTTCTTTGCTTCTTCAACAGCATCTTCTGCATTAAATACAATCTTTCCGGTTGCAGCGCCTGGTCCGGCATTAAGCCCTTTAGCTAACAAGCGATTTTCTTGCAGTGCTTTTTTCTTCTCGTTAATATCGAAAACAGGTCTAAGCAATTGGTTGAGCTGGTCGGGTTCTATTCTCATCAATGCTTCTTTTGGCTTAATGAGTTTTTCATTAACCATATCAACTGCAATTTTCATTGCTGCCATTGCTGTGCGTTTTCCGACACGGCATTGCAACATATAAAGCTTTTTATTCTGAATTGTAAATTCAATATCGAGCATGTCGCGGTAGTGTTTTTCCAATATTTTGCGAATTTTTTCAAGTTGATTATAAGAATCTGGATCAATTTCTTTTAATAATTCAATCTTATGTGGAGTGCGAATACCAGCAACAACATCTTCACCCTGAGCATTCATTAAAAATTCACCATAGAAATAATTTTCACCTGTTGCAGCATCACGAGTGAAAGCCACACCAGTACCAGAATCTTCTCCCATATTGCCAAAGACCATAGCCTGAACATTGACAGCAGTACCCCAAGATTCCGGAATATTATTAAGTTTGCGATAAACAATTGCTCTTGGATTCATCCAGGAATTGAAAACAGCACCGATTGCACCCCAGAGCTGTTCTTTAGGATCTTCCGGGAAGTTCTTACCAGTGCGTTCTTTAATGGCTTGCTTAAACTCAGATACCAATTCCTTTAAATCTTCAGCGGTAAGTTCAACATCAAGTTTTACTCCACGAGCGTGCTTCTTTCTTTCCAAAATTACTTCAAATGGATCTTCTTCATCTTTGTTTTCCGGTTTCATTTCGAGGACCACATCGCCATACATAGCAACAAAACGACGATATGAATCATAAGCGAAACGAGGATTGCCGGAACGTTCAATTAATCCTTGAACAGTAATATCATTTAAGCCTAAATTGAGAATAGTATCCATCATTCCGGGCATTGATGCACGAGCACCAGAACGAACTGATACTAATAAAGGATTTTTGGGATCAGCAAATTTTGCCCCCATTTCCTTTTCTAATTTTTCTATAGCTTCTTCAACCTGCTTATATAATTCTTTCGGATAAGTTTTATTATTTTGATAGAAATATGTACATACCTCAGTAGTAATTGTAAAACCGGCTGGAACTGGTAACCCCATATTCACCATTTCAGCAAGATTTGCACCTTTACCACCAAGGAGTTCTTTCATATTTGCATCGCCTTCGGCTTTGCCACCACCAAAATAATAAACATATTTTGGATTCTTAGTTTTTGATTTTTTTTCTTTTGACATTCTTATACCTCACATTTATAAAATGAAATAATGAAATTTCTCTTGAATACAAAAATAACAAATCGAAAATAATATTTTTTTATTTTATTCAATTTCAGATAATATTGGTTCCATTACAACTGAAAGATTTAAATCATTTGAATAAAAATCATTAAAATAATATTTTATGTATCCACCATTTAACCAAATTTGGACTAAATTAGAATAATTTGGGCTAAGCGGATCTCCACTAACACCACCTGGGAGAGAAAAATACAGAATATCCTCCCCCATATCGGCAACAAAACGAACCGATGGAGCAATTACTGTTTCATAATTATTGTATATTCTATATTCTGTATTATTGATTGTTGTGCTATTCCCACCGATTGGATATGGACCAACTGTAACCACTGAGCCAACAAAATCAACTTCTGAAAGTTTGTGTTTAAGATTAATAGTATGAAGATTTCCCCATTTCCAACTTTTATAATTTGTATTTTTGAAAATTTCTTGAGCTTTTTTAATTGCTTCCTTGAAACTTTTCACAATTTGATAATCACGTCTTTCTACATTCGAGGTTTTAACGTTATCGAAGAATATATTAAAATTATCTTCTGTAATCTCCATCAATTTTCTAAGTGGTATGCCACTAAGTAAAAGATACTTTTTATAGTACCCTTCGCCAAGGTCATCAAAAAAAGTATTATAAAGATATCGCTCTATAAATAAATTGAAAATTGTTGCTTCCAAACTCTCAGTATTTAAAACAAAATCCCATTTTTTGAAGACACGGTAAATATTTATTTCATCTGAATCCAGCAAATTCTTATATCTTTCAAGTATAGGAATGATATACATAAACATTTGTTTCGCATACATCGAATAATAATCAATTTGCATATATTGAGCGTCTCTTACAGAATATTCTTCGCTAATTAATAACAATTCTTCAATTCGCTCAATTCTTGAAGGAGGTTCCCAAAATGATGTAATGTGATAAGGTATTCCATCGGCAGTTTTGTTGTTGGCTGATGCAACAAATCGTTTTTGAGGATTATATAGCTTTCCGAAAACATTGCCTTTTGCAATTCCTAACCAACCAGTTTTATTTTCAAAAGCATTATTTGGAAAATTAGGATTGCAATTTATATCACGGATAGGAATAAATCCACTTGGAGCTATACCAATATTCCCTTGTTTATCAGCATAGGTAAAATTCAGAGCTGGGGCACTCCATAAATTCAATGCCTCTGTGAATTGCTGCCAATTTTTTGCTTTATTAATATTATACATATTAATAAAGTCATCATTTGCGACATTACCAACCCAGCGAAAAGTAAGAGAAAATTTATCGAGATATTTATTTTTTGAGTTTTTTTCATTATTAAAGATATGCAAATCAGAAATAATTTGCCCTCTTTCAGTAAATTTTCTATAGTAAACGTAATTTTCTTTGCCACGAATATTAACAGTATCTAGAACATAAGTAATTTCTTTTTTTATAGAATCATTTGAAAAATAGAATTTCCCAGAATTATCTACTTTTTCCACAAAAAAATCTACGTCATCAAGCATAACATTAGTAATTCCCCAAGCAATATTATTATTACGTCCTATTATTACCAATGGTATTCCAGGTATGGAAAAACCAAAAACATTTAGCTCATCTGATTGAATATGCATTGGTAGCCATCTTGCAGGCAATCCCACAGGAAGATGGGGGTCGTTTGCTAAAATTGCAGCTGATTTATTATTAAAACTTTTATTTCTTGCCCAAGAATTACTACCAATGGACATCCCATTCATTCCTAAAAAATCTCTTGTTTCAAAAATTGTTTGAAAGATTGATTTTAAATCATCTTTACAAATATTATCAAACTTATTATTACAGGAACGTGTGATTGAAGAACTATCAAGCTTAATTGAATCACGAGAAATTTCTGGAATAGAATAGTTTCTTGTCTTTACTGTTTCATCAAGAACAAACGGGCTATTGGAAGGATAGGAAGGTATTAGTTTCTTTGCTTTATCGTACCCAAACGAATTAGCCATTTCTCCGAAAGCAATATCGTAATAAAAACCGAGGCTTAACTCAAAAGCCATCATTTTACTAATTATTATGCAGTCATCTACTGTCCATTCTTCTGGTTCATAAGAAAGAAGTCCGAACTCGAAACTTAATTTATTTTTATTTTCTTGAATATAAAAATTAACACCGTTTGTATAAGATGTAAGAATTTGTAATGATTTTTTGCTTAATACATCTTTGGTTTCTCTAACTGTATTCTCTAAATTGAGAGTACGAAGAAATAAATCATATTTTAATGTCTTTTCACCAAAAATTTCAGATAACTTGCCTTTTCCAGCACGACGAGCTACATCCATTTGCCATAGTCTTTCTTTCGCGTGGAAATAACCAACGGCAAAAAATAAATCATTATCACTATTAGC
This sequence comes from Eximiradius proteiniborus, assembly GCF_058546985.1. NCBI lineage: Bacteria > Pseudomonadati > Bacteroidota > Eximiradiia > Eximiradiales > Eximiradiaceae > Eximiradius > Eximiradius proteiniborus. The sequence goes on along the minus strand of NZ_CM178592.1, from coordinate 407,837 downwards.
TTTAAAATATGGAATACCGTAATTATTAGTAAAGATTTTCACAGTATCCATTAATTGAACAGATTTTGTGAATTGTTGTTTTTGAGAAATAGATATATTTTTAAGATTAACTAAAAAACTAATAATTGAAATAGCCAGAATAATAGAACAAAAAGAGATAATAATTATTTTGTAGGTATTTCTCATAGCCATTTATTTTGTTTGTACCAATCTATAGTGTTTTTCATACCATCTTCAATTGACATAAGTTGCTTGTAGCCAAAATCACGTTTTGCTTTTGCAGTTGAGCAGATCCAGTAATCTTGAATAAAATCAATACCTTTTTCGTAATTAAACACAGGGGGTTTTGCTGAAAATTTGCCCAGAAATTCTGAAATACCAGCAACAGTAAGAACAGCCCAGTGAGGAAGCCTTATTTTTATTACAAACTTTTTATCCATTTTCTCTGCAATCAAATTTATTAACTGTTTCCAAGTATAAAATTCTTCACTTGAAACAAAATATATTTCATTAGCAGTATTATCGCTTTCAGCCGCTTCAATAATTCCACGTGAAAGATCTTCAGAGTGAATCAAACTGATATATTTGTCCCGAAATCCTACCATAGCACCAAGCCCCATTTTTACTGTTCTGAAAACATCGAATATTGCAGTATCGCGAGGTCCATATACAGCAGGAGCTCTAACAACTGTAAAAGGTATCTTCCCCAAATAAGAAAGCACAACGTCTTCTGCTGCTTTCTTACTTTTGCCATAGGACGTAATCGGATGGCAAGGAGTAGTCTCATCAACTGGTTCATCTAATGATTTTGCTGGTCCAGTAACAGTTTGGCTACTCACAAAAAGAAACCTCTTTATGTTAGGTGCATATTTTTCAGTTACATCAAGCAAATTTGCAGTAGCATCTCTATTCCCACGTAAAAATTCTTCGTAATTTCTAGCAAAAGTAAGCCCCGCTATGTGATAAATATAATCAACACCTTCTACTGCTCTTACTAAGCTATCCTTATTATCTAAGCTTGCTTCAACTATTTCAAAGTTCTTGCCTTCTAACCAACGTAAGTTACTTGATTTACGAGCAATACATCGGACCTGGTATCCTTTTTGCAGAAGTTTATCTGCTACGTGACTACCAATAAAACCAGTTGCACCCGTAACTAATACTTTCATTTGTTTTCTCAAATTGTGCTCAATTTCTATTGCAATTTATCAAAACATTTTGAGATTTTATTCATAAATGAATAATAAATATGATTATCAATAAATATAAAAAAAGACAGGTCGAGCAACAACCTGTCTTCAAAAATTATAGAATAATGCTTTTAACTATTGAGAAGTTTTTCAAGTTCATCTAAGTATTTTTTCATTTTTTCCAATGTTTTGTTTACAGGTTCAGGAGTTGTCATATCAACACCGGCACGTTTCAGAACTTCAATTCCATAAATTGAACTTCCGGAAGAGAGGAATTCGAGATATTTATCAATCGCAGGTTTCCCTTGCTTTTTAATATTTTCAGCAAAAGCCTGGGCGGCAGCAAATCCAGTTGCATATTGAAAAACATAGAAATTATATTTGGTCAAATGGTGAATTCTTGCCCAGGAAATATATTCTTCTTCGTCTGTTACCATTAAAGGTCCCCAGTATTGCTGATATAAGTCTCCAAATACTTTCGATAGCTCATCAGCAGTCATTATTTCACCTTTGAGAGCTCTTTCGTGAGTTATTTTTTCAAATTCAGCAAATTGAGTTTGTCTAAAAAACGTTTGTTGAATATTAAGTAAGAACTTCTCAATAAGTGCAGCTTTCTCTTCTTTCGATTTAGCATTTTCTAACAGATAATCAAGCAAAAGTGCTTCATTAGTAGTCGATGCAACTTCTGCAACAAAAATTGAATAATTTGCATAATGATATGGTTGTTTGAGTTCTGTAAAATACGAATGCATATTATGGCCTAACTCGTGTGCTAAGGTAAACACATCATCTAATGTATTATTCCAGTTAAGTAAAATATAAGGATGAACCCCGCATCCACAACCATTTGAATACGCTCCACTTCTTTTGCCTTTCGTTTCATAAACATCAATCCATCGATTATCGAAACTCATTTTGAGAACTTTCTGGTATTCTTCTCCAAGTGGAGCAAGAGCTTTCAAAACAAGTTCTTTCGCTTCATCAAAAGAATATTCTTTTGTCAATGATGGGAATAAAGATGCATAGGTATCATATGGATGAAGTTCATCAATTTTCATCACCTTTTTCTTGATTTCACCCCAACGGTGCAAGAGCTTAATATTATCGTGAGTTGCTTTAATCAGATTTTCATAAACAGCAACCGGCACATTATCATCGTACAATGCAGCTTCAAGCGGTGAAGAGAAGTTTCTAATCTCAGCGTTAATTTTTCTTGTTTTCAGACGACCATTGTATAATGAAGCAAAAGTACCTATTAACTGACGATAAGGCTCATAATATGCTTTATAAATGCGTTTACGATAGTCTCTATCATTGGAATACAAAGCAGAACGAAATCTACCGTGAGAGATTTGAATATCGTTACCTTTTGAATCTTTCACGGAAGGAAAGGGTAATTCAGCATCATTCAAAATTCCATAAGTTTCACTTGGAATACTCATTACTGGAGATAATTTTGCCAAGAGTTCTTCTTCTTTTGCGGATAAAGTGTGTTTCTTCATTCTAAGCATATTATCGAGCGTTTGGGAATAATTTTGCAAACCTTTTTCTTGTTTTATGTATTGTCTGATTGTCTCTTCGTTGGCTTCCATAACTTCTGGCATCAAAAATGACGAAGCAGCAGCAAAATTGCTATACAATTCCTGTGTTTTTTGATACATTGTTTGATATTTACCGTCTGTAATATCCAGGTCTCTTGCCATCGAACTATAAAAATATAGTTTCATTAGTCTTTTTTCTAATGAATAATAATCATTGAAAGCATCTAATAAGTTTTTTGCAGATTTTGTTACTTTTCCTTTATGCTTTGAAATCATTGAGATGTCTTTTGTCAATGTCTGATAATCCTTTTCCCAATCTGCGTCTGTTTTATAGATATGAGTTAAATCCCATTTGTATTTGTCAGGGATTTCTTCTCGTGTTGGTAATGTTTGAGCAGACATATTAATTCCCAAAGTTAGTGCGATAATAAAAAAAATAATTTTCCTCATAATTTCTCCATTTGATGAAAAAATAATTGGTAAATTAATAAAAGTTATATTTTTTATAAAATGAATTATGCCAGAGGTAGAAAGACTGTGAAGATAGAACCTTCATTTAATTTGCTCTCTACTTGAATTGAACCATTGAATTTTTCGACTAATTTCCTTGTTACTGTGAGCCCCAAACCCAAACCTTCATATATTCTTTTATGACCTTCACTAATTTGTCTGAATGGCTCAAAAATAACATCAAATTTACTCGAATCCATTCCAATGCCTGTATCTTGAATTGTAATATTTAACATTTTTTCTCCATTCTCTTTTGTTATTATTCCACAATCTAGGAAAACTCTGCCTTTTTCGGTAAACTTAATGGCATTATCAATTAAGTTTGATAAAATAAGATAGAGGCAATTTTCATCAAACACAATTTTGGATGAATAGTTCTTCAAATTAATGTCAAAAGTAATGTTCTTTTCTTTAACAATTGGTTCGAAAGAATTATAAATGTTATATATCAATTCCATCAAATCAATGCTTTTGAAATTGATTTCTATTTGTCCGCTTTCAATAGCTGCAAGAGTAATAACCGAATTGAGAGAAGAATTCAATCTTTGAGATGAATGATAGATATAATTCAGTATTTCTTTTTCTTCCTCATTTTTTGTATTATTCATCAATATTTTTATAAATCCTAAAATCCCTATTAATGGAGTCCGGAATTCGTGACCAATCAAATCCAAAATAATTGATTTAAATTTTTGTGCTTCTTCATTTTTTTGTTTTTCAATTATTAAATTTTTTTCAAGAAGTATTTTCTCTTCCAAATCAACGCTAATCCCATAAACGCTTTTCACTCTTCCATAATCATCTTTGACAACAATTCCGCTTACATTAGCATGTTTAATAAATTCACTTTTCGTTCTATACTCTAAAATAATATTCTTAAAATCATCTACATATTTGAAACTATCAAACAGTTCAAGCAATTTAATGACAGAACTTTCAGAAAATTTTTGTTCCAATGATAGATTTACATACTCACCAACTGAATAACCGGTAAAATTTTCAATCGAGTTGCTAATAAATGTAGTTTGAAAATTCTCGTCCAAAATCCAAAAAATATCAGTAGAATTATGAAAAATAAAATCTTTAAAATCATCAAAATTTATTGATGCAAGTATTTGGTTTTCAACCATTTTGTTCTCCTGAAGCAGAAATACCAGTACCTAATGGAATAGTAAAATGAAAAGTTGTGCCCACATTTACAGTGCTTTCTACCCATATCCGACCATTATGTTTTTCTACAAATTCGCGGCACAGAATAAGGCCTAATCCTGTTCCACTTTCTTGTTTCGTACCTGTTGTGGAAACACTGTTTTGCAGGCTAAATAATTTTTCGAGATTTTCTTTGGGAATGCCGACACCATTGTCAGAAACGCTAATGCGGCAGAAATTATTATCATCTTCACGGCAAATAATATTAATTGTACCTCCCTCGTGTGTAAATTTGATAGCATTAGTGCATAGATTTCGTATTATTGTATTCAACATATTAGCATCGGTATAAACTTTATATTCTTTGTCCATGTCATAATTGATCGAAATATTTTTATTATCCGCATTGATTTTTAGCAAATTTATATTGCTTGTAATAAATTGTCGTAATTCATAGACTGCTGGTTGGTACTGAATAAGCCCACGTTCACAACGAGACCACATTAGCAAATTTTCAAGAAGTTCGTATAATTGTTTAGCAGAATTATTAACATCATCTAAAAATTCTTTGAGTTCTTCGTTTGATAGTTCATGGAACGTTTGCGAAAGAAAATTGGATACACCCATAAAGGCACTAACAGGATTTTTTAAATCGTGTGCTATAATAGAAAAGAATTTATCTTTTGTAATGTTACTTTCTTTGAGTTCAATATTTTGCTGATGAAGAATTTTTTGTTGCTCAATAATTGTTTCATTTGCAGTAGAAATATTATCAACCATTTTGTTGAAGAAATTTGCAAGATCGCCGATTTCATCATCTGATTCTACTTTAACTTTGATGCGATAATCACCGCTCGCAAGTTTTATGGTTGCGTGTTTTAATCTGACAATTGGATTGGTAATGCTTCTGGAAATCAAGATTGACATCACCAAACTGAAAATGATTGATACAACAAAAAATGGAACAATAAAAGAATGATAACTTTCTGCTTCTTCCTTTGATTTTTCAACTTGAACATTGATAATTCTTTTCATTTGATATTCAATTTCATTCATTTTGTTTTCATAATCTTTAATCTCTTTCGATATTCTTACAAAATCATTAAAAGCAATCAGATAATTGTCAATTAATGTTCTCATTTTTATTTTTTCGCTTTCAGAAAGGTTCAGAAATTTCAAATCATTCTTTATTTTATCAACTGTAGAATGGACTTTATTAACATACTCGTCTCGCTTTCTCATCATATAATCTTTTTCTCTACGGCGAGCTTCCAGTGTAAGAGCCAGCAAGTAATAGTTATTTATAGATTTTAGAAAGCTCTCGATTTGATGAATTTTGCCGCGAAATTCCCCTTCAATACCTGTATTTTCATCTAATCCAAATTTTTCAAGCAAAACAGTATATTTTTTGAAATAATTACTGTATAAATTTTTTAAACTATCTAAAATGATTTTATCATTGTTAGCAGGGATTTTTTGCGAAACTTCATAATATTTGAGAAGATTGTTTAAAACAATAGCTTTGTTGTTAGTAAAGATAGATTTGAAATTCGTGTCTCTTCTGACCAAAAGTTCAAGTCTTTTATTGCTGGATTCAATAATCAGCGATTCCAAGAGCAAGTATCTATAATTGCGTTCATTCAGATAGAGAGCATACATTGAGAAAATAACAATAAGCAACATTATTATTTCAATGAACCCACTTAAAAGTATCATTTTACCAAAAAGAGACATTTTAATTTTCATAAATCACTACAATCAATCCTAACAATTTTCAAAATTACTTTTGAAGTGTTAATTTTTGATAAACTAATTGTTAGGTTTCAGGTAGTTAAATTGTAGCCGCTTCATTAATTAACAATGTCCCTGCATCAGCATCAAGTATTGCCTCAATTGAATATGGTAAAGTTAATTGTTCATTGGTATGACCAAACATTAACCCATAAAAAGAAGGGATAGGAAGAGAGGAAAAATATTTATCTAAAACATCACCAAGTTGTAAATCCCAAGTTGGTGGCGAAGTTTTTATTGTGCAATCATTGCAAAATCCAAAAACAATTCCTTTTGCTTTCTCAAATTTACCAGCAAGTCGTAACTGATTTAACATTCTATCAATTCTGAATGGTTCTTCTGCAACATCTTCAAGAAACAGAATTTTATCCTGTGTATCTATCTCAAATGGAGTGCCCATCAAGGATGAGATAATAGATAAATTTCCACCTGTTAATTTTCCTTTGGCTGTTCCACTTTTAATTGTTCTAACAGGAAATTGTTCACGGATACCACTTTTTTGATTGGGATTTTTTAAAACTCCAATTGGCTCTTTGTAAAAAATTGTTTTTTCGAAAGAATTGGCTGAAAATTCTGTAAAAGAAGAAAGTAAAACAGGAGAGTGAAAAGTAACTAACCGTGAATATTTTTGTATTGCAATGTGAATTGCAGTAATGTCGCTGTAGCCCGTAAAAACTTTTGGATTATCTCTAATTAGTTCGTAATCTAATAAATCTAAAATTTCAGAAGAACCATATCCACCACGAATACAAAAGATAGCGTTAATATTTTTATCTTCGAAAAACTTATTAAGTTCATTTGCTCTTTCTATTCTCGATTTTGTTCTATATCCAGAACCTTCAAACAATAAGTTACTAAAAACAGGTTGCAATTTATAATGGTTGCAAACTTCCCTGGCTTTTCTTAAATCATCTGGGTCTGCTACATTTGTAGCAGGAGCAACAATAGCCACCTTATCCCCTGCTTTAAGGCACTTTGGCTTAATTAAAGGAAAATCTGAAATACGTTGAAGAGCAATATTATAGTCGCTATTAACTAATGCAAATACTCCAATACTACTCATTGATTTAACGAATTCTCGACGTTCCATATTTTAATCTTTTTAATTTTTATCCAGTTTTTTTGCCCATTCATACATAGTTTTTGCAGAATCGTATTGCCCAATTCTCTCAAAACACTTACCAGCCCCAATACAAGCACGAGAATTCTCAGGATTTAATTTCAATGCAGCAGAAAAATATTGATGAGCCCCTTCTAAATCGTCTTCTTCCAGAGACATTTCACCACAAAAAGTTAATATATCATCAAGTTTTTCTCCAAGTGTGCAGTTGAATTTTTCTTCTGTCCATCTGTCAAAAATTTTAGTCAGCAATTCAAACGCTTCATCATTACTGCCTTTTACTTTTAATAGTTTAGCATAGATATAATCAGTATCTAAATTGGGACGCAAGCTTAGTTTGATTGCATTGATTATTTTCTCAACTTCTTCGAAATTATTATTAGATAAGTAATATTGTGCCATTCGATTTAAAATATGGAGTTTGCTAAATTCATCAAGAATAGAATTCTCCTCTATTAATGAAGTGAATAGCCCAATAGCGTTTTCGTAATTACCAGAAATGAATTCATTTTCTGCAAGACCTAAAATAATATAGTCATCAGCAAAAACTGGCAATTTTTTCTCAGCAACCTGAGCTAAATTTGTTCCCTGCAAATAATCTATTCTTGATAGAAGTCTAATAGTGGAATTACGCCAAGTCCAGAATTTTCTCGCCTTTGCAGAGGCAATTAATCCAGCAGAATATACTTCTGTTGGATTAGCAAAAATATATTTTAAAGTTGCACATAGATGGTCTCGGTCAGGTTCAAGCAAATAGGCTTCATTTGTAAATAATTTACCGTCAAGCGTTTTCCCGATATTTATCTTTTCAGCAGATAAGTACCAGGCACATTTTTCATCAGTAAAATCATCGGTTGCTCCTCCTCTGGTAACCACAACCGGCAAACCGCACGCCATAGCTTCAAGAGTAGGAAGTGAAAAACCTTCACCACGATATGGGCTAACAAAAACATCACAGGCACGATAAAGAGACGCAATTTCTTCCTCACTCATTGAATCGTCAATGTAGATAATCTCAGGTGCATTTGGGTTCTGTTTTGCTCTTAAAATCATATCTTTAGCAGTTTGACCTCGGTAGAAACTATCGCCTCCCATATCTTTCACAACCAAGCAAACGTCATCACTTGCGGAAAAAGTCTGCATATATGCCGACAATAATATATCAAATCCTTTTCTATAAATTGTGCCACCAAGATAAAGGAATTTCATTCTTTTGTTGGTATTAAGTGGATATTTTTCACCATATGGTTTAAATAGTTTTGGATCAATACCATTTGGGATAACTTGCACTTTATCAAAATCGATACCTGAATTGATAAAGCTCTGACGAGAGAAATTAGAAGGTGTCCAAATTTCTGCAGCCTGTTTGAAAATTTCAACAAATTCGACAAGATGCACAGTATATTCCCAAGGTTGCATAATGATCCATTTGGCTCCTTTTGGAGGATCGGCTTTTGGTGGCCATTGATGACGAATCCAGACGTATGGTAGGCGAGAAATTTCCTCAGGAACATCTTGTTTATATCGAATATCATTTTCTTTCAATTTCTTATATTTTGGGAACAAGTCCGGAGAAAAAGCATCTGGTTCGTAAGGAATAATCGTAAGGTTTGCTGCTTCAGTTTCAAGAATATTTAAGCAATGTTCCCGATTAATCAAAGCAAGCGAATGATATACAAATTGGGAACCTTCCCAAACTATGTTTAATTGAGGTTCATTTGGTGTAATGCTCTTAGAATCATCAAACTGAATATTTTGTGTTTGATTTTCAAGCGAAGAGAAATCATTTGACAAATTCATCAAATCGTCAATATCAAAAAAATCTTCTCTTTGAACATTCTCATTATTTTGTTCTTGGGCAATAATCTCTGGAACTGAAGAGCTTTCAAATAATTCCTGTTCTATTTTTTTCTTAATAGCTCGAACAGTCATATTTAAATTAATAAAGCCTCTGTCCTGAGGAGTATCCTCTTCGTAAAATTCTGTAACAATTAGTCCAGCTTTATGTAACTTGTCTTTTATTGATTGCTCATCGAAAGCAACACAGTGATAATCTCCGGGATTAGTTTGCCCGCCAAAAATCATATACGACGCAACATCAGCATTCCAAACACCATTAACATAGGCATTAACTTGCAACCTTAGAGATGGACAACGAATAATTAATTCACCACCTGGCTTTAACACTCTTGCCCATTCATTTAAAATATTCTGTGTTTCGCGGTGAGAAAAATGTTCTAAAATATCACTAGCCAATATTAAATCGGCTGAATTATCAGGTAATTCAAGCTTTCTGACATCACCATAGACAACACTCGGGTCGTCGCTGAATAAATCTATATTTATGAAGCCATTCCTAATATCCTTGCCGCAACCTAAATTCAAAAATACTTTTTCTGGTAATGGATTGGGCATTTTGCCTGTAGCTTTTTTGTTTGAAAAACCATAAGGTAGATCGTTATCGAACTGAAGCCTATTTAAAGCATTATTCATTTGAACCTCAAACACTTATTAATTATTCAAATATGCAATAATTATGCCGAAAGTTACAAGTAAAATAATACTTTTATTATTTTTTTCAAACATTATAATAGTATTTAATTCAAAAACTGTTATTTTTGTTTCATATATTAAATGATATTGTTCTATTATTCGTTTTAAATAAGTTGTATATTTTTGGAATTAAAGAAAATGCTTAGCGTACTCAAAAAAATATTTGGAAGTAAGAGCGACAAAGACATTAAAGAAATAATGCCGATTGTCAAAGAAATTAATCGATATTTTGATGAATTCAACAGTTTAACTGATGAACAAATTAAAGCTAAAACCTTAGAATTTAAAGAAATCATTAAGTCCGCTGTTTCAGATTTAGAAAATCAGAAGATGGAACTCGAAAATCAGCTAAAATCATCTGAACTTACAGCTGATGAGGTGATTGAAATTAATGACAAAATTAGAAAGCTCGACAGAGAAATTTTTGAAAGAATTGAAGATAAATTAGATGAGTTATTGCCACAAGCCTATGCAGTAGTAAAGCAAGCTTGCAAGCGTCTTGCTGACCAAAGATTTGCATATACATACGCCGGGCAACACTATATCTGGGATATGGTTCCTTATGATGTCCAGCTAATCGGTGGAATAGTGCTTCATCAGGGAAAAATTTCAGAGATGGCAACAGGCGAAGGGAAAACACTTGTAGCAATAATGCCACTTTATTTAAATGCGCTTGCTGGAAAAGGTGCCCATCTTGTTACAGTCAATGATTATCTCGCCAAACGTGACTGTGAATGGATGAGACCTGTATATGAATTTTTAGGGCTTACGGTTGATGCAATTCAATCAAATATGGAACCTTCTGAAAGAAAAAGAATATACAATTGCGATATTACTTATGGCACAAATAATGAATTTGGTTTTGATTATTTGCGTGATAATATGGTGGTCGATTCTGAGCACATTGTTCAGAGACCACACTGGTATGCAATTGTTGATGAGGTCGATTCTGTTTTGATAGACGAAGCAAGAACACCTCTGATAATTTCAGGACCTGTTCCCTCTGCCGACCAAAAATTCGAAGAAATGAACCCAAGAGTGAAAAGGCTGGTTGAAGCACAAAACAAATTAGTTAATGAGATTGTAGCAGAAGCTGAACGACTACTTGCAACAGGAAAAAAAGAAGATCGAGATGCCGCCGGCGTTCTACTATTCCGCGCTCATCGCGGACTGCCAAAGCACAAAAAATTATTAAAATTGATGCAAGATGCAGAAAATTTAAAACTACGTCAGGAAACCGAGCTTTTTTTCCTGCGCGATAAAGGCGCCAGAATGCCTGAAATTGACGAAGAACTGTATTATACCATTGATGAAAAAAATCATCAAATAGATATTACTGAAAAAGGACGACAACTGCTTTGCCAAAGTCAAGAAGATCCTGATATGTTTGTAATTCCAGATATTGCTGCTGAGCTAAGCGCAATCGAAGGAAATGAAACACTTACCCCAGAGGAAAAACAGCAAAAAATCGACCAAGTATATTATCTTTTTGCTGAAAGAAGTGATAGAATTCATACGATTTCTCAGTTGCTAAGGGCTTATTCATTATATGAAAAAGACATAGAGTATGTAGTTCAGGACGGCAAAGTATTGATTGTAGATGAGTTTACGGGTAGAATTCTCGAAGGACGTCGTTATTCAGACGGACTTCATCAAGCAATAGAAGCAAAAGAAAGAGTAAAAGTTGAAAGGGACACTCAAACGCTTGCAACTATCACGCTTCAGAATTATTTCAGACTTTATAAAAAATTAGCTGGTATGACAGGAACAGCTGAAACTGAAGCAGCAGAATTTGAAAAAATATACAATCTTGAAGTTGTCGTTATTCCAACGAATAAGCCAGTAATTCGAATTGACCACGATGATTTAGTTTATAGAACAAAACGCGAAAAGTATAATGCTATTTTAGAAGAAACTAAAAAGATTCTTCAGGAAGGTAGAGCAGTGCTTGTCGGAACAACATCCGTTGAAGTATCTGAAATATTGTCTAAGATGTTCACCCGTCAAGGAATCAAACATAATGTATTGAATGCTAAGCATCACGCACGCGAAGCCGAGATTGTTGCATTAGCAGGAAGAAAAGGTTCTGTAACAATTGCAACTAATATGGCAGGTCGTGGAACAGATATTAAGCTTGACCACGATGTAAAGAAAAATGGCGGCTTGGCTATTATTGGTTCAGAACGGCACGATGCTCGACGTATCGATAGGCAGTTAAGAGGACGCGCCGGACGTCAAGGAGACCCAGGAAGCTCTCAATTCTTTATTTCTCTCGAAGACAATCTGATGAGATTATTCCAGAGCGATAGAATTGCTAATGTAATGTCGAAAATCAAAATACCCGAAGGCGAACCTATTCAGCACCCAATGATTACAAAGGCAGTTGAAAACGCTCAGAAAAAGGTTGAAGAAAATAACTTTGCTATTAGAAAACGATTAATTGAATATGATGATGTAATGAATCATCAAAGAGAAGTAATATATTCGAGAAGACGAGCAGCACTCAGAGGAGATCGCTTAAAAGGCGAAATTTTTGAGTATGTTGAAGATTATTTAATAGAATTGTATGAAACTCATTATCCAAACAAGGATGTTAAAGGATTACGCAATTCTTTACGCACAACTCTCCTATGCGATATTCCAATGAGTGAGGAAGAATTTGAAAAAATGAAGCTTGATGAGTTTGTTCGACGTGCGAAATCTATTGCATTGGAATTTTACCAAAAGAAGGAAGAAATGCTTAGCAGTGAATTTATGGCACGATTAGAGCAAGTTGCTATATTACAAACAATTGACGAAAAATGGCGTGAGCATTTAAGAAGTATGGATGATTTAAAAGAAGGTATTCATCTGCGTTCTTATGGTCAGAAAGATCCATTACTTGAATATAAGCAAGAAGCACACGATATGTTTTTGGAATTAGTAAAAGATATTAATAAATCATTTATTCAATTTGCATTTAGATATTTTCCTCAAATTGTTCGTTCCAATGAAGAAGATAGACGCAAATCCGCTCCAACATATAGAAATAGCACTTATTCACAAAGAAATGTTCAGTATGAACATTCATCAACAGTTCCATCATTTATTATGGGTGCTCCACAAGCACAACAAGCACCAGAAGCAACCACAACAAAGACAATTCGTAATACCCAAGTTAAAGTAGGTAGAAATGACCCTTGTCCTTGTGGGAGTGGCAAAAAGTATAAAAAATGCCACGGTGCAAACGAATTTGCTGAAAAATAATATAAACTAAATCGTGCTGATTAATTAGTGTTATGATAAAAGAGGCTGAGATTTATTCTCAGCCTCTTTCTTTTTTATATTCAACCCAAATAATATTACTTTTCAGGGAAAAGTTTTGCGAGTTGCTCAGGTGAAGGTTTTGGAGTTAATAAACTTACAATAAACAGAGTGCCGACAGAAATAATGATTGATGGATAAATACTCGGAATACCCCAAGGATCACCATCATACATAATAGACGGAAAGAGCGCAGGAATAATAATATCCAAAATAATCACTGAGAGAGTTCCAGAGATAATACTTGCAACTCCGCCAGCTTTTGTAGCACGTTTCCAGCTTAATGCCGCAATTAGAGAAGGAGTAATTGCAACACCGTATACTGTGTAGGCAAAATATGCATATTTCAGTACAGACAAATTCATTTTATAATATGTAGGAATAAATATCATTAAAAATGCTATAAAGCCGATTATCACAATAAATATCTTTTGCAATGCAACAATTTTTTTGTCCTCAGCATTAGGGTTAATAAATCTCTGATAAATATCACGAATAATATTAGTGGAAGGACTTAATAAATAATTCATCCCAGTGGAAATCACAACTACTACGGCTGCAGCAAGCAACAACAAACCAACAGGAGCCGGAGTTAAAAATTTTGCAGCTTGAAGAACAATAGAAGCAGGGTCAAAATCACTTTTTCCCCAGAAATATGATGATGCGTATATAGCAATGACAACTACTACTGTTTCGACTATAATCGTTCCAACAATCCATAAAGACACTGCTTTTTTTGCATCAGCAGGAGTTTTAGCACTGTAAAACTTTTGATACATACTTTGGACACCGAGAAGCAAAAACATTGTCGCTAAGAAGTATGAAAAACCTTTCAAAGCAGGGAAACGTCCAAATTCAGAAGAAAAAATTTCAAAATGAGATTGCGGCAATAATTCTGCTGGTGCAGACAATCCTCCAGAAGCAGCAACTACAAATGGCACACTAACAATGCACGCCAAAACAATAATTATTCCATTAGGTAAGTCTGTATGAGCAACAGCAATCATACCACCCAAAGCTGTAAATAGTATAACAAACCCTGCTGCAATTGCTTGTCCAGCTTCGACAGATATCGCACCATCAGTAATGACGTTTAATATATAACCACCAGCCCGGAATTGATATGATACAATTGTTGTGAAGGCAATAATCAATGCGATAGCACCGAAAAGGCGGGCAAACTTACCATATCTTTCTTCTAAAATATCACCGATAGTGTATTGTCCGAAAGTTCTAATTTTGGCAGCCAAAAAGTAAATAATTGCAATTCCAGCCCACGCACCGGCCGGCATCCAAAGCGAACTCCAACCCGCGCGATATGCAAACTCAGCCCCTGCAATAAATGTGCCCGAACCAATCCAAGTGCATACCAAAGTAAAAACCATTTTTGTTACACCTAAACTGCGTCCAGCCACCATCATATCATCTTTACTTTTAACTTTTTTGGATTGCGAAAAATTGTAAACCGTTAAAGCAATTAAATACAACAAAATTATAATAACATACCAATTCATAAAAACTCCTGAAAAGTTTATTAATTATTTAATGGAACTCTTATCCACAAATGATTTGGAAACTCGAATAAAAAATCATCTCGATATTCCTCAGTTTGTATAAAATTTGTTTTGTTTGGAAACAAATTTCTCTCATTTATCATTTTTCTAATTTTTTCATATCGTAATTTATCAATAAAAACATCAATGGAACTTGCTATATGATAATTTTGTTTAATCATATTTATCTCGTTATAGTTAGAATTAACAAATTCATCATAATTATCAGAAATTCTCAATAAATAATAGAAATATATTTTATCATTTTTTCTTTTCATAATTGGAGTTTTAGTAACACTCGACAAGATAGGAACACTTAAATTTGATAATGGGATAGTATCATTATCAATAACTGTGGAAAAACTAAAATCAAGAGCTTCGTCAAATTTACAATTTTCCAAACATTCTGTAATATCTATTTCAGATGAAAATTTATGCGAGCTAAGTTTTGTATTTTTAATATAATTATGCGAATTATTGAGAAAAACTAATAATTCATTGTCTAATGGAATATTTTCTGTTTCAAATTCGAAGTACAATTTTGGAACTTCAGTTTGAACAGTAGTATTTCGCAAAGTAATTTTCTCTTTGAAATCAATTTTGAAACAATTTTCGCAAAGGCTACTATCTGGAATGATAATAAACCTATTTTTATCGACCCTTACTTTACTACCAAAATCAATTAAATCATCTTGGAATTTCACTAAAGGGAAGTTTTTAGAAACAAGAACACGGAGTGTATCGTTATGATATTTGGAATAAAGAAAAGCAATTTGAAATATATAGTTAATAGGCGAATACTTTGTATAATCAAACTCGATTTCATTATCAATACATTTCATATTTAAATCAAAATTAAAATAATCGCCTGAGTATGCAAGTGGCACAGACAAATCGAGAGAAAAATATGAAACTATCCTTTTCGCTTTTATCTCTAATGGACTATATTTAACAATCAACAAAGGATTTTTTCTTTCTTCAATTTGGTTAATTTTAGGTCTCAGCAAATATAAATCTAATCCTCCGGTACCAAATGGTCTGTTGGAAGCAAAGAAAGCAAATCCATTTTCGAGCATAATAAAGTCGCTTTCATCAAATTCAGTGTTAATATCATTCAATGGAACAGGTTTTTGCCAAGTGCCATCGATAAATTCGCTATAATATATGTCATAACTACCGATGCCATACAACCCGTCAGAAGCAAAAAACAGAAGACTATCATTATACAAAAAAGGGGTGATTTCATTACCATCAGAATTTATTTCAGATAGTTCTATTGGTTCGCTCCATA
This sequence comes from Eximiradius proteiniborus, assembly GCF_058546985.1. Classification (NCBI taxonomy): domain Bacteria; kingdom Pseudomonadati; phylum Bacteroidota; class Eximiradiia; order Eximiradiales; family Eximiradiaceae; genus Eximiradius; species Eximiradius proteiniborus. Next base: position 391,836 of record NZ_CM178592.1, on the reverse strand, counting down.
CTCCATCATTATTTTTGTATGAAATAAAAAGGTCTAAGTTTGTTTTGTTATTCCAATTTGAAGCAAAAATAAGAGTTCTTCCATCTTTTGATAAAGTAGGATGAGAAACAAAACAATCACATTGAAGTTGTTTTATAAATGTAGGTTCAGAATAATTATTTCTATATATTTCAGAAACAGCAAGATTAAGAACTGGAAATTTTGAGGTAAGGCGAAACTTTGATAAATAAATTGTACCATCCTCACAAAAAAAGAAATAAGAACGATTTTCTTTAGGATTATTTAGTTTACTTTTGTGAAGAATAGGTTTTCCGAAATCAAAACTATCGTTTGTTTGCATCCAATAGAGTTGCGACACACCACTAATGGTGGAATTGTAATATAAAATCGAAGATTTATTATCGAAAAAAGGAGCAAACTCATCTTTACTTGTATTGAGCACAGATAGATTTTCTGGTTTTTCCCATTTATTAATAAATTGAGAGTATGATTTTTGAAAAACAAGAATTGTTAGCAGAATAAATATATATACACAATATTTCATAATTGTAAGATAATATTAAAAAATTATTTCTGCAAAATTTGACTTTGTCTAATTAAAAACAAATCAGCTAAAACAATAGATACGCAAGCATCAATTATTGGCGGAACACGTAAAACATAACAACTATCGTGGCTGCCAGTAGTTTGAATTTCATCTATCGTATTCTTTTCAAAATCAAATGTTTGCATTTTTTTTCTTATACTGACAGGTGGATGAAATGCTGTTCGGAAAATAATACTATTGCCATTCGTAATTCCACCGATTATTCCACCACAATTGTTAGTCTCAGTAATTCCATCAGAGTTTATTATTGAATCAGCATATTCAGAACCCAACATTTTTGAGGAATTAAATCCGGCACCAAATTCAATAGCTTTGGCTCCGGGAATAGAAAAGATAATGTGACCAATTAAGGATTCAACACTATCAAAAAATGGTTCTCCCAGCCCAATAGGAACACCAGTGATAACCGTTTCGAGAACGCCTCCTAATGAATCGCCTTCTTCAACTACTTTATTAATCAAATCTTGATAGTCTTGTTTACCACCAATTTCAACTATTTTTGTATCAATACTGCAAGGGAAAATTTTTCTTGCAACCACACCTGCAGCAACAAGAGCCACAGTAAGCCTGCCTGAAAAATGACCACTTCCACGATAATCTGCAAATCCAAAATATTTGTGCAAAGAAACAAAATCAGTATGTCCCGGTCTTGGTTTTTTATAAAGTTCACTAGAATATTTTAATGAATCTTTGTTTTTATTTTCAAAAATAATATTCAAAGGTGTTCCCGTAGTATTACCATTAAATACACCGGAAGTAATAATTGGGATATCGCTTTCTATCCTTGGTGTTGTAGCAAAAGAACCGCTTTTTCTTCGGCTTATCTCAATTGAGAAGTCTTCAGGACTAAGTGCGATACCTGCTGGAACTCCATCAATTGTAATTCCAATATGAGAGCCGTGACTTTCGCCATAAACCGATACCTTGAATATGCGTCCAAACGTATTCATTACAAGGATTAAATGTTGAAAAAAATTTAACAAACATAGTAACATTTTTTTTGATAATCAAAATTAAATTCAGATTTTTGTATATTCAAAAACTCACTATTGAGGTGTGAAATGAAAATCAATGAAGTGCTGTCGAAGAGTTGTATTCAGGTTGGTCTTGAAGCAAAAGACAAACAAGATCTACTTGAAAAAATCACAGATTTGGCAATGAATTCAGGGAAAATATCAAATAGAAATGCTGTGCTTAAAAGCATAATGGAACGCGAAAAAATAATGTCTACGGGAATAGGTAAAAATATCTGCCTGCCTCACGCTAAAACTGAATATATAGATGGACCAGTTGCTGCAATGGCTACACTAAAAACCCCAGTTGATTTTCATTCACTTGATGGAGAACCCGTCAATCTCTGCTTTCTTCTTTTAGGAAAAGATAATAATATTGGTATGCATTTGAGATTATTAAGCAAAATTTCGAGATTTTTAAATAATGATGAATTTAGAGAAAAAATCCTGAAGAGCAAAACTCCGGATGAAATCATTAATCTTTTCGAAAGCGTTGATGAGTAATGAGTTCTAACAACATCCATTCATTAAAGGAAATCATTAATCAATTAATCGAATTAAACGATTGGGGCGAAGGAATTGCATTTGCCAAAATAAAAGAAGAATGGATAAAAATTGTAGGTGATACCTTCGCTGAACATATCGAACCTCAAAAGCTTAAAGATGGTGTGTTACAATTGAAAGCTGATTCGTCCACGTGGCGAACTGAAATTCTTATTCGTAAAGAGCAACTTATAGACAAGCTCAATTCATTTTGCGGAAAAAACATTATTAAATCTATTAAGATTCGTTAATTTTTCGTATTTTTGTAAATAAATTATTGTGAAATAGAGGAAATATGGCAAACGATTTCCAGGAACTCGGATTAGAAAGTAAAAATTCAAACTCTCAATATACTGAAGAAAGCATTAGGGTTCTCGAAGGATTAGAAGCTGTTCGACAACGCCCCGCGATGTATATAGGCGATATAAGTGAAAGAGGCTTGCATCATTTAATCAATGAAGTAGTCGATAATTCAATTGACGAAGCTCTGGCTGGCTTTTGCACAAACATCATTGTTACCCTTCATTCAGACGGTTCTTGTTCAGTTGAAGACGATGGTCGAGGCATTCCTACTGGTATTCACCCAGAAAAAAACATTTCCACATTAGAACTTGTAATGTGTACTTTGCACGCAGGAGGTAAGTTTGATAATAATACCTATAAAGTATCAGGTGGATTGCACGGTGTTGGTGTATCTTGCGTAAATGCATTATCAACTAAACTGATAGCAACAGTTAAAAGAGAAGGTAAAATTTTCCAACAAATATATGAAAAAGGTATTCCGGTTACAAATGTTGAAATAATTGGTGAAACAGTTTCAACCGGAACAACAATTCAGTTTTATCCAGATCCATCGATTTTTCAAACTGTTACTTTCAAATACGAACGAGTTGCAGACAGACTTCGTGAACTCGCATTTTTAAATCCGGAAGTAAAAATTACTATTATTGACGAAAGAGAGGAAATAAAAGAAGAATACCTATACAAAGGTGGATTGAAAGATTTTGTCAGCTACATTGATAGTTCGAATACTCCAATATCAAAGCACGTATATATTTATGGGAAAAATGATAATCCAAATATTGAAGTTGAAATTTGCTTCCAGTACAACACTTCTTATAGCGAAACTTTATTGAGCTATGTAAATAATATTCATACAATAGAAGGCGGAACACACGTTAGCGGTTTTCGTTCTGCCCTCACTCGTACGCTTAATGACTATGCAAAAAACAACAAGTTAAATAAATTTGAAATTACAGGTGAAGATTTTCGTGAAGGTCTAACTGCTATTGTATCTGTCAAAGTATCTAACCCGATGTTTGAAGGGCAAACTAAAACAAAATTGGGAAATGCAGAAGTAGAAGGTATTGTGAGGTCAATTGTAAATGAAAAATTAGCAGAGTATTTAGATTCTAATCCTTCCGAAGCAAAAAAAATCATTGAAAAAGCTAATTCGGCTGCTGAAGCTCGCATTGCAGCCCGTAAATCACGTGAACTTGTTAGAAGGAAAAATTCACTTGAAAATTCAACTTTACCTGGTAAACTTGCAGATTGCTCTCTCAATTCTCCCGAAGACACAGAATTGTTCATAGTCGAAGGAGATTCCGCTGGTGGTTCTGCAAAACAAGGAAGAGATAGACGCTTTCAGGCAATTCTTCCTCTGAAGGGTAAAATATTGAATGTTATTAAAGCTACGCCACATAAAATATTAGAAAACGATGAAATTAAAACCATTATCGCCGCAATTGGTGCTGGGTTTTCTCACAAACCAAACAGTGAGGAAAACGGTAGCTCAAATGGTAACGGAAATGGTAAAGAAAAAGATTTTGATGTTTCAAAAGCTCGATATGGAAAAATAATACTTATGGCTGATGCTGATGTGGACGGTTCACACATAAGAACGCTATTGCTTACTTTCTTTTTCACATATATGCGAGACTTAATAAACAAAGGAATGCTTTACATTGCTCAACCACCACTTTACAAGATAAAAAAAGGAAAACTTGAATATTACGCAAATAATGAAGAAGAAAGAGATAGTATTATACAAAGATTAATGAAAGATAGTCCGAATGCAAAAATACAATCTAATGAAGAGCAAGAAGAAATAAACGATGGAAATGAAGAAGTAAAATTAAAAGGCGGAATTGTAGTATCGCGTTTTAAAGGGCTTGGAGAAATGAACCCTGAACAGTTATGGGAAACAACAATGAACCCAGAAAAACGAACTTTATTACGTGTAAATATTGAAGATGCAGAAAAAGCAGCAATTATATTCCAAACACTTATGGGCGATAAAGTAGAACCTCGCAGAGAGTTTATTGAACGAAATGCTCAATATGTGAAAAATTTAGATATTTAGTTGATTATTATTACTTTCATTACCTAAAAGGGCTGTCTATTTTTGACAGCCCTTTTTAAATTTACTTTGCTACTTTATTATAAACAAATTATTCGATTTCTTCACCGAGCAAATCTATCCCACGTTTTCCACCGGCAATTTTAACGATTTCATCATCATAATGATCAGAAATAATTGCAACAGTTTTAAGCGAAGTTTCAAATTCATTCTTATCCATGTTTGTGCCAGCTATAGAATGTTGAAAAGTAATGGTGTTATCAAACAATAATCCAAAAGCACCAAAATGAATTTCAGAATTTTTACTCAGCAAAAATTTCATTAGTTCAGGAGTAATATTTGCACCGGTAACAACATTGGATACTATTTCAACGCAAGTTTCTGTTTCAGTAAAAGGTCTAACAATAATCATTATCTGCGAAGAACCATAATTAACAGTAAAAGAACCATTCCCGAATGAAATATAATCAGGGAAAATTTCTTTTAAATAATTTTCTACCTTATCAATTGTGGACTGAATAAGTTCCACAGGAGTTTCTATCATATTATTTTTCTCCTTATTAATTAACAATTCCATATTCCACCTTATTATTGATTTTCTTGGTTTGGTGGCAACATGCCCATTTTAGATTTTAGAGCGAGTAATTCGTCTTCTACATCTTTTGATGAAGTCAGTTTTTTGAATTCATCATCTAAAGAAGTGTTTTCGCCTGCGAGTTGCTCGAATGCGGAAGCTTCAGCTTCAAGTTTTTCAATTTTTCCTTCGAACTTATCGAACTTGCTGAAAGCATCAGTGCCAACACCGCTGAATGATTGGGCGATTTGCTTTTGAGCTTTGGCAGCTTGCGAACGAGCAACAAGAGTGCTTTGACGAGTACGAGCTTCATCAAGCTTGGATTTCAACTGGTCGAGCTGCTGACGAAGCTTGTTTGAAGTTTGACGAGCTTGCTCTAAAATCGGGACTAAATCGTTAATGTTTCGTTCAGCAATTGCTTTTTTCTCTAAGGCAGCTTTAGCAAGGTCTTCCCTATTGTTTTGCAAAGCAACCATAGCTTTGTGTTCCCATTCTTCTTTGTCTTTGCGAGCTTTCTCTAATTTTCGTTCCAAACTTTTTTCGTTAGCAATTGCTTGTGCAACAGCCAAAGTAGCCTTATTAACTGATTGCTCCATCTCGATAACCATTTGCTTGAGCATCTTTTCCGGGTCTTCAGCTTTGTCGAGAACATCATTAACGTTAGCCTTGAAGATGTCTGCGATTCTTTTGAATATGCTCATTTTTACCTCTTGAATAATGTTGAGAAATAAGGGTATTAATAAATCATTATTTAATACGTATTAAATTAAAAAATGTTATATTTGAAAAAAAATTTTGGTGAAAAAAATGAAATTTGACTTGCAATCTTTGCTCGGACAAGCGCAAAAAATACAGGAAGAAATACAAAAAATCAAAAATGAGCTTGCAAATAAAACGGTAACCGGAGAAAGTGGCGGTGGAATGGTAAGCGTAACGATGAATGGTGCTAATAAAGTAATATCTGTAAAAATTGCAAAAGAATTGGTAAATCCTGATGAAGTTGAAATCTTAGAAGACTTAATCGTCGCCGCTATAAATATTGCAAGTGAAAAAGCAGCCGAATTGGCAGCAGCAGAGATGAACAAAGCCACAGGTATGCTTCCCAATATTCCAGGGTTTAATTTGGGCTTATGATTTCTACCTCTCAAACATTAGAAAAAGCCATTGCTACTTTTGCTAAATTACCATCAATTGGAAGGAAATCTGCTCAAAGATTGGTGTATTTTCTTTTGCGTCAAAACCAAGAATATATTGATGAATTTATTGCTGTGTTGAGCAATTTAAAAAGTAATATAAAACTTTGCAAGTCTTGCTATAACTATTCAGACGACGATATTTGTCCAATTTGTGCTTCAAATAGCCGAAACTCAAAGATTATCTGTGTTGTCGAAGAACCAAAAGATCTTTTTGCAATTGAGAAAACCAATGAATTTCGGGGTGTATATCACGTTCTTCACGGACTTATTAATCCAATTGGTGGAATAAATGCTTCTGATTTAAAAATCAAGGAGTTAATTGAAAGAGTATCTTCGGCAGAAGAAGTAATACTTGCTTTAAGTCCATCTGTCGAAGGAGAAGTTACATCACAATATATTGCCAAATTGATAAAACCATTTAACATCAAAGTAACACGAATAGCTAGCGGGCTGCCTGTTGGTTCGTCACTTGAATGGACTGATGAAGCAACACTTTCGAGAGCATTAGAAGGACGCATTACACTTTGAAATGGTATTTGCTAATATTACTATGCTTTTTATATTCTTGCGGGATTTTCGAAACACGTTCACCAGAGGAACCTGACCAAAGTCCTGTTGTATTCCTTCCTGCTACGAGCCCGGAAGTATTAATGCAAAACTTTATGAATTCTATAAAATACAAGCGTTTGCAAAATTATTCTGATTGCTTTATCGGAGGCGGCAAATATAACTTTATACCGGCTCAGGATGCTTTTGCAACATATCAATCAATCTTTCAAAATTGGACTATTGCAGAAGAACAAAGAAGTTTTAAATCAATAATTTCGGCTGCAAGTGGCGACAATACAATATCACTATATTTTGAAAAAAGCCAGTATCAATACACTTCTCCCGATTCAATTATTTTTACAGCTAACTATGAACTTTACCTGCCAACTGTTCAACCTCTAAATTTAGAAAAATATAATGGTAGAATGCTACTAATAATTTCACAAGCTATTGATGGTACATATAAAATTGTTCGTTGGTCAGATTTTCAAACTTCAAACGACACTATTTACCCATCCTGGAGCATCCTAAAAGCTCGATATTACAACTAAAATTTTTATTTCTCTTCTCAATATATTATATTGCAAAGTTTAAATAGTAAGTCTAATTATTCAAATAATTAATCTGTATGTTAGTATCGTTAAAGAAAATTCGTGAATTTGTTGATATTGAAATGACAACTGAAGAACTCGATAATACTTTGACTATGTTAGGTTTGGAAGTTGATAGTATAATCGATTACAATAAAAAATATTCGGGCTTTTATGTTGCAGAAGTTTTGGAATGCGAAAAACATCCTAATGCTGATAAATTATCACTTTGCAAGGTAAATTTTGGTAGTGAAACTGCTCAAGTAGTTTGCGGAGCACCAAATGTTAGAAAGGGACAAAAGGTAGTATTCGGAACTATCGGGGCAGTTGTTCCTAATGGAGGATTCAAGCTCGAAAAAAGGAAAATTCGTGATGTAGTATCATTTGGAATGATATGCAGTCAGGTGGAATTAGATTTAGGCGAAGACAGCTCTGGTATTTGGGTGCTTCCTGAAGACGCACCTGTAGGAATGGAATTCGCGAAATATTACGGATTAGATGATGTAGTATTTGAAATCGGAATTACGCCTAACAAGGCTGATTGCTTAAGTCATCTTGGTATAGCAAGAGAAATTGCTACAAAATTGAATAAACAAATTCGTTACCCTGAAATCAATATAGTTTCAAATAATGAAAACGCTTCTGATTATGCAAGAATCATAATTGAGGACACAAATATTTGTCCAAGATATTCTGCTCGTATAATCAAAAATGTAAAAATCAAGCCGTCTCCCAACTGGTTGCAAAATGCTCTTACAAAACTTGGAATTCGCCCAATTAATGCAGCAGTGGATGTTACAAACTATGTATTGTATGAGATGGGACAACCTCTTCACGCTTTCGATTATAATAAAATCGAAGGTAAAAAAATCATTGTCCGCAAAGCAATAAAAGATGAAGAGTTTGTTACACTCGATGGTAAGACCAGAATTCTTGATGATTATATGATAGTAATTGCTGATGAGAAGAAGCCAATAGCTTTAGGCGGAGTTATGGGTGGCGAAAATTCGGAAATAACTAATGATACAACTAACATTTTGTTGGAATCAGCATATTTTAATCCATCACTTATTCGCAAGACATCAAAGAAATTGGGATTATCCAGCGATTCCTCCTATAGATTTGAACGCGGAGTAGATATTGAAAATGTTATCCCTGCTTTAAACAGAGCAGCTTCTCTCATTGCAGAACTTTGCGGTGGAGAAATTGTTGGTTCAGAAATCGACGTTTACCCAGAACCTGTTAAATTGAAAGAAATATCTCTACGTTTTGAGCGTGCCCGAAAAATCATTGGTTGCGAAATTCCAAATGAGCTTATGCTACAAATATTTGAAAATCTTGGTTTTGAAAAAACTGAGCAAACGAACGATTATGTGAAATACAGAATACCTCATCGAAGAAATGATATTTTTGAGGAAATAGATTTAATTGAGGAAGTTGCCCGATTTTATAATTATGATAATATCGAGCCTAATTATGTTTCCTCCATTACGTTTAGCGAAAATATCGTAGATAAAAACTTGCAAATCTCTCCACTAAAAGACAAAATCCGTAATTATTTTGTTTCGAATGGATTTTCGGAGATTCTCACTCAAAATATGATTGACACACGTTCTGCTGAGTTTTTCACTTCGGACCCTGTTAAAATATCAAATCCACTTGGCGAAGAATTGTCAATAATGCGACCATCAATTGTTCCCTCATTATTGAAAACAATTAATTTAAATATTAGATATGGGAATAATAATCTGAAACTTTTCGAAATTGGTAAAATTTTTAAACATTCTGATGATGGAATTCTTCCGGGATACGAAGAAAGAGAAATACTTGCAATTAGTTTAGTTGGCAAAACATTCCCGAAACAGTGGAGCGAGAAAGAAAGACCGTTCGATTTCTATGATATAAAAGGATTCATAGAAGATTTAGCAGATTTTCTACGCCTTCCGATTTCTTTCTCAAAGTTAGATGAAAATAAAATATATTCACCCAATTCTGTTAAAATTGAATTAGATAATACAATTATAGGCTATTGTGGATATTTGAATAAAAGCGTGCTTAAAAATTACGATATAGAGGAAGATGTGCTGCTTGCCGAAATTGATTTTTCTTATGTTTCACATTACAATACAGTAGAAAACAAATATTTACCAGTAAGTCCATTTCCTTCGGTTGAACGAGACTTGGCTTTCATAGTTGATGAATACACAGAGGCAAAAAATATTCTGGATGAAATTGTAACTAATGGTGGCAAATTATTGTCAGATGTTAATATTTTCGATGTTTATGAGGGAAAAAATATTCCGGAAGGAAAGAAAAGCCTTGCATTTAGCCTTATTTTTTCCTCATCCGAACGGACATTGACTGATGAAGAAGTAGAAAGTAAGATTAATAAAATTATCCAGTCTGTGGAAAATAAATTTAATGCCCAACTTAGAAAAATGTAATGAACACCATTATTGAAATAAATAACATTACTAAAAGTTACTCAAACAACAAACACGAAAAAAATGTTGTTCTAAAAGGAGTTTCCACATCGATTGAACGTTCAAAAATTGTTGCTTTGGTTGGACCTTCGGGTGTCGGAAAAAGTACTTTGTTGCATATCATTGGAACAATTGACGAACCTGATAGTGGAGAAATAATTTATAATATTGATAATTCTCCCAAACAATTATCTCAATTTAAACGAAATGAGTTAGATATTTTTCGAAATAGAACAATTGGATTTGTCTTTCAGTTTCATTACTTATTGCCAGAATTTACTGCACTGGAAAATGTGATGCTTCCGAAACTCATTTCTGGAAGCAAGCCAAGCGATGCAAAAAAAGACGCAATAGAATTACTTGAATTAACAGGAGTTGCAGACATAATTAATAATAAACCGATGGAATTAAGCGGCGGTGAACAACAACGTATTGCAATTGCGCGGGCATTAATAAACAAACCGGAAATTGTTCTGGCAGACGAACCTACTGGAAATTTAGATGCAAAAAATGCTATGTCGTTTATAAATTTGATAAAACGAATACAATCTGAATTTTCAACAACTTTTATTATCGCGACTCACAGTTCTGATATTGCCTCTATTTCTGATGTTGTTCTTAAAATGAAAGATGGACAAATATTATAATTTTCTTGTTTATGTTAAATAATTAACCTATATTTGTTATTAGGTTTTGAAAGAAATCCAATCAAGAGTTAAATCGAATAATTTAATTATCTTGTTGAGTTTTCTCAGAACTAAGTTTTAACTAATTTTTTTGTTTTTTGGAGTTTTTTATGATTACGATTTATGTTGGAAACCTCAAGTTTCAAACCACAGAAGAGGAACTTTCAACCTTGTTTTCCCAATATGGCGATGTCCATAATGTAAAATTGATTCGCGACCGTGTAACAGGCAGACCCAAAGGGTTCGGTTTTGTTGAAATGGATGAAGCAGATGGCAATGCAGCTATCGAAGCTTTGAACGGAATCGAATTCGGTGGCAGAACAATTAAAGTTAATGAAGCAAAAGAAAGACGCGAAGATGCACGTCCAATGGAAAGAAGATTCAATGGAAACCGCCGCTATTAATTTGTAAATTTTAGTTTTACAATAAATTGCTTCTTTAAAGAAGGCTGTCTGGGAAAGGCAGCCTTTTTGTTTATTTATTTAAAAATAAAAAAGAAATGACTGTAACAATAGTTGAAACAGCCATTTCTTAAGCAATAAAATGAAGAAATTTGAATAATACTACAAATATTTTTTTACAATTTCAATAAATCCACCGTTAATGAGTTCTGGAAGTTTTGAAACGTCTTTGCCCCCAGCAGTTGCAAGATGAGATTTTCCACCTCCACCGCCACCGAGTATGCGAGCAGCATCTCCAACAAGTTTGCCAGCAGGCATTTTATCTTTTAAGTCGTCGGTAACAGAGCAAACAAGAGAGATTTTATCATCTTGTTTAGAGATAATTAACGAAATCCCGTTTTTACCGAAAGTATCTCTCAGCTTTTCAGCAAAAAGACGTAACTCATCAATATTATTCAACTCACTTTGATAAATTAATACTGAAATATCGCTAATTTTAACAGTATTATTAATTAATTGCGGAATAGATGAGAACAAAAATTGTAGTTTATACTGACTAATTTGCTTTTCGAGATGTAAATTATTTTCTTTAAGCCTTGCAATTTCATCATCTTTTGATGTGATAGTATCATTGAGCTGACAAATATAATTATAAACAGCATCACCCGTTATTGCTTCAATTCTGCGAACACCTGCTGCAATTGAACTTTCAGCAATAATTTTGAAAATGCCAATTTCAGCAGTATTACGAACGTGTGTTCCACCACAAAGTTCAAGAGAGAATTTATTATCCATAACAATTAAACGAACAGTTTCTCCATATTTATCGCCGAAAAACATTTTAATATTTGGATTATTCTTTGCTTCATTAATCGAGAGAATATGTTCTTCTACCGGGATTTGCTCATAGATTTTATTATTAACAATTTTTTCAATTTGTTTGATTTGCTCGTCAGTAACTTTTTCAAAATGATTAAAATCGAAACGTAAATAGTCAGGAGAAACAAGAGAACCAGCTTGCTGAACGTGTTCACCAAGCACTTTACGCAATGCTTCGTGCATAAGATGAGTAGCGGAATGGTTTCTCATTGTTCTGAGGCGACGAACTCGTGAAACACGAGCAAGAGCCATTTCACCGACAAGAGGCTCCACTTCCCTATCAGTGATATGTATTATCGCGTTATTTGATTTTTTAACATCAACAACCTGGTAAATTTCACCAGCAAGAATAATTTCACCAATATCAGACACCTGCCCACCACTTTCTGAATAGAAAGGTGTTTGCTCCAAAACTAAATAGTTATCTTCGGCATACAGAACCTTCGACTGAACTTCAAAATTATTATAACCTACAAATGTAGTCTGAAAATCCAAAGCTGGAAGTTCATTTTCGTATGCAAGGACTTTACGAGCGGAACGGCTACGCTCACGCTGTTCGGTCATTTTTTGATTAAATTCCTGTATATCAACAGTCAGAGAATTTTCACGGGCAAGCAGTTCTGTTAAATCTAATGGAAAGCCATAAGTATCGTAGAGAAGAAACGCTTGTTCTCCAGGAATCACTTTAGAATTGGCTTTAATAAGTTCGTTTCTGATTTCTTCGAATTTTTCAAGACCACGTTCAAGAGTTAGAAGAAAGCTTTCTTCCTCAGCTCGGAGAACTCTTTCGATTGTATTTCTGTGAGTGATTAGTTCTGGGAAAACGTCCCCCATCACATCAATTAAAGTTGGCAAAAGTTTATAGATAACAGGTTCTTTAAATCCAAGTTCACGAGCAAAACGAGCAGCCCGACGTAACAAACGACGAAGCACATATCCTCGTCCTTCGTTGCCCGGAAATGCACCATCAGCAATTGCAAAAGATAATGCTCGCAAATGGTCTGCAATTACTCGCATCGCAATTCCGTCTTTGTTAGATAAGTCTGTGGAGTATTTTTTGTGTGATAGCTCTTCTATTTTTGAGATAACAGGAGTAAAAACATCAGTATCATAATTAGAATTTTTCCCTTGAAGGACGGCACAAATACGTTCAAACCCCATACCTGTATCAACGTGTTTTTTAGAAAGCGGTTGCAAAGTGCCATCAATAAGACGGTTATATTGAATAAAGACTAAGTTCCAAATTTCAATAACATCCGGTGAGCCAGCATTTACGAGATTTGCGCCACTTTTGTCGGGAGTGCGGTCAAAATGAATTTCGCTGCAAGGACCGCAGGGACCAGTTTCGCCCATTTCCCAAAAGTTATCTTTTTCATCGAAACGGTGGATGCGTTCTATTGGCAAATATTTCTTCCATATTTCATATGCTTCATCATCAGTTCGATAGACTGTAGCGTGGAGACGGTCAGATGGAAGCCCCCAAGTTTTAACAAGCAATTCCCAAGCCCATTCAATAGCTTCTTCTTTATAGTAGTCGCCGAAGCTCCAATTACCAAGCATTTCGAAAAAAGTATGATGATAAGTATCAACTCCAACTTCTTCGAGATCGTTGTGCTTGCCACTGACACGGATACATTTCTGGGTGTCAGCAGCACGAGTATATTCCCGACTACCTTGACCAAGAAAAACATCTTTAAACTGGTTCATTCCAGCATTAGTAAAAAGCAAGGTTGGGTCACCAAAAGGAATCACTGGGGCACTTGAAACAATTTTGTGTGCTTTGGAAGCAAAAAAATCTAAAAATGATTTACGTATTTCTTTTGAAGTCATTAAAAATCCTTAAATTGTTAAGAAAATAAACAATTAACGAAATACAAAAATATTTGTTTTTTGTGAAAGCAAAAAGGAAACTTTCAAAAGAAATTTATTTAATATATTTTGTTAGGATTAATCTATTTTGTGGGAAATCACCGGAACGAGGAATATACTGAATTTTATCCATAACAAGATTGATTATATGAAGCCCCAAACCACCCCGACGATAATTATTCAAATAATCATTCATATCTAATGAAGTATCAGAACTTGGGTTAAATGAAGCACCATCATCAAGAATGAGAACGGAAAATTGATTGTTATCGGTTAATATTTGCAAGCAAATTTCTCTGGAACTGTCGTATTTATAAGAATGTTTGATTAAATTCGTGCAAACTTCATCAACAGCTAAAACAATTTTGTTAGCAGTAATATCATCGAAACCAAATTTTTCAGCAAACTCTAACACAAATTTGCGAATTCTTTCGAGTTCAGCACTGTCTGCATTAATACAAATAAAATTATTATTTTCAACACTCAAAAGCATTTAGTTTCCTTTAAATTTAGCGATAGCTTCACTTTCTTCGTTAAGAATATCAAAAAGCAATGGAAATCCGAGCAAATCAAATACAGCAAAAACTTTTTCTTTCATATTAGAAAGCTTAATATCGCCACCATTCTGACGAACATCTTCAATAAAAGCCATAAAAACTCCAAGACCAGCACTTGAAATGTAATCCAAATCAGAAAAATTAACAACAATCTTATAACATCCATCTTTTACTGATTTTTCTATTTCCTGTTCGAGAAAAGGTGCTGTATGTGCATCTAAATAACCAGAAATAGAGAGCAACACTAAATCATCGATATTTTTTTTCTCAATTTTGAAATTATTATTATTATTATTCATTTTTTAACCTCTTCGTATTATCTAAACAACCAAAAGAAATAATGAAAACAGTTAAATCATCAATTTGAGGTGCATCCCCTTTAAACTCATCAATATTTTGTAAAAATTGTTTTAGCAATTTTTGAGCCGAAGAATTATGAGTAAGAAGAAAGTCGAAAACTCGCTGAAAATCAAATTCTTCACCTGAAGAGTTACGGATTTCGTTCACCCCATCAGTAATTAACATCAAAATATCGCCATTTGAAAGCTGAATATTGACTTCTTCTAAATAATCAGTGAATAATTCATTTCCAACAAGAGCAATACCTAATCCTTGTGGTTTAATCGTATTGACATCAGACGAATTTTTCAGGAAAAGAGGTGGATGACCAGCACGAGCAAAAGTAATGGAGCTATTGTTTTCATCGAGTTTCAGGCAATTTAAAGTAATATAACTTTGTTTGTCCATCAATCCAAAAAGAATATTGTTAAGTTTTAACAACAACTCTTTTGGAGAATTAACTTGTGGGGCAACGGAATGCACAGCACCTTTGAGCTGAGCCATATAAAATGCAGCACTCATTCCTTTGCCAGAAACATCACCAACCAGAATGCAAGGAGTTCCATCTGCAAAGCGGGCAACGTCATAGTAATCACCACCAACCTCTTCGGCAGGTGAGGAATAAGCAGCAAGTTGAAATTTAGGAAATTCAGGAAGATTCTGCGGAAGAAGCTCTTTCTGGATTCGCTTAGCAATTAACATTTCGCTGCGATAACGTTCTTTTTGTAAGGATTCCTGCAATAGTCGCTGATTTTCGAGAGCTAAATTAACATTATCGGCAAAAGCAGAGAGGACAGCAACATCTTCCAATTCGAATCCATATTCTTCCGTATCGATTGCTACAATAGTGCCAAATCTTTTTGCACCTTGATACAGTGGAATAGCAATTAATGTATTTGCAAAATGAAAATAATTCAAAATAGACTTAATTTCATCATTTTCTGGTACCGATTCAACTAACACCGGCTTTTCAATAGTAGTAAAAATATTTCCAATTCGCTTGTCGGAATGAAAATCTTTTATTAGCTCAGGTGAAATTTGAGCTGTAGCTCCAATGTCAATAGTACCATTATGATAAACTTCGAGCCAAACAGCCGCACTGCCAGAAGCATTTAAAGCAAGCTGAGTAACCATTTGTAAGATTTCATCAGGCTTTTTTGTCGAAGTTTCAGCAATAAATTTGTTAAGATAAGTAAGAGAAGAAATTTCGGATGTTTTTCGTTCAACGATTGTTGCAGTAGGAAGTGAAACTATTACAGCAAGGAAAATTCTCAAAGAAAAAGCATTTAGAGCTAAAACAACTGCACCGAAAAAATTATTTGCACCAGATAAGAAATTTATTGTGTTTCGTGATAAAAATCCGTCACTATCAATTATTGAAACAGCTAAAAGTATAGATAGAATTAGATTGGCAAGTGAAACCCACAGAAGTCTAATTTTTGGCTTGCGTTCAAGCTGAGCAATCCAATTATTTTTTTTAGTAACTAAAAGTGTAAGAATATATATTACTAATAGGAAAAGAGGTATAAAGCTATTCAAATAAAGCGACTTAAAAAATCCATAGTTTGCTAATTCTATAACCAGCAGAATAGTAAGCAAAATAGCAATTATCTTTAAATATAGCTTTGTTCTTTTGTGCTTTCGTCTTATTAACCAGACAAACAAAAACCAAGCTAAGTAAATTGTAGCCAAAGCAAAGAAAACAGTTGAAACATCAGAAATAAAGAATTTGAAATACGGTAGTTCAAGACTGTAGAATGTATCATTATTTGGTAGAAAAATTATTAAAATGTATATCAATAACTGCAAATAAAAAATACGTGTAAAATCATATACAAATTTCTCGTTAGAATACTCATTATTATTTTTTTCAAATTGCTCAGAGAAAAAGTAATAAATAAAAGCCGATAAAATTAGAATAGACGAAAAGAAAGTCCAATATGAGAAAACAAAACTATCCTGAGGCAATAAATAGTAAAAAATAGTATCAATTGAAAAACGCAAAAATATTAATATAGCAACAAGTGTTAGATAAATCGGTTTATTAATATTAATTAGAAAATTCATATTCCATTTTCAGTGTTTTGTATTTTATACGTTTTTTCTGAGATAAAAGTTTCAGTTAATTTTTAAGAAACAAAATTCGTTGAACGTCTAAATTATTTTCTATTACAAGTAAATAAACACCCGTTGGTAAATAGGAAACATCTAAGTGTAATACTGAATTATTAGAAAATTCCTGAATAAATACTTTTTCAAAAATTAC
Organism: Eximiradius proteiniborus; assembly: GCF_058546985.1. Taxonomy (NCBI): domain Bacteria; kingdom Pseudomonadati; phylum Bacteroidota; class Eximiradiia; order Eximiradiales; family Eximiradiaceae; genus Eximiradius; species Eximiradius proteiniborus. The sequence continues at coordinate 374,925 of NZ_CM178592.1, read as the reverse complement.
ATTGTAAATACTAATTTTTGCGTACACTGAAGAATTAATATTCAAATTTACATTCAACACATTATCACAAGGATTTGGGAATATCATAATATCACTCTTAGATTCATCTACAGAAACAAGATAAGAAATAATATCCGAACAATTTATGCAACCATTATATCCACGAACACAAACTTTGTATCGCCCCGGTACATCTGCTATAAATAAAGTACCAATGGCATTAGGTATTACCTGATCGTTGAAATACCATTGAATTGGCAAAGAATCGATTAAACAGGTAAACTGATTTCCAAATACTCTCACTGCTGGTTTAGGTGGTCGTTCTAAAGTAGTTGTTGTAATAGTATCTGTAAAGCCTTCGAAACCATAATTGTCGCGAACATAACAGTAAAAAGTATCCGCAGTAGAAACAAAAATAAACCGTTTGTTGCTACCATTGTTCCACCGGTAATATGAAAATCCGTAGCCAGCATCGAGAAGAACGGAATCACCTTCGCAAATATTAGTCGAACCAAGCACACGAATTCTGGGTTTAAAAACACCACTTATATCGATTTCGAATAAATCGGAATAAATCACGCAACCTTCGCGAGTTGTTTCCTCGACAAGAAGTGAGCCGCTTGGTGTATTGTTCCAACGGACAGTAATAGTATCATTATCTTGACCTGAGAGAATTGTCCCACCCTGAATTATCCATTTGAAATTACTGCCGGGCGAGCCTTCTACAATGTATTCATAATTCATCCCAGGTTTAACAATGCTTAATCCATTAATAATAGGTTTAGGATATGTCATAAAGTACACATTAATTGTATCCGAGTAAGCTACAAAACCAAGCGAATCTGCAACTTTTACAGAATATTTTCCATTTTGTGTAATTTTGATTGTTCGGGTTGTATCCCCCGTTGACCAAAGATAAGTAGCATATCCAGCACCTGCATCCAATAATAAAGTATCCCCGTTACAAGGTGGGAATTTACCAATAGGTTTAATTCTTGGCTTAGGGATATTCCCTATTCTAATTGATACAGATAAAGAATCAATACAGCCATACTGAGAAGTGAACACTAATTTTATTACACCTATTGCAGTTGTATCCGCCCATTTTACCTTTAATTTTGTAGAAGTTTTTTCTAATATTTTCCCATTTGTTACATACCAATCCGTAAAACCCTGATAATCAGACACAAGAGTGTATTCTTCCGTTGAATTAGAGAGCACAACTAAAGAACCCGAAAGTGATAGATGAGGTTTCGTATGCACAATAATATAAAGAGAATCTGTTACGCTATTACCCATTTCGTCTTGTGCCAAAAGATAATACACAGAAGAATCATTTGGCTTAATAAAAGTATAACAAGAATCCGGGAAAGAAACTCCATCAGTAGGCAACCAGTGATATGAAATTTTCCCAATTCCACCTGAAGCTTTCGCCCCAACATACACACTATCACCTAAACAAACATTTATTATTCTCGTACCCAAACTTTTTTCGAAATCAAGACTAATGTAGTTAGCATACAATTTTGTAATGAACATATCGCTTAAATTGTCAAAAGCCGTGCTGAATATAGCATCAGCTGTAACTGGAAAATCGTTTGAATTAGTAAAACCTGCTACCCAGATATTAGCATAATCAGCTGTAACAATAGAATTAGCAATATCATTACGTTTACCACCAAGATAACTTATATATGGGCAGCCATCTAAATTTGGAGTGAAACGCACAACAAAGGCATCCGTGCTATCTGAATATTGTTTTTGAAAAGCCGTCGGGGTAGTTGGTAAATCACGTGAGGTAGTAAATCCAGTTGCAACAGGAAAACCATAGCTATCAATAGCAATAGCAGCAATACGTTCACTACCAGAACCGCCAAAATATGTACTAAAAAGAAGTGAATCACCACTGAATTTGAGTTTACCAACAAAGGCATCACCTGAAATATAACCGGAATTAATATTGTTGTAAGTGTTTTGGAATGCATTAGGAGAAATTGGCAAATTTTCTGATTCAGAATAACCAGCAAAATAAATATTATTACTACTATCAATTGCAACAGAATAGATTGCATCCAGTGCCGAACCCCCAAAATATGTTCCAAATATTTTATTTGTGCCGTTGGAATTGAGTTTAAAAATGAAGCCATCCCCAGTGCTGGACGACGGGACAGAATCAGCAATTACCTTTTGAAAACCAAATGATGAAATTGGGAAATCCTGGCTACGAGTAATTCCAACAACAATTGCATTTCCCAAAGCATCAACAGCGATAGATTGTCCAAAATCATCACCAGAACCGCCTACATATGTAGAATATTGTAAGTTAAAATTGCTGGAAAATTTCATCACAAAAGCGTCGTTGAAAATATCAGTTCCATTGCTGTTAAATGTTGTATCAAAAGCCCCCGAAGTAGTAATAAAGTTTGAGGATTTTGTATAGCCGGCAAGATATATATTCTTGTTTTTATCTAATGTAATTGATTGAGGGAAATCGTCGCTTGTTCCACCAAAAAGAGTTGAATAAAGAAGAGAATCTCCCTGAGCATTCATTACAGTGAGGAAACCATCTATTCCACCAATATCAAAAGTATCAAGAGCTTTTGAAGTAAACGGAAACGAACGCAAAGACAGAGTGTAACCTGTAATATAAATATTACCAAACTTATCTACAGCAACTGCTTCTGCTTGATCGTTTCCCATACCGCCTAAAAAAGTAGATAACAAAATATTTTTTCCATCAGGAGAAAATTTCGTTACTACAGCATCATAAAAATCAATAAAAATATCCGAAAAAGTGGTATCGTAGCTACCGATTTCTGTAGGATAATTAGCAGAACGAGTTCTCCCAACAACAATTATGTTCCCGGATGAATCTTTTGCAATGCTACGTAAATAATCAAACGAACTCCCACCAAAATAAGTAGAATAGACAACCGGGTCAATCCTAATCATCTGTGATTTGTCGTAATTATTTAATGAAAATGAAATATAACCATCAAAACTGAATGAAGAAACAATTGGTATTTTGCTTTCTTCTAAATATGCATTCAAGTCCGAATGATACTGCACAATATTAGTTGTAAAGAAAGAAATTTGTTTAGTTTCAATATTAACAGAATCAGCTCCATCTACTTTTATTTTAATATCATTTGGGTTTGCACCAGGATGCAAAAGAAAATCATAGGCAAAACAACCATTTTTAGAGTAAAGAAATAAATCTATTTTATCGTATAGATTTTTAACAATTAAAGTATCATAAACTTTTGAAGAAAAAGGATTTGATTTAGTGAAATAATTAAATACACGATTGCTATAAGAAATAGGCTGAATGTTGAAATTGATTGCTTCTGAAAAGCTTAGCTTTAATGTAGAACGATTACAGCTTTTATCCCCAACTTCGTTTAAATAATCGAATAATATATCATTATTGTTAATCCATACATTGGCATCTTTGGTTTGAAACAAAAAACGAACATTTTCAGGAAATTGTCCATTATTTTCGACAAAATTTGAAAAAAGATTATTTGTATTGAGTAATATGAACAACAATTCTATTGAAAATAGATGAATTATCTTTTTTAAACTGACCATAACGTTATTCCCGACAATTGATAAAATAAATTTAACAAAAAATAACTAATATTAAAAATCAGACTATTTCAATTCAACCTGAAAAAAGAATTGAACAAAATTAGCCATAACCGAAGGAAAACATCATTTGGAATAGTAATTGATATAAATTAGATGGTTTTTAGGAAATAATTTGAAAGGAGTTCACTATGATAATCAATGAAACAGACCCATCGAGAAGGTATCTTCCATTAGTTCAACAGAAATTTGGCGAAAGCACAACAACCACAAAAGATGTAACTTTTGCCGATACTGTCAAACAATTGATGGATGATGTAAATAAGATGCAAATTGATTCAGCAGAACAGACAGAAAAATTTATAAAAGGCGAACCTGTCGATATTCACGACGTAATGATTACTGCTCAAAAAGCACGAACCTCATTCCAGCTATTAATGGAGCTAAGAAACAAAGGACTTGACCTATATCGAGAAGTATTAAGAATGCAGGTATAAAATGGAGGATAATATTAGCCAAAAATGATTTCGTGAACAAATACAAACAAGGATAATTATGGCTGAAAATACATTCACAGAACAAGTAAAAATATTTTATAAAAGATTATCATTAGTTCAAAAATTGATAATTGGAGGCGTTGTTGCTGGATTAATATTAGGCACAGTTCTATTATTGTCCAGTAGCAAGCCTGTGGAAATGGGAGTTCTGTATAGTAATTTAGAACCATCAGATGCTGCAAAAATAGTTGAAAGCCTTAAAGCAAAAGGAGTGCAATATAAACTTGAAGACAATGGAAATACGATATTAGTAGATAAGTCTCAACTTTACGATACTCGCATACAGTTAGCAGGTGAAGGTCTTCCATCTGAAAGCATAGTTGGATATGAACTTTTCGACAAGACAAACCTTGGGATGAGCGAATTTGTCCAAAAACTGAATTATCGCAGGGCTTTGGAAGGCGAGCTTGCCAGAACAATCGGGACAATGGATGAAATTAAAAAAGTGCGTGTCCACTTAGTAATACCAGAAAAGACACTCTTCAAAAAAGACGAGAAACCACCGAGTGCTTCTGTTATCATTCATTTGAAAAGTGGTAGAAGCCTTAGCAAAATAAGCATAGAAGGGATTCAAAACCTTGTTGCAAGCAGTGTTGAAGGACTTACAATTGATAAAGTTACAGTTGTTGATGGACGAGGCAAAATTTTATCCGAGCCCCCATTGGACAATTCAACAGTAACCGGACTTACTCAAACACAGCACGATATTCAGCGACAAGTTGAGCAGCATTATGCAGAAAAGGTGCAATCGCTTCTCGATGGAGTGCTTGGAACAGAAAATTCGAAGGTGAGAGTAAATGCCGAAATTGATTTCACACAGGTTGAAAAAACAATTACAGATTTCGACCCGGAACGCCAAGTAATTCGTAGTGAACAAAATATTCAGGAAGTATCAGAAAGCACAGATTCTCTGAGCTATCCAACTGTTAGTCAGGCAAAAAATGCATCCAATGTTATCCAAAATTATGAAATATCTAAAACAGTATCTCATATTGTAGAAGGCACAGGCAATATTAAGAGGCTCACTGTATCAGCAATCATTAATGGTGTAACTAAGGTTGTAGATGAAAATGGAGTAAAAAAAATTGAATATACGCCAAGAAAGCAGGAAGAAATTGATCAATTAACACTTGCCATAAAAAATGCTGTAGGATACGACCCAACCAGAAATGACCAGATTTCAGTATTAAATGTTCCTTTTGACACATCACTATTGGAACAAGAAATTGAAGAACAGCAGCCAGTAGTTTGGTACAAAGACAAAGAAATAATCAAATTAATTGCTTTGATTGCAGCAATATTAATTACAATAATGTTGATGTTTGCATTAATACAGTCGAAATTTGTAAAAGACAGATTACGTATTGCTCTTGGACTGCCAAATCCTAAATTATTAGTCAAAGAAGAAGTGTCTATTGAGGAAGAAGAGGAAGAACCAGAAGAACAATTAGAGGATTTGAAATTAGATGAAGAAGATTTGTTATTGCTTCCAGCTGAACTTCCTGAACAAGTATTATTAGAAGGAGAAATTCGCGAAGAAGAGCCGCAAGAAATCGAAGAAGAAACCGATATGCAAGAACTTGAAGCATTAGCAAAGTCAGCATTAGATGTTGAACCACAGGAAATGACTGAAGAAGATATGTTGAAACTTGAAATAAAAGAAAAGGTTGAATCATTTTTAGATGAACAAACAGAAAACGCAGTGAAATTAATAAAGATATTATTACAGCAAGATATTGAGAATCCGAAATCTGCCAAATCATAAACAAATTGTTTGTTCGTTGAATATTAGTAAGAATATTAATTAGGTAAACAATAATGGCAAAGAAAAGAATTACAGCATCTGATTTGACAGGAAAACAAAAGGCAGCCGTATTACTAATGTCTATGGATGTCGAAGTAGCGGCAAAGGTATTCAAAGAACTTGATATTAAAGATGTTGAGCAAATAGCTGTAGAAATTACAAATTTACGTGAACTGCCTCCAAACGTTGTCGAGGATGTTATCGAAGAGTTTTACCAATTAATGACAGCCTCCTCATATATGGTCGAAGGAGGAATTGATTATGCTCAAATGCTACTCGAAAAAAGTTATGGATTGGACAAAGCGCGAGAAATTATTGAAAAGATACGTGTTCTGACAACTGTGAGAGGGTTTTCTATATTAAAGAAATCTGATCCTCAGCAGCTTGCTTCATTCTTATCAAAAGAGCATCCACAAACAATAGCCTTGATATTATCGCATCTGCCTCCTGACCAAGCAGCAGATGTGCTCAATGAATTCAAAGATGATCTACGTTCTGAAACTGTATTTCGGATGGCAACAATTGGGAAAGTATCTCCACAATTAGTTACAGAAATTGAACACGTTGTAGATCAAATAGCAGAAGCAACTCTTTCGCAGAATTTAGCCCAAGCTGGTGGTGTGCAACTGGTAGCAAACATACTTAACAAGTGCAATAATGCAGTAGCAAAACAATTGTTAGAAAGCATTGAAGAAAAAGATTATAATATGGCGATAGAAATCAAACGCAAAATGTTCTTATTCGAAGATATTGTGCTCATTGACGACAAAGGTATTCAGAGAATTCTACGTGATGTTGATAAACGCGATTTAGCACTTGCATTGAAGGTTTCTGACGAAAAAATTCGTTCGAAAATATTCAAGAATATGTCTGAACGTGCAGCAGCAGTTGTTAAAGAAGAGCTCGAATTTATGGGACCAGTTAAATTAAAAGAAGTCGAAGCAGCACAAATGAGAATAGTTGATATTATCAAGAAACTCGAAGAACAAGAAGAAATTGCTATCGGTGGTCGTGGCAAGGAAGATATTTTCGTATAAGAAAGGAATGAAATGAACAAGATCATATTAAAAATACCAAGAAATAAACAAAAAGTTAAAATTATCAAAAGCGAAGATATTATTCGCAGAGAGTTTGAGCGAAAGCTATTAGAACTTGAGAGTTTAGTTAAATCCAAACCTATTGAAGTAGAAGAACTACCAGAAGTAGAAGAATTCATTGGCGAACCTGAACCAGAGCCTCAACCCAAAGTAACATATTTCACAGAAACATACACTATTTCAGATTCTAACGAACCGATTGAAATAGATTTACGACGAGTGCCAGATGAAAGCATTCCTATTGAAGAAGCTGCAAAAGAAATTCAATCAGCCTACGACAAAGGTTTTTCTGATGGTCAAGATTCTGCGAGAGCTATATACCAAAGTGAAATTCAAATTCATAGTCAATGGATAAAACGCTTCGATAAAATTGCTTTCGAGTTAAAGAAAGCTTTTTTGCAAGAACAAAAAAAATTCAATGAAGCATTAATAGACTTATCAATTGAAATTGCAAGAAAAATAATGGGTTTTGCTGCAGTCGAAAGTGAACAATTAGTTATAAGTCAGATAAATAAAGTATTTAGCGAAATAAAGGATGAAGAAATATTCAAAATTGAATTAAATAAAGATGACTTTGAAGTACTAAAAAAAGTAAATTCTCAAATTTTTAATTTGGCAGATAGTAAAATCGAAATAGTAACATCGAATAATATAGAACAAGGAAGTTGCATTTTGCATACAAGTGCAGGAATTATTGATGGGCGAATAAGCGAGCAATTAAAAAAACTACAAAATGCATTGACAGAAGCAAAAGAACAAATAAAGTTAGACCTTGAATCATCTCTGAAAGAAAGTTATCCCGATATTCTGGATACAATTATGCCTGAAACACAAGAAATTCAAGAAAACTCTGAAACGAACAATAGCGAAGACGAAACAAATGTACCAAGCAATTAACATAGAGAAATTTTTCAAGCCAGCAATAAAGAAAACACCGACATTAGTGCGACGTGGGAAAGTTAAAAAAGTAGTTGGGCTTGTGCTCGAAAGCGAAGGACCGAAAGCCCCTATTGGAGAAATATGTGAATTAAGAAACAAATACGATGAATTAATTGCTTTAGCTGAAATTGTTGGGTTTCGAGATGACAGGATTCTCTCAATGGTACTTGGAGAAACAAACGACATTGAACCATCGACAGAAATTATTGCTACAGGGAAATCCTTGTCTGTTGGAGTAGGAGACAAATTATTAGGTAGAGTAATAGATGGGTTAGGTCGTCCACTTGACGGTAAAGCAGAGGTGTCAATAGAGCAAAAACGTTCGATATATGCAGTTCCACCAAATCCATTATTGCGAAAAAGGATCTCTGAACCAATTTCAACAGGAATAAAAGCAGTCGATGGACTTCTAACATTAGCAAAAGGACAGCGTGTTGGTATTTTTGCTGGTTCTGGGGTTGGGAAATCTACATTAATTGGAACGATTGCCCGAAATACATCGGCAGATATTAATGTTATAGCGTTAATTGGTGAACGCGGAAGAGAAGTACGCGAGTTTATAGAAAAAGATTTGAAACAAGAGGGACTTGACAGGTCAATTGTTGTAGTCGCGACAAGTGATGTTCCTCCACTCATTCGGGTAAAAGCAGCACTTACAGCTACAACAATAGCAGAATACTTCCGCGATAAGGGGTTGGATGTTATGTTGATGATGGATTCTGTAACACGATTGGCAATGGCTCAACGAGAAGTAGGTCTTTCAATTGGCGAACCTCCGACAACTCGCGGATATACACCATCAGTGTTCACTATTTTACAAAAGACATTGGAACGTGCCGGAACTTCCGAAAAAGGAACAATAACAGGAATTTATACTGTGTTAGTTGAAGGCGACGATATGAATGAACCAATTGCAGATACTACAAGAGGTATTTTGGACGGACACATTGTATTATCGAGAAAGCTCGCATCGCTTGCACATTATCCGGCAATTGATGTTCTTGAAAGCATTAGTCGTTGCCGAAGTGATGTTGTTTCAAAAGAACATCTTGATGCCGCAAAAAAAATACAAGAATTACTTGCAGTCTATAAAAGTGCCGAAGATTTGATAAATGTCGGAGCATATCAAAAAGGAAGCAACCCACAAATAGATAAAGCAATTGAAAGAATTGAGATAATTAATTCATTTTTGAAACAAGGATTAGATGAGCGAAATGATTATCATGAAATTGTAAACAAAGTAATCGAAATAAGCAAAATGTAGAAATGGCAAAGAAATTCACATACAGGCTCGAGCCACTATTAAATTTACGAGCATTTAGAACAAATCAAGCAAAAGAAGAGCTTGCAAAGATTTTGCGACTTCGTTTTCGCAAAGAACAAATTATTGAAGAAAAGATAGAGTATAAGAATAATCTCATTGCAAAAAAATACACAAGCGGAAAGGCTTCGGATATTCAAGAAAGAATCGCTCATAAAGCATTGGTAGAAAAAGAAATTGAAAAGCATATACAAGATAAAAATCAACTTCTCGAAATTGAAAAGCTTCGCCAAAATAAATATATTGAAGCAAAAAAAGATGAAATGATACTTGAAAAATTGAAAGAAAAAAAATTAGAAGAATACAAGGCAGAAACTCTAAAAGAAGAAAGTAATTTTATCGATGAAATTGCAATAATGGGATTTATCAGGAAAGAAAAGTGACCTGGAAGCAACTTTTAATAGGGATTATTATTGTATCATCAGTATTAGCAATATTGATGGGAGGACTTATTGGTGTAATTAAATATAGACCCGATTTACTGGGAATAAAAGACAATAAAGATACGACTAAAGTTCAAAAAGTTGATAAGCCAAAAAAAATAATAAAACCATTAAAGCCTGTCTATATTGAGCCAACTGTTCAAATTTCGAAAAAACAACTGGCTTTTTTTGAAAATGAAGTGATAAAAAAGAATGAATTTTCAATTAAAATTGATTCATTAATGCGAATTGAGAAATATTTAAGAGATTCACTAAAAAACATTGCAGAAACAATTCGTTTCCATCAAGATTCAGTTAAGCGAGCTAATTCAATCGCTGAAAAATCTGAAAAAAATGCTAAAGAACTGCAAGATAGTTTAACTAAGAAAGAAATTGAAATAAAGAAACTTACAGAAAAATACTCGCTCGCACAGAAGAGAATAGAGAACTATCAAAAGATGTTGGAGGAAAGGGTAGACTCCAGTGCTAAAATTAATTTTGAAGTATTTGCAAAAATATATGAGAATTCAAAGCCACAGGAGGTGGCTGCAATATTGGAGCGTCTGGACGAAAGAGATGCTGCAAGAATATTAAAAATGATGAACAAGAAAAAAGCTGGCAAAATTATTGAAGCAATGAAACCTGAAAATGCCGCTGCAATTCTTTTGCTGGGTATAGGACAATAAAATAAATTGCAAGGATGCAACTATGAGAACATTGGAAGTAACTCATTCCGAGTTAGGGTTTGGGAATGTTACAAACCCGTCCCCGCAGAATGAAAAGACAAATGTCTTTAATGAATTATTGAAACAAACTCAAAATGACCTTTTAGATAATCCTGCAATCAAAGAAATCATCGAAAAGCGTTCAGATGAAACGAATATTTTTGAGCATTATTCAGACATAGTGTGCCAAAATTATCAATTTATGGTAGATAATTTAGACAACCTCTCTGAACAAATCAACAATTTCATAATCCGATTGAAAGAATATAAGGTTAATATTAACCAAAAAGAAATATTGAATTATTTTGATGGAATATTTACAGCATTTGACAAAAAATATGGAACACAGCTTAATGAAGCTTTTAAAAATGCATTTATGCAATTATCGAGCATAAGAGAATATTCAAATAATGGTGATTTACTTAAAGATTCTTTAAAATTATTGAAAAACATTAATGAATTAAGCAATTCTTCGACATTATTCAACAATAGATTGCCAATTTCAAAATTTTTCGAACAAATCACAAGTTCTGAGGATAATACCTATAATAAAGATAACACTTATAATAAAGATAATATTAATCAACCAACATTGTTAAACGAAGTATTAGATATTGATAGTGATAAAATTATTAAAAATTTAGAATTAAAAAATTTGCCGTTAAGAGAAAATATCACATCAAAAATTTCTCAGTTAATTCAAAATAATGATAACAAAGATAATATTCCAAATAATAAACCAGAAATCATAAATATCGAAAATAGAGTGGATAATTTTGACCAAGATGAGAATAGTTTTAAACAGCATTCAAACTCTAATAATTTTTTATCATTCAATAGTCCAATATTAAACAATTCTTTACTAAACAATATTACACACCAAAATAATCCTATGTTCGGCGAGATTTTTGAGCAAAACGTTGGAAATTATACAGTTAGCAATGTAAAAATAGAGAATTTCGGGAAAAATGTTGGTGGTTTGATTGGGAATATTCGTGGCGAAAATCAGGCAACAGCAAAGCTGATATTAGAACCACAATGGCTTGGTATAGTAATTGTTGATGTATTGATGAAAAATGATGTTGCTGAAATTAAAATAAAAGCACGTTCAAAGGAAACAGTGGAAGCAATTGAAAAACAAATAAATGTACTTAAAGAAAAATTATCTGAATACGGAATAACAACCGGCAAAATAGATATTTCGAATGAAAACCAGGAAGAAAGAGATTTAGCAAACAACAACGAACAGCATAAAAACAAAAAAGATGAAAGAGAATTTTTAAATTCTTTTGTGAAAACTGAAAACAAAAATGGAATAAATCAGGAGGAAGCTAACGATAATTTTCGATTATGGATGAAAAAAGTAATCGAAAAGTACGTTTAGCACGAAACAGGAGGTTTCAATGGCAGAATCAATTAATTCCGTAACAAATACGGAAACATCGACTCAAAAGCTGAGTTCAAAGAAAAGCATTGTTAGTAAGGATGACTTCCTGAAGCTACTTACGTTTCAGATGAAGAATCAAAATCCACTAAAACCTTACGACAATCAAGAATTCGCAGCTCAGCTTGCACAATTTTCTCAACTTGAGCAGCTTATCGACATACGCTCAATGATTGAAGAAACGGCAAATTTAAACAAAACACTTGCTGAAACGATTACAAACTCGGCTCTTCCGGGTATGCTTGGCAAAACTGCAAGAGCATTAACCAATGAATTCACATACGACGGCGAAAACAAAGTTAATTTAGGTTTTGGTGTATCAACAAACGCAAAATCCGGGACTTTAATTGTGCGAGACGCTAACGGGACAATTGTAAAGAGAATATCTTTGAATTCTAATGAATTAACTACTGGAAATCATAAGTATATTTTTGATGGAACAGACAATAACGGGAATACAATCCCATCTGGCAAATATACTTATGAAGTACAATTATCGAACGACGGATCGACAACTTTTTCGGCTGATACGTTCATAGAAGGAAAAATCGATGCTGTGAGATTTAAAGGAGATTCAACAGTATTAGTTATATCAGGAAGCGAAGTATCTCTTGGAAAGGTTCTCGATATTACTGCAAGCTAATGTTCTTTGAAATAATAATGGAGTTTTGCAATGGCAGAACTTGAGGGAGTAAAACTTCCATTTGTACCAGTCGGAGGCATTGATGCACTTCGAGGTCCTGCGGCAAAACCTACTGTAAAAGCAAAGCCCTTATTTGAAGAGTTACTAGAAAATGAAATCAGTAATCTGAAATTTTCGGGGCATGCAAAATCTCGCTTAATTAGCAAAAATATTGACATTACTGCCAACGAAATAGTGAGATTAGAAAACGCAGTAGATAAAGCAGCAGCAAAAGGTGCAAGGGATTCATTAATAATGCTTGACGACAAAGCATTCATAGTAAGCGTTCAGAACAGAACTGTAGTTACTATGATGCAAAAAGGTCAAATGGAAGATAATGTAATAACTAACATTGATTCAGCAGTTCTTGCTTAACCAAAGGGGTTTGACCAAGCTTCGCAGCAAGGAGACCCCAGCGATTTTCGAATGACCGAGAAAATCGCAGAATTTTATGGAAAAATTAATAACCAAGGAGGGTTTTTATGGGTCTTTCTCGTTCATTGGCAACTGGTGCGAGTTCATTACGCGCTAACCAACAACGAATGGATGTAATATCCAATAATCTTGCAAATGCAAATACTATTGGATATAAATCCAATCGTGCAAATTTCAGTGATCAGTTCTATCAAGTATATACTCACGGAGTAGCTCCAAATGTTCAGGGAAACAGAGGTAACGGAGGAATAAATCCGCATCAATTCGGGAACGGAGTTCGCTTATCAAGTATTACTCAAAATATGACTCAAGGTGTGATTGAATCTTCAGAAAGAGCACTTGATATGGCAATACAAGGCGATGGATTTTTCATCTACAATATGAATGGTAGAGAACTTTATTCAAGAGCAGGAAATATATCACAGGATAGAGATGGAAATTTGATCGATACTGCTACAGGAGCTTTTCTGCGAGGATATAACGTTGATAAAACAACTAATGGTGTTATAATAAAAAATGCCGATGGGACAAACCGTTTAAATGCTACAAAAGATAATTTAGTAATTCCGCCCGATATTACCTCTCCCCCGCGCCAAACCCAAAATATCAGCTTTTTTGGGAACTTAAATGCAGGAATGGCAACGGGCGACACTCGTAGCACAAGTATTAATATTTATGATAATATTGGTGGTGTTCATAATTTAACATTTACATTCACAAAAACAGCAAATCAAAATGCGTACTCACTAACTGCCTCAATTGATGGACAGGCAGTAAATACGAATGCAACCACCATTCAATTTAATGCTGATGGAACGCTAAACACCCCAACAAACGTTCAAATAAATTATGCTGATTTAAATACAGCAATTGGAAATAATGTGTTTGCTACAACACCGACAGCATTAACAATTCAGCTTGCCGATCCAAACAACTTAATGAGTGGAATCACTCAGTTTGCAGGAGCAAACACAGCATCTTTTAAAACACAAGATGGATATACTTCTGGCGATTTATTATCGCTATCTGTTGGACGCGATGGAAAGCTCTGGGGTTCATTCACTAATGGTAAAACAGAACTGCTTGGACAAGTGCTTTTAGCAAGATTTACCAATCAAGAAGGGCTGGTTCGCACGGGAGACAATTTCTATTCCGTATCACCTAACAGCGGAGAACCAATAATCGGAACGGCTAATGATATTTTTAACTCTACATCAATAATCGGGAACTCACTGGAACAATCTAATGTTGATATGACAGTTGAATTTACTCGATTGATTACTACTCAAAGAGCTTTCGAAGCTGCTTCGAGAACAATAACTGTAAGTGATACATTGTTGGCTGAAGTAAATCAGCTGAAACGCTAATTCCTGAAAAGGATAACTCCCTCCCAATCAACGGGCTGTTCGCTGAACAGCCTTTTTTATTTAAAAATATTAATAATTTTTATACGTTAAATATTATGTTTTTACAATATTTTGGGAATAGTTATGCCTATTGAATATATACCGCTGATATTGATGATTGTGTTCGGGTTTATTTTAGCGTTAGCTTTTATGTTATTTTCTGAATGGTTAGGAGCGAGACGCACAACTTATGGGAAAGGGACAACCTACGAAAGCGGTATGTTGCCATACGGAACTGCAAGAGAGCGTTTTTCAGTAAAATTTTATATGGTTGCTGTAAGTTTCATAGTATTTGATGTGGAAGTTGTATTTATGTATCCTTGGGCAGTGCAATTGAGCGAATTAGGTTTAGGAGCTTTCATTGCAATGATGATTTTCATTGTAGTTCTTCTTGCAGGATATTTTTATGAACTTAAAAAAGGAGGCTTCGAATGGGATTAGAAAATATATTGGGACGCGATGGATTTCTAACTACAACTGTTGGAGAAGTAATAAAGTGGGCACAAAAGAATTCACTTTGGCCAATGCCACTGGGAATTTCTTGTTGTGCAATTGAAATGATGGCTTTTGCTTCTTCTCGTTTTGATGTTGCTCGATTTGGGTCGGAAGTATTTCGTATGACACCACGTCAATCTGATTTTCTTATAGTAGCTGGAACTGTTACTTACAAGATGGCGTGGGTAGTGCGAAAAATCTACGACCAGATGCCTGATCCAAAATGGGTTATGTCTATGGGAGTATGTGCTTCGACTGGTGGTATGTTCCGTTCTTATTCAGTTGTACAAGGCATAGATCAATTTTTACCTGTTGATATATATGTTTCTGGTTGTCCTCCACGTCCGGAAGCAGTCATAAAAGGACTAATAGCTCTACAAGATAAATTAAAAAATAAATATTCGCCTGATTTATTCAATTTCGGGAAGGACGTTTCTCTAACTCCGCACCAAGAACCGTATCAATCTATTCATACATTTAATCCATTGAGAAACAAATAACAAAGTATCAAATATAATAATAAAAGAGGCTGTGATATTTCAACAGCCTCTTTTAACTAATAATGCAAAATAGAAAAATTATTTGCCTGAAATAGTCATTTCACTAATAAGTAAAGTTGGAGCAGAGAATGAAGAACGAGGGTCTGGATCGTTACCAACCATCGTGATGTTTTTTATAATTGTCCCTAAATTGCCAGAAATTGTAACTTCATTAACGGGATAAGTCATCTTACCATTTTCTATCCAAATACCATAAGCTCCTTTAGATAAATCGCCGGAAGTTGGAACAGTTCCTTGTCCAATGGTCGAACATAACAACAACCCTTTATTCACAGAACGAATAATTTCATCTTGGGAGTATTTTCCTGGTACAAGTTTCAAATTCGTTGGACCTGGACCATTAGGTTTCATACCTAATTTTTTAGCAGAATAATTGTCTAAAAAGTAAGATTTTAATACACCTTTTTCAATTATAGTTTTCTGACGAGCCGGCACTCCATCGCGATCGAAAGGAACACTCGCTCTTCCACCGGGAAGGAGCGGGTCATCAATAAGAGTTACCAAATCACTTGAAATTTTTTCACCAATTTTTCCGGCAAGGAAGCTTCGTTTCATATAAATATTAGAACCAGATAAGCATTCAACAAGAAAACCAAGTAGCATTTGTGCCGACATTTCAGGTTCTAAGACAACAGGAACATTTTGTGTCTGAATTTTTTTGGCGCCAATCATTCTTATTGTTCGATCAACGGCTTTCTTTGCAATCACATCAATAGGCAAAAGTTCTTTAAATGAACGAGCAGAATCATAATAACCATCTTCGTATAAATTATCTCCCTCGCCTGCTTGGAGACCAACACCTATATAACAACTGGAACTCTTGTATGAATTGGAAAAACCTTTACTATTAGCAAGGTAAGTTGTTCCATAAGAATTACTAAATCCTGCACCAGTGGAACGAGTAATTTGCTTGTTCGAAGCACATATTTTTTCTAATTCAATAGCAAGTTTAGTTTTTTCGGAAGGAGATACTTTTTCTGCTGCATCATCATATAATTTCAATTTTTCAATGTTGAAATCAATTTTTTCCAACTCAGGAAGTGATGAAAATTCATCTTTGGATAAATATTTTACTTTCTTGATAGAGTTTTCAATTAATTCATCAATAGTTTTCGAAGATAAATCGGAGGTTGATGCAGTTGCAACTTTATTGTCGACAATAATTTTCAAAGAAAGTGAGGTCGAACCAGCAGAAATCAACTGTTCAACTTCTCCTTCGCGAACATCAACAGAGAAACGCACCCCATCATAGATGCTACATTGTGCTTCTGTTGCACCTTTTTTAATAGATTTTTCAACAATTTGCTCAACAAGTTTTTTATAATCAGTCTTCATTATGCTACCCCTCCTACAGTCATTTTATTAATTCTAAGAGTTGGTGTTCCACAAGTAACAGGAACAGATTGTCCATCTTTTCCGCAGGTACCGAGGAAAAATCCCATATCATTGCCTACCATATCAATCTCCTTCAAAATATCAATATTTGTTCCGATTAAAGTGGCATTTTTTACAGGATAAGTAAGACGACCGTTTTCAATCATATAACCTAAATTAACAGAGAAAGTAAATTTACCGGTACCGGAAACCATACCACCCTGATAAGTTACAGCATAAAAGCCTTTTTTAATGCTTTGAATTATTTCCTCTGGTGAGGAATCACCTTTGGCAAGAACAGTATTATTCATTCTCGGGATTGGAGGATGCATATAAGACTGGCGACGCCCGTGACCGTTTTCTTTATGTTTTAAGATTTTTGCTGAAAGCTTATCATTTAAGAAGCCGACTAATTTGCCTTTTTCAATTAACATAACGTTATCACATTCAACTCCTTCATCATCAACATTCAGTGTACCACGGAGGTCTCGGATAGTAGCATCATCATAGATTGTAACAATTGGATTAGCAACCAGTTGCCCCAGTTTATCCCACATAATTGAAGTTTTTTTCCAAACACCATCAGCTTCGAGAGGATGCCCTACAGCTTCGTGAATCATAACACCTGATTCGTCTTTGCTAAGAACAACTTGCATTTCGCCAGGAGGAGCATCTTTTGCTTTCAATAGAATAACAGCTTCTTCCGCAGCTTGGTAACCAATCTGTTCGGGAGTAATAATTTTTTCATAGAAATCAAGCCCAACCCTACCACCTGCATTTCCTCGACCTGTATTTCTTGTGTTGCCATCTTCTGCAGTAGCGCTTACCACCAAGCGAACTTGGGGACGAACATCGGAAATAATCAAGCCCTCACTATTAACAATCAAAATATATTGCATTTCATCGGCAATAGATGAAGTAACACGAGTAATTTTAGAATCATAAGATTTAGCAGAATGATAGCCACGGCGAATTAAATCAATTTTTGGTTCTAACGAAGCAAGACTTACTGGTTGCTGCATAGAATAAAATTGATTTTGGATTTTCTTTTCATTAAGATTAGCAACTTTGTTACCATTTGAAGAATCTGCAATTGCAGCAGCTGCAATGAACGCTTCTTTGATTTTATCAAAGCTTAAGTCGCTTGTATAGCCATAGCCGAATTTATTCCCTTTAATAACGCGTGTTCCAACACCAAGCATAATATTTTCAGAAGCAGATTTCACAATATCTTCTTCGTAAGTTAGGTTGTTAGAAATACGGTATTCGAAATATAATTCAGCGAATTCACCACCTTTGGATAAACCAATTTCAAGCAATTTTTTAAGTTGCTCTTTTGTAAAACCAAAATAATTAGAAAGAAGGGTCTCCCCTACTGCTTTTGTAGGATTAGCGAGCAGTTCATTTACCCATAAATTAGATGTCATAACAACTCCTAAACCAATCCCACATTGTTTCAAAAAATCTCTTCTTGGATAATCCTTCATAATCGTTCAATTTATGTTAAACATATGTTTATATACGTTTGAATTCAGAATAATGTTACATTTTAAGTCTTTTTTTGAAGTCTTCGATAGTATTAATTAAACCTTCGCGGCGAGAAACTTTAGGCTCCCAACCAAGTATTGAACGTGCTTTATCAATATCAGGTTGTCTAACTTTGGGGTCATCTTCGGGTAAATCTTTAAAAACAATTTCACTTTTAGAATTAGTAAGTTCGATAATCTCTTTTGCTAAATCAAGAATAGTAATTTCATCAGGATTTCCAATATTTACAGGTTCATTCTCGTTGGAAAGTAGTAGTTTATAAATACCATCAATCAAATCAGAGACATAACAAACTGAACGAGTTTGCAATCCATTACCAAACACAGTAATAGGTTCGTTGTTTAAAGCTTGAGTAATAAAAGCTGGGATAGCCCTGCCATCACAAAGCCTCATTCTTGGTCCAAAAGTATTAAAAATTCTAACAATACGAGTATCGAGATTGTGATAGCGATGATAAGCCATTGTCATAGCCTCAGCAAAACGTTTAGCCTCATCGTAAACTCCACGAACACCAATAGGATTGACATTACCCCAGTAATCTTCACTTTGTGGATGGACAAGTGGGTCGCCATACACTTCACTCGTGCTTGCCAAAAGGAAGGTTGCTTTCTTAGCCAAAGCAAGCCCAAGAGTTTTATGAGTACCGAGCGAACCAACTTTAAGTGTTTGAATCGGCAATTTTAAATAATCAAGCGGAGAAGCAGGCGAAGCAAAATGTAGAACGAAATCAACCTTTCCTTCGACGTAAATATAATTTGTAACGTCGTGATGAATAAACTGAAATCTACTATTGCCGAATAAATGGGCTATATTATCAGGAGAGCCTGTAATAAAGTTATCCATACAGATAACTTCGAAATTCTCTGAAATAAACTTATCACATAAATGCGAACCTAAGAAACCTGCTCCACCAGTAATCAATACTCTATTCATTTTATACCTTCATAATTATAGATACAAAGGACCTCCTGGTCCGAGTGGCAGACCAAGCAACATCCATACAATTAATAATAGTGTCCAAAATATAGTTAAAAAGAAAGTGTATGGAAGCATCGTTGAAATAATTGTTCCCATACCATAATTTTCGTCATATTTTTGAGCGAAAGCAACAATCAGAGCGAAATAACTCATCATTGGAGTAATCAAATTTGTAACAGAATCGCCAATGCGGAATGCAGCTTGCGTAAGAGCTGGATGATAACCCAAAAACATAAACATTGGAACAAAAACAGGAGCCATTATTGCCCATTTTGCAGAAGCACTGCCCATAAACAAATTAATAAAAGCAGAAAGCAGCACGAAGGCAACAATTAGCGGGATACCCGTAAGTCCGACGTGAGAAAGGAAATCTGCACCAGAAATTGCAAATATTAGTCCAACATTACTATATCGGAAAAAGTAAACAAATTGTGCAGCAAAAAAAACAAGAACAATATAGGAAGCCAGAGTGCTCATTGACTTTGTAATGTGTTTCATAAAGTCTTTGTCGTTTTTTATTGTGCCAACAGTCAATCCATATACAAATCCGGGGATTAAAAATAGAATTAAGATACCAATGATAATTCCATCAAAAAATGGGGAATGAAGTATTTCGCCAGTTTTTGGATTTCTTAGAATTCCCCATTCAGAAAACACCATAATCAGAATAAGAGCAATCACCGAAACAAAAGCGACTAACGAAGCAGCAAGCCCTCTTTTTTCAATAGGTGTAATGTCTTCGATTGGAATTTTCTCAGCATTTCCGTTATATTTACCAAGACGTGGCTCGACAATCTTTTCGGTTACAAAAGTACCAACAATTACAACTACAAAGCAAGAGAAGAACATAAAATATAAATTCACTGCAGCATTAACATATATACTTTTGTCAACAATTTGGGCCGCAGATTGAGAGAGCCCAGATAAAATCGGATCCACAGAACCAATTAATAAGTTTGCACCAAAGCCACCGCTTACACCGCAAAAAGCAGCTGCAAGCCCTGCCATAGGATGGCGACCTAATGTATGAAAAATTAAAGCACCGAGTGGGATTAATATCACATAACCAGCTTCGGAAGCTAAATGAGATAGAATACCTGTAAAAACAATAGACGCAGTAATAATTTTTTTTGGAGTATGAATGACAAGTGCCTTAATCAAGGCATTAAACAAGCCAGCTCCTTCGGCAACTCCAACCCCTACCATAACTGCCAGAACATAACCGAGAGGAGGGAAGTTTACAAAATTATAAACAATATTTGTCCAAATCCAACGAAAACCGTCAGCACTCAACAGGTTGTTTACAGTAATTATTGAACCATCGGATGGATGAACCGCTTGCCAATTAAGTAAATCACCAACAAAAGAAATTATAGCAACTGACAGCGCAAGCAAGCCGAAAATTGTAGCAGGATGTGGTAACTTATTCCCAACAATTTCAATAATATCAAGCGATTTGTTAAATATCTTTCCAAAATTGAATTTGAACTTCATTATTCTCATAAATTATTTAAACAAAACTGTAAGATATAAAACTAATTCTGAATAACCAAAAAAAATGGCTGCCTTTGAAGAAAAGGCAGCCATTTCAATAAAGTCAATAACCGTTATTTAATAACCGTAAATCTCTTAACAACGACAGTATTATTGACATTAACTACAAGCTTATATGAACCACTTACCAGTGATTTGGTGTCGAATTTTACTACATTGAAGCCTGAGTTATAGACATTGTCCGCAACAGTACTGATTAACTTTCCAGTAACATCATAAATGCCTATAGAAACTTTGGCATCATTCAATAAATTGAATTCTATTGAAGCTTCGTTTGTTGCCGGATTTGGAGAAACCTCGCTAATTGTAAATAACTCATCGCTTGTAATAGTAACAATTTTCTGATCGCTATACTTAAATTCGCCGTTCATATCAATCATTTTAAGACGATAAGCATAGGTAGCTCCAAATTCTACATTTCTATCAGAAGCTGAATACTCTCTGAGTGTGCTGCTATTACCATTTGCGCGAACTTCATCAATTTTAACAAATGCACTCTTAATATTATTAGAAATTTCGGCTCTTTCTATATCGAAACGAGATGAATTTTGTTCGCTGGCAGTAGACCAGAGAAGTTCAACACGTTTACCAACTGGATTGGCATCGAATGAAAGCAATTCAATAGGAATAATGTACCCTTCATTATCCGTCAAGAAGTCTGCTGCAGCTCGAACAATAAATTCTGCATCAGCGAAATGTCGCCAATCCAAACCGTAATAAAGGATGTTTTTGCTCAAAGTAGTAGTAGCAATACCAATGATTTTTTGAGCTTGAGCAACATTTGTTGGATGCTTAGCATAGTAAGAAATTCTGGAAAATCCATCATTTACAAAGAAAATATCGTGATAAACTGTTGCAGGTGGCAAATCACTCACTGCCGGTACAACGCTGTTGTTAACCCAACCAGTAGTTGCAACTTTGGATTCTAAATCTCTTGCCATTGCAAGCCCGACCAATCTTTGAGTTGGCAGTTCAGTTAAATTGTAAGGTAAGTTAGTATTATTTCTTGTTGAGTAACTTGCTCTGAACTCATAGCTAATGAAAGGATAAAAATCCTGATTTTGGCGAATAAATTCCTGACTTGCAACAATAACATTGCGTTTGCTACCGATTTGACCTAAGGCTAAGAATTTTTGCCAATCAAATGTCTGGTAACGAGTAAGCGGTTTATCATCTCCATCTGACCAAACTAAAGTACGATACATTGAATAATTAACTGCTTTTGGTTCCCAAGCATTACGCTCGAAAATGTCTATATCGTAACGAGGAACTTCAAGAGTGTAATCAGCAACAAATCCCATACGTTTGAAAGCAGTTACAAGCGAATCATAGTTTAACTTGCCAGCAATTTGGTCCAGGTCGATCATATCGGGACGAGGAACCTTATTACCGTTTGCATCAACCGTATCAATATCTATATGGCTATTTTCTACAGAGAGAAGTATACTTAATGATGAGCGTTTCAAATAGAAACGAACATATTTAGTAAATACATTGTTGGTAATTACCTCATCTGAAGCATTGTCTACAGAGAGCACCATTCTATATCTTGGAGTTACATTTGGCTGCATAGTTTTGAATTGAGGTGGAATAGTGTAGCCCATACCACGTAAATCAGCATAAGTCTGAGGAATCCAGTCATCACCCAAACCATTTTCGTCTGCTAACAAGAAATCAGCTTCGAGATCATCAGTAGAAGTAATAGTAACAGGGATAACTTTGGTTTTTTCGAGAAAACCAACGAACTGAGTGCTGTCGTATGCAGCAGGGGTTTCCCTATAAATCTGAATTTTAAGATTTGCATTTGTTAGTTGGTTACTGCCACTATTGCGAACTCTTGCTTTTACTGTAACAGGAGCTTCAGTCATAATATATTCAGCATCTGAAAAAGAACCATAGAATTCTTTATAAGAAGCAGGAGAAGTAATAAGCATTACTTCCATATCATTATTATAGAGACGACCATCGAATTCAATAGCACCGATATCGTAACGTTGATTAGCAACACCACGAGGACGTCCGTCAATATCATCAACAACTTCTGGTAGGCGTTCGCCTCTGTTGTTCAGAATTGAACCTATAGGTGTTGGATTACTTTTTACTCTTAATCTTGGAGGAACAGTATTTTCAACAGTCATATCTTCGAAGAAATCGCCAACTACCGATTGCAAGTCTTGCCCAGTCCAGTAATACCACTGCGAAAGTTGTAAGAAGTTATTTTTATGACCATATTCGAGGACAGTACTTGAATCAGTAATCTGGATAAATCTGTAAACAGGTGTCTGGCCGGGCTTGCCAACCCAGAAAGCATTTCTATTAAAGCTTGAACCAGCTTCATTTGGAAGCATACCCTGAAAAATAACAGCGGCTGCAAATTGATTATTTCCCAGACTGGAATCCAGCACACCGATAGCATTGTTATACATAAACGTATTACGAGCGTGTTGAATAGCAATTCCTGCCACAACGCCTGTGTTTACAAAATCATCATTACTTACGACAACCGTATTATTCACAATTCTGTCATTTTTAGTAAAGTATCTGGTATGGAAAGGCTGATCGAACGATGAACCACGTTTAGTATAGTAACGAATACCATATTTATTGGTTGCTTCATTTGTTCCATTAATACCCCATACAAGATTGTTGATAGTAATAATATTTTCATCAGCATCCGGGAAAATTTTAGTTTGACCAGCAATATCAATCATTTCAAGGCGAACTTGGAATATTCTAATTCCGTAAGATTCATTTTGATGAACTACATTACTAATTTCGTTACCACTAATGTAAATACCGGTATTTGAATATTCTAAATAGTTGGTTTTGACTTGATTTCCAAGAGAAATACCTGCTGCAACATTTCCACAGGAACCGGTAACATTATGAATTCTGTTACGCTCAATAATTGAATTCTTTTCAAAACCGAGGAAAATACCCATTGTTGAAACATCAGTGATCAGGTTACCACGGTAGATATTATTTCTATTATAATAATTAGTCATAAAACCATTTCTGAGAAGCATTCCAATACCGTTGGAAACAATACCATAAGCAAAATTGCTGATTTCATTGTTCAAAATCTGGATATTGTTAGTAGTAATTGTATCCAAATTATAGTAATTGAATTGGTATCTTTGTTCAATTGGTGGAATAGAACGTAAAGTAAAAGCAGCAGAGTATGAGTAAACACCTGGATCGAATTCATTATCAAATCTAAATTCTGTACCACTTAAAATGTTGTTTGGTAATTGACAAGTAAAGCTTGGTGGTTGATTTAGACCGTCAGTAATAATACAGTTTTTGACTGTAATATTCATTGAGTTCTGCATATAAAATACAATTCTCTGAGGAACGCTTGTTTGCAGAGTAAACAGCAATGATTTATTATTACCACCATCAAAAATAATGTATCCAAGATTTTGTGCGTAAAGTCTCTTCATATGAGATTCTACAAGTATATTGATCGAAGCATTCGGATTGGTTGAATTATCTGCTTGTCCGAACTGAATACCTATACCGGAATTTGTAATAAGATTAACACGAACACTTGCACGGCTACCTGCTCTATTTGGAGCTGGTCTAAATGTAATAGTGCTGTTCGGACCGACACCGAAAATTCGGGTACGCAAATCTAATGCTGGTAGCGTTGAATTTAATGTTGTAGAACCAACGTTATAGTTTTCATCAGTAAGTTCAAAAACAACATTACCTTCGACACCTTTTAGATATAAGTCATCAACAGCATCTTGTATTGTCAGATAGTTTCTCGGATTGCCAGCGTTCATTTGACCAATTGTATATGTTCCAGACAATGCAGGTGTAACAAGGAATGTATCACAAATAATATTATTGGATGGCTCTGGATCGTTAGGGAAATCAACGTAAGCACAAATTCTATAAGTGCCTTTTGCAGGAGGAATAAACGATTTCAGGAAGAAAGCATCAGTAAAGTTGCCAGTAACACCGGCAGGAATATCCTGAACAACTAATGTATCTCTATGGATAATGTTATTTGGTGTTGCTACATTAGCAATTTCGATACGAGTCCTTACATAACTCATATCACTCAATCCATTATTTGTAAATCTCACGATAGGTCTAATCGGACGACCTACATAGTTATTACTACCTTTGTATGGAACTAATACAGTATCAGCTTCGGGTTCCTGATCGTAAACAACCCAGAATTTGTGGGATTGACCCGGTTGAGGATAAATGTTGTTAATAGGACTTTCATCGTTAGCATTTATCAACACTGCCTGAACTTCTAAGAAGTAAAATCCGGCTTCCTGCGGTACAAAGTCTTTAAGTTCGTATTCAATAACAGTTCCTTGAATTGGTGCCAGAGGTTGAGCCATAGTTTGAGGATATCTGCGATGGAGAGAGTCCTGCCAAACTAATTGAGCATCTTTTAATACTCTAACGTACACTTTGTATTCTGTGATTGGGTTTGCCCCAACATTTTTCACTTCGAATCTAATCGGAGTTTTTATAAAGGCAGGGAATTTTTTCTTGGTAAATATTCGTGGTTCCATTACCTCAGTTATAGCCAAGTCGTTAGCAAGCGAAATATAGAAGGAACCAGTATAACTTTTTACATAGTTTTGATCGTATGGTGGTTGATATCTTAATGATGCCTGAATTTCGTATTCGCCACCAACGACAGGACGACTGAACAAGTCCAAGCCACCTGTATTTCCAGTAATAGGATTGTTGGGATCGATAAGAGCCAGATATCCTTTTGCAGCGGAAAATCTATGCTGGAATTGATATGATGGAGCTGTTCCAAATAAATTAGTTGGAAGATTAATTAACTCAGTAATTGTATCTGCACCTGATGGAACAGCAGTATAAACAATATTAGTCGAAGGTTTTGGACCACGTATTTTGTACTGCACTCTGATTGGAGGGTCTGATTGCTTTCTCTTTATTACTAAGCCGGGTTTATGTGGGGCTGTATTGTAAATAGCATCAGTTGCTAATACTGCATTTTGAGCAGGGAAAGCACTAATAATTGTAGGACCCATTTCAATATTAAGCTGAATATTGGCACGTGGTGGTGAAGTTTCATAAGGAGGATCCGATGAGCAAGTGTTTGAATTTCCATCTGCATATCTGGCAAAGCATAAATTTGCTACCGAAGTAGCAGACACACTCCAAGCATCCTGATAAGATGTATTGTCGAAACATACTTTAATTAATAAATTTTTGGTATTATCATATTCAAAAGGAGTTGATAATGTTAAGGTATTCCAACCAAGAACCGGATTAAAAACAGCTGTAGTATACACCTGTGTCCAACCTGATGTTATTGGAACACTTACAGAAGTTAAAGTCGTATTTTGCATAAAAATAGTAAAACCATTCATTGGTAATGGTGGATTACTAGAAATTCCCGCCGGTCCTAATACATTAAAAGCAATTGAGGTAATAGTCCCACTACCACCACCTGCCGCTGAAATTTCTGAATTCAAATATAAAAGATAAGTTACAGCATCGTGATACCAAGTATAAAGAGGAAACGACGACGTAGTCGTTCCTGTGCCAACTGTAATCAAATCAGATTTGGAAACAGAAGTTCCAAACGATAGCAAGAAAAACAACAATGAAATTTGTGTTAATAATTTTTTCATAACGAAACCTCAGATTTATTATTTATAATACTTCTTTTTATTAGCTAATATTACATCTATTATACTAATATAAGAATAAACTAAAAAAAATCACACAAATATTTTAATATTCTCAACAAATATTACTTAATCTATCAAGTTAGTTTTCGGTTAATATTAATATGAAAACTCAAACAATAAGTTTCTAAATTAAAAATAATAAGTTTAAAAAAATTTACTAAAAATTTTCAAAGTTTTTATATAAATTATAATTTTGTGTAAATAGCAATAATTAATTTTTCAAATTAATACAAGAGGTTTATTAATGAAAGTTTACGAACCTAAAAACATCAGGAATTTAGCATTTATCGGTCATGCAGGAACAGGAAAAACAATCTTTTCAGAGGCAATACTCTACAAGAGTGGAGCAATTAATCGTCGTGGTAGTGTCGAAGACAAAAATACTACATCTGATTATCACGAATTAGAACAGGAAAAGGGGAGTTCGGTTTTTAGCAGTGTTATGTATGCAGAGTACAAAGACACAAAGATAAACTTTATAGATTGCCCTGGTTATGATGACTACATTGGTGAAATGATAGCACCGCTTGAAGCTGTCGATTGCGGAGTGATTTTCCTGAATGCTCAGAATGGAATTGAAGTCGGTGCTGAACACGGCTGGACCTATACAAGCAAAATGAACAAGCCAGCAATAATTGTAGTAAATAAATTAGATGTTGACCAGGCAAATTGGGATAAAGTGTTGGATGATGTAAAATCACAATTTGGTAACTCTGTAAAAATCCTGCAATATCCTGTGAAGACTGGCAACTCGTTCAACCAAATAATAGACGTTTTGTCGATGAAAATGTATACTTTTGATGCCGAAGGAAACTCAAAAGAAGAAGAAATTCCAGCCGGAGAAAAATCAAAAGCCGATGAATTACGTAATGAGTTGATTGAATCAATTGCAGAAACTGACGAAGAGTTGATGAATAAATACTTCGAAGCCGGTGAATTATCAGAAGATGAAATAATCAAAGGATTAAAAAATGCAATTAAAACCCGTGGTATTTTCCCATTATTATGTACATCCGGGAAAAATTTAGCTGGGATAACAAGATTTTTAGACTTTGTGGTTGACTATATTCCATCACCATTAGAGCTGCCAGTATATACAGAGAACGGTTCAACAGAAGTTTCAACAGATATTACAAAGCCGGCTTCTTTGTTTATTTTCAAGATGTTTTCTGATGCAAAAACTGGTGATATGACATTTTTCCGAGTTCATACAGGAAAAGTACGTTCCGGACTTGACATGATTAACAGTAATCGCGGGCAAAGCGAACGAATTGGACAAGTATATACAGTATGCGGAAAGAAAAGAACTGAGGTTGCAGAAATACCCGCAGGAGACATTGGTGCAACTGTAAAATTAAAAACTACAAATATTAATGATACATTAGCTGAAAAGAACTTCAATGTTGTTTACAGAAAAGTAGAATATCCGAATCCAAAAGTTCGTACAGCAGTAGTTCCAAAAACCAAAGGCGAAGAAGAAAAAGTTGGTATGGGATTGAATAACTTGCATTCAGAAGACCCAACTGTTGTTATAGAACATTCACAAGAACTTCGCCAAACAATTGTTTATGCACAAGGCGAACTTCATCTTGGTGTGATAAAATGGCGTTTAGCAAATCGTTATAAGGTTGAAGCCGACTTTATTGAACCACGTGTGCCATATCGTGAAACAATACAAAAACCTGCCCGCGGTATGTATCGCCATAAGAAACAATCTGGTGGTGCAGGACAATTTGCAGAAGTGCATATGTTAATTGAGCCTTGGGTAGAAAATATGCCCGACCCGGCTGGACTAACAGTTCGCGGGAAGGAATTAATCCAGCTCGATTGGGGTGGAGTGCTCGAATATGTGAACTGTATTGTTGGCGGTGTAATTGATGCACGTTTTATGCCGGCAATTCTTAAAGGTATTATGGAAAAAATGCAAGAAGGACCTCTGACAGGTTCTTATGTTCGTGATATCAGAGTGTCTATATTCGATGGGAAAATGCACCCCGTAGATTCAAACGAAGCTGCATTTAAAACTGCTGGTATGATGGCATTCAAAGAAACATTTGTTCAGGCTGCTCCAAAAATCTTAGAACCTATTTATGAACTGGATATAAAAGTTCCGGAAGAATTTATGGGCGATGTAATGAGCGATTTGCCATCGCGTCGTGGTTTGATTCTTGGAATTGATAGTGAAGGCAAATACCAAAAGATAAAAGCACGGATGCCACTTGCAGAGCTTGATAAATATGCAACTGCATTACGTTCGATGACGCAGGCACGTGCTACTTATTCTGCAAAATTTGTTGAGTATCAAACTGTTCCGCCAAATGTTCAACAAGAACTAATTGACGCTTACAAGAAAAGCCAACAAGAAGAAGCATAATATTTGTTGGTTAATTATTATAAAAAAGGCTGTTTCAGGATTCAAGAAACAGCCTTTTTTATTAATCAATCAAACGAATAAAACAAAAAAAGCAGTCCTTAGTGGACTGCTTTTGATATGAACACTAAAAAAAATTATTGTTCAATACCTAAAAGTTCGACTTCAAAAATAAGAACTTCATTTGGACCAATAACACCACCAGCACCATTTTCGCCATAGCCAAGCTCTGGTGGGATATAAAACCTATATTTTGAACCTACCGACATCAGTTGCAAACCCTCAGTCCAACCTTTAATAACACCATTCAATGGAAAAGTAACAGGTTCACCTCTGTCATAGGAACTATCAAATTTATTACCATTAATCAAAGTGCCAGAATAATGAACTTTAACTTTATCGTTGGCAGTTGGCTTAGCTCCGTTTCCTTCTTTAATCACTTCATATTGAAGACCCGAAGCAGTAACTTTTACATTCGGTTTAGTTTTATTTTGCTCTAAAAATTCCTTAGCTTTTTTGGTATTCTCTGCTGCTTGTTCTTTTTGTTTTTGTTCGTATTTAGCTTGTAATTTAGTGCTGAATGATTGTAAAATAGCCATAACTTGTTCATCACTTAGAATTTTATTGTTTGAATATAAAGCATCATTCATTCCCAGCTTAACTTTTTCTAAGTCAAAATACAATTCATCTCTTTTTAAATTATTTCCAATATTGATACCGATTGCATAAGCCACAGAATCTTCATAAGTTTTAAGTTCAATACCCGCGGGCTGAGCAGGAAGTTTTGCTTTTAAAGGTTTGTTCTGGGCATTCAAAGTGCTCAATAACAAAAAAGAAGCAGCTATAAAAAACAAATAACGCATTTAAAAACTCCAAAAATAATATAAATATAATTAACAAATTTAATGATAAATCTCAACTTTATAAAGAATTATTTTAAAAAGAGATGTATATAAGATAAAAGCCGGCTAAAATAACTAAAACACCGCAAGTTTTTTTTATGATCTTCGATAATTTCGATTTTTCGGTCCATTTCAGGTAGTTACCAACTTTATGGGCAAGAGTGCCGGCAAGTACAATAACAAAACAATGCCCAATTGCGAAGTAAGTCAAAAGTGAAATCGCTAACAAAGGCTGACTATTCGAAAGCTGAAATACAACACCCAATACCGGCGCCATAAAAGCAAAAGTGCAGGGACCAAGACCAATACCAAAAATTAATCCGAGCAATAATGGTTCAAACAATCCGCTAAATTTCGTGTTTTTATGTGAGAAACCGCCCCAATTAAGGTTAAGAATATCAAGCATATAAAGTCCTACAACAAAGAATACAGAGGCAACTATCAAATTACCAATTATTCCAACATCCCCCAATAATCTGCCCAATGAATATGTGATGATACCTATAACAGCAATAGTAATCAATATGCCAATAGAGAAGATCAATGATATGACAAATGAACGTGATGTAGTATTTATATCATTTCTTGAAGTTAAATATCCAATAATCAGAGGAATACTCGCAAGATGGCACGGCGAAAGCAAAATGCTCAGAATACCCCACGCAAAAGAGCTAATGCCTGCAAACAGATAGCTACCATATAAAAGTTCAGAAAGCTTCGTGAAAATAAATTCCATAAATATCCTAATTAAGAGTTTTTAGTCCAACTGATTGTAAAAAATTATCAATTTCTTCTTCGGGATAGTAGCCTTCGTGTCTATGTAATTCTTTTCCTTCTTTATCGACAAATACTTGCGTTGGAATAAGTCTGATTCCAAATGATTGAGCTTTTTCTGGGTCTTTGTTTACGTCAATGAAAATCACTTCGATTTGATCAGCATATTTTTTCTGAATTGATTCCATTATAGGTTTCATTTGCCTGCAAGGAATGCAAGTAGTGGAACCTAATTCATAAAAAATAATTTTTGATTGACCGCCAGAAGAACTTATTTCTTTACTTTGTTGTTTTTTAGTTTCGTTAATTTCTGCTGGTTTATCAGTTTTGTTGCATCCGACAAAAAATAATAATAGGGACAAAAACAGAAAAATTCTCATTTCTCACCTTTCAAAAGAGACAACAACTGTTTTTCAGAAGGAACAGAGCCAATACTTACAACCACCTCATCAATTACTAATCCAGGCGTCATAACAATTCCATACCGACTTATTTGTTCAAGGTCTGTAACTTTTGTAATTATTGCATCAATGTTATTTTGTTCGACAATTTCACGAACCTTTCGTTCTAATGTATTGCATTTCATGCATCCGGTTCCGAGAATTTTAATATGCATTGAATTACTCCATTATTTTAGATAATCTTTTATTTCACTTGAGATATAACGAGACATTCTATCATAATTTCCTGTGAATTTCCAGATTTTATCTAAATTTTTCCATTTTACTTGTTTACCATTTTCAAATTTAGCAATAATTAGTGCTTGGTTTTCGAGATTGTATTGTTTCTCATAATTATTAGAAGTGTCGGAAACATAGTCAATGCAATTGAACTCAATTTGCTTGTTTTTTAATTCTTTATCAAATTGTTGATTTAGTGTCATTTTAATTTCATTTTCAATTTGTAAACAAGTATGGCAACGAATTGGTCCGTGAAAATAGTACACTTTCACAAATGATTTAGAAGACGAAAAGATATTGCTAGAAAAGATCAACATTAAAGATACTAATATTACAGTTTTTCTTTTCATAAATAGTTCCTACAAATATTCTTCAATAATTTTTTTACATTCATTAACATTCAGAAGTTTGCCGTATGATACAACTTTTTCATTAATAACTAAACCGGGTGTAGCCATAATTCCATAAGACATAATCTTATCGAGTTCTGTTACTTTTTCAACTTGAGCGTCGATATTCAGTTCGTTTACAGCTTGTTGAACATTTCCTTGTAGTCGGACACATTTAGGGCATCCCGGACCTAATACTTTGATTGAGAGCATAATATTTCTCCAAAATTAATATAACAGACCAAAAATATATCCTGTAATTGTAGATAGAACAACCACTAAACTTACAAATATTATTGTTTTTTTTGTTCCCATAATGCTTTTAATAACAAGCATATTTGGTAATGACAATGCAGGACCAGCAAGCAAAAGTGCAAGTGCAGGACCTTTTCCCATACCACTACCGAGCAATCCCTGGACAATAGGAACTTCGGTTAATGTAGCAAAATACATAAAAGCACCCACAAGCGATGAGAAAAAATTCGCTCCGAGTGAGTTCCCTCCTACAAGAGAAGAAATCCACTGTGAAGGTAAGATTCCTTCATTGCCAGGTCGCCCCAAAGCAAAACCCGCGATTAGAACACCCCACAAAAGCAATGGAGTAATTTGCTTAGTGAAATCCCAAGTTTGGTATAGCCAGTCCTGCATTTCGTCATTGCTTGTTTTAGTTAGGTAAGTAAGTGCAATTATACCTGCTAAAAAAGGAATGAGCGGATTACCATAAAAAATAAAAGATAAAGCAATAATTGGAATTGCAACAGCAATGATTTTATTTAACTTCACTTCGAACCAAATAACTAATACAAAAGCAAAAAGAGCCGAAAAAATAGATGTTATCCACCATTTATTTTCAAATATAAAGTAGAAAAATCTTTCATCGGGAGTTGCTTTACCCCAATTTGCGAACACAAGAATTGCTATCATTAAACCAAAATAAATCACATTTTGATATAATCTATGCTTGATTTCAGGTTGAGGAAGTTCTGCCTGTTGAATGGCTTTTTCCTCTTCTTCTTTGCGAAAAATTAAATGCATAATCAATCCAATAACAATGCTAAAGACAACTGCACCAATTGCACGCGCAATCCCTAATTCAACACCGAGAATTTTTGCTGTTAGTATTATTGCAAGAACATTGATAGCGGGGCCGGAGTATAAAAATGCAGTTGCTGGTCCTATACCGGCACCCATTCTGTAAATACCTGCAAACAATGGTAAGACTGTGCAAGAACATACTGCTAAAATGCTACCTGAAACTGAAGCAACACCGTAAGCAAGCACTTTGTTTGCCTTTGCTCCCAAATATTTCATTACGGATTGCTGAGAAATAAAAACACCTATGGCACCAGCAATAAAAAATGCTGGTATAAGGCAAAAAATCACGTGTTCTCGCGCATACCATTTTGCTAAATACAATGCTTCGAAAACAGCATTGTCAAATCGATGTTCGCCTATTGGAAGGAAATAAAAACCTAAAAAAACAAGTCCGATAAACAATAGGATTTTACCTTCTTTTCTCCAATCCATTATTTACACCTTTTGTCATTAGTTTGCAATTGAATTAAACTATATCTATTTACATTTTCAATTTCATCCGAATCTATTAATAATTGAGGCTCATCTGAGAAATAATCAGAAATCACTTCAAGTATCGCAGAATTATATTCATCAATTTCTTCACTGATTTTATAATTTATCCATTTTCCTTCTTTTTCATCAACAATGAAACCCGCATTTTTTAATATAGAGAGATGGCTTGAAATGGTTGAAGTGTTTAACTTTAAAATAGATGTGATTTCGCAAACACATAATGGTTTCTTCTTAAGAAGCATCAGAATTCTAATTCTATTTGGTTCAGACACTGCTTTCAAAACTTCAATTTTTTTTCTCATATCTTTCATTACATTTAGACATTTCGACAATCATCAAAATGAAAATTAATCATTTAAACAAAAGAATACAATAAAATTAATAATCATATATCGAGAAATATCATCCAAATAAAAAAGAAGCGGCTCAAAAAGCCGCTTCTTATAATTTAGGAGTTGGTCAATTATGGCTAACGAGAAATTATCATTGGCAAAACAGTTCTCTTACCGTTTATATCGCAAACCAAGTAATATGTTCCATTAGGAACAAATGAACCATCAAATTTGAAATTATGCAATCCTGAGGCAATAGTGCCATTAACAATAGATTCTACTTTTTTACCAGATATATCAACTAAGAAAATTTGAGCATCGACTGGTTTATTGTGATTGATAGATAATGAAATGTTAGTAGAATTAGCGAATGGATTAGGTCCAACTTTTATTTGGAATAAATCATTATTATTGTCCACAATACTTGTTGGAATATTTCCAATACCACTTAAAGGAATTTCATAATAAGGATTTTCAGGAGTATTGGCGGTAAATCTCAAAAATGCATTGTAAGTTTTATCAGAAACTGGAGTAAATCGAACAGTGACGGTGTATTTTTCAGACGGTGGAATAGATGAAGGTAATGGATTAGTTAAATTACTAATGATTTCAAAAGCATTATCTTCATTATTGTCAATTCTTAACTGTGTAATGACAAGGTCCTGAATTCCAGTATTTTTAATTTCAATAGAAATATCGGAGTATTTATCAGTATCAACAATACCAAAATCAGCACTTGTAGCAGAAAGTTTCACTCTCGGACCAGTAGCTTCTGGCAATACTCCTGAACCTTTAAGTCCAACAGTGTAAGTTTTATAATTTTTATCATTATTGAAAATTACTAGCTCGCTTAATGTATATACTTTCTCTTCCTTTGGAGCAAAACGAATGGTGTAAGTAGTCATTCCTTCTGGTTCAACTGTTCGAACTTCTGGATCTAAAATTGTGAAAACACCATCTGGATCATTTTGAACTTCAATTTTAGAAATTTTCAGCTCAGCATCTCCCAAATTGTATACTTCGATAGTAATATCTTTGTGTTCTCCAATTTTAACAACTTCAAAATCAATATTAGTTAAATCAGTAACAATTTCAGGTTGAGGAGTTTTTTGTTCACCAACAAACCAGCGGAAAGCATTCGAAAGCAACATTTTTTGCGCTGCAATGCTTGTTGCAACTTCAAGCGGGAAGCCAAAATATACAATCTTTGAACCATTAGGATTCTCTAAGCGAACGCCAGCGACTTTGGAAATATCATTAGGATCCTGTTCATTATAATAATAACAAACCTTTTCAGCCTGACTGCCATTAGGAATGGTGAAGTAATCAGTATATGGTGTAAATAGAACATTTGATCTGTTAAAATCAGAGGTGAAATCACGCCCCACAGTATCTGTTGGCAATCCTGAAACACGGAATGGATAGATAGTGTTATTTTGAACCCACCCAAGAGTTCCAGCATATTGAATTTTCAACGTATTTGAGAAAAAGTTATTAATAGGAGTTGCATATTCTTGAGGCATTTGTGGATGATTAGCAGCAAGACCACTTGCATCGGAGAAGACAATTACGTTTTTCCCATTATTGAGCATTTTATTAATTGCATTTATCATATCTGGATAAAGAAATGCTATCGAACCATAAGGAGTAGTAGTAGAGAAAATTGCAACATCAAAGTCTTCAGGTTTGAAAACAGATGTAATTTCAGGAGTAAAAGGCAGCAAAGCAGTTTTATCGCCATAATTGGTTGGATCAAGAACCATTTTAAAAATAGGCGGTCCGTACATGCTCATCATAGAATTGAAAATCACATACTTAACTCCTTCAGAAAGCATATAAACACTTTTAGTAGCACTTTTCGGAAGATCGTAGTCTTCCAATGGGATAGCACCAAGTGTAATAACTCCAAGAGCGTTTTCAATACCAGTATTGACAGTAGCTTTTACTTCAGTTGTTCCACCAGCTGGTATTGTTTCTTCGGCTTTGTCTAAAACAACATTCCAATCATCAGGAATAGAACTCATATCCGGAACAATAACGAAAGCAGTCTTCACAGGAAAATTATTGTTGTTTTTGACCTGGAAAGTTTTTGTATATTCATGCATTTCTGCAACTTTAGTTGCTGGTTCGGAAGCAGTAATTTGCAGAGTAAATGAAGGTTTATTTTCGATATTAGTTAAATCAGGAATAGGTGTCGAAGCAGCTTGATAAACTTCTTTGTTACTGTCATCTTGGACCCAGGCAACAACAAATACCATATTAGGATGCCATTCAGGATGTAAATTATAAGAAAGGTTAAATGATTTAGTTTCATCTTTGTTTATTTTGAAAGAAGTACCCTGAGGATTTGGAAGCATATCCCTATTGATAAAATAAAAATGCTTTTCCCCATTTGTACCAGCGTTATCATAATAGTGATAAGCTTCTACAACAGCAACTCTAAGATACAAATCATTTAAGTATTTTTTTGAAGAATTAACCGAAATTGATAAATTATTTGTAATTCCAGTTTTTGAGCTTTGAATATTAATTGTGATAGGAGAACTTCCAGCTGAGACAGAATTCACAATACTTGAAAAATTACTGGGGATTGGTGAACTTTTGTATTTATTACCAGAGATTACAAGAGTTGGCACTCCCTGTATTGAATAGTAATTCGCATAAGTCTGAGCAGCTTCGCCATAGTGGTCTTCCATAATATCTTGCTGAAAATTACCATGGAAAGAAATTGGAATTACTTTATCCAAATTCGACTTGACATAATTGTAGTATTCAGGGGCAAGTTGAGCACATGGTCCGCAGCTTGCACTCGTAAAATGCTGAAATAACACTTTACGAGGAGAATCTGCATTAGCAGATGAAAAAATACCAAACAATCCTAATAGGATTGCGAGAGTAAATAATCTTTTCATAATAAAACGCTCCATAATATTTATAAGTTAATAATCGAATAGCACAAATAATAATGTATAAAAATACACATAAAATTAACAATATTATTGCTAATTAACAAGAATTAATTAAAGTGAAATTTTAGATTCAATATTGATATATCGGCTTTTATCTTTTTAGATACCTATATATCAACTCTTAAATATATTGATGAATTTAATCAGTATTTTCAGCTTATTTGCGTATAAGCATTAATTTACTAACAAAAAATCCATCTTCAACAAATGTCAAGAGATAAATACCATTAGCAAAATTTGTCTTATCGAAAGAATATCTATATTTCCCAGCTTTACTACTATACCCATTTATATTCATTATTTGGTTCCCCATCAAATCAAAAATCATTAACTGAGAATAATTGTCTGTTACTTTTGTTATTTCTACTTCTATTGTATTGTTGTTATCAGAAATCATCTTGATTTGAGGTTTATCGATATATTCAATTATTCTATTTTCCGGCAAGCAATTGCTTATTATTTCAACTTCCCCGTTTAATTTTGTAATAATAAAATCATTTGGACTGATGATTTCTACAGAATCAATTGTTAAATTTGTATTAAATGAATTGCCAAGCAAACCTAAAAATTCTACTGAACAAATCTCGCCATCATCTAATAAATTAGCGTTTTTGGTTGTTATCTCTATTTTGGCGATTCCACTTCCAATTTCATTAATTGTTAATTTATTAAAATTATTAACAATACTACCGGAAGGAGAAATAGTTTC
This sequence comes from Eximiradius proteiniborus, assembly GCF_058546985.1. Classification (NCBI taxonomy): domain Bacteria; kingdom Pseudomonadati; phylum Bacteroidota; class Eximiradiia; order Eximiradiales; family Eximiradiaceae; genus Eximiradius; species Eximiradius proteiniborus. The sequence goes on along the minus strand of NZ_CM178592.1, from coordinate 337,584 downwards.
AGGATAGAGAAGTTTTGGATTATAAACTAAATTAAAGCTTAAATTGTTGAGTTCACCTTGTGCTAATTTATTTGTTCCAGTAGCATACAACCTAATTGGAATTCTAACTTTTTTACCTGCTTCAATAAACACTTTTGATTGAGGCAATGCAAGAGTTGCATTAACTGTAAGTTTCTTTTTAGAGCTATTGCCTTTAAGAGTGATTCTCTCCTGAATTTGACACGGAGCAATAAATTGAATTGACGCAAAAGACACTAATTCTTCCTCAAAATCCTGAGGTATATATTTTATTTCGAACAAAACAGATGCACCACTACTTAAAGAAATTGGGAATGAAGTCGGGTTGATAACAACAAATCTACTATCAAGGAAATCAAGCCCTGAGATAATAATTTCATCATTTGAATTGTTTTGAAAAACAAATGAACGAACTTCTTCATTTCCCGGCTCAACTGTTCCGAAATCAAGTGTTTTTGTCGATAATGTATAGGAAAGGTCTATAATATTTGCATTTACAGGAATCTTTACTGTATCATTACAATCACCAATAATCAGAGAAATCACTGATGAATGATGTCCAATTTGATTGGTTGACAAACGAACCTTTATCGAGTTTGCATCTTGAAGAAATTGATTATCCTGAATATCGAGAGAAAAGAAATTGTTTTGATATTCAATTTGTTTTATTTCAACAGGTGATTTATAATTCAATATTTGGAGGTTAATCTCTTTTTCAATCGGAGTTTGACAATAATACACTGTTCCAAAATCAACTGAATTTGCAGAAAGCGAAGGAATAATACCGCCATATTCTGCAAAAATATCAATTGGAAGTGCCATTGAACAGGGCTCATAGTTTAAATTTGTATTTATATTTTCCACATTTTTATGAAGTTTGAAGTATATCGAAACATCAGCACTTCCATAAGGCTCAATTTCAAGTGGCAAATCCAATATTTGAATATTGCTCGAGGAAAATTGCTTTAAAATAATTCTATCTGGCGAGGTATTCATTAAATGAAGAGTGAAAACTGTGTCGCGACTGCAATTCTCAATTTTCAAATTCACATTCGAGTTAAAATTAAGTATTGGTTCATATATTTCAGCGACAATATTGATTTTAAGAGTGTCATAATTAGTCCCGGTTGTTTCAGGTTTATACGGGATAAAAAGCGTTGTTTTATAATTGCCGATTTGATTAGAAATCAATTTAACATTGATAGGAAAACTTTCAAATGGTTTTACTAATGTCTGAGGGGTTACAGTTATATCAAAATCAGTTGAATTTGAAAAAGAAATATTGCCCAGAATGAGATTTTCATTTCCAATTGCAGTAATGCTCAATGTTGTGTCTATTTCAAGTGGTAAATCACAAACAAGAAACTTTCCTAAATAGATATTCTCATCACCAGCGGATAGAAAAGATTTACCGGCATCTTTATATCCTTGGATAGATACAAATCTTGTGTTGCAAGGAGTTGCAAAAATCAATCTACCTTTATAAAGCTTGAAATCAGGCGGTGCAAAGCGAATTTTAATCTGAACAGATGTGTTTGGAGCAACTAAAATCGGGAAAGTATTAGGTTCAACAATTGTATAAGGCACTGGAATAATGAGCATTTCTTGAGTAATTTCCAGAGTGGAATTCCCTAAATTGTTTAGGGTAATGACTTGATCAATAAAATCCTCATCCTTTGATACAACAAAACTTAAACTTTTGGGAGTTACATCAAAATTATATTCTCTGAAAATAACTGTAACAGTTGGAGATAATCTACTGCATTCGTTCTTATTTATTGCGTTGAAATAATATTTTCCGCTTGAAGTAATTGAAACGTTTTTAAGAGCTGAAATCCAAGGTAAACCATCCTTATACCAAACAATCTGAGTTTCTGATGAAGTAATTCCTGCATTTCCAACTAATTTCAGAGTATCACCAAAACAATAATAAATTGTATCATCTTTTGTAATTCGTTCTTCTTTTTTCCCTTTGATTTGTGCTAAATATGGTTTCGGAATTTCAACACCTTCAATTACAATTTCGTTTGAAGTAGTGGAACAATTTATTTCATTAATAATTTTAAGAGTAATTCTGGAAATCCCACTTTGAACAACAAAAGAAACTGTGTCTTTTTTCTGGTTAGAGAAAACTACATTATTGTTTAGCCATTGATAAGTGAAATTACCAGTGGAAACATTCGCAAATAAAGTAATGGTATCGCCCACACAAAATGTAGTTTTACCCGGAACTAAAAGCGAGATCGACGCTTTGCCAGCTTCTGGTGTTTTTATCTCGGCACGTGCATAATTTGATTCGTTATATGAACGTCCTCGTCCAGTTTCTGGTTTATTATCTGTTTCATCACCGGTATTGGAGTAACGATAAGCAAAAACTCTATAAACATATTCGACATCACATTCATAATTCTTATCGATAAATTCAGTTATATCACTGCCTTTAATGTTTGCAACCACAACAGAATGTCCTAAATATTGTCCTTCGTTATAGACATAAGCGTCTTGCGGAAGAATAGCATTTGCATCATCTTTTTTCAAGTGTCTTAGAATAAGATACCCCTGATATTTATCCTGAGGAAAAACATCATTTGCACTATTCCATCTCAATTTAACCCCTTCACTTACAAGTGAGATAGTAAGTTGGGGATTACTCCATTCAGGTTGCCTGAGCGAACGCCAAAAGTAATGATTCTTGGGAGTAATAGATGGATTGGGTGGTAAATTAGCGTAGCCCGGTGTTTCGCCATAGGAAACATTAGTTGTGGAATCGTTTCCGGAAACCTGGTGATATGGTCCTCCACCATACCCCCAAAAACGGACAGCGGCAGCAGCATTATCGTTTTGGTGAACTACTTTTGGATATGGGAGCACAGCAATTGTAGTTAAAACCATATTTGTTGCAGACTGAGCAAGTGCGTGATGGTGATTATTATTATTGTCCAGTAACTGAATACACTCGGTAGTTTGATTGAAGTTGAGAGCAGAAGAAGACCAATCAACTGCATTCTCCAATACTTTTTCAAAATAATTCTCGTTCTCAGCAGAAAGACGAATAAACCCATCCTCAGCATCGATGTCATTTGTGATACCACTTGTGTTTCTTGTGTAGATTAAAATACAAGTTCCTTTTCTCAAATTTCTCCATAGTGGGACATCTTTAAATCGAACTCCTCCCATCCACAATCCATCACCAGAATTATCTCTCAAGTAGTAATTGACAATACTAACATTGTCTTCGATAACTAATAATTCAATCCATTCGCCTTGAGTATTTCCAGAAATATTTTTATATTCGCTTACAAGAAATTTCGTTTGTGAACTTAAATTCAAAGATGTAACAAACAAAATCAACAGGCAGATGTAGAGATTTTTTTTCATAATAATTTTAATTATTAATAAACATTATTATATTTGCAAAAATAGAAAAAAAAATGTTATCACTAAATAAAATACATTTAAAATAAAATTGAATACTCTTGCGTTTTTGAAAATATTGATTTCAACTAATATTAGATAAATTATGCCAGAACTTAAACAAATTTTAGTAGTAGAGGACGAACTCACAAATTCAATTTTACTAAAAAGGATACTTTCGAAGGCAGGATATTCCGTTGTAGTAGCAAATAACGGACTGGAAGCCATTAAGCATTTGGAAAGAGAAAAGTTTGATGCAGTACTAACTGATTGGATGATGCCACAAGTAGATGGTATTGAACTAATTCGCAGAATGCGAACAAGCGTCAAACCACTTCCATTTATTATGATGATAACTGCGCTTGTAAGCGAAGGTGCCCGAGCCTATGCTCTTGAATCAGGTGCTGATGATTACATAGCAAAACCCATAGAAGTTGAAGAACTGCTAATGAGATTGAAGGATGGGCTTGCCCGCCATCAACAATCCGGTGAAGATATTGAAATCATACCAGTAACAAGAGAAATTGATGTAAATCCTCCATTTGTTGCAGTAGCAATCGCAACAAGCACTGGTGGACCTCCTGCATTAATAGAGCTTTTCAAAAAAATGCCGGAAAAAGTAAATGCTCCTTTTTTCATTGTTCAGCACGGTCCATCATGGATGCTTGAAACTTTCTCGCAACGCTTACAACGCGAAACAGCTTTCAACGTAACAATAGCTTACGATGGAGTTGTCCCGGAACCTGATAATATCTATATTGCGCCCGGTGATAAGCATATGCGAATTGATCCCAAAACGTACAAAATTACAGTTGATGATGGTCCAAAGGAAAATTTTGTTCGCCCGGCGGCCGATCCACTATTCAGAAGTGTAGCAGAAGCTTTTGGGAAATACAGTATTGCAGTAATATTAACAGGATTAGGCAAAGACGGAGCTCAAGGGGCTGCTCATATTGCTTCTGTTAAAGGTAACGTGATAGTTCAGGACCCAGCAACAGCAACTGCTCCTTCGATGCCAACAGCTGTTGTTCAATCTGGAATTAACTGCAAGGTTTTGCCAATCAGTGCAATTGGAAAAGAAATATCTGAATTAATATTTCCTCTAAACGCTTCACTGAAAATGGCACAGAAAAACCAGAATTAATAAATGTTTGCAGATATTGTTATTATTGGTGCTGGAGTAGTTGGTTTAGCAATTGCTAAGGAACTCTCCAGCATTTTTAATTGTATTGTGCTTGAAAAGCACCCGTCTTTTGGCTGTGAAACAAGCTCAAGAAATAGTGAAGTTATTCATGCGGGACTTTATTATCCCCAAAATTCTCTGAAAACCGAACTATGCATCGAAGGTAATAGATTAATATATGAATTCGCTGAAAAATATAAAGTTCCATTCAACAAAATTGGGAAATTAGTAATTGCCATAACAAAAGAACAAGAAGAAAAACTGATTTCCATATATGAAAATGCAAGAAGGAATGGTGTTTGTGGGATTGAGTATGTAAGCAATACATATTTGCAAAAGTATTCACCTTGCATTAAGGCTCACAGTGCTTTTATTTCGAGGAACACAGGAATTATTGATACGCACAGTTTTATGAGGTGTTTGGAAGCTTTGGCTATTGAAAATGGGACAACATTTTCATATAATTCAGAAGTAATTGATATAAAAAAAACAAACAGCGAATTTGAAATCTTTATTAAAATTGATGAAAGGGAAATCTTCTCATTAAAATCGCCGATTATAATAAATTCTGCTGGACTTCATTCAGATGAGATAGCAAGTATGGTTGGGATAAATGACGAAAATTTAAAGATAAATTATTGCAAAGGTCACTATTTCAAAATAAATTCAAGTATTTTTGATACGAAGCATTTGGTATATCCTGTAACAGATAATAATTTAGGATTAGGAATTCATCTCACATTAGATTTGAATGGAGGATTAAAATTAGGTCCTGATACATCATTTCTGAATTCAAGGCAAATTAATTACGATGTGCCAAATCATCTTGCTGAAAAGTTCTTTACTGCCGGACAAAGTTACATCAAAGGATTAACACTCGAAATGCTATCGCCTGATTATGCTGGAATACGCCCTAAACTACAAAAACCTGACGAAAACTTTAGGGATTTCTACATAACAAATGAAACAGCAAGAAATTTGGACGGTTTTATTAATCTTGTAGGAATTGAATCTCCTGGGCTTACATCCTCACTTGCAATTGCTAAATACGTTAGGAAACTTCTCACTTAGACCAATTTAATCTGAAATTATAGGTAATTCCACTATTGGTCGTAATTTTACCGATATATATACCTGTATTTAGATCTTTTACTGAAAGCGTGATGCTATTTGTTCCTTTTTGTAATCCACTCCTGTAAGTTGAGAATACTTGCTTGCCAAGCATATTGAAAAGCTGAATGTTCACATCAGAATCTTCGGGCAATACAAAAAGTAATGCAATAGTAAAATTTGCTGAGTTTGTATTTACAATTACTTCTTTGCTCACCCCAGTCTCATTTTTTGATCGCTCTTGAGTTTTTTTACAATCAGATTGTTCAATTGAATTGGAAGCCATAATTCTTGTATTGTTAGATTTAACCTTTATATTTTGAGCGAAAAGAGTAGTTGTTGTATCTTTTGAATATCCGAACTTTTTAAATTCACGTTTCTGAACTATTAGTTTATATTCGCCCGAAGGGATTTGATTGGCTTGTATAGTTAAATCAATATAACAATTGCATCTTGCTTTTTGAGTAGAAACATCAAAAAAAGTAACATAGATTGTATTTTCATCAATATCAATATCTGATGAATATTTGGAAGCACAATTAGTATATAAGTCGTTCACAAAAATTAATACAACGCTACCTTTTTGTTCAATATGAATTTTTTCACGCGTTTGGCTAAATAATGAAAAGATAGAAATAAAGAAAAAAAATAATATTTTAAATGACACCTTCATATTACGTAAATTAAAGAAATTGAATTAGTTTTCACACTATTTTTATGATAATTAATGACAAATCATCTTCAAAATAATCCTTACCTGAAAATCTATAAATTTCACTTAAAATATGCTTTAAAAGATCGTCCGGGTTTAAATATTTAAAATGTGAAACTAATGCTTTTAGTCTTTCGATTCCAAATTCATCGTCGTTGTTGCGTGCTTCAATTGCTCCATCAGTTGCTAAAAGCAGAATATCTCCAGAACTAAAATCAAATGACTCTTCAAAAATATTTGCCGAGAAAAATTCATTTGAACTTGCACCTAATATTATTCCCTTAGGTTTAATTTCTACCACTCTTTTTTCTTTACTAGAAAACAGAATAAGCGGAAGATGTCCGGCACGAGCAACCGATATTTTTTTCTGAGAATTATGTAGCTTGGCAATCAGCACAGAAATAAATGCATTTTTCTCAATGTAGTTATAAAGTAATTTATTTGCTTTTATCAATAATTCCTTCGGTTGAAGTTCAAATTCCGATAAAGTGCGAATTATTCCCTGAACTTTAGACATATATAATGCTGCAGAAGCACCTTTTCCACTGACATCACCAATAATCGCAGTAAAACCATCGTTAGAAACATTAATAAAATCGTAAAAATCTCCTCCTACTTCATAAGCCGGAATAGTAATCGCTGCGACTTTGATGTTTTCTGTTTCAGGTAATTTCTGTGGCAGAGAAGATAATTGAATTTTGCGAGCAAGCTCAAGTTCGTGCCGCATACGTTCACGAGAAGACAGATCCTCATATAGTTTTATGTTCTCAATCACAACAACTGATTGATTTAATAAAGACATAATAATGTGAAAATCTTCACTATCTATTGGAGCTTCGGATAGCTTATCCCCAATTAATGCAAAACCATAAATTTTGTCTTTGTGCTTAATTGGGATAATTGCAGAAAAGCCTTCTTTCTGAAATAATTGTCGCAAATTTTCTGGTAAATATTCAATTCTAAAAATACTATCGGTTTTGCCTACTAACTGTATTATATCATTCGAATTAGCATATACATAATTCAAAATATCATTAGATATTTCCGAACTACAATTTGATTTTAATTCGTCTAAAAGAATAATACATACTTTATTTAGAAGTAAATAATTTTTCAACTTCTGAGATATTGTTTGGATAAAGTCATCAATTGTTATGTTCTTTTCAATGATATTGTTAAGGTCAAGAGTGATTTTTTTATAATCGAAAATGGTGCGATAAAATTTTCTATTTATTAATTCTAAAGTTTTATTGTAAAATTTTAATAGTAAAAAAATAAAAATGAATGACAGAATGATACTTAAAGCAGTATTATAGAATTGTCTATTTTCTTCATTCATTGGTTTTTCCAAAACTTCAATTGAAGTTCCTGTAAAATGTAAATTAGGATAATTTAAATCGATATGAGCCACAAACCAAATAAAAACAAACAAAACAATAAAAAGAGCAATTCTTAGAATGAAAACAGAAATAATATATTGATTGTTTTTTCTTATCCTTAAATCTAAATTCAATAAACGATATTTACCAATTGTATAGATATAAGATAAAGGCAAAAGCAATAGCAATAGATTAATATAAGATAATAAATAATATAACTTGAAGTATGCTAAAATAGGAATAATAAGAACAACTAAAATATTGATAAGAATGGAATAATAAATAGGTCTTCCTATTGATTGCATTTGTTTTGTGAGCTTGGAGTTCTTTATTTTGAATAAGAGAATAAATAAAATAATTATATAAGAAATACCGATACCGTAAGTAGAGATAACCCATAAAAAATAAAATTCATTAAAAAATAGTGGTATCAAAATACAGAGAAAAAAGAAAGAACCTAAAATGTATAGAGAGTAAATAATTTTTCTATTTTTCTTTGCTAACTCTTTTAATTCAACCGGGAAATAAAAAAGACTATGAATAAGGAAAACTAAACCAAATATTGCTGAAAGATTTGCCAAAGCAATAATAATAATGTAGCCTAAATCAACTTTATAACCAAGAGAAAAAACAGGATTTAATTTTCCTGTAATTGCAAACCCCACCATTAAAAATGCGAAACTTAATAATCTACCTGTAAAGAACTCAATTCGGGAATACCCTATGAAACAACCAAAAGCAATAAAAATCAAACCAGTTAAAAAATAAATCATGTGCGTGAATGAAATACCGAATTTTGCGAGTTCGATAGTTAATTTATATGTTTGTCCTTCACGTAGAATTTCATATTCTATTACCGGAACTTTTGAACTTCTCAAAAGATAATCTGCTTCTGCAACAGAAGAAAAACTTTTGCCATTAATTTTTGTAATTATATCTCCTGGCTTAAGCCCTGCTCTATCTGAAGCACCACCTGGAGAAACACTTGTTACAAATGCAGCAGAAGGTATTTTAATAAAAAAAGTTTGTTTTAGACTATCTTTATTGACCGCAACATTTTTTGCTTTATGTTCCTTAAAACAAAAAACGGTTAATATTATAGAAGTCTGTGAAGTTTTATTAAAGATGTATTGATTAATTTGTCCGATTGAATCAATATATTTATCATCTAACTTAATTATCAAATCACCAACATTGATTTGCTCATTTTTATTAATTCCCGGGATATTTCTGACTATATAATATTTAGATATAGGTTCAGCGAAGATATTTTCGTCGGTCGGAAGTGATATTGTATAGAAAAAATTGTAAAAGGTAATAACGACAAAGACTGTTGCAGTTATTATAAAAACAATCTTATAATACAATGAATTGCCACTTCTTTCCAAAGATATACCCTTATATGCAAAATTCAGAATTGTATATCGAAAATTACGAAAAAATACATTATTTGTTTCAAATGAGTTATGCAAAATTACTACTTTCAAAAGAATAATTGTATTCAAATAATTATATAAAAGAACTTTCTAAAGTTTAGGGCTTTCTAAATATTGTTATAGTTTTTTCGTATAATGTAAATTAAAACAAGCATTTTGTGTAAGAATAAATATATTTAATAATATGTATTTACATTCATTTATCAGGAAGCAAAGGTTGAAGGCAAATATCTATGAATGCTGGGATTTTTTCTCAAATCCCGAGAATCTTTCTTTGATTACTCCACCAGAGATGAACTTCGTAATATTAACAGAATTGCCAAAAGAAATATATCCTGGACTGATTATTCAATATAAAGTAAGCCCATTGTTGTCTATCCCTATGAACTGGGTAACTGAAATCACACAGGTAAACAAACCTATATTTTTCATTGACGAACAGAGATTTGGACCATACAAGTTTTGGCACCATCAGCATATTTTCAAAGAGATAGATGGTGGGATAGAGATGACAGATATTGTGCATTATCGTATACCTTTTGGAATAATTGGAAACGCTCTTGGTAGTTGGCTTGTGAAAAGACAATTAAATAAGATATTCGACTATAGAACTCAAAAAATGTCTGATATTTTTAAATAATTAGTGAATTTTCAAAATATTGGCTTGATTTATGCATATAGATTTATTATTGTAAAATTAAAAGTATCAGGATGCATAAATGAGACAATTTTTGCATTTATTCTTCAAAGAAAGAAACCAATTAATATTATTACTATTGATTATTTCGATTGTAGATTATTCACCAATTAATGCACAATTTTCAGCTAGCCCTGCAAACTGGAGGTATATAAACGGTAGTATTGAAGGGACAAGAAATGTTGAAACTCGCTCGGGTCGCCAGTATTTCGATTCGTTACAAATAAAATGGATAACTCCATATATTGCAGGAGATGTGCAGCCGTTAATCGGGAATATAGTTGCAAATGACAAGATATTTGCAAATATGCCATTTTCTCCGAATGAGATGGCAGCAGTAGTCGGTGATAGGATCGTAATTATCGACGGAAGCGGTAAAGTGCTTGTAAATGAGAAACTTTCAGAAGAATTATATGGAGTAATTAATATTTCTTCTTTATTAGATACAAGCTTCGTCGGAACTGATTTTCCATTTTCATCGCCAACAGTCGTACTTGGACTTGAAACCATAGAAGCTGAGCGGAAAGATAGTCTTGCGGTTGCTTTCATTGTTGGATACGACCATCAGGAAAAGCGAATAAAGATATTGAGAAGATTTTCTATGAATTTAAAGAACAGTGCGAATTATCCAAACGTTTCCGCTTCACTTAAACCGATTTTCTCAAAAAAAAGTGGCGATGAATTTACTTTATACGCTACTTTTAATATGGCAAATCCTAAAATTGGCAATCAATTTTTCTTTGAACCTCCATTTTTGCGAGGGTTTACTCAGTTTTCTACTTCCAACATTATTTCAAATTTCCCAATGCCAGATATTGGAGACGATATAACTAATCGAATAACTGTTGGTCCAGAAGTTAATATCGGGCAACCCTCCATAACAAACAAAATTCTTGGAAGGTCTCTAATGTTATTACCAAATTATCCCACTCCGAACCTGACTACCAGACCTATACCAAATAATAGCGTTCTTTCGGGAAGCACTTATGCCAACAAACCATATTTAATAAGCATTGATTTATCGGGTTCGTTTTTAGTTGAAAACTTCCCAATGATAGATTTAAGCACAATTACAAAAGGAAATCGCCCAAGAATTAGACCGATGTTTGTCAATATCACTGACAACGCAATGCCCTCTGATAGTATGTTTATACTTGTATTGGAAGAATATAATGGACTTCAAGGATCGAGCGGAACATCAAGAATACATTTGTTTGATTTGAATGGCAATGCTTTGACATCGCCAAACAAAATCACAGAACCTCCTTATCTTCCACCAAGCTTTACAGGCGAACAAAATCATTACTGGTCTGTTGCTGTTGGGAATGTTGATGGAAATCCAAGTAACGAATGGCTTCCATATTTCCCGAATAATCGAGGAAATGAAATTGTTGTTACTCAGTCTTCAAAAGAATTTGCTTTTGCAGGGAGCAAATTATTTGTGTTAAGATACAATAGCGGTCCGGAGATTGATAAACCATCGCCTCCGGGAGAATATCTATTTCCTTTTGATACTATTGCAAGCCAGCGAATAAATGGATGGGTTGCAGCTGTAAATGATTTTGATGGTGATATCAATAATGGTAAAGATGAAATTTTCCTTGTAAATGGTTCGGAACTTATTGTATTAAGAATGAGAGATTATAAATCACCTGAATTTCGTCTCGGGATGCCTTTTGATACAGTATATACAAAGAATTTTCCAAATCAAACAATTTCTAATATTGCTGTTTCCGATATTGATGGCGACGGACGTAACGATATTATTGTAACCACTTTCGATTCTACTTACGTGATTGGAACGCCAATTCCACAAACCATTTCGGTGTTATCTCCCAAATTTTCGAATACTGTGCAAAAAGTCTATTGTCCTGATGATACAGTTAAGATTTCTTGGGAAAACTATTCAAGCACAGCAAAAGCGATGTTGCTATTCGCACAAGTCAGGAATAACTCAATTGTTTCAATTGATACATTAATCAGAAACATTGACAATTCGGCTTCGATAGTTAATTATAATTTTGTAGTTAATGAGAAAGTGATTGGTCGAAGCGGATTTCTAATTGTTGCCTCAGAGACTAATCCAATGGTTAATTTTGATACCACAACTATCTTGACATTTAATCGCCCAATAATAGACATTGATAACTTCAATCAATTAGTGCTTGTCAGCGGCTCGTCGATGAATATTTCCGGAAGTGCTAATTGTGTGGATAGCGTCTTATTTTATGTTTCCAATGATGGAAAGAATTGGTATAATATTGGGAATGCTAATGTTGTAAACAATAGTTTTACCTCTCGGTTATCAACTCCGTGCTTAGAGACATTCAGTTGTTCAGAAAAAGTAACAGACTTATCGTATTTAATGAAGCTTAAGATACATAAAGGAAACTATGTAGATACAACAAACATATTTAATTTGCCTGTTAAACCGGCGAAATTCCCAATAACCTGGGATACTTCTGCAACAAGCGACCCAACAATTTATTTCAAATGGAGTGTCCTCGATATTCCGTCTGAAATCGATAGTTTGCATTTTCTAATCTCCACTGATGGAGAAAAGTATTCGGAAATGGATAGAATTGCAGCGAATCAGGAAAAATATAAATGGAATGTTCCATTGAATACACCTGACACTCTATATATTCGTTTTTGTGCTTCTCAAAATTGCATAATAATTGACACTTTGATTTCGAAATTTCAACCTAAATATATTATTTCTGTTGCACCAAATCCAATGCGGCTTGGGGAAACAATGGAATTGGTATATAAAGTTTCGAAAGAAACTTACGTCAAAATTAGGATATTTGACCAAAGTAACAGATTAGTCCGCGAAATACAAAAAGATGCACATAGACTTCCGAACACTGCATATTGTGATTTTTGGGACGGACGATTAGCAGATGGAACTCCGGTTGCAAATGGTTTATACTACATACGCTTAGAATTAGATGACGGTTCTTTCGAAATATATCCAATTTATGTAAGAAAATAATTATTTTTTTCGAGCTAAACCAACAGAATAGAAATCGAGAACTTCGTCGAACTTATATTGTGATAAAGGATTTGGAGGAAACTCTTCAGCATTTCCTTTGCAACGAAGATATTCGAGCATTCCTTGCTGCTGCCAGAGATATTTTTGCTCAATGTGTGGGAAAAATCTACTTAGATTTCCATAAATGTTCAAAGTAGGAGTTGACCAAAACCAAGTGAGCAAACTAATTCGAGCAGTGTCCGCGGCAAGGCATATTGCAAGCGGCAATACAACGTTTAAGACGAGTTCTCTTCTAAGAGCAGCACCTTCATTAGAAATTTTAAATCTCATTAAATCAACTAAACTTGAAAAAATATCAAACACTTCATTATTCTTTATTTTATTCAAAAAAGGAATAACAAGTGAATTCTCCAGATTGTCGAGAATATCATTAAAAACAGAATTGTTATAAACAGGTCTACGTCTTCTTTTCCTATAATTATCCAAAAAATTGTATGTTGATATTCTGAGAGCCTCTTTTATATCGTTGTTGCTCAATAGCGGCATAATTTCTGCAGATTTTCTCAATATTCTCACTAATGCGTAATGTTGCAAATCAAGTATTTGATTTAATATTTCTTCTCTATCAACGCTTTCTTCGATAATGATATTTTCAATCTCTGTTTCAGGAATTACAAGTGTCTCGAAATTTTCATTTAATATTGTGTCGTTATTGCAAACAATATGCAAAAACACATTTTGATAAAGTTGATTTATTGAATGATTATGAGAAAGCCAATCAGATGAATTTTTGTGGAACTCAACTTCACCAGTAACAATTTTACTGTCGAGGAGAGCACCAAAATTATTAAAATCAGGTCCTTCGTATGGATTAATTCTCCCCGGGGAAAGCACCTGAAGTTGCTTACCGCTCTCAGTAACCCAAATCCTCGAGGGTTCTGAAAGCAACCTTTGCAATCGTTTCTGCAATTGCAACTCGTTCATTCTATTCTTCGATTTTTTTCAACAAATAATTTCTAAAAGAATAAATTCCGAGACTATCAACGATGATAAAATCTTCGCTGTATATAGTTGGACTTGGTCTTTTACGTTCAGCAACGAACAATAAATTCCATCGTTTTAATAAAATGTTGTTGAAAATGATGTTATCACTCTTTGTAAAAGAAAAAGTATTTATCCAGAATAATGTTTCTGAACCAATATTTTTATTAAACTCAATTTGCTTTGAATAATTATCGGTAATTTTTTTTGGTATTTCAAACATAAACACAAAAAAATCTGTAGGATAAACGGGTGAAACAAAAGGATGCTTCTTTGTTCCGAAAAGATAGGAACTATCAGTAACTGCAAGTCCGAAATCAGTGTAACGAGGAAAACCATTATCGAGTTCTTTCCATTCAAGTGTATATGTTGGAAGTTTAGATTTTGGAAGAGTATCCCAAAACTCTATTACCCAATCAGAACTATCAAAATTTGAAACGAAAAAAGATGCTTCAACACCATTTTTTTCGTATGTCCAGGTTTTACCGGTTTTCACATTGAACAAATAATTATCTTGCGGAATGATAGGTTCATTTGGATCGTTACTAACTGAACAAGAAGCAAGTAACAACACAAGAAATATTGCAAAGATTGATTTGTTCATAGAAGTATTCCGTTTTGAAGCTATAAAATAAATAATATTATTAAAAAAGCAAAAAAAAACTTAATTTGAAATCTGTGTTTCAATATTATTGAGTAATTTTGGACTATTAATGGTATTAGATGAAAATTAATACTAATTTTGAATTTTCAACATCGAAAAAAATTGTTTTACGCCGAATTATACTTACTGTAGGTATTTTATTTTTGCTATGCCTGACCAATATTTATTTGGGTGTTATTTCTCATCAAATATTTTTAATTATTCTTGGATTAAGTCTATTAATAAATATTGCCTATTGCTTGACGATTTATTTTGCAGAAGCTAATAAAAATCAATATCCCGATTATTTATTTCAATATGGATATACGAAATTTGAAAGCATATTTATTGTTTTGCATTTCTTCTTATCGTTGATTATTGCTATAATCACGTTTCATTTAACAATAATATTAAACATCTCCACAATTATCATTAGAGTAGATAATCAACTATTGCTTCTTGGTTATATATTTTTCTGCTCATTAATTCTTATTTTACTAAAAAAAATATTTGATAGAAATTTAAGCGGCACAAACGATAGAAAATTAGTATATAATTTCATTGTCTGGAAAAACACTTTAATAATGTTTTTTGTATGTTTTGTTTTCATATCGATTGCAATACTGTTTTACCAAGCAGAAAAAGCTAAATTTCTGATCCATTTAGATAAGATTTTGGCTGGATTGTTATCGTTGTATCTATTTATCATACCAATTTCTAATATTAAGAATGCCATTGACATTCTTATCGACAAGCCTGCAAGCGATGAAATACAATTTAATATTTTATCTGTTGTGGTAGAAAATATCAAAAACTATTGTGAATTTCGGAGATTGCAAGTTCGCTCTGCGGGTAAAAAACTACTTGTAGAAATTGAAGTTGTCTTGCCATATGATTATACGATTGAACAAAAATATAAGTTGGAAAAACGCTTTGATAAACAAATCAAAGATATCTATTTAAATTCGATAACCCGATTGTATGTAGTTCCTTGTAACAGGGATTGTTCTGAGAACGACCAATTAGATTGCCCCATCAGAAAACCTCAAAAATAAAATGGATGTTTGCCAAATTGCTCAGCAAACATCCATTGAAATATACAATAATTATCGATTAATTAAAATTGACACGAATTCCAGCGTAGAACATACGACCAACTACTGGTCCCCAAATCATGGAGCTATCGAAGTGATTTGAGAACGGATTTCGAGCATCTAATATTGGATTTTTCTGAATAAAGTTTGTAAGATTTTCACCGCCGAAATAGACATCAAGAAGCTTAAATCTCTTAGTTATTTGAGCATTAACAATTGTAAAATCCGGGAAATTTTTCGCAAGACGAAGGTTTTCGGGGTTTTGTTCTGTGTTTGGCAATCTTCCACCACCGTTATACTCAACAGTTAAATCAAAATTCCAACCATTGTCGGGGGTATCATACATAAGATTGAAATATCCTTTGTGAGGGCTTTGAAGTGGCTTCTTTTCTAATTTTCCATTATAAGTAGTTTTTACATCGTTTAATCTATATGCAGTAGTCAAAACTAATTTTTGAATTGGCTCAAATTGCAGGTCAATTTGGAAACTATTCGAATATGATTTACCATCAAGATTATAAAAATGTATTGCATCAGGTGAGCGATCTAAATCAGTAATCACTTGATTGATAAAATCAGTTCTGTAAAATTCTGCATTTATGGTAAAGTTTGTTCCTAAAATATTGAATACTGTGGATACATTTATTCCGTAGTTCCAAGCTTCTTCTGGATTTAGTTTTTCATCGATAATGAATTTCCGAGAACTTGCAAGAAAACCAACATTTTCAGCGTATATATGTGCAAGTCTGTATCCCTTACCTAACGAAGCTCTAATCGTTGTTAATTCGTCCAAAGCATAGCGTAAGTGAAATCTTGGAGTAAGAAATGTTTTATAACCGTTTGGAAAATCAGCCCGGAAACCAAGTAATATTGTCAAATCGTGTATAATTCCGAAATTCCATTCTAATAGAGCACCCGGTATTGATTCATATTTGCTGATTGACGAATTATCTAAATATTCTATGTAATTATCGTATTGATAACTTGTTCCTAAGGTAAGTCCATTTTCTTCGAGAGGCTCAAATTGATAAAGAATATTTGTGTAAAAAGAGTTTTGTTCACCATTATATATTCTTTTTCCATAGTTTGATTCGTGTTTATGATGTGTAAAAGAAACGATAGTGCCAAGACTGGAAAAAGGTTCGTCATTAAAGATAAAACCATTTTTTGTAAATGCCTCATATCTATGAGTTTTTACCTTAATTCCATAATAATTTGCATTGTTTTCATTAAAATAGCCTTTCTGACCACCTTCACGATTCTCAATTAAAGCACGTGCACCAGTAACAGATTCAAATTCTCCACTTTCATATTTCCAGCGATTTTGAAAATTCAGCATAGATACTTTCGGTTTATCAATAAAGGAATCATTGTTCTCATCAATTGTATTCTGGTAAAAATTAATATGAGCAAGTAACATTGTTGAAAGATTGTCATCTAAACGGAAGGTGTGATATGAATTTAGCTCGCTTCGCCCCATCACATCTCCATAAACATTGATATGAGTTGGTTCATAATTTTCAGGTTTCTTGTATTCAATATTGATTTGCCCAGTCATAGATTCAAAGCCAGTTGTAACAGAGGCTGAACCTTTAGAAACCTGAATAGATTCCATCCAAGGTCCAGGAACATACAACAAACCATAGATAGAACCTAATCCTCTAAGTGAAGGTATTTTCTCTATTAATAACTGCGAATAGTTGCCAGCGAGACCAAGCAATTGTATTCTTTTAGCACCGGAGATCGCATCACTATATTCTACATCGACAGAAGGGCTTACCTCAAAGCTCTCGGCTAAATTACAGCAAGCTGCCTTATGCAAACCTTTTGTAGTAATTGTCTCAGTTTTGACAGCATTTGATTGTGAAATTTCAACAGCCGATTTTTCACCAACTACGTTTACAGTCTCAGTTTTTAAACTTGGAGTAAGTACTATTTCTATTTCACCTTCATAATCGTGAACGTGAAGAGTATCGCGCTCGTAACCGACGTAGCTTACAACAATAAAATGTACCTTTGGAGGCAATTCCATTTTAAAATAACCATTGTTATCAGTAAATGCTCCCTGATTACTTCCGACAATACCAATAGTTGCCTTCGGAAGAGGTTTTTTCTGATTATTTTCATCAAGACCAAAAACTCTTCCAGAAATTGTTTCTGCAAACAAATTAGAATAAAAAATTAGAAACAAAGTTAATATATTTAATATCGATTTCATTTTTAGTTCTCCTTAAAATAAATAAACACAAAAAATCAGAATAGATTTAATTAGAAAATTCCAGAAATAAATAAGAAGAACTAAACTAAATTGGAAGAGAAGTAAATCGAGGAAAATATTATTTTTTGTTTTAGATATTTATAAAAGTCGAAGCCTTCAGAGAAATTTAAGTCGGTAAAGATTACATCAAAGTAAAATGGTAAGTCGTAATCAATTTTATGGATAAAATTAAAAATATTTGCAGAAGAATTAGAGCTTTGCAACGATTTTTCAGTAAGCACAAGATATTTTTCAGCATTCTGACAGCATTCTAAATCTCTGAAAGCAATATTATTATTATTTTCACTAGAATTATCGCAACAAATATGTGAATGAATGTGGGATGAATTAGTATGACTGTGCTCACAACAAACGTGGTCTTTACAGGTAGCTGCATCAGCAGATAAAGCAACAACGACGGAGTTTGTTGAATGGCAATAATGCAAATAAACGTTTACTCCGATATTTGAAGTAAAGACGCTAATTATTTGCAATATTGCTATTACTTTATACATATCAACAAATCATTTTTAGCAAAATTATTAAATAAAATAGTAATAAACAAAACGAATCAGCTTGCCGTTTCGTTTATTGGGTTATTCGATATAGAAATATTAGTAGAAGATGCAGTTTTATCAACAACTGGAGTAGTATTCGCATTCGTTGAGGGTTTAACAGAAGTAATTTTTTCCTGAACGGTAAGCGGAAATGCACTCGCAAGTTTGTTTTGAATAACAGTAGGAGTTTCACCAGTTTGGACTGACCGCACACCATCAATAATAACGGACAGCAGGAACATTTCTTTATTATGCAAATTAAGTAGCTTATCTGCAATAGGCAACCAAACAATATTTGCCATCAAAATTCCCCACATAGTAGCAATAAAAGCGGTCGCAATATGTTGAATTAATATATTTGGGTCGGATCCCGCAGAAGCCAGAGTATGGATAAGCCCCATAACTGTTCCAATAATACCCATTGTTGGAGAATAACCACCAAGTTTGTTGAAAAGCGTTATATAAGTATTATGCCGCTCGGAGATAGAGTTTACTTCTGCTTCATAAATTTGCATTAATGTGTCCTGGTCGGCACCATCGATGCAAGCCTGAAAAAATTTCTTCATATAAGGATGCTCGACTTTATTTAGTCGGTCCTCTAACGATAAAATTCCTTCACGGCGAGAAATTGCCGAAAAAGAAACAATTTGATTGATAATTTTTTTTACATCATACTGTCGAGGGAAAAATGCAGCACGTAAAACTTTTGGAATATTCTTAAATACATCCCACGAACTTCCTGCAAATCCTGCAGCAAGAGTGCCTCCAAAAACAATCAGCATTGCTGGCAACATAAAAAGTGTGGCACTTCCTCCTCCTTCCCAAAAGTAAGCACCAAAAATTGCTATCAACCCAGCAATTATTCCCAGCAATGTATTAGATTTCATTTAATATTATTATTATTCAATTTTCGATAAGTTTTAGACTACAAAACAATAAAAATATTGAATATTACCTTAAAAAATCCATTAAACTTTTTTGAAGAAGATTAGAACCTACTTGCAAAGAGTATTGAAGAGCAATTTCCTCTAAGCGTAAATCCATTGTAACCTTGGCATAATCAGTATCTTCATTTATAGTTTTTAGTTCTTTGTATCTAATAACTTCCTCACTCATTTGAGATGAGATATTTTCCATCCTGCTGCGTCTTGTAGAGAGCTGAGCAGTCAATTTGTTAAGTTGTTCATTGGTAACGGCTAATTTAGCTTGTAAATTATTGATTTCATCGACATCAAATTTTGATAACGGGTCAGTTTCCTGACGTGGAGTACCATCTGATTTAAATGAAAGAACATTATATAGCTTAATAATATTTTCGAAAAACTCAGTTCCACCGGCACCAAACATTTCATTTGCTGTAACGTTTATTTTCTCTGTTGTCTTGGAATCTTTATTAATAATTCTGTCTTCAAAATTACCCTTGAAATAAATTTTAAGACCTGAAGGATTATCAGGTGTTGCTTGTTCCTGAACAATTTCAAATGGTAAATTTGTTGTTTGTGGTGATTCAGGAGTTATTGAATCGACTGTAGATTTTGTTCCAGAAAATAATAGTTTCCCATTAAAATCAGTATTAGCTTCTTTTATAATATCTTCGAGCAATCCTCGAACATATACACCAAGAGAGTAAGTGTTGCCGGCAGCCCCAGCGTGAGTAGAATCAACAGCTAATTGACGAATTTCGCCAATTTTATCAGAAATAGATTGCAATTTATCTTCCGCAGCTTGCATCTCTCTAATAGACTGGTCTATTATATACTTATATTTTTCATTGTCAGAAATAAGAAAATCCATATTTTTTACTCTTACGAGTTTTTCAGGAGCATCAGCAAGATTGACGATATTCTTCCCAGTAGAAAGGCGAATTTCGTTTTTATACTTTTGATTTTGGATATTATCCAAATTTCGCAAGTAAGTATTAACAGTCAATCCATTAGAGATACGCATAGAGCACCCCTTCTACTATCTGCCAAGATTAATTACAGTGGAGAGCAAATCGTTTGTAACTGTTACAATTCTCGAAGCTGCTTCAAATGCCTTCTGAAATCGAATTAGATTTACGGCTTCTTCATCAACATTTACACCGATAACAGATTCTCTCTGATTTGAGAGTTGTTCAGCAACAAGCCTTGTTGTGTCTTTTCCTGTAGTTGCTTCGCGACTTAGAGAACCTATTTTTCCAATAAATGCAGAATAGAATTCGTAAGGTCTTTGGTTATTGAGAAATTTTGAATCTTGGGCAATGCGCCCGATGGCAAGAGCAATTTCAGCATTACCTGGTTCTCCAGGATTTTTCGAAAAAGGAAGATTTTCAGGAGAATTTTTTATGTCGTCAGAAATTTTAATTGTAGCAGCAGTAATTCTACCAGTTGATGGTTCAAAAAATAATCTTCCTGGTGGTGGTGAAGTCGTGTCATTCAGACCGTAACCAGAAATCGTTAATTGATTGATTCTCTGTGCAAGAGCATCGGCAAAATCATCAAGTTGCTTTACAATCGAAAAACCTTTACTTTCGAGTGGATCTAATGTTTCATTAAAATGCTTCAAATTTGAAGAAAGTTCACCTAATTGAGGAACAACACGAGTAGCTAAATCCTTTGATTTATCGTAAATTTCAATTGCAATTGTAATTTCGCCGGAAGCAGAATTATTAATATCTACCCGTCTGATTTCATTATAGTTTGAACCCGTGATTAAATTCATTCCATTTAGAAATACGTTTGCAGAACCATCTTGTTCGAATGAAACAGTTACTCCAGCTAATTTTGACAATTCTTCTAATTTAAGCTGACGTTGGTCCACATATGTTTGAGCTTCAGTTTGCGATAGAGTTTTAGAATTAGCAATATTTTTATTTAGGTTTGCAACATCGGCAAGTAAAGAGTTAATTTGGTTCACATTCAGAGAAATTTGGGTAGCAAGTTCATTACGTGCTTCAGAAAGTTGAACTGAAGTGCGATTTAGTTTTTCAACAAGAGTTTGTGCTTTGCCTAAAATATTCTCACGTAAACCAATATCTTCTGGTTTGATAGCCAATTCCTCAAAAGCCGAAAGAAAACTATTAATATCATTCTGTATATTTAATTCGCTTGGTTCAGCAAGAATTGATTCAATTCGTTGGAAAATTTTTTCATCATTTTCAAATGTATTATTACGTGCAACAGTTGAACGTAGCTCTCTATCGAAGAATTCTTCGCGGAAAGTGCGCAATTTTTGAGCAATAGCACCAGTTCCGATAAACTGCCCATTACGGAAAAGCGGAGAAGATTCACTCAAGACTGCAGAACGGCGAGAGTAACCAGCAGTATCAACGTTTGCAATATTATTGCTGGTTACTTCTATCCCAAATCTTTGAGCAAGTAATGCTCTCTTCCCTATTTCCAGAGCAGAAAATGATGACATTATTCAACCTACTAAGAAAAAATAAATTCCCTACCATTTAAAATCTTTTTAAACTTTTCAGCATCTTCAATAATTGAACTTGCTTCGCCATATTTTAATCGGTTTGCTCTTTTCAGATTATCAATACATTCATTCAGAGCAAGTTCAGCAAGAAACGAATTTTTATCTTTTGCAAGTTTAGATTTTGAGCGATAGCTTTCTTCAAGATATTGAGAAAGTTCGCTTATACTATTTTCAAGCTTGCTATTGATTGAATAGATATCCATTTCTGAATTAGGAAGATTTCTTCTGAACTCTTGTATTTTTTTAACAAGTTCAACTGCTTTTTTCCAAAGCAGAGTTTCTTCGTAATTTTGTGGTGTGCTCATTTTTGCCTCCTTACAATTAAATAACATCCTTGTAAAAACAATAAATATTCCAACTTTAAATTTGCACATTGCAAACGAAATTGTTGCCATTAGAAAGCACAGCTAATATATTGGAAACACTCGACTTAGCACGATTGGCAAGCACTCTGTTAGTGAGGTTCAAGTCCTGTAGAATATTAACCAGTTTGGCTAAATTTCTCTTTAATTTTCGCAAATCTTTAGTATCTTCATTCGGGAATTGCTTCTCAATGGTTGAAAGTCTCAATTTCATTGCTTCAGTTCGTGAAATATTCAACCAGGACATTAAGTAAGCAATTCGTTGTTCTTCGGCTTGTCGCAAGCTTTTAGCAAGTTCTTCCTGAAATGAAGTAATCTCTTCGAGTTCTTTGATGTTAAATTTAACTAAAGCAACTTTTTGACGTTCTGCAAGACGAATCATCTCCTGAAGAAGTTGCTGTTCGAATTGGAGAAAATTGAACAGTTTGGCTAACATTTTGACCACTCCATTGGTATTTATTATAAACTTTTCATCCTGATTTAGGTTTCATTTTCATTGAAAATATCGGCATATCGCAAAACTTTCTTTACATACTGCTGAGTTTCGCGAAATGGAGGAATATCACCGTATTTACGAACATTCCCTGGTCCAGCGTTGTAAGCTGCGAGAGCAAGAGACAAATCACCACCAAAATAATCAAGCATTTGACGTAAATATTTCGCCCCTCCCATAATGTTTTGATATGGCTCGTAAGGGTTTTTCACTCCAAGTTCGAGAGCTGTGCCATCCATAAGTTGCATTAATCCTTTTGCTCCCGCTGGTGATGTTGAATTAGGAATTCCGGCTGACTCAGCAGTAATTATAGCTTTAATTATATTTTCAGGTAAATTAAATCTCCTGGATGCTTCTGTGATTATTTCAGAGTACGAATTCAGGCGATTTTTCACACGATCAATAAAATTACCATTTACATTTTGATTTAAATTAACTGGAATATTGTTTTTAGGAAGCAGTTCATTATTTTCCTTTACAGAAACAGGAACATTAACGGGTATTTCTTTAGAACTTACAGCAGGTAGTCTTTCGCCAGTAAAATTTAAATACATTGATTCAGCAATACCAATGCCTTTGCCTATTTTAGAGACTTCTTCGGCAAAAAGCATATCTGCATAACTTTCAAGAGTATCTGCACCAAATCCAATTTCTTCGCCGTTGTTATCATCTTTTGAAAGCATAGCTTGTTTCATCTGTTTAAGCATCAGATTGATAAAAATTGCTTCAAAACCACGTGATGCATTAGCAAATCCGGCTTTCTCTTCATCTGACAATGCTTTTTTATTTACATTTGTTGTCTGAATATGTTTATATTCATCAATTTTGCTTTGCAAGATTGATGAATTATTAAGACTATTATCATAAAGTGGCATATCCATACGACACCTATTGAATTATCAACTCACCTTGCAAAGAACCAGATTCCTTGAGAGCCTGAAAAATTGCTATCAGATCGCGTGGTTTTACTTGAAGTAAATTTAGTGCATCGGCAATATCCTGAACCGTCGCTCCACGTACAACAAGAGCAGAGGCTGCCCGAACTTCCTCTTGTGTTGTAATCTCTGCACTTTCAGCAATTTGTGGTGGCCTAATTGTAAATGGAGCTGGTTGCGGAACAAGCACCTGTTTTTGAATTTGGATTTCCAATCCGCTATGCGCAATGACAGCCGGAAGTAATTGCACATTACCTCCCACGACAATTGTACCGGTTCTTTCGTTTATTACTACTCTTGCAACGGGATCTGCATTCACATTTAGCCCTTCAATCTGAGCTATCAAACCAAAAATTTGAGACTGTGATAGCCCACCGGGCAACTGAACCTGAACACTACCAGCATCGATTGGTGTTGCAGTTCCATTAAGTCCCGGTGAAACATTAATAGCATCTACTATTCGCTGAGCTGTTGTAAAATCTGGTTCGCGTAGGGTAACAATTACTGCATTATTATTGATAAAGTTTGAATTAATATTTCTTTCTAAAATTAAACCATTAGGTACTCTGCCACTTGTGGTTACATTTTTCCCAAGTCTGGAACCAAAGGCTTGATAATCATATCCACCGACTGATAATGGTCCTTGCGCCATACCAACAATTGCACCATTTGACAGGGACAATGGAGTCATCAAAAGCACTCCACCTTGAAGAGATGATGCATCACCAATCGAGGAAACCTGGACATCGACTTTTGTACCTGCCGCAGCAAATGCAGGAATATTTGCAGTTACCATCACTGCTGCAACATTGCGAGTTCGGGGATTTATAGAAGGAGGTGTTAGCCCAAAGCGTTTCAACATATTTACAACAGATTGAACAGTAAAAGAAGCCTGAGGATTATCGCCAGTTTGGTTTAGTCCGGTAACAAGACCATATCCAATTGCCTGAAAGCTCCCGGCACCCTGAATTGTTGCAATATCCTTAATACGAGCTGCATTTGCATCGAAAAAAAGGAGAAATAGCAAAATGGGAATTGATAGTATAATAATTTTAGTTTTCATATTCATCAAAACAAAATTCTTAAAAATCTTGTTATTAATCCGGGTTCTTGTGTTTTCGAAACAGTGCCATCACCTTCGATAAGTAAAGTTAAATCCATAATATTGTATGAATATACACTATTATCTGAATTGACGTCAACTGGACGAACAATTCCACGTATGGTAATAGTTTGAGTTTCGCCATTGACTTTGGTAGTGCGTTTCCCTTCGATAAGTAAGTTACCATTTGGCTGCACTTCTACCACACGCGCACTAAGTCGTGAACGAATTTTTTCGTTGCGAGTAGTTCGTCCAGAACCTCGAAAATTATTGCCTGTCCCAATATTGCCACTTATATTTGTATTAGAAGTTCCGGTTGATAAGCCGACTCCGCCACTTAATTCAGATGATTTTCTTTCTTCTGTTGAGGCATTATTGTCTGCCTGAGTGTCTTCAACAATATATACCATAATTGCATCATCTACCTGGAAGGCTTTAACATCAGAAAATAATGAACGCAAACTTTGTTCTTGCGGCTTAAATTGAGCTAATGCAAGCTGAGAATAAAGCAAAGACAAAAATATAAAAAATGATTTCTTCATTTTCATCTCGTAGAATTTGAATTATTAGAAAGAAGAACAAATCCAAGTTCATTAACCGAACCAGTAAGAACAACGTTGCCTTGTCCATTTCTCTTGACACGAATTACGTCTCCTGCACCTCCATCTTGCAGAGCTGTTCCCAAAGTTTTTATTGAAATTGCTCCAGATTGAGCAATAATTGTAACAATTTGTCCTTTTTTTATGATAACATCATTTGATAAGTCACTAATTTTAAATGGATTATCTTTAGGTATCCCATTTCTGGTAATTTTGCCGACGATTGAATTATTAACCACTAATTCATTTTCATTAAAATTAGTTACATCAAATCGTCTGATAGTAAAATCTGCATTTGATAATGTTTCTCCGCTTCGAATAAAGCGAGTGGTTACTGGTATTTGACGGAATTTTTTTATTTTAACCCGAATCTGCTCTGTAGAAATAGTTTTGCCATCTTTATTGAAATCCACCCAAACAAAACCTAATCCTTTGAAATCCCGGAAATTATGTCTTAAAGATGCAGAAACTGAACTTTCCACGAAAGAAATTGGACGAACATTTTGAATAATTTCAATCTCTATGTCCTCATTTGTTTGAGATTTCAGAAAATTAATAACGGCAGTTTCAATTCTCTCTTTTGAAAAAGACGATTGTGAAAATAAATTTGAGGTAATAACTAATAAAAACAAACATAATATCAGTATTTTAAAGTATCGAATCATATTAGCTACCGTTTAAGATTAACAGCAGTTGAAAGAATATCGTCAGCAGTTTTTACAGATTTTGAATTTAATTCATAAGCTCGCTGAGCAGTAATCATATTAACCATTTCTTCAACAATATCAACGTTAGCAGATTCAAGGTGGTGCTGAATAATTTCACCTGTATTGTTAGTTCCGGGAACTTCGAAAAATGGTTGTCCAGAGGCAGGGGTTTCCTGGTAAAAATTATCTCCGACTGATTTAAGACCAGCAGGATTGATAAAACGAGCAAGCTCAATTTGTCCCAAAACGGTAGCATCAGTGGAATTTTCGGTAAGAATGCTAACCACACCATCTCTTGTAATTTGAATTTCAATTGCATCCGAAGGAATAGTGAATCCCGGGTCGAGAGAATATCCTTGGGAAGTAACTATTTGTCCATTTCTATCAAGTTGGAAAGAACCATCACGAGTATAGACGATATTTCCATCGGGCTTGCGAATAACAAAGAAGCCTTCGCCATTAATCGCCATATCCAGTGGATTGTTTGTAGAAGTAATATCGCCTTGCTTGAATATTTTTGTTGTTGCAACAAGTTCAGTTCCTGAACCAATTTGAACTTCATTAAGAGGCTCAACCCCTGAACGGGCTACATTGCCAGCCGGACGAAGTGTTTCATAAAGCAAATCCTGAAACTCAGGGCGAACTTTTTTGAACCCAGTAGTATTTACATTTGCAATATTATTAGCGATAATTTCCACATAACGCTGCTGGGATGAAAGCCCGGTTGACGCTGTTCTTAATGTTTTGTCCATAATAAAACATCCTTGTTTATTTTAATTATTGATATCTTCCTATTGCAATACTTTTATCGAGTGTACTATCATTGGTAGCAATTACTTTACTACCAGCTTCGAACATACGTTGAAGTTCAATAAGTTCGACCATTTCTTTAACAACATTAACGTTTGAGCCTTCAATCCATCCTTGTTTAATAACAACATCATCAGGATTGACAGGTTCTACATCTGCCATCCATTTAGCGATGAAATGCTGATTAGAAATGCGTTGGATTGTGTTGTTGTCCTGGGGTTTGGCGATGATTATGGTGCCAATTTCACGATTATTGGCAAACACGTGTCCATTTTCAGTGATTTTAATATCAACTGATTTGAAATCTGTGAAACCTTCCTTTGAAATCAGGAATTCTTTTGGTATCACCAAATCACCGCCATATCCTTGTAACTTTTTGCCATCCTTGGCAATTATTTCCCCATCCGTGTTGATTGTAAAATTCCCTGCTCTGGTTAGATAATCCTTCCCTTCGATATCTTTCAGAACAAAGAAACCATCCCCTTGTATAGCTAAATCCAATGGATTGTCTGTTTGCTGGAAGCTTCCTGCTTCAAATACAGTATAAGAACCAATTGGCGGATCATTTTGCTCGACATCACCTTTAACGTTGTAAAAGTTTGCACGTGCATCGATAAGATTTCTTTCGAAAACACCTTGCCTTTTGAAACCAGTAGTATTGGCATTTGCCATGTTGTTTGCTGTTACTTCAAGTCTGGTCTGCTGATTGAGCATACCAAGAGCTGCTGTAAAAAACTCCTTTAACATTTCGTTTCATCCTTGAAAAACTAAAACTTATTCAACAATGATTATGCCATTAGAATATTTAGTTGATTTGCGAAAAGCACAACTTCATTAATCAATTGGAATTTAAGCAGTTAGCAACTTCGGAGACAAGAAAAATACAAGTTGAATATTAAGCAGGATGTTTATGAATGAACAAAAATAACCACCAAAATGGATATTATTTTTGCATTTCTTTTATAGGAAGTTTAACATAAAAAGTGGAACCTACTTCTAACGTGCTTTCCACTCTGATAGAACTTTGATTTATTTCAGCAATTTCTTTGCAAAGTACCAATCCAAGACCTGTGCCTACTTCATTAGCAGTTCCAAGAGTAGAATTATAGCTATCTATTTTAAATAAATTATCTAAGGCAGCTTCATCCATTCCGACACCATCATCTTTTACGTAAAGTTCAACGAAATTTTCATCAATTGTTTGACAACCTATCCAAATGTTACCGCCATAGTGAGTAAACTTAATTGCATTAGAAATTAAGTTTCTAAGAATTGTATTTAAAATATTTAAATCAGAGAAAACCTTAATGGAATTATTCACTTCATTGTGTAAAGATATTTTTTTTGCGTCAGCAGTAGCAGTAAAAAGCGATTTATTTAGTTCAACAATCTGGAATAAATCTATAAATTCGGGCATATATCTAATTTTACCACGTTGAATACGAGACCAATTGAGCAAATTATCAAGGAGCTTATGGAGATTAACAGCAGAATTATTAAGAGCTGCAGCAAGATCTTGAATATCTTTCGAAGAAAGCTGACTAATATTGGTAGATAGATATTTTGTTAAACTCATAAATCCCTGGAAAGGAGAAATCAAATCATGGGCAATGACAGAAAAGAACTTATCTTTGGCAGCAAGCGTTGCTTTTAATTGTTCTTTAGAATTTCGGAGTTGTTTATTAAGCTCCATAATTTCAGTTGCTCTCTCGTCCGTCAGTCTATTTGATAGTTTAAGAGCAACGATTAAATTTTTCATCTCTTCTTCGTTTCTTCGTTGCTCAGTAATATCCATAGCAGAGCAAACTAAAAATTCAACTTCATTAGTTTGGAAATTAACTTTTGGAGTAACCTTAATTTTAAGAAGTCGCTTATTACCTAATTTATTGAAAATAAATTTGTCGAAATATTGAGGATATTTGCTTTTCCAGACTTTTCTAAAAATTTCTATTAATTCCGCAGCTTCAAAGTGAGGAAGGAACTCATCCAGTGCAATAGCAGAAGGAATTTGTTCTACACCAAAAAAATCTGCAAAAGAATGATTAAAGAGTTTTATAGAAGAAGGAGAATTCATATACCAAATAAGCAAGTCGACATTATCAAGCAACAATTGTTGTTCAAAAGTCTTATTTTGAAGATTTTTTTCAGCAAGTTTCTTTTCAGTAATATCTTCAATAATAATAATACCACCATTAATTTCATCATTATGTAGGAGTGGAACACCACGAATATTGCAAAATATCGGTTCTTGAATTTCATCGATTTTCACTTCCACATCTTTTAATTCAATGATATGATTTTGAAGAACTTTTTTTATTTCATTGCAGTAGTCAGCTGAACAAAAACCTTGCAAAGACAGTTCTTTGTCTAAAACAATTTCTTTTCTATACTTATTGCGTAAAAAATTTGAAAAAAAGTAATCATTAGCGAATCTAACTTTGCCCGAATTGTCTAATACTATGATAGAAATTGGAGATTTATCTGCTAAAGTCCGATATTTTTCTTCACTATCAAAGCAAGATTTTTCCAACAATTTTCGTTTAGTAATATCAACAATTTGCAGTGCCAAAAACTTTTTATCCAGAGGATAGACTGTAATTTCATAGTAATGGTTGGTATTTTTGTTTGAAAGTTCAAAAACACTTGGCACTGTAATAATTGATAGTTTATCTATAAAAGCAAAAATATCAGAGGAAAAAAGAAAAGATAATTTACTTATACTTTTGTTCAGAAAATCACTTCTTGAAACTTCAAAAAAATCCTCAAATGCTTTATTAGCATCAAAAAAAATATAATCAAACTTATCGTGTTCAATCGGAACAATTTCTAATAATACAAAAGCATTGTTCATCTTTTCAATGAACTGATTATATATTTCTTCTCTTTTCATAAACAAATAAAAAATTATATATTCAACTTAGAATATATATAATCGACACTTTTGAAAATTTCTTTAAAATCAAATAGGTTTAATAATTCTTCATCAGAAAAATATTGCATTAAATCTTTATTTTCTTTGAGAGACTGTAAGAATGGAATTTTTTCGTTCCAGGTTCGCATTGCAGATTTCTGAACTAATTCATAGGCAGTTTGTCTTTTTAGACCTTTACGAGCAAGAGCAAGAAGAACTTTTTGAGAATTATATAATCCGTTTGTAATTTCAAGATTTCTCATCATATTTTCAGGATAAACGATTAGATTATCAAGAAGATTAATTGCACGGCGAAGTATGTAATGACAAGAGATTGTGCTATCAGGGAAAATTATCCGCTCAACTGACGAGTGAGAAATATCTCGTTCGTGCCAAAGGGCATTATTTTCGATTGCAGCCAAAGCATTTGTGCGAAGAAGCCTTGCTTGACCACATATATTTTCGCTACTAATCGGATTGCGTTTATGTGGCATAGCTGAGCTACCTTTTTGACCTTTAGAAAAATATTCTTCTGCTTCGAGAACTTCTGTTCTTTGTAAATGACGAATTTCTGTAGCAATTTTTTCGAGCATAGAGCCAATCATAGCAATTGAATGCAAAAACTGAGCATGGCGATCACGTTGAACAACTTGAGTAGATATTATTGAAGGACGCAAGCCTAATTTTTCGCAAACATACTCTTCAATAAATGGAGGGATATGCTCGTAAGTTCCGACTGCACCACTAATTTTGCCAACTGAAATTTCATCAATTGCTTGCTTCATTCTGTTTATGTTTCTTCGACATTCATCCAACCATAGAGCAAATTTCAAGCCGAAGGTCATAGGCTCAGCGTGAACGCCGTGGCTACGTCCAATACAAACAGTATATTTGAATTCATTGGCACGTCTAATTAAAACTTGCTCTAAATTTTGGAGTTCCTGAAGAATAAGTTCACCAGCTTGTTTAGCTTGAACAGCAAGAGATGTATCGAGAACATCAGAAGAAGTCATACCCAAATGTATGAAACGAGATGGTTCACCAACTTGTTCTTCAATACTTGTTAGGAAAGCAATAACATCGTGTTTAGTTGTTTGTTCAATTTCATTAATTCGATTAATGTTTATTTTTGCTTTGCTTCTTATTTCACTGATAATTTCAGGAGGTGCTATACCAAGTTTCACTTGTGCTTCGCAAGCAAGGATTTCAATTTCGAGCCAGATATTGAATTTATTTTTTTCTGACCATATTTGAGCCATTTCTGGCAGTGTATATCTTTCAACCATATTAAGAAAATACTAATTAATTAATACAAATTATTATCAAAATTAAATAAAAATCTTTATTTTTCTTAATTAAATTATGGCACATTTTTAACATTTACTATTTTCTGAGGTTAGAAGTGAAATTATTTTGGTCAGCATTAATAACGATTTTTTGTGCCACAGTAGCGAATGCAAGTCAGCCACTTTGTGCATTTAGGGTTGAAAACATCTGGTATTTTTTAACCGAAGATGGCAAAGAAATGTGTAAGCCAATGATTTTAGATGGCATATCGCATTATTCTGAAGGGAAATTTGCTGCCCGGAAACGAACTAAAGATACAGCATATTTCGCTTATTTCGATACAAAAGGAAAAGAACTGTTTAAAGTGAACACATCGCTTCCATTTCACTTCAACCAAGGTTATGCATTGACTGTTAAGTATTTGGATGAAAAAGGAACACAACGATTGTATGGCTTGATTGATAGTAACGGGAAAACTATTTTTGAGAATGTTTTGCCCGACGCATTAGAATTTTCAGATTCTCTGGC
Organism: Eximiradius proteiniborus; assembly: GCF_058546985.1. Lineage (NCBI taxonomy): Bacteria > Pseudomonadati > Bacteroidota > Eximiradiia > Eximiradiales > Eximiradiaceae > Eximiradius > Eximiradius proteiniborus. The sequence goes on along the minus strand of NZ_CM178592.1, from coordinate 305,849 downwards.
ATATATCGATGATTATAACAGGAAAGGATACATAAATTTAAACGCAGAATTTGCCATTCAAATTCCAGATACACTTGTTGGTTACAGATTTTCAGAGGGATTGGCTGCTGTTTCGAATGCAGATATGAAAGTTGGTTTCATCAATAAAAGTGGCGAAATTATTATTCCATTGAAATATTACGAAGCTGGCATTTTTTCTGAGGGTTTATGCAAGGTATTTGGTGAAAATGGTTTTGGTTTTATTAATAAACAAGGTGATTTAGTAATTGCACACCGATTTGATGAAGCAAGAAATTTTGTTGAAGATAGAGCTTTTGTAGGTATTTTAGATGATGACTATAAACTAACGTGGGGATTCATTGATAAAGACGGAAGAATGATAGAAAGCTACATTTATTCAAATGTTCTGGATTTTAGCGAAGGATTAGCGGCAGTTCAAAAAGATAAGTTATGGGGATATATTGATAAAAACGGCAAAACAGTCATAGATTTTCAATTTAATGATGCAGATAGTTTTAAAAATGGTTTAGCGTTTGTAATAGACAGACAGAACAAAAAAGCTGGATATATAGACAAGAAAGGAAATTACATTATTACATTCAATAGATTCGAAATACTTGTAGATTTTAGAAGTAACAGAAAATTCTTTAACTTCCAGTAATATGAATCGAATTATAATTTTATTGATGTTCTTTGCTTCGTTTAAATTACTTGGTGAGGAAACAGATACAAGTAAAGTATTTAGATTTAACCAAATCAATATTGAAGGTAAAAAAAGTTTATCGCAAAAGGAACTTGAATTTTCTGCAATAAATATTCTGACAAGATCTGATATAGAACGGTCAAATTTTTTTCAGATAAGTGAAGTATTGTCGAAATCACCAGGAGTTTTTATTAAAAACTATGGAGGGCTTGGAGGATTAAAAACTGTTACATTGCGCGGAACTAACTCTATGCAAACAGTTATAGCATTTGATGGAATTCCACTGAATTCCATTCAAAATGGTAGTTTCAATCTGACAGGAATACCACTAAGCATAATAGATAAAGTTGAGGTAACACGAGGCGGAGCGAGCAGTTCTTTTGGAAGCAATTCAATTGCCGGAGCAATTAATTTTGTACCTAAAATTGCTGATAATAACGAATTTGAATTGTGTGTAAAGCACACGTCTTTTGCTGAAACCCAGCTAATGTCTTCGTATAATTTTAAAACCAGTTCTGTAAAAAACTCAATAAATATTGATTGGACCAATAGTTCTGGTGATTATCCTTTTGAATTCTTACAATTTGGCGAAAAGAAGACAGTAAGAAGAACTAACAATTCATATAAAAATCTCACTTTTTCATATAGTAATGAGTATTTGAACAACAATAATAATTTTAGGAACACTATTATATATGAAAATTCCAAAAGAGGAGTTCCCGGAGCTGTTTTGCAAGGAAGAATTGAATCGACCAAAGCAAATTTGAGTGAACAGAAAGTATTTGCAAAAAGTAGTTATGATTACGTTCATTCTGAGTATTTTTTGATAGGGCTCGATGTAGCATATAGATATTCATATATGCATTTTATTGACCCTGAACTGCCATCAATAAATGGAAGTGGCACAGATAATATATTTGAAACTAATGATTTTATTGTTCAGTCAAAAATAGTGTGCTCTTTTGATAATAATGAGATATTATTAAAAACAGGAGCTAATTATTCGTTACTCGAAGGTGATATGCTCGATCCAAAAGCAGGGAATAAAGTTCATCGAACAAATCCATTTGTTACAGCAAGTTATTCGAACATTTTATATCTTTACAAATTAAAATTAACATCAAACATTTCATCAAGAGCTGATTTTTTTGATGATGGGCGACCAGCACTTTCTCCATCAATTGGGATAAAAATTGATTACAATGATTTCTATATGAAAATTCTGAACTCATATAATTATAGAAAACCAAGTTTCAACGAAATGTATTATCTGAACTACGGAACAAAAGATTTGCGACCTGAGAAATCCTTGAATTACACACTTACTATTGGCGGTAATTTCCTTGAAAGAGTTCAAGTTGATTTTAGTACTTTCTTAATAGAAACAAGAGACCAAATCATTGCAATTCCCAAAAGTCCTGTCTCGTGGAGTGCCGCAAATATTGATAAAGTAGAACACAAAGGAATGGAACTGTCAATTTTTGGGAATTACACTGAAATTTTTCTTGAAAAAATTGGGATTAATTGGACACTGCAATCATCAATCAATAAGACGAAAGGTTCCCTCTTTTACAACAAACAGTTAATTTTGACACCGCAGGAAATTTTAAATGGTTATTTGTTAATGAATTTTGAATACATTAAATTTTCAGTAGATTTTGACTACACATCATTCAGATATACTGATCAAGAAAACAATAATAATAGTATATTACCGAATTATTTTCTATTCGACTTTGGCTTAATAATCCCTGTGAAAATAAAGAATACAGAGTTGAATATAATTATGGATTGCAAGAATGCTCTCGACAAACAATATGAGATTATTCCAAATTATCCGATGCCGAAAAGGCAATTCATAATTGGGATAAATATTAAGTATTAGTTTACCAGACCCATTCGTGCTTGCTTTCGCGGTTCATCAATTCATTTATTGCTTCTTTAGGAGATAAGTTCTCAAAAAGTATGCGATATACTTGCTGAGTAATAGGAAGTTCCACACTATGTCGCTCGCCAAGCTCGATAGCGGAAATGGTAGTAGCAACACCTTCGGCAACCATTTTCATAGAAGATGTGATTTCGGACAGAGATTTTCCTTTGCCAATCAGTTCGCCAACCAGTCTGTTTCTACTGTGTTTGCTATTACAAGTAACAAATAAATCTCCTAAACCAGATAAACCAGAAAAAGTCCAAGGATGAGCACCACAAGCAACACCAAGTCGGACAATCTCTGCAAGTCCGCGTGTAATTAGAGCAGCTTTGGTATTATCCCCATAGCCGAGACCATCAATAATACCAGAAGCAATTGCCAAAACATTTTTTAAGGCTCCACCAATTTCGGTCCCAACTACATCATTGGATGAATACACGCGGAATTCAGGAGTAGAGAACATTTCCTGACAAAGTTTTGCTTTGGAAATATCACTTGAAGCCGCTACAACTGTTGTTGGAATTTTTCTCGAAACTTCTTCGGCGTGCGATGGGCCACTGAGAACAACAAAATTATCTTCCGGCAAATTTGTTGTTTCAAAGAAAATCTGAGATATTCTGTAAGTTGTATTCTGTTCGATACCTTTTGAGGTATTAATAAGTATTTTATTTGAAAAATCAATATCAGCCAATGTTGAATATATGGAACGAATATATTGAGTAGGAACAGCATTTACAATAAAATCATATTGATCGAACTCGCTGAGCGAGTTAGTGGATATTAGATTTGAATTTAATGTAATTCCGGGAAGAAAAGTGCTATTTATATGAAAAGAGTTTATCTCTTCTGCTACTTCTTTTTCGTGAGCCCAGAGCAATACATCAAATTGATAAGACAACAGATTTGCAAGTGTCGTTCCCCAGCCACCTGCACCGATAACGAAAACTTTTTTCAAATTACTTATCCGCCTTACCGAAAATTCTGATTAGATGTAAATTTTTGAAGCGATTTTCTTGCCCTCTAAGCAGACGTTTGATATTTGAACGGTGAGTATAAATCACTAGTAAAGTAATAAGAAAAGAAAAATAAACAAGAATTTCATAATTAGGAATGTTCACGTGGAATAAATTATATCTCACAATCAAAGAAGAAGGCAGAGTAAAGGCGGCAGCAATAGAACCCAGAGAAATATAACCAGAAAAAATCACTGCAAGGATGAATATACCCAGTGCAATTGAAACATCAACCGGAAGAATAGCCACCATCATACCAGCAGCAGTGTTTATTCCTTTGCCACCTTTAAATCCGACAAAAACTGAAAAAACGTGTCCTAAAATTGCAGAAATGCCAGCAATTATTTTTACAATTGTAATATTTTCAAAACCGGTAGTATTTGGAAATGAAATCCCATTTGCGATAACTGGTGCAATCACAACAACAGCAAGAACACCTTTCAAAATATCAATAATTTGAACTGTAAGCCCCCATTTCCAACCTAAGACACGAAATGCATTGGTACTGCCCATATTACCACTACCTTTCTCCCGAATATCGAAACCGAAAAAACGTTTGCTGATAATTACTGCAGTTGGAAAAGAACCTAACAAATAGCTGAATAATGATACGATTAAAATTTTAAGAATAGCTTCCATAAAACAAACTTAACACAAAATACACAAAAACAAGATAACAAAAATAACTTAAAAAATTATATTATTCAAACATAAGCATTAACATAATTATAATTAACGCTAATATTCAATAAATATTATATGATAAAAAGAAGCAGTAGGCAATTTTTTGCCTACTGCTCGAAACAAAACTATAAATATCTATGGATTACACCTTCGTGACGCTTGAAAATTGGGTCATAATTTTTCACTTCACGACCGAAACATACTCCAAGTTGTTCGTAGAAAGCAATTTCTTGAAGATCAACGTATCTCTGTTTGATTGCCTCTGATGTAGGTAAATAAGAAATCTCGTTACCTTCTACTCCGACAACAGTAACTCCGTAAATACCTTCAAGAAGAAGAAGCACAGCCGCTCCGCCTCCTTGCTTGCCGAAAGCAACATCGTAAGCAGTCGTTCCCCCAGCTCTTACTAAATGACCGAGTTGAACTTCTCTAATTTCGGGGTACATATAAATTCCATCGACATAAATACCTTCACGTTTAAGAACATCCGACCAATCGGGATCTTGCTTCATAAAGAATTCCAATTGCTTGCGAATGTATTGCCCAACACCAGATAATCTTTGATGTCCGAAAGAATCCTGACCAGCGGTTGAATCTGTAAAATATCTGCCTTCTTTATCTTTAACACCTTCAGCTGCAACAATAATATAAGTAGAACCTTTAACATCGGAGTGAATTAAACGATTAATATATGTTTTCTTGAAGTGCTGGTAAACGATTTCGTAATCTGCATTGATTTCGGGGATAAGAATACAATCGGCGTCAGCACCTACTCCACCTCGAAATGCAGTGTGTCCAGCATATCTACCGAATACCTCTATAATTAGAGCGCGATTATGGGTAAGACCGGTTGTTCGCAGTTCATCAGTAAATTTAGCAATACGGTTAATTGTTGAATCGCCACCTACTGAATATGTTTGCAAGTCTAGATCCATAGTTTTCGGAACGTGCACACAAGGAATACCATTATTGTAAAGATCTACAACTACTGACCCCGTATCATCACCGCCAGCAATAATTAAACCATCGATTCCGTGCTTTTTTAAGCCATCGCGTATTCTATCATATTTATTCTCGTCTTTTATTTTGCTAATTTTAACTCTTGAATGCCCTGCTTCCGAACCAGCAACTCCTGAATGAATTCTGTCAATACGAGATTCATCCATAATTACCAAATCGAGATTAATCAAATTATATAAACCCGCGTAACCATTTGGAATAATAGCAAGTTCAATGTTATTTCTTAAAGCCATTCGAGCGGCACCATTGATTACAGCGTTTAATCCTCCACAATCGCCGCCGCTTGTAATAACACCCAATCTTTTAATTTTGTTCATTTAAACTCCTCTCTAATTTTAAACAATTGTATTATGTAATTTTATACAATATTTATTAAATTTACAAGTTAAAAAATAATCATAATAATTACAGTTCAAATTTTTATTTTTTGTAAAAGATGGATGAGCAAAATATAAATAATACAGAAGAAAATATTTTGAATGAAAATTCCTTTGAGAAAAAAGATGAAAAGGAGCAACTTATCGAAGAATTGAGTGATATGCTCGCTCAAACTTTTATTGATAATATTGAAGTTTTGTCTTCGATAACGTTATTGACAGAAAGATTTTATGACGGGAGTCATTCACGATTTATCGCAGAAAAATGTGTAATGGTAGCCGAAGAACTTGGGATGGATGAAGAATCAACATATGAACTAAAAATTGCTGCATTGCTGCACGATATTGGGAAAATTACTTTTTTTGATTCCGCTCTTCATAAAAATATAAATGAAATGTCGCCACTTGAGTATGAGCATTATAAATATCATGTAGATGTTGGAGTTTATCTACTAAAAAAGCATAAACATTTGGAGAATATTGCGAATATTGTGCATCAGCACCACGAAAAACTTGACGGTTCGGGTTTCCCTCAAGGATTGAAAGAAGATAGCATACTTCCGGCAGCAAAAATAATCAGTGTTGTCAATTTCTTTCATAATACGGTATATAAAAAAACAAGAACGCGTTCTGGTGCGCTATCACGACCTTCTATGGTTATGGATATAAATGCTTTTTTGGAAGCAACGCGAGCTAAATATAATTTTGCATTAAATTTTCTATTCAATCGGCGTGGAATATTATTTGAAAAAAAAGTTGTAGAAGTATTTATTGATATTATTCAAGCAGAACGAATGAGTTTGGGACAAAAAGCAGTTATGAGAGTACCTATAAATAAAATTGAACCTGGAATGGTATTTGCAGAAGATTATTATACCAAACAAGGAATATTAATTGCAGCAAAAGGTGAAGCTGTAAAGAAAGAAATGATACCGGCATTAGTTCGTTTTGCTGAAAATGATCAATTACCGATGAAAATTCTTGTATTAAAATAGGATTTGAAATATGCCAAAAGAAGCAGGAGATCTAGCAAATGTACTTGTTATAGACGATAGCGAAGCCTATCGTATGATGATGAAAAAAGTAATAGAATTATATTTTTATGCTAATGTACATCTTGCAGAAAATCCGGGTGAAGCATTTGAAATGATACCCAAAATTAATCCTGATTTGATAATTCTTGATATGCAGATGCCTGTAATGGACGGGTTTACTGCATTAAAAAACATTCGTTCAATTGAAGGAACAAAAGATATTCCAACAATTGCTTTTACAGCACTTAGCACTTCAACACTTGTTGCAGAATTAGTTAAATGGAAAATCAATGATTTTATAAAAAAGCCTACGACGACTGAAATTATTGTGAAGAAATTGAAGCCATTTTTGCCTCTGAAACGTGATATTGGTATATAGGAATGTTAAAAAGTATAGATGAAATAATCAATAAAAAAAGTCCAGTAATTTTTCTCTTCGGTCAGGAGGAATTTCTTCTTGGAGAAGCGCTAGATAAGCTAATAAATGCCTTTTGCCCTGATAGGAAGAATCCTTCTGATTTTGATTTGTTGGATGGTGGAGAAATAGACGAAAGAACAATTGTAGAAAGATGTTCCTCATTTCCAATGATGAGCGAGAAGCGACTTGTTGTTGTGAAAAATGTAGAAAAACTATTTACAGGTCGCAGTAAAAAAGCAGATAAAAATTCTTCGTTAGCTAAATACTTGAACAATCCATCAGATTTTTCTATTTTGATATTCGTAGCTTTTATCGACACTTTTTCTGGTATTGGAACTGGGCTTTCTGGCAAGAACAAAGCAAAATTTGAAAAAATGATAGAACAAGCAAAATTCCCTTACAATGTACTATTGAAAAATTATGATTGGATAGAATTTCCTAAACTTTATGATAATCAAATAATAAGCTGGATAAAAGACAGATTCAAAACTTACGGGAAGCAAATATCGCAAGAAGCTGCAAATCTTTTGTATGCACTTTCGAGCGGAGAATTACGCGATATTGCTAATGAAATTGAAAAAATTTGTTTGTTTGTTGGTGAGAGCAAGGAAATCTCTATTGATGACATATCAAAAGTTACCGGGAATAGACGAACTAATAATGTGTTCGAATTACAAAATGCGATAGGATCTAAAAACATTGCACTTGCAAATGAAATATTATTTAATATGCTTGCAAGCGAACGTCAGGAAATGCTTATAATTACAATGCTAACGCGATATTTTACTGCAATTTGGAAGGTGCAAGAACTGCTTAATAAAACAAAGGATACAAAAGAAATTGCTGACGCAATTGGAGTGAATTCATATTTTATAAAAGATTATATTGAACCTGCGAAAATTTATTCTAATAAAGCTGCTGAAAATGCTATTATAGCACTTTGCGAAGCAGATTTCGAATTAAAATCGTCAGGTGGAAATAATATTTTAACTATGCAAAATCTAATCGAAAAGATTATTAACTGCAACTAATCATTAAAAGACCAAGTTACCGATAGATGAAAAACTCTATCGAGCATAGGATAGTTTCTCACCCTGTAATAATACTGCCCCAAAACATTCTCGAAACTCAGCCTTAAGAATGCATTGCCGAGTTTTAGCGCAGCAAAAGCATTTAGCCCGTTGCCAAGCCATTTCCCTTCGGAATCTGTTTCTACAAAATCTTTACTAATCGGATAAAAGTATAATCCCTTAATTGGAGAATATATTTCAGCTTCTAAGCCTGCTTTCAGGATGCTATTTCCTACAGTGTATTCGTATGCTGCAGAAAAGTAAGAGTAAAACAATGGGGAATATAATTCCTGGCGACTGTTTGTTTCTGAATACTGCGAAACTATTTTTGCATCTAAATAAATTTTATTGAAAAATTTAGCAGACCATAATATCGAAACACCAAAAGAATTTCGACTGTTGCAATCGCAATCATCTGAATAAATTACATAGTTTTTGTTTAATGACAACCTTGCAATCAGCGGATTATTTGTTCGACGATAGAAAATTGTGGATTTAATATTTAAATTATTCCAATAAGAGTTCAATAAAAGCAAATAATTTGTCTCGCTTTCTCTATTCAGTCCTTGAGATAGATTTGGAAGTATCTGGAACTTTGAAAAGTCGAGTTCGTATCTGGAATCAGTTAAAGCATAGGTAAATCGAGCAGCATATGAAAACAAATCGTAGTCGAATTTTCTTTCATATCTTATTCCAGAAGAAAAATTGATATTATCAGTGAGAAGCATTTTGACTTTGATAAACGAACTACCAGAAAATTTTTCGAACGATTGAGTGAAGCTGTTTTTTTCTATTGAAGAATGATCAAATCTACCTCCAATCATCAAATTAACGAATGGAAGCAATCGATAATCAACCAAAAGGTTCGCTCCATAAAGAAAAGTATTGTATATACTTTTCCCTTCGGGTTTATTTTGCAAGATTTTATCTTCGTTTTCAAATCGAAGCTGATTATCTTGATGAGAGAAAAAGATATTGAATAAATAATGAGAGACATTTGAATGAGATGAAACTGAAAAAATCAGGTCGGTAGTATAGTTTCTTTCACGAAAATCATTAAATAGAACGTTAGTCTCGAACTCATTAGCAGGATTGGAAGAATTTTCATCCACTCCGCCATTTAACCCGTGTTTTTTATTATTAAAAATATAATTAATAGATAATGAATTCAAGCTATCGAAATTATACCGTAATGTTGAACGGATCTGCCAATGTTCTATTTCTTGATTAGTATAACGCCCGTCCGCTCCTAAATTGCTGAACCCAAAAACAAAATTCAGTTTCGGAGTAATATTTTTACTTAATTGACCATCAGAGGCGATTAGTTCATAACCTGATTGAGAATACCAAAATTTAGTAAAAGGCGAAGCAGTATTATAAATTTTCTCTTGAAAATTGAGAGAAACAGATTTTCCTGTAAGCAAAACTGCATCTGAACCTTCAAGTATTTCAATATTTTCGAATTGTTCAGGAGAAATTTGATTGATTTCTGAATAATCATATTCAATTCTTGATAGACTGACACCATTAAAACAAACAGAATTATCTCGAACGCTCCCAGAATAAGCAGAGAAAAAAGTATTATGCCGGGGGAAACCTAAATCCAATTTGTAATAGCTATTTCTCTTGAAAATAATATCGCTTGTAGAATAGAAATTATCGTAATTAATATCTCTTTTACTAATAATCGAATGATAATCAATAACTGAACCATGGTAGCGAGATGGAATAATTTTGAGAGTGTCGTTTATATTTATTTTCAAAGTGTCGTTGGAAAGAGACTGTTCGTATATAAATATAAGAAACAATAGAGATACAAGTCTTTTAAACATTTATTGCATACGCTAATTATTACAAAACAATTAGACAAAAATAATCAGTTTGGTTCAAAAAAAATAAAAATTTTGTATTTTTGTTGTTTTCATAAGAAACAAGTAGGAAAAAATGTACGAAAAATTAAAGTCGGTGCTTGAAAAATACAAAGAATTAGAAGGGAAATTAAACAATCCAGAATATTCGATGAATCCCGGTTTGTTGAAAGAATTGAATAAAGAAATCAAGCAAATCAAGCCAGTTGCAGAGGCAAGTGAAAAATACATTAAATTGTGCGACGACTTAAACTCAGCAAGAGAATTGACAGAGCAGAAAGACGTCGATCCAGAGCTAAGAGATCTTGCTTACATTGAAATATCTGAGTTGCAGGAACAAATCGAAAAGATGGAAGAAGAACTGAAATTTCTTCTTATTCCTCGCGATCCAAATGATGATAAGAACTGTATTGTTGAAATACGTGCCGGAACTGGAGGTGACGAAGCGGCTATTTTTGCTGGCGACTTATTTAGAATGTATCAAAGATATGCCGATAAAAAGGGTTTTCGATTGGAAATAATTGATTTCAATGAAAGCGAACGAGGTGGATTTAAGGAAATTATTTTTTCGCTGAGTGGTGAAGAATTATATGGATTGATGAAGTTTGAAAGTGGTGTTCATCGAGTGCAGCGAGTTCCGGAAACTGAAGCAAGCGGCCGTATTCACACATCAGCTGCAACTGTAGCAGTGCTTCCCGAAGCAGAAGAAGTTGATATTCAAATTCGTGAAGAAGATCTGAGAATTGATATATTCCGTTCTGGCGGTGCTGGCGGACAGAATGTAAATAAAGTGGAAACAGCTGTTCGATTAACTCATATTCCAACTGGAATTGTTGTTTCTTGTCAAGATGAACGCTCTCAGCTAAAAAACCGAGAAAAAGCTATGAAAGTTCTTCGTTCGCGTTTATATGAGATAGAATTAAAGAGACAGCAAGAGGAAATAGCTTCATCAAGGCGCTCGATGGTTAAGACTGGAGATCGTTCGGAAAAAATCCGCACATATAATTATCCTCAAAATCGTGTTACAGACCACAGATTAGAAGGCGAGGCAAAAAATTATTCACTAAAAGAAGTAATGGACGGAGACTTAGATCCAATTATAGAAGCTTTGCGAATTGCAGAAAGGGCGGAAATACTAAAAAATAGCTAAATTTATTCTTATTTCTGAAACACTAACAATTAATTAGACAGCTTAACACTTTCTTACTAAACATTTTTAGTAGAAAGTATTATTAATTGTAAAATTTCTGCAATAAATAAACAAATTTGTTAATTATCACCATTTTTTTTCTAAAAAAATCAAATCAAAAGAATTCCCATCAAAAACCCCATAGCAAGGCTTCTTTAACCACTCACCTAAATTCACATATTTACCTTTTCCGAAATCAATAATTTCGGCTTTATGGCGATGACCCATAACAACAAAATCATAATTATCATTTAGAATTTTATTTTTGGCAAAATCTAACATACCATCAATTTCGCCGTATTTTTTATTCGAGGTATAGGAACGACTTTTTCTCGAGCTGTGGGAAGCAAGTTTAATTCCACAATCAGGATGTATTTTGGAATATAGCCACTTTGCGAATTTATTCCTTAATATTTTTTTGAGAATCAAATACATTCTGTCGTTATATGCTTTGCCATCGCCGTGAGAAAGATAGAACTTTTTGCCAAAATAAATTTTAGTAATGTCTTGCTCTATAACATTAATTTTGAGTTCATTTTTGAAAAAATTATAATGCCCAAAATCGTGATTACCCATTAAATATGTTACAGGAATACCAGAAGAAGAGAATTCCTTCAATTTGGATAGAATAAGATAAAAATCCCGTGGAATAACTGTTTTATAATCGAACCAATAATCGAATAAATCCCCTACAATAACTAATTCAAAGCAATCAGACTGAATATTATCAAGAAAAGTAATTAATAATTCTTCACGTTTATAATCGAAATCCCTGCTAAAAAAACCAAGATGAACATCCGAGATGAAATAAATTTTCCCATTATTGTCTTTCATATACCCAGTTACCGTCTTTGTTGTCAATAAAACCGAGTTTTTCCCAAAATCCAATAGCAGAAAAACGAACTCTATCGGCAATAATTTTAGAAAAATGATTTTTTGCGTATTCGACAAAAGTTTTACCGAAACCGCGTCCCTCGTATTCAGGGAAAATATTGATAGAGTATATAATTAATGTATCGTCTGATATCTGACATCTTGCTTTGCCAACTCTTATGTCGCCGCAGGAAATATTAGCCCAGTCATAATTTGACTTTTGGGCATCTCTTGGAATGAACTCTATTCTAATATTTTGATTCATTATCAGAAATCTATGAATTTTTGAAACCATCACAAAAAGCAAGCACATTTTTAGGCAAGTCTGGTAGATAATAACCTCCTTCGAGCGCAGCAAAGCGACGTCCTTTAGCCATTTTTTTTGCAAGGTCTTTCATTTTTCGTCCAATCACATAAAAATCAAAAGTAGATAATTTTTTTCCAACATCAAGTAAATAAGAATCAAAGCCTGCCGAAACAGCAACAATATCAATATCGGATAATGTTTCGACATATTCATCAATTACTTTTAAATATTTATGAGAATCGTCCGCCATTGGATTTAAGATTTTTACTTCTTTCCAGTCTGACAAGCAATCTATTGTTCCGTCGCCGGTATGAGCATCGAAATCGAGAACGAAAGCAGAATTAATTCTACCTTGTTTTCTCAATCTTTTCAGAGCAATTGCAACATTGCAAAAATAACAATAGCCCCAACTGTCTCCTCTTGAAGCGTGGTGCCCCGGAGGACGAGCACAAGAAAATGCAGGCAATCCTTCCATTGCAAGGTCGGAAGCTTTGACTGCTGAAGCCACAGACAGCTTGGCAATTTGAAACAAATTATCGTTCGATTTGATTTTTTGAACATATTCAGGAAAGTGAACATTTAATATATCCGCATCATCGATATTTGGAGGCTGGACAAAAGAATAATCACTTTGTGTTTTTAGTAATTCAATTATTCCTGAAAGCCTACCTTTCATTGCAGCAGGAGAATTTTCATAGTCATTTTTTTCAAATACATCGCTATATACAATATGTATGTTACTCATAACGAATGCCACTATCAATAATAGTATCGAAATGAACGCTCGAGTTTTTCTCTTTCAAAAACTCAAATATTCGATTAATATTATCTGTACCTATATAGGACGAGGAAAAGGTAACATTCGCCTGATCAACGAACACTAAGCGTAAAGTTAAATTGTTATTTTTAGGATTTTTTATCAAATATGCTTCATCCAAATCTCGATAGAAGTAAGTATTATTTTTAGCGGAACTACTCATAATAAATTTTTCGTCATCGAATATTATTTTTCTTTGCCTATTGCCTATGATTATCATTACTAAGGATAACGAAAGAAATATTACCAGATATAATATGCTATAACTTGAAAAATCAGCAATAATCATCTTTTCATTAATCAGGAATAAACAAGAAAAAATAAGTAAAATATATCCCAGATTAGAAAAAAAATTAAGCCGATAAGAGATAATCAATTGAGTGTTGTCGATTTTGTTCATTTTACTAAAGATATATTAAACAAATCACAAATATATATTATTTACTTAAAAAAATATTCAACTAATTAATGTCATTGAAAGTATATCATAAATTGTCTATTTTTTGTTAATTTTGAAAAAATAATTAATCATAAATCAAAAAAAGATATGGCAATAAATATTAAATTTAGCGAAACAACTTTCGAGAACAAACGCCGTCAACCATCAGAATATGCAGAAATCGCATTAGAATTAAGAAGAGACGTAATAAAAAGTCTATACTTAGCGAAGTCTGGTCATAGTGGTGGTTCATTAGGTACAGCTGATATTTTTTCTGTATTATACTTTGGTGGATTTTTGCGTTATCGTCCGGAAGAGCCTTTCTGGAGAGGAAGAGACAGATTCGTTCTGAGTGCTGGTCATCTTGCACCGATATTATATGCATCTCTTGCAAGAGCAGGATATTTCCCAACTTCTGAATTATCTACATTAAGAAAATATAATTCTCGTTTGCAAGGTCATCCCGGAATTGATCACAATTTGCCTGGGATAGAAACCTCATCAGGCTCTTTAGGTCAGGGAATTTCGATTGCTGTTGGGATGGCTATGAGTGATAAGTATTTGGACAAAACCGATAAAAGAGTATTTTGTTTGACAGGTGATGGAGAGCTCCAGGAAGGAATATGCTGGGAAGCCGCAATGTGTGCAGGGCACTACAAACTTGATAATCTTTGCTGGATAGTTGATAGCAACGATTGTCAAATAGACGGTAGGGTGCGTGATGTTATGTCAATATATCCAATAGCAGACAAATTCAGAGCATTCAATTTTGAGGTAGTCGAAATAGATGCTCACAACTATGAAGAAATTCAATCAGCTTTTGATAAATTTATTGATTATCACACTCATAATAATGGCAAACCATTTGTAATAATTGCAAATACTTTTATGGGAAAAGGCGTTTCATTTATGCACGATAGTTATCAATGGCACGGTAATCCACCAAATGAAGAGCAAGCTATTAAAGCTCTTGAAGAATTAGGGGAAATTGTAGAATTATTTTAGTTTAATCGAAGGTAATAATATGAAAAAATATGAAATAAAAGGAAATAAGCCAACACGTCATGGTTTTGGCGAGGGGTTGGCTGAGCTCGGAGAACGTTATGATAATGTAGTTGTTATTGGAACTGACGTTACTGGAAGTGTTCTAACTTCATTTTTCAAAGAAAAATTTCCTGACAGATTTTTTTCAATAGGAATAGCAGAACAAAATGCAACAACAATTGCAGCAGGATTGGCACTATCCGGGAAAATCCCTTTTTTTGCAAGCTACAGTGCATTTACTGCATTTAGAAATTCTGATATGCTAAGAATTTCAGTAGCGTATAATAACGCTAACGTAAAAATTGGGGGTGGTCATTCAGGAATCACTGTTGGACCTGATGGGGCTACTCATCAGGCACTTGAAGAAATCTCATTTATTCGTGCGCTTCCTAATATGACAGTCGTTGTTCCTGCTGATTATGAAGAAGCAAAAAAAGCAACTATAGCAATCGGTGAGATGGTTGGACCTGCATTTATCAGATTTGGTCGCTCACCAGTTCCAATGTTTACAGACAAAGAAACGCACTTTGAATTAGGCAAAGCAAATGTGCTTAGCGAAGGGAACGATGTGGCTATTATTGCTTGTGGTATTATGGTTTGGCAGTCTATTCTAGCAGCAGAGGAATTATATAAGCGAAAAGGAATTAAAGCTCGGGTGATAAATTGTCATACAGTAAAACCCATAGACGTCCATACAATTGTAGATGCAGCATTTGAATGCGGTGCAGTTGTAACGGCAGAAGAGCATCAGGTTTATGGAGGTCTCGGCGGAGCAGTTGCTGAAGTATTGGCGAAAAACTGCCCTGTGCCAATTGAATTTGTTGGAGTAAAAGATACCTTCGGAGGAAGTGGCGAACCAGATGAATTAATGGAAAAATTCGGGCTAACGTGGCGTGAGATCTATGCTTCTGCATTGCTTGCAATTGATAGGCGAGACACAAATTCTAAGTCTTATTTCAACGTAAAAGATGTAGCTCACTTCAACGAATAATTCATATGCATAAAATCAAAATAAAAGAAACAATTGTAAAAAGAATAAGTGAATATGCAGAAGAATTTGGAGTTGAAGTTTATACTGTCGGCGGATATGTGAGAGATGTTCTGCTAAATCGCAAGCGAAAAGACATTGATTTTACAGTTGTTGGCGATTCGATAGCTTTTTCAAAATTTGTTGGCGAAAAGTTAAAACGAGAACCAATTGTATTCGAACGATTTAGAACAGCTATGATTCCCTATCGCGGATATCAACTTGAATTTGTAGGAACAAGAAAAGAAGAATATCTACCAAATTCGAGAAAGCCAATTGTTAGCATCGGAACATTAGAAGATGATCTTAAAAGACGAGATTTCACAATTAATGCACTGGCAGCAAACCTATCAAAAGAGAGATTTGGCGAAGTTATAGATATTTTCAATGGTTTAGACGATCTGAAAAACAAAATTCTCCGGACACCATTAGATCCTTTCACAACCTATTCAGACGATCCATTGCGAATGATGAGAGCAGCAAGATTTGCAGCCCAGCTTGAATTTCAACTACATCAGAGTTCTGTTGAAGCGATTATCCAAATGGCAGACAGAATAAAAATTATTTCTCAAGAACGAATCACTGACGAGTTTTTGAAAATATTATCGGCAAATAAACCAAGTATTGGGCTATTAATACTTAAAAATACCGGACTGCTGAAGTATATTTTCCCCGAATTGGATAATCTGAGCGGAGTTGAAATTATTGAAGAAGGTGGAAAACAATACAAACACAAGGACGTGTTTTTGCATTCGCTAAAAGTGCTTGACAACGTTTCACTCGTTAGCGATAAACTATGGTTACGCTTTGCCGCTCTTACTCACGATATTGGTAAATATAAAACTAAGCGGATTACTCCAAACGGTTGGACTTTTCACGGACACGAGGAGCTTGGAGCAAAGATAATGCCCAATATTTTCCGACGGATGAGATTTCCACTTGACAATCTTGAATATGTCCAGAGATTAATCCGTCTTCATCAGCGTCCGATGCAGTTAGTAGACGAAATTGTAACAGATTCTGCAATAAGGCGGCTTGCTTTTCAAGCAGGAGATGCACTCGAAGATTTATTTATCCTTTGCAAAGCAGACATCACTACAAAAAATCCTTATTTGGAAGCACAATATTTAAATAATTACGATATAGTAGCACAGAAAGTATTAGAAGTTCAGGAAAAGGATAAACTTAGGGAGTTTCAGTCGCCTGTACGCGGTGAAGAGATAATGAAAATTTGCAATTTGCCTCCAAGCAAACCTGTAGGAATTATCAAAGGCAAAATAGAAGATGCTATTTTAGATGGAATAATACCTAATGAATACGAAGCTGCATTAAACTACTTTTTAGAAAACAAGGATAAATGGCTTAGCGAAATTGGACAGGAAGAATTCAGCAAAATCAGGTATTAGTTAGCCGGAAGATGAGTTCGATGGTTGTTCCATTTTTTGAAGGATAGAATTTAGCATCATCGAGAAGAGATCTGATTAAAAAAATACCTCTACCGTTTTCTTTAAGCAAATTGTCGGATTCTCTTGGGTCAGCCACCGAAGCCAAATCAAAACCTTCGCCTTCATCTTTAACGCTGATTTTCATTACTGTATCGTTGCAAAGAATTTCCAATTCGACAATTTTTTCCGGGTTTAATTTATTGCCGTGAATAATGGCATTATTAAATGCCTCTGAAAGAGCAATCAAAAGATTGTAAAATCTATCATCAGGTATTGAGTATTTTTGTTTAATCTCTGTCAGCAATGGCTCCACTTTTGTCATTGAAGCCTTTTCGCTACGAAAGATAACTACCTTACAATAATTACAGTTTTCCATACTTTACAATAAGTAATTTGTTTGAAGAAACAAATTTGCAATAGAGTTGATTTTATTACCTTTATAATATCTATATTCATACCAACCTGAAATATTGACGAATAATTTTTCAATAAATTGAATAGATACATTTATTTCCGGACCAAAACTTCTTTGTGAAATATTTGTTGAACTTAGTTGAGATAAACGGTTTAGCTTCATTTGAGTTAATGAATATCCCCTCCCTCCTATTCCAAATTTTGCATTATCATTAGCAAATTTCGTATAGAAAATAAAATTGATAAACAGTTCCGAGTATGCGAGTTGTGGAAGTTCTGCAAAGGAACCCCAATACAATATTCCTCTTTCGTTGTATTTATAGAAAATTTTGCTTTCTGCAAGAAATTCTTTTGCAAAAAATATTTTTATGCTGTCACTATATGAAATTTGTCGAAAAGAAAGGCTTTTGCTTGAATTAGGAAGTTTGTCGAAATCATAAACTGTATAATTAGCAATTACTTCGAATTGCGGTTTAATTTGGAAAAATCGGGAATAATGCTCAAAAGAAGGGGAAAATCTAATTATCCTGTTCCAGTTGTTCAAAGCTGAACGTTGTGATTTTAAGAATACAAGATGAGTTGCAGATATATCAAAATTCAAATTTAATTTAGAATAATTACTAATTAGCAAAGTATAGAACAAACTTGAAGTTAAAGAAAGTTCGTCTCTATCATCATAATTAAATTCACTTGGTGTGTCATAGCGGGTAATTGAAGTAGAAAAATTCAATCCCAAGAGATTTTTCTCAGAAATATTCCAAATTGTAGAAGAAGAAAAACGGAAATTTGTGTTAATGTTATCTTTTTGTTTTTCGTAATTCATTAGCACTGAAAAATCAGAATTATTCAATTTTAATTTATTTTCTAAATAGTTATTTTCAGCTCTTCGCTGTAAGAAAAACGTAAAATTTTGCTTTATAAACAAAAAATCAATATTATTTTCTAAACTGATAGAAATATTATCAATTTCAAATTTTCTATTTGTAAAGGAATAATTGTTGCCTTGAATTCCTCGGTTGAAAAATCTCATAATTGAGGAACGTTCCCAAGAAAGTGATAATGATTGAGAAAAAAAGTTTGTGATTGAATATGCGACCAAAAGCTGATTTTGCAGTTTTGATTCGTCTCTTGTTTCAATAGAAGGTAAACTCTGGGAAGTAAAGTAACCAAAATCTCGCTTTATTTGCTTGTAATTAGAAATAATTCTAAAATGATTATTATTATCATAGGTTTTGAAAATATTCAGGCTAAGCAGAAAATCCTTATTTTTTCGACCGTCCTCCAAATTCAATAACTCTCCCAACCCATCAGAAGCAACAGAAAACTCGTCAAAATCAAGTTGAGAAAGATTATAACGAGCATTAAATATGTTTCCATAAGAATCAAAAAGCTGATGCTTATTTTTTTCTATTCCATAAGTTGAATTGACGGAGAATTGAGAGACGCTATATTCTAATCCTAATGAAGTATTAGTTCGTTGGTAAATATTAACAAAAGAACGTTTATCTGAATTGCTTAAATAGTTTGAAACTGAAACGATTTTGAAACTATCAATGATATTTTTTTTATAAGTAAAATTAAAGTTTTCGTCATCCCGAAAATAGTTTTTTATATATGCATTGCTATTTCCAGCATAATTTTGATTAATTTCAAATTGCCCCCAGTTCGAATTAGTAGTAAAATAGAAATTGAACAAAAATGAATAGTTATCAAGATTCTTTTGTAAACTATAATTAAGAGCGTTCTGAGAAAACGAGGATAAGGGGTTGAGACATAATAATAAAATAATAAAGAAATATTTACGAGGTAGTTTCATCGCTTTTAGAATTACATTTACGGCGATATTCAATAACAAGAGCAATGATTTCGTGCGAGTTTTCTTTAACTAAAATTTTTTTCCCGCTTTTCAGACTGATGATAGAATCGTGAGAAGTTTCGATAGTTTCTATTTCATCGGCATTAACGGTGATTTTGTTTCCATCAATTTTAGTTAGAATAATCATAGATTCTCCTTTAAACAACAAATAAAAGAAGAGAAAGAGCCATCACAAACATTCCAGCGACAAGACCGTAGATTGATTTGTGTCCAGTGTCGTATTCGCGGGCTGTTGGAAGAAGTTCGTCGATTGATATAAACACCATAATGCCGGCAACGGCAGCAAAAACAAAGCCGAAAGTTGAATCATCCAAAATTGCTCTAAGAAGAAAAAAGCCTACAATAGCACCAACCGGTTCAGCCAATCCAGACGTAAAAGAATACCAGAAAGCTTTTTTACGGCTTTGAGTAGAAAAATACATCGGAACAGAAACAGCAATACCTTCGGGAATATTATGAATAGCAATTGCAACGGCGATTGAGATACCAAGTTTTGGTTCAGTCAGAGCAGCAGTGAAAGTAGCAATACCTTCGGGAAAGTTATGGATACCAATTGCGAGAGCAGTAAGAACACCCATACGTTTTAGTTTTTTTGATTTTTCGGCTTCATCATTCATTTCTTCAACAGTTCTTGCTTCGTGTGGATTTTCGTAAGAAGGAATCAATCTATCAATTATTAATATCACCAAAATACCGATAAAGAAGCCTATAACGGTATAGACATAACCAAGTGAATCGCCGAAATGCAATGACAATGAATTTCGCGCTTTTGCAAAAATTTCAACTAAAGAAACATAAATCATCACACCAGCAGAAAAACCAAGCGAAATCGAAAGAAAACTTTTATTAGTAGTTTTTGCAAAGAAAGCAATAGCACTTCCAATACCTGTCGAAAGTCCGGCTAAGGTGGTCAAAATAAAAGCGAGCAAAAGATTTTCAGTCATAATCACCTAACTGTGTCTTTGATAATTGAATTACGCAAAGAATCCAATAAAGCTCTAAAATTATCTGAATTTTTGACCAATTCAAAAAAATCTTTTCGAAACGTAGGTTCATCATAATCATATTTTTTCAATATTTGCGCTACTTTTTTGTTGGCTTCGGTTGAATCAGTTATTGTTTCTCTTGCAAGTAGAATTTCCTTGTATGCATTTAGAAATTTTTCCTGTTTTACTTTACTATCAGAACAGGAGGAAAAAAGCAACAAACCCAAAATAATAGAAGTAAATATCAGAATATTTCGCATAAGAGTTTACTTTTTGTCCAACAAAGATTTTATTTGATTTTGAGCTTCTTTCAAAGCGGTAAAGGCATCCACTTTGTCATAAAGCACTTCGACAACAGCATTTTCAATAATTTCTTCGATTTCGAGCCAATGAGGGTGAACCGGTGTCATTCGGGCAGACATAAGCTGTTCGGCAAATGCTTTTTTACTTTCAGAATTAATAAGAGCTTCGTTTTTGAAATAGTTTTTATCAGCAGGGAAACCAGCTTCATTAACTTTTTTGCAAAATTCCACAGAATTTTTGCCATCAGTTAAGAATTTGATTAATTCTGCCGCAAGAGAGAAATTTTTGGTTTTATTATTAATTGCAAGATATTCGCCACCAGCAAAAGAAACGCCTGAATTATTCTGATAAGCTGGGATAGAAGAAATACCATAGTTTAATTTCGGATTTTCATTTTGAATTTTTTGAATAAGCCAGGCACCAGAAATCCAGAAAGCGATATTGCCTTGAACAAAGGCAGCATCTAACTGACGTTGAGTTTCTATCATACCAAATTTAGATAATTCTTTATAAAAGCTTAGAGCAGAAGCATTTTGCGGGCTTGCAAGAATTAATTCGCCATTTTTGGAAAAAATATCTCCACCAAAAGTCCAGAAAAAAGTTAATATTTTTTTGTAAAGGCGGTGCGGGTCGGCTCCATTAGCTCCAAAACCATAAATATCATTGCCTAAATGAACAGCACGAGCCATTTCAAGAAGTTCAGACATTGTAGCGGGAGGATTGCCATCTCTACCGGCTTTATTAAGAAGTTCTCTATTGAAAAATAACACACGGGTATCAACTACCCAAGGAATAGCATACAAATTATTATTCCAATATGAAGGTTCTGTACTAAATGGGATAAATTTATCTATCGAAAAACTGTCTGCATTCAAAGATTTCAAAACATTAGACGAAGAAAACTGAGCAACCCAATCTGAACCAAGTTCTAGCACATCGGGTGCTGTTCCACTATTGAAAGCAGCAATAAGTTTAGTTTTTCCGTCGTTCCAGCTTAGTTCGGTAAGTTCCACTTTACAATTATATTTCTTCTCGAATTGAGAAATTAATTCCAATAAAGCTTGTTTTTGATTAGGTTCGCTCCAAAAATGCCAAAATTTTATAGTATTGTTTTCATTATTTTTTGAACAGCTAAATAATAGAAATGAAGCAATAAAAACAATCAAAATCCTTTTCATTTAGAAACCTCTTTGTTGAAATTAATGTCTATTGAATTTTTTATTTTTTGGAACATTTCTTCATAAAGGAAAAATTCATCTTCTGGTGCTTGAAAATTAATAAAGAATATTTTTTCATTCTGAATCATAGCAAATTCGAGCATATTGAAAATTTTATGAGTATTTTTATACTGCACCCGGCTAAGGTTTTCAAAAGCCTGAGTGCCTTTGTACCGCATAGATTTTTTATACTTGAATTCATAAATCTCGAACTTTTCAGCAACCTGGGATTTAGCAGCTTCCCAAAATTCCACAATATTATCGTCGCTACGGTTTGAAATATCATTAGATAAATTGTAGATTAAAGCACCATTAGCTCCAATATTAAGAACTTCAGAATATGGATCGAAATAGTCTTTTGAAATTAAAATATTAATTTTTGTAGAATCTTTAACAAACCAATAATACCAGTTCTCCGGAAGCATAAAAGAAACAACGCTATCAGGATCGGAAACAGCTTTCATTTGACCAAATACGGGTTTAGGATAGATTTTTTCGCGAATTCTCTGAGCCTTTTGTTTATCAGCTTCTGCTTGATTTACCATCCCTAATTTATCATAGCAAAATGCACGGTTATTGTATGAGAATAAATCTTCCGGATTGATTTCAAGCACTTTGGAATAGTCGTCAATTGCTTTTTGAAATTGATTGAGCTTAACATAGGCATTTCCTCGGTTAAAATACACTTTTTCATCTTTTAACCCGAGCGACAGACTTTTAGAAAAAAAGTCTATTGATTTCTGGTAATTGTGCGAAGCATATTCGAGCTTACCGAGAAGAAAAAACAGTTCAGGATTAGAAGTAGTATATTTAGCAGCATTTTCAAGATCTTTGCGAGCGAGTTCAAAGTTTTCAACAGCCAAATAATAACTTCCTCGGTTCATATATGCTTCGGCAAATTTTGGATCAAGTTCAATAGCACGTGAAAAATCATATAGGGCAAGTTCAATTTGATTTAAGTAGCTATATGCAAGACCTCGACTATTATAAGCATCCGGAAAATCATTTTTCAGAAGAATTGTGCTTGTGAAATCATCAACTGCTTTGTGAAAATCTTTGCTATATAAATAAGTTAATCCTCTATAATAATAAGCTTCGAAAGAGTTTGAATCTTTTGAAATTGCCTGTTCAAAAAATTTTATTGCACTTTGATAGTTATTTCTAAATAGAGATAATTTTCCTTTTTCAATCAATATATCTGTGGTTTGGGAATTTACTGTTAATCCTGCGACCAATAATAAACATAATATTATTAATACATTATTTTTCATTACTTCTTGGTATGAATTCTTGAACATACAATGGAACGAAATCCTTTGAAGAAATAAACGAATTAGTTTCAAATAAATTAACTGCAAGTTTATTGATAATTGAGGCTGAAATACCGTTAGGGAAAAGCGATTTCTTGCCTATGTTAGCAAATCCATTTCCACAAAGTAATGAATTTTTTGTGCAAAGTTCAACCAAATAATCCATTTTATCGAAAATTATCTTACTTAGTGGTTGTCCGTTTTTATCGAACTTCTGAAAATAGACAAAATCTTTATGAGAGTTTATAGCACAACAAATATCTTCATACTTTTCTGAAAATTCTACTGAAGAAAATGCCATTGCAGAAAGAGTAGGCACAGCTATTAACTTCGGGCTATTGTCAATACATAGAGCTTTTGCTAAAGCGGCACCAATTCTAAGCCCTGTGAAAGAACCTGGACCCGAAGACACAGCAACAGCATCTATGTCCGACACTTTCATCTGAAAATCATCAAATATTCTTTGAACAAGTAGAGCAAGCAGTCTATCATGTTCAAAACTTTGTAAAATATTATATTCAGCTATAATATTTTTGTTACTTGAAAGACAAACACTACAAACACTGCCACTTGTTTCAATTGATAGGATTTTCATTATTCGACGCTTGCAATTTGATTAAATAACATCAAGGCAGAAGCAACTACTTGATCCATATTGTAATACTTGTATTCAGCTAATCTACCAACGAAATATACTTTCCCTTTTAATTGTTGAGCTAACTGCCAGTATTTTTGATATAATTCATCATTTTCTTTCTTTGGGATAGGATAATACGGTTGGTTTTTATTTCTTTCGTATTTAGTAGGATATTCAAGAGCAATTGTAGTGAATTCACTATTATACGGAAGAAAATGTTTAAATTCAGTTATTCGGGTAAAATCATAGTTATTTGGATAGTTAACCTGAGCAGTTTCTTGATAATTCGGCTGCTTGATGCTTCTGAAATCAAACTCTAAACTCCGATATGGCAGATATCCATACTCAAAATCGAAGAAATAATCGATTTCGCCGGTGTAAATTAATTTTTTATATTTCAAATCATCAAGAATTGACTTATAATCAGTATTTAACAGAACACTGATATTTTTATTATTCAATAAATTTTGAAATAAATGAGTGTATCCTTGTTTTGGAATACCTTGAAAAGTATCCTGAAAGTATCTATCATCTCGTCCTATAAGAATAGGGACGCGCGATGTAACACTATAATCAAGCTCGTTCGGATTAAGATCCCATTGTTTTGTTGTATAACCTAAAAACACATTTGAATAAATATATTCAGCTATGAATTTCAAGTCATCATCACTGTCTTCTTTTAGTTTGAGAATCGGGATTTTAAGCCCATAGCCATATTTATTAACGAGTTTTTCGGCAAATTTTGTGGATAAATGCTCTGGAAAAAGTAAATCAATTGAATTCAAATTAAATGGCAGAGGAACTTTTTTACCTTCGACAACAGCCAGCACTTTGTGAAAATAAAAATGCCAATTAGTAAATTGTGATAAATAGTCCCATACTTTTTTGTTGTTTGTATGAAAAATATGAGGTCCGTATTTATGAACAAGAATACCATTTTCATCAAAATAGTCGAAACAATTCCCACCTATGTGGTTTCTTCTTTCAATTATTAAAACTGTTTTGTTTAAAAGGTTAGCAATTCTTTCAGCAAGTACACAACCAGCAAAGCCCGCACCTATTATAACAAAATCGTAGTTCATCTTTTAAGATAACCTTTTATTTCTCTAATAGTAATAATTTTAACGACTAAAATAATAAAAAAATATGTAATTATCGATGTTAATATACTTATCAGCACCGAATTAGTTAAGACTAAAATTTGATAGGCAAAAAAGGCAGACAATAGTCCAATAAGTAAAATTTTGCCAATCAATATAAATGGGTATTGATTAATATTTTTCCTGATTATCAAAATAAAGCATAACATTAGAAATATTTCAGTAACGACATTAGCCCAGACAGCCCCCATAATATCGAGCTTTAACAGTAGAAAAGTATTTAGTATTATATTTATTAAGGCAGCCAAAAAAATGATTTTTAATACTTTTTTCTCCTTTTTCCAGGCAATCAGTGGATGAATAGCTGTTTGAGAAATATAGGACATCATTACAATCAGCATCATAAGTTTAAGAAGTGTAACAGATTCACAATAATTTTTCCCATAGACTAATTCAATGGCTACGTTAGCAAATAGAAAGAAAAATGTAGAAAGAAATACACCGATAATAATATTCAAAGTAATATATTTTTCATATGCTTTCTGCCGCTCGTTTAAATCGTCTGCTTTGGAAAAATACGGATAGAAAACAATTTGAATAACTGTGATAGGTAAAAAAAGCAACACCATAAGTTTATTAGCAGCGGTATAAATACCTAATTTCGTTTCTGAAAGAGGTAACAAAACACCAATCAGAATAATGCTCGAACTGCTCAGAAAAACTAAAAGCAATTGCGACAATGAAACTGGAATTGCATCTTTGATGATTGGAATAAGTTTCTGCAAATTAAAATTGATAGAGAAAGAGCAGGTTTCTCGAAAATAAGGTATTAGAATGAAGATGGTGTTTAGTAATGTTGAGCAAGCCATAACTACAATTGCAATAACAACGTCGTCAGGTGAATGAACAAATGCAATAATTCCCAAAAAATTAAGAGATGCTATAAGGAATTGCCTTATTGCAAGCACTTCCATTTTTTCAATTCCCTGGTAGTACCAGTCAATTGTAAAAACAGAAGAAAGAATATAGAGCGATGCGATTATTAATATGAGTGTTTGAGAATCGGAAAATTTATTAATCCAAATAAAACCAAAATATCCGATGTAAGCAAAAAAAGATAAAAGTAATCTTATTGATATTATCGAATTAACTAAGAAAACCTTACGTTCAGGATTGCGAGCTACTTCACGAGCTCCAATTACATTCAAGCCTAAGGTAACAAAAGTAACAAAATATGTAACAGTAGCTATTGCGAAATTAATTTTGCCATACCCATCAGCAAGAATTACACGAGCTAAATAAGCATTATTGAAGAAACTAATACCCTTAGTTGCGAACTCAGCAATGCTCAACCAAACAAAATTTTTAATTATCTTTCGAGATTGCGACATAAACAGATAAAAAATACAACTACAAAAATAACTTTTTTCAAATAAATAATGTGTATTATTTCGAGCGTTCAGATTTGAACACTGTTCAGTTTCGCTCACACCTTGATTTCACTTAATTATTTATTTTTCAACAACTTAGAACACAAACCGCAAACAATAAATGTTGGCTCATATTTTGCTGATATTGATATTGTAATATTTTTTTTGCATTTATTATTAAGTAGGCTAAAAATGAAAGTGTTATTAATTGATGATGATATTTCCTCTCTCGAGGTATTAAACGATGTTTTGGTATTAAATGGTTTTGAATGCGATGCATTCGAAAATCCAGTAAAGGCAATTCAGCATTTCAAAAAAGGGAAGTATCTTGCAGTGCTTACAGACTATATGATGAAAGAGATGAACGGAATTGAATTTATGAAAGAAATAAAAAAGATAGACCCGGAAATACCCGTAATTATTTACTCAGCGTGCGACCAATTTAATCTTGATGAGCTTGCATTAAAAAATGGAGCAACAAATTTCTTTTCGAAACCTGTTTCTTGGATTGATATTGAAAAGGTATTGTCTAAACTTAATCAATTAGCAAAGGAAAGTGTTTCTTAATTATCAAAAAGCAGGTTTTAACCTGCTTTTTTAATATTAATTGAGAATTTTTGAAAAATTAACATTTTAATTGTAATTTCCGTTGATTGTTGAATTAACTTAGTAAATTTTATGAAAAAGTTTTATTATATATTGTTCTTAGTTCTTTTTTGCTTTTTGCAAATAAAAGCGAGCGAACCACAGCCTTATGTGCTATTAATTTCGCTCGATGGGTTCCGTTGGGACTATGCAGAAAGAGGAATTACTCCAAATTTAGATAAAATCAAGAAAGAAGGTGTTTCAGCGTTATCTTTTAAACCTTCGTTCCCGAGTTCAACATTCCCTAATCATTTAAGCATAATTACCGGAATGTATCCACAAAACCATGGACTAATCTCTAACTTTTTTGAAAATTTATATGGGGAAAAGTACCGACTTTCTGATTCAAATGCCGTGAAAAATCCAGTTTGGTATTGGGGTGAAGCATTTTGGGAAACAGCTCGTCGAAATAAGATTATTACAGCTTCGTATTATTGGCCCGGGTCTGAAGTTCGAGATGAGAACCGCCGCCCTAATTATTACAAGGCTTACAATCACGATGAGCCTCACGAAAATAAAATTAACGGAATAATTGATTGGCTTAAACTTCCTTATCATAACAGACCGCACTTTATTACACTGTATTTTCACGATACAGACTCTGAAGGTCATAAATTCGGAACAAACTCCCGGCAGATTGATTCAACAATTGCTGTGCTGGATTCTTTGATTGGAATAATCCGGCAAAGAATAGAGTTAATTGGAATGAAAGATAGTGTAAATATTATTATTTTATCTGACCACGGTATGACAAACATCCGCGAAGATGGCATAATAAATATTAAAGATATAATAGGAGAAATAGATTGCGATGTTAATAGTTCATCTGCAATAACTATGATTAAACCCAAAAATGATAAAGAAATAGAATTGGTATTTAATAAACTGAAAAAAGCTGAAAAAAATTATAAAGTATATTACAAAACAGAAGTACCAGCATACTGGAATTTCAGTAGTAATCCTTATATTTATCCGATTGTTGTAATTGCTGATATCGGGTATAAGTTGATTTATGGGAAAAGCACGTATAACGCAGTTGCCGAACACGGTTATGATTCTCACCACACAGATATGCACGGGATATTTTTTGCAGTCGGTAGGAAGTTTAAGCAGAATTACAGAGTTGGAACGCTCGAAAATGTGGACATATATCCTTTGCTTTGCGAAATATTTAAGATAGATGGGAGAAGCAACATAGATGGAAATATCAATAGAATAAAGTATATTTTAAAATAGATTATTAAACCTAAAATATATAAAAAAAAGAGGCTGCTTACAAGAAACAGCCTCTTTTTGCATTTGATTAATATTAGTAACCAAATTTATAATTATTAATTGCGCGCATATATTGAGCACGTTCAAAGCTTTCTGGATTGCCGATTTTCGACTGCGACATAGAACCTTGCATTTGTGCAACTGATTCGTATTCTTTAGCTTCCATCCAGCCTTGCATTTGATCTAATACAGTTTTAAGGTGATAGATACCATTTTTAAGCAAAGACGAACACATCATAACAGCGTTAGCACCAACCATCAGGTATTTGATTGCGTCTTCACCTGTGTGAACACCTGATGTAGCAGCAAGATCGGCTTTCACCCTATCTTTAAGAATAGCAATCCAACGCAAAGGAAGTTTAATATCAGCCGATGTGCTCAAATCAACATTAGGAACAACTTCAAG
The DNA here is from genome assembly GCF_058546985.1 of Eximiradius proteiniborus. Classification (NCBI taxonomy): domain Bacteria; kingdom Pseudomonadati; phylum Bacteroidota; class Eximiradiia; order Eximiradiales; family Eximiradiaceae; genus Eximiradius; species Eximiradius proteiniborus. The sequence continues at coordinate 276,992 of NZ_CM178592.1, read as the reverse complement.
ATCATTCAGATTAACGTCCGGCTGGTAAAAACGATTGAAAAGAACAAGCGCATCCGCACCAGCTTCATCAAAACGTTTTGCCATACTTGCCATATTTGTAAAGAATGGGCTTAATTTTAAAGCAACTGGAATAGATACAGCACTTTTAACAGCTTTCAGAATATTTAAGTAACTATTCTCAACGGCTTCGGATGAAAGCATAGTGTCGGTAGGAATATTATAAATATTCAGTTCGATTGCATCAGCACCAGCGTCTTGCATTTTTTTTGCATAATCGGTCCATCCACCTTCAGTTTTACCATTAAGACTTGCAATTACAGGAATTTTCACAGCGTTTTTTGCTTTCGCAATATGCTCTAAATATTCTTCGGGACCAAGTTTGAATTCAGAAGGTTCCGGAAAGAATGAAGATGCTTCCGGAGTAATCTCATTATGTTGGGTTGTGTGGTAGAAAATCTCTTTTTGTTCTAAAATCAATTGTTCTTCAAAAAGTGAATAGATCACAATAGCAGCTGCACCAGCGTCTTCCGCTTTCTTGATATTATCTATTTCTTTGGAAATAGGGGACGCAGAGACAACCAATGGGTTTTTAAGCGTCATTCCTAAATATTTTGATGTCAAATCCATAACTAACTCCAAATTTATTTACTAATTCAATTATTGAGAAACACCATCAAATGTTCTATTGGCTAAATATTGATAGAATTTGAAACGATTTTCGACGTTTTCCTGAGCCATCTTGTAGAATAACTTGGCAGCTTCGGGTTTGCTCTTGAGCAACATTTTGAAGCGATTTTCCATATTCATATATTCTTCAACAGGCATTTTCGGCGGACGTGAATCCAAAATTAAAGGATTTTGCTTTAATTGAGCACGTTCAGGATTAAAGCGATATAACAACCATTGCCCGGAATCAACAGCTGCTTTTTGGTGTTCTAATGGTTTTTCCATATTAATACCGTGAGCAATACAGTGGCTATAAGCAATAATGATTGATGGACCATCGTAGGCTTCTGCTTCAAGAAAAGCTTTAAGAGTGTGATCATCTTTTGCACCTAAAGCAACAGAGGCAACATATACTGTGCCGTAAGACATAGCCATCAAACCAAGGTCTTTTTTCCCAGTAGGTTTACCACCAAATGAGAATTTAGCAACGGCGCTCAGTGGAGTTGCTTTAGAAGTTTGTCCACCAGTGTTTGAATAAACTTCTGTATCAAGAACTAAAACGTTAATGTTTTTGCCTGAAGCAAGCACGTGATCGAGCCCACCATAACCAATATCATAAGCCCAACCATCGCCACCTATAATCCAAACAGATTTTTTAACAAGATAGTCTGCTACTACAAGTAAATTATTAACATCTTCATTTTTATCCATTAGATTTAGTTTTTCTTTAAGAGTTTGAACTCTTTCGCGCTGCTTGTTAATTCCATCTTCGGAGGTTTGATCTGCATTTAATATTTCATCGACAAGAGTTTCACCTATTTGTGAAGCAAGTTTTTTAAGAAGCATCTGAGCAATTTCATTTTGTTTGTCGATAGCAAGTCTGAAACCAAGCCCAAATTCAGCGTTATCTTCGAAAAGTGAATTTGACCAAGCAGGACCACGCCCGTTATGGTCGAACGACCAAGGAGTAGTAGGCAAATTACCACCATAAATAGAAGAGCAACCAGTAGCATTTGCAACAATTGCACGGTCACCAAATAATTGGGACATTAATTTAACGTAAGGAGTTTCTCCACAACCAGCACAAGCACCAGAGAACTCAAACAATGGACGCATTATTTGCTGCTGGCGAATTTGAGATACTTTAATTTTCGCTCTGTCAATATCCGGAATTGAAAGGAAGAAATCCCAATTAATGGCTTCTTGTTTACGTAAAGGCAGTTGTGGAACCATATTTAAGGCTTTCAGGCTGGTGTTCGATTTGTTTTTAGCTGGACAAGCTTCAACGCACACACCACAACCGGTACAGTCTTCCGGAGCAACCTGAATTGTATATTTTAATCCTTCGAATTCTTTATCTTTTGCATCCACATACTTGAAAGTTTCAGGTGCATTTTCGAGATACGACGGTTCGTATACTTTAATACGAATAGTAGCGTGAGGACATACAATTGCACACTTACCGCACTGAATACAAGTTGCTTCGTCCCAAACCGGAATTTGCAGAGCAATATTTCGTTTTTCATATTGAGTTGTTCCGGTTGGATAAGTGCCATCGACAGGAAAAGCACTGACAGGGAGATTATCTCCACGACCTGCAATTATTTCGCCGAGCACTTCTTTTACAAATTTCGGAGCTGTTTCAGGAACCGGAGCAGCAATATCCCAGTCGGCAGTAACTTCATTTGGTATAGGTACTTCAAATAAATTATCCAATGTGTTATCGACAGCTCGAAGGTTCATTGCAACCACTTCGTCACCTTTTTTACCATAAGTTTTAATAATTGATTTCTTAATAGCATCGATAGCCTGTTCTTTTGGAAGAACACCAGAAATCGCAAAGAAACAAACTTGCATAACAGTGTTAATTCTACGTCCCATTCCACTATTTTCAGCAACTTTCTGTGCATCGATAGCATAAACTTTGATTTTTTTATCTATTATCATCTTTTGCTGTGAACGAGGGATAGTGTTCCAAACTTGGTCTACAGGAAATGGAGTGTTAATTAAGAAAACACCGCCTGGAACAAGTTTAGAAACAAAATCAGTTTTCTCAAGGAAAACAGTTTGATGACAAGCAACAAAATTAGCGTGAGAAACCAAATAAGGAGCGCGAATAGGTTCAGGTCCAAAACGGAGGTGAGAAACAGTCATTGTTCCGGCTTTCTTTGAATCGTAAACGAAATACCCCTGTGCATAGAAATCAGTTTCATCACCGATAATCTTGATAGAGTTTTTGTTAGCACCAACTGTACCGTCAGAACCAAGACCGTAGAACAGTCCGCGGAATACATTGTCCGGTTCAATGTTAAAGTTTTCATCATATTCAAGGCTGGTGAAAGTAACATCATCTTTAATACCAACTGTAAAATGATTTTTTGGATTTTCGCTTTGAGCATTTTCGAAAATTGCTTTAACCATAGCAGGAGTGAACTCTTTCGAGCTCAATCCATAACGTCCGGCAAAAACTTTAGGCATAGATTTTATTGAACCATAACCTTGAGCTAAACCTTCGTGAAGAGCAGTAATCACATCAAGATAGAGCGGGTCGCCGATAGCACCGGGCTCTTTTGTTCTATCCATAACAGAGATTGTTTTGCAAGTTGAAGGAATTGCTTCCATAAAACGTTTAACGTCGAAAGGACGATATAAACGCACTTTAATAACACCTGTTTTTTGTCCCTCTTTGTTGTTAAGATACTTGCAGGTTTCCTGAACAGTTTCGGAAGCAGAAGCCATAATAACAATAATATGTTCAGCGTTTTCATCGCCTTCATATTGGAAAATTTTATATTGACGACCAGTAAGTTCAGCAAATTTATCCATTTGTTGCTGAACAATATCAGGACAAGATTTGTAGAATTTGTTATTGGTTTCGCGATTTTGGAAGAATACATCAGGATTCTGAGCAGTACCACGAATAACAGGTCTATCAGGAGAAAGCGAACGTAAACGATGTTGATGAACAAGTTCATCAGAAATCATTTTACGCATCACATCTTCGCTGATTAACTCGATTTTCGATACTTCGTGAGAAGTACGGAAACCATCGAAGAAGTGCAAAAATGGAACTCTTGAATGGAGTGTTGAAGCTTGAGCAATAAGCACAAAATCCATTACTTCTTGAACTGATGCAGAAGCAAGAAAAGCAAAACCGGTCGAGCGAGCACTCATAACGTCGCTGTGGTCGCCGAAAATCGAAAGAGCGTGAGTAGCAAGAGCGCGTGCAGTTATATTGAAAACAGTAGGAGTAAGCTCGCCAGCAATTTTAAACATATTTGGAATTTTAAGAAGTAACCCTTGGGAAGCTGTAAAAGTAGTAGTCAGTGCACCTGCCTGAAGTGAACCGTGGACAGCACCAGCTGCTCCACCTTCGCTTTGCATTTCACAAACTGTCGGTACAATACCCCAAATATTTTTTATACCTTTTGCAGCCCATTCATCAGCCCATTCACCCATATTAGATGAAGGAGTAATAGGATAGATAGCACAAACTTCGTTTACTCTGTATGCAACGTAAGCAGCTGCCTCGTTGCCATCAATTGTAGCAAATACTTTTTCTTGCATTAATTAACCCCTCAAATTTGATATTCAAAAAAGATTTATTCTTATTATATTTTCAATTTGCAAAATAACAAACTTATAGTAAATATTTAGAGATTTTTTTATTTAAAAAAATGTTAAGTTATTAAAAAACAAACAATTAGTTTCGACTAACAATTGTGTTTCCAGATTATTTATAAAATATTTATGCAAAATCGAGTAACAAATTTCAAATTTTTCCGATTAAATGTAATAGAAGTCTGAATTTTGATGTTCTCAAAAAAAATATTACTTTTGTAGTTGGAAATAATAGAAAAAATGTTATGCTTACAAAATACGGAACTGATAATATCATAGTAATGCTAATTATTGGTGGAATTTTAATTTTTTCGCCACTATTTCTTTCTAATAAATATATATCAATAATCTTATTTTCGATTGGATTATTGCTTATATTATTTACTTTTTGGTTTTTTAGAGATCCTGAGCGAACTGTACCAGAAAAAGCAAAAGCAGACAATTCGTTTGTATTATCACCGGCAGACGGGAAAGTAGTTGAAATAGTTGAAGAAGAAGAAAATTATTATTTAAAAAATAAAGCTCGCCGAATAAGTATATTTCTCTCACCGCTGGATGTGCACGTCAATAGAGTTCCTGCAACCGGAGAAATTGAATTTTATGATTATAATCCCGGTAAATATTTAGTTGCCTATCATCCAAAATCATCGGAACTAAATGAGCAATCAAGAATAGGATTAAAAACACAGCACGGAAAAATTTTTTTCAAACAGATTGTAGGAATTGTTGCTCGAAGATTGGTGTGTGAATTAAAGGTAGGTGATAAAGTAAAAGCTGGCGATAAATTTGGTATGATGAAATTTGGTTCGAGGATGGATGTAATGGTGCCATTAGACGCACAAGTATTCGTAAAAGTCGGTGATAGAGTAAAGGCTTGCGAGACAATAATCAGTAAACTGCAATGAGAAAAATAAGACTTCGCATAACTCGTTCTGTTGTCCCCAATTTGCTTACACTTGGGAATTTGTTTTCAGGATATACAGCGATTATATATTTAACAAACAACAATATTAAAGCAGCAGCCGCATTTGTTTTGCTTGCCGGTATTTTTGATATGCTCGACGGAATTACTGCAAGGCTAATAAACGCCGCGAGTGAACTCGGTGCTGAACTTGATTCTTTATGTGATGCAGTTTCGTTTGGAGTAGTTCCTTCATTTATGCTATATAAAGTAGTTTTCTACCAATTTGGTGAGTTCGGAATTCTACTTTCATCATTTCCGGCTTTAGGAGGTGTGCTTCGCCTTGCAAGATTTAATATTTTGCTATCAACGTTTGAAGATAAGCTCTACTATCGAGGGATGCCAATACCTTCGGCAGCAATAACAATTATTTCCTACATTATTTTTCATCATTTCGATACAAATATAAGCGAACAAATAAGATATGTTATGCCATACTTGTTGACTGTAATTGTCCCATTACTAATGGTATCGAATATAAAATTTGATAATTTACCGAGACCAACCAAACGTTCTTTTCAGGAAAGACCTTTTGTTTTTGTAATTTTCACGATTGCATTTATTGCAATATTACTCTCTAAAGGATATCTGATATTTCCGTTTATGATTTTCTACATAGTTGCAAGTAGCCTCCGACATTTTATTAATTGGATAAAAATCAACTCAATTCCAATTGATGAATTCGATGAAAATATTGAAGAAGAATAATAACATAAAAGTTGCAAAATGAGTAAAACCTACAAACCTGAATGGCAACCAGAAAATGCAGGCAAAGAATATGCCTCTTTTGTTATGCCGGGTGTGGAGATAAATCCGAATGTCAAAAAGTCATATAAAGCAAAAAAAGTAAAATTAACCGTTGATGACTATGTCAAGGGAGTTTTAGAACAAAATATTACAATTTTTTCTAAAACTATAACATTAATAGAAAGCAATGCAGAAGAACATATAAAAATTGGGCAAGAAGTATTAAAGAGATTGCTACCACACACCGGGAAATCGGTAAGAATAGGTATTACTGGTTCGCCTGGTGCAGGTAAAAGCACTTTTATCGAGGCATTTGGCACTTATCTTTGCAAGCAAGGATTAAAAATTGCAGTGCTCGCAATTGATCCAAGTAGCACCATCACCAAAGGATCTATCTTAGGTGATAAAACAAGAATGGAGATGCTTTCGCGTGAGCCGAATGCTTTTATTCGCCCTTCGCCCTCGGGCGGTGCGTTGGGCGGAGTTACTCGCAAAACGCGTGAAACAATTTTGCTATGCGAGGCAGCCGGCTATGATGTGATATTAATTGAAACCGTTGGCGTAGGACAAAGTGAAGTAACGGTTCGATCAATGGTGGATTTCTTTATGCTACTTTTGATACCGGGCTCAGGCGACGAATTGCAAGGAATAAAAAAAGGAGTCGTCGAACTCGCAGATTTGCTCATCGTAAATAAAGCCGACGGGACGAACGTAGAAAAGGCAAAAGTAACCTGCCATCAATACTCAATGGCTTTGAATATGTTGCAACCAGCTACAGAGGGATGGAAAACTCACGCAGTTACTGCATCAGCACTGACAGGAAAAGGAATTCCTGAAATTTGGACAGAAATAAATAGATTTGTTGATATAACAAAGAGGCTTGGCATATTCGACCAACGACGCAGGCAACAAACCCTCGAATGGGTATATACTATTATCGAAGAAGAATTAAAAAAGAAATTTTTTAATAATCCTGATATTGCAAAAGTATTGCCTGAAATTGAGAAAAGCGTTCTCTCCGGAGCATTGACACCAACAAATGCTGTAAATCAATTATTAAATATTTTCTTTAATAAACAATGAAATTATTAGTTGCAACAAATAACAAACATAAGCTATCCGAAATTAATCAGATATTGGATTTATTACAATACAACAATATTGAGCTATTATGTTCTGCTGATTTCGGAAAGAAAATAATTCCTCAGGAAACTGGTACTACCTACTACGAAAATGCTGAAATAAAAGCAAGAGAATTTTTTCGCGAATTTAAAATAAGTACTATTGCTGACGATTCGGGATTAGAAATTGTTTTTTTAGATGGAAAGCCCGGTGTTTTTTCTTCTTGCTTTGCCGGAGAAGAAGGAAATCACGAAAAAAACAGAAAAAAGGTAATCAAATTACTTCAGGAAAGAAACTTAACAGAGGCAAAAGCTCGATTCAGATGCATTATTTGCTACATAGATAACAATGAATTATTTTTTGTTGAAGGAACAGTAGAAGGAAAAATTATTCCGGAAGAACGCGGAGAAAATGGATTTGGCTATGATTCGATGTTTATTCCGGATGGTTTCGACAAAACATTTGCTGAAATGACAGACAATGAGAAAAATAGAATTAGCCACAGAGCAAACGCAATAAGAAATCTTGTTGAAAAATTAAAATCAAAGAATATTCTTTAGCAATTATCGTACAATTTATTAATCATAAATGTGAGAATAATAATACAAATTAATTATTTGAATATTACTCTAAATAACAATAAATTTGTATTTTACAATTAATAACAATCAAGATTACAAAAGTGGGAAATAATTGGTTAATCGAACAGAAAGAGGATGATAAATTAAAGCAAGAAGCTCTGCTTGGTCAAGGAAAGTTGCCTCATCACGTTGCAGTGATTATGGATGGCAATGGACGGTGGGCAACAGAGAGAAACCTGCCACGAATTGCCGGGCATAAAGAAGGCATAGAAAGCGTCCGCGAAATTGTTAAAGCTTCTTCGCAGTTGGGAATTGGATACTTGACTTTATATGCTTTTTCTATCGAAAACTGGAAAAGACCGTCTGCCGAAGTTCAAGGATTAATGCTTTTGCTTGAACATTATTTAAAAACTGAAATTGATGAGTTGCACTACAATAATGTAAGATTTTTTACAATTGGGAAATTAAGTTCTCTTCCGAAAAATGTGCAAAAGTTGATAAAATCTGCTCAAGAAAAGACAAAGAATAATAAAGGACTTACATTAACATTGGCTTTAAGTTACAGCGGCAGATGGGATATTGTCCGGGCTGTGCAAATGATAGCGTTAGATGTTCGTCGTGGTAAAATATCGCCAGAAGACATTAGTGAAGAAAGATTCTCATCATATCTTCAAACGAACAGTTTGCCTGCTCCTGATTTAGTAATTCGCACAAGTGGAGAAATGAGACTAAGTAACTTTTTATTATGGGAAGTTGCTTATAGTGAGTTTTACATTACGAACAAGTATTGGCCTGACTTTAGAAGAGATGATTTTTACAATTCTATAGAAAGCTATATGCAGAGAGAAAGACGTTTTGGTAAAACATCATCGCAACTAAGAGATGAAAAATCAAGTTCAGCTTCAAATTACATTCAATGGGTTGTCAATGCGCTTAAAAAGTAGGATACTATTACTAATATCTTTTTCGTTGATATTTATTTGCCAAAATCTTTTCGCTCAAACTGAATTAACTATATCCGGCATTTCTGTTGAAGGGAATATTTTTTCTCACTCGGAAACAATTATTGCGTTAAGTGGGCTAAGGGTCGGAGATAAAATTACAATTCCAGCTGACGATAAGCTCCAGGTCGCTATCAAGAATTTATGGAAACGCAAACAATTTGAAGATGTCCGCATAGAAGTTGATAGGATTACTGCTGCGGGAGTTTTTTTGGTAATAAAAGTGAAGGAATTACCAAGATTAAATAAGTTAATAATTGAAGGGAACGACGAGATAAAAGAAAAAGACATTGTTTTGGCAGCCGGGAAAGTGCGAGGAGATGTGATTTCCCAGTATGATTTATATTTGATGAAAAAAAGCATCAAAAATTTATATGCTAAAGAAGGACTTGCATTCGCAGAAATAGAAACAAAACTTGAAAAATCTGATACTTCGGACAGGTTTTATGATTTATATATTGTGATTGACGAAGGGCAGGATTACAGAATTCGTAGTATAAAGTTTATTGGCAACAAAGAATTAACTCAAAGCGATTTAAAGGGAGCGTTTGATAAAACACTTGAAAAGGTTTGGTGGAAATTTTGGCGAAGTGCTAAATTCAACTTCGAAGACTATCAGAAAGATAAAGAGTTATTAAAGAAATATTTCAAAAAAGAAGGTTTTTTAGATGCAGATATTATAAGAGACACAGTAATTTTCAGTGAAGAAAAAAAAGGAATTTTTATAGAAATCGAAATATATGAGGGGAATAGATATTATCTTCGAGATGTTACATTTGTTGGAAATACAATTCAGAGTGGTGAAGCACTTAAAAGAAGATTGGAATTTGACAAAGGAGATGTTTATAACGACGAAAAGTTTATGATGAATTTGCAAGGCAATCAGGAATCCACTGATGCATTATCGCTATATATGGATAATGGATATTTGCAAGCCAGAATGGAACCAAAAATAAAAAAAGTTGCCAGTGATTCAGTAGATGTAGAAATAGTTGTATACGAAGGCGACAGATTTAAGATTGGTAGAGTAGAAATAGTAGGGAATGATAAAACAAAAGACAAAGTAATAAGACGTGAATTATATACACGACCTGGCGACTATTTCGATAGATCTGCAATTATAAGAAGCGTTCGTGCACTTGGAGTTATGAACTATTTCAATCCCGAAGCATTAAAACCTGATGTTCAGCCATCATCGGTTGATGCTACTTCTGTTGATATTATTTATAAGGTTGAGGAGCGTTCAACAGATACTTTTAATGCCGCAATTGGATTTGCTGGCTCTTATGGACTTACTTTATCGGCTGGAATAACATTAAATAATTTTTCTATCACAGAACCTCTGCAAGGCGGAGGTGGACAAATATTTAATTTCAATGCAGAAATCGGTCAAATTACAAGATATAGAAATTTAAGTCTCGGATTTACTGAACCCTGGCTCTTTGACGAACCTACAACTGTTGGTTTCAACATATTTGATTCTTATTACAATTATTATTATAACATACGTAGGACTGGATTAGCAGTAAATTTTGGAAGACGCTTCAAATGGCCTGATGACTTTTTCCGCGGAGATTGGGGACTTCGAATTCAAAAAAATGACATTCAAACTCAAAGTTCATATTATTATAGACCTGGTAAATATACGGAAGTTACTATTTCTCAAAAAATTTCAAGGATTAGTTTGAATAATCTTTTCTTCCCTACTGTGGGAAGTAAATTTTCTTTTTCAACTGATTTTGCGATGGGTGCAATAGGAATAGGCGCAACTGACTTCCTGAAAAACGAGCTAAACTATGATACATATTTGCCGTTAGTTTCGATTGGCGGCAATGATAGGGTTGTGCTATATCTTGGCTCAAAGTTAGGATATGTTACTGGCCTTAAAACAGACACAACTTTATCACCAATTGAATTATATTTAATGGGTGGCAATGGTCTTAGTGGATTTGGAGTTACTCCACTACGTGGATATGAGGATAATTCAATTGGGATTTCCACAGGAAGCAAGGTTCTGGCAAAATATACAGCTGAGTTGCGTTTTGCAATATCGCTGAATCCAATGCCTATATATGTATATGGATTTGCTGAAGCAGGGAATGTATGGAAAGAGCTTAGAAAAACTGATCCTTTCGATTTGAAAAGAGCGGCTGGTGTGGGAATTCAAATGTTTATCAATCCAATTGGTATTTTTGGATTTAGCTATGGATATGGTTTCGACCCTGTAACAGGAGGAAAAGCACCATCCGGTTGGAGATTTTTATTCCATTTAGGTCAATAATTTTTTACAATACAAAAGGAGAATTATTTTATGAGAAAAGCACTTTTGATTTTAGGAATTTTTATACTTTTCGGGTTTAACATCTTTGCTCAAAAAAATCAACCTCAACAATCAGGAATAAGAATTGCAGTTGTTGAAATAGAGACAATTGTAAAAGAACTTCCTGAAGCAGCTGAAGCTGATGCAAGATTGAAGGAAATGGGAACAAAATGGCAAGACACTATTATTACCTGGCGAAAAGAACTTGAAACAAAGTTTCAACAATATCAAAAGCAGAAAGGAATGATGAATGCAGAAGCCCAACAAAAAGAAGAAGAGAGCCTTCAAATGTTGAATATGAAAATTATGCAGTATCAGGAAGATAAATTTGGTAATCAAGGCGAGCTTGCTGCAATGCGAGAAATGTTTTTAGATCCTATTAGAAAAAAGGTGAAAACAGCTATAGAAGAAGTTGCTCGTGAAGAAGGCTTCAATTATGTTCTGGATAAGGGTTCTTCAGTCGTGCTATATGCTGAAAACAGGTTTGATATAACTTACAGAGTTTTAGATAAAATTAAAAGAAATAAGTAAAAAGATTGATAAATAGTAGAGACACAATTAGTGTCTCTACTAATATTAAGATATGTTAGAATTATTTGTTTTGGAGTTTATATAGAATAATCCTTTACTTAATTTCTGAGTTTTTTAGGGAAAATAATGCGCAAAAATCTCATATTATTTGTTTTTGCTACTCTCTTTTTGGCATTCAATAACAATGTTTTTTGTCAAAAAGTTGGTTTTGTTTCGAGCGAAACAATAAGAAAAAACTTTGCTGAAGCGAAAGCAGCAGAACAACGCGTTCAAACTATTGTAGATGAATGGAAAAGAGAACTTACAGCAATGAAAAAACAAATCGAGGACTTAGAATTCGAGATAAAGAAAAACCGATTAATCTGGACAGACACTGAACGTTCCGGTAAAGAAAAAGAATTGCAAGAATTAATATCTAAGCGAGAAAAGTACGCGAAAGAAAAATTTGAACCGGGCGGAGAATATGATTTGGTAGTAAAAGAAGTAATGAAACCAATAGAACAAAAAATATATGCAGCTATTCAAGATGTGGCAGCAGCCGAAAAATATGATATTATTTGGGACCAAAGCACTCAACCTCTCACTTATGTTAATTTCAAATATGATATTACAGTAAAGGTTCTCAGACGATTAGGAGTAGATGTTTCTCAACTTGAAAAAGAATTAGATCAAAAGATTAAAAATGACCCACGTAATCAAGAACAAGAAGAAAAACCAACTGATAGAACTCGCAGAAGAAGCAGAAGCACACAAACGACCGAACCATCAAAACAAAAGGAAGAAAATATTTCTCCTGAAGAAAAAGAAAAATTACAACGCGAACTTGAAAGAAAACAATAAAGGTTAAATATGTTTAGTTTATCAATAGAACAAATAGCAAAAATCGTAAATGGTCAAATCGAAGGTAACAAAGATATTGTAATCAAGAGATTACAGAGAATTGAAGATGCTGGCGAAGGTGATTTGACATTTTTAGCGAGAATGGAATATGAAAAGTATTTGAGTCAATCAAATGCGTCGGGTATAATTGTTCCGATGAATTATAAAAATTCTCCAAAGGCAAACCAAGCTTTCATACGTTGCGAGAAGCCCTATGAAGCATTTGTCTCGCTTATTATGCATTTAGAGAATATTCGCAATACACCAAAAAGCTTCATACATCCAACCGCTGTAATTGCCGAAGGAGTTAATATTGGTGAGAATGTCCAGATTGGGGCTTATTGTGTAGTTGCTGAAGGTTGTTCAATCGGAAATAATACAGTATTGATGCCAAATGTGGTAATATATGAAAATGTTAGTATAGGGAATAATACAATTATAAATTCAGGGGTAGTATGTTACCAAGATGTTCAAATTGGAAACAATTGTATAATTCACTCTGGAGCAATAATTGGAGCTGATGGCTTTGGATTTTTAGAGAACAAGGAAACTGGTGAATTCACAAAAATACCACAAATTGGAAATGTTGTTATTCAAGATAACGTAGAAATTGGGGCTAACACAACAATAGACAGGGCACTTCTTGGTAGCACAATAATAGAAAAAGGCGTTAAAATTGATAATTTAGTGCAGGTTGGACACAATTGCACAATTGGAGAGAACACAGGAATAGCAGCCCAGACTGGTGTATCGGGTAGCACCAAAATCGGCAAGCGAAATCGAATTGGTGGGCAGGTTGGGTTTGCCGGACATCTTGAAACAGTTGACGATGTATCGCTTATTGCTCAATCAGGAGTATCAAAATCAGTTACCAAGCCGGGTATATATTTTGGTTCACCGATTAAAGAGAGAATGCTGGCATTCAAAATTGAAGCTTGTTTGAGACAACTTCCGGATTTGTTTGCGGAATTTGATAAGATTAAAAATAAATTAAATAATGAGCAATAATTAGCTATGTAATGGATGAAGACTTTCTATATTACGCTTTACTTCTCGTTTATTCATCTGTTCTTGTCTTTTTGTTTGTAAAGTATTACTTTTGGAAAATTCGTTTAACAAAAGATATTTCGCCTCAGAAAAGTATAACAATAACTAAAACACTGCTTATAGTCAAATTCTCATTGTTTTTTGCAATGGGAATTTTTTTTCTGAAATTATATTTTGATAAAAGTTCAATATCTGAAAAAAAAGAAAAAGAGATTGTTATTACAATGGATGTTTCTGGTAGTATGCTGGCAAATTTTCAGGACGTTGAACGATTGCAGGTAGCTAAAGATATTGCCGAAGAAATAGTCTACACATTTGATGCAAATTTTTCGATTGTTGCTTTTGCAGGGAATGCTTATGTAATGTATCCGCTTTCTCAAGACAAATCACAAGTGATTGAAACAATAAGAAACTTATCTCCCAACAATTTTTCTTTTCAAGGGTCTAATTTAGAGAAAGCAATTGAAAAATCTCTTTTATCATTTTCCAATGCTAATACTGATAAAATAATAATAATTTTATCAGATGGAGAAATTTTTGATGGTAATAGCGGGGAATATGCTGATGAGTGTAGGGACAAAAATATTAAAAGCTTCTTTGTCTCGCTTGGAGATAATAATAGACAGGAGGTTAAACCAGAAAAATATAGATTTGTAGATAAAGCATTTACGACAAAATCTAATCATACACAATTTAAGGAATTTGCAAGTTTATATAAAGGTTTTCACTTTAAAGTCGATGAATTAACCAAAACAAATGATTTAATAAATTTCTTGAAAGCTCAAATACAAAATCAAAAAAGTTTGTTTTATTCTTACGAAAAAGCAATACTTTTGTTTTTGTTAGCGCTACTCATTTTTGTTGTGAGATTATGAAAAAAATAACTAAATTAAATTTTTGTAATATTTGAATAAGTGAAATGAAAAATAGAACTTTAATACTATTATTTTTTCTGATAGGAAGCCAAATATTATTTGCAAAGAATAGAATAGCAATTAATGATACTTTAGTTCCAGTTGGGAAAACCTACGACATCCCAGTTTATGGAGATTACGATATTAATCAATCTGGTGAGATTAAGTTGAGTATTATATTTAATGCTCTGAATTTAGATATTAGCGATGTGAAGGAAGCACAGGGTCAAGGGTTCAAAAATATAATAACTGAATTTATTCGCCATAAGTGGGATAGTGTTGAGGTTGTTGTTAGAAGCAGTAATTATGCTCCGAGATACAATGGGATATTATTCTATTTAAATGTTCAGGCACTTGTAGGTCCGGATAGTTTGACTTTAATCCGTCCTGTAGCGTTGAAAATAAACGATAAAGAAGTGGAATGTGAGTTTATTAGTTCAACAGTTACAACAAAATCACCAATAGTTGAACAAAAATACATTGAAAGCATTTCTTTAGTATATCCCAGTCCGTTCGACTACGAAGCTACTGTGAATTTTATTATCGAGGAAGAAACAAAAGCAGAAATGATGATTTTCAACAGTGCGGGGATGAAAGTATTCGAATTCAACAAAAATCACGACGAAATCAGATATTCGATTTTTAACGAAAAAGATGAAAAAATTGAGAATTCTAATAATCTAATCCTTGACAAAGGAAAATATAAACTTGTTTTTTCGCCACACAAAAACAAATTCTCAAGTGGATTATATTATTTAGTTCTCAAAACCAAAAAAGGAACATATAAAACTAATTTTATTTATAACAAATAGTAGCAAAATGATTAAGAGAATATTATACATACTCGTATTGTTTATTTCAATTAATATTTGGGCACAAGAGAAACAAGATACAACGTATAATTCTTCAATTGTAAAAAATCCAGAAGGACGTGAGTTTTGGCTATGCTTTTTAAAGAATTTCAAAGATGACGACCGTAAACTATCAAAATCGAATGAATTGCAATTAGAATTTTTCATAACAAGCGATAAAGATGCTAATGTTGTAATTGAAATAAGAAATATTGGTTATAGAAATAGTTTGTTTGTCCAAGCTGGAACGATTAAAAACGTCAAGATTGATGTTCGCGCACAGGTGAGGAATTTCGACCAAATAGAGGAAAATCAAGGAATTCATATAACATCGGACAATCCAATTACAGTATATGGTTTAAATCGAAGATATCAAACTACCGATACTTATTTGGGGCTACCGGTTGAAGTATTGGGGACAGAATACCGAGTTATGTCCTATTATGTAACAGATGACTTGCTTTCAATAGCTGCTGTAGTTGCTACTGAAGACAATACTATTGTTGAAATAACACCATCGGTAGATACATATTCAGGAAAGAAGCGCAGCGAAACATTCCGGGTTACATTAAATAGAGGCGACGTTTATCAAGTAGCCGGAACAAAAATTTCAAAGAGCGATTTAACGGGAACCTATATACGAGCAAACAAAAGAATTGCAGTTTTTGGTGGACATCAGTGTTCGTATGTTCCTAATGTTGTTCCAGAAATAATCGCTTGCAATCATTTAGCTGAACAACTGCCCCCTATTCATTCGTGGGGCAAACATTTTTACATTGGGAAATTTAAATTCAGGACAAAATATACATACAGAGTGTTGGCACATTATCCGGATACTAAAATTTTTGAAAATACTAATTTAGTCGCAATCTTAAAAACAGGTCAATTTTTTGAGCAAACCACCGACAAGGACGTTCAAATCACAGCCGACAAGCCTGTTCTTGTTGCTCAATACTCGCAAGGTTTTAAAAACGGGGACTCCATTGGCGACCCGATGATGCTGCTAATTAGTCCAACCCAACAGTTTTTAAGGAAATATCGATTTGCTACTCCTGTGAGCGGTGACTGGGAGCATTTAGTCAATATTGTAGTTCCGACGGAAGCCATAAATACGATACAGATTGATGGCAAAGCATTGGATACAAATGAGTTTAGACCATTCGGATTAAGTAGATATTCAATTGCGTCTTTATCTATTCCTTATGGAAGCCATATCATTGAAGGGGCGCTGCCATTCGGAATGTATTCATATGGATTTGGGAAAGGGTTTGATGCATTTGATGCTTATGGAACTATGGGAGGACAGTCTTTCATAGAGTATTCGGTTACAAGGGACGTTAATCCGCCAACAGCAGATGAAAAGATAATAAACAACAAATATATGGTATTGATAAGAGATGACAGACCAGACGACACTGGAATTAAAGATTTAAAAGTATTAGTAAATAATAATATTCAATTTAAAGAACCGACAATAGTTGAAGCAACACCACAATTAAATTTAGAAATTACTCCTTTATCTTCTAATGAAGAAGGTAGAATTTCTTTTAGGATAAGGGATATTGCACTAAACGAAGCATTTTATACAGTATGCTATGTGAATGACGAGTATGAAGGTGGATATAAGTTCTTTTTAAATAAGGGATTAGATGTAAAATGTGCAATTGATTTGGGCTACAGTGTTGGGCTGTTTGTAAAACCATCGTATGTAACCAATCAGGTTGATTTTTCCAGCACGGGAAATATTATCTCTAATGGTAAATTTAAAAATTCGTCATCAAGTTCGGTGGGATATGGCTTATTTGTATCGAAAACATTAAACCCAAAATGGCAAATTGCTACTCAGCTATCTTTTGAAAAATATGCCGGCACAATTTCATCTCCAGATACAAACATAGCGTATGTGCGCGATATTAATACAGGTGAATTAAAAAAATTCAGAGAACAGACGAATTTAGAGCTCACAGGTAGTTATATTCAACTTAATGTTTCTGCAAATTACTCTTTGTGGGACTATTTTTACACAAAATTTGGGTTAAGTTTTGATATTAATTCTTCATCAACTGTATCATATTCAAGAGAAATATTAGAACCTATTGATTTTGTATATTCCAACAACAAAAGAAAAATAAGACCAAATGACGCTCCGCGTGAGATTAATTCGATGAGTTCGATTGCTCTCGGAATAAATATCGGCGCTGGAATTAACTACTGTATCTATAAGAGATACTATGCTTTTGGAGAATTTTCTATTAATCAGCATATAACTAATATAATAGATGATGGCAGTTGGAAATTGAATATGCTTTCGATAATTATGGGTATTAAGTACAAACTATGAAAGAAATAATTGGAATTATTAATAAAGAAATTTTAAGTGAATTTAGGACCAAATCATCGCTTGCAACAGTTGGCTTATTTATTGTTACTACAATCACAATAATAGGAATCGGAATTGGGAACGAGCAGATAAATGCTCAAATTTCTGGTGGTTTGCTATGGGTTGTAATGTTTTTTTCGTCTATGGTAGGACTTTCCAAAATATTCATTCAGGAAGAAGAACGCGGCACATCAATGTTTCTGTTAATTCAGGCTAATTCCAGTTATATATATTTTGGTAAATTAATTTATAATACAATACTAAGCATAGTTATCAATATTATTACCATTTTGTTATTTTTATTTTTTATTAATCAGGTAAGAATTAATTCTTGGGATGTGTTTATTTTAGCAATGTTGCTGTCATCGATTGGATTGGCAGCCGCTACTACGATTATTTCCGCATTAATATCAAAGGCAGGTAGCAAAAACGCCCTATTCCCTGTTCTTGCGTTTCCAGTTTTGCTCCCGTTAGTATTTATTGGAATAAGTTTGACGATTGACTCAATAGAAGGAATAAGTTTAGCAAAAGCTTCCAATTATCTTAATATGCTTGTTGCATATAGTGGAATTAATGTAATTCTCTCGTATTTTCTGTTTGATTATATTTGGCAAGAATAATTTGTAACTTTAATAACATATTAGTTGTTATGTAAATGTTACAAAATTCGCAACTGGAATAATATATGAGAAAATTAACTTTTGTTTTAATTTTAGTTTTAATTAATATTTGTCAGGTATTTTCAGCAATAACAATCAAATATTCAAATTTAGACCTTTCGAAAGCACCGGCCGGATATATTGAAGTAGAAGTTTTTCAGAATAATGTCCCAATTAATGATTTAACAATAGATGACGTATTAATAATTGAACTAACACGAACCAAAAAACCTGATAAAGTAGAAAAAATTTCTGACACAAAATATGCCATCAGTTGGCGAACTCCATTAGAGACTTACCCAACTTATATAAAGCCAACAAATCCTGATGAAGTCCCATTAATTAGTTTAACTTTGTTAATTTCACACAATGGAGAAATCGGCAAATTAAGTATTCCTTATGAAAATCCAGGACTACCGATATTAGTAATCAAAGAAGCTCACAGCGGCATTCAGCAAAAAGAACTTTCCTTTGAGAAAACAAACAAACAACAAATATACGTAGTTGGATTTGTTAATAAAAGTTCACTAAATGAAAAATTACGATTAGACTCCATCACATTTACAAGTCCATATTTTTCATACAATTGGCAGGGCACATCATTTGATATGTATTCCCGCCCCCCGATGGAATTAGAAAACAGCACACATTATTTGGTTGATATTAATTATCAGGCTCCTGCTGATAATAGACCTATAAGAGCATTAATGCAATTTCATTATAATAACGGAATGATAAAAAGCCTTCCACTGCTTGCTGGGAATCTCGAAGTAAAACAGACTACTATGTTGCAGCTGCTTCAACCTAATGGTGGGGAAAAGCTTACTCCGTGCGAAACATACGAAATCAAATGGAAAGGACACTCGAAAGACCAGCCTGTGGTAGTTGAATATTCTATTGATAATGGACGCAATTGGATGCAAATTGCCAGGGTTATGGACTCTGTTTACAAATGGATTGTTCCTAATGTTGAAACTTCATCTGCATTGGTAAGGGTTCGCCAAGAATTCATTAAAGCTAACGAGGTTGTGCTAAAAGAAGACTGGTCGAACATCACTAAAATTGCGTTCAATTCTAATGGTGCCAAAGCAATTGGTGCAAATACTCAGGGTAATATTTACGAATTTGATATATACAATTCACCTGATGCACCTTTGAACAAATATTTTACTGGTTTATCTACAAATAATCTGATAAACATAAATGTAGATTATATTAATAATGATAGTGAAATTGTTTATTTCTATAGAGAAAACTATTTTTCATTGCCCAAAGCAGCTTACTATAAGGTAGGAATTTCGGCTTCATATAAAACTTTATCTTCTCCAATTGACCTTAATAAAGTATATATTGATCCCAAAAGAAGGTTCTTCATCACAAAAAACACTTTTGAACCTAAATTTTACGTTCTGGATATTAATGATTTATCGATTTTGAATACTGTCATCACAAATATGCCTATCAGTAGTATTAGCTTCAATAAGTCTGGCGACACATTGGCAATAATTGAAATTGATGGAAGAATTAGTTTATACCGGATTACACACGCTAAAAATATTTCGAAAATCAACAACTTTTTTGTTGAATATACAGCAATACCTGTTAACCTTAGATTTTCACCTAATGGACAATTTCTTGCAATGTCGGTAATGCAAGAAGACAATGTGGGAACTGACACATATTTGTATGATTTAGAAAAACAAATGATAGTAAGGACATTTCGACCTGCTGTAAATGAGCCCGTTGAAGTAGATTTCAGTCCATCAACTAATGCGATTGTTATAGGTTCACCCAATTTAGACCAAATTGTAATTTATGATTTAACCGGTTCGGGAACCAAAACGGTTCTTAGCGGACATTTCAATTCAATGAATGATATGAAATTAGACCCAGAGGGATTTGCGATATTATCTTCATCACGAGGTGAAGGGAATTTTAAGCATCGTTCTTTTTCTTATCCTGAATTGGATGTATCGAACAATAATTTTAGTATTGTAGCCGCCAATTTAACTATCACTGAACCCCAAATAAAGCCAATAATAATCGGTACCGACAACTTTTTTGCTTTTACTGCTGAAATTTGCAATAACAGCGAAGTTCCAGTGTATATCTATGATGTATCCACCAAAAATGGAACCAATGTTAAAATTTTAAACTCAGTATTGACGGACACTTTGTATCCTTATCATTGTTTTGAATTGCTGGTGAATATTAATCCACAGGATACCGGAATAATTGAAGATGAAGTGATTATGCGTTCCTGTTATAAAGATTTTATTTTCCCTATTCATTTTCGTAGTTTGGATAGAAAATTAACACTAATTAATCCGAATGGAAATGTTTTTGAGGAAACCTGTTTAAGAACAAGCAATTTAGTAAAATTCCCTATTTTCAGAAATGATGATACTCTTGATTTGTTGATTAACAGAATAAAAATTGAAGATGGATATGGAAACATTTTTAAGATTGAGGACTTTATTTATGATACAATCATTAAACCAGGTGAAACATTATATTTAAATATTTCATTTTCACCAGAGGAATTGAAAGAATATTCCTGCAATTTATATATTTATCATTCTAATCAAAATAATGTAGTCAAGCGAGTTCTGCTTAAAGGCAAAGGTATAGGGACATTTTTATCGACAAGTCACGAAAAGCTTATGTTTATTAATGAAATTAACAGTCGTAAGTTAATTATTAAAAACAACAGCGAACAAAAAACAACACTTACTGGTGTTCATTTTGAGCCGGAAGGTTACTACGCGTTAAGTACACCATTACCTATAACGATTGAAAAAGATAAATCTGTAGAGTTGGAAATTGTTCGTATGAATTTTGCTAATGAACCTATACGAATGTATTTTACAGCAATCCCCTGCCTTGCATCAAATGCCATAATTCTGGATAATTATCTGGGCACTTCTCAACTAAAGATTGGAAAAGTTGAGGCAGACCCAAAACAAAATGCAAAAATTGAAATATCATTTATTAATACAGAAAATTATCCATATCAAGGTGAAAGATTTTTCGAAGGAGAAATTGGAATAAACCAAAGAGCGTTTTATCCACAAAGTATCTATTCCAAATATGGAAATGCTAAAATTTTGTCCAATCTGGTTGTGGATAACAAAAGACTAATAAAATTTAGAATAGAAGGTAATTTTGATTTAAACGGAACATTGTGCGAAATAACCGGAGTTCCCGGGCTGACAGATGATGTGCTTTTCCAGATTGAATGGCAAAATTCTATGTTTTGGGGCACATCTGTTCAAACAAATGTTCTCAATGGTGAATTCAGATTAATTAATATTTGCGATAATCGGCTTATTAACTCAAAATCTACTTTTATAAATGCTATTAGCCCAATTCCAGCAAAAGATATTATTAATATTTCTATTAATAACGAGACCCCGACAACTGCGTATATAGAAATTATTGATATATTTGGAAACGTAATGATGAAAACAGAGGAAATATCTCTTTCTTCTGGTGCTAATATATTACTTCCAATAAACATTTCTTATATTAGCAATGGCACTTACAAGCTGGCTTTACATACTAAAAAAGAAACTATTGTTGAAAAAATCATCATATTAAGATAGAGCAAGGTGGAAAGTGAAAAAATACACGATTTTACTACTATTATTATTGTTGAGCAGTAATTCATTATTCGGAATTCAAGACACAAATTTCAGGAATATCTTTCTTTATAGTTCATTAGCAATTCAAG
This sequence comes from Eximiradius proteiniborus, assembly GCF_058546985.1. Taxonomy (NCBI): domain Bacteria; kingdom Pseudomonadati; phylum Bacteroidota; class Eximiradiia; order Eximiradiales; family Eximiradiaceae; genus Eximiradius; species Eximiradius proteiniborus. Next base: position 254,979 of record NZ_CM178592.1, on the reverse strand, counting down.
GGAATTTTTATAATTCAAATTTCAAAAGTTTACCAGCATATCCAAGTTGCTGCACAAATTATGATTTTGCTAATGGAATGGGTTACTCTCTGGCGTTTGGAATGGGCTACAATCAGGATAGCAAGATACTAAACAGTGATATTTCGTATTTATTTGGAGTTAAATTATCAAATTTGTCAGCTAATTATTCAATAGATGAATTTATTGGATATTATATTGATAGAGATGTTTATCAAAAAATAATTTCTAACTACCGACTTGATGTAGATTTAATTTCGACGGGGATTTTTTCTCAAATCAATATAATACCACCTTTGAATTTACCGCTTACTTTCTCTTTTGGAGTTAATCTTGATTTTCCAGTCTCAAATGAATTATATAAAGTTGAAAAATTAAAGAAGCCAGACAATATTACTTTCACTGACACAAAATCAAGAATTAGAGGAGAACAATCTGGCAAAATATATGATTTGTCCGCTGTTCTTTATTCAATCTCTTTCGGTGTTTCTTATTACAGTTTTTCTTTCAAGAACTTCACCCTTCAACCTAAATTTGAACTAAATTATGGGCTTAATAATGTAGTTAAAAATGTAGATTGGAAAATAGTAAGCACTAAGCTTGGAATGGATGTTAATCTGAATATTCCGAAAACTAAGGAAGAACCTAAGATACAGCCAATAAATCCTCCGATGCCTGAACCTGCTATTCCACCTAACCCAACTTTTGAATATAATCTTATTGCTAAATACTCAAATATTGAACTCGATGATAGTTCAATAATAAATATTCCGATTACAAGTAATCTTGAAGCAGATGTTTCTATTCTCCCATCTACTGTTTTTTTTCAAAAAAATAGCAGTCAATTAAATAATGCGATTAATCCGGTTAATTCAATTGCGAAATCTATTAATTTGGATAGTGCCTTCATTAAATTTATCCAAAATAGCGAAGTGGCAACATTAGTTACCATTAATCGATTAGAAAGTGAAAATCCTAAATTCTATCAGGAACGAAAGGAAAAAATTACTGAAATCATCAAAAAATTTGCTCCGAACAATTTAGCAAACTTTGAATTTCAAGAAAACGTCGTTAAAAAAGATAGCATAAATAAAAAAATCGAGGATGAGTACATTTGTGCAAAATTTGAATATAAAGATTTCAATATTAAGCGATTTAATTATTACAGAGATACAAAACATACTTATTACTCGAAAAACAGAAATGTTGTGTTTTTCAATGCACAAATACCTTTTGACTATGAAAATTATAAACTTGAGATATTCATCAATGACAGCCTTGTTTTCGAAAACGATAGTGTCGATTCAAGATTTAATATACTCGATGATTATTTCCTTTTCCGGGGTTTGGTGCAAACTCCAATGAATGTGAGAACAAAAGTTAAATTGAGTAATGGAATTGAACTGGCTAAAAATAAAACTTATTTGATAAATCCGAAGTTGTCAAGAGTTAACTTGTTAATAAATTCATATGATGGCAAAGAATACGCAATATTAGGATTATTTGATTTTGATAGTAGCGAGTTTTCACTTTTCGACAATCGGGTACGAGAAAAAGTGCTTGACGACTTGCATTATCGAGGAAAAAAATTAACTATAATTCCATTCACTGATAATATTGGAAGTAAAGAGTATAATTCAAAGTTGGCAGAAAAAAGAGCTTTAGCTGCAGTTCAATTATTACAATTACGAGATGAAGACTACAAAATAGAATATCCGACACAGTATTTATACGATAATCGAACACCATTAGGACGAATTTTGAATAGAAGCGTAATAATCAGAATTGAGAAATAATAAAACAGCATAATACACTATAATAAAAAAGGATGTTTGCATAAATTAAGAGCAAACATCCTTTTTTATTAGATATCAGAGCAATTAACTATTTCATTTCTTGAGGTTTATTTTTAGTAATTTCTACGAGTTCCATCTCGAAAATCAAAGTAGCATAAGGAGGAATAACCATTCCATATCCTTTTTCTCCGTAAGCAAGTTTGGAAGGGATAACAACTTCCCAACGAGAACCTACAGGCATCATAGGAATAACAATTTTCCATCCTTCGATTAAGTCCTTAATAGGAAGATATACCGGATTATTTTTAGCTGAACTATCAAAAACAGTTCCATCGGTGAATTTTGCAACAAGTTTCATCATTACGGCATCGTTGAGTGTTGGCTTAGGTCCATTGCCGGGTTTTAGAATTCTATATTGAATGCCAGAAGGTAATGAAACAACACCGTTTTTCTTTTTATTTTCTTCTAAAAACTTAATTTCTTCTTCTTTGTTTTTTTCAGCGTTTTTACGGAAATTATCCAATTCTTTCTGTTGTCTGTTTTCCTGAGTTTTGCGAATACGTTCCATAAGTTTCATATTTAATTCCTGGCGTTCGGATTTCTTTATTTTAGCTTTTGCTTCGGATGTGTCATCAGCAAAACCATCACGTAGTCCTTGCAGATAGGCATCTTCTGCCAATGGGAAACTATCTGTCCGGAATGCAACACCAAGTTCATATCCAACAGTATAACTCATTTTTTCATTTTCAGATTTTAGATCAGCTTTTTTTTGTTCTTTGCTATTGTTTGAACACGCAGCAGCAACAAGAAGCAGTAAAATAAAAGGAAAATATTTCATAATTTCTCCAAAAAATACAAAAAAATATAAGCAAATTAATAATTTCGTATTCAATAATTTGAAAATATTTTTTTTAAAATTAAACCTTTTGTAATTTTTAGTGTCTAATTCAGTAAAATATATGATGCTATTGAGTTGATAGATACAGATGACAAAAATATAATAGATGATTATTTATCGAATGGTAGTAATAATGCAGCTACGAGGCTTATTCGGAAATATGAAAAATTTGTTTTTGCGATTGCTTTACGATATACAGGTTCTTATGATGATGCAGAAGATTTGACGCAAGAAGTCTTTATAAAGGCACTGAATAATTTGAAAAAATTCAAACAGGACAGTTCTTTAAAAACGTGGTTATATAGAATTACTGTTAATACTTGCATAACATTTATGAGGAAGAAGAAAATTACTTTTTTTTTCAGACTTGACGATAACAGTGATGCGATAAAAAAACAAAAAGATTTCAGCCCGGAACAGTATTACATTGCTGACGAATTAGAAAGAAAGTTTTTAGATGAACTATCGAAATTACCTGAAAAACAGAGAGAAACTTTTGCATTGAGATACTTTGACAATTTAAGTTACGAGGAAATATCTAAGTTGCTCGGGACAAGCGTTGGAGGACTAAAAGCAAATTATTTTCAGGCAATAAAAAAATTATCAGAAAAACTTAAAAGTGAGAAATTATATGGATAGCCAAGAGCAAATAAAAAAAAGACTTCTCGAACTCATTCCCGATTATGTTTTTCGAAGACTTAATGAGGATGAAAGAGCGTTCTTTGAAAAGCATTACAAAGAGTTTGAAGAAATACAAAAGGAAGTTGAAGAAGTTCAGCTTTTCTTCGAGAAATTGGAACAAATGGACTTTGATAAAGTATTTCAGTCTCATACAGTTAATACTTCGGTAAAAGTGCTGAACAAAATGGAGAGAAAAGCACAATCTCAGAGTTCACTTAGATTTGTTCCCAAATTGGCACTCCCGTTGATTGCGTTAATAGTAATCTTTATTGCAATACAATTAGATTTAAATAACAAAGGAAAATATATTAAGATTGACCAGTCTCAGATTTCAAAGCTTAGCGAACCAATGATTATTGATAGCTCGATAATTGAAGAAGTTTCTTCACCGGAATTAGTACAGATTGTTGAATATGGAGCAACACAACAGGAAGAAATTGATGAAAAAGAAATAGAAGAAATAGATAATTCGTTAGTTGAATTTGCAAATAATGAGGTTGGAGTTAATTATTTAGATGAATTCAATGTTTATAACTATTTTCAATACATTGATGAAGATATTTTTCAAGAAATTATAGAGGATAGATAAAATGAGACGACAATTTTTTTTAAGTCTTATCCCCTTGATATTATTACTCTTTAATATAGAAGTATCAGGACAACCATTTCAGGGGGAAAAAGCATTCCAGCGTTTTTCAACTATGAAAAAATTGAAAATGATGGAAGTTTTGGCTCTTGATGAAGCAAAATCTGATAAGTTTTTGGCAAAATACAGTTCATATGAAAACAAAATTTTTACAATTCACAATCAAATAGACAAAGCAACTCGGGAACTGATGGAACTAATGAAACAGGAACGTGTTAAATCAAGTGATTTAAAGAATAAGAACGTCGAAATCATTAATCTACATTCGGAATTATCCAAAACAATGGGAGAACGTTATAAAGAATTTCAGAACCTGCTTAGCGACGAAGAATTTGCAAAATTAATACTATTCGAAAGAAACTTTAATAATGAAGTCAGAAAGAAAATTATGGAAAGAGGACCTAAAAGAGGCGGTCCCAATGAACCACAAGACAGACCTGGAAGAAAAAAGCAAAGATAAATTATCAAAGGAAGCATTGAATTGCTTCCTTTTTTTTCGTTTAGTTAATAAAAAATGCTAATTTTGTAAGCAGTGTAATTACAAATAATTCTGATAATGAAACTCCTCTATCTGATGTATAGATTTCCTTACCCGCTTGATAAAGGCGACAAATTAAGAGCGTTTCATTTTATTAAGCACTTATCCAAATATCACGAAATAGATTTATTATCGATTATTGATGAAAAGATAGACGATGGGTCCAGAGACATTCTCAAAATGTATGTTAATAATATTTTTGAAATAAAATTTTCAAAATTAAAGCTTGTCAAAAATTTACTTTTGAACTTATTCAACGGTAAACCTTTCCAAAATGCTTTTGTGTATGATAAATCAATAAAAAAGCAAGTGGAAAGAATTATTAAAAATGAAAAATATGACTATGCAATTTGTTTGATGGTTAGACCAGCAGATTACCTGAAAGGAATAAGAATCAGGAAAATGCTGGACTATCAGGATGCTTTGTCCATAGGATTTGAAAGAAGAAGCAAGAAAAACAAGTTGTTTGGACGGTTTTTCTATCAGCAAGAAGCAAATCGATTGAGTAATTATGAAGTTGAGATTTTTGATGAATTCGACGATAAGATAATAATTACGGAAGAAGATAGAAAACATATTAATCGTGATGATAGAGCAAAAATAGTCGTTGTTCCAAATGGAATAGATTTAGATTTTTTTATGCCCCTTAAAAATTTTGAAAGAAAATTCGATTTATTATTTGTTGGCAATATGCAATACGAACCTAACGTACTATGTGTAAAATATATTGTGAATGAAATATTACCAATAATACAGAAAGCAAAGCCTGATGCTACGATAATGATAGCTGGTGCTGACCCAAAAAATGAAGTATTAGCACTGAAAAGAAAGAATGTAATAATTACAGGTAGATTAGACGATATAAGAGAGGCATATTCGCAAGGGAAAGTATTTCTTGCCCCTATGCAGACAGGCACAGGTTTGCAAAATAAGCTTTTAGAAGCAATGGCGATGCGATTGCCAGTAGTAACATCAGAATTGTGTAATAAAGCGATTCAAGCAAAGGACAATTTTGAAGTATTAATTGGTAGAAACCCAGAAGAATATGCACAACATTGTATTAATCTATTGAATAACAGTACTTTTAGCAATACAATTTCAGAGAATGCATACAACTTTGTTAAGACAAATTATTCTTGGGAAAAAAACGTCAGAATATTAAATAGCATAATTGATAATTCTGCTAAAAACTGATATATTGGAACGATAAAATGAAAGAAAAAGGTAAGATATTGTTGATAGACGACCAAGAGCCGTTTTATAAGCTGATTAAACGTTATTTTCTTCATACGGAATACACAATTGATTACCTACCCGGACCTGATAATCTGGATAATATTCTTACTGAGAACAATTATGACTTGCTAATTTTAGATGTTCTTTTGCCAAATATTTCGGGATACGATATATGCAAAAGTGTTCGTAAAAAGTATGATATGTTTGAATTGCCGATATTATTTTTGTCAGCAAAAGATAATAGCGAAAACGTTGCTTTCGGTTTTGTATGCGGTGGGAATGATTATGTAACGAAACCATTTGAGCCAAGTGAATTAATCGCGAGGGTGCAAACACTTGTTCGGTTAAAAAAATTATACAAGGCAAACAGATTATTAAATCAAGAGTTAGAGGAAAGAAACAGATTTTTGCAGATGAACATTCACGACTTGAAGTCGCCGCTGATGACTATAATGGTTCTGGCTGGTCTTGTTCAAAAAGATTTTGATGCACAACACGAGAATTATTCAAACTTGGATATTATTGTTAGAACTTCCCAACAAATGCTGAAAATCGTAAATGAAATACTTGAATTTAACAAGTTAGGGAATAATGAGGTCGATTTAAAATTTGAGATTGTAAATTTTGATGATATACTTGCACAAGTATTGGATGTTCAAAAACCATTAGCAGAAAATAAAAAACAAAGCATAATAGTAAAAAAAGAAGTTACAGAACCATTAAAACTTAAAGTTGATAGCGAAAAAATTGTTCGTGCAGTAAATAATATTATTGGTAATGCTATTAAATACAGTCCTTATGAAAAGCCGATAGAAACAATTGTAAGCAAAAGCAAAGGAGAAAATGGAAATTTCCTGCGATTAGAAATTTGCGATAGTGGTCCTGGATTTAAAGAAGATGAAATTGACAAGGTATTTACTTCATTTGGCAGATTTTCTGCACAACCGACAGGAGGTGAAGTTTCAACAGGATTGGGACTAATGATAGCAAAACAACTAATTGAACTAAATAACGGACAAATCTGGGTAGATAAGAATTACAATAATGGGAGTAAGTTTGTAATTGAACTACCATTAGTAGAGAACAATAACATTTGAAAAATATTTAATAATAACTATATTCGTATTATTTAGTATAAAATAGTTTTAATTTTAGACGTATTATAAACAGTCAATAAGGTAATATTATGAAAACAGTGAAAGCACTCATTAATAAAGTAGTATTCTTTGTCGCAGTAGTAGCAACTTTTACTCTAACTGGTTGCGATGAATCAACAAGTCCAAGCAATATCAATCTTTTTTCAACTTCGGATGAAGTAGCATTAGGGCAACAAATTGATTCTGAAATAGTTGCAAATACCAATGAATATCCAATATTAAAAAATTCACAAGCAACAGCATATTTACAGAATATTGTTAATACAATACTCAACTCGCCTGAAATAAAATATAAAAATACGTTTACATATCAAGTGAAAATCATTAATACAAATACAATAAATGCGTTTGCGGTGCCCGGTGGATATGTGTATGTGTATAAGGGATTGATCAAATTTCTCGATAATGAAGCGACTATGGCTGCTGTATTGGCTCACGAGATTGCACACATTGAAAGAAGACATTCAACTAAACGCTTAACAAAACAATATGGAATAACAATACTTTTGAGTTTGGTTCTTGGAAGCAATCCAGGTGCGTTGGAAGAAATAGCAGCAAATTTGCTGACTGGTCTGGCTCTGCTGAAAAACAGCCGAGACGATGAATACGAAGCAGATGAGTATTCGTTTAAATATCTGCTTTCAACAAATTGGTATCCGGGTGGAACAAAACTGTTTTTTGAAAAAATTGGTGCAAATGAGCAAGGCGGAAAACTTGAAGAATTACTATCAACTCACCCTTTGCCACAAGAAAGAATAAAAAAAGTAGATAATTTATTAATCAAGCATGGTATTGGGCAACCCACAGAAAGTAATTTATATACACAAAGATATTTGAGTTTCAAGAATAGTATTCAGGATTAATTTATGGCAGCATATCAAAAGCTAATTGAATTGATAAAAAGCAAAAAGACATTGCTATGTGTTGGGTTAGACACAGATTTAGACAAAATACCAGAAGTTTTCCCAAAAAATTCGAGTGGAATTATTGAATTCAACAAAGAAATAATTGAAGCCACAAAGGATTTAGCGATAGCATATAAAATCAATTTTGCATTTTACGAGCAATATGGTGTCGCAGGATATAAAGCTTTATATGATACTTTTAAGGCAATACCGCCTTCTCATTTTGTAATAGCCGACGCAAAAAGAGGCGATATTGGAAATACATCTATGGCCTATGCAAAAAGCATTTTTGACTACTTCAATGCAGATTCAATTACAGTCAATCCATATATGGGATATGATTCACTATCACCCTTTTTCAATTATAAGGACAAGATTATTTTTATTTTGGCTCTTACCTCGAACCAAGGAGCATTCGATTATCAAAAGCAAAAAATCAACAATCAAGATCTCTATAAATTAGTAATCACCAAGACATCTGTGAGCTATAATTTTGAGCAAACAGGATATGTTGTCGGAGCGACCCATCCTGACGAAATCGTAGAAGTCAGGAAATTAGTTCCTCTGCATTTGCTTCTAATTCCGGGTATTGGTGCACAGGGTGGTGATATAAATAGCGTTCTAAAAGCAAACGGTAATTCACCGGCAATAGTCAATGTATCGAGAGCGATAATTTATCCGGATGGTAATGGTGAATATTTTGAACGTGTCAGAAACAAAGCTGAATACTATTCAAAAGCACTCAAATTTTCTTAGAGTATTAACGGAAATGAAAAGAATAATAAAAATAGTAGTTTTAGGATTATTAGTAATCTCGTTAAACCTATTCAGTCAAAAAGTTGACCCACAACACAAAGTTAAAATCGGAGATGAAGCACCTAATTTTACATTGAGATTTTTAGACGGGACAACCAAACAGCTACGAGAATTGCGTGGAAATGTGATTATGCTGCAATTCACTGCAAGCTGGTGTAGTGTTTGCTTGAAGGAAATGCCCTATATTGAAGAAGAAATATGGGAAGTGCATAAAGAAAACCCTAATTTTAAACTTTTTGGTATTGATTTCAAAGAAGACAAGGAAACAATTGAGAAATTTATTCAAAAGACAAAGGTTAGTTACCCAATATTATTAGATGAAGAAGGTAAGATTTTTGAATTATACGCAGAGAAAGGAGCGGGAGTTACTCGCAACGTAATAATTGATAAGCAAGGTAAAGTGAGATTCCTCACACGACTGTTTGTTCGTGAGGAATTCGATGCAATGAAGAAAAAGATAGCTGAACTTCTGAACGAATAACATTTCTATGCCGAAATTCGTTATTTTTTCACTATTTTTATTAGTCTGATTTTTATTTATTTTCATAAACTTGAGGTTTTTATGAAAAAATTACTTTTAGTTTTGTTTTTGATATTTGGAATAGCAACTATGATAACTTCTTGCGGCAAGAATGTTGAGGTTACTATTGAAAAAGGTGAAATTTCCAAGCAGAAAATCGAGCAAGTAATAAAAAGTTTGCTTGAAAAATATGGTGAAGCGCAGAAAGATAGAATTGAACGCGGTGTAAATGTTGTAGCAAAACTATGGACCGGAAGTGAAAGTGAGTTTGAGAAATTCTGTTTGGACAATTTCGTGGGAGACGAGAATCAATTAGAAGCTGTTTTTAATAGTTTCTTGAAGCACTGGGAAACCTTATTGGGCAATTTCAATAGAATTTCACTTGATTTGAAGAAACCTGTGCATATCGATGAAGGAGAAGTAACACCTCTTGATTTAATGATTTCCGGATATGAACCTTCTGCACATTTAACAGCTGACTTTTTCGAAAACAAGATAGCATATTATATTGCTCTTAACTTTCCATATTATAGTTTAAAAGAGAAAAATGAACTTGGGAAAAACTGGACACGCAAACAATGGGCTTATGCGAGAATGGGAGATTTGTTTACTGCAAACATTCCTGCAAATTTACTGCTTAAATCTTCTGAGGCGATGGCAAACGCTGATAATTATATTAGCAATTATAATATTATGGCTGGCTATCTTGTTGATGACAACATGAATACATATTTTCCAGAAGATATGAAATTAATCAGCCACTGGAATTTGCGAGATGAAATAAAAGCACAATACGGAAAAGAAAATCCATTAAACAAGCAGAAAATGATTTACCAAGTGATGTTGAGAATTATAGAACAATCAATACCTCAAGATGTTGTAAATAGCAATAAATATAAATGGAATCCTTTTTCAAATAAAGTGTATCAAGACAACAAAGAAGTCAGTCTGAAAAGCGAGCCAAACACAAGATACTATCATTTACTTCAAAACTTCAAAGCTCTGAAAGAAATTGACAAATACAACCCTCTCTTCCCTACTTACATTAAAGCAAAATTTGAAAAAGAGATGGAAATTCCACAAGAAGAAGTAGAAAAAATGTTTATTGATTATTGTTCAAGCCCAGTTTTTAAAGAAATTGGCGAAATAATAAAAGAACGTTTGGGACGCTCGCTTGAACCTTTTGATATTTGGTATGATGGATTTAAATCACGTTCATTACTAAATCAAGATGAATTAACTAAAATTACTTCGAAAAAATATCCTAACCCCAAAGCATTAGAAGCAGATATTCCAAATATTTTAACAAAACTTGGATTTAAGACTGAGAAAGCAAAAGAAATAGCTTCAAGAATTACTGTTGATCCTTCGCGAGGTGCTGGGCATGCCTGGGGAGCACAGATGCGTGGCGACAAAGCTCATCTACGCACTCGCATTGGTAAAGCTGGAATGGATTATAAAGGTTATAATATTGCTATACACGAATTGGGTCATAACGTTGAACAAACCTTAACGCTTTATGATGTTGATTATTACATTTTAAATGGTGTGCCAAACACTGCTTTCACAGAAGCCTGGGCGTTCACCTTCCAATCAAGAGATTTGCCGTTATTAGGAATAAAAAATACAAATAATGAAAAAGAAATCTTGGATGTGCTCGATGCAGCTTGGGCAACCTATGAAATTATGGGCGTATCGCTTGTAGATATGCGGGTTTGGAAATGGTTATATGATAATCCAAACACAAATGAAGAACAACTTAAACAAAAAGTTATTGAGATTGCCAAAGATGTTTGGAATTCATATTATGCACCAGTATTTGGTATAAAAGACCAGCCTATACTTGCAATTTATTCGCATATGATTGATTATCCATTGTATTTATCTGCATATCCATTAGGTCATCTGATAGAATTTCAGATAGCTGAATATATAAAAGATAAAAATTTAGCAGACGAAATGTATAGAATGTGTGTGCAGGGAAGATTGACACCTGAAATATGGATGACTGGTGCAGTTGGCAATAAATTATCTGCTGAACCATTATTAAAAGCCGCTCAAAATGCAGTAAAACAAATAAAAAACAAAAGTTAAGATAAATTATACATATAAAAAATGCTTGCCTAATTTGTGGCAAGCATTTTTTATTGAATTTGGAGATATGAATTAATTTTTTAGAGCAACAAAAAATTGTTTATCAAACATTAATTCATATCAATAATTATAATTTCATAATAGGAATAACTTTTTGTTGTATATCGCCCACTACTTCAACTTTGCCATCATCTGTAACAAAAACGTCAATTTCTGTTCGGAAGCCAATTTTTTCGTCAGGAATATAAATACCGGGCTCAATTGAGAAACAAGAACCTGGTATTATACGGCGTAAATCTTTTGTTTCGAGATTATCAATATGAGTGCCGTTTCCGTGAACTTCTTCGCCGATATTATGACCTGTTCGATGGATAAAGTATTTGCCATATCCTGCATCTTCAACAACCGCACGGCAAGCTTTGTCCACCTCCCAACCATAGACAGGAGTGCTTGTAGAGAATCGATCTTTAACTAAATTGTATGCAGCATCCCGAGCATTGGCAATAACAGAGAAAATATTTTGAATTTTATCGGGGACTGTTTCGCCGATATAGCCCATCCAAGTAATATCATAATATATACTGCCAGGAACATTGAATTTTGCCCATAAATCAATGAGGACTAAATCTCCAACTTGCATAGAGTAGCTATTTTCAGGTGTTGGTTCAAAATGTGGGTCGGCAGCATGTTCATTAACAGCCACAACAGGACCATCGCCCCAAATTAGATTATTTTCTCGCATCAGATTATGCATAAAGTGCTGAATTTCATATTCCTTGGGCGGGTTCCCAGATTTTATTCTATTGGCAATTTCTTTAAAAGCAGCGTCTTTGATTTGCTGCATAATAATTCCCGCTTTGCTGTGAGATTCAAAATCTTCATCAGAAAGATGAGACTCAAATAAAGAAACAAGATCAGCACTTGAAACTATTTCAACACCGAAGCTACGAATAAGGTCAATTGTTCCGCCATCAACAATTGAAACATAAGGAATAGAGTTCATTGGTGAATATTGCATTGCGACTTTGCGGGCTCCTGTAAGAATTTGCCGCAAATATTCGTGTTGCTGTTCCCAAGGAAGATACACATACTGATCACCCGGGAGATGAGAAAGTTTATAAGTTTCAATGCTGTGAACTAATTTTTTGGGAGTTCCTTCGGCAGGAATATAATAAAACCAACGGCGAGAAGTAAAACGATTTGTGTCGATTTTCAAAATTCTATGAGCAATAGTATCACGATTATGAAAATCATAGAAAAGCCATCCATCAATATTTGCTTCCCTCAAAGCGTTTTGAATTGCTTCAATTTGCATCTAATTCTCCTAATTATTCATCAAATACAATTGTTTCTCCATATTGCATTACAACGCACTTTTTGCCAATTTTTTCAACTTTCGATTTAAATTCGTTAGGATCAGCCTTTATTACTGGGAATGTATTGTAGTGCATAGGAATTACTAATTTTGGATCGACAAACTTTGTTGCCTGAACAGCATCATCTATTCCCATAGTAAAATTATCACCAATAGGAACTAAGAAAATATCAATAGGATTGAGTTCTCCGATGAGCTTCATATCGTAGAACAGACCTGTATCACCAGTGTGATAAACAATATTTCCACCAATGTTTATTATCACTCCAGCAGGTTCGCCCATATATTGCCCGTCATTTGTGGAAGAACCGTGGTGAGCAATTGTAAATTTCAGGCGACCAAACGGGAAATTATAAGCACCACCAATGTGCATATTATGTGCTTTGCAACCATTTGCTGCACAATAATTAGCCAACTCGTTTACCGCAATAATCAGTGCATCGTGCTTTTTGGCTAAGGATAAAGCATCTCCGAGGTGATCACCGTGAGCGTGAGTAAGAACAATAAAGTTTGGTTTGACACTATCGATTGATATGTTTGCAGTGGGATTTCCTGTGAAAAAAGGATCAATAACAAGCGTATATTGTCCATCTTCCAAAATAAATGTAGAATGACTTACATAAGTGAGTTTTAACATAATAGACCTCCAAAGAAATATCTAAACAGCAATTTTTAGAAGTATTTATAAAAAAAATATTTTACAAGATGTTCATTATTTTTCTAAAATATCAACTAATTTTTCAACAACATAATCAACTTTTTCTCCTATTTCAGAATACAGAGGTAAACATAACACTTGATTAGCAACGGAGTTTGCAATAGGAAGGTTTTCAGGATTTGCAGTTTCAAGTCCTCGATAAGTAGGAATGTTGCTAATTAATGGATAAAAATATCTTCGTGAATAAATATTAAATTCCTTTAATCTTTCATAGACTTCATCACGTGTTTTTCCACAAATTCCAGAGTTTATTAAGATAGGGAAATATGAGTAACAATGTTCTACATTTTTGAAATCATTAAGAAAAGACACACCGGAAATATTAGTTAATAAATGACGATAACGATTTGTTGCAATCCGACGTTTTTCGATGGCTTCGTGAACATATTTGAGTTGCAACACACCCAGAGCAGCCTGAAATTCATTCATTTTTGCATTTATTCCGGGCGCAACGATTGTTGTTTCGCCGGCAAAACCAAAGTTTTTCAAATTATCTATACGTTTTTTCATTGCTGGGTCGTGTGAAATAATTGCTCCGCCTTCGAAAGTAGTAAAGACTTTTGTCGCGTGAAAACTTAATATGGAAAGTGAGCCAAAATTGAGGATTGAAGTACCATCAAGTTTCACACCGAAAGCGTGAGCAGCATCATAAATAACATGAAGACCATAATTATCGGCTATAGTTTGAATTGAATAGACATCTGCAGGATTACCATAAACGTGAACAGGCAGAATTGCAGAAGTTTTAGGAGTGATAGCAGCTTCAATTTTATTCGGGTCGATATTGAAAGAATTTGGCTCAATATCAACAAAAACAGGTTTAATATTATTCCACCATAATGAATGGGTTGTTGCAACAAAACTAAAAGGAGTAGTAATAACTTCGCCGCTTATACGCAGAGCTTGCAAAGCTGTAATTAAAGCTAAAGTCCCATTAGAAAAGAGCGAAATATATTTTACTCCAAGAAACCGTGCTAATTCATCTTCGAAAAGTTGATGATATTTGCCGTTGTTTGTAAGCCATTTTTCTTCCCAGATATCTTCCAAAAATGGCATAAACTCGTTTAATGGAGGAAGATATGGTTTTGTTACGTTTATTCTATCATTTTTCATAAATATGCACCTTATGTTTATGAATAATTAAAACAACAAAATTTATTCCAAAAATGAAAAATCTTATTATTTCAATATTGTTTTTTTTATATTTGAATTGTTTATATATATTTTGCTTAGAATTAATATTTCGTGTTGCGATATGAAAAACAACAATAATAATCAAGTTAATCAAGATATTAAGATATTAGTAATCGAGGACGATGATAATCAGCTGATAATAATTCAGGAATCATTAAGGAAATTAGGGTTTGAAGTATATTCCACTATGCTTGGCAAGGAAGGTATTGAGATATACAAGACTTTGGGCAACCCTTTAATTCTCCTTGATTACAATTTGCCGGATATGAACGGCTTTGATGTAATTGATGAACTGCGACAGGAAGGTTATAACGTTGAATTTATTACAATGACTGCTTTTGGGAATGAGCACGTTGCTGTAGAAATGATGAAGCGAGGTGCAAGAGATTATATCGTAAAGGATATGAACTTTTTAGATTTTCTTCCAACTGTTGTTCTGAACACTGTAAACAGAATTCAAGTAGAAAGCAAATTGGAAGAATCCCAAAGGGCTTTAAAGCAAGCTCAAGAAAGATACTATGAGTTATTTGAAAATTCACTTGACGCAATTTTTTATACAAACACAGACGGTGTAATTCAAGGATGCAACAAATCTATGCTGAAATTATTAGGTTACAAAAAAGATGAGATTGAGAAAATAAACATAAGAGAGTTATTTGCTAATTATACCGATAGAATGAGTTTTATAAATGAAATTGAGAACAATGGATATGTGAATAATTTTGAAGCTCAATTATTAAATAAAAAAGGTGAAATATTAAGTTGCTTAATTGTTTGTAATTTACGCGTTAATTCTGCAAATAAAAAAATCGGTTACGAAGGTATTATCCACGATATTACAGCAAGGAAAAAAGCCGAAATCAAACTTGCAGAAAGCGAGGCAAAGTATAGAAGCTTATTTGAAAGAATACCTTTAGGGCTTTATATCACAACGCCGGACGGAGTATTCATTGATGGCAATCAAGAATTGCTAAAAATGCTCGGAATATCTACAAAGGAAGAACTGAATAGTATTAATGGAAGAGAATTGTATTTAAATCCGAACGATAGAGATAAATGGTTGCAAACAATCGAAAAAAATAACGTAGTATATTCTGAACTACAAATGAAAACTCCAAATGGAAAAGTAATTTGGGTGCAAGATAGTGCAAGAGCAGTGCGTGACTTATCCGGAAAGGTATTGTTTTACGAGGGTGTACTAAAAGATATTACAGAAAAGAAAGAATACGAACAAGAGAGAGAAAAATTAATTGCTGAACTCAAATCATCGAAAGCAAAAATCGAACAGCTTGCAAATGAAATAATGGATTTGAATTATGAATTAATAGTTTCAGCGGAACAACTTAAAAACATAAATCAAAGCAAAGACAAGCTCTTTTCGATAATAGCACACGATTTGAAAAGTCCTTTCACCGGATTTATGGGGCTTACGGAATTAATAAGTCAAGATATTGATGATTTGACAAAAGAAGAAATTGTAATTATGTCTGACGCATTGAATACCTCTGCTAAAAATATATATGAATTGCTTATAAATCTACTTGAATGGTCTAAATTGCAAGGTGGATTGTCTGAAATAAACATTGAGCCATTAAATTTAAAAAGAAATGTTGATGTGAATTTGAATTTGGCTTCGCATCAGGCAAGCAGGAAAGGAATTAAGTTAATTAATGAAATTGATGAAAAAATATATGTGTTAGCTGATAAAAATATGCTCCAAACACTTCTGAGAAATCTTATTTCTAATGCAATAAAGTTTACAGACATTGATGGATATGTAAAGCTATATGTAAAAGAAATATTCAGCGATACAGTTACTTTTTGTATTGAAGATAATGGTATAGGAATGGACGAAAATGCAATAAAATCACTTTTCAGGATAGATAAACACTACACAACACTTGGTACGCAAAACGAAAAAGGAACAGGACTTGGTTTGATATTATGCAAAGAATTGCTTGATAAGTCGAACGGAAGAATATCTGTAGAAAGTCAGGTTGGAGTTGGAACCAAATTCTTTATTACCTTGCCAAAATTTGTAAATGAATAAGATGAAGCTAAGTGAAAATGATATAATTGACTTGCTAACTGAAGATGGTGGTAAATTTAGAACAAAAAATCTCGAAGAAGCATACAATTTTTGTAAAAAAGTTGCATTAGGTCATTATGAAAATTTTCCGGTAGCTTCTGTTGCAATTCCTTCTTCGAAAAAAAAGCATTTTTATTCAATATACGCATATTGCAGAATTGCCGATGACCTTGGCGATGTGGTAGGAATAAGAAACAAAGATTTGGGCTTAAAATTACTTGACTATTTAGCTGATTGTGCAAATCAGAAATTCAAACTTAACACTTCTAATCCTTTATTTCTTGCGTTGAGCAATACTGTAAATGAATTAAATCTTCCAGCCGAACCATTTGTAAAATTAACAAATGCATTCAAAAAAGATTTAAACTTTTCTCAGCCAGAAAGCATAGAAGAGTTGCTTGATTATTGCGAGTATTCTGCTAATCCAGTTGGAGAATTAGTTCTTCGACTTTTTGATGAGAATCTCGAGGCTACCAAAGTATATTCTGATTGTGTATGTACTGGTTTGCAACTTGTAAATTTTTTGCAGGACGTGTCGGTAGATATTGAAATAGGAAGAATATATATACCCAAAAGTTTAATCCCGGATATTTCTATTGATAATTTTACAAAAGATGAAAATAAATTTGTTTTGATTAATTCATTGAAAGAATTATATTTACTGACTGATAATTTATTCAAAGAAGGAGAAAAAATATTAAAATTGGTTAATTCGAAAAGACTAAGATTTGAGCTTGCTATGATTATTTCAGGAGGAACAATAATTCTTGAAAAAGTTGTTCGTCTTAAAGAGAATATTTTGTTTCATCGTCCAAAGCTAAATAGTAAAGATAAAATAAAAATTATGTGGAATGCTATAAAAAGATGGAAATAATAACACCTGAAATATTAGCTAATTATGAAAAAGCAGATGTTCCGAAGAAGGAAAAATCGAGCTTTCTATATTCTTTTTCTATTTTGCCAAAAGACGAGAGAAACGCAATTAATACAATTTATGCTTTTTGTAGTTATATAGATGAAATTGTTGATAGTTCACCGAACAACAATCCCAAAGAAATACAGAAGAAACTGGAAAGACTTAACTGGTGGGAAAATGAAATAGAGAAATTATATAATAATTCAATAACTACTCCGCTGCTTGCTCCATTTATCAGGACTATTGATCGATTTGCTATTCCAAAGCAATATTTTTTAACATTAATTGATGGATGCCGAAGAGATTTATACAAAAAAAGATATGAAACTTTTGAGGAACTTAAAGAGTATTTATATGGTGTAGCAAGTGTAGTCGGACTAATCAGTATTGAAATTTTTGGTTATAAGTATGAAGAAACAAAGAACTATGCAATTAATTTAGGATATGCACTGCAACTTACGAACATATTAAGAGATGTGAAAGTAGATAAAAATAGAGGATATATATATCTGCCACAAGAAGATTTAAGGCGTTTTAATTATTCAGAAGAAGATTTGTATAACGAAGTTTATAATGAAAACTTTATTGAACTTATGAATTTCGAAGCAATGCGAGCAAGGGAGTATTTTCATCGTGCAAGGCAATTTTTAAGACCTGATGAAAAACCAACAATAGTATCAGCTGAAATAATGGACGCTATTTATTATCGCTTGCTCGAAAAAATTGAACTTAATGAATTCGATGTATTCACCAAAAGAATTAAGGTATCGAATATTCACAAAATAATGACAGCACTAAAACTGTGGTTATCTGTAAAACTCTTTATTCGTAGAATAAAAAAGGGATAATAAGCATATGGAAATAAAGTTTAATGATGAAGAATTAGCAAAAGTTGAGAACTTAAAGCGGAAATACCCGAATCAACAGGCTGCGTTGATGGGAGTTCTATGGCTTGCTCAAAATAAATTCGGTTGGATTTCGAAAGATGTGATGAAATATATTTCTGAATTGCTGGATGTCCCACTTTCAACTGTTGAAGGAGTGGTATCGTTTTATACAATGTATCACAAAAAGCAGCCCGGAAAATATCATGTGCAGGTATGCACAAATGTTTCGTGTATGCTACGAGGCGGACAGGAAATTTATGAACATATTTCAAAAAAGTTAAACCTAAATAATAATGAAACTTCGGATGATGGAAAATTCTCATTGGAAGAAGTTGAATGTATGGGTGCTTGTGGTGGAGCCCCGATGATTGCAATTAATGAAGATTTTTATGAAAATTTAACTATTGAAAAAGTAGATGAAATTCTTGATAGTTTAAAGTAATGAATACAATGCGAAAAATAAAATCTTTTTCTTTTTTACTAATGCTTGTAATTGTTTTTGCAAATTTGATTAATTCAATTCTAAATTTGAATTTAGGCAATTTATTTTTATTAAATCCTAAGGAAATTGCACATAATTTTCATTTCTGGCAACTTGTAACTTTTCCGTTAGTATTAAAAGACAATTTACTTATCTTTATTCTTGCACCAATATTAATATTTTTGTCCACAAAATTAGAAAACTACCTGAACAAATATCTTTATCCAGTTTTTTTATTGATGGTTACAGTATTAAATGGATTGCTAATCACATTATCGCTGTGGAATAAGAATATTTACATAAGCGGTGGCGAAACTATAGGGTTCTTTATTCTAACACTTGCAACACTGATAATGCCCAAAGACAGACTTTCGAGAAAAAATCCTTTAACAGTATCAACATTTGCAATTTTAATTGCCAGTTTGTGGATAATTATTAAGTATGTTGCAAATTCTATAGAATTGTATTACACTTTTCCAATAATGTTTGGTGTATTATCAGGTTTTCTTGTTTATATACCAATCCGGAATATGAGAAAATATATTGAAAAAAGAGAGATTGAGATAAATTCATCAAAGCAAAGACAAGTTAAGATAACTATTCCAGAGCCAGAAGAAATCGTTGCTACAAAAAGAATATCAAATATGAATATTTCTCATATCTACCATAAGTATGAAGAAGATTACTGCGAACTTTCGGAAAATGATGAAGAAAACGAAGAAAAATTAAATAGAATTCTTGACAAAATAAACGAAAAAGGAAAAGAATCGCTTTCGTATTATGAAAAGAAATTTTTGAATGAATATTCCAAAAGAATAAAATGATTGAGCTTCGTCTTGGATTTCTCGCCTCGCATAGTGGCACAAATATGCAAGCAATAATTGATAGTGTAAAATCTGGTTATTTCAAAGCACACTTATGTGCCGTTATTTCTAATAATTCGCAATCTGGTGCACTGGAAAGAGCTCGCAAAGAAGGAATACCTGCATTTCACATAAGCGAAAAAACTCATCCCGGAAAAGTGAGCGAACAGATTATCGACATTTTTGACAGATATAAGGTTAATACTGTAGTATTAGCCGGATATATGAAAAAATTAGAACCATTTGTTATAGAACATTTCAGTGGACGGGTGCTTAATATTCATCCTGCACTGTTACCAAAATTTGGTGGTGAAGGAATGTATGGAATTAATGTTCATAAGGCTGTGATTGAGGCAAAAGAAAAAGTTAGTGGTGCAACTGTCCATTTAGTGAATGCAGACTACGATAAAGGTAGAATTCTTATGCAAATGGAAGTAGATGTTTTGCCTAACGATACGCCTGAAAGCTTAGCGGAAAGAGTGCTTAATATTGAACACAAATTATATCCAGAAGTCCTAAAAAAAATATCTCTTGGCGAAATTATTATTCCATAATTTTTTCTTAAATATTATTATATTATACATCAGTTGTCGAACTGAATGTATTCCTTATGAAAAAAATACCTTTGTACGCTCGCATTTTGATTGGGATGCTTATAGGTGCAATTTTCGGGATTATTGCAGTTTATACCAATACTGGATGGATTGTTGATGATTGGATAAAACCATTTGGTGTAATTTTTCTGAAACTGCTGAATCTTGTAGCAATACCGCTTATTTTTGCTTCTCTTATTACAGGAATTTCCGGATTATCAGATATCACAAAACTATCGCGGATTGGTCTTAAAACACTTCTCTTCTATATTTTCACAACAATAGTAGCCGTAACAATCGGTTTGTTGTTTGTAACCACATTCAAACCAGGACAATCATTCCCGGAAGAAAAAAGGATAGAATTGCTAAGCAAGTATTCGCAAGTATTAGAAACTAAAACAAATGTTATTGAAAAAACTAAGTCAGATGGACCATTAAAATTTATTGTCGAAATTGTTCCTGGTAATATTGTTGCTTCTGCCTCAAATAATTCAAATATGTTACAGATAATATTTTTCGCAATTTTATTTGGAGTGGCTATTGTAGTTCTGAAAAGTCCAAAGGTAGAAATTGTAAGAGATTTTATTTCCGGATTAAATGATATTATTCTTAAAATCATTGATTTTATTATGTATTTTGCTCCAATTGGAGTAATGGCATTGTTAGCAGGCTTGATAGTCGATTATTCAGGAAATAACACTTCTCAATCACTTAAACTATTCGAAACTTTAGGTTACTATGCTTTGGTGGTCATATTGGGGCTTTTATTTCTTGGTTTTGTTATTTATCCAACCTTTTTAAGAATATTTGCTAAATTCCCTTTCAAAATCTTTTATAAAGAAATGTTTCCGGTTCATCTTGTTGCGTTTTCTACCAGTTCAAGTGCAGCGACACTACCTGTTACTATGGAACAAGTGGAAAAAGGTTTAGGCGTTCGAAACGAAATAGCAAGTTTTGTTTTGCCGGTTGGAGTTACTGTAAATATGGATGGGACAAGTCTATATCAAGCAGTAGCAGCAGTATTTATAGCACAAGTGTTTGGAATTGAGATGACATTTTTTCACTTCCTGACAATATTATTTACAGCAACCCTTGCTTCAATTGGTACCGCTGCCGTCCCGGGCGCAGGAGTTGTGATGCTTGTTATTGTGTTGAATGCTGTTGGAATACCAGTTGAAGGATTAGCTTTGATATTAGCGATAGACAGACCTTTAGATATGATACGGACAGTTATCAACGTAACCAGTGATGCTATGATTGCAGTAATAATAGACAGAAATGAGAAATAAATAAAAAGCAAGAGCATTTATGGAGCTCTTGCTTATTTATAAGAATTATCTTGTTAAGATAATATTTTAATCGTTAAATCTCTCGAACAAATGTTCCATAATTTTCTTAGCTGCATAAGGAATATTTGTTCCTGGACCGAATATTTCAGCAACACCAGCTTTATATAAGAATTCATAATCTTGCTGAGGAATGACACCACCAGCAATAACAATAATATCTTCGCGACCATACTTTCTCAATTCTTCGATTAATTGAGGAATTAAAGTTTTATGACCAGCAGCAAGAGAAGAAGCGCCAACAACGTGAACGTCATTTTCGACTGCTTGTTTTGCTGTTTCCTGTGGAGTCTGGAAAAGAGGTCCGACATCGACATCAAATCCCATATCAGCATAAGCAGTAGATACAACTTTAGCACCACGGTCGTGCCCGTCCTGTCCCATTTTAGCTACTAAAATTCTTGGGCGACGTCCCTCACGACGTTCAAATTCATCAGTCATACGACGAACTTCTTCGATAGCAGATTTTTCAGCATATTCAGAACTATAAACGCCGGAAATTGTGCGGGTTGTAGCAACGTGACGACCACATACCTTTTCGATTGCGTAAGAAATTTCACCAAGAGAAGCACGGCGTTTTGCAGCTTCGATTGCAAGCTCGAGCAAGTTGCCATTACCGGAAGCAGTAGCTTCAGTAATTTTATTTAAAATTTCATCAACTTCAGCTTGATTACGATTTGCTTTAAGTTCTTGCAATCTCTTAATTTGCTGTTCACGCACAGCAGAATTATCAATATCAAGGATTTCGATAGGTTCTTCTTTTTCAAGTCTGTATCTATTGACACCAATTATCACTTCACGACCGCTATCGATACGAGCCTGACGACGAGCAGAAGCTTCTTCGATTCTCATTTTAGGAATACCAGATTCGATAGCCTTAGCCATTCCACCGAGCGATTCAATTTCTTGAATATGTCCCCAAGCTTTATCCATAAGTTGCTTAGTAAGCATTTCGACATAGTATGAACCGCCCCAAGGATCAATAACATTACAAATACCGGTTTCCTCCTGAAGGTAAATTTGAGTGTTGCGAGCGATACGAGCCGAGAAATCAGTAGGAAGGGCAATAGCTTCGTCTAAAGCATTTGTATGCAGAGATTGAGTATGACCCAAAGCTGCAGCCATAGCTTCGATACAAGTACGGGCAACGTTATTAAATGGATCCTGCTCAGTTAAACTCCAACCAGAAGTTTGAGAATGTGTTCTCAAAGCAAGTGATTTAGGATTTTTAGGATTGAATTGTTTGATGATTTTTGCCCAGAGAACGCGAGCGGCTCTCATTTTAGCAATTTCCATAAAGTAGTTCATACCAATTGCCCAGAAGAACGAAAGGCGTGGAGCAAAAGCATCAATGTCTATACCTGCTTTCAGCCCAGTGCGAACATATTCGAGACCGTCTGCAAGAGTGTATCCCATTTCGAGGTCAGCTGTAGCACCAGCTTCTTGCATATGGTAGCCAGAAATGGAAATGCTATTGAATTTGGGCATAAATTTCGAAGTAAATTCAAATATATCGGCAATTATTCTCATTGATGTTTCGGGTGGATAAATATATGTGTTGCGAACCATATATTCTTTCAAAATGTCATTTTGGATTGTACCCGAAAGTTGTTCAAGCTTTGCTCCTTGTTCCAGTGCGGCAACTATATAGAAAGCCATCACAGGAATTACAGCACCATTCATTGTCATAGAGACAGAAATTTTGTCAAGTGGAATACCATTGAACAAAATTTTCATATCCAAAATACTATCCACAGCAACACCGGCTTTGCCCACATCGCCAACAACCCGTTCGTGGTCAGAATCATAGCCACGATGTGTAGCAAGATCGAATGCAACAGACAACCCCTTCTGACCAGCAGCTAAATTTCTACGGTAGAAAGCATTACTTTCTTCAGCGGTGGAAAATCCAGCGTATTGACGAATCGTCCAAGGACGAGCCACATACATTGTAGGATATGGACCGCGCAAGAAAGGTGGAATCCCAGCAGTATAGTTAAGATGTTCGAAATCTTTAATATCATTTATAGTATATATTGGGAAAATATCAATATTTTCAAGCGTATTAACAATAAAATCATTAAGAGATTTGCCCGATTCTTTTTCAGCTTTTTGTCGCCAAGCATCGAAGCCAATCTGGTTAGAATTCAGATTTAGTTCCATATTTGAAAAATCAGGTGTTTTCATTTTTCACACTCCAAATTAATTCAAAATTCCAATTTCTTTCATCAAAGCAGAAAGAAATTCATAAATATTAGTCTTGATATGAATAAAATCATCAACTCCAGCAGAACGGAAATTTTCAACAAGTTCAGTTGGATAACCAGCTAAAATAAGTTTAGCATTAGGTTTTATCTGTTTAAACTTTCTCGCAAAATCTTCAACGAACTCAGCATAACGTTCGTCAGTTGAGCAAATCACATATACTTTATAATCAGTCGATTTAACTTGATCGATTGCCTCGTCAGGATTCATTGCTCCATCGGTATTAACAATATCCAGACCAGCAACCTGGAAGAAATCAGTCGAAAAATCGTTTCTGATTTTGTATTCTTTTAAAAGACCGAAATTCACAAGACATATCTTAATAAGTTGTGGGTCGGCCTGAGCTGAAGCTTGTCGCAATTCTTCGAAGATTGTTCCCATACGATATGGGGAAATAGGTTCAACTTGAATATCATCAGAATTGAGAGCGCCGGTTGCTTCAATAAGCTGCCCAATAGTTGTGCATTCGTTGAAAGCCGCAATAGCTTTTTCTAATGATTTATTTCTTTCATTATAGATAGTTTTACGATATTCATTAGTAGCAGCTTCGCAAGCAGGATTTGTGCACTTTTCGGCATATTTTTTCAGATGTTTATCAATTTCTGATTGAGGAATATCAAGAAGACTTGAAACTGGCTTTTCTTTGAGATTTGGGTATTTATTTGTTCCTAATAGAGTATCGCGGCGAGAAGCAATATTAGCTTTACGACTTTCTGCAGTTTTCCTGATTTCTCCCTGAATAAATCCAGTTTTTAAAGATTCTAAAATACCGCCTTTCTTTTCAATTTCACGGAATAATTCCCAAACTTTGTTAGCAATTTGGTTTGTGAGAACTTCGAGATACCAGGAACCGCTTGCAGGATCTATTGTATCGATAAGATGAGTTTCGTGATATAGAATGTTTTGAACATTGCGCGCAATTCTAAGAGAGAAATCCCCGGGTATTCCAATTGCTTCATCATATGCACCAACACTAATTGACTGGCAACCGCCCAAAACTGCTGAGAGTGCCTCAGTAGTAACTCTCAACATATTAACATTAGGATCGAAAATAGTTTTGTTGATTTTTGAAGTTGAAGCGTGAATATACATTTTTTGCGATTCTTCGTTTCCACCAAATGCTTCTACGATTTTAGCCCAGAGAATACGGGCAGCTCTAAATTTAGCAATTTCAGTAAAGAATTTTGGTCCAATAGCAAAGTCAAATTCAATGCTTTGGGCAATCTCATCAATTGAAAGACCACGCTGAATAAGTTCACGAATAATAAATGTGGCTTCAGCAAGTGAAAAAGCAACATCTTGAACAGAGCTCGAGCCACCATTCAGATAAGTTTCACCATCAATTGTAATAACTTTTGCATTAATTTTGTTTGCTATTTTCCAACGAATTAGCTGCTCAGCATCATCAATTAATTTAGAAATAGAAACAATTGATTTACCATAATTTTTAAGCTGAGCAAGTGGTGAAATACCGAAGCTAATATTGATTTTAGACTTATCGAATTTATTTTTTTCAATATATGCAATGATCAATGCAGCTAATTCAAGCCCAAGGCTATTAGGTTTGATTTTCAATGAAGCGCATTCAAACTGAACGTCTTTTACTGCATTTTGGAAATCTTTATAATCAGCAACGAGCAAATCTTTGCCTGAAACAGAAGATTGAGTATTTATTGCGAAATTTTCATTGAATTTCATCACAACGCGAGTTTGACCGCGTTCGAGAGCGTTAATAAGTGCCTCATTGAAAACATTTGGCAGAGGTATATTGATTTCTTGAGCGATTTCCCAGGGAGTAATTTTGAAACCTAAAGGTTCAGTATGGCGAAGATAAGGCTTTTCTCCCGGGAAATTATGCAAGAGATTATCTAATTCTTCAACATCGCATTTAGAGTAAATCGGTTGCAGTTCGATACCTTCGTAGGTATTAGTGATCATCTTTTTTTCGAATGGAGCACCTTTGAGAGCTTCAACTGCTGCCGCTTTCCATTCTTCGTAGCTTGGATAAGGGAATAATTCCGACAAGTTCAAACTGTTTTGTGACATAGCTTTACACTTGATTTGTTAATAATTCAATTATTAATGCAAAAAATAATTTTGCAAGTTAAATTATTCAAAATTATAATATTTTTTTTAATTTACATAACTAATACTATAACTATTACTAATTAGACATTGTTTTCTCGATAAAAATTTCTTTTAATAATCATTTTTTGCAATAATTTGATTTTTACTATTTATTTGTTAATTTAGTTTTTTTGTTTGTATTTTTGTATAAATTTACATCACATTTTTGGAGATAATTATGAATTTCCCAGCAGAATTAAAATACACTCAGGATCATGAGTGGGTAAGAGTTGATGGTAATATTGCAACTATCGGTATTTCTGATCACGCACAAGGCGAATTGGGCGATGTTGTATATGTAGATATTCCAGATGATATTACAGAAGTATCGGCTGGTCAGTCCTTTGGAACAATTGAAGCCGTTAAAACTGTTGCTGATTTGTTTGCTCCAGTAAGCGGAAAGGTTGTCGAAGTAAATCGTTCACTAAACGACAATCCTGAAGTAGTGAATAAAGATCCATATGGAGAAGGCTGGATGATCAAAATTGAATTGAGTAATCCTGCTGAATTAGATGCTTTGATGGATGTTAATGCATATAAAGCAATGTTAGACAAATAAAAATTATTATAAAATCCAAGTAAAATGAAAGGTGGTAGAATATACCACCTTTTTTTGCATTTATATAAAAGAATGAAGTGATGAAAATATTTTTTTATTAATAAAATAATAATTAATTTTGCACGTTAATGAATTGTGGTTCAGTGTTCAATTTGAAATTATGATTGATAACAAGTACGACATAATATTAGATGCGGCTTCGCAAGTGTTTGCACGCGAAGGGTTTCACAAAGCGAAAATCAGCAAAATAGCAGAAATTGCAGGAATCGGAGCCGGGACGATATATTTATATTTTAAGAACAAAGAAGCAATCCTTGAAGAAATATTCTTGCGTTCCTGGTCTCGTATTGAAATGAAGCTCTTGGAAATGAAAAAAATAAAAAATATGACACCATTACAAAAAATTGCTGAAATTACTGCCGAAATTATTGAACTAATATACTCAAATGTTTCAGTTGCCAAAATACTGGTTTATGAGTATAGTTTCTGGAATTCAAATAAAAAAGAGAAGTTATCTAAAACAGTGGAAAACTCTCAACAATTGATTGAAGAATTAATAAGCGATGGAATAAAAGCAAACATTTTCCGGAAAGACATCAACTCCAAGGATGCAACAATGTATATTATTGGAGGAGTTTGGTTTTGGATAGCTTCTAAATCAGATGATTTGTTGTCTTATTCCAAGGAAGAACTTACAGATACTTTATTTAATTATATTATTTATGGATTGAAATAAAAAGATATGAATTATGGTTCATTATTCAGATATAAAGATATGAAAAAAAGAATTTTATGTTTAATCGGTTTGCTTCTGTTTTTTCACAATGCGAATGCACAACTAACGTTGAAAGAAGCAATTAATCGCTCTATTACAACGAACAAAGGCATTGAAGCAGCGAGAAAAAGCGTTGAAGCAAAAACCAACACTGTTCAATCGGCATATGGCAGGTATTTTCCGAATATTAATTTCGATATTACCTACAATTATATCGATAGAGATATTATCATTGATCTATCCCCTATTCGTTCAGCAATGATTTCACTTCAGGCTAATAATCAAGTTGGCTTTTCTAATCTTGAATCTCTATTGAAAACCGGTTCACCACTAACAGCCGAACAACAACTTGCAATAAAACAGGGAGCAATTGAAAAATTAAACAATGCAATTCCTGAATTTGAGAAAACATTAAAAGAAAGAGCATTTCCAAAAGCTACATTTTCAATTAACCAGCCAATTTTTACTGGCGGGAAAATTTCTGCTGGGGTTGATGCTTCCAAAGCACAGAAGGAACTTGAACTAAAAAAATTGGATGGAGAAAAAGCTGAAATCGTTAGTCAAGTAATAATTTCATATATAAATGTATTAATTGCTGAAGAAAATCTGCAAGTGCGTCAGGATGCTCTAAAAACAATTGAAAAACACAAAGAGCGCGCAGAAGGAATGTTAAAGCAGGGGCTAATAGCTCCACACGATAAGCTTCGTGCAGATGTTGCATATTCTGAAGCAAAAAGAAATGTATTCGAAGCAGAAGAAAAACTTAAAATTGCAAAAATTGCATTATCGTCGCTTCTAAACAATTATGAAGTCTCTCAACTTGCAGAAAAAATTCAATATAAAACGGTAGAACAAAGTGTTGATTATTTTATTGAGCTTGCTAAAAACAACAACCCATTACTCGAACAAATTCGTTATGGGGCAAAAGCATTAGATGCCAAAGCAAATGCAGAGATGGCAAACTACTTTCCTACGATTTATGGCTTTGGAATGTATGATGTATTCGACCATTATCGTTCGGCAATAGATCCAAAATGGGCAGTTGGAATTGGAGCAAGCTTCACTATTTTCAACGGTATGCGTCGGACAAATGACTATCAGGCTGCTAAAGCAGAAAGCGAAAGTTATTATTCATTAGCCGAAGAAATAGAAAGGAAAATCGAACTTGCGGTCAGAAACTTCTATATGGAAATGAAGCTCGCAGAGAATAGTTATCTAATGCTTGAAGATGCAGTGGAACAAGCAACTGAAAATTTGCGACTTAACGAGAAGCGTTATGAAACCGGACTGGGAACATCTATTGAAGTGCTGGACGCTGAACTTTCGCTTGAAGCAATAAAGCTTAAAAGAAATAACGCATTGAAAGAATATTTTTCAAATCTTGCTCAAATCTGTAAAATAAATAATAATAACGATTATTTTCTAAATATTTGGGGAAAAAATAATTAATATAAAGGAGTTGAAATGAAAAAGAAAACTGCTCTGATTTTGCTTATTAGTGCCATCATTATTGTAATTACTGGAATAATAGTAATTCTATTATTGGGGAAGGAAGAACAAACCATCGTTCGAGTAGGACAAGTAGAGATGCGAGAATATGACGTTTCACCCAAAATTCCGGGAAGAATTGACTGGATAAAAGTGGACGAAGGAGACGAAATAAATGTTGGAGATACTATCGCAAAGCTAACAGACAGAGAACTGAAAGCAAAGTATTTTCAAGCGGAAGGTGCAGTTGAAAGCGCTCGTGCACAATTAAATATGCTAATTGCAGGTGCGAGAAAAGAAGAAATTGAAATGGCACGTCGGCAATATGAGGCTGCTTCGAGCCAATTTGAACTTGCTGAAAAGACTTTTCAGAGAATGAAATCATTATATGAAGATAAATTATTATCAGCACAGGATTTTGACGTAGCAAAACAAAAATATGATGCAGCTCGGGCTCAGAAAGAAGCGGCACGGGCTCAACTCGATATGGCAATTACAGGTTCAAGAAGTGAGCAAAAAGATATGGCTCGCGGTCAGTTGCGCCGAGCAGTGGAATCTATGGAAGAAGTGGCTGCGTATCTTGATGAATCTATTATCACAAGTCCTATTTCCGGAATAATTGCAAAGAGATTTGTTGATGCAGGCGAACTTGTTGCAACAGGTTACCCGGTTATCACTATCATCGACCCAAAAGATGTATGGGTTGAACTCAACTTGCCCGCTCTTGAACTTGAAAATATCAAAATTGGGGATATAATTGAAGGAAGAATTGATGGGCTTGGGCTTAAAACAAAGTTCAAAGTAGTAAATTTCTCAGCAATGGCAGATTATGCAAATTGGAGAATTAGTGCTGACAAAGCCACATTCGAAACTCGTTCATTTACAGTGAAGTTGAAGCCAATAGAAAAGGATATTCAATCTCTTCGCCCTGGAATGACAGTTCGTTTCACTATTCCAAAGAAGAATAAAAAATGAAAAGAAATTTTTGGTTCCTATATAATTATTTTTTGATAAATGAAATTAGAAAATTAAAGAAACGCCCTCACGTTGCAGTAATAGCTTTTGTAATGCCATTATTTGCCTGGAGCGTGCTGGGTTTGGCGTTTGTTAATGGTGATGTAAAAGATGTACCAATAGTGGTTGTTGATTATGATGGTTCGGAATTGACGCAAGGAATTAGTAACAAATTAGACGCAGTTGAATCTATCAGCGTTTCATTAGTTACAAATGATAAGACATTAGCTGATAGTTTAATCAAAAGTAATAAATCATTTGCTACAATTATTTTCGAGGAAGACTTCACAAAAAAAGTCAAACAAGGAAAAGGTGGCTCAGTAGATATTGTAGTTAATGGTTTTAATATGATATACAGCAAAGTGCTATATAAAGCAATAGCACAAGTGTTGCTTGACGAATCAAAAAGCATCCAGATAAGAAGGCTTGTGGAAAAAGGTTTTAGCAAAAAAGAATCTTCAATTCGTGCAACTCCGATAACTACAGATATTTTTGCTCCGGGAAATCCGTATTTTAATTATGCAATATACTTGCTTCCGGGTATGTTGTTGTCAATTTTACAAATGTCTTGCAGCTTTGCATCAATTTGGATATTCCGAGAGGAAAAAGAAACAGCTCCGGGTCGGATTACTCCAAGAAAAGGATATAAAACTGCGTGGCTATTAGCACGACTAACACCAATATATTTACTATCTTTGATGGCAGCAATAATATTATTTTCTGTATATTTTCCAGTGCTTGGCATTCCAATCAACGATGGCTACGGCAAAATAATTTTGCTTACGAATTTATATATAATTGCTTCAATTGGAATGGGAACATTTTTATCTCTAATTTTATCAAATTTAGTAACGGCGGCACAAGCACTATTGGTAATTAATGCACCATCGTTTGTATTTAGTGGATACACTTTCCCACGCTGGGCAATGCCAGAAGCAATAAGTAAATTTGCTGAATTGATACCACTTACCCATTACTTAGAAGCATTCTTTCCCCTATTTCTGTTTGGTTCTAACCCGGAACGGGGATACGTTCAGTTAATTATTATTGGCTCAGTAATTTGGGGATTGATAATAATATTAATGGGACCAATCGGAATTAAGATGAGAGATTGGTTTCGCGAAGTATTTGAAAAACGTGAAATAAACTCGGTAACGAAATAATATGAAAGAGTTATTATCCATAATAAAAAGAGAAATAAGAAAAGTCTTTCTGGATAGAAATCTTGCATTGATATTCTTTGTAGCGCCAATTGCCTATCCCCTGCTTTATGGGGCGATATACTTGCACAAAGCTGAAGAAAATGTGCCAATAGCTGTTCTTGACAGAGACAATACCAATTTATCAAGGAGTTTAGTTCGAGAAATTGATGCGCACCAAAATATTGCTATCACGCAAATATTGCACTCTGAAGATGAAATACTAAGAGAAATGGCAAAGGAAAATATTCACGGTGCAATTATTATTCCACTGAACTTTTCAGAAAACTTAAAATATGGTAGAAAAACATCTGTTCAATTATTAATAAATCCGGGGAGATTGCTTGTTCTTAGCGACATTGGGATGCCAATTTCTCAAATAGTAACAACATATGGAGCAAAGGTAACAGCTTCTGCACTTATGAAAAAAGGAACGCCGGTACTGCAAGAGATAGGTTACGCACAGCCTATAAAAATAAATTTTCAATATTTATTCAATCCTTATCTTACATATGGAGATTTAATACTTCCGGGGCTATTGATAATTATTATTTCGCAGATTGTTTTAATTGGTGTTGCTGCATCACAAGCAAAAGAATGGGGAATGAATAAATGGCGCGACCAATTTCTTATTTCAAGAAATATTAGTTTAATTACAACTGGGAAATTGATTTCTTATTTATTGATTTTTATAGTTTATGTTTTGATATATTTTATTTTACTTGCTCCATTTTATCACATAAGCTACAATAGCACACTTGTTAATAAAATAATTATTGCAGCATTTGGGGTAGCAGCCTCTGCTTCATTTGGACTTTTTGTCGGAACATTTTTTAAGCATAGAATTACTGTATTTCTCATTTTAGGTTTTACAAGTTATCCGTTCTTTATGCTTAGTGGATTTGCCTGGCCACAGAGCCAACTGTTAGAAGTAATTAAATACATTTCTTATGTATTCCCACTTGTACCATTTTTGCAGGCAATAATGAAAGTAACCCAAATGCAAAATCCTATTTACTTTGCAAAGAATGAATTAATAATAATGATGAGCCAAACTATCTTTTACTGCACACTATTTTATTTTAGATTGCTAAAAATCAAAAAGCGCAGATTACCAAAAGATTATATTACACAATATATTGAAGGATTTGATCATCAAACAATTTAAAGTAATAAATATATATGATTTGTAAAATATTAAAAAGAGGCTGTTTCGTATTGATGATACAGCCTCTTTTTATACATAGCAGTGAGATGAAATTATTCTACGAAGAACTTACGCATAGCTTTGCCAACTTTAAGGGAATTAAGAGCCAAACGTTCACAATAATCAATAAAACTTAAATAAAGAAGATTTTGCCAAGTAGTTGAAATGCCGTGATGCATTCTTTTAGCTTGTTCAGATTTAAAGTGATCGAGACGTGAACGAACGGATTCAAATCTATCATCAATATTCTGATTAAAATATTCTCTATTCATAATAGAGTTAGCAACTGAAGTTATTATACTACTTGTGGATTTTGCAGTTTCAGATAATTCGACAACTTGTTCCTGTGTCAGATACTTGTGGTTGTTATCGAAGTAGTCATAGACCTGAACAGCCATTCTTCGTGAAAGAGAAGCAAGCACGTTGAGATAGCCAACCAAGTCCGTAAAAGAATAGGCTTTATTAAGCTCTTCATCATTTAATTTTTTTAACGCTTTTGAAATATAAGGAATTAATAAGTCTGCATCTTTTTGAATTTGTTTAGTTCCTTGCTTACATAGCTTCAGAATACGCAAATCGTTATGAGCCACACCATCGTTGCAATTTGTTACTAAATCAGAAATAGAGTGAATGAACTTGCTGCTACCATTAATAATTGCTTCGTATAATTCTTCTTTTGTCATCTGATGTTTAGAAGTAACTTTTTCACGTTCTTCAAATTCTTTTTCTCTGCGTTTGTGGAGAATCGTTGTTCTGAAAACCAAGAAAATGACTAACCCAATCAACAGAATCATACCAGCAAAGCTTAAGTACCAAATAATGGTAGCAACTGTTGCTGCAATCAAAGCTGCCATAAATGCAGTGATAAACCAACCGCCAATAACAGTAAGCACACCAGACACTCTATAAACAGCAGTATCTCGTCCCCAAGCTCTATCTGAAAATGCAGTGCCCATTGCAACAATAAATGTTACATAAGTAGTCGATAATGGCAATTTGAGAGAAGTACCGAGAGAGATTAATGCAGCAGCAACCATTAAGTTTACACTTGCACGAATTAAATCAAAAGCCGGAGGAGGAGTTTTTTCGTCAGTCCATCTTGGCATTTGTGATTTATCGAAGCGAGATGCAATATATTTTCGAACTTTTTCCGGAGTTATTTTTTGAACAATATCAAAAAATGAAATCACCAATCGAACTAATCCTCTTGAAATTCCAAAACTCTGGAAACGTTCAACTTCTTCTTCCTGACTTCCAAGAGAAACAGACATTTTAGTAACAGTTTTAGATTTCTTAGAGGAATAAAGCACAATAACCATAATAATTCCGGCAATCAAAAGATAAAAAGTATTTGCCCTGTATGGTTCGGTAAGTGCTGTCATTGTAACTTCAAACGGATTAGCAGATGAACTGGCAGCAATATACGCACTAATTCCTGCGAACGGAGCACCAACGAAGTTTACTAAATCGTTGGCAGCAAAAGCCATTGCTAACGAGAAAGTTCCAGTTAAAACTATTCCTTTTAAAATATTTATTTTAGTAAAAGAAATCAGCAATTGAAAAAAGATAGTCCAGAAAATTAATGATACCCCAAGTATAGACCAAATATTATTTCCAATCCAATCAACCATTTCCGGAGTGATGAAAGAAGCTCCCTTAATCCCTTTAATTAAGATAAAATACAGAATTGATGTTACTGCAAAAGCACTCCAAATTGCGCCCCACTTACGAAAAGTATTTTCATAATTGAAAGTAAAGATAATTCTGCTAATGTATTGAATTATTGAGCCTGCAATAAATGACAACACAATTGATACAATAATAGCAGATGCAAAAGTCAGAACTCTCGCAGTATTTATATACATATATAGATTAGACAAGTTTCCGTCTGCTCCTAAAATTTTCAATATGGAGACAGCGACACCCGCCCCTAATAGCCCGAAAATTAATGAAACAGTGGTGGAAGTAGGCAGACCAAAAGTGTTGAATAAATCAAGAAGTAGTAAATCTCCAATTGCATAAGCAAGAAAGATGATAATTATTTCCTGGAAATAAAACATTTCAGGATTTACAATACCTTTTCGTGCAACTTCCATCATTCCACTTGAAAAAGTAACTCCCACAAGCATACCCAAAGCAGCAACCGCGAGTATCATTCTGAAAGAAGCTGCTTTGGAGCCAACAGCAGGACCCAGAAAATTAACAGCATCATTGGCAACACCAACCCAAATATTAGTAGTCGCCAGCAAGACCAGAGCAATTACAACAAACAGATAAATTTCCATAAAATTTTATTAAAGTTTTACAAATTTTCAATTAAAATATTAACAAAAATACTCGCTTATTGAGTAATTATCAAAAATAAAATAGTCTTAACTAAAAATTAACAATTCGATGTTAATCAATTGCTTTAAGTTTCATTAGACAGGAAACACAATCGAATTCAAGTTCGTATCGCCTGTAGGCATTTTGAAGGTAATATTTATTATTATGGTCTCTATTTTTATTTTCTTTTGGACATTCACCGATTTCTCTTCTAATGCAATATTTAGTTGTCATAACAACTTTATTGCTTTTGTTATGGAGAATTTCGAAGGCATTTTCTTTAACATTACTTCCGTGCATCACGTAAAATTTATTGGCGAGCGAGTTTGAGATGTTTTCTGAATAGTCGACAACATCAATTGGGAAAATCGCTGTTTGAAGAGAAATTTTTGTTGAGTTTCTTTGATAAGCGTCAATTATCATTTTTTCTAAAGAATTGAGCAATTTTCTCCTATTAGAATTAAGTTCAGAGATTATAATATAAATCGGGATTTGAATATTATTGATAATTTTTCTTACTTCAAAAGGAGTATCGTTTGTTTTTCTAAGCTGATTTTCTATGATTTCAGTTTGCTTCGGATTAGAAGAAGTCTGAAAATTGATTTTGCTTTCAACAAAAAGGTTTTCAAAAATAAATTTAATGTTCAAATAATCATTTTCAATTGTTAGTTCAACATCGACAGGTAATTTGCGTGTCGTTTTATTTTGGGAAAGGATTTTTTCAAATTCATAATCCTGATTTCGAAATATCTTTGTGCCATTTTTTATTTTTAGTTGTTTGTTGGGGATAACCCAATTGTTTTCAACTTTATTGACAAGAAAACCTTCAAGTCCTGACTCAGTAAAATAGCATAGTCCATCTGCATTATTAATTTTCTCATTAGTCTGGATTAATATTTTGTTTTTATTAATATTTGAAACAACCCCAATAAACTGCCCAATTGATTTTGGAGTTTCGAAATTTGCCATTTTCGAAGAAGCATCATCAATAAAGTATTTAGTAAAACCTCTGTTAAATGTTCTTTCTGGATTTGGTTCAAAGTGAAGATAAACATTGCCTTTGGAAGATTTACTTAAACCTTGCTTTTTTGCAATCATTTCATCAATTTTTTTTCTGTAAAAAGCGGTAATATTTTTGACGTAGTTAATATCTTTCAATCTACCTTCAATTTTGAACGAGGAAATACCAGCATCGGATAATTTTTCTAAATAGTCCGATAAATTCAAATCTTTCAGAGACAACAGATGTTTTTGTTTTAAAATTGTATTGCTGTCTGCATCGAGTAAATCATAACGCAAACGGCAGATTTGCTTACATTCACCGCGATTACCGCTATATCCGGTTGAATGGAAACTTGCATAACATCTTCCTGACAACCCAACGCACAAAGCACCATGAACGAAGAATTCGAGTTCAGCTTTGGTATTTTGTCTGATTTCTATTATTTGCTTTAAGTTTAATTCACGGGCCAAAATAAATCTGCTAATTCCAATATTATCGAAGAATTTTATTCGCTCTAATTCATAATTGTGCATCTGAGTGCTTGCAAAAATTTGTACCGGGGGCAAATCCATCATAAGAAAAGCAGTATCTTGAATAATAATTGCATCAATTCCAGAATCATATAGTTCTAAAACCAATTTTTTTGCTTGTTCAAGTTCGTTTTCGTAAAGAATTGTATTAAGCGTTACATATACTTTAGCATTATAAAGATGTGCATATTTGCAAAGTTTTTCAATGTCTTGTATTGAATTTCCAACTGATGCTCTTGCACCAAACTTATTAGCACCGATATAAACAGCATCTGCACCATAATTAATTGCAGCAATACCGTATTCTAAGTTTTGAGCAGGCGAAAGCAGTTCAATATATCTGGTATTATTCATTATGTTTCAACAGGTCATTCAAAGCAGGTTCGATACGTTCAAATTCAAATTCAAAACGGGCATCAATTAATCTCTGTGGGATAACTCTTTGACTATTCGTTATTATTGTTGCAGATTCGCCAAAAATAACGTTCAATAAAAACTCAGGGATTTTGAAAAGAACTGGTTTGCGTAAGATATTACCAATAGATAAAGCAAATTCTTTCATAGTGCACGGATTTGGAGCAACAAAATTATAAACGCCTTCGCAGCTTTTATTTTTCGCAACAAACAAAAACATATTAACAAGTTCATCAATATGCACCCAGGGAACATATTGCTTGCCACTGCCGAGAATCCCCCCAAGATAATACTTGTATGGAAGCAACATTTTTTTTAGGGCACCACCCGATGGATGAAGCACTACACCAATTCGAGGAATTACCAATCGACAATTACGCACCTTTAAAGCTTCTTTTTCCCATAGTTCGCATACTTCTGCAAGGAATCCATTGCCAATAGTGCTGGCTTCATTGATAATTTCATCTTTCTTATCACCGTAATAGCCGACAGCACTTGCAGAGATAAAAACTCTTTTGTCATTTTGAGGCAATCTATTAATTATTTCAACTAATGAGCTTGTTATTTTGGTCCGGCTACGAATAATTTTAGCTTTTTGCTTGTCTGACCAACGACGTGAAGCAATATTCTCGCCGGCAAGGTTAATAATTACATCCGATTTTGAAATAGTATCAAGTTTTTCATCATCAGTTAATTTATTCCAATTAACATAATCAATATGGGAAGAGTGTTTAAATTTTTGGCGAGTAGCTACTGTAATATGAGCATTTTCCTTGATGAGTCTATAAATTAGGAATTTCCCAATAAAGCCTGTTCCACCGGTAATAAATACATTCATAACAAAAAAGCGTTTTATTACACTTATTGGTAATAAAACGCTTTTATAAGGAAGTTATTATTTATTGTTGTTCTTCGTTGATAACCCATACTTTTAAAGTAGGAATTACTTCACTGTGAAGTTTAATTTTAACATCGAAAATACCAAGAGTTTTGATAGGGTCTTCAAGAATAACATTACGTTTGTCAATATCGAAGCCACGAGCCTGAAGTTCGTTTGCAATCATTTGTTGGGAAACAGAACCATAGAGCTTGCCTTCTTCGCCAACTTTCATAGGAATAGTAATTTGAACATCGGCGATTTTAGCTGCAATTTGTTCTGCGACCTGGCGTTCTTTTTCACTACGTTTTTCAGCAGAGCGCTTCAATGCTTCAATTCTCTTCATAGCGCCATCGGTAGCAACAAAAGCCAAACCTTTGGGCAAAAGGAAGTTACGTGCGTAACCGTCTCTAACGTTTACGACGTCACCAATTTTCCCAAGCTTTGCAATATCTTCACGAAGTATGATTTTCATATCTATATCCCAAAATATTAATTACAAAATAATTATTCAGCTGTCTGTTCAGCAGTAGCAACTTCTTTTTCAGATTTTTCTGTTTTTTCAGCTTTTTCCTCTTTCTTTTCAGGTTCGTCAGAGGTAATTGTAGTGTTTTCTCCAGTTTTACCTTCTGCTAATGCTTTTTCGAGGCGCAACTTACGAAGTCGTTCAGGAAGAACAAGAGTAAGATGGCGAAGAACAGTATCTTCTAAAACTAAAAATCTCTCCAATACAGGAAGAACGCTTGGAACGCTATCGAAAACCAAATGCACATAATATCCGTTATATTTTTTATTAATCGGATAAGCAAGACGACGGCGTCCCCATTTGTTAATTTGGGAAATAGTGCCGCCATGGCTTTCAATGTAGCTGGTAATTTTGGAGATTACTGCATCAATGTCTGCATCTTCGAGTGCGGCATTGATAATTACAGTAGTTTCGTAAACACGGCGTAAGCTCATTTTTTCTCCTATTTTTTAATAATAGCCTTGCTTATTTAACAAATTGTTAATTATAGAATTACAAATTTATATTTTTTCTTGTAATTAGCAAAACAATATTTCAAAAGACTTTACTCTTTTTCACATTTGGATGATTTTAGCAGAAGAGGGAACTTTGAATTTAAATTGTTCAATTTTATTCGGGTTGATATTAATTTTCTCTATGGAAATCATTAATTGACCATCATGTTGAGGCATTAAAATTTTAATATCTTTGGCAAATACTCCATTTTTTGTGGTTTCAAAGTTATCGCAAAGCACATCAAATAATTTTTGATTTGTCTCATCTTTACGCTGATATCTAAGAATTCCATTTTTATGAGATGAGAATTCAATGAAATCGATTGCATTATCTGCGAGTTTGGCATATACAATACTTTCTTTTCTATCTTCATATTTTTTATATGATTCTGGATTTCCAAGAACCTCATTGATAAAAACTGATATTAGGTCTGGCAGTGAAAGATTAATTTTTAGTGCTTTTTCGAAACTTTTAGCATCTGAGTTACCTTGAATAACTGAATTTTCGAAAATATTGTAAAAAATAAAATCTTTTATGTCGGCATAAAGTCGTCCGACAGTTATTCCAAATGGACCGTAAATAGTCATATTCAGAGAATCATAACCCGCAATATTTACATCAGCTGTAAAGCTTTGATTGAAATCCGGAAAATCAACTTTGAAATCTGCTTTAATATTGAGGTAGTCAATATTTTTCCGATTTAAATTAATGAGTTGGTCAGTTTCAATTTTTTCATCAAATTTTACACTTTTACAACCAGTTACCAAAGCAATTAAGAGTAAAATACATGTTACTTTTTTCATTATTCTTTGTTAATTTGTGCTAAATAAATAATTTTGTTTATACGTCGTATTTAAATAATAAGGGACGAAAGAATGTTTAAAAAAATTTTAATAGCAATAATTGCTTTAATTGGTGGATTACTTGCAGTGCGAGTAGTGTTTTATATATTGGGAATTGTCTTTAAAATAGTATCAAGTCTTTTCTTTTTGGGTTTTGCAATTCTGATAGCAGTTCCCCTGTATTTGTATATAAAAAACAGGCTATTAAAATAGATGAAAAAGCAACTGATAACTCCTGTTAGTTGGATATTGGCAATTGCTGTATCGGCAATTTTTGTCAGAGTAGCAGTGATTTCGATAGTTGGTCATTTTGAAAGTTCATTATGGCAATATCTGATACTCCCTATATTCTTGTTCGCTATTCCTTTTTTTGTTATTATTAAAAAAGAAATTAAGAGAAATAATAGATGAAAAAGTTATTTTTATTGTTTTTTGCAGTTTTAAGTTTTGGGTTGCCAATTTGGGCAGCACCAGCAAGCGAATATACAATTGATCTGGCACGCAGTTTCAGCAAAGATATATTCGACTTAAATGGTGTTCCATACTTATCTCCGATGGTCAAGGCAGTAAATTCAACTTCAAACTCCCGGTTTTACACTAAAGCATATGTTCCAAGAAGTGTAAATAAACCTTATTTTAAAATTACTATAAATGGGATGGCAGGAATTGTAAAAAATTCTGATAAATATTATTCTCCGCAGCTTCCGATGGATAGTTTCTCGTTAAGCAAGCTAACACGCTATGGAACAATTAACATTAATGTTCTTGATCCATCGAAGTCAGTAATAAACATAAAAGATACTGCGGGATTAATTAATTATCTTTTCAAAACCGTGCTTTTCGACGGCTACAAAGCCGGGAAGATTGTTCCACCCAAAAAAGCTTCGTCGATACTTGGTAAAGATACAACACAGCTTCATCTTGATAATACTATTCTTACGGAGCTGGTGAAAAATCATGTAATCTATCAATATCTTCCACAAGAAATGAAGGACACATTATTGAATGTGATGAAGCAAGTTCCATCATTTTTCACTTTACCCGCAGGTGGAAATATTAATACAATTGTTGCAGGAGTGCCTCAAATCGAGATTGGTTCACTGTATGGCACTGAGTTATTGATTCGTGTTGTTCCACCACTTGACTTAGGAAAATATATTGGGAAATTTGCTTTTTGGGGTTTTGGAATTAAGCATAGTATATCGCAGTATTTCACAGAATATATTGAAACAAGCGAGGGTGAAATTTTTGAATATTCACCTTTCGACTTAGCGATTCAAATCGTTTATCAAGGAACGGATTTACAAAACAAAGTTGGAGTTACCCAATCGGATTTGAAAGCCAACGCTCAAATTTGGAATGCAAATATTAATATTTCTAAATCCTTCGAGAATATTATTGATTTGTACGGTGGTCTCTCATACGATTATATAGATATTGATGCAAGATTTAAGTATTACTTGCCTGTAGAAACGCAAATGCAGTTGGGACTTCTAAGATACGATCCAGTACTCAACAAAATTATGCCTCCAGAGCCACCTGATTATCCAGGAGATACAAAACCACAAACTACAAAGATTAATTTAATTAACCGTTCGTGGAAAGCAACTTTGGGATTGAACAAAAGTATTGGGAATTTTTCAGTTTTTGCTGATTATAATATTAGTAGATTTAATATTTTTTCAGCTGGAATACAATATAAATTCTAACTTTCAATAATTCTTTTTGGAAAACTAATTTAATTGAACAGGTTTTATATTTGAGTAATGAAATAGCATAATTACTGTTTTATACTAGTAATTGTAATCGATTAATATTAAGATATTTATTATTATGAAAAAAACAATTTGTATATCACTACTATTCTTTTGGGCAAGCAGTTTATTTTCGCAAATCAATACAGAAGTATTCCGAAAAGAGTTTTCAGAAGATGGCATTTACCATAAAATAAATGTCGATTTAGGCATAACAAAAGGAAATACAGAATATACAACAGTAAGACCATCATATAGAATTGACTGGCTTAAAGACAAATTCCATAATTTTGGGATTGTTAGTTATGCTTACGCAGAAGATGCCGTTAAAAAAAGAGAAAATCGCGGGTTTATTCATCTTCGTTCAAGTTATGAAATATTTACTTTTTTGTATGGTGAAGCGTTTGTTCAAAAAGAATTCAATGAATTTATTTTATTAAAAGATAGGAATTTATTTGGATTAACTTCAAGAATACAAATCATTAATGAAACAATAAAGATTGATTCAACTGAAAGACTTGATATATATACTTTTGTCGGGCTTGGTGCGATGATTGAAAATGAAGAGTTGAAAACAAAGCCATCAAAAGAAACAACTGTTGGCAGACTTACATCTTATTTTTCATTGGGTGTAAATGTTTCACCAAATATTTTAATTAAAAGCATAACATATTATCAACCACGTTTTTCGAACGACAAAGATTATCGTCTATTAAACGAAAGCAGTTTAAATATAAAGTTCAATCAAAATTTAACATTTAGAACCAGTTTAAGATTACGTTACGATAGCGAACCTCCTGAAAAAGTAAAACCACGAGATTTAAATCTACTGAATGGAATTCAGATAGACTTCTAAATGATAAAAATTTATCGATAAAAATATCTTTTATTTCACATTTTTTTTGCTTAATTTTGATTAAGTAGCAATAATAAAATGTGATTAAAATGAAAGACAAAGAGTTGCAAGTAGTATTCACGAATAAAGCTCGCTGTCGAGATTGTTATCGTTGCATAAGGAATTGTCCAGTAAAAGCAATTGAAATGAAAAAAGGACAAGCTTCAGTAATTGACAGCCGGTGTATTCATTGCGGAACGTGTATTGCAGAATGTCCACAAAAAGCAAAAACATATCGACGTGAAGTCGAACTTGTGAGGGAACTATTAAAAAGTGGCAAAAAAGTCGCAGCAAGTATAGCACCATCTTTTGCAAGTTTCTATGAAGGTTGGGAACGCGTCCGAATACCATCGGCACTTCGAAAAATTGGTTTTTCGTATATTGCAGAGACCTCAGTCGGAGCATATTATACATCTCAAATCACGAAGGAAATATTTAATCAAAAAAGCAGCAACGGCATAATATCTTCTGCTTGCCCAGCAGTTGTAAGCTACATAGAAAAGTATCACCCTGAATTAATCGATAGATTAGCCCAAACTGTCAGCCCAATGATTGCACATTCACGGCACATAAAGAAACGTTTAGGTGAGGAGTTCAAAATTGTATTTATAGGACCTTGTATCGCAAAGAAAGCAGAATCAGACCGCAAAGAATATCAGGATGATATAGATTACGTAATTACTTTTGATGAACTCAATGAATTATTTGCTGATGAAGAAATAAATTTAGCCAATTTTGAAGCAAGTGATTTTGACGAATATGCTCCCCAAAACGCTTTACTTTATCCATTATCGGGAGGATTATTGAAAA
Organism: Eximiradius proteiniborus; assembly: GCF_058546985.1. Taxonomy (NCBI): domain Bacteria; kingdom Pseudomonadati; phylum Bacteroidota; class Eximiradiia; order Eximiradiales; family Eximiradiaceae; genus Eximiradius; species Eximiradius proteiniborus. The sequence continues at coordinate 212,107 of NZ_CM178592.1, read as the reverse complement.
CATCCGGATACGACACAGATATTGCACAAACAAAAGTAATTGCTTTAAGTGGCTTTGAAGATGTAAAAGAAATGGCAGATTATCTTACAAAGAACAATTTTGAAAATATATTATTTGAGCCACTTTTCTGTAAGAACGGATGTATTAATGGAAAAGGTATCACTTCTGAAAAAAATATGTTCGAACGGAAAGAAGAAATATTTAATTACTTCAAGAAGTATCCAAATAAAGAGTTTAAGCCAATTGAAGGATTAGATTTAACAACGAATTTTTATAGAGATGTAGCAATAGATAACAAGCAATATTCAGAAGATGAATTATTACAAATACTTGAAAAAACGGGAAATTCATCTGAAGAGAATCGTCTGAACTGTCAGTCGTGTGGGTATAATACTTGCGAAGAAAAGGCTCGTGCAGTGCTTGACGGGATGGCAGAAATTGATATGTGTATACCATTTATGCGTCGAAAAGCAGAAATGAAGAATGATAAGATTATTGAATCAAGCCCAAATGGAATAGTAATAGTGGATGAACATTTAAAAATAATAAGTATGAATCCTGCATTCAGGCGGTTTTTTATGTGTTCAGAAGCAATTATTGGCAAACCAATTTCATATTTGATGGACCCAGAGCCATTTGTAAGAATTGCTACAAAGCACGAAGATATAATTGAGCTAACGCAAAAACACGAAAATTATGGAATAGTTTGCCATCAGATTATTTATGAGCTAAAAAATGAGAAACAAATTGTTGGAATTTTTGTAAATATCACGAAAAATATAGCAGATAAGTCCAAACTTGATGATATAAGGCAGAGAACGATTAAGGAAGCACGACAATTGCTCTCACATCAAATTTCAATGGCACAAAATATTGCTAAATTGTTAGCCGAGAGTACCGCACAAGGTGAAGCTCTTGTAGAAAACATACTTAAAATCACTGAAGAACAATCCCCAACAAGTGTAGAAGCAGAAAAGGATAAGCGAGGCTGGATATGGGATATGTATATGTCGAGATAGAAAAAAGCCAAGCAACCAAAAAAACAAATACTGCTTGTGGCGATGTTGTGCTTATTGATAGAGACCAAAACTCTACAATAATTATTCTTGCTGATGGGATGGGTTCGGGTGTAAAGGCAAGTATTTATGCAACAATGTGTGTATCGCGTTTGCGAGAGTTGTTAAAGTGCGGTTTCACTTTGAGACAAGCTTTTGCAGCAATGGTAAGAACAATGAACCAGGCTGCGCGTGAGAACTTGCCTTATGCAGTATTTTCAATTGCGAGAATAATAAATGATGGACTGGGAGTGGTGCTTAGCTTTGAAATGCCACCACCTATTTATATTTCCAAAGGTAATGCAACTGTATTGAAAGGCAGATCCACTACTGTAGAAAAGTCTGTAATAACTGAAACAAACTGTTATCTATCGGTTGGTGATGCTTTACTACTTGTGTCGGATGGAGTTACACAAGCAGGTATTGGAAGGGGCTTACCTATGGGACTTGGACCCGAGGGGGTTTGCAAAATAATTAATGGGATACTCTCAGACGGAAGAAAACTTTATGAAATACCACACCAATTACAGACAAAAATATACTCATTGTGCAATAACAATAATGATGATGATATAACATCAATTTTGGCATATTCACGAATTGGAGCAATTGCAAATGTGCTGACTGGTCCGCCAATAAATAAAAGTCGTGATTACGAGGTATGCAGAAAGTTCTTCTCAATGGATGGAACAAAAATTGTATGTGGAGGGACAACCGCAAGCATAGTTTCGAAATATCTGAATAAAAGAATTGATATAGATGACACTTTTGCCAATCATTTTACACCACCTAAATATTCAATTGAAGGTGTTGATTTAGTAACCGAAGGTGCAGTTACACTTAATCAATTATACAATATATTGGACGAGGACCGTTCACTGATGGACGAGCAAAATCCAGTAACAGAACTTTATGATTATTTGATGAATGCAGATAGAATTAATTTTTTTGTTGGCACTTCGTATAATCCGGCAACTGATAATATTGGTTTTGTGCAACAAGGACTTCTTTCGAGAAAGAAAATCATTCCCTTGCTTGCAGCAAGGTTTCGGGAGCTTGGAAAAGTTGTAGTAATTGAAGAAATAGATTAACAATATTGCTGAATTATTTCGTCTGAAACTAATATTTTACAATTTTATGAGGATATTATGATTAAGAAAGTGATTGAAGACGCAATTAATCAGCAAATTGTTCGTGAAATGTATTCATCCAATCTTTATTTGGCAATGTCTGCGTATTTTGCATCAATCAATTTAAACGGATTTTCAAACTGGATGCATGTTCAAGCAGAAGAAGAAATGATGCATGCATTGAAGTTTTTCGATTATTTGATTGACCGCGGAGGCAAAGTAAAAATTGGACAGATTGCAGCACCACCATCAGAATGGGAATCGCCACTTGCAGCATTCGAAGATGCACTCCGTCACGAACAACTTGTTACCGGATGGATTAATGAACTTGCAGATTTAGCATTTAGCGAAAAAGACCATGCGACTTCGAGCATGCTTCAATGGTTTATTGACGAGCAGGTCGAAGAAGAAGCAACTGCTGGTGAAATTGTTGAAAGATTGAAACTTATTGGTGATTCGAAAGGTGCATTATTCTTCCTCGATAATGAATTAAAACAAAGGAAATCTGCACCAAAGCAACCGGGCGAATAAAATATGTGGGAATAAATATCTAAACAAAGGAGGCTGAAAAACAATCAGCCTCCTTTTTTTATTATATTATTGGTTGATAAATTCAGCGATTTTTTGGACGACGTATTTAATTTGTTCTTCTGTGAGTTCAGGATAAATAGGCAAAGCCAGAGAAGTTCCTGCGAGAGCATTCGCAATCGGGAATTCTTCGTCTGCGAAACCGAGATAAGCGAAGCATTCCTGACGATGGAAAGGCACAGGATAATAAATTTCTGTCCCAATTGATTGAGCCGAAAGAAATTGTCTTAATTCATCACGTTTTTCAACACGAATAATAAATTGATTATAGATATGATAATTTTTTACGCCGGTATCTTTGTAGATAGGCTTCGGTAGTAAAACTTTGTTCCGAGCATCAAAAGAAGTTGCTCCAACGCAATCAGCAAGTCCTGAATTAATGAATTCATTGTAATAAATTTCTGCATTATTTCTGCGCGCCTGGTGCCAACTTTCAAGATAAGGGAATTTCACATTTAAAACAGCTGCTTGAATAGCATCAAGACGGAAATTGCCACCGACAAATTTATGATAATATTTTGGTTCCATCCCGTGATTTCTCATCTGGAATAATTTTTTAGCAAGCATTTCATCATTTGTTACAATTAATCCGCCGTCTCCAAAAGCACCTAAATTTTTAGTTGGGTAAAAAGAATAACAGCCTATTGTGCCCATAGAGCCCACAGGCTTACCATTTTTATATTGACATCCAATTGCTTGAGCAGCATCTTCGATTACCGGGATATTGTATTTATTTGCTATTTCCAAAATTTCATTCATTTCGCAAGCTTGACCGTAGAGATGAACAGGTATTATTGCTTTTGTTTTCGAGGTGATTTTATTTTCAATTAACGATGGGTTAATATTAAAAGTAACTGGATCGCTATCAACGAACACAGGTTTTGCAAATAAACGTGCAACTACACCAGCGGTAGCAAAGAATGAGTAAGTGGGCAGAATAACTTCATCGTCTGGACCAACACCCAAAGCCATCAAAGCCATAAGCAAAGCATCAGTCCCTGAAGACACTCCGATTGCATATTTGGTTCCACAATAGTCAGCAAGCGATTTTTCTAATTTTGAAACTTCTTCGCCTAATATAAGCATCTGACTTTCGGCGATTTTCAGAAGAATTGGTTCAATCTCTTGTTTGATTGATTGATATTGTTGTCTTAAATCCAAAAGAGGTACATTCATAATAATTCCTTGATTTATTCTTTAATTTGAATTAGACGGAAATTGCCAGTAGAAACCTGTTCAAAAGTGTATTCCTTAATCAGTCTGCGATATGTCCATTGCTCTCGCAATTTATGGTTTTGGTGAAATCTTCGAATATCATCAGGTGGTCCGAAAAGAATATAAATCATTCCCCTATCGGTTAAAGCACCATCGTTTTGAGCTGGAGTTCTAAAAGCAACAGATGAATAATCAACGCGAGCAAAGTATTCATTCATTGCTTCGTTGTACGGTGTGTTTGGTGTTGGGTCTAAGCGCTTCCAGTAGTCGAATAATTTTTCAGGAAGCTGACGTCTTTTGAATGATCTAAATAGCTGGATTTCGTCATCAGTTAATATATATTCCATTACTCGTAACATATATTGAGGGTCTCGCAATGATTTAGGAATATTTTCCCAAACTACCCTGAAATTAAATGTGTCCAATCTATCTCCGTACTGAAGAATCAGATTGTATGAACCAGGCACAAATGTGTTTGGTTTATCAATCAATGCAAAAAAGGGATTTTTAGCATCAGAATTATTTTTTGAAATTGCAACGCCAGCATCAGTTAATTCGAAGCTCAAATAAGTATTTGAGACTGGTTCAATTTCATCAGAAATCGGAGAAAAATCACCCCAATTAATTGCTTCTTTCTCATCAATTTTTGTGATTTCATAGCGAATTTTTTCGCTACGATTTGATAAAATTACCGGTAGATATATAGAAAAATTTGGAGCGGCAAAAGAAACGCCATTAGCAACCTGCGAAACATATTCTTTTTCTTTTGAATTATATGTAAAGATTGGGAGGAATTTAACATTGCCTGGTTTATCTTTGCTAAACTGGAAATTGCTCCTGTGAAGAACTTGATTGCGAAAATCTAAAAGTTGAATTTGAACGAAGTAAGTTGATAATGGAAGCCTCTGGTTGATAAAACCAAACTTATAATTATTGATAGCTTTTGTTTCATCAAAAGTATTAACAATGATTGTGTCAAAAACATTAGCTCTGCGGCGAATTATTCCATTAGCATCACGGAACGTGACTTCGAGTTGATAATTAGTAGAAAAACCTGTTGATTGCTGGTTGAATAAAAGAGCCTGAAAGGCAATTTTGTAGAAAATAGTAATTTCCACACTATCAGGTGTATAAGATGGTTGAGCAAAATAGTCAAAGACAAAATTACCTGGTTCTCTATTAGGAAAATTTCTTTCGGGTTGAGAGAAACAATCTGAAAAAATAAGCATTATTAATAGAGCGGCAGTAATAATAAATTTGCGTGTCATATTACCCTAAGTAGTAATCAAGAAAATTTCTTAAAATCAGAGCAGCGGCGATTTTATCTTTTTCGCCTTTCTGGCTACGTTTTTTTTTGGGCTTATCAATTGCGAGCATAGTCTGTACAGCGTTCCGAGAAGAATAACTTTCATCAAAGACATAAACATCCATCCCAGATTTGCTGCGAAGCAAATTGATAAAGACGTTCAAAGCGTTAGTAATATCGGTTTCAGTTTGTATACCATAGAAAGGCACACCAACAACGCAAACTTTTGCTTTTTGTTTATTAATAATTGCTAACAATCGTTCCCAAAAATCTTGTTTGGAATAATCCAACGTTTCTAATGGAGTAGTTGTAATACCGAGTTCGTCAGATATAGCCAATCCAACTCTTTTTAGTCCGAAATCAACACCAAGTATTCGGCTTCCCTTAATATTAGTTTTAATATCTTGCTCGTTTAAATTCATAAATTCAATTTAATAAATTTCTGGTTCCCATAAAAAATTTTTGAGGTCGACGCATCCATTAATAAACTCAACACCTTCGGCAATTAGCATTTGTTCCATAAAATCGGGTGTCGGGAAATTGTGTTTACCAGTTAGCTCACCGTTTCTATTGACAACGCGATGAAAAGGCAAATCAAGTTTGCCAGCTGCTGCAGCACACGCCATTCCGACTAATCGAGCTGAACGAGAAATTCCCAAAGCACGAGCAATTGCACCATAAGTTGTAACCTTACCATAAGGTATTTGTGCAATAACTTCATAAACACGGAAATAAAAATCATCACTCAATTTTTTTGTAGTCGACGGAATGTTTCCAGCGTTTATGTTCCCATACCCACTGTTCCGGGGCTTTAAGTATTTGTTTTTCAAGTGCTTCGACATGACGACGAGTAAGAATTTTAATATTTTCCTTGCTATATGATAAGTCTGAAAAGTCAAGTTCCTTTAGATCAATTGTATAAGTGAAATCATCATTACGAAAGGCAAAACCATAAACGATAGGTGTGCGAAAACGTAGAGCGAGTTCAGCCGGAGCATCATAAGTGAGGGCTGGGGTAGCAAAAAAATCAATAAAATTATCTTTACCGAATTTTGCAGATTGATCTACAAGCATAGCAATGGCTTCATTTTTTCTGATAGCATGGACAATTTGACGAGCTGCATTGTTCATCGGGACAACATTATTCCCAAATTTTGTTCTTGTTTTCGTGATAGATTTATTGACAAATTTGTTTTTCTGTTTTTGAACAATTACGTTTATTGGCACTTTACTGTAAATCCCAGCAGCAATTGCAGCATATTCCCAATTCCCATAATGAGCAGAAAGAAAGATAAGTCCTTTATTTTGACTTAGAAGTTGAGGAACTAACTCTATATTGTTTATTTTAATAAGTTTAGTAATATCTTTTTCGCTAAAATATTCAGCAGCGGAAGTTTCAATAAATACAATAGACAAATTTTGGAAAGACTTGCGAGCAATTTTTTTAAGTTCATCAAAAGACTTACCAGGGAAAGCTATTCTAAGATTATAAAGAGCAATTTTTTTCCTTTTGCTTGGTATTAAAAATAAAAAGTTACCAATACACATCCCCAAATGACCACGAAATTTTGGTGGAAGCAAGGAAGCAATCCATCCAAGAATTTTCATTAATATATATGTAAAATAATCGATTAAAACTGATTTTCTCATCTATACTTTCTCATATCCTCATCAATTTGATAATCTTTTCTGTTTTCTTTAGTAATTGGAACATATAATTCATACCAATCTTGATTGTATATTTCGCCTGATTTTGTAGAATGGACTTGTTGAAAATTACCAAAACCTCCAACATCAACAAAATAGAAATAAACACCACCTTCAAGCTCTGAATAGAACCAAACTTCGTAAGCACGTTCATTTCCTCTTTGAGGGAAATAATCTTTGTTCGACGGTTCTCCATATTTCAGAAAAGCACGACCGCGATCTGTATCCCAGCCATTTTGCTTTCCACCCCAGGAGAAAAATTTATTAGCCTGATCGATTCTTTTCTTATAGTTATACCGGGCTAAATTAATGGAAGAGGTTGTATCTGTGTTTCTTCGCTGCCAGAAAGAAAAGAGAAAACGAGCTTTCGCAGTAGGGTCAGAAAGCAAGCGGAATTGGTCTATTTCTTCTTTTGAGGCAATAAATCGAACTTGTTGAAATTCCTGATTTAACTGATCTTCGGACATAGTTGCAAATTCTGAAAGCTCGAAAGTATGGTCGATGCCACGAGAAAGCTCTAAAACCGGGGGCAAATCAGGGTTAATTAAGTAAAACTTTTTGGAAATGGTAACAGAATCGTATGAGTTTATTGCCTTTGCAGCTACAACTAAATTGTAAACTCCTGTAGGAATAGCATCCAGAGGAATTTCGATTGTTTCAACCATTCCATCAAATAATGATTTCAGTTGCTTTGGGAAATAAAAGACTTCGCGATTTGCACCATCAAATATATAGTAATGCAGTTGAACACCATCAGGAGAAACTTTATTTGCATTGTATATTTCAAAATAAGATTTAAGTGAAGGCGAACTTCCATATATTTCTGCTGATGGATTTGGATAAACATACAGAGAATTACGTAAAAATTGTTCATTTGCAAAAATTCCGGAATTCTTCTGGTTGAGAATTAGGTTTGCCAGCACAATATCGCTAAGTTCAAGACGGTCGTCTTTCATTTTGCGAATAAATAAATCAAATTTTGCAGATTTCGCATAATTTTTTTGATTGAGATCTGTAACTGAAAATTCTACTGTGTATTGTCCTTCTTTTAGTCGAAAAGAACGAACGCCGAACAATTTTACATCGCTATCCGGATTAATTTCATTTACATTGTATGTTGTTATCCATTTGTCTTCGAATTCTAAGCCCAATGAACTGAAAAATTTGATATTAAACTGAATTTTTGAGACAAATAAATTATCTTCGTAAACAAATTTTACATCTCTCTCATCGAAAGAATAATATAGATTCCATTCATAAAAATCTGAGCCTAAATAAAACTGAGCAGAAGAAATATCAATCGACAATTTGTCTTGATTAGCAAATGAAGAAGTTATACACAAAAGAAAAACAGAAATTATACAAAAAGTTTTATTCATCCCGAATATCTCAATAATAATTTTTCACAAAATCGATTGAATACAATTTAGTTAAAATGAAAATGATTTTCAATAAATAATAAACTAATTTAATATAAAAGACGTATAATATAAATATTTCTTATTTTTGGAGAACTGTTATGGAATTCACTTTCGTCTTAGTGCTATTCATAATCTTAATAATAAGTTCATCAATCAAAGTAATCCGCGAATATGAAAGAGCAGTGGTTTTCCGATTAGGACGGTTGATAGGTTCGAAGGGACCAGGATTAATAATATTAATCCCTTTTATCGATAAGATGGTGAGAGTGAGCCTTCGGACAATTGCTTTCGACGTCGAATCGCAAGATGTGATAACCAAAGATAATGTGTCCATCAAAGTAAATGCTGTTCTATATTTCAGAGTAATGTATCCAGATAAGGCTATTGTTGAAGTTGAAAACTATTTGTACGCAACCAATCAAATAGCCCAAACTACTTTAAGAAGTATTCTTGGACAAAGTGATTTGGATGAATTGCTATCTGAGCGTGAAAGTATTAACAGGAAACTTCAAGCAATTATTGATGAACACACAGAACCGTGGGGAGTAAAAGTAACATCAGTCGAGGTGAAACAAATTGATTTACCAATAGAGATGCAGCGAGCAATGGCAAAACAAGCAGAAGCTGAACGTGAACGCCGCGCAAAAATTATACGTGCAGAAGGAGAAAATCAGGCTGCAAAAACACTCACCGAAGCAGCAGCTCAAATTCAGGAATATCCGGTTGCTCTTCAATTGCGTTATCTGCAATCGCTCACCGATATTGCTTCTGAAAAGAATTCGACCACTGTTTTCCCAATTCCAATTGATTTAATTAAGCCATTTATTGAGAATTATTTAAAGAAGGAATAGTTTTTTTACTTATTTCAAGACTAAATTTAAAAGGCTGTTGTTGCAAAACAACAGCCTTTTTGTAAGTTGCACTTGATATTATTAGTAGAAGTGATGTTCTACAATGTAATATTGACAAAAACGTTAAGAGATTATTAATTTATTCAACAATTTTACGATAAAAATGAGCGAAATAAATTCAGCATTCGTTGAAGAACTATACTATAACTACCTTCGGGACCCACATTCAGTAAGCAAAGAGTGGCAAGAATACTTTTCACAAAAAGGTATTATCAAACCAAGAACAAGTGAAAAGCCAGAAACTGCACCTATTCAAGCTACTAAAATCCAAGAAGATGCTGAAATTGAAATATTATCCTCAATATCAGCAAAAATTGCAGAAAATATGGCAAAAAGTCTGGAAATTCCTACTGCTACATCTGTCAGGACTATTCCGGTAAAATTACTTGACGAAAACAGGCAAATCATTAATAAGCATCTATTAAATATAAAGAGAAAGAAAATATCATTTACTCACATTTTGGCTTGGGCAATCGTAAAAGCGTTAACAAAGTTTCCGCAGATGAACTCACATTTTGATGTAATAGATGGGAAACCTGCAAAAATCAGAAAGAAACATATCAATTTAGGTTTGGCGATTGATTTGGAACGCAAAGATGGTTCACGTCTGCTACTTGTGCCAAACATTAAAAATGCGGAAGAGCTCACATTTTCTGAATTTATTGAGCAATACGATTTATTAATAGACAAAGCACGCAACAATAAGCTTGATTTAGCCGATTTGGAGGGCACAACTGTTACATTAACAAATCCTGGAATGATTGGAACAACGCACTCAAGTCCAAGATTAATGAAAGGACAGGGTTTGATTGTTGCAACCGGTTCGATTGACTATCCAACAGAGTTTCAGGCAGTAAACCCAGCGATATTGACTGATATGGCAATATCCAAAGTCGTAACAATTACTTCAACATACGACCACAGAATAATTCAAGGTGCCGAAAGTGCTGAATTTCTTGCATACATTTCAAATTTATTGTTGGGTAAAGACAATTTTTATTATCAAATCTTTTATAGTCTGGATGTTCCTTTCGAACCACTACATTGGCAAACTGATATTGAGAATAAAAAAACATATCCGTTGAATATCGAGGATAAAATTGAGAAAAATGCGCATATAATGCTGATGATTAATGCTTATAGAGTGCGGGGACATTTATTAGCATCAAGTAATCCATTAGGAAGAGCAGTATATTATTATCCGGAATTAGATCCTGCATATTATGGGCTGACAATTTGGGATTTAGATAGATATTTTCACGCTGATGACAGTTGGGAAAAGAACGAACTTACATTCAGGGAAATTTTCGAAATACTTCGAAGTACTTATTGCGGGCATATTGGATATGAATTTATGCATATTCAGGCTCCGGACAAAAAAGAATGGATAAAAACAAAGCTCGAAACAAAGAGTTTAAAACCAAAAATCTCCAAAGAAGAAAAGATACAAATTTTACATAAGTTAATAGATGCTGAATTCTTTGAAAATTATTTACATACAAAGTATATCGGGCACAAGAGATTTTCTTTGGAAGGTGGCGAAACATTAATAGTTCTGCTTTCGCAACTATTTGAGAAAGCAGCCGAACATCATCTTAATTCAATAGTAATTGGAATGGCACATAGAGGACGGTTGAACGTATTAGTTAATAATGTTGAGAAAAAACCTGAATTAATATTTAATGAATTCGAAGGCGACTATGCACCTGAATTGGATCAAGCAGCAGGCGATGTAAAATATCATTTAGGCGACAAAGGAAAATATACCGGGAAAAACGGACATACTTTGGAGATACTTCTTTCTCCAAATCCAAGTCATCTTGAATTAGTTAATCCGGTAATTGCCGGAATGGCAAGAGCAATAGATAATAAGATACAAGACGGAACTTATTCTAAAGCCTTACCGATAAACATTCATGGTGATGCTGCATTTGCTGGCCAGGGAATTGTTGCAGAAACGTTAAATTTATCACAGTTGGAAGGATACAAGGTTGGCGGAACAATTCATATCGTCGTGAATAATCAAATTGGATTTACTACGCCATCGGACGCCTCTCGTTCCACTTATTATGCCACTGATATTGCAAAGATGATACAATCGCCAATTTTGCACGTGAACGGAAACGATCCGGAAGCGGTTTTTGAAGCAGCGATTTTTGCAATGGAATATAGAGAAGCGTTTAAAAGCGATGTAATTATAGACCTATTATGCTATCGCAAATACGGGCACAATGAAGGAGATGAACCTACATACACTCAGCCATTGCTTTACAAAAAAATAAAGTCAATGCCGCCTATTTCAAAAATTTATCAGAATGAACTCATTAGAGAAAAAGTTATTAATAATCAAGATGTAGAAAATTATTTATCCAGTATTAAGCTAAAATACGAAGAAGCATATAATAATAGAGTGTTTTTCAAAGGACAGAAAAAGTTTGAATTTTTCTTGAAGGAAGGCAGAACAATTTCGCCGTATTTTACGGCTATCCACGATAATTTACTTAAAGAGATAACAGAAGCAATAACTACTATTCCTGATAATTTCAATCTGAACCCGAAATTAAAGCAATTTCTAAAGAAGCGATACGAGATGGTGTTTGATAGTGATGGAGCAATAGATTGGGCTATGGCAGAAGCTCTGGCGTTTGGATCGCTGCTGGTTGAGGGACGAGATGTAAGATTTAGCGGACAAGATAGCAGACGAGGAACATTCAGCCAAAGACACGCTGTTCTCTATGATTATTACAATGAAGATATTTACATTCCTTTAAATCATATTCGCAAAAATCAAGGGAGAATGAGGATATTCGACAGTCCGTTGTCTGAAGTAGCGACACTTGGATATGAATATGGCTATAGCATTATTGCAGATAGTGATTTAACGGTATGGGAAGCACAATTTGGAGATTTTGCAAACAACGCTCAAACATTTTTTGATCAATATATTAGCTGCGGTGAAGTAAAATGGGGGCAAAATTCTAATCTGGTTGTTTTGCTGCCTCATGGTTATGATGGACAGGGATCCGAGCATTCGAGCGCCCGATTAGAAAGGTATTTACAATTATGTGCTGATGAAAATATGATTGTTGGGAACTTCACAACCCCTTCGAACTATTTCCACGCATTGCGTCGCCAGTTGCTACTTACTCATAAATTGCCAATGATACTAATGACACCAAAATCGATGTTACGTCATCCGCTTGCAGTATCAAAAAGAGATGAATTTATCTTTGGTGAGTTTCATCATATTTATGATGATGAAACAATAATTGATAAAAGCAATATTGATAGGTTGATTTTGTGCACCGGCAAAATATATTACGAACTTTTTGAAGAAAGAATTAAAAGGAATATCAGCAACATTTCAATTATCAGGATTGAGCAACTTTATCCGCTGCATAAAGAATTGCTGCAAAATATCATCGATAGTTACTCTAATGCAAAAGAGATTTTATGGGTTCAGGAAGAACCACAGAATATGGGTGCATTCCCCTATTTATACCCAATTTTTATTGAGATGATTGATGATATGAAGAATAGATTTCGCTATATCGGACGTCGTGCTTCTGCTGCAACTGCTACGGGTTCACATAAAAAGCATATTTTGGAACAAGAAAAGATTATTGAAGAAGCAATGAAATTTGAAAAATAAGAGAAATATTATCTTATTAATAAAGAAACGGGGATTAAAATGCAAAAAATCAAAATTGGAGTTATTGGAACAGGTCATTTGGGTTCAATTCACACAAAATTGTGGAAGCATAACCTTGAAGTGGAATTAGTCGGGATATACGATGTAGATAAAGATAAAGCAATAAATATTGCAAATGAGTATTTAATCAAATCATTTGATTCGCTTGAAGAATTATTTATGAATGTGGATGCTGTAACAATTGCAAGTCCAACCACAACCCATTACGATGTTGCAAAATTAGCAATTGAGAACAATAAGCATTGTTTTATTGAAAAGCCGATTACTTCGACTTACAAAGAGGCTACAAAATTGATAGAACTGGCTGAAAAAAGTAATGTGCTTATTCAGGTAGGACACGTTGAAAGGTTTAACCCAGCTATAAAAGCATTGAAAGATACTCGTATCGAACCATTGTTCATTGAAGCACACAGATTAAGTCAGTTCAAGCCCAGAGCTACAGATGTGTCTGTTATTCACGATTTAATGATTCACGATATAGATTTAATCTTATGGCTGATAAAGTCAGAAATAAAATTGCTTGACGCAACAGGTGTTTCTGTAATTACGGAAACAATTGATATTGCGAATGCTCGAATAAAATTTGAAAACGGAGCAGTTGCAAATTTGACTGCGTCGAGACTCTCGGCACATCCAATGCGAAAAATGAGAATATTTCAGAAAAATGCATATATTTCAATTGATTTCGGCAATCAAGAAGTTGAACATTTTTACTTGTCAGAAAATATTTCAGATGAGAGTGCAGAATATGCCCATTTGCTTGGCTCTATACAAGATGGACTGAAAAACCAGAATATATATTATTCAAAACCATCTGTACCTAAATTAAATGCCATTGAAGAAGAACAAAAAGCATTTATTAACGCCATTAAGTATAATGAACCTATTGCTGTTGATGCATATTCAGCTGCAAAAGCACTGAAATTTGCAGAAGAAATATCACGTCAAATTGAAAATCAAAGATAAAAAAAATATACGGATTATTTTAAATTTAGTATTTTTCTCACAATCAATATTTTTTGAATTTTATGAAAAAGTTTGTTCTACTTTTATTCTTTGTTTTAGTTGTATCTTGTGATAATCCAGAGAAGAAAGATGCCATTGCAGGAAGTGAAAAATTGGCTAAAAATTCAGAAAATTACGTTCAAGGTAGAAAAGTAATTACAGGCGATGATACTTGTCAGATTCATTATAATAATAATTCGGACAATAATATTTCGAATGCAACTGATACAAATCTAATAAACAGGCAAAGACTACTTAAAGCAACGCACGAAAACAGTCATACAATAAGTTTACGCAAAGCAATAGATTTGTTTAATTCCAATCAATCGATTAATAAATACATTTCAAAATTTGCATTTGATGGTAGTGGAAATTCAAATATTGGCAAATTAACTTCGAATGACGAACTTTATTCTTTTGCGAGGTTGCATCAGGAAGGCTATCTAACCGGCAAATTTATAATGGTAAACTTTGCTGAAAATAAAAATGGCACCTTTGATCTGGATGTAATGTTTCAGCATAAACAGGATAAAATTTTTCGGTTTGTTATGGAATTTGATAAACAGAATAATATATTTGTAATCAAGCAAGTATATTCACCTGCAAAATATGACGAACAGACGGTAAAGTTTTATAGAAAACTTTACTCAATATATTTAAATGATGAAGGTTTTGGAGTATAATGAGGACATTTCTGGGATATAGATATTCAGAAATACCTGTTTTCTTTTCTTTAATTTCATTTCTAACCGGTTTTATCACATTAAATGTGTTTTCAAATATTAGTTATTTAGCGTATGTATTAGCAGCAATTTCATTGTTAATAATCATATCAACTTACATTAGAAAACTATTTTTTTGGTCATTTATTTTTGTATCATTTCTTTTCGGTATAATTTATGCTTTTGCAGTGCCATCAACAAGAATCAGTAATCCTTATCCAATCGACCTTGAATTTAAAGCATTTTGTGATGGGAAGATAATTTCTATAAAAAATAGCGATGAAAATAAAGTAAATTTTGTTTTCGAAGGCAAAGTGTTTATCCCAGACTTCAAAAAACCAGTTGAGCAAAGAGTATTTGTCAAGTATTACAATCCATCTATTGAACTATACTCTGGCGATAGAATTAAATTTTCAGGTAAAATACGTTTGCCAAGGAAAAAAGTATTACCTAACGAATTCGATGAAGAGCAGTACTACGCGGGACAGGATATTCAGTGGATTGCAATTGCAGAAAAAGTATCAATTGTAAGCAAACCAATGAACCTTTATTATTATAGAGATTTAGTTCGGCAAGGCATAAAGAGTGTTTCGGGAAAATTGTTTGATAATGAACAAAGCAGTGTTATAAATGCAATACTTCTGGGAGATAAATCATCGATTACTCCTGAAATCAGACAACTCTATGCATATTCCGGAACCGCACATGTGCTTGCTCTAAGCGGACTTCACATAGGCGTAATTAGTTTTGTAATATACATATTTATTGGAATTTTCAGAAATCACCATATAAAGTTTGTGTGCTTCGTTTTAGTATTGTTGCTGTATAATTTCATAACTGAATTTCAACCGTCGGCAGTAAGAGCAAGTTTGATGGCAATAATGATATTATACGCAAAATACTATCAAAGGCAATACACTTTGCTAAATGTAGCAAGTGCTGTAATATTATTTTCAATTATTTTCTCACCCAATTTAATATATTCAATAAGTTTTCAGATGTCGTCGCTTGCAATATTGGGTATTTCATTGTTTTTCAAGCCAATAAATAATTTTCTGAAAAATATTTTATCTGATAAAAGCAAAATTTTGATGTATTTAAGAGGAAGCATAGCTATCACTTTTTCTGCTTCAGTGGTTCTTTCGCCTCTCGTAGCATATTATTTTAATACATTTTCTTTGATTTCATTTGTTGCAAATTTATTTGTTGTGCCAATATTTTCATTAGTATTGATTAGCTCGTTGATAGCAATAATAATATCGTTATTTAGTTTTTCTATTGCGTCATATTATGCATATTTTACAACTTTTCTGCTTTTATTAACGAACAAAATCAATCAACTATTAATTTCTATACCATTTTCATATATCTCTGGAGAAACATCGCTTTATTATTCATTATTGCTCTGTTTTGCCATTATATATATTTTTTCTTCGACTAGCACAAGACTTACAATTTCGAGAACAATAGTTTGTATTTTAACGATACCTTTATTTATATATTTCTCAAATCCAACGTTTGATAGCTATACGATTAAGAACAAAAAAATATATCCTCGCAATCAACTTGTAGCATCATTTTTCAGGTATAGCAACGATACTGTGTTTGTATATCTTGCAGATAGGAAGCCAGCTCAATATCCCAAAAATGATTACTATCTTGTTGATTATTTGAAAAAAATACCAGATGAATTAATTATTGCTGTCAATGGAAATGCTGGAATTAATACAGCAGATATATTAAAAGAAACGCGAAAATTCAAATATATTGAGCTTGCTCCTTCTGTTCAGAAGGAATTGGAAGCTAAGCTTTTTCCAAATACTTTTGTATCTCAAATCATTCAGGTGATTGATGAAGATTAAAATTCACAAGCCATCTATTTTTCCTAACAATAGAATAATTGCAGGAATTACTGAAACTAATTACAATAGATTTTCAGGGGGTTTTTCCATTTTTCCTGCGAAAATTTATTCTAATGAAGAAGTTGAATATTTCAGGAAAATACTGGCAAATAATCTTGGTTTTAAACGGCAAAATTTAGTTTTTCAGAAGCAGGAACATAGCGACAACATTCAGGTTATCGATAATTCAAATATCGAAGAAATCAATTTATCAGATGGAATGATAACCAATCTGAAACAAGTAATTTTAAATGTAACGGTTGCTGATTGTGCAGCAGTATTGATTTATGACAAGCAGAAGGAAGTGATTGGTGCATTTCATTCAGGTTGGCGCGGGACTCAGAAAAACATAGTAGCAAAAGGAATTCAAAAGATGGGTGAACAATATGGATGTTCAGCTAAAGATATGATTGTATGGATTTCACCTTCCGCAGGAAAGGAAAATTACGAAGTTGGGCAAGAAGTTGCGGAACTTTTTGCTGATAAATATATTAAACCAATTGAAAACAACAAATTTCTACTGGATATTAAAGGCACAATCAGAGACCAACTTCTTGAAAGTGGAGTTAATGAAAAAAATATTGAAATATCTGAGATATGTACAATTGAAAGTAGCCGTTTTCATTCATTTAGAAGAGACAAAGACATTTCAGGAAGAATGTCCGCTTTTATTGGTATGATAGAATAGAAAATCTTTGAAATAATATTTGCTGGAAAATCGATAAATAGAAAAGGGCGAGTGAACTCGCCCTGCATAAAATTAATTCAAGTTAATTATAAGTTACAACGCTATTACATTTGAATTCTAAAGCCAAGATAGACATTTCGTTCGGCTGCCGGGAAGAATTCCTTGCCTTCACCGCTTGCAGCATAGAGTTTATTGAAAAGGTTGTAGACGCTTGCACGTAATTCAATTGAGTTCAGTCCTAAGACCTTGCGAAAAGTGTAAGACAAGTCCAAATTATAAATGTTGTAAGCATCAACTATGTTATCGGTGTAGTAGTCCCAGTCAAGATGTTTTTTTATTTCTTCGTTAGTTTTAAGCATATCATCAAAATTATCAGTTCTGAATTCACCAACATATTTGCTCAAAAGCGATAAGTAGAAATCACCTATCTGATAAGTGAAACGCAAGTTTCCTAAAACATCCGGAAAGCCAGCTATGCGATTATCTTTTAGAGATACAACTGTACCTTGGTCAGTTAAGAAATCATACTCAACAATGTAATTTTTACTTAATGTTAAATTGCCTGAAATATCAAGTCTGCCAAATGATAAATCAAAAACATTTGCTGATGATTGCAATTCAATACCAAAGTGCCGAGTGCGGGGAGCATTGCCATCAATTGGGTTGCCGAAAATGTCTAATTTGCCACTTTTAACAAATTCGTTGTAATGCTCCATCCAGTAAGCATTGATGTTGAAGAAGTATTTTTCTGTTCTGAAATTGTAACCAAGTTCAAAATTCAGCATAGACTCCGGTTTAATAATAGGTTGAGAGAAATCGTATCTAACTGAGCCATCTGGCATTTTTTCGCCTTTAAACAGAGGCTTTTTACCAGTATAACTGCTACTTGCGTCGTAAAGATTTTTCATTCTTGGTTCACGAGAAGTGTAAGCAACAAAAGAATATATATTTGATTTATCATCTAAATTATAATTGATACCGAGACGAGGATTAACAAAGAAATAATGGATATTAAATAAATCGCCTCCATTGCCAACAGTGTCTCCATCTATGTTTATGTATTTAGTATAGTTAATTCCGGCTTTTTCGTTAGTAATTCTATATGAATGAAGCACTGTTTGTATTTCGCCAGTAAGAATTAAATTATCAGATAAATTGTGTTCTTCTCTTGCAAAAAATGAGAAAATATCCCGCTCTCCATTATATGAATAGAACTTGTAGTCAGGGTTGAAATTTGCTGGCAAATTATCAGCATATCTAATTTTTCCCCAGTGCTCGGAGCGATGAATACGAAGTTCTCCGCCAAGTGTAAGCGTGCCGTTGTCGTGTTGCAGTTGCAAGCGAGGTATCCATCCGCCTTGTCTATTATAGACAAATGCTCTGATAATAGGATTTTCCGGATCTTTGACATCTGCTGGGAAACCGTTTTCAGGTGTTAGTCTGAAATTATTCTTGTCCATCCATCCAGTTCCATCAAAATCATAGAAACCTTTCCCAGAATAGAAGAATAATGTAGATTTAAGAGTTACATTGTCAGTAATTTTCCAATCGTTGAGCATTTCATAATGTGGCTGCGAGAAATTTTCAATTTCCTGTTTCCGGCGAACAGTAATCCAAGATACATTTTCGCCAGTGGAATCATACATCCAAAAATTATAGTTATTGCGGCGTAGATTTTTGTCTTTTATATATGATTTTGGTAGTCCATTATAAGCCAAACCATCAGCGAAAGGACCACCAAAGATATTGATTTGAGTCGTTAAGTTACCATCGAAGCGGGCAAAACCGAGGAAGTAACCATCAAGCCGAGCCCAAGATACATCACGGTAGCCGAAAGAATTGATTCGCGAAAGACGCGCATAAACAGCATACTTATCATCAATAATCCCGGATGACGCCTGAATGGAATATTTACTTGTATTTTGTTCATAGTTATCACCAAATTGTTGAAAACCGACACCAGTTTCCAATGTTGCACCGGGCTGAACAGTAAAATTAGAAGTTTCAAGGTTGATGCTACCTCCTATTGCAGGAAAACCAAAGTTGGACAAACCAGCACCACGCTGAACCTGAATATTATCAACGCTTGAAGCAATATCCGGGAAATTAATCCAATACATATTGTGGTCTTCCGGGTCGTTTTGAGGCACTCCATTAACAAGCACAGCAATTCGTCTTTGATTGAAACCTCGCATAGTTAAATTCGAGTAGCCAACACCACCTCCACTTTCTGAAAAAGCGAGTATGGAAGGAAGTTCAGAAAGCATCATAGGCAAATCTTTAAGAGTATGCTTTCGTTCAACTTCCGAAACAGTAATCTGAGCAAACGGGACCGGGCTTCGCCGTTCCTCTGCCCTGTTTGTAGAAATTGTAATACTTGGTGTTTTGAAAGCACGAAGTGAATCACGGCTTTCAGCTAATTCTGCAGAAGCAAAAGAATAATTCAACGCAATAAGTGCGATTAAAAAATAAAACTTTCCCATCTTGAAAAGCCCTTTGTTAAAGTTAAACATAAGCTTTTCCGATGGAGAATAAAGTTGAGAGAAACTCGGGGAAGAAGCCTTTGCGGTTTCCGTTTCCCTACGCCGGTATTATCCGGATCAGGTTCAAGGAGTTTTCTCTCAGCCAATACTATTGTATTAGCACCTCCAACGGAACATAAATGATAAAACGAACAAGCAGTAAAAATATTATTTACTTGAATAAAGAAATTGAAATCAATTAATTTCGTCATAAGTATTTGAGAAAATAACAAAGTAGTGATTGATTTTTTCTTTAATATGCAAGAAATTATTCATAATTTTGTATACTTTATTTTATAGTAAATTGATAAAAAAAATGTCAAATAATAATAATAGTAGCAGGCTAACAGCATTAGATTTCACCCGCTTTTTTGCAATGATTATGATGATGCAGGGACACGTAATTTATGAACTTGCAAGCCCCAATACAATTGATTATTCAACTTTTGGTTGGAGTGTTTGGAATTTTATCAGAGGACTTACAGCTCCTACATTTTTATTTATTTCAGGTGCGGTAAATGTTTTTGCAAACAAGCGCTTGGAGGATGGCTCGTTAGGCAAAGATATTATCTGGAAGAGAATAAAAATTGCCATAATGCTTTTAATCATTGGTTACTTGCTTGTTTTCCCTGCTGCAAAAGTGTATGATCTGCAATTTGTAAGCGAAGATTCATGGAGAATATTTTTCAGTGTAAATATTTTGCAACTATTTAGTGTATCATTACTATTACTGCTTACTTTGTTTATTGTAACGAAAAATAACAAAAAACTTGGCTATGTATCTTTATTTTTAGCTCTGCTTATTGTTTTTGCTTCGCCATTTGTGCATAAAGTGCATTGGTTCGACTATCTACCTGAATTTTTTGCTGCATATTTATCTTCTGAACACGGATCGTTATTCCCCGTATTTCCTTTTTCAGCGTATCTATTGTTTGGAGCTTCGTTTGGAGTTTGGTTGCAAAGTATAGATCGTAATCGACGCAATGAATTTTTGATGAAAACTTGTTGGAAAATCGGAGTGCCCACTATTTTAATTGGTTATCCGATGATGTTACTTTTCAACAAAGTAGATGTTCCATTTGTAGATGTAATGAGAGTATCTCCGGGTTTCTTTTTCATTCGTATTGGATTGGTGATGACAATAATCTCAATAATGACGTATATTTACAACCTGACAAAACCTTTAGGTAAATATTATTCAATGTTTGGAAAGAAAGCAATTTACATTTACGTTATACATTTAATGCTAATATACGGCTCACCTATTTCTGTAGGATTAGCAAAGTATTTTCGTTCGCAACTTACTCTGGAATATTCGATTTTAGCTGCATTATTTGTAATCTTTGCAACTTTGGGAATTGTGTATCTCTATGAATATACTACTACAAAATACAAATATCCAAAAGTTGTATTTAGATATGCAGTTGCTGCATACCTTTTTTACTTTTTCTTTATTTAATTAACTTGCTATAATAATAGTCTTAAAGTCTTCCAATTAGTGCTAACTAAACGATTAATTGGTAATCAAATATTTATTAATTATTTTTCATTTATTTGCTTATTTCAAAACTCTATATTACTTTTGCGTTATATAACGTAACAGTAATACGGTTTAGTAATCATGAAAAAAACAATAGGATTAATTCTGATTTTTTTGCTGCCTGTATTGATAGTCTATTTATTATTTTTTGAACCAGAATATAATCCTACAAAGTTAGAATTATTAAAACAAACAATGCAGCAGAAAAAGAAATCGGCAGTAGATCACAGTAAATTTGCTGAATTGAATAAAAAATTTGAACGACCGCAAGAAATAACGAAGACCTGTATCAGTTGCCATAATAAGCGAGATATTGAAGTAATGGCAACATCTCATTGGCGTTGGTTAATAGACGAGTATATGGAAGGAAAAGGAATAATATCTCTTGGAAAACGAAATGCTTTAAATAATCATTGCATTTCAATCGGTGGAAGTGAAGGAAGTTGCAATAGATGCCATATCGGCTATGGTTATGATAGCAAGAATTTTGATTTCACTAAATCAGAAAACATTGATTGTCTGTCGTGCCACGACAATTCCGGGTTATACGAAAAAGAAAAAGAAGCGGCTGGATATCCAAAACCTAACTTAGATTTCGCTAAAATTGCTCAAAGCGTTGGTCGCCCAAAGATGGAAAATTGTGGATACTGTCATTTTAATGGTGGAGGCGGAAACAATTCGAAACATGGAGATCTGGAAGAGGCATTGTATACAGCCAATCGGAATGTTGATGTTCATTTAGCACGTGACGGTGGAAATTTTGATTGTGTGGATTGCCATAAAGCAGAAAACCATAATATAAAGGGCAGACTATATACTGTTGCATCAATGGATCGCAATCGTCTTTTATGCGAAGACTGTCATAGCGAAGCACCGCACAGTGAAAGTATTATCAATGAACATACTACTAAGGTAGCTTGCCAAACTTGTCATATTCCAACTTATGCAAAAGTAAACCAAACAAAAACTTTCTGGGACTGGTCGAAAGCCGGGAAGCTTAAAGATGGGAAACCATATAAAGTGGACAACGAACAAGGGAATGACATTTATTTGTCTGAAAAAGGAGAAATTCGGTGGGAAAGCAATTTAACCCCTGAATATGTTTGGTTCAAAGGCACTGCAACTCATTATTTATTAGGAGATAGCATAAAAAAAGTTCCAGTAAAATTGAACGAGTTCAATGCGAACTATTACGATATGAACTCGAAAATATACCCTGTCAAAATAATGAGGACAATCCAGCCATATGACCCTGTTTACAACAGGCTTGTATCCCCAAAATTATGGGACAAAGAAGAAGGAAAAGGAGCATTTTGGAAAGACTTTGATTGGGCAAAAGCAATTGATACCGGAATGAAATATGTAAATCTTGATTGGAGCGGGAAATATGGATTTGTTCAAACAGAGATGTATTGGTTGTTGAATCATATGGTATCCCCAAAAGAACAATCATTGAAATGCAACGATTGCCATACAAGAAATGAAAGCAGGTTGAAAGCAATTAAGGACGTTTACCTACCAGGAAGAGACAGGAATATCTGGATAGACAATATCGGAATAGCGATAATTTTGGCTGTAGTATTCGGTGTTGTAGTTCACGGCGGAACAAGAATAATCTACCAGAGAAGAAAGAAAAATAATAAAGGAGATAAATAATTATGAAAAAAATATATATTTATCGTGGATTTGAAAGATTTTGGCACTGGGCACAAGCATTTTTGGTATTTTTCTTAGGGTTTACCGGATTTGAAGTCCACGGTTCTTTTAGTTTTTTTGGATTTGAACAAGCTGTAAAATTGCATATAATTGCTGCTTATTCATTAATAATCTTGATTGTATTTGCAATATTCTGGCATTTTGCAACGGGAGAATGGAAACAATATATCCCTACTCTTGAAAACATCAACAAACAAATACGCTACTATATTACAGGGATATTTCATAATGCACCACATCCGGTACGTAAAACTGCATTGAGCAAGCTAAATCCTTTACAAAGACTTGTATATTTAGGACTTAAAATTATACTTTTCCCACTGATGATAACTACCGGCGTATTATATTTATTTTATAGATTTCCTCAGGATGAAACCGGAATTAAAATTACAATTAATAATTTAAGCACCATTGCTTATTGGCATACAATAGGAGCTTTCCTATTGGTTGCGTTTGTGATAGCACATTTATACTTAATTACGACAGGACAAACAATTACATCCAATTTAAAAGCAATGATTACTGGTTATGAAGAATTAGAAGAAGAACAAGAACAAGAACAAGAAAAAGAAAAAGAAGAGGTTGAAGATGAAAACACAAAATAATTTTATGAATCCATATTTGGCTGGATTTTTATTGGGTTTGCTGCTGCTTGTTACCTTTGTAGTTACAGGTCGGGGGCTTGGCGCAAGTGGAGCAATAAAAAGCGTAGTAGTGGCAGGAGTTGAGACAATTTCACCTACACACGCAAATAATTCGGAATTCTACAAAGAGTATGTAGCTTCACATAATGAAGGAGCGTTAAAGAACTGGCTTGTGTTTGAAATATTAGGGGTTATTGCCGGAGCTTTTGTTTCAGGATTGATAGCTAATAGACTGACCTGGAAGGTAGAGCACAATCCAAAAATAAAATCACGAACACGCTTAATTGCGGCATTATTTGGCGGAATGTTGTTTGGGATAGGTGCTCAATTTGGTCGTGGCTGCACAAGCGGTGCTGCTTTGAGCGGAATGGCTGTTCTTTCTGCGGGCGGGGTGCTTACAATGTTTGCTATTTTTGCCACAGCATATGCTCTGGCATATATTTTTAGAAAATTGTGGATATAGAGGAGAAAAATAAATGGGACCATTTGTTCCGGACATAATCAGCAACGAGTTAAACTTGGTTGTTGCATTGATAATTGGCTTCTTTTTTGGATTTATACTTGAACAGGCGGGTTTTTCCTCATCAAGGAAACTCGCAGGGTTGTTTTACGGTTACGATTTTACTGTGTTGAGAGTGTTTTTTACTGCTGGTGTAACTGCAATGATAGGGATAATAGTGCTAAGCTATTTAGGAATAGTAGACTGGAATATGTTGTACATAAACCCGACATTTCTTTACTCTGCTATTATTGGTGGAGTTATAATGGGAGCAGGCTTTATTATTGGAGGATATTGCCCTGGAACGAGTTTTGCAGGAGCATCTATAGGTAAAATTGATGCAATAATATTTATCATTGGTGGATTATTAGGAGTATTTATTTTTGCAGAGCTTTACCCGTATTTCAAAAGTATTTACCTTGGATTTGACTATGGAGAATTGAGAATAGATAAGTTATTAAACGTAAACCCGGGGATTATTGCTTTTGGATTTACGTTAATGGCTTTTGTTGCATTTATCTTCACATCAAAGATTGAAAGTAAAGTAAATAAAATTAACACAAATGGTAAAAAGTTTTTTGAAATTTTAGAAAACAAACCACTAATATTTGGATTTATTTTTATAGCAGTATCATTAATTCTTACCTTTTTGCCGACCAGAGAAGTATATTTACAAAATAAAATTCAAAAAATTGCTCAGAAAAATGAAATTAAGCATATTGACCCATTAGAATTTGCATTTAGAATAATTGATGAAGATAATTCTTTAGTAGTCGTTGATTTGCGAGAAAAGAGCGATAAAAGAAATAAAACAATACCCGGTTCGAAAAATATTCCATTCGAGGAGATATTCCTGAAAGAAAATCAAAATTTCATCAAAAAAAATCCTAAAACAATTGTATTTGTTGATAATCAAGGCACTTTATCAAGCAAGGCAGTAGCATTTGCTAACGAGATTGGAAATCATAGAACAGTAGCTCTTCAGGGTGGTTTAGACAGCTTTTGGAAACAGTTTCAAAACAAACCAAAAGAAATCAACCAAAACGATTTGCATCAAATTGCATACATAAATTTCATTACATCTGCACCAGAAAAATTACAAACACTTGAAACAAAATATTCACGCAGCACACAGGATACGGATACAAAACCTAAGAAAAAATCAGGTGGTTGCTAAGAGTGAAAAAGTGAGCAGAAAATATTCGAGCTAAAAAAGAAGTTTTGAAAATATGTAATATATAGTTAATTTTGTAATTACTAAAATTGTATAATGGAGTTTGGAAATGGCAAAAAAAGAACAAAGATTTATGATTACGCTCGAATGCACTGAAGCAAAAGCTGAAGGGAAACCAGCTTCGAGATACACAACAACAAAGAATAAGCAAAATACCCCTGAAAGATTGGAGCTCAAAAAATACAATCCTTTTTTGAGACGTCACACTATTCACAGAGAAATTAAGTAATTAGGCTAATTTAAAAGAAAAAATGCCTTTCGAGTTGTATTTTGGAAGGCATTTTTTATTTTTATGAAAGCTATCGGAATAAAAATACTGCACAGATTAATTGCACTTGTAAGCTCAACCTGGAGAATTAAAGTTATTGGCGAATGTGAAGAAACGCCTGCAGTTTTTGCATTTTGGCACGGAGAGATGCTGCCAATCTGGAAATATTTTTCTCAAAAAATTGAAGAAAAATTTGCAATTGTAAGCCTGAGCAAAGACGGGCAAGTATTAGCAGAGCTATTAGAAAAGTGGAACTATTCCTTAATTCGAGGTTCTTCCTCAAAAAACAGCAAGGATGTATTGGAAAAGGCAACTGAATTAGCAAAAAATGCAAGTATTTTCATAACACCTGATGGTCCTCGTGGTCCTGCCCGAAAATTCAAAAACGGTGCAGCAATAATTGCCTACAGAAGTGAAGTGCCACTTCATCTTGTTCGTGCATTTATAAGCGGCAAGATTATTTTCAAGAAAAGTTGGGATAAATTTATTCTGCCACTACCATTTTCTAAGATACGTATTGTTATTTCTGAGAAGTATTATATTCCAAAAGAGCTTACGAGAGAAGAAGTCTCGGAAATGATTGTTAAAATTGAAAATACAATTAATTCAATCAGATAAAATGATAACTAATTTTTTTTCAAAAGTATACGGGAAAATAGTAAAATACAGAAATCGCAGGTATGACCGGGAAGAACACCTTTCGACAAAAATATCTATTCCCGTCATCAGCGTTGGTAATCTTTCAGTAGGCGGTACCGGCAAAACACCTTTTGAAGAACTTTTAGTAAAATTGTTGCAATCATTAGGTAAAAAGCCAGCAATTATTGGACGTGGATACAAAAGACAATCAAAAGGTGAAATAATTATTTGCGATGGGAAAAAAGTATTAGTTGATGCACGCGAAGGCGGAGACGAATTAGTACTGCTTGCAAGAAAGTTAATGGTGCCAATAATTGCAAACGAATCAAAAGTAGAGGCTGCATTGTCTGCTGAAAGAAGATTTGATATAGATTGTGTAATTGTCGATGATGGGTTTCAACACAGAGCGTTAAAAAGAAATATCGACATTGTGATTATAGACAAAGAAACAATCGAAAAGCCTTATTTGTTTCCGAAAGGAATGTTACGAGAACCATTGGAGTCTCTTAGTCGTGCAAATGTTGTATGTCTAACCGGTGGTGCAAAAATAACAGATGAATTGAAGCAGTTTACAAACCAAGATGCTATTTTCATAAAAGTAACTGTTCAAAGTGGAGACCCATATATTTTAGGAAATGCGAAAAGCGATCTTGAAGAAATTGACAGAATAAGAAAAAAGGAAAAAATTGTTGCTATTGCAGGAATAGCTAAACCTTACAGATTTTATGAAATGGTGAAAAAATTGGATTACAATCTTGTTAATTATTTGAATTTTAGCGACCATTATTATTATGATAGAAATGATATTGAAAAAATAAGACGCTTTGCTGAAAATAACAATTCACGTTATATTGCACTAACAGAAAAAGATGCTGTGAAATTAGTTCAATATATCGACAGATTTGAACATTATGGTATGAAGCTCATTGTATTTCCAATTACGATGACAATAAGCGAAGGAGGCAAGACATTTACAAATTTCTTAAAAATCAAGTTGGGGTAGCAATGCTATTTAATAGTTCAGCGAGTTTTTTAGCGGCATTCTTCCGTTCAAATTGTTGAATTACTTCCAGATTTGGCCTAATAATCGCAGAATTTGATTTCCATAAATTAATATACTCTAAAAAAATATCAGAAATAGTATTAATCTCGGTTTGGTGAGCAACTTTCCCAGAGTTTGTTTCATAAATTAAGCGAGCAATAGCTCCGTTGATAGGGGCAATTGCAAGTATTGGGCGATGAACTCCGATGTATTCATACACTTTTCCAGGAACTATTTCTTCGCTTTCTTTCGATTCATCTACAACAAGCAACAAAGCATCGGAAGCCATAAGATGAGCAATGCTTTCTTTGTGTGGAATATAGCCAATAATTTCAATGTTTTGTCTGAAAGAACAATTATTGAACATATCAAGAACTTCGTTGCCAAAACGCCCGATGAACTTTAATCTGAAATCATTGACGCTGATTTTATGTTGAGATAAAAGATTTTCGATAGCAATAAGTAAAGAATATGGATTTCGTCTGCCATACATTGAACCGGTATAGGTAAGCGTAAACTTCTCGTTTCTTTTGTATTCAACATTCGGGAAATCGTCGGAATCAAATCCATTTGGGACGTGAATAAATTTGTCTTTAATCAATCTAGGATATTTGGATAAAGCATCTTTTATGATTCCTTCCCAAGCACATTCAACATAATTACTTTCTTCGAATACTGATTTTTCCAAATATCTGTCTATCTTGGCAGGTATAAACCAACGTTTAGGAGCAGAAATAAATCCAGTCCAAGGGTCGCGAAAACCAGCGACCCAAGGCAATTTAGTTTTTCGTTTAGCATATCTTGCAATTAATGAACAAGTATAAGGAGGCGAAGATGAATAAATAGCCTTGCAATTGTATTCCCTGATAATTCTTATAGCTTCGTTTTTTGCAGTAAGCAGCCATCCGACGCGAGCATCCGGAATAAAAAAAGTAGCTCTGATAAATTCAGCGATACGTTCTTTTAAATTCAATTCCTGGTCATCTTTTTTTATAGTATTAACATCAATAGGAGTGCCGGGCTTTTTGCCTGTAAAAAACCTGTAAATATCATATGGTTCATAAATTTTAGTTCGACGAACAATCACATCATCCGGAATTTCAGCAAACAAAGATTCATCCCGAGCGGGGAATTGTCCATTTTCGACAGTAAGAACAATTGGTTGCCAACCGAACTCACGAATATACTTGATGTGTTTTAGAACACGTTGGACGCCCGGACCACCAGATGGTGGGAAATAATAAGCAATTACAAGGAAATTGTTCATTATTCAATATTTTGCACTTGTTCGCGAATTTTTTCAAGTTCTTCCTTGCAGTGAACAACAAGGTGAGAAATTTCGGTATCATTTGCTTTACTACCGATAGTGTTAATTTCTCTATGAATTTCTTGTAAAAGAAAATTGATTTTTCTTCCTTCAGAAACCTTAGATTTAACAGCATCATTGAAAAACTTGAAATGAGAATAAAGCCGAGTGCATTCTTCCGAAATATCGAGTTTATCGGCAAGCAAAATAATTTCAAGTTGGAGACGATGTTCGTCAATTTCATCACTTTCAAAAAGCTGAGCAACGCGATTTCTTAATCTTTCTCTTTCCTGAGGCACTTTATTTAAACTGATTTGTTCAATTTTTTGAACATTTTCGTGAATTTTTTTCATTCTGGCAATAATATCTTTTGAAATTTGTTGCCCTTCCCGAAGTCTCATTGCATCGAGGTTTTTGAGAGCCTGCTTAAGCGACTTGGTAATAAGTTTCATACAGGCATCTTCATTTATTGCATCATCTTGCTTATAGAGTAAATCACGAAAAACCAAAATATTTTCGAGTTTGACAGCATCTTTTAGCTTTAATTCTTTTTTGATTTGGTTAAGAACATTATAGCAGGCGGCAGCAGCTTCAAGATTTAAATTGAAACTTTTGACAGATGGATCGGCATCAACATTAATTGAAAGAAAAACGGTTGCTCGAGACAAATTACTTCTTAAAATTTCGCGAATTTCGAGTTCGTGGTGAGACAAAGATTTGGGCAATCGGCAATTAATTTCTAAGTTTTTACCATTTAATGTTTTTATTTCAACAGTAACGTAAATTCCATTTTCATTGAGTTCTACTTTGCTGAACCCAGTCATACTTTTGATCATAAAAATCCCATTTAAAATTTAGAATAATTACAAAATTACCTTATTTTAACGAATAAAAAAACAATAATAGGTAATTAGTCTGATTGTGATACTTTTGCAGGAGAGTTTATATCAACTCTGGAGATAGTGATTTCGACACGTCTATTTCTTGCTCTTCCTTCTTCTGTAGAATTGTCATCGACAGGTCTTTTATCGGCGAAACCTCTTATAACAATGTTATCACCGGACACACCAAGAGAAATAAGTCTATACCCAACATTTAAAGCACGAGCAACAGATAAATGCCAATTTGATTCATATTGGAAAGTCCTTATCGGAGTATTATCGGTATGTCCATCAATAAAAATAGTATTGTTCAGAGTAGACAATATTTTAGCAAGAGAATCAATAACAGTAATACCATCAGGTTGAATTTCGGCTTTACCCGAACGAAACATTAATTTTTCTGGAAGAACAACTACAAGCCCCTCTGAGGAAGTTCTAAGTGAAATTTCGCCTTTAGCTATATAATCTTTGAGAACAGTTGCTGCCTGGTTCTCAACTTCCTTTATGCCCTTAGCTTCACGAGGAGAAATCATAGGTTCTGGGATAGCTCTATGACCTGATTCAAGCACACCATCACCACCCTCAATTGGGTTTGCTGGCTGGCTTTTGAAATATTTGGTAAGTGCTGAAGAAATTTCTTTAAACTTTTCTTGATCAACTTGTGAAGAAGCATAAAGAATAACAAATAATCCCAAAAGCAAAGTAATCAAATCAGCATAAGTAACTAAATACCTATCTTTTTCTGAACCATGAGATGAGTGCTGAAAATTATTTTTTTTATTCAATTTCATATCTAATATATCGTCAGAAGTGCAAAGAACTAAACTTTAACAATACGAGCAGCAAAAGCACCATCAATCCCGTGAATATGCGGGAAAGTTTGCATAAAACCATCTTTACAAACTTTTTTAGGCAAATAGTTTTCAGCGGGATCAATCTGCAGGTCTTTGTAATTATCAAGCAGCCAATAAACAACTTCCTGATTTTCTTCGGGTTCGATTGTGCAGGTTGAGTAAATCAAAACACTACCTGTTGCCATAAATCTAACAGCATTCGAGATGATTTCTTTTTGTAATTCAACAATTTTTGGTATGTCGTCTGTATCCCGTTTCCATTTGATATCTGGTTTTTTGCGTAAGGTGCCCAATCCAGAGCACGGCAAATCAGCAAAAATCAAATCAACTTTTTCTTGCAAGCGAAGTTTACGAGCATCTTCTACAAGTGTGTCAATTATCGATAGTTTTAATCTTTGGCGACCTTCATTAATTGATTTAATCTTTGAAGAATATTTTTCGATTGCTAAGATGTTGCCTTGGTTCTTCATAAGTTCAGCAAGAAAAAAGGATTTCCCACCAGGAGCGGCAGCAATATCGAGGACTTTGTAATCTGGCTTGGGATTGGCGAGCATAACTGCAAGAGAAGCACTTGGGTCTTGAATTGTAATTTCACCATTCTGAAAAATTTCAGTAGAAGTAATATCAAATTTGGGATTTTTTAACAGGAATGTTTGTGGAAGATATTCACATTGGACGTATTCAACATTGTTTTTATCAAGCAGATATTTAATTTTGTCGATAGAGGAATTTAACAGATTAACTCTAATTGGAATGTATGGTCTTTGATTATTTGCAATGAGCAACTTTTCTGTTTCATCTTCTGAAAATCTTTCCAACCATCGCTTAACCATCCACTTAGGATGAGAATGAACAGTTGCAAGATAATAGACTAAATCTTCTTCCCTATCGGGATAACGAATTTTGTCTAAGTTCCTATGAAGGTTTCTCAGGACAGCATTCACCATACCAGCAGTTCTTTCGCCCTGAATTTGCTTTACTATCTCAACCGATTCATCTATTGCTGCATAGGCAGGTATTTTTTCTAAAAACATTATTTGATAAAGCCCAACTCGCATAGCATTTTTGACGAAGTTCAAACATTTTTGAAAATCGCCATTATAAAATCCGGTCAAAGCCCAATCTAATTTCAACTTCCAGCGAACAACCCCATTGATTAGTTCAGTGAGCAAAGCTTTATCTTGTTGAGTAAGTTCATTATTTTTAAGTTCGTTCGCTAATAATTTGTCCAAATAAGAATCGCTCCGCTCATAACGACTTAATATTCTGACTGCAAGATAGCGAACCCAGTTTAATTTTGATTTCTTCTCTTCGCTTAATTCAAAATTTACCATAAATAATGTAACGTTTTTTTGTTAAATTGTTAATTACAAATGTATAGTCGAATAAACAAGAAAAAACTTTTGGTGAATTTATGAAAAAGTTCCTATATATTGTATTAGCACTTTTTTCAATAAATACAGTTTTTAGCCAAATTTCTGACCCACTTACTCCTTCAATCCCTAAGAAACCAAAAGAAGCAGGTATGTTTATTGGTTTAGGTGGGAATCACCAACTTGGAACAAGCTATGTAGACTGCGAAGACTGCAAGTTCGAAAATGGGAATAGGTTTGGCTATACATTTGGATTAAATATGGAAGATTTTGTGAATGAGAATAGTATCAAATACGGATTTGCTTTAATGTATGAAAATATATCTGTTAAAGCAAGTTATAGGGAAAGAGAAGCCTTTGAATATGAAAAGAATAGATTTGTTGGTGTTAATTTCAGAAACACGAGCGAAATCAACACCAGTGCGTTAGCAATACAACCGTATCTGAAGTTTATTGGATTTGAATTAATGTTCATTAAAATATCTCCGTCAATCTCTTATATTATATCATCGAATTTAATACATAAAAAAGAAATATTAGATGAAAGCATATTGTTGCCAAATGGAGAGCAGGTAAAAATATTGTTCCCAGAAACTAATTCGAATAAAATAATTCTTGAAGATAATGATTATCGAGAAATTAATTCTTTACAATTTGGATTTGCAACCAA
This sequence comes from Eximiradius proteiniborus, assembly GCF_058546985.1. Classification (NCBI taxonomy): domain Bacteria; kingdom Pseudomonadati; phylum Bacteroidota; class Eximiradiia; order Eximiradiales; family Eximiradiaceae; genus Eximiradius; species Eximiradius proteiniborus. Next base: position 179,558 of record NZ_CM178592.1, on the reverse strand, counting down.
TATTGGATTTGACTTCAAAGTTGATAATAACTACTATTTGTCTCCACAATTTTATTATTATTATCCATTTAGTAAATATTCTGATTATGGAGATAACTTTAAAATTTCAAATTGGAGAGTGTTAATCGAATTGAGAGTAAAAATTTGAAAATATTGTAATTTTAATTATAAATGATTTTGATTTTTTAAGATTTTAAGGTAATTTATTAATTGAAAATTATTAAAATATTAATTTTTAGTAAACAAACAAGGTGGATGTAAATGCAAAAGTTTAAGACATTTTCGCTGATTTCATTGTATTTATTTCTCTGCATATTGATTTCTCAGTCTTTGTTTTCTCAAAACACAAAAGAAAATGACGAGACTGCACTAAGTAACCAAATGCATTTAATTGCAATGAAGATTGAACCGTCTGAAGGGCAGTCCAATATCATTGCAAGCAGAAGAATTCGAATAATCAATTTAGGGCCGGTTGTCAATTGGCAAGGATTGGATTACGCTCCGACAATAAGTGCTGATGGCAGAACTTTATACTTTGTGTCGAACAGACCGGGCAGCAAGCTCACACCAGATGGGAAACCATCTCATGATTTTTGGGCAGCAAAAAAATTAGAAAGATTGGATTCAGTATTTTTCCAGCCATATAATATTGATACTACGACAAATTATGGGAGATTAGGTGTTAATACTGAATTAAATGAAGGCGTTGCTTCAATAAGTGCGGATGGTAGAACTTTGTATTTTACAGGTTGCAATCGTCCAGATGGAATCGGAGACTGCGATATATACAAGACAACAATCGAAGGTGATCGTTGGGGACGCCCTGTGAATTTAGGTAAGAACATTAATTCAGAAGTATTTGATTCGCAACCATCAATTGCACCTGACCAAAGTAGGTTATATTTTGTTTCAACCAGAAAAGGACCAAATAGCGATGGCAGAAATGTTCCAAAGAATTTTGATATTTGGTATTCAGATTGGGACTATGATTTAGAAGAATGGAAACCTGCTAAAAATTTAGAAGCAATCAATACAAAAGGGCGTGAAGTTTCACCATTCATAGCTGCAGATAATCAAACACTATTTTTTGCTTCTGATGGACACAAACCAAACTATGGAGGGCTTGATTTTTATGTTACTCGCTACGATCCTGTAACTAAAACCTGGAGTACACCGGAAAATCTGGGTGAACCAATTAATACGAAAGAAGATGAAATGTTTATCACTTTGCCTGCATCCGGTGATATTCTATATTTCTCTTCGAGAAGAACAGATATTCCAAGTTACCAAGGAGATTATGATATTTTTATGGCGTTTGTTCCTACATTCTTCCGTGCTGTAAACGTTGCTGGTACTGTTGTTGATGAATGTACCGGTGAATTTATCCCTGCAAAAATTGAGATAAAAAATCCTATTACCGGCAGAATATATACGGATTCTCTTAATTTGCAACGCACAAAATTTGAATATGTTGTAACCAACAGCGATTATGGTGAAGGAAAAGAGTCGGCTGATAGAGTTCAATTAGAAATAAGTGCTTTCAATCCAAAATATGGTAAAAGATCGGTATTCCAAGAAGTAATAAAACCAAAGAAAACAGACGATCCGGAAGAAGCCAAAAAATTCGCTGATGAAATTAATGTTAAAATATTAATGGGACAAAGACCAGTTCTTACGGCAGAAATAGATGAAGCAGATTATATTAAAAGAGCAAAAGTTGCCGACCCGAAACTCGCAAGTTATCGCGGACTTGTAATGGAAGAAGTTCAAACCTGGGATTTGTATCCTTTGTTGAATTATGTATTTTTTGATTTAGGTTCATCTGTTCTTCCGCCTCGCTATATTTTATTCAAATCACCTGAAGAAGCTAAGAACTTCACAGACACAACTATAGCAGGTGGTACACTGAATAAATATTATCACGTATTGAATATTTATGGTTATCGTTTGAATAAATTCCCGGATGCTAAGATTGAAATTGTAGGGACAACAGATGGTACTACTCCTGAAGAAAAGAGAGTAAATCTTTCGAAAGAAAGGGCTGAATTTGTTTATAATTATTTCAAGAATATCTGGAAGATAAGCCCTGATAGAATGAAACTTACATTTAGAGACAAACCTCTTGTAGTTTCTAATCTTAAAGATTCATTAGGAATACAGGAAAATCGTCGTGTAGAAATTCTTTGCGATGATTGGAATATTACAAAACCTGTATTTGATAAAGATCCTACTACATTCCCACAACCAGAAGAGATGAAATTTGTAATAAAGAATGGAATTGATGACGCAATAATTGCTAAAAGAAGAATTGAAATCAAGCGCGGGAATGAAAAATGGATGACATTGAATAATATCGGATTGACAGAACCCAATTATACTTGGGATTGGACAAATGAAGACGGGAAATATCCGAAAGATGAAGTTCCATATACAGCGCAATTAATAGTAACCACAAAGAGTGGAGCAGAATGTTCCTCCGATCCTATCACAATTCCAGTCAAGCAAATTTCTACATTAGAAAAGAAAACATCTGTAGTTGGTGATAGTACTCTTGAGCGCTATAATCTTATTCTTTTCCCATTCAACTCTGCTGAAGCAGGTGAAACAAACAACAGAATTATGCGTGAATATGTATATGACCGTGTAAAACCAACCTCTGTAGCAGAAGTTGTTGGGCATACTGACGTTGTAGGATTATTTGATCACAATCTGAAATTATCCGAAAGACGTGCTGAAACAGTTCGTCAAGGAATAATTAAAGCTACCGGTGGTAGATATGCTACGTTGAATTCAAAAGGCGTTGGCGAAGACGATCCATTATATACGAATGATTTGCCGGAAGGTCGTTTCTACAATAGAACAGTTCAGGTGGTTATTCGAACTCCAGTTTCAGAATACGAAAAATAATATCTCCTAACAATCTAAATAAAAGGCGGGATATAATTTATCCCGCCTTTATTTTATCAAGAAAACTCAATTAATGTCTGAAATGTCTTATCCCAGTGAAAATCATAGTTAAATTGAGTTCATCTGCAGTTTTAATAACTTCTTCATCACGGACAGAACCACCTGGCTGAATCACGGCAGTAGCACCAGCAGAAGCAGCATAACGAACACCATCATCAAACGGGAAGAAAGCATCAGAAGCAATAGCTGACCCGGTTAAATCAATACCTTGAAGTTTTGCTTTTTCAACTGCAATTCTCGAAGAATCGACACGCGACATTTGCCCAGCACCAATAGCCAAAGTTCTATCGCTTTTTGCATAAACAATAGCGTTGGATTTTACGTGTTTACAGACTTTCCAAGCAAATTTCATTGAATTAAGTTCTTCGTCTGTTGGTTTTCTTTTGGTTACAACTTGAAGATTATTCTCATTAAGGAGTAAATTATCACTATCCTGAACAAGCAATCCGCCAGGTACTGAACGAATGTTTTTCGAAGAATGTTTTTTCAGCAATTCAAAATTAACTTTTATTAGTCTTCTATCTTTCTTTTTCATTAGCAATTCCAAAGCATCATCGGTAAAATCGGGTGCAATTATTACTTCGGTAAACATAGAATGCATTGCATTGGCAGCATCGAAATCAATTTTCCTATTGACAGCGATTATTCCACCGAAAGGAGATACATTATCAGTAGCAAGTGCCTTTTCGAAGGCATTAGCAATAGTATCACCCAAAGCAACACCACAAGGGTTCGTGTGCTTAATTATTGCAAGAGCAAGTTCATCGAACTCTAAAATAAGTTCTGAAGCGGCACTAATATCAATAATGTTATTGAAAGAAAGTTCTTTTCCATGTAATTTTTCAAAAATGCAATTAAAATATCCATATAGAGCAGCATTTTGGTGAGGATTTTCGCCATAACGCAATGTTTGAGACAAATTGAAAGACAAATTTAGTTTTTCAGGAATTTCAATTTTATTACATTGATTAAAATAATTTGCAATAAGGCTATCATAATATGCAGTGTGAGAAAACACTTCCCCAGCAAGCTTCAAGCGATATTCTTCTGGGATTGATTGTCCTGCTTCGAGATAGGCAATGATTTCCGGATAGCGTTCTGGATTGACAACAACGGCAGTCCATTTGTAATTTTTTGCTGAAGCTCGAAGCATAGCCGGACCGCCTATATCAATATTTTCAATTAATTCTTCGTGAGTAACATTTTCCTTATTCAGAGTTTGTTCAAAAGGATATAAATTTACAACAAGTAAATCAATTGATTTAAGATTATTATCAGCAAGTTGTTGGATATGCGTTTCGTCTGATAGGTCTGCAAGCAAGCCAGCGTGAACAGCAGGATGCAAGGTTTTCACCCGACCACCTAAAATCTCAGGAAACCCAGTAAGCTGGGAGATGCTTTTTACCTCAATTGAAGCATCTTTGAGAATTTTAGCAGTGCCACCGGTTGAGTAAATTTCAATACCAAGATTTGCAAGTTTTTTAGCGAAATCAACAACACCGGTTTTGTCGGAAACAGAAATAATAGCCGTTTTGATTTTGTAATCGGATGGGTTCATATTAATTCTCCTAAAAATATATTAATCATTACGCAATTCTTCTGCTATATTAATTTTTACAGCCTGGCTTGCAGGATAAATAGTTGCAAGAAAGCATAAAAATATTGAGAAAAAAGCAACAATAAGTACATCAACAGCGTTCAAACTCACTGGTATTGCATCAATAATATAGCGGTTAATGTCAATTTTGAACCATTTGTAATGAGATTGAACAAAAACGAAAACTATTCCGAGCATAATTCCCAAGAATGTAGAAATAACCCCAATTAATAAGCCCACCTTTAAAAATATCTTTTTAATCAGTTTCTCGTTTGCCCCAAGAGCTTTTAGAGTAGCAATATCTTGTTGTTTTTCGGTTAATGTCATCGAAAGTGAAGCAAAAAGATTAAATACAGCAATGATAATAATTATTCCTACTATTGCAAATGAAACAAGTTTTTCAAATTTCATTATTGAATAGAGTTGGCTATTTAACTCTTTCCAGGTTTGAATTTTAACTTCGGATGGCAAGGCATTCGATAACTTTGATTTTACTTCTTCTGCTTTCTGAAAATCATCAAGAAAAATACCAATTGAATTAACTGAATTTGAAGGAATTGAGAGTAAATTTTTTAAATCATTAGAACTAATAAATGCAACTGTTAAATCATAATCTTTAATGTTTGTATTGAAAATAGCCCCAACAATAACGGTATAGCCTTTTGGCTGCGAAAATGCCAACAAACTGTTTTCAATATTATTAGGTGTAAATAGTTCTATACTTTCACCAACAGAAACCTGCAGACGTTCAGCAAGAGCAGAGCCAATAAATATGGTCTGTTCGCTCAACTGATTGAAAATTCCTAAACTTCCTGAGATAATATATTTAGGTAATTCATTATTAAGTAGATTACTATTCGGCTCTAAACCATTAAGATTAAAAACTTGCATTTTAGAATTATGCACAGCAACTACTTTGCTTTGAACTGTAGGATTGATGTAACGAATTTGTTTAATCGCTTTGATTTTTTCAATATTTATATTGTTTAAATTAATATAATTACCTTTTTGTGGAACTATTCTCAAGTGAGGGTCGATACCAACAATTTGTTTGAGAGTAAGTTCCTGAAATCCATTAAATATTGACTGAACGGCAACCAGCGAAGCATTACCGATAATTATACCCAAAATAGAAAGGAATGTAACATAGGAAATGAAATTAAATGAATGCTTCGGGAAAATATAACGTAGCGATATTAAATTATCAACTTTCATATTATTTCCCTATGCGGAGAGTAATTCCTTCGGTTTCCCAGCGACTTTTCACAGAAACAGTCAAGCCAGTTAGATAAAACTTTTCTGAAAAATCAAATGGTAAAACTTTTCCAAAATCATATCGATTATTGCTATTTCTATCTTCGTATATCCATATTTTATAGTCGCCACTTCGAATATTATCGATACGCCACTTCCCTTCCTGATTTACTACTGCCTGAAATAATCTATTATCATTTACACCTTCGAATACAACAATTTTTTGCAACTCTGTTCCAGAAGAGTCTATAAGCGATCCACTAACCGTTCCATAATTCCTATTGTCTTCTGTTTTAAAGAAGAGGGAAATTGTATCACGGACTTTGTTCGCTTTGAATTGCGGAATAATTGCTTCAGGTGGTATTTTAATTGAATAGGAAGAGTTATATACTAATGAAGCATTCAGCAACAATTTAGTAGAATTAATAATACTGGAAGAAAAAATAACATCTGAACTATCCGAGAATTGATGAAAATCAATCAATTCATTGATTACACTATCCACAGGCTCGGAAAAAGTAAATAATATTTGTCTATCTAACGGTATGTTTATTGAACTATCTCTGATTGAAGCAGAAAGAAAACGAAATTCAGAAGCATCTTCTTCGGTAACTGATTTAGCTTTTATAGTTTTACCGAATTCGTTAAATATATTACCAATTGTATCCGAAATAACAACGTTGCTATCTGGAATTGAAACATACAGAGTTTTTTGGGCGTCGATTTTATCATTCAAGATAACATTGAGAATATTCTGGCTCTGATTATCAATGTAATAATTTTTTACTTTGTAGAAATGATTGTTAAGAGAATCAAATATTACGATAGAAGAAGAACTTAAATGATGTATGAGGATATTCTCGCTAAAAAACAGCTTGACTTTATTATTGCTTTCAAATTCTGCAGAAAAAAGTTTGGGAGGAGAAAAATCAACTATTTTCCCAAATCTGAAAAGAGCATCATCTGATTTGCCATTTTTAACGGAAAAATCTTGAAAAGCAGTTGAGTAAAAATCCTGATTTTCGGTTAGAACTAAATCCTTGAACTGGTCTTTAACAACAATTAATCTATATTTTCCGTCAGTCAAACCTTGAAGAGTGAAGTTACCTGATGCCCCAACCTGAACACGATATTTTGGCAGAGCATAAGTTAACCGAAATGTGTCGGTATCAATATTTGTAATATCATAAGCAAAAATAAAGATACCTTGTGGATTTTTGTCAATGACAAGCCCGTTGATTTTACCGGTATCAATTATTTCACCAGTTGAAAAAATCAAGGAAAATGCTTCACTGGGCTTGATATTCCTGAAATCAGTGTAATCTGTTCCCAAATTAATAAGGTAAGTGGTATTCGGAAGTAAACTTTCCTTAAATTCAATAGAAAGTTTTTTCCCGGACCAATCAAATTCGGCACCGGTTAGAGGTTGGATATATAAATTTTCAAGAACAGAGTTTTTGTTCATATATTTTGTGAACTGCAATTCAACTTTTTTGCCATCGAAATTAATTGTTCCGTTTTTAGGATAGGTATTCACTATTTCAGGTGGAGTAACATCAGGTGGACCGCCAGATGGTGCCTGCACATTCGCACACGAATAAAGCAGAAATAGAACGAAAAACAAGTAATATGTTAATTTAATTTTCAATCTTGATTATTCACATTTAACAAAACATAAATGAAACTTAAGACCAGAGATAGTAAAATTCCAAAGGCAAAATACCCCATAAAGAATTTTGATAATATCCCGTAATATACTAATAATTGGTTAGAAATTGTCAGCGAGGTATAAAAAATTGCAAACATCAGGAAGAATTTTTTTAATATTTTAGTTAGCTTATTCATAATATCAGTAAATTAGTTCACCTTGTTCATTATAAAAAAGAAGTTTGTCCTCGAGAAAAGAAATAAAAATGTCGTCATTGATATTTATTGGATTTTCAATATTACTTTTGCAAGAATAAAGTGATTTTCCATATTCAAAATACAGATTTTTTTCATAACCTAAATTTTCAATATTGACAACTCTGCATTTTATTGAATTGCTATTCTGAATTTGAGAAACAGACAAATTTTCAGGTCTAATAGCAAGTGTAAACTTTTCTGGCAATTTACGTTTTGTTTGAATATTAATCATTTCGCCGTTAGTTAGAGAAAATGAGGTGCAAGAATCGTTCTGTTCGAGAAGTTTGCAGTCGAAAAAATTAATTGGAGTAGAACCAATAAAACTTGCAACAAATTTATTTTTTGGTAAATTATAGATTTCTTCAGGTGAGCCAATTTGTTGGATTTTGCCATTATTAAGAATGATAATTTTGGTTGCCATAGTCATTGCTTCGATCTGGTCGTGAGTAACGTAGATAGAAATTGCGTTCAAAGAACGGTGTAGTTTTGTTATTTCTGTTCTCATTTCAACACGTAATTTAGCATCTAAATTAGACAAAGGTTCATCGAAGAGCAGAATTCGAGGCTGTCGAATTAATGCACGCCCAAGAGCAACTCTTTGGCGTTGTCCACCAGAAAGTTCCTTAGGTTTTTTATAAAGGCAATCACTAATTTGGAGAAGTTCAGAAATTTTTTCGACATTCGATTTGATTTGATTTTTTTTAATTTTTTGAATTTGCAATGGAAAAGCTAAGTTCTCGAAAACAGTTAAATGTGGATAAAGAGCGTAATTTTGAAACACCATTCCAATGTTTCTATCTTTAGGAGGCAAATTATTGATAATTTTGGTGTCAAGATAAATTTCCCCATTTGAAATATCTTCCAAACCGGCAATCATTCTCAAAATAGTAGTTTTACCACACCCAGACGGACCAACCAGAACAACGAATTCACCTTCTGCAACTTCGAAGGAAATATTTTCAACTGCTCTGGTGCCGTTGGGATAAACTTTTTCAATATTTAATAATTTTAAATGAGCCATACCCACAAATAATAAAAAACAAATTTATTTATTTTTCATAGAATTTCATAAGAAAAGTATTTTTTTGTTAATTTTGGTATCAATTTTGAGAATTCTAAATAAAAAGGGACAGGCAATTGAAACAGTTGGAATTATTTAACAAGCTATCTGCACTTGAAACAGAACAGATAAATCCGAACACAACTGAAATTGATATAATTTCAATTGAGGAAACAATTAGATTAATCAATAATGAAGACAAAAAAGTTGCATTTGAAATAGAAAAGGTTATCCCGGAAATTGCATTAGCCGTAGAAACGATAAAAAACGCTTTTTCAGCTGGTGGAAGATTGTTTTATTTTGGTGCCGGGACAAGCGGCAGACTTGGAATACTTGATGCTGCTGAATGCCCTCCGACATTTGGGACATCCGCGGAAATGGTTGTAGGAATAATTGCTGGAGGCAAAGAAGCAGTATTTGTTGCACAGGAAGGTGCAGAAGATAAACCAGAAAATGGTGCAACTGATGTCGAAAAACATGACGTTTGCGAAAAAGATGTAGTATGTGGAATTGCGGCATCGGGAAGAACGCCTTATGTTGTAGGTGCATTGAAAAAAGCAAAAGAAATCGGATGCAGAACAATATTGGTTTCGACAGTAAGCAAAGAAACAGCGATACACAACGGAGCGATTGCCGATATTATGATTTGCGTGCCAGTTGGTCCGGAAGTCATTGCCGGTTCGACACGTATGAAAAGCGGAACAGCCCAAAAAATGATATTAAATATGCTCACAACAGCAAGTATGGTGCATATTGGCAAAACGTACGGGAATATTATGATTGATTTGAAACCTACAAATATCAAGCTACAAGAAAGAGCAAAAAGAATAGTAATGAAATTAACAGGTGTTGATTATAATGTTGCCGAAGAATTTCTACTGACTACTAATTGGAGTGTAAAACATACTTTGCTTATGATATTAGGTGAAATAACATTCGAAGAGGCTGATAAATTATTGAAAAATTCTAATGGAAAAGTTCGATTAGCATTAGAAAAGGTCTTACAAAAATAGTATAACCTGAAATTAAACAAAAAATGATGTTGCTGATTATAGCAACATCATTTATGATTAATGAAAAATTATTGATGACTAAATTAAAACTTTGGATACCATAGAATTGATAATCGCGGAATTGAGTAAAATGTTGAAATATCAGTTTTTCTATTATGATTTGGTTGCTTTGGATCAATTCTTGGATCAAATTCAAGGTTAGTTTTTTGCAAAGCGAAATTAAGTTTCCATTCAAGCATAAAGCACAATATCCCAGCATTATTTAAGTCAATATTTACATTGAATCCTAAACCTGTATTTGCCGCTAACTTATTATCATTTTCATATTCTTTACGTCCAAGAGGAAATTCATCAGAATAAATTCTACGTCCATATTTATTAATCAAGTAAGATAATCCGAGAATACCGTAAAAATTGACACGTCCATAAGGATTAGGAGAGATGAAGGAGGAAAATTCAATTGCGTGATGATGATTTGGATCAACTTTATATTTCTCAACATATTGAGTACTTTTAGAATAATGATAAGAGGCAGCAAGAGTTAAATATTTGAGCACTCTGTAGCTTGTAATAAATCCATAAGCAACTAAACCATCATAAGAAATATCTTGCCCGTCATCGTAAGTTTCCACAATTGTATTAGTTCCAAGCATAGGACCAAAACCAAAGGTACGAGGATATAAATCGTAATGATCTTCTTTTGATGAATATTCTTCGAAATCATCATCATATACAGTAGTTCGAGATTGAGCAAAAACTGTTGATGATAAAATAAATAGAGAAATCAACAATATTGACAAATGAAAGAGCTCTTTAGCATTTTTAGTAGTCATCGAAATAACCTCATTTATTGGGATAGACTTTATTTCAGATATTTTTTGAGCAATTAGTTTAAGAAATTTAGGTTCATTACGTTTGCCTCGATGTGGGATTGGTGCCATCCAAGGTGCATCAGTTTCCAGCAGTAGGTTCTCGATTGGTGTTTGCCGGACAACTTCTGTTAGTTGAGAGGCATTTTTAAATGTAATATTTCCAGTAAAAGACACGAAAAAACCTAAATCAACAGCTTGACGCATCATTTCAACATCGCCGGAAAAACAATGCAGGACACCTCTTAAATTACCATCTTGACTTTGTTTAAGAATTTGCATTAAATCACTATCGCTTTCACGGTTATGAACAATAATTGGTAAATGTAAGTTTTTAGCGATAGCAATTTGGTCAGCAAAGGATTTTTTTTGAATATCTACTGGAGAAAAGTCGTAGTAATAATCTAATCCAATTTCACCAATTGCAACAGTTTTATCGTTTTCCTGGGCAATTTGTTCAATTTCGGTTAGCACTTGCTGATTAAGCTCAAATGAGTTATGCGGATGCACTCCAATACCGTTAAAAAGGCAATCATAGCTGGAAACAACTTTTAACAATGAAGTAAAAGTTTTGGGTTCGATGGCAGGAACGATAATACATTCGACACCATCGGCAATTGCTTGATTGATAACGACATCCCGGTCCTTGTCAAATCTTTCTGTATCTATATGGCAATGAGTATCAATCATTTCGCAACTTTTTCAGTTCTTCAATAATTTGTTGGGCATGATTATCGGGTTTAACTTTGTAGTTAGCGTATTTAATCAAGCCATCAGGCGAAATAATAAAAGTGGAGCGAATTACTCCTATATATTTTTTGCCATACATCGATTTTTCACCCAAAGCATAAAATTTTTGACAAATTTCTTTGGTTTCGTCGCTAATCAAATAAAAATTTAAGTTGAATTTTTCGATAAACTTCTTGTGAGATGATGGGCTATCGGGGCTGATGCCAATAACGACAGCACCAAGCTTGGTAATATCCTCCATAGAATCGCGGAATGAACAGGCTTCTTTTGTGCAACCCGAAGTGTTATCTTTTGGATAGAAATAGACAACAAGCCATTTCCCAGCGAAATCTTTGTTGCTGATAATTTCGCCGTTAGCAGTTTGTCCGCTAAAATCGGGTGATTTATCGTTAATTTTTAGCATAAATACTCCTATTTAATTTCAACTGCACCAAATAAGTCAATAATTTTCTTTTCAACGGGATGTTTTTCTTTATCATCTGTTTTACTGTTTTGTGAGGACGATTTTTCTTGGGTTTCCGTGTTGCTTTCTTCAATAATATGTTTTTGAGCAACTTCGAGCGTAATATTGTCAATCAAAACGAATTCAGATAAGTATTTTTGCAACAGGCTTACATTTTTCTTTAATGCTTGGGAAATGATTTTGTTTTCGTGCTTAATTGAAAGTATATTATTATTTAATTCAATATCGCAATTGTTTAATTCAGCAAAAATTGGGTTAAGTTTTGAAATTTCCTCAATAATTGAACTATTATTGACTAAAAATTGTTGAACAGAAATTTTTTCAGTAGCAGTATTTTGAGTTTCTGGAATATCGACTGATGATTTAGTATTTTCGATAGGTGTAGGATTTTCAATTGTAGAATAAACAACATAATTACCTGTCTTAATTTGTCTGATTTCTTCAATTAATGACTTCAAATCAATTGCTTTATCCATTTCAGCCATATTTATTAGTGCGATTTCAAATCGGACACGAGGTTGGGGCAAATATTTAATAGCTTGCTCAGTATTATTAATTATATGAATGTAACGCAAAATATCTGACTTAGTAAGTTTCTTAGAAATATCAAGATATTTTTTTTCGAATTCTTTGCTTGTATTGAGCAACTTGGTATTTTTTGTGATAATAACAGTTAAGATATTGCGAAAATGTTCGAGCAATCCACTGAGAACTTCCTGAATTTCGTAACCTTGAGATATGACGATTTGAGAGAGTTCAAAAACTTTGGCTGAATCTTTGTTTGAAATAGCTTCCGACAATTGAAAAAAGAAATCTTCATCGAGTAGATGAAGAGATTTTGCCATTTCGCTGTAATTAACATTCTTACCACAAAGAGCAATAACCTGGTCGAAAATACTCTGGGAATCGCGCATAGAGCCATCGGCTTTTTTGGCAATAGTGATAAGAGATTCTTCATCAATATTTATTTCTTCTTTTTGGGCAATGTTTCTAAGTTGATAAACAATATCGGGAATTTCCATACGGCGAAAATCGAAACGCTGGCAGCGACTAATGATGGTAGCTGGGACTTTATGAGCTTCGGTGGTGGCAAATACAAACAATAAATGAGATGGCGGCTCCTCCAATATTTTAAGAAGTGCGTTGAATGCAGAAGTGGACAACATATGAACTTCGTCGATAATATACATTTTGTATTTGCCTTGCGACGGAGGGTATTTGGCGTTTTCACGAAGAGTTCGGACATCATCAACGCTATTGTTGGAAGCACCGTCAATTTCAATAATATCAATGGAACGGTTATTCAATGCTGCTTCGCAATTTGTGCATTGATTGCAAGGTTCATAATCAACTGGTTGCAAACAATTTACGGCACGAGCTAAAATGCGGGCAGTAGTGGTCTTCCCTACTCCACGGGGTCCGCAGAATAGATAGGCGTGATGAATTCTACCTGTTTTGATGGCATTTTTTAGAGTTGTTGTAATATGCTCTTGCCCGACAACACTACTGAAAGTGAGGGGACGCCATTTTCTTGCAGTTACAATAAATTCTTTATTGCTACTCATACTATGCTACCAGATGAAAATTACTTTTGCAATTTATAAAAAAAACATTTAACAAAAATTAAATTTATCAAGACAGTGCAATATTATAATAATTCCATAGCCGCACTCACCATTGCAAGCATACCAGTCTTCATAGCTTGTTCGTCCGGATTGAGCTTGGAGTTGTGCAATGGAACAACCTCACTATCCACAGATTGTTTAACACCAAGGAACCAGAAAACAGACGGAATCTCGCGAGCGAAATAAGCAAAGTCTTCTGCCCACATTTTGGGCTCAAAACTATGGACATTATTAACGCCAAGTGCTTGATTTGCAATATCCTTAAATTTCTCCACCAATTCTGAATTGTTTATCAAAGCTGGAAATCCTTTCCGAACTTCAACATCGCATTTTACATCAAATAGCGAAGCTATCTGACGCGAATTGTTCTCAATTAATTTATGGAGTTTTGAACGGAGCGACTCATCAAAAGTGCGTAAGGTGCCTTGCATAGAAGCAAATTCAGGAAATATGTTTGTAGCTTTGCCACCAATAACAGATGTAACAGAAAGAACAGCAGGAGAAAAAGGATTTTTGTTTTTATTTAGCATAGCTTGCAAATGAATAATCAAATGAGCAGCAACGATAAGAGGATCGTTTCCCATATGAGGTTGAGCTGCGTGTGAACCTTTGCCATACAAATTCCAATAAAGTTCATCAGCAGCAGCCATAACCGGACCGGCAGATACTGCAATTTCGCCGGTGTTCAACTCAGGATAAATATGTTGTCCGAAAACATACTTTGGGCGAGGATTATCAAGAACACCAGCTTTAATCATTTTCAGAGCACCGCCGGGGATTAATTCCTCAGATGGCTGAAAAATCAGTTTGATAGTTCCGTTCAGATGTTCTTCAAATTTTTTTAATATTATTGCTGAGCCAAGAAGGATAGCAGTGTGGAAGTCGTGCCCACAAGCATGCATAATTCCGGGATTTTGTGAGGCGAAAGGCAATCCAGTTTCTTCTTTAATAGGAAGTGCATCAATATCTGCTCGCAAGGCAATACAATTATCGCCATTACCAATAATACCGACTGCACCAGTTTCTGTAATTCGCTTATATTCAATATTATTTTCTTTTAAAATGCTAATAATAAAATCAGTAGTAGCAAATTCCTTGTTTGATAATTCAGGATTTTGGTGAATTTTTCTGCGAAAATCAACAACCTGTTGATAAATTTCTTCAACCTGATTTCTAATTTCAATAACTGAAGGTTTCATAACAATCAAAAATTAATTGATACATTTTAGTTTAATAGTGATTTTAGTATATTTATTTAATTCACTTTCAATATTAAAAGTGCCCTCATAAATTTTAACTAAACGTTGAATAATAGCAAGTCCGAGTCCTAAGCCTTGTTGTTCATAGAATTCTCGTTTAAATTGCTTCATAGTACTTAACTGCTTAATTTCAGAGTTGCTCAGACCTCTTCCGTTGTCGGAACATTCTAAAACATATTCATTTCCAACTACTAATCCGGAAATTGATATATGAGTTTGTTCATTTGAAAATTTAACAGCATTTTCAAGCAATTCTTTAATAATGAAATTTAAATGTTCTTCATATATTTTAATGTTACTATTTTCGAAATTGTAAGAGATAATGTGATTTTTCCCTTTAGTATTAATAAAATCCTGGATTAGATTTTCAATTCTATTTTTGGGGAGAAAAGCAATAGCATTACGAGCAGTAACAAGTTTATCAACATCGGCAAGAATAATTTCTGTATCAACAAAAAGTAAATATCGAATAATAAGTTCATTTAATCTATTGGCTGCTTGGTATAAAACTTTGTGAAATTCATTTAACTCGTTCTGAGATAAAGTATTGCCAAATTTTACCAAATAATCAGCAGAACCAATAATTCCATTCAATGGAGTACGAAGTTCGTGTGGTAATGAACTTGCGAGATTAAGACTTAACTGTTTTATAGAATTTTCAGAAATGTATTTAACGTCCTTAGTTTTTTTGAGCAGATTATCAATTTTTATCCATAATGCTTCGGGAGAAAAAGGTTTAGAGAGAAAATCATCGGCACCAATATTAATGCTTTCCTGCATTTGTTTCTTATTTTCAATAGTTGAAACTATTATTATTGGGATACTAATTGTATTAATTGAGCCCCTTAAACTTTTTATCAGTTCAAAACCATTGAGTTCAGGTATCATTAAATCACAAACAATTAAATCTGGTTTGGCTTCCGATGCAAATTTTAGCCCTGATTTGCCATCGGTAGCAGTAATAACATTAAAACCGGTAGCAACCAGAACATCTTTTACATTTCTTAAAACAAGGTTATCATCATCTATTACTAAAATTGTTTTCATACTATTTTTCTAATATATAAATATATGCTATTCCAAATGTCAGGCTGTAATAACTCATTTTTTTAAAATTAGCAGAATTTCGAGCTATATCAAGGAAATTATTTCTGCAAGGGAACAATCCCGCAGTTGTTGGCAAATAAGTGTAGGCTTCTTTTGAACTTGCAATAATATTGCCAATAAATGGCATAAAGTATTTGGAATAAATATTATAGATAAACCTAAAAAATGGATTTTCAGGTTGTCCAAATTCCAAAATTATGGCTTTGCCTTGTGGTTTAAGAATGCGAAACATTTCAGCAATTGATTTTTTAACATCATCTACATTTCTTATGCCAAAACCAATTGAAACAATGTCGAAAGAATCATCTTCAAAAGGCAAATTCAGAGCATCACCCTGAATGAATTGAACCGAACTATTACGTTTATTTGCTTTTTGACGAGCAATTTCGAGCATTTCTTCGCAAAAATCTATACCAATAATATTAGATGTAAAAGGTTCGAATTCAAAGGCAAAATCACCAGTGCCACAAGCAATATCAAGGACTTTTGAATTATTTTCAGGAGAAGCTAATTGAACAGATTTTCGTCTCCATTTTTTGTGAATACCTAAAGAAAGAATGTCGTTAAGTAGGTCGTACTTTTTAGAGATAGAAGCAAACATATTTTGAACGAATTGGCTCATTTATTAGCTCTCTCGATAATTTTTAGAATTCGTAGAGCTTCATCCTGAAGATTGTCTTGATTAGCATTCAAAGCAATATAATTCTCAAGGTCAATTTTTGCAAGTTGTAATTTATTAGCCATATAGTATGTAATTCCTCTGCCATAATATGCAAGTCCGAAAGAAGGCTCCAATTCAATTACACGGGAGTAGTCACTTATTGCTTCATTGTCCATTTGTGCGAAGTAATAAGCATTTGCACGAGAATAGAGATATTTTGTGTTGTTCGGATTAATACTAAGAGCATCAGAAAAATAAGTAATAGCATTTTTGTAATCATTCAATTCAATGGAATTGAGTCCAGCAAGAAAATAAGCATCGTGGTATTTGTCGTCTAAAGCGATGGCTTTTTTGCAATCTTCAAGAGATTTGCCATAATCTTTTAACTTATAGCTGGCAATTGCGCGTCCATAGAACGCAGGTGCATATTTCTGGTTGGTGGAAAGAAACTTGTTATATAAATTAAAAGCGGCTGAATAATCACCGCTACGCAACGCATTCAGACCAGCAGTAATTTCAGTATCCTGTGCAAAAGTAGCATTTCCGAGAGAAATTGCCCAAAAAATAACAAATAATAATTTTTTCATAATTGACCTATTTATTTTATTCTACGACTTCACCAAATAAAGTAGCGGAAGTTGATTTTTTAATTAAAACCTGAACATAATCACCGATTTTATGAACTCCATCGGGATTAGGGAAAATCACAACTTTGTTCGATGAGGAGCGTCCCATCCATTCTTGTTGTTTCTTTTTGCTTGGAGCTTCGACAAGCACTTCCAAAACTCGACCTTTCTCAAGTTGATTTAATTCTTTTGAAATAGCGTTCTGTAAATTAATAATTTCATTCAATCTACGAATTTTTGTTTCTTCCGGAACATCATCAGGTTCGTCGAACGCACGGGTTCCTTCGCGAGGTGAATATTTAAACATAAATGCACCAGAAAAGCGAACCTGTTTCAATAGGTTTAATGTTTGTTGATGGTCGTCATCAGTTTCAGACGGGTATCCAGCAATAATATCGGTTGTTATTGCAGCGTCTGGGATAGCAGATTTTATTTTATCAATAATTGATAAATAATGTTCTACTGTATATCGGCGGTTCATTTTTTTCAGAATTCGATTGGAACCAGATTGTACAGGCAAATGAATATGCTTGCAAATATTTGGATAATTAGAAATAGCCCGGATTAATTTATCGCTCATATCGCGAGGATGAGATGTAGTAAAGCGAACACGAAGCAGTGGACTAATTTCGGCAATTTTACTTATCAAAATATCAAAAGTTGAGCCTGTCGATTCATCTTTGTAACTATTTACGTTTTGTCCGAGCAAAGTAATTTCGCGAAAGCCTTTATGGAGAAGCTGGCTGGCTTCATCTATCAAGGATTGCATAGGACGTGAACGTTCACGACCACGAGTGTACGGAACAACGCAATATGAACAAAAGTTATTGCATCCACGCATAATAGAGAGCCAAGCAGAAATACCTTCTGTGCGAAGCGGAATAATGTCGTCGTAAGTTTCAACTGTGCTAAGTTCTACTGCAACAGCTTTATTGCCTGATAGTGCCTGATCGAGCAAAGCTGGCATACGGCGATATTCATCAGGACCAATAACAAGATTAACTGAATTTTCCAAATCGACTAAATGCTCATTGAATCGTTCAGCCATACAACCGATAATCCCGATGACATAACGCTTATTAAGTTTCTTGAATTTATGGTTGTATTGTTTCAAACGTCTAATAACTCTGGATTCTGCATTTTCACGTACAGAACAAGTATTCAGCAATATGGCAGTGGACTCTTCGGGGGTAGAAACAATTTCCCATCCTGAATTCTTCATAATTGAAGCAACAATTTCCGTATCGTTGAAATTCATCTGACAACCGTATGTTTCAATGTATAGTTTTTTCAATTTATTATCCCAAAAATGCGATTACATAACATTAAATAGACGTTAATTTCATTAATAAATTTTTACTTATAAATGTAATGCATAATTCTTTCGAAAGCAAGTTTGGAACTGATTATTCCCATTGGAAGTCCAGCGCCGGGATGAGTTGAGGCACCAGCATAGAAAACATTTTCGAATACTTCGTCGTAATTTCTGGGTCGGAAAGCACCAATTTGCCACATGTTGTGAGCAAGCCCGAGCCCACTTCCACGATATAAATTGAATTTATTTTGCCAATCAATTGGTGTGAAGAATCTTTTAGATACAATATGGTTATGAATATTAATACCTATTCTGTTCGAAAAATCATTTATTATGCTATTAACAATATTTTCAGCATCATCCCAGTTATTTTTATATCGTAAATCCGGAACAGGGCAAACAATAAAAACACTTTCGCATCCAATGGGAGCAAGTTCTGTATTATGTTTTGAAATTACATTTACGTAATAGTAAGGTTTTTCTAATGTATCGGGATTACGGTAAACGTTTTTTGCATAATCAGTGTAGTTTTCACCTAAAAAATAATTGTGGTGAGCTACATTATCGAGTTTTATGTTCAGTCCCAGGTATATTGTAAGATACCCCATTGTCCATTGCATCTTGTCTAATCGAGATTGAGCAAAATCTTTTCTTTTGAGAACTCTGCCACGAAAATAAGCAGCATCAGAATTGATAAGATATATATCTGCAGACCAGGAATTACCTTTGTTGTCAAGGAAAGCAGATATTTTTGAATCGTTTGATAGAAAATCAATAACTTCTGTATTGTAGTAAATTTTAACGTTGTGTTTTTTTAGTTCTTTGAGAATACCTTCGACAATTTTATACATTCCACCTACTACATTGTGGTAGCCATCGTGTTTGAACTCGGTATACGAGAGTAAAGTATAAATTCCCATAGTATCGAATGGAGTTCTGCCAAGAAAGAAAGCAACAAGAGATATGATTTGCTTGACTGTTTCGGAATCAAAATAACGAGAAACCTGATTATAAAAATTTCTCATAAGAACAGGTAAATGGCGAGGATTGACTTTCATTAAATTTCGGAAATAAGCGAGATAAGAATCAAAGTTTGATTTGATGACAATATCAATAGTATCGTGGAACATACCACCAGCTTTAGATAAATATTTTTTGAATTTTTGTTCGAACTCCGGTTCAATATCATTGAACTGTTCGGCAAGTTTTTTTTCGTTTTTGAAAAGGTAAAATAATTTGGAACTGTTGCTAAAATTGACTACATACAGAGGGTCGAGCGGATAGTATTTAAACGGAAGCTTGATGTTGCAATCTTTTGCAAATTGTTCGAATTCATAGGACATACTAAAGAAACTCGGACCGGTATCGAAAGTAAAACCATCAAAAGAGAGTTTGTTTAATCTTCCACCAGCGGTTGCTGCTTTCTCGACAATTGTAACCTGAAAACCTTTCGAAGCAAGGCGAAGGGCTGCAGCAAGTCCAGAAATACCAGCACCAACAATTAGAACAGATTTATTTTGCATTTTTACTCCTAATCTTCTTATTTAATTCGGGGTAGAGTTCGTTTTTTACCCAATGGAAATTTGGGTAAAGCGACAAAGTAGCTTCATAATATTTTTTTGCTAAATCAAAATTATCGAGTTCGATATAAGTATTAGCAATACTCACAAGAAGATTTAAATAGTTCCAATTAGATTTATAAGAATCGTTAGTTTCAAGTATTTTTTTTGCTCTCAGATATGAGTTCAAAGCTTCGGTTTTAGAGCCACCTACAATAGAAGGTGAGTAGAATTTAATATTGCCCATTTGAAGGTGGGCGAACCAATTATCCTGCGACAACTTAAGAGCATTTTCGGCATTATTGACGCTTTTGGGCCCTAAAAATGGAGCTTTAAATGGAGACATTGCAACTTTAAACCCTAGAAAAGCTGCCCGATAAGCATAAACTGATGATAGAGAAAATTTTATTTTTTCTAATTCATCGAGAGTGTTTTCAGCTTTCTCGATATATTTTTTTGCTTCATCGTATTTTTTCTTCCCAACACACCAAGCAATGTAGCCATATTGATAATTCACAAATTCAAGTTTTTTTTCGGGTGTATCTCTGAACAGGACTTCATTATTATCAATGAAAGACTTCCATTCATTCATTTTATCTGAAACAAAAAATGAAAGGATTTTTTCATTATTTTGGGAAAATGCAAGAATTGGAAACATAACAAAGAAAATCATTTTACATAACGACCTTTCCATAAGTATCCTTTTTTTCTCCTTTCGATTAATGATTTGAAAATCAAAAAAATTAAAACTATTTGACGAATAGGTTGAGTAAGTATGTTAAAGATAACAGATTGATTGCTAAGTATAAAATTAATAAATAAAGTAGTCAATTGGATTGTAAAAACGGCGATAAAAAACTTGAAATCAGTAAAGATGAGAGTGAAAGGTAGGGAAAATGTATTGACAAATACATAAAACAAAGCGAAAAGAGTTGAATTTCTGAAAAATGAAATGACATTTTTTGCGAAACCCTTAATTGCCTCAGAAAAGGAAGAGTACATTCGACAGGTGATTTCATCATCACCGAGAAAACAAGCAACCGGAACTCTGTTTTTCTTCAAAAAGTAGGCAATAGCAATATCTTCTACCCTATTTGATTTAAATTGTTCATAAGGATTAAATTTATTATAAGTATCACGATTATATAACATAAATTGTCCATTAGCAGCAGAAAGAGAAGGAAAGAATCTTGAACGCACAGTAACCAATGGTAGCAATGAGAGTAAAATAATATTCATTAATGGAACAACCAACTTCTCCCCAAACGACACCATAATTTGTTTAGGGAAAATACTGATTAGCCCCAATTTTTTGCTTTGCATATATGAAATTGAACGTCGGAGAATGTTCCCGGAAATGCGTACATCCGCATCTAAGAAAAGAAGATAATCACCTTTTGCGTGTTTGCCTAAATTCCAGCAAGCATAGGGCTTTCCGTACCAACCTTCGGGCAGAGAAATTCCATTGATAACCTTGATGAAGCTATATTTTTTGGAAAAATTCCCGGCAATGATTCCTGTATCATCATTTGAAGCATCGTTGTAGATAATTATTTCTAAGTTTGGGTAATTTTGAGATAAAATATCATTTACAAGAATTGGCAAATTGTTTTCTTCGTTTCTTGCAGGAATTAATACTGAAACAAGAGGTTCATTCTCCATCTCTAATGGATTTCGAGGCAACTTAATACGAAAGAGTAAATTGCTCAATGCAACCAAAAATTGTAGGAATAAAAAAACTAAAATAATATATGTTATTAATTCCATCATTGACGAGATGATAACTTACAAGATTGAAAAAAATCATTATAATCTGCTTCGATTGACTGAATATTCTGAGCTTCCCATTCTTTGAAATACATAAAAAGAGAAGGCTTTCGATACGAAAAGTATTCAATAAAATTACAAACAAACAAAACCTGAATATTGCCGGATTTATTTATGATTTTACTAATACCTTTCTCAAAATGAATGTAATCTGTATATATACTTTGAATTTCACCCTGTGGAAAGAGGAAAACAGCATTTTGAGGATTTTCGAGAAGTTTAATAGTGTAATTGATTGAGCAAACTACATCTTTTGAGTTTTTCCTGATAGAGAAACCTCCAATTTTATTAAAGAATCTGTATTTAAGGAGTTGTTCTTCTAACATCATAAAATAAAGCTTTCTGTGAGTTATTTTTTCATTAAAGTAGTTGAGCCAGAATCCATCCCACCAGCTTTGATGATTCGCTAATATCAGGATAGGCTTATTTCTATCAATGAAATTACCTTGCAAACACACTTTTTCAAAATTAAACTTAATCTTGAAATGAGTATAAAATTTAAAGAATAAATAATAAACGTAATTATGTTTTGCTTCAATCATAGATGAAATTTTTTACAATAAAGACAATTAATAAAAACAACATTTGAGAAAAATATACCAGGGAAGACAATGGATTGTTGAATCTAATTTTAGCAACATAATAAATAGATTGAATAAAAAAAGAAACAAAAAACCACACTACATAATTTTGAATTGGAATTATAGAACTTTGCCAATACCACATACCTAAAAAATCAGCAACAAGCTCTACAACTACATCATAAAACAACATCAAAAAAGAGGCAAAAACAATTTTTAATAACCCATTAGGATTAATTAATCCATTGGAAATTGAAGCAGTTATGTATGACAGGAAGAGCCAGTTAATTCCTATCATCAAAGGCGTATCGAATAGTTTCGGACCAAGCCCAATTCCATAGTAGTAATTGCCAAAAACAGCACCAGTTTGAACTCCGGCTACTTCAATGCAAAAAGTGAATAAATATACGAAAGAAAAAATAATTATCTCTTTTACTTTGAAACTATCTTGATGAAATAGGAAAATAAGAATAGTTGTAAAAATCAAAGTGAGTGGAGTTAAATATTGAAAAAAATTGTGAGTAAATTTTATGGAAAACCCTAATGAACCTATAATGTATATTAAAATAATTAGTTTTTTCGCTTCTAATTCACTTATTTTCAGGGTCATAGTAATCTCAATTTGTAAACGAAGAATGACTTAATTGTAAGCAATAATTTGATAAAATTAGGAACGCTAACTCTTTGTTGCATCACTTTATCTGCTGAAAGTTTATCAATTCGAGAAGTGAGAGAGCGATAATAATAATAAGCTGCTAAAACTGCAAAACGGGCTCTACCTTCCAACTTTCTAATGCCTTTGATTGCTTCTGAAAAGTCGTTTTCAATATCAGTAATAATTTGCTTTTTTACTTCATCATTGAATTTCTGGTTAATGAGTTCCGGAAAATAAATTCTACTGAGTTGATTATTATCGAAGTTTAAATCGCGCAGAAAGTTAACTTTTTGGAAAGCAGAACCTAAGCTCATAGCTGGATGATAAAGCTCATGATATTTGTGTTCGTCTCCATCGACAAACACTTTTAAGCACATAAGTCCTACAACATCGGCAGAACCATAAATATATTTTTTGATCTCCTCTCTGGAAGAATAAATGCTTTTGTTAAGGTCGCTTTTCATACTTGAAAGAAACGCATCAATAAGGTCGTACGGAATGCTATATTTGATTACAGTTTCAGCAAATGCAAAAAGCACAGGGTTTGAGCTAATCCTATGCTTTAATGCATATTGCAAATCTTCTTCTAATTCATTGAGCAGTTTCTCTTTGTCGAAGTTGTGAAAAGTATCGACAATTTCATCTGAAAGACGAACAAATCCATAAATTGCAAATATAGCTTCTCGCTTTTCTTTCTCCAAAAAACTCGTAGCAAGAGAAAACGAAGTGCTATATTGTTTGGTAATAATCTCGCTAATTTTAAAGGAGACTGATTTATATAATTCAAGCATATTTTTTTAAAATAGATAACTGTAAAATTGTATTCTAAATTTCAAATTAAATATTTTTTCTTAACAAAATCTACAATAAACTTCGTATTTTCTGTTAAATTCTTATTTAACCATATTATTTCGGGGCACTGATTTCTGAACCAGGTG
The DNA here is from genome assembly GCF_058546985.1 of Eximiradius proteiniborus. Taxonomy (NCBI): domain Bacteria; kingdom Pseudomonadati; phylum Bacteroidota; class Eximiradiia; order Eximiradiales; family Eximiradiaceae; genus Eximiradius; species Eximiradius proteiniborus. The sequence continues at coordinate 155,527 of NZ_CM178592.1, read as the reverse complement.
AGCTGGCGTTTAGCATAATGACGCGTGTTTTGTTGAATTTTAGAAATTGTATCTTTTTCACTCAATTGCCCTTTTATGAATTGGATAGTTTCTTTGTAACCAACAGTGTTGAGAGCATTCAAGTTTTCAGAATATCCCATTTCGAGAAGTTGCACAGTTTCTTTAAGAAGTCCATTATTCCACATTTGAACAGTTCTAAGATTGATTTTCTCGTACAGAACTATTCTTGGATTATCTATTGCAAAATAACAGCAATTATAATTTTTTTCAACAAACTGAGAATGATGAGAAACAGAAAAAGGAATGCCAGTAAGTCGGTAATGAGATAAAGCTCGAATAATTCTGCGCGGGTTCATATCCGAATATTTTTGAGCAGAAACAGGGTCAACAGCGGAAAGTTCTTGATAAATAGCTAATCTACCTTTTTCAGCTAATTCTTGTTCAAGTTGCTCTCTGATTGCAAGGAGTTCATCAGAAGGGGTATCGTCGTGGAAAAAGCCTTCACAAAGTGCCTTGATGTATAGTCCAGAACCACCAACCACAACAGGAATCTTACCACGAGAAATAATGTCTTGAATAGCATTATCGGCATCCCTTTCAAACATACCTGCAGAATAGTATTCATCAGGATTTTTTATGTTGATAAAATGATGTGGAGCGCGTTTCAGTTCATCTTCGGTAGGCTTGGCAGTTCCAATATCCATAAATCTATATATTTGGCGGGAATCAGCCGAGATAATTTCAACAGGTAAATAGTCAGTTAGAGCAAGAGCAAGTTCTGTTTTACCAGATGCAGTAGGACCTGCAATAATAAACAATTCAATTTTATTCATTACTCCAACCTTCTTCTCCGATAAGTGGAACGAATCTAAAAGAATCTTTCCTAATAATTTCGTATTGACTTGAAGAGGAACGAATAACAAGTGTCATTATTTGTTCACTTCGGGAACCAACCGGGATGACAAGCTTTCCACCTATTTCCAGTTGATTAATTAAGCAAGAAGGGATGTCCGGAGCAGCAGCGGTAACCATTATTCTATCGAAAGGGGCAAATTCAGGTAAGCCTTTCGAGCCATCGCCCAAAAACAAGTTTGCTTGAATATTAAGACTTGCAAAAATTTTTTTGACTTTATTATGCAAAAATTCAATTCGTTCAATAGAGTAGACAATACAACCAAGAATCTGAAGAATGGCACATTGGTATCCACTGCCAGTGCCAATTTCCAACACTTTGCAACCTTCGAAGGTATCAAGAAGTTCCGTCATATAAGCAACTGTGTAAGGTTGCGAAATGCTTTGACCACACTCAATTGGGAGAGCGTTATCTATGTAAGCTTTTTCCTTTTGGTCGTCCGGGACAAAAATTTCACGCGGGACTTTCTGAATAGCAGTAAGCACTCGCTCATCTTTTATTCCTTTACGGCGAAGAGAGACGATTAATTTATTTCTTTCTTCCAAAAAGTATTTAGGATTAATAACCAATTTTAATTAACAGATAATTATTAAATATAAATTAAAATAATGATTTTTGAAGATTAATGAAAATAATTCTATCAATTATTAAACATTAAAAAATAAAAAAAAAATATATTCGATTAATAAAATTTGAAATAACATACGAAATTAATTACATTGAGGATATTATATGAAAATTCATGAACATCAAGCAAAAGAGTTACTGAGAAAATATGAACTTCCAATATTAAAAAGTGCAGTTGCATATTCAGCAGATGAAGTAGGCAAATTGACGTGGGATTTATTTGAATCTCAGGGAACAAGTGTGGTTGTGTTGAAAGCACAAATACACGCCGGAGGAAGAGGAAAAGGTATTATTCAAAACGCAGATACAAATGAACCTGTAATGTTTGAAGGAAAACAATTACACGGAGTTACAATTATTAAAAACGGTCAGTTAGCTGATAAAGCATATAGAATATCGAAGGAAATTTTTGGGAATAAGCTTGTTACATTGCAAACCGGAGCAGAAGGCAAAATAGTTAATCGAATTTTAATTGAAGAAGGATGCAGCATAGAACGTGAATATTATGTTGGAATAGTTCTTGATCGCCAACTTGGGAAAAATACTATTATGGCATCCACTCAGGGTGGAATGGAAATCGAAAAAGTTGCAGAAGAGACACCAGAATTAATTTTGAAAGAAATAATTGAACCTAAAATTGGATTTCAAGATTATCAAGCGCGTAGACTTGCATTTGGGTTAGGTTTGGAAGGTGCAGCATATAAAAATTTTATAGATTTTATCCATAAATTAGTGATAGCTTATGATGAACTTGATTGCAGTTTGCTCGAAATCAATCCACTTGTCCTGACCAGCGATAATAATTTTGTTTTACTCGATGCAAAAATCACTTTTGACGATAATGCTATTTTCAGGCATCCGGAGTATTTAGAATTGCGAGATATAAGCGAAGAAGATCCATTAGAAGTTGAGGCATCGAAATACGATTTGAACTATATTAAATTAGATGGAAATGTTGGTTGTATGGTAAACGGTGCCGGGCTTGCAATGGCTACGATGGATATGATAAAGCTATCGGGTGGCTCGCCGGCGAATTTTCTTGATGTCGGGGGAGGTGCAAACGTTGAACGAATTGCGAATGCATTCAAAATTATGATGAGCGACTCAAACGTTAAGGCAGTATTAATAAACATTTTTGGTGGAATTGTTCGATGCGATAAAGTTGCGAACGGGATAGTGGAAGCATTAAAGACAGTTCAAGTGAATTTGCCTGTAATAGTGCGATTAGATGGAACAAACGCAGAAGAAGGCAAGCAAATTTTATTGAATTCTGGATTACAATTCGAAGTAGCTTCCGATTTGAAAGAAGCTGCAGAACTTGTATCAAAAGTATTAAGCAATAATTAAAGAACATATAATTAAATATAATAAGACAGGGAAAGAACCTGTCTTTTTTATTGAATAACAAGAAGGAAAGATATGAACAAAAAGAAATTAGTTGCAATTTCTGCACCGAGTGGTGGAGGGAAATCGGTTGTTACCAGACATATTTTAAATAAATTTCCAGATGTGATTTTTTCAGTTTCTGCAACAACCCGTCAGCGGCGTCCAAATGAAGTAGATGGAAAAGACTATTTTTTTCTGACTAAAGAAAAATTTGAAGAATTGATAGCACAAAATCAATTAATCGAGTGGGAAGAACTTTTTGGTAATTATTACGGAACCTTGAAAAGCGAAGTACAGAAAGCGATAGACAACAATAAAATTATGCTTTTTGATATTGACGTAAAAGGTGCTTTGTCTTTAAAAAAGCATTTTCCTAATGATACTCTCCTGATATTTTTGGCACCACCATCTAAAGAGGTATTGATTGAAAGGCTGAAAAAGCGTGGAACAGAATCAGAAGAGCAATTAAAAAATAGACTTGCAAGGGCAGAACTGGAAATTTCTATGAGCAAAGAATTTGATCAAATTATTGTAAACGACATATTAGAAGAGACTTTGCAAAAAGTGGAACAGGTATTTATTGATAATTGCCAATAAAAAAAGAGGCTGTTTAAAAAACAGCCTCTTTCTAAAACCATTAATCTTATTTATAGGTAAGAAGAACTTGTCCTGATTCAACGGAATCATTAACTTTAACTTTAATATCGGCAATAACACCATCTCGAGAAGAAGAAATATTAGTTTTCATTTTCATAGCTTCGAGGATAACAACAACTTGTCCTTCTTTTACGGAATCACCGGGTTTAACAGGCACTTCGATAACGACACCGTTCATAGGAGAAGTAAGTGAGTTAGCATCAGAAGCAGAAGTCGAGGCTTTGAAAGCACCTTTCTGGCGAGGTTCTGATGCAAAAGCCGTAGGCGGAGGAGTCATTGGAGTAACCTGTGCAACTGGAGGCACAAAGGGAAGCTGAGGTCCAGATGATGAATCAGTATCTTCTAATACTTCAACTTCTACCTCATATTCTTTTCCATTTACAGTTATTCTTAATTTTTTCATAAAAAACCTTTTATTCTTGTGAACTAAACAATTTCAATTTCCCAATACGAGACCAAGAAGTATCAGCCTGGTCGCGAACAAATTTTATCTTACGAATCTGAAAAGCACGACCGAGAACAAAGCTTGCAGCAGCAGTAATAGCAGCCACAGTTTCTTTGTCGATGGAATTAGATTGCTCATTGTCTGCACTATTTAATTGCTTGGATGTATTTAGCGACGAAGTAAGCGCAGCAATAACTTCTTTGCTATTTGGGTTTTGAGGAACGATAACAAGCACTAAAGCTGCTTGTTCAATTAATTTATCGAGCATAAGAACTCCTATTATAAAGGAATAAGTCCGTGTTTCTTTTGTGGACGTAAATCTCTCTTGTTTTTCAAAGATTCGAGAGCAATAGAGAGATATTGTCTTGTTTTCATAGGTTCAATGATAGCATCAACCAAACCAGATTCTGCAGCTGGATAAGGCGAAGCGAATTGAATCCTGTATTCTTCGATAAGTTCTCTGCGTTTAGCTTTTGGATCGGGAGCATTTTTAATTTCATCTTTGAAAAGCACAGAAACAGCACCTTCAGCACCCATAACTGCAATTTCAGCAGTTGGCCAAGCAGCTACACGGTCGGCACCTAAACTTTTAGCACTCATTGCAAGATAAGCACCACCATAAGCTTTACGCACAATAATTGTAACTTTTGGAACAGTGGCGGCAGATAACGAAAAGAGCATTTTAGCTCCGTGACGGATAATTCCGCCAAATTCTTGTTCTACACCTGGCAAGAATCCCGGAACATCAACAAAAGAGATGAGAGGAATATTAAAGGCATTGCAGAAACGAATAAAGCGAGAAGCTTTATCTGAAGCGTCAATATCTATACAGCCAAATTTTTCTTTCGGTTGGTTAGCAACAATACCTACTACATTACCGTTAAGACGAGCAAAGGCAACAATCATATTTTTAGCAAAATGTTCCTGCACTTCCATTATACTGCCGGGGTCGAATACACGGAGAAGGATTTCCATCATATCGTAAGCTTCGCGATGGTCGTCCGGAACAATTTCATTGAGGTATGGGTCTTCGATAATTTGAATTGTTCCATCACCATAAGAAGGAGGATTTTCGGTATTGTTTTGAGGCATATACGAAAGCAATCTTTTACAAATTTCAATTGCTTCTGCATCGTTTTGAGCAACGAAGTGGACATTACCGCTGTGGCTTGCCTGAGCCATTGCACCACCAAGTTCTTCGGCAGAGATTGCAACACCAGTAGCTTCTTTAACAACATTAGGACCTGCAATAAACAATTTACCAATGCCTTGAACCATTATAATAAAGTCCATTAAAGCAGGAGAATAAGCAGCACCACCAGCACAAGGACCGGCAATTATTGCAATCTGAGGAACAACGCCCGACAACAAAACATTGTGATAGAAAATTTCACCATAGCCACGAAGTGAATTGATAGGTTCTTGAATACGAGCTCCACCACTATCGTTGAAAGCGACATAAGGAACACCATTTTTTAATGCTTTAAGCATAACTTCGCAAATTTTCCAAGCATGGCGTCCACCGACACTGCCACCCATAACAGTAAAATCCTGGGATGAAGCATATGCAAGGCGACCATTGATCGCACCCATAGCGGTAACAACACCATCACCCGGCAACTTTTTACCTTCCATTCCAAAAGCGTCGCCGGAATGCTCTACAAACTTGTTAATTTCATCATAAAATCCATTATCAAATAAAAGATGAAGTCTCTCACGTGCAAGCAATTTACCTGCATTGTGCTGAGCTTCGATTTTGTCGATACCTCCACCAAGAAGGATTTCTGCTTCTTTTTTCTTAAGCTCTTCGATTTTTTCTTTTACTGTTGCCATACTCATTATTAGTTTTTTGTAAAAACGATTTTAATGATACAAAACTATAAAATATATCTTACTTATACAACTTTTTGATACAAATTTATCGATAATTCTCAATTCTCAACAACCCCAATAAATACAAGGACTTACAAATTATTATTAACAAATTTTAATATTTTTACGGATTTTATCGAGATATTAATATCAATAAAACATTATCAAATTAAATTTTCCACATTTGAAAATCTATCGCAATTGGATTTTCAATATTCGTTATATTTGTCAGGTATCATTATGAATTTAAGGGTAAAAAATGCCTCAGTTTGTTCATTTGCATAATCATAGTCATTATTCAATATTAGATGCTCTACCTACGATAAAAGAATTAGTTGCTGCGGCTGTTGAGGATAGACAGCCAGCAATAGCATTGACTGACCACGGAGTAATGTATGGAACAATAGAATTTTATCAGGAAGTGTTAAATGTAAATAAAAGTTTAAAAGAGAAAGGAGAAGAATATCAAATTAAGCCAATTATTGGTTTTGAAGCATATATAGCGAGTGGTTCGCGTTTCGACAAAACGTCTCTGAAAGCAGATACAAAAAAGAAGAATTATTATCATCTCTTGTTGTTAGCAAAGGATATTACGGGATACAAAAATCTAATAAAATTGACTTCAATTGGGCACTTGGAAGGTTTTTATTACCGACCAAGAATTGATAAAGAAGTGCTCGAGAAATACAGCGAGGGGCTTATTTGCACTTCTGCTTGTCTTGGAGGAGTGGTATCATCGCATTTGCTAAAAGGAGATTATGAAACCGCAAAAGCAGAAGCAAAATACTACAAAGAATTATTTGGAGATGATTTTTATTTAGAAATTCAGAATCATTTTTATGATGAAGACAAAATTGTGCTTCGTGATATGCCAAAATTAGCAAAGGAGCTTGGTATAAAGCTTGTTGCTACCAATGATATTCATTATATGAAGCAGGAAGAAGCAATTGCTCATAATATATTATTGCATATCAGAGATGCATCGGGCAGCGAAGCAGTTGATTATAAAAAATTAAGGTATAGAACGCCTGAATTTCACTTTAAAACTTCTGCTCAGATGGTGGAAATATTTAAAGATTTTCCCGAAGCAATCGCATCAACACTTGAAATTGCAGAAAAATGCAATTGCCAGCTTGATTTAAAAACATTGTATATGCCAGAATTTCCTATTCCGGTTCATTCTAAAGCTGAAACATTAGATGATTATTTACGGGAACTTGTTTTCGAAGGGTTAAAAAATAAATATGATAAAGTAACGGAAGAAATCATTCAAAGAGCAGAATATGAACTGGAAGTAATTAAAAATATGAAATTTCCGGGATATTTTTTAATTGTATGGGACTTTATCAGAGCAGCAAAGGAACGCGGTGTGAGAGTGGGACCAGGGAGAGGCTCAGCTGCCGGAAGTATTGTAGCATATGCACTTGATATAACAAACGTTGACCCGCTTAAATATAATTTGCTTTTCGAAAGATTTTTAAATCCCGACAGAATTTCGATGCCTGATATAGATATTGATTTTGCAGACGACAAGAGATACAGAGTAATTGACTATGTTAAAGAAAAATATGGTGCGAATGCAGTTGCACAAATCATTACATTCAGTAAATTATCCAGCCGCGCTGTTTTGACTGATGTAGCAAGGGTTTTGAGCATACCGCTGAACACGGTAAAAGAAATAACTTCCAAAATACCTGTTATTCTGGGAAAGGTACTACCAATAGTTGATGCGATAGAACTTCCTGACCTGAAATGGCTGAAAGAAACAAAAGATGAAAAGCTTCAAGAATTGATTGAATATTCCAAAATGCTTGAAAATCGAAATAGAGCTGTATCAACACACGCAGCAGGAGTAGTAATTGCCCCTGGTGAGATTACCGATTTTGTCCCTGTTGTTCCACCAGCTAAAAGTGATAAAGATTCTAATGATGTTGTTACACAATACTCTATGGCTGAATTGGAATCAGCTGGACTTGTCAAAATGGATTTTTTGGGGTTAAAAACACTTTCAGTAATTGAAAATACACTAAATATGATAAAGGAAAATTACGGAAAAGATATTGACATTGACAAAATTGATTTTGATGACCCTAAGACATATAATCTGATAAGTGAGGGACATACGCTTGCTGTGTTTCAATTTGAATCTGACGGGATGCAAGATTATCTGAGGAAATTAAAGCCACAGAATTTAGAAGAACTTACAGCAATGAACGCTTTGTATCGACCAGGACCAATGGAAAATATTCCTGAGTTTATTGATAGAAAGTTTGGACGAAAACCAATTGAATATCTGCACCCATATATGGAAGAATCACTGAAAAATACTTATGGGATAATAGTTTATCAGGAGCAAGTGATGCAGCTTGTTCAAAAAATTGCAGGTTTTTCACTTGGTCAGGCAGATATTTTGCGAAGAGCTATGGGAAAAAAGAAAAAATCAGAGATGGATAAAATGAAACCATTATTTATTGAAGGAGCAAAGAATAATGGTATCAATGAAAAATTAGCTCAGGAAATATTTGATTTAATTGAAAAGTTTGCAAATTATGGTTTTAATAAATCACATTCGCTTGCTTATTCCTATCTTGCATTCCAAACAGCTTGGTTAAAAACACATTATCCTGCTGAATTTTTAGCCGCGAATATGACAAATGAAATAAATAATCAGGATAAAATTGTTGAATTAATTGATGAAGCAAAAAAGTTTAATATAAAAGTATTACCTCCAGATATAAATCAGTCTGCAACAAATTTTATCGCGAGAGGAAATGTGATTTATTTTGGACTTGCAGCAATAAAAAATGTCGGAATTCCAGCGGTGGACAACATTGTTCAAGCAAGAAGGGGTGGAGATTTCACTTCGTTTTTTGATTTTGTGAGGCGTGTCGATACTTCGCTAATTAATCGAAGAACGATTGAAGCACTAATTTGTGCTGGTGCTTTTGATAAGCTTCATCCGAATAGCAGAGCTTCCTTATTTGAATCCATTGAAACTGCTTTAGATTATGCAAAGGCTTACCAAAACTACAAAGCAGAGGCAACAGATAGTTTGTTCGGTGGTCAGAGCGATGCCGAACCCAAGATGCCAAAATTGTCGAATGTAGAAGAATGGGAACAAAGCAAAAAATTAGAAAAAGAAAAAGAATATCTGAATTTTTATATTTCAGGACATCCACTACAAGAGTATGAAATAATATTGAAGTCTGTGAATAATTTTAATTTTTCGAATGTAGATAATCCTCAAATCGGAGATTATCTGCGTGTTATGGGGCTTGTTTCTGAAATCAGAACAAGATTGGACAAGAATAAAAATACAGTTGGATTTATAACTCTGGAAGATTTTACCAGCAAATTGAGGGTGATTTTTTGGAGCGATGCTTATTGTCAGTATCAGAGTGTTATTGAAAAAGATAAGCCATTGGTAGTTGTGGGTAACTCTTCGTTTAGCGGAGAATTTATTGAAATTGTAGCCGACCAGGCATACAGCATTGAAGAATTTTTCCAGAAATATGTAGAAGGCTTCAAAATATGGATTGATGTCGATAATATTACTGAAAAAAAGATTGAAGAGATGGCAGATAAGCTTGAAAAATCTGACAAAGAAACTAAGATACAATTTTTTATTAAAAATGGTGAATCAAAGAAAAATTATATAGCATTTAATCAAAATTTTTCTGTTAGCACTAAAAATATTGATTTATTATGCGAAATTTTTGGTGAAGAAAATATAAGATTACTAATATCCAACGTTGAAAAGACAACAAAGAAAAATGGAAATCGATGGAGTAAAAATTAATACAATTGAAGTTCGCTTACCGATTGAATATTCAAAAGCAGAACTGGAGCAACAAATTGCCCGAATGGTAGGAAGCAATTTGTTTTCTTATGATATAGTTTTGAAAAGCCTTGATGCAAGAAACAAAAGAGATATACATTGGAAAATAAGAATAAATGTATTCAAAGGTGATAGCAAATTCAGTTTTAAAAGCAATTTTTTAGATATTAAATTTAGAAAAAGAGATAATAAAATATGTGTTGTTGGCAGTGGTCCAGCTGGTTTTTTTGCGGGATATATTCTACAAAAAGCAGGATACGAGACAATTATTATTGAGAGAGGAAGTGAAGTTGCAAAACGGAGTAAGTTGATTAGCAAGTTTGAGCAAAAAGGCGAATTCTGTGAAAGTGCTAACTATGCTTTTGGAGAAGGTGGAGCCGGAACATTTTCAGATGGGAAACTGACTTCTCGAACAAAAAACATAGATAAAGAAAAGAATTTTGTCATTGAAAGTTATATTGAGGCGGGAGCGCCAGAGGAAATACGTTATTTATCGCACCCACATATAGGAACAAACAACTTAATTAAAGTGGTAAGAAATTTAAGGCAAAAATTTGAGGAAATTGGTGGCAAGATTTTATTTGAAACAACATTACAAGACATAGTAATCAACGATAGACAAGTAGTTGCAATTGAAACAGATAAAGGAAAGATTGACTGCGATTATTTATTCGTTGCTTGTGGACATTCTGCGTATGACACATATCGATTGTTATTAGGAAAAGGTGTGAAGTTTCAGAATAAAGCATTTGCTATTGGTTCGAGAGTAGAGCATTTGCAAGAAATAATTAATCTTTCGCAATGGGGCAAGAAAAAAATCAACGGACTTAAAGCAGCAGAGTATAAATTAACTCACAAAGCAACAAATGCACTTCCAGTTTATTCTTTTTGTATGTGTCCGGGGGGCAAAATAGTGCAAGCAAGTCCCCAAAAAGGATTGAGCATAGTAAACGGGATGAGTTATTACAGCAGAAGTTCACCGTGGGCGAATTCAGCAATTGTTGCAGGGATTTTTTTGCCAGAATTATTGAATAAGGAAATAACACCTAATGAAGCTTTAGATTGGCTTGAACAAAAAGAACAAGTTTTCTACGAACTTCATAATAATTTTGAGCTTCCAGCAAATATCATCCAGAACTTCATTGAAGAGAAAAGAAGTAATAGGTTCCCAGAAACAAGTTATTCATTTGGACTTTTTGATTATGATTTCAGAGAATTATTCCCAGATGCGATATATCAGTCGTTACGAAAGTCATTAATAGAATTTTCAAGGAAAATAAAAGGTTTCGAGGAAGGAGTAATAATGGGATTTGAAAGCAAAACTTCATCACCAATACAAGTAATAAGAGACGAGAATTATTTAGCTGCTGGATATGCTAATTTATTTGTGATTGGAGAAGGAAGCGGAAGAGCAGGTGGAATAATAAGTTCAGCAGTTGATGGTATAAAGGCAGCTACAACTTTGATTTAGTGGCATTCTTTTTAATTCCAAAAGCGATAATCGAAAGACCTGTAAAAGCAAGTATATAACCGGCAGAGTTCCCGAGAGAACCTGCCGGTAATGTTTTTGTAAGAGAGATTCCAATAACAGAGGTTAGAATTCCAATTATCCAGAATAAATAATATTTTTTCATTTAAGCAATGTTACAAAAATTGCAGCAATAATAGCACTTGTGATAACTCCAGAAATATTTGCTCCTAACGCATCAGGCATAACGATAGAGTTAGGATTTTCTTTAAAGACTGATTTTTGAGCAACTTTTGCAGTTGTTGGGACGCAACTAACACCAGCAATTCCAATAACAGGGTTAAATTTACCTTTAGTTATGAAAAACATAATATATCCGCCAAGAATACCCCCAATTCCTGAAAGCAGCAACGCTAAAATACCAAGCACAAGGAGTTTAAAAACAGCGGGATTTAGAATAATGCTTGCTTCACATAACACCCCCAATAGAATGCCGAGAAAGAGAGTAGCAGTGTACAACATTGGTCCGCTAACAAGAGAAATATAATGATTAATGCCGGACTCGCGAATAGCCACACCTAAAAACAGAGAAAAGAATAAAGGTGCAGCAACCGGGAATAGCAAGCACAGTACAACGCACGTAACGAATGAGAATGCTAATTTTTCGTTTGAGGAAATTACTAATATTTTTTTTGGTGGCGGCATTTTAATAGCTCGTAATTCTTTCGGAACCATTAATTTTATTAAATATGGATAGCCACCATAAGTTAATCCAAGATATAAATATGCGACAACTGTTATTGGAATGAATAAATTTTTCGATAACATCAGTGAAGCAAAAAGCACCATAGGACCATCCGCTCCACCAACCATTGCTATTGAGGCAGCATCATTCGGTGAAAGCCCCATCCAAACAGCAATCGGAAATGTTAGAATTGTTCCAAGTTCTGCACACAGAGCAATAAACATACTGGTAAAAGGTCTTGCAAGAAGAAAACCGACATCGAGCAAAGTCCCGATACCCATAAAAACAACACAAGCAATTAATCCATTACTAAATGTATAAGTAAAGACAGGTTGGAGGAAATCAATTTGCAGTATTGTAAGAAGTTCATTGTAATCGGAAATCATAGGATTGATAAAAAGAGTGCCGTGAGCACCATTATCGAGTATCAAAACCCCAGCATTAATGGCAGCCATCCCTAAACCCATAGGAATCATTAAAAGCGGCTCCAGTATTTCTTTCCTTCCTAAATATACAAGCAGCCCACCTAAAAAAATCAAGAATATTCTACCCAAAGAGATAAGAAGAGGAGCAGAAAAGAAAGTTGAAATACCTTGAAACATATTGACAATATCGAACTCACCCATTTGTAAAAATCCCTAATTCTTTTTAATAATTTTTAAGAAGGAATAAACCGATTTAATAACAAAAACCACGAAGAATGAGATTAAAGATGCTATTGCATAAACAATTAGCGACAGTATAAGCGGATTTTTCATAAACATATATCTATTTTAATTAACAAATTATCTTAAATAATGAGATTGCATAATGTGAAGTTTTCCAATTCTCGACCAAGCTGAATCATTTGGGTTTTGGAGAAACTTAATGCTTCTGACTATCACAGATTTATTTAGCACTGATTCGCAAGCGGCGGTTAATATTGCTATTAGTTCGTCGTCTGAAATTTCATTTTTTTCTAAAAACTTTTTTTCTTCAATATTTTTGAGATGGTAATAATATTTTAAGCCGAAAAATCTAAATAGCCAAGTTATTATGGCTAAAATTGCCAGAATTAACAAAATTTCCATTTTTCCTGCCTTGAAATAATAAAAAAGAAATTATTTGTGATAAATAGTCTGTTTCAGAAATGCTACTATGACTATTATCTGCAATCATACTTAAAAACTTTACAATTTAATTATATGCAAAATTAGAAGAAAATTATGTATAAAAAAATATCGAGAAAAAAAACTTTATACACCGCGGGTATTTGGTTCCCAGATATATTTATGAATTTGGAGTTGCAATCTAATATTGAGAGATGAAGAGAGAATTAATTCAGCTAATTTGCGAGGTTCAATTAGTCCAAAAGCAGGAGAAACCAAGACAGCAGCTACGCGCTCTATCAGATTATATTTTATGATAATATCTTTAGCCCATAGGAAGTCGTTTTCATCAGAAATGACAAATTTTACTTCATCTTTTTTATCAAGGTAATTGAGATTGGAATAATTATTAAATTTACTCATACCTGAGCCGGGACATTTCATATCCATAATTTTAATAACACGACTATCCAGCTTGGAAACATCAGCGTATCCGTTTGTTTCGATAGCAACCTGATAACCTAAATCACACAGGTACTTTGCTAAAATGTATGTATTATCCTGGGCAAGTGGCTCGCCACCAGTAAGTTCGACAAACTTGCATTTGTATTCTTTTATTTTTTCAAGAATTTCGTCAATAGACATAATATTTTTGTTGATATTTAGTTCGAGAGCGTAGTCAGTGTCGCACCAGTGGCAGCGAAGCATACATCCTTGCATACGAATAAAAATACATGGCAATCCTGCTCGTGTTCCTTCGCCCTGAATGGAAAAGAAAATCTCATTTATATTTAATTTCTCTGTCATATTAAATCAGTTTTAACTCTTTTGATATTAGCACCAATGGATTGAAGTCTTTGCTCAAAATTTTCATAGCCACGGTCAATGTGATATACACGAAGCACCTCTGTTGTGCCTTCAGCAATAAGTGCAGCAAGCACAAGCGAAGCTCCGGCGCGAAGGTCGGAAGCCATAACTGTTGCTCCGGAAAGTTTGCGACCACCTTGAACAATAGCAGAATTATCAACAACTTCAACATTAGCACCCAGTCGAATTAATTCTGGAACATGCTTAAACCTATCAGGATAAATTGTATCAGTAATTTTTGAAGTGCCCTCGGCAGCAAGCATCAAAGCTGTCCATTGAGATTGAACGTCAGTTGGGAAACCGGGGTATATAGTTGCTGTAATATCGACAGGTTTTGGCTTGCCGTTCATTTCTATAGATATTTTATCAGCATTGACATCGATATCGCAACCGGCTTCTTCTAATTTAGCAATAACAGCGGTAAGGTGATAAGGGTTTGTGTTTTCGAGTTCCAATTTACCACCAGTAATTGCAGCTGCAATTAAATAAGTAGCAGTTTCTATTCTATCAGGAATAGTGATTTCGTCCGCCGGATGAAGAGAATCAACACCTTCAATTTCAAGTTGAGGCGTACCAATACCATCAATTTTGGCGCCCATTTTCACAAGAAAGCGAGCAAGAGCAGTAATTTCAGGTTCTGTGGCGGCATTAGTAAGAAGAGAAGTGCCCTTTGCAAGAGCAGCAGCCATAAGCAAATTGCCCGTTGCTCCAACGCTTGAAACATCAAAATGAAAGCGATTGCCAATTAGCCGTTCGGCTTTGGCAACGACGTAACCGCTTTCGAGAGAAATATCAGCACCAAGTTTCTCGAGCCCTTTCAGATGCAAATCAACCGGACGTGGTCCCCAAGCACAACCACCTGGCATAGAAACTTTTGCGTATCCATAGCGAGAGACAAGTGGTCCAAGAACATAGAAAGAAGCCCGCATTTTTTTGACGTGCTCGTAAGGTGCTTCAAAACTTATGATATTAGTCGTATCAATGAACAATTCGTTTCCATTAAGTTCGCAGAAAGCACCCAAACTGTTCATCAGCCGGGACATAGTCCAGACATCACGTAAATTTGGGGTGTTTTTCAGATGGTAGGTTCCGGGTGCTAATAAAGTTGCGGGCATAAGAGCCAAAGAACCATTTTTAGCACCGGAGATTTTCACACGACCAACTAATCTATTTCCACCTTGAATTACAAATTTATCCATAGTAATACCTTTGAAATTATTCCCATTCGATCGTTCCGGGTGGTTTGCTTGTTATATCATAAACAACGCGATTTATACCCTGAATTTCATTAATTATTCTATTACTGATTTTTGCTAAAACATCATAAGGAAACTGGAACCAGTCTGCAGTCATACCATCAACAGAAGTAACCGCCCGTAACGCACAAACGTTTTCATAGGTTCTTTCGTCGCCCATAACACCAACACTTTGCACCGGCAATAAAACAGCAAAAGCTTGCCAAATTTTATCGTACAACCCAGCTTCGGTAATTTCCTGAATGTATATGTCATCAGCTTTTTGCAAAATTTCAATTCGTTCTTGTGAAATTTCACCAATAATCCTGATTGCAAGACCGGGACCAGGGAAAGGATGTCGCTTAATAAACCACTCCGGAACACCAAGCTGACGACCTACAGCACGAACTTCGTCTTTGAACAAATCTCGAAAAGGCTCTATTAATTTAAGACCCATTTTTTCGGGTAAGCCTCCAACGTTATGGTGAGATTTGATTACAGCAGAAGGACCTTTAACGCTAACAGATTCAATAACATCAGGGTAGAGAGTTCCCTGAGCAAGCCATTTTGCATTATTAAATTTTTTTGCTTCGATTTCGAAAAGCTCGATAAAAGTATTACCGATAATTTTTCTTTTTTGTTCAGGGTCGGTAACACCTTTTAGACGGGAAAGGAAAACATCGCTTGCATCAACTAAATCGATTGAGATATTGAAATTATCTTTGAACAGTTTCATTAATTTTGCACTTTCTTGAAATCGCATTAATCCAGTATCTATGTGTATGCAATGCAGTTTATTTCCGATTGCTTTGCTAAGCAAAACAGCAAGAACGGTTGAATCGACACCACCCGAAAGAGCACAAATGACTTCGCTTGCACCAACCTCATCCTGAATTTTTTTAATTGCACTATCAACAAAAGAGTGCATATCCCAAACTTCCCGACAGAGGCAGATTTTTCGGACGAAATTTTCAAGAATTTTTACTCCATCGAGCGAATGATGCACTTCAGGATGGAATTGCACGCCATATATTTTTTTCTCTTGATTGCGAATAGCGGCAATTGGGGCATTTTCAGTATGAGCAATAATTTCGAAGCCATCAGGAATTTTCGTAAGAGAATCACCGTGGCTCATCCAAACTTGTGAACTTTGGGACACACCTTCAAATATCAAGTCGGATTTGTCCACAATTAAATTTGCTCTACCATATTCACGTTTTGCAGCTTTGTTGACCTCACCACCTAACTGATAAGCAATAAGTTGCAAACCATAACAAATACCTAAGACAGGAACCCCCAAAGAAAAGACATCGAATTTAGGGATAGGAGCATTTTCAGAATAAACACTCGAAGGACCACCAGATAGGATTATTCCTTTGGGAGAAATGGCTTTAATAGTATCAATATCTATTGAAAAAGGATAAATTTCAGCATAAACATTCAATTCTCTAATTTTACGGGCAATAATCTGAGTATATTGAGAACCAAAATCTAAGATTACAATTTTTTCCATAATATCCTAAGAATTAGAAATAAAAAAACAAAAATAATAAAAGTGGAATAAATAAAAAATGAATAAAAAAATCGAAGATTGATAAAATTTTTCTTGCATAGTTAAAAAAAAGAATATATTTTTGTATTCACCAAACGGTTGTTCTTTGGTATAAAGCGAAAGTAGCTCAGTTGGTAGAGCACAACCTTGCCAAGGTTGGGGTCGCGAGTTCGAGTCTCGTCTTTCGCTCGACGAACAAAGTTCGTCTCTTCCTCTTTATGCTGCGTGCCTTGCTGTCACAATCCCCCCGATAGCAGGGCTTTTTTATTAAGAATGGTTTTGAGTAGGCTTTGGAAGCTTAACAAAAAAAGTAGTTCCTTTATTTTTTTCAGTCTCGAAGTAGAGAACGCCATTTTGTTTTTCTGCAAGTTCTTTGCATAGAACAAGTCCTAAGCCTGTCCCGGGTTCGTTCTCTGTGCCTGGTGTGGTATATTTTGCTTCAATACGGAAAACTTTATCTTTTGCTTCGTCGGAAAGCCCAACACCAAAATCTTTGACGTAAATTTCAACACTATCCCCGAAGTCGCGAGCCCCGAGAATAATTTTACTATTTGGATAAGAAAACTTAATAGCATTGGAAACAAGGTTTCTGAGAATTGTGTTTGTCTGATAATTATCAGCCCAGATGAATAAATCATCCTGAATTTCTTTTACGAATTCGATATTTTTATTGTTGGCAGTATCTTTAAAAAGACTAGATACTCTATCGAAAAGGTCGTGTACATCAATAATAATAGGGTTATACTGCAAACCACCGATTTGCGAGCGAGACCATTCGAGCAAATTTTCGAGAAATTCGAATAATTTTTTTGCGGCTGAATTCATACTATTGGCAATTTGCTGAATATCTGCACGTTCTAAAGAATCGTAAGCATCAACCAAGAGTTCAGACAAACCGATAAACCCGGTGAAGGGGCCTCGCAAATCGTGTGCAATAATGGAGAAGAACTTATCGCGTTGGGCAATAGCTTGTTTAAGCTCGGTTTGTGTTTTCTCGAGTTCTTTGCTATAACGGACTACTTCATCCCGAGAACGTTTTAAATTCAAATGCGTATTCACCCTACTTAATAGCTCAACAATATTGAATGGTTTAGTAATGTAGTCCTCGGCACCAACTTTAAAGCCTAAAACAATATCCTCTGTTTCAATTCTACCTGTAATAAACATAATAGGAATATCCTTTGTAAGGGAATTCTGTTTTAGTTTCTTGCAAACTTCAAACCCATCAATATCAGGCAAATTAATATCCAGCAGGATTAAATCCGGGACTTGATTTTGAGCCATATCAAGAGCCTGCTTACCATTCGATGCAAATAAAACAGTATATCCTTCTTTGTAGAGGACAGCACTTAATATTTGCAAATTTTTCGGATTATCATCAACTACAAGGATTAAAAATTGGTTCCCGACCATAACAATTCTCTCTGTAATTAATTAATAGCTGAATATTTTTTTGACGTAAATAATTCAGTAAAATTGATTAATTAATATTGATGATTACTTTACCTTCAAAGAATAATAATATTTGAAATTTACTATTAATCAATTCTTAAACAAAAACACGGTGGCATAATAATTGATATTAATAAACAGAAATGAATTAATGGCTTGAAATACAAATATTATCGAGCAAAAAATGAAAAAGAAAACAAATATATTGCGTAATATTAGCCAAATCAATAGAAACAAATGGCTGTTAGTATTATTCTTGCTTGGGCTATCCTCTTTACCTTTGTATTCATTCCAAACGAATGGCGGTTATGCTCAATCGTGGTTATCGAGAAACGTTGGTGGCAGAGGACTTGCTATGGGAGGAGCCTTTACAGCAATTGCGAATGACCCCTTTGCTATCTATTATAATCCAGCGGGAGTTGGCTTTTTCTCGCCAACACCGATTGTTGCATCGTCTGCCTCAAATTTAGGTTTTGACAGAACAAACGTAACGCTTGCTTATGCACAGCAAGTTACTGACAATGTAGGAGTTGGCTTTGGCATCAATAGCCAATATGCTGGTTCATTTACTCAAAGAGATATTCGTGGTAATCCGTATAAGCAGCTTTCTTCGTATCAATACAATATAGGTGCTTATGGTGCATACAGTATGGAGTTTGCAAGTATTGGATTTGGATTAAAGTATTTGATAGATAACCTAACAGGAGTTCCAACTGAAGCAACAGGAGTGGCGCTCGATGTAGGAGCAAAATTTAATGTATTTGATTTGTTTTCATTTGGATTAGCCGTCCAGAATATTGGCGGCACGATGCTTTGGAATACGCAAAATCATAGCACAGAAAATATTCCATTCACAATCAGAGCTGGTATTGGCATTGAATTCGGATTTAATGAACAAGTCTATACAACACGTTCTACTACTGATGGTGAAGAAGAAACTGTTTATATACCTCCAACAAGATATTTGATAATATCGATGGATGCAGTTTACAATCAATATGATTTGACACCAACTTTTATTATTGGAACTGAGATGGTTTTGCACGAATTAATAGGAATACGTGGTGGAATTTCTGTTTATGGAGATAAATACGGTAAACCACAGTTCTTCCCAAATACATATTGGGGAACAGGAATTTCGCTCAGACCGAAATTAGACGAACTATTTCCCAATATACCTTTCAAATCTCATATTGATTATACGGTTGGTAAAGAAATAAATGCAGAGAGTGGATTGTTTCATAATATTTCATTAGTATTTGAATTCTAATAGAAATTTACAACTTTTTTAGTAATCAAAAGATTATTCGAACTGTCATAAACTGAGATTATCAGAAATCCATTTGGAAGACTACTTTTTGGTATTTCGCAAAAAGAATTAGCCTCTAAGCTATAAACCATAATACCTTGAATATTGTAAATACTTATTGTGCCTTTACTTAAACTAACAATTAATCTATCATTTGTTTCTTGAATAGACGGTCTATCGATAGTTTCGTTAATGATAGAAGAATAATCTGGGTAAATAATTGAAACGGCATCTAAATCAAATCCAGAGACTAAAAATTGAGGTTGATAATATGGATGAGTTTCGTTTATTGAAACAATCAAAGACACATCTTTAATTTTTATATGCGTGATATAATCCAGCCCCAAATTGCTCAAATCAAAACCATCACCGCCACAATTTGGATAATCGAATGGAGATATTTGCCCATTGGTAGGTGTTTTGCCTGCCATACCTTCGAGCGTCCATTCGTTATAAGGGAAAGTAATAAAATTAACTCCATCCTGACTGACAGATACAATAGCAGGTTCTGCGAAAATTTTATTATCTATTAGCCTCTGAAAAGCATTTTCAAAGATAACAAAATCAACCCCTTCCCCATTTCGAATAACACCATTTATTATTCCAACAATAATTTCACCTCCAATGCCAATAGAACATAGTTCTTCCGGGCGTGACTCCGGAATAGTCCAAGAAGCATTGCCAGATGGAGCACCAAAAATATTATTCGGGAAATATTCTGTTGATTGCCCAGCGTTTTGCCCTGAACCAGGAACAAATGAATAGACTGTATCAATAAAAGTACCGCAATATAAATAAGTATTGCTTAATAAAATTATCAGAATAAAGAAAAATCTTTTCATATTTTTTTCACCAATTCGTTTAAGCAAAATTATTGAGTTATTTTTTTTTAATAAAGAAATTCAAGTAGATTATGAATGAAAAACAGAGAATGTCAAAAATATTAGATATTTTATCGAATGAATATACGAATGTTAAAATACAGTTGAATTTTTCTAATCCATTCGAATTATTAATTGCCACAATATTATCTGCTCAATGCACAGATGAAAGAGTGAACAAGGTTACTCCATCACTATTTGAAAAATATAAGAAACCAGAAGATTACGTAAATGTTCCGATTGAGAAGTTAGAGAAAGAGATTTTCTCGACCGGATATTATAAAGCAAAAGCAAAGCATATAAAAGAGATGAGCGAAATGATACTGAAACAATATAACGGAGAAGTGCCTTCTCAGTTGGAAGAATTAATAAAATTGCCCGGAGTAGGACGAAAAACCGCTAATGTAGTACTTGGGCATTGCTATAGCGTTCCAGCAATAGTTGTAGATACACACGTAATTAAGATAAGCAACAGATTGGGATTTGTATCGACAAAAAATGCTGAAATTATTGAAAGAAAACTTATGGAACTAATCCCAAAGGAAAAATGGGTAATATTTACTCATTATTTTATTAGTCATGGTCGAAAAGTATGCACGGCGAGAAATCCTAAATGCAATGAATGTGTTATTTCGCAATACTGTAAATATTATTTGGAAAATATTAAGAATTAAGATAAATTAATTTTGTATTAATACTCATTCTTATATGTTATGAAATTATTAGTAATATTAAGCGGATTTAGTTTAGCTATCTTGATTGGATTTTACAAAGGTTTAAAGCAAGAAAAACCATTTATTTGGAAATTATTAACAATAGCGATATTAATTTCCGGGGCAATCCTCACTTTGTATCCACGTGTTGCTGCATCAATATCGGAGATTGACGAAATTGCACCGTATATAAACAATATGCCAATTCCAACAGAAATTTTCATCAAAGAACACACTGTTTATGAAGAAGGAAATAGAAATTTCATAGAGATTTATGGAACAAATAGTTATGTTGATAAGCCACATAAATTATTTGTGAATGAAAAGAACTTAGAAGTCTTGAAAAAATCAAATCATTGGATAATAAAGGTTAAGATATTGGAAGAAAACAGATTGTTGTTGAAGGAAATCGTTCAGTCAAAGCCGTGGATTAGTTATCCGTATGTTTTATCATTAGATGATAGGATAAAAATTTTGAACTTTCACGTTCCAATGGCTTGGATAGCAGTATTGGCATATTTTATTTCAATGTTTTTTGCGGCGAAGTATTTAAGAAGGAAAGAAATAAATGATGATGTGATGGCGGCAACATCTGCTTCGTTAGGGACGCTTTTTGCTATTCTTGCTACTGTTTCGGGTTCGGTTTGGGCAAAATTCAATTGGGGAAGCTTTTGGAATTGGGACCCGAGAGAAACATCGATTTTTATACTATTATTGATATATTTCGCATATTTTGCATTGCGCGGCAGCATTGAACGAGAGGATATTCGGGCGAAAGCATCGGCTGTATATTCAATAATAGCTTTTGTTACAGTACCTTTCCTTGTATTTGTACTACCAAGGATAACAGCAGGGCTTCATCCAGGTTCGCAAGGCGGAGGGATGAGCGGACCAATATTAAGCACACAAAAAGGAATGCTTGATTCATCATTAATGTTTTCGTTTTCATTGTGCGTAATTGGTTTTACTCTGATTTTCTTCTGGATGCTAAATGTGAATTATAGGACAAACATAATAAAGAAAAGTGTGGAGGAATAATATGGAACAATTTTTTCACGATAATTCGATATTCATTGTGCTTACTATAGTGCTAATTATTATTTTCGGAATTGGTATGTATATGTTTTCAATAGACAGGAAGCTTACAAAAATTGAAAAAACATATAAAGAATATATTGAACAAAATAATAATGATTAACAATGCAACACGACCGAGAACAAAAATATAAAGATGAAATAGCTGAACTTAAAAGAAAAATCCTGATTTTAGAAGATAAATGCAATGAGGTCTTGCAAAATGCAGAGATGGCAGTTGTTGAAACTCGCGGAGATATGAGAATAATTAATGCAGAAGGTGCAATTGATTTAATATTTGAAGAAGCTATCGACGATTTTGAACGCGGTGAAAATCTTTTGAAAGTAATTTATAAAATAACCCACAACACCAAAGCAACGAGCAAAGAACTTCCCAATAGTACTGAACAAGGAGATTCTATTGAAGAATTGATTAACAAATTTGTTGAAGGAACACTTGAAGAAAAAGTAATACGAATTGTCGGCGAAAAGGAAAGCGGAGAAATCTTTTTATTAACTTGGAAAATAAAACGATTAGGCAAGAATTTCAAATCATTTTTTAAAGTAATCCCAACAAATCAAATTATTAAATCCGCACAGGATAAGCATATCGAAGAAATAAACGAAATGAGAAAAGTTGTGCGGGACACACTTAATATAATCGAAGAAGGCGTTTTCATTCTTAATATGAAGAATGAAATTGAGTTTATGAACAATTCTGCAAAGAGATTTTTTTTCAGCAGTAATATTAATTTACTCAAAACAGCACCAATTGAAGGAAGATTATATAATGAAATTTTTATAAATGAAAGCGTTGATGAAATAAAGTATAGAATTGAGCAAAATGCAAGATGCATATCATTGAAAAAGCCTGTAAAATTTGCAGTAAAAAGCAATGATCAACAAGTTGTATTCACAATTTTTCCGAATTTTAACCACAGAAAAGAAGTGATTGGAACAATTACAATAATCAAAGATGATCTTCCAATTTTTTCTGCAAATACACCAAAAGATGAAATTGAAAAGCTCTCGAAGGCTCTAAAATATTATTCTCAAATTGCAAAGCAATCCGAAGCAAGACTTGTGGAATTAGAAAACAATCAAAAATGGCTAATGAATAAGAATACAGAATATCAATCGTTGATCAGGTCGCTTAGCACATTTTTAGATAATATTCCTGCACCGATAGCAATTTTATCGCTTCCATCAAGAAAATATGAATATGTAAACAATTCTTTTGTGCAAAAATTTAGTATTCCTAAGGAGCAAATTAAAGGGAAAACAGACGAAGATATTTTTAGTAGTGAAGATGCGGATATTTTTGATACAAAAACAATCGAAGCAATAGAAACAAAGGAAATTACGAAGGTATCTACCCCTAATTTTTATGCTAAACAAGTTGTATTAGTAAATTCCAGCAATAAACCAACTAATATTATCAGGATTTTTCTTTAAAATTAGTTTTAGCTAATCATCAAAATCATACAAGACAAAAATTAATTTTGTAACTTACTCGTCAATTGGAAAGAAACAAAGGAGTAATATGTAGCAGTTCAAGACCACTGTTCAATTTATTTTAAGGAAAAATTAAATGAAAAAAGGGAAAATCCTGTGGATTGACGATGAGATCGAGTTGTTGAAACCACATATTATTTTACTAAATCAACGTGGTTTTGAAACAGAGACGGCAACAAACGGCGAGGATGCAATAGAAATGGTTCGCCGAACGCATTATGATTTGATTTTTTTGGACGAAATGATGGTGGGGATAAGTGGACTTGAAACGTTATCACGGATAAAAGAAATTGACTCTACAACTCCAATTGTAATGGTTACTAAGAATGAAGCAGAAAGCGTAATGGAAGAGGCAATTGGAAAAAAGATAGACGATTATCTTACAAAGCCTGTAAATCCTACACAAATATTACTTGCCTGCAAAAAATTCATCGAAGGAGAACGCATTGAAAAAGAAAAATTCACACAGGACTACCTTTCGGGATTTGCGCAACTTTCGATGAAGATGCTCGAACCGCTAAATTGGGGCGATTGGAGAGATATATATATTCAGTTGGTAAACTGGTCAATAGAACTCGATAGACATAACGAAGAGGGATTAATTCAAACTTTACAAGACAAGTGGCGTGAATGTAATACGGAATTTTCAAAATTTGTCGAGAATAATTATATTGATTGGATCAATCACCCTGACGACAAACGAAATGATGATTATCCAGTATTATCGCCACACGTGTCGGATTATTATGTGCTTCCACATCTTCGGGAAGGCAAAAAAGTATTTTATTTTGTAGTTGATTGTATGAGATTAGACCAATGGTTGATGATGAAAGAGCTACTTCAACCATATTATACATTCAAAACAAATTATTATTCTTCAATTCTTCCGACAGCCACTCCCTATGCTCGAAATTCAATATTTGCAGGGCTATACCCTATTGATATAAAAAAATATTTTCCACAATGGTGGAATGTTGATTCGAACACAGAAGACCACAAGCAAAACGCGTATGAAAAAGAATTACTCGAAACCTGGCTTGAACGAAGACGGATTAAAACGAATGGAAAGGTTGGTTTTATTAAAATTTTCGATACAGATTTTGGTAGAAAAATCGAACGCGAAATAAATGATTATGTTGATAACAGCATAACAGCAGTTGTAATAAATGCAGTGGATATGATTGCTCATAGTCGTTCGGATTATGCTATTCTGAAAGAGATTGCCCCAGACGAAGCTGCATATAGAAGCCTGACAAGTTCGTGGTTCAGGCATTCAAGTTTATTCGGGATATTAAAATCATTATCAGAAAGAAAAGATATTAAGATAATAATAACAACTGACCATGGATCGATACGCTGTATGCGAGGAGTAAAGGTATTGGGCGATAGAGATACTTCAACTAATTTGAGATATAAATTTGGGAAAAACGTTAAGGCAGATAAACGGCACGCTATGCAAATTCCTGATTTGACTAAATATAAAATTCCATCATTAGGTATTTCTGTAAACAATATTATTGCCAAAGAAGACTACTATTTCGTTTATCCAACTGATTATCATCAGTATTTGAACAGATACAAAGATAGTTTGCAGCACGGTGGAATTTCACTTGAAGAAATGATAGTTCCAATAATTGAATTAGAGCAGAGATAATCTGTTTGCAATTTTATGCTTTATTTGTATATTTGAGGAATGGAAACACAAACATATACAACAAAGAGTGAAGCAGAAACAATTGAGCTTGGCAAAAGCTTCGCAGAGAAATTAAAAAAGGGCGATGTAGTTCTCTTTTATGGCGACATTGGAGTAGGAAAAACCGAGTTTATTAAAGGCATTTGTAAGTATTTCAATGTTGAAGAAATTGTTACAAGTCCTACGTTTACAATAATCAATCAATATAATGGAATGCTCAATGGCGAAGAGATTGCGATTTTTCACATTGACTTATACAGAGTGAAAGAAAAGAAGGAACTATTAGAAATTGGGTTTGAAGAATGTTTATATTCAGCGGACTCAATAAAGCTTGTCGAATGGGCAGAAAATTCTTTTGAAATAGTAAAGTTTGTTAATTATAGAATACTAATTAAAGCTGATTTTGAAAATGTAAATGAAAGATTAATAGAAATCACATCTGAAAATTAATTGTTTGTCATTTATTAAAAAAAGGTTGTCCAGAGGACAACCTTTTTTTCTTTATAATTTTAGTGAAATACCTAATTCATCGAGCTGAGATTGGTCCACTTCGGATGGGGCACCATCCATAAGAGACAGGCCGGTAGTTGTTTTGGGGAAAGCAATAACATCACGGATATTGTCTGTACCGGTCAATATCATCACTAATCTATCCAATCCGAGGGCTATGCCTCCGTGAGGAGGAGCACCAAACTTGAGAGCTCTAAGTAAAAATCCGAATTTATTTTCGGCAGATTGCTCGTCCAGTCCAATTAGTTCAAACATTTTTTTCTGTATTTCTCCATCGTGAATACGAATGCTACCACCCCCGACTTCTGAACCATTAATAACTAAATCATACGCTTTAGCACGTACTTTATCAGGGGAAACATCTAAAAGCGGAATATCTTCGTCCATTGGTGAAGTAAACGGATGGTGTATAGCAATGTAACGATTAGCCTCCTCATCAAATTCAAGCAATGGAAAATCAACAACCCAATGGAAACTGAAATTATCCTTTACAGAATCCAAAATTCCTGTTCTACGAGCAATTTCTAATCGCAAAGCACCCAAAATTGTTAATGCTTTATATTTTTTGTCGGAGGAAATAAGTAATAAGTCGCCTTCTTCTGCATCTAGAACTGACTTAATGGAGTTTATTTCGTTTTCTGATAAGAACTTGGCAATTGGAGAATTAATTTCACCATTTTGCAAAAATTTAATGTAAGCAAGACCTTTTGCACCATATTTTTTAGCAAACTCAGTAAGTTCATCAATTTGTTTTCGAGAAAAGTCTGAGCAATTCTTTGCATTGATAGCATAAATCTTGCCACCGTTTTGAAGAGTTTCGGCAAAAACTTTGAATTCAGAATTCATCACAACATCAGATAACTCTTTTATTTCCATACCGAATCGAAGGTCTGGCTTGTCGCTACCGAAACGTGTCATAGCTTCGTCGTAACTCATTTTAATAAAAGGTGTGGTAATTTCGATGTTTAAGACTTCTTTCCACACCCGAGCTATATATTTTTCGATAAGAGACAGAACATCATCTCTATCAACGAAAGACATTTCAACGTCTATTTGAGTGAATTCAGGTTGGCGGTCTGAGCGAAGGTCTTCATCCCGGAAGCATTTAACAATTTGCATATATCTATCGAAGCCCGAAATCATCAAGATTTGTTTATAAATTTGAGGAGACTGAGGCAAAGCATAGAATTTACCTTTGTTTATTCGGCTGGGAACAAGAAAATCCCGAGCACCTTCCGGAGTAGATTTCATCAAAACAGGAGTTTCCACTTCAATGAAATCATTTTCGAAAAAGTAATTGTGAGTGATATGATATAATTTATTACGGACTATAAAATAGTTCTGCATAATTGGACGACGCAGATCAAGATAACGATAACGAAGTTTTATTTCTTCGTTAGTTCCGATATTGTTTTTAATTTCAAAAGGAGGCACTTCTGATTTATTAATTATACCAAAATTATTTGTAAGGATTTCGAACAAACCGGTTGGAATATTTGGGTTTGGATTTTCCCGTTTTCTGACAACTCCTTTAAGCCAAATAACATATTCTGAACGAAGTTCTTTTGCTCGTTCGGCAAGTTCCGGATTGTTTTCCGGTTCGATTACAGCCTGAACTAATCCGTATCTATCACGAACATCGAAAAATATCATTCCTCCCATATTTCTAACAGTATCGATCCAACCGTTAATGACAACTTCATTATTTAGGTGAGAGCCAGATATTTCTCCACATTTAATATTTCTTTTGCACCAATTCATAATTACACCAAGTGATTTAATAAAGAATATTAAATTAACTAAAATTCAAGTTTTTTCAAAAAATTTTGTATTTATCAATAATTTTGTTAATTTTGTAGTTCTTAAAGAAATTTATCGGGTCAAGCCCCTAACAGCTAAGAGTTGCCAAACCCCGCCAGGTCCGGAAGGAAGCAACGGTAGGCAAAATCTTAGAGTGTTCAGGTAAGCTTGGCCTTATTTTTTATCCATTTTTTGCAATCTATCAAGTAAAGTAAAATTAAAATTGAATTAATTTTTACTCATAAAATAATAAATAGAGTATTAATTCTTTATTAGTGCTATGTAATTGTTTTTTTTCATAAATGGGGTTCCTATGAAACTTTCTAAAATTTTAATTGCAACAATTGCAACATTATTAATTGCAAATTTTGGTTTGTTTGCTCAAAGCGATGCTTTCAGTATTAAATTTATGGGATTTATTAAAACTGATGCATTTTATAACACACGAAATATGGTTTCAATTAGAGAGGATCACATTACTTTATGGCCCAGCAGCAAGAATTTAGACAAAAACGGTGAAGATTTGAATGAAGTTGGCAATTTCCACATACTTTCTATTCAAACAAGACTGGGAGCTAAAATTGATGGACCTGGTATTTTTGGAGGAAAAACTTCGGGATATATAGAAACAGAATTTTTAGGGACAACTGATGCAGATATTAATTCATTAAGACTTCGACACGCTTATGTTGATTTGATTTTTGATAACACAACTATACGTGCAGGTCAATCCTGGCATCCATTGTTTGCAACAGAGAATTTTCCAGATGTATTAAATTTCAATACTGGCATTCCATTAATTCCATTTAATCGTTCTCCACAGATAAAATTAATGCAGAAGTTTGATAATATTAATTTATTCGCTGCTATAAATACACAGCGTGATTTTACAATCGATGGACCTGATGGATATTCAAGCAAATATGTAAGAAATTCAGGAGTTCCAGAGGCAAGTTTTGGTATTAATTACTCTACACCTCAATTTTATGCAGGACTGGCTGCTTCGGCAAAAACATTCCGTCCATTTACATATTACACAATGGGAACTGACAGATATAAAAATGAAGACAAGGCAACAACATTTTCAGCAAGTGCCAATATAAAAGTAAAAATCGATAAATTCCAGATAAAGGCACAAGGCAATTATTTCCAAAATAATCCTGATTTTCTTACAATTGGCGGATATGGAATAAAATCGATTGATAATGTAAATCATAAATATGAATTTACTCCTATTTCATCTTTTGCTGGATGGATGGAACTAATGTATAAAGATGAGTGGGAATATGGTATTGTTGGTGGATATTTACAGAATTTGGGCGCAGCTGATGACATTGCTCCTTCGGGAAGCGTTTACGGTCGTGGTCTTGACATAGAAAAAATCATCAAAGTTTTCCCAAGAATTGCTTATAATTACAACAAAACAAAAATTGGATTTGAAACTGAATGGACATCTGCTTACTATGGGAAAAAGATTTCTCCAGCAAACAAAAAAGTGGAAGATTCTGAAGCAGTTAATAGTTTAAGGTTTTTGTTAGTTTTTTACTTGTTCTTTTAGTTAGAATTACTGAAAGTATGGAGAGTGTCAAGTCATTTGGCACTCTCTTTTTTTTATTAGCATACAATTATTTCGTGAAATTGTTGCAATATTTCATTAGTCAGTTGCTCGTTGAAATATAACACCAAAAAATTATTCTCGCTTGAATAGTTAATTGCAAATGTAAGATTTTTCGAATTAAGAAATTCTATTATATTCACTAATAACACATTATTCACATTGGCAATAGCGACATAAGATGTTGGTTTCGAGCGATTTAACAATAGAAGATCAGAGTCGTTTTCAATGCTGTCGTTATAACAAATAATCGGAATGCTTACATCAACAAATCCAGGGGCAATTATCGTAGATAGAGAACGATTAAGCGAAGTATATTTTAATAATATATCTTTATTTTCAATAACTTCAATCATTTGGCGATGAATTAATTTGAGACCGAATTTTGAGAGAAGTTGAGCAGTTCGGCTGCTAATTTTTTCCACCGGGATTGGATTTTTGATGATTTTTGGATCTGCAGAGTAAATACAATCGACATCAGTAATTATAGTAACAGAATTAACATCAAAGACAGAAGCCAATAATGCTGCAGTTAAATTTGAACTTTCGTATCCCATTGTTGTAATCTCACGATTAAGTGTGGAACCGTAAAATCCAGCAATAAGATAGATTTTATTTTGAATTTCGATGCTTTCTAATCTTTTTTTAGTTTCATCAAAAATTGGATTTGCAGAACCAAAATTATTATCTGTAATGATATAATCATTTGCATTGAGCAAAGAAACAGGGAAATTATTGCTTTTCAAGTAGTGAAATACAATTATAGAGCTCAGCACTTCGCCTTTTGAAATAATTTTATCTATAATTTTATGATTCAATTCTTTTGTAATAGAAATACCTTTGATAAGATTATCAATTTCTAGAAATACATTATTTAATTGAATATTTACATCATTTTCTTTGCCGAATAAACTGTTTGCAAGTGAAATGTGCAGATTTCTGATTGAATCGATAATTTCTTTTGCATTATCATAATTATTTTCGAAAGCCAAATAAGAGGCTTTTTGAAGAAGACGAGTAGTTTTCCCAATAGCTGAAATAACAATAAAGTTAGGTTTTGAAGTTTGTTCGATAAAATTCTTGAATTTACAGTAATTACTATATTCACTCAGGAGAATACCACCTATTTTAATAATATTCATTATTTATTCACTTCCTGTTGTTGAAAATATCTCATTTGGATAGTAAATTTTATAAAGATATAATCCAGAAGCAGGTGCAAGAGCAGAAATATTATTTCGAGATAAATTATTTAAAGCTGAAACAATAATTTCTTTCGATTTATAACCACGAGCGTAGTCTATCATTGTCCCAATAATTGTACGAACCATACCATAGACAAATCTATTTGCCTTAATTGTAAAATAGTAATGATGTTCATCAACTTTTTCCCAAAATGAATGTTCTACATTACAGACATATGATTTAGTATCAGGATTATTCTTTGAAAATGAGGTAAAATTATGAGAACCAATAAAAACAGTCGCAATTTCAAAAAGTTTATCAATGTCTATTTTGAATGGAATATAATGCCAGTTGTTTCTCTCAAAAACTGAGTATTTTGTTGAAAGCTTATAAATGTATTCACGTGCAATTGCTGAATAGCGGGCATTAAAATCATCTGAAACATAATTTGCATTAATTATTCTAATATCGGGATTAAGTAAAGAATTGACAGCTTTTGGAATTTTGTCGATAGGAATAGGATTATTTTCAACTTTGAAATTAGCCACCTGACCACAGGAATGAACTCCTGCATCGGTTCTTCCAGCAGAGATAACAGAAACTTTTGTTTTATAAAGATAAAGCAATGCTTTTTCTATAGATTCCTGAATTGAAATAGAATTTGGCTGGAACTGCCATCCAGAATAGTTTGTGCCATCATACTCTATTAGTAATGCAATATTCGGCATTATTCTTTAAGCACATAAACAGCTGGGAGATTTCTTCCAAGTTCAGCATAATCCAAACCGTAGCCGACAACAAAGTCGGGCGGGATCTCAATTCCGACATAATCAATTTCAACCGGATTGCTAATCATCGAGGGTTTCAGAAGAAAAGTAGCAACACGAATGGAATTAGGTTTGTATAACTCAAGTTCTCTTCTTAATTGAAAAATAGTAAGCCCGGTATCAACAATATCTTCAACAATAATCACATCTTTGCCAGAAATATTGCCAGTCATTTGAGAGATAAGCACACTTCCGCCTGAAACCATACCGGAGCCGTAACTCTTTGCCCTGATTGTTTCAATTTCGCAATCAATCTGAATTTTTTTAAGCAAATCGACAGCAAAAATAATTGCACCTTTCAAGGTAACTATGAAAACAGGCTTTTTATCTTTATAATCGTGATTGATTTGTTTTGCAATTTTATCGACTGCTTCCTGAATTTGTTCAGGATAAATAAGAATTTTGAATTTTTTATCATTCAAAACAACTTCATTTTTGAGTACTAACATATCAGGCTCACATATTATTTAATTCAATTTTTAAAAATCTCTTTGTATCTTCTTTTATCTTATATTTTTCACTAATTCTTTTGCCAATAACCCAAATTATATCATTTTTAGAACACAAAACTAAAATTTTTGAACGCTCTAAAAAAGAAATTTTTTGATTAGTAAGGAAATCGGAGATTTTAACGGTTCCTTGCATTCCTAAAGGCTGGAAGCTATCGCCATCTTTCCAGTTTCTTATATAGAGCAAAGAAGGAACTAAGTCGAAATCTAAATATTCTTCGTTAGGAGAGTTTGAAAGCTTTACTTGCCGCTTATTAACTTCTTGCAAGTTAATTTTATAACCATTAATAGTATAAGTTCCGATTTTGTTGATAATTAAATTAATTTCCTTTTTATCGAAATTTCTGAAGAATACGAGATGATTTCTATCCTTTGCAACAGTAATAGATTTAGTAATTTCGAAAAATGCACCAGTCTCGGAATCAATCAGGTCAAGAATTCTATCAATTTTTGCAAGTGAGGGCGGAGATAGACGGAAGTACTTTAGAAAAGCAGTTTGTATCATTTCGCCCTGAACAAACTTATCGAAAGTGGAGAGAATTGGAATATTGAAGCAGAAACTATCAGGTGAAACATTTTCAATAATATCTTGCAAATGTTTTTTAACGTAATTATGAATAATTCTGTCAGCAGATTGTATTAATCTTGTAGTACGATTAATAACGTCTATAATCGAAGGATTAAAATCGTTTTCCAGTTTAGGAATCAAGTCAAGTCTCACTTTATTGCGGGTATATTCAAGCAAAGAGTTTGAGTTATCTTCGCGCCATTTTATGTTTCTAATATTAGCATATTCAATAAGTTCGTTTTTTTTGAAATCAATTAAGGGTCTGATTAGAAGCACATCTTTGATAAGTTGCCTTCGAAACGGAATACCACAAAGTCCAGTAAGTCCGGAACCTCTGAAAAGATTGATAAAAAAGGTCTCGACAGAATCGTTAGCAGTGTGTGCAGTTGCAACGAAGTCAGCATTAAAATTACGGGAAACCCTTTCAAAAAAATTGTATCGCAAAACGCGAGCGGCAGTTTCTATACTAGTACTATTTTTTTCAGCATATTTTTTAACTTTTCCGCTAGCAAAATAGAATGGGATACCGTAGTTTTTTGCTTCGTTTTTAACAAAATCTAAGTCTTTATTTGAGTCTGCACCACGCAAATTATGATTAAAATGTGCCACAGCAAGTTTGAATTGATATTTTTCAGCAAGAATAGCCATAACATCAAGAAGAGTCATTGAATCGACCCCACCGCTGACAGCCAGAACAATTTTTGATGCACCATCTATCAACATATCATTGATGAGAAAGTGCTCAACTTTCTGAACAAATTTGAGAAAGGTTTGGTTATTTTTTTGGAGATTCGTTACAGATTTGCTTTTAGGTAATCTATAAATAGTAAAAGCATCAATTTTGTGTTTCTTGAGTTGTTTAGAAACTTTTTTTGATTTGTCTTCAATAGGAGAAGGCTTATCAAGTAAAATTGATGTAGTATTTTTTTTCGATACTTTGTTTGATTTTTTCTTTGATTCTTTTTTATTTTTTTGAGGAGAATCAATATTAGGCTGAGGCTCATTCGGCTTTTCTATATCAGGATTTTCAGCTAACAGAGCTAATAATTCTTCATCTGATAATATTTTCTTTTTTTTAGCCATTAGTTATTTAAGTTAAAAATAAATGCAAAAATAAAGATTTTTATTGATAAATATTAAATAAATCTGATAATTAAAAATGAGACTTATATATAATAAACACATCAATAATAAATTTTTTGGCAAAAAGGCAAAATATCACTAAATTTGTAGTTCTAAATGGTGAGGTGCGAGAGTGGTTGAATCGGGCGGTCTCGAAAACCGTTGTACCCGCAAGGGTACCGTGGGTTCGAATCCCACCCTCACCGCTGGAGTAGCCCGGATGGCGAAATTGGCAGACGCGCTACATTCAGGGTGTAGTGAGAGTAATCTCGTGCAGGTTCAAGTCCTGTTCCGGGCACAAACAAAAAACAAATGGGCTGATAAAATTTATCAGCCCATTTGTTTATTTGGTGCTACTATTATCTCGCTATGGTAAGATATCCGGATAGAATTTCTCCATCGATGGACAATTGCCATAAATACATTCCGTTTGGTAAACTGCTTACGTCAAATTTGACAATGTTTGTACCCGTTTGAACAAAATTATTATCTTTTGATAGAACTTTAATTCCATTCAAATTAAATATAGAAATATTAGCATAAGCATCTTTTGAATAATCAAATGAAAACTGAAGCTGATTGTTTGCAGGATTTGGATAAACAATCATATTATATTTATTCAAAAGATTATCTGAAACAGATGTTAAATCCATAGTTGTGAAATTATATGGTTCTGACCAACCTCCTTCACCTGCCTCGTTCCAAGCTTTAACTCTCCAATAGTATTTAGTTTTGGGAGACAAATTTAAGAGATTGAAGTAAGTAAGATATACTTCTGGTTCATTAAGGAATAGGTTTTGGAATGCTTCATCAGTAGCAACCTGAACGTGGTATCCTTCGGCGCGCTGAACAGGCAACCAACTAATTCTCAGACCTAAAGGTTGGTTAAATGCACCATTTGCCGGAATGGTTAAATCAGGAGGAGTAGTCGGGGGCAAATTGATTGTTCTGAAAGCAAAAGGAACAGACCAATCAGATGGACCACCCTGATTTACAGCTCTAACTCTAAACAGATATACTGTATAGTTCTCTAAATTATTTAAAATATATGTTGTATCAATTAAATCAGTAACATTAACAACAAGTTGTTGAGTGAAATCAGGTAGTTTAGTAACTTGAAGCTGATAGGTTTGAGCTCTGAAAGCAGAATGCCAAACGAGTTTCAATCCATTTATCGGGTGTTTCTTGGATTCATTTGCTGGAGAAATAATAACAGGAGTTTCTGGCAGGAAAAATCCGGTTGTGAAAGTAAATACAGTAGACCAGTCGCTTGCTCCTTCTTCGTTGACAGCTCTTACTTTCCAATAATAGGTTGTGTTTTCATTTAAAGTTTGAACAAGACGCAATTCATTAGTTGGAATATTAGTACGTGTAATTGCAGTTGAGAAATTGCTTTTTGTGTCGAGCATAAATTCATAGCCACTTGCACCTGAAACAGGTGTCCAGGTAAAATTAGGAGTATGATTAACATTGGTAACACTATTCTCGGGAGTTAGCAGAACAGGCGCTGGAAGTTTTGTTCTAAATATAAATGGTTTGGACCAATCGCTTGAGCAGCCGTTAAGTTCCGCACGGACTCGCCAATAGTAATATTTGAAATGTTCGGTGTGGTAAACTGTGAAAGTTCTTTCGGTCAGGTTATCAACATCAACAATTAAATTAGAGAAATCAACTTTATCGGATACTTGTAAGCTATATTTTGCTCCAGTACCTTTGCTTTTCCAAACATAATGAACAGTAAGCGGATAGCCACCTTTTTTATCAACCGGATATTCGAAATCAGGCGGGAATAACTTTGTAGTAAAGGCTAATGGAGCAGACCAGTAACCATTATTATTATTGTCTATTGCTCGAACTTTCCAGTAGTAAACAGATAGTTCCCTATCAAACGGGAAAGCAATAAGAGTGTCTGAAATATTTGTTTCGAAGTGCAAAGTATCAGCAAAATCAATTTGACTTGATACAATTACTTCGTATGAAGAAGCACCGGGTACTTTTTTCCAAATCAGAGGTTGTTCGAAATCTACACAAGTTGCATTGTTGGCAGGAGTATGCAAAGCAGGTGCTGCATAAGGTGTTTTGAAATTATTCCAGTTGGAAAATTCTGTAAAGCAATTTAAACTATCATTTACAATGTGAGCACGAACTCGCCAGTAATAAGTTTTATTGTAGTTAAAATTGGGCAATTGGATTGTAGCAGTAGAATTACTAACGGTAGTTTCGTATAGCAAAGAATCAGACTGGATATAATCAGTAATCTGAATATGATAAAAATCTGCATCAGCAACGTTTGCCCAAGCAAAATCCACATTAAATTGAGCAGCATTGGGTAAAATATCAACACCAAAAGCAGCATTTACAGGTTTTAATAGAACCATTGGAGAAGGAACGGTCCTAAAAGTCTTTGAAGCAGACCAATAGCCATCACAATCTCCGTATAGAGCGCGAACACGCCACCAATAGCGAGTGTTTGGAAGCAAATTTGT
This sequence comes from Eximiradius proteiniborus, assembly GCF_058546985.1. Classification (NCBI taxonomy): domain Bacteria; kingdom Pseudomonadati; phylum Bacteroidota; class Eximiradiia; order Eximiradiales; family Eximiradiaceae; genus Eximiradius; species Eximiradius proteiniborus. The sequence continues at coordinate 119,575 of NZ_CM178592.1, read as the reverse complement.
AATAAACTTAGTTGTATCAATTGCAATTGTATCAAATGTTACAGTAGGTCCGACAAAGGTAGGGACACGTGAAATTTGTAAAACATATTTAATAGCATAAGGATCTTTGTTCCAAACGAACTTTGTCGATTTTGTTACGCAAAATGAGCTATCGATTGGAAACAAAGTCGTTACAGGATGGGCAAGGGTGGTGAAATTCCAGATTTCCGAAACACGGATTGAATCATCAATTGATCGCCAAGCAGTAACTCGCCAATAGTATTTGGTTGAGTAGTTTAAATTTTCAACGTCATCGTAGAGAATTGTAATGCTATCTTTGGTAAAGACAACATTGGTTAAATTAGTGTCTGTGGCAACAACAAGGCGATAAAAATTAAAGCCGGGAGCAGCATTCCAAGCGAGATGGATATTCGGTGGAGCACACTTAACATTGTTAGGTGGAGAGAACAATCCAAAGTTCTGAGCATTTGCATAAGCAGAAATAAATAGCAATGCCGATAGAAAAACAAAAAAATTGAATTTTTTCATTATGAAATCCTTATATATTATGAGTAAAAATTATCACTTTGAAATTATTAACTGTTTAACATAAATATTATTTTCAAAAGAAATGTGAACAAAATAAATACCGTTCTGAAATTTTGAAATATCAAAGAACGAATTATTGCTAACATTTGATTTTTCAAAAACGAGATTACCAATATAATTATAAATTTTAAGATTGAAAACAAGAGATTTTGGGTTCGATATTTTAAAGAAATGAGAAGCCGGATTTGGAAACAAATCAAAATCACTTAATGAATCAAATTCAGCAATTGAATTATATGTTGAATCAACGCAAGTTTTAAGCAGAGTAGCCAAACTTTCACGCGAGGAATCCGTTGCAATGCAAACGTAACAATAAGTATGTTCACCCGGAAGCAGTGTGTTATTGAAGTTCATCCCAACAACAAAACCGATGTCAGTAAGCAATGAAGTCTGAATACTATTACCGGAAGAAAGCAATTGCACTTGCCGGGACTGACTAAGCCCGCCTTGATTATAGACATCATCCATATTTAATCCGGCAGACTGGGCAGTTGTGCTTGGGTTCTCAGAAAAAGCAACAGCACCAACGTAAGTTTTTTTATCAACGGAATAGGCAATTTCGGCAGAAATATTTGATTTATCTAAATATTTCGGAGGGATGGCATCGGGAAAGTACTCAACATAGTTCTTTGATGCTTTCTGATCAATATCCCAATCGAAGATATAACCTATTGCAGGTTGTGATATAGCAATATTTCCAACATTCTTAAGAGTTAATTTATTTTTAACAACTGGTTGATTTTGATTTGGAAAGAGGAATTCAGAAGTAATCTGTATTCCCAATACTTCATTAAAAACAGTAGATATAGTTCTTTTTGCTTCTATTATTCCAACATTAGATGGATTAATAAATTTCTTAACAGAAGTAAAATCGTTCCCTGAAAAATCTTGACCATAAATAGAACTAAAAGCATAGGCAGAATTTCCAATTGCCATTAATCCACCACGAAAGAGATGATTGCCAAGCGAGAATGATTCAAATCCAACCCCGTTTTTTCTATCATTATCATAGCCAAATGTTCCCAGATCACCTACTGAGAAGCAGAGAACATTATTCGACAATGTAGTAACTTCTTTCCCAAAATAGAACGGGATTTTTGCAAAATCTCTATATTTTTCATCTTGCGTTCTAATATCAAGGCGTAAGATAATTAATTGTTTAAAATTAGAATTTATTATAAACTTAAAGCTGTCAATTGTCAATTCTTCATTTTCATATATTTTAGGAATGAAAACATTAGAATTGATAAACTCAATATTTTCCTGCAATGCATAGCCTAATGATAAATTGAAATAAACACTATCGGCAGGACCTAAATGATTTTTTAGCTTGAGAACCAATCGAAGAGTGTCGTTGGCAGAAAATCTATCAACAATTTCGTTGTTGGAATTCATAAAATAGAAGTCTTCAACAGTAAGGGCACAGTAAGAAAAAGGATTGCGAGCAAGTGCATTAAACAGGTTTATTCTATTTGGAATAAGTTTGCTATTAGTGAAGTTAATATCTGTAATATCATCACCATTAATGCGAAGCCACTCGGCAGCTTGACGAGCCGATAATTCAGGGAACCGAACACGAACAACACCCAAAGCACCAGCAACAACAGGAGATGAATAAGATGTTCCATTGGATACAAAAACATAGCTATTACCAGATGTAGTTAGATTGCCTTTACCGGGTGCCATAAATCTAACACCGGCTGACAGAGACGTGGTAAAATAAGTAACATTATCATTTTGGTCAACTTCACCAACAGACAAAACACCACGATAAGCGCCGGGATAGAAATCCTCGTATTGAGAAATACCCGAACGAATATTTCCAGCAGCGGCAACAATTGCCAAGTCGTTGGCAATAGCATAATCAATAATAGATTGTTCAATAACAGAGAAGGGTTTTACTCCACCCCAGCTACAATTAATTACTTTGAAACCTCGAATTGCAGCGTAAATAATAGACTGATAGCCATAGATAATACCATCAAAGCTATTATTTGGTGAACATTTGATAGGGAAAAATTTGCAATTATATCCCACACCAGCAATTCCAATTCCATTGTTAGTTGTTGCCGAAGCAATCCCAGCAACTTCTGTACCGTGAGAATCGATATGGTAAGTGTTTCCAGGTTGAGTGCCATCATCCATCCACGCTAAATTGCATCCAATGTAATCATCAATATATCCATTACCATCATTATCAATTCCATCGTCTGGCACCTCAGAAGCATTAATAGCAATATTATCAATCAGATCAGGATGATTTTGTGAAATGCCATTATCACTAATTGCAATAACAACATCAGGTGAACCAGTGGAAATATTATAAGCATCAATTGCTTTAATTTTGGCAAACAAATATTGTTCGTTAAATCTTGGGTCGTTTGGAGTGGACAAAGTTTGATAGACATAGTAAGGTTCTGCAATTTCAATACGCGGGTCAATTTTTTTGATTTTTTCAGCAAAATCAAGCGGATGTTCCTGCGAATTGAACTCGACGACAAATGTTCTTAGTAATGGTTCTTCCGAGCGTTCAATTTCTGCAACCTTATCAGGAGAGAAATTATGTTTTCTATTTGTAATTTTAGCATTAAAAGGCAAAACAGAAGTTAATATTTTATAGTATTTATTATTGCTTGAGTTGGATTTATTTTTCGAATTGAAGTAATCTTGTTTGTATCGAATAAGCAAAGTGTTGGACAGCACCGGAGTTGAAAGCTGACGTTCGTGGTAGGCGCTCAATAATTTTTTTGAATGAATGTTGAGATATGAATCAGCTTCATTAGTAACAAGTAAAAACAGAATGAAAAGAAATACTATTTTTTTCATAATTAGCTCGGAATAAAAAAACAAAAGTCATCTACTAAATCGTTTGAATTGATTTAATAGATGACACAAAAATATTAATAATTAAGAAACGAAACAACTATACTTTAATATCGAGATAGCCTTTTTCGAGCTGCTTTTGAGCAGTTTGTTGCGGATTTTGAGTAGTTTGCTGCGACGAAACAAGCATTTGAAGCATTTGGTTTTGGATGCTTGTAGCTCCCATAGTAGCTTCTTTAAGCATTTGCTTTTGCAGTTCCATCTGAACATTATTCTGTGGCTTCTCTGGTACAGTTGGTTCTGGATATTTTACACCATCTACTGTCATAGATAACTCCTCCCATTTTTTTAAATTTAACGAGTATAAATAATAAATATTTTAAATATTTCAAAATATTTTTTTGATTAAAAGAAAATAATTATACATTCATTATTCAAAAATTATTAAATTTGCAGCATCAATTTCAAAATTAAATTACGGTCGGAACTATGATTAATGAATTAATTATTAAAACTTTACCATTAGTACCAAAGTCTTTGGTCTATGTATTTGCAAAAAAATATATTGCCGGCGAAACACTTGAAGATGCGGTCCGAGTTACAAAAGAATTCGCTCAATTGGGAGGAATGACTACTATTGATGTATTGGGTGAGTTTGTCAGTTCCAAAGAAAAAGCATTACAAGAAAGAGAGGAATGCACCAAAGTTCTGGAGGCAATTGTAAAGCACGATTTACCTACATACCTTTCAATTAAACCAACTTCGTTAGGATTAGATGTAGATTTTGATTTTTGTTATGAAAACATCAAGTATTTAGGAAAAATCGCCAAAGAACAGGGGGTTTTCGTACGAATTGATATGGAAAATTCACCTTATACAACCAATACGCTGAAAATATACAAGATGCTGCGTGAGGAAGGTTTCGACAATTTTGGATTTGTTATCCAAGCATATATGAAAAGAAGTATGGAAGACTTGAAGAATTTAGCTGAGTATAAGCCAAATGTGCGTCTTTGCAAAGGTATTTATGTGGAATCTGAAACAATTGCATACAAAGAGAAGGAAAAAATCAGAGACAACTATAAAGAATTGCTCGTTTATATGTTCGAGAACGGTTATTATCCAGCAATTGCAACTCACGACGAACCGCTGATACAATTTGCTGAAGATTACATTAAAAAGAATTCCATAGATAAAACACGCTATGAGTTTCAAATGCTTCTTGGAGTGAGGGAATATAGAAGAAATGAATTACTGAAAGCTGGGCACAACGTTAGAATATACGTGCCTTTTGGAGAAGACTGGTATGGATATTCAACTCGCAGGTTGAAGGAAAATCCACAGATCGCCGGACATATTGTTAAAGCAATTTTTGGAATATCATAATGAAGAAAACATTGCATTTTTTCTTGACGATACTGATTTTCAGTATAAGTTTATCCTCCTGTCTATCTAATCCAAGACAGAATTTTTCTGATGATAGCGTAGTCAAAATCGGGACTTTCAATATTGAATGGCTCGGTGATGGTATTCGGGATACCAAGCCCCGAACTGAAGAAGAATACAAACTTGTAGCTGACGCAATTGCTTCAACAGGTTTTGAAATTATCGGATTGCAGGAAATTGAAAACAATGAGGCACTCGGACGAATTTTAAAGTATTTGCCAGAATTTAGAGGATTTGTTTTGGACAAAAGTGGCAATCAAAATGTAGGCTTTATTTATAAAAATACAATCTCTATTGACACTTTTTATGAGTATTCACCAATTGCGATTGACCCGTCAAGAAACAGACCCGGTCTTGTAGTTCAGGCACGCAAAGGGAATTTTGACTGGATAATGATGGTAGTGCATTTTAAAGCATCATCAAAATTTGACGATACAGAAGAAAAAAGAATGAAAAGCATAGAGACGAGGATGAAGCAAGCTGAAATATTATCTAACTGGATTGATAGTATGCTCACAAGTTCAAAAGAACAGGATATTATTGTAGTTGGTGATTTCAATGATAATCCGACAAGAAAACAATCTGCATTAGTTCCGCTGATTAGCAATAAAAACATTAGATTTTTAACAGAAAATGAGAGAAGTTGTAAAAATGAGAAATGGGACAATATTGATCACATTGTTGTATCGAGTTCAGCTCAAAATCGTGTTTTCATAGAATCTTTATTTATCGAGAATCATTACAACAAATATGATGAGCAAATTGCAAAACAAATTTCTGACCATTGCCCTGTAGGTATCAATTTTGATATTGTCAAGCCGGACAACGATTAATATCTATTAGATAAAAAACAATAAAAAAATCGCAAAATCAAATATTTTGCGATTTTTTCGTTTTAGGGAATGATTAAAATTTATTCGAGGTTAATAATGGACACAAAATTCAAAGCTTTAGTTAGCAGATATATTGATGAAACACAAGTTGCAAAAAATATCGAGTTAAGAGATATTGAGGACTTACCTAAGCACGACACTTTAATAAAAGTTGAATACTCGTCCTTGAATTATAAAGATACTTTGTCTGCAAACGGACACAAAGGAATAACGCGCAATTATCCACATACACCGGGGATTGATGCTGCCGGGGTTGTTGTCAAAACTGAAGGAAACAAGTTTCAAGCTGGTGATAGAGTTGTAGTTACAGGCTATGATTTAGGAATGAACACTTCGGGAGGTTTTGCTGAATATATAAGGGTGCCAGAGGAATGGATTGTTCCATTACCTAAAGATATTTCAGCAAAAGAAGCAATGATTTATGGCACAGCTGGGTTTACTGCTGCAACTGCAATATTTGAATTTCAGAAACACGGAATAACTCCGGAGAGTGGAAAAATATTGGTAACTGGTGCTACTGGTGGAGTAGGGACACTTGCTATAGCAATGCTTGCTAAAATGGGTTACCAAGTAGTTGCTTCAACCGGGAAAACAGATCTTTCAGATTATCTGCGAAAATTAGGAGCAAGTGAAATAATACATAGAGATGAAATTAGCGATAAAAGCGGGAAACCGTTGCTGACAAAGCAATGGATTGCGAGTTTAGACAACGTTGGTGGTAATAGTCTTGCAACAATTTTACGTTCTACTTTAGAATATGGAATTGTTTGCAACTGTGGTATGGTCGAAGGGACTATATTAAATACCAACGTATTCCCATTTATATTACGAGGTGTGCGTCTGGTAGGAATTGCCTCAGCAGAAACACCGATGAAAAGAAGATTAGAAATTTGGGATAAAATATTCAATGAATATCGTTTGGAAGAATATAATTTTAACGTAAAGGAAGTAACACTGGAAGAACTACCAAATGAAATAGATTTAATGGCAAAAGGTCAGCAAGTTGGAAGAATACTTGTAAAGGTTTCTAATTAGTGATTTTCTTTTTTAAATTCGTTAATTCTTCGCATAAATAGAAAACTGATTTCGAAGAACTTCTGCGAGCTAAGGGCAGAAGTTTTTCATTTAATAAACACAAACGGCTGACTAAATTTAGTTCTACATTGTGTATTCCATTGCGAAAAATATCAACTTCTTCGGCTAATTTAATTATTAAATAATCATCGAACGGGATTTTGGCTTCGTAAGAAAAATTTTCAGAAATATAAGCGGCTTCCTCTGTATCCAGCGAAAGCAAATCAACAAGGTAAGTAAGATATGCACCAAAATTAAATGTAAGAATTTCTTTTGAAATATAGTTAGAAATAATTGAATAATCGTGAAGAAGTGCGGCAACAATAATATCAGCGTCAAAAATATCAAGTTCGGTAAGGATTATCCGAGCAACACGAGTAAGGTGGTAGAAAAATGGAGTTCCATCGATGAAAGTTGAATCTTTGAATGCTTCTTCGCTCATTTCATAGCCTGCGATAATCTTGTTAATATCGAGAGGGCTTGCTTTCCCGGCAAGATATTCGTGAAGTTCATCAAGGCTCATCATTGAAGTATTTAAATCACTCATAGGCAACCGATTTGATTAATTCTTTAGCGTTTTTTATAGCATATTCACTAATTTTCTCACCGCTAAGCATTTTGGCAATTTCTTTAACTTTCTCATCAGAACTCAATGCTTTGCTACGGACTACTGTATCATCGAGCAGAGGAATTTTTTCAACTATGAAATTTCTATCACCAGCGGCAGCAACCTGTGGAAGATGAGTGATAGCGATAATCTGATGAAGCTTAGAGAGTTCTTTCATTTCTTGGGCAACTTTTTGGGCAATTTTACCGCTTATTCCGGTATCGATTTCATCGAAAATAAGAAGCGGAATATTATCAGCTTTTGCAATAATGCTTTTGATTGCGAGCATAATACGAGAAATTTCCCCACCTGAGGCAACATTCTTAAGCGGATGAACATCGAAACCCGGATTTGTAGAAATCAGGAACTCACATTGAGAAATGCCATTAGAGAATGTTTGATAGCATTTTTCGTCAATAATTGCACAAGGTTGTTCAAAAATAGCATCAAAATTGTTGGCAATTGATTGAGTGAAAGCAACTTCGAATTGAGCTTTTTCTATCCCAAGATTTTTGAGTTTTTCAACAATTTCAACGGACAATTTATCAGATTTTTCTTTTCTACGAATATCGATTTTTTTGGCAAAATCGCCTAATTGTTTGGACTTAGCAATAATTTTATCTTTTATTTCAGCAATTTTCTCGTCAAATTTATCTATGAGTTCCAATTCCTGACAAAGAGTATGAAGAGCATCGATAGCATTTTCAATCGAACCAAATTGACGGATGATTTTTTTCAATTCAGCATATCGTTCTCTGAGCTGTTCAATCTCAAGCGGATTAAAATCAATGCTATCTAAAAAACTTTTGACAAAGACAGAAAATTCTTTTAAACTAATTGCAATCGAATTTAGTTCAGAATCATATTCGTTGAATTTTTCATCATATTTAGAAAGGTTGTCCACGATTTTCTTCGCACGATGAAGCTGTTGGTAGCAAGAGAAATCACCATCAAAAATTATATTATACAATTCATTACCCAAAGAGCTTAAAAATTCAGCACTTTCTATTTTTTTCAGTTTAGAGTTAATTTCTTCATCTTCGTTAGGTAATGGATTAACTTTTTTCAGAAGGCTAATATTTGCAATAATTTCATCCTTTTTATGAAAAATATCGTTTCTTTTGGAATGATATTCTTTCAAATGATAAATAAGTTCTGAAAGTTCCATCAGAACCTGCTGATACTCAGAAATCAGCGAATGGTTATCTGCATAATTGTCTAATATTTCGAGTTGTTTGGAGCTATACAATAAAGTTTGGTGTTCGTGTTGTCCAAGGAAATCGATTAACAATTCAGATAATTCACGCAATTTGCTTGTTTGGACCGGCGTATCGTTGATAAAACAACGAGAATTGCCTTTAATCGGAATTTCCCGACGAATAATCAGATCGCTGCCTTCTATATATTCATCAAAATTACTCAAGTCGATTGTTTCTTTGATATTTGATAAATCAAATATACACTCTACAATAGCTTTGTTTGAACCATTTCTAATTAAGTCGCCGGAAGCACGTTCACCAAAAGCGATAGAAATAGCATCAACAATAATGGACTTTCCAGCACCGGTTTCGCCGGTGAGAATATTCAATCCATTACTGAATTCTAATACAATTTCTTCGATAATAGCGAAATTCTTTATATAAATACTTTTGAGCATAAAGATATTTTTCTGCAAAAATAACTATTTAGCCAATAAATTCAATCGAATTTTCAAAAACAGAGAAAATACAATTAGTTGAAGGTTTACATTCCGACGAATCAGATAGATAGAATGTTCAATTTCATTGATAATTTTTAAATAGTCGGCATTAGGAAATAATTCAGCAAATTTGATTATCCTATCGAGCAAATCTAAATTAATAATACGTTCCTTAGAACGGGTTGTAAGCAAAACAAAGCAATCGCGAAACCAATTTTGAAGAAGTCGCAAGGAATTTTCAAGAAATTGTTTATTTTTTGTATTTATTAATTCTTCAATTTTTTCAGAGAGCTCTATTCTATAAGTGTTTTTCAGAGAAATTCGTAAAATTTCAACAATATTATCCCGATATTCAGAAATGTTGCTATCTAAAAATTCTCTTGCGGTATTGATAGACCCCTGAGCAAAATTAGCAATAATTTTGGCTTCAGCTTGTGAGATATTGTATTTTTCAATTAAATAATTTTCAATTATTGCATCAGGAATTGGCTCGAAATATACTTGCTGGCATCGAGACACAATAGTTTGAAGTAACATCTCCTTTTTTGAAGAAATCAGTATAATGGTAGTGCGTTCGTGAGGCTCTTCTAATGTTTTGAGAAAAGCGTTGGCTGCTTCTGTAGTCATTTCTTCAGCATTAAATATTAAAGCGACACGCCAACCGAGAATATTGGAGGTCATAGTTAAGTTGCGTTTCAATTCACGGATAGCATTAATTTTAATCTGTGTAGCATTTGGAATAGAGATTTTATGATAAATGTTTTGGGATTTAGCTAAAAGCTGTTCTCTGATTAATTCTATTTGTTCATCAGATAGTTTTGAAATGGTGTTATCAGTATTCTCAGCGTTTTTGGCAGGTGGGAGAGAAAAAATCAGATGCAAATTAGGATGTGTTAAATTTGCGAACTGCTTACAAGAACGACAATTGTCGCAAGCGGAGATAGAATTTTCATTGATTATTGGGTTCTGACAATTAAGGGTTTTTGCGAATTCTATAGCAACAGCTGATTTACCAATCCCCTCTATCCCCCAGAAAAGATAGGCACCTGCAACTTTATTCTCGAGAATAGACTTTTGCAATATTTTCTTACTTCTTTCGTGAGAAATAATGTTTTTCCAAGACATTTTCAATGTTTCATAATATTTTTCGCTAAAATTTTAAGTAAATATAAATGTTTTTTTTAATATTTCAGAGAACAATATGTCAAAGAAAACCCAACCAATCAAAAAAAATTCGAATGAAGACTCACCAGAAGAAATAATGAGAAAGTCTATTGAAAACTCTCATAAAAGTGCGCCTTGCTCCAGAAGAGATGGGAATTGCTGTGCCCCGAAAAGTGCTAATATATCGAATAAAGATAAAAATACATACCAAGAACTGGGGCTTACTAAGAATGATTTGATAAGGGCACTTAAAAATATGATGATGGCGCGCTACACAGACGAAAAACATCTTACACTTGTAAAACAAGGAAAATCTTACTTTCACATTGGTGGTAGCGGACACGAAGCGGTTCAAACTGCTGTTGGATTTCAGCTTGATAGCTCAGCTTGGGGATGGACTTATTATAGAGATTTAGCGTTCGTTTATTCTCGTGGATTTACTCCAAAGGATTATTTCTTGTTGGCTTTCGGCAAGAAAGATGACCCAGCAACAGGTGGCAGACAAATGCCCGGACATTATGGACACCCAAAACTTAATTTACCGACTCAATCCTCACCGACAGGCACACAATTTTTAAATGCAGTTGGAACGGCACTTGCTTCAAAAAAGCTTGGAACTAACGAAATTGTATATGTTGCTTCGGGAGAAGGAACAACAAGTCAGGGAGAATTTTACGAAGCAGTAAATTGGGCATCAAGAGATAAATTGCCTGTAATTTTTTGTATTCAAGATAATGGTTATGCTATCTCAGTTCCTAAAGAAAAGCAATCAATGGGCGAAGGAGTAGGACATACATTTTGCTGTTACCAAAATTTGAAAATGCTAACATTTGATGGAACTGACTATCTTGCTTCGGTAAAAGCTGCGAAAGAAGCTATTGAATACATCAACAGCGGACGAGGACCAGTGCTTATGCACGCACTTGTCGAAAGACTACTACCGCATTCTTCCTCCGATGACCATCGGAAATACAGGAAAGAAGACGAGTTGAACCGAATTCATACGGAAAATGATTGCATCAAAATTTTGGCTAATTATCTGGTAGATTTCAATTTATCAAACGAAGATGAAATAAATAATTTGTGGGATGAAGTAAAAAAAGAAATTGACGAAGCAGCTGACTGGGCTTGGGAGCAACCTGATCCAATTGCGGAAGAATCTACTTTGCACGTTTTTGCACCCGAAGAGACAAGAAACCTTCCATATGCAAAAAATGACCCAACAGAAGGGCAACCGATAGTGCTTGTCGATGCAGTCAATCACGCATTAGCTGAGGAAATGAGACTTAATCCTAAGATGCTAATTTTCGGCGAAGATATTGCTGACCCGAAAGGCGGTGTGTTCACAGCAACGCGCGGACTAACAAACGAATTTGGTGATGAAAGAGTTTTCAATTCACCATTGGCTGAAGCCTCGATTGTCGGGGTGGCATTGGGTCTTGCAGTACGTGGATTTAAACCTGTTGTGGAAATACAATTTGGAGATTACATCTGGCCAGCATTTATGCAAATAAAGAATGAAGTAGCAACGCTTCGTTATCGTTCGAACGGGGGATTCAGTTGTCCGATGGTAATAAGAGTTGCAGTTGGTGGGTATATACACGGTGGATTGTGCCATTCTCAGAATATTGAATCGATATTCTCACATATTCCGGGGCTGATGATTGCATATCCAAGCAATGCTGCTGACGCCAAAGGTTTGTTGAAAACAGCCTGTCGATTGCAAGACCCAGTATTATTCCTTGAACATAAAGGAATGTATAGACTACCTTTTGCAAGAACAATTGAACCAGATTCAAATTATTTAGTTCCTTTTGGCAAAGGCAAATTAGTAAAAGAAGGTAAAGATTTAACAATTGTTACTTACGGAATGGGTGTAAAAGATAGTATAAACGCTGCTAAAAATTTCGAGAAAAACAACAATTCAACTATAGAAATAATTGATCTAAGAACAATTATACCGTGGGATATAGAATTAGTGCTTAATTCTGTGAAGAAAACCGGGAAAGTATTAATTGTTCACGAAGATACATTAACAACTGGTTTTGGAGCCGAAATTGCAGCAACAGTTGCACAACAAGCATTTCACTGGTTGGATGCTCCAATTGAACGCCTTGCAGCAAAAGACAGCCATATTCCTTATGCACCAGTTTACGAAGATGATGTGCTTCCGAACGAGAAAAAGGTATATGAAAAAATTGAGAAAATCATTTCTTATTAATAACACCATATTGGAATAATTATGGGAAATAAAACTTTATGTATTATTAAACCCGATGCTGTAAGAAAAAAATACATCGGTGATATCATCAAATCAATTGTTGATGCGAATTTTGAGATAATTGGGCTGAAAATGACAAGATTGACCAAGGAAAAAGCAAGTATATTTTACGCAGTTCATAAAGGAAAGCCATTTTACAATGATTTGATTGAATATATCACAAGCGGACCGATAGTTGTAATTGCCTTGCAAAAAGAAAATGCAGTAGAAGAATTCAGGAAATTGCTTGGACCAACTGACCCAAAAGAAGCAAGCGAGGGCACTTTGCGTAAAAAATATGGTGAGAATAAGTCTATAAATGCAGTTCATGGCTCAGATTGCGACGAAAATGCAGCACTTGAATTATCTATTATGTTTGAGAAATGTGAGATGATGGATTGTTGTGGAATGTAATAAATTTGAAAGAATTTCCAGAAAATTAATCGATAAGAATCCATATTGGAAATATTATGTAGATGAATACATACTTCCCAATGGCAACATTGGGAAGTATTATCATATCGAAACTAATGGTTCGGTAATGATTGTTCCGGTTTTGGACAATGGGTTATTTTTAATGACAAAGCAGTATAGATATTTAGACAAAAGATTTAGTTATGAGTTTCCTGGTGGTGGTGTAAAATCAGGAACAACAGTGGAAGAAGCGGCTCGTGCTGAGTTAATTGAGGAAACCGGAGCAATACCATCAGAAATAGTGCAAATAGGAATGTTTAATCCATTTAATGGAGTAACATCAGAAATATGTAATGTTTTTTATGCGAAAATATCTAATTTTGTTGAACAACACCTTGATGAAAGTGAAGAAATTGAGATAATGAAATTTTCATTAGAAGATATTGTTAATATGATAAGATCAGGTGCAATTTATGATGGAATGACGATTTCGGCATTTAGTATATATTATGTTTCACATATTTTAGCAAAGCAATGAGAGTTTTATTGAAAATTGTAATATTGATGATTACTCCAATATTATTATTCGGTCAGCAAAAAGGTCTTCCCGAAGGTCAAGCAATTTCATCAGAAAAATTTCGCCTTTCTTATAAATTTGGGTTGAATATTTTTCATAATTATATTTTTTCAGAAGAATCTAAAATTATTAGAACTGACTTAAAAACGAAGAAAGAGAAAACTTTTAATAGAAAAGTGCAAGTTTTTATAACTTTAAGGCAAAACACTTTGCCAGAAAACGGGTTTAATACAGTAAAGGTTTCGTTCGATTCATTGCATTATGAACTGGTAACTGATGATGGAAAAAGGTATTATTACAATTCGCAGGATGAAGAGGCAGTTTCCCCGTATTCTACAAACGAATTCTATAATTATACCATTCTATTAGGTAAAGAATATTTCATGACATATTCTCCTTACAATGAAGTTGTAAAAATTTTCGGGGAAATGCTTGATACTCTCAGAAATAAAATTAATCATCCGGAAGACGGGATAAAAGATCCAGAACTGAAATTTGTCTGGGATAGGTTGTTTCAGCCAAGTTATCAAAAATTAATTCCTGATTTAGCAAAGAACTTAATACCAGAATATGTAGTATCCAAAACAGATATCTGGAAAAGATTTTTCGACATTTTTGCTGATGGAGTATTGCTTTCGGACACAGCTGAGGTGAAACTAATTGAATTTTCTCCAAAAGAATATGTAATATCGGCAGAGTTGAAGAACTTGAGAGGCACAAAAACGAAGAACAACGTATATGGGATAAGCGAACTTGTAGAAATCGACAATATTAAAGGAAATGGCACAATGAAAATGACAGTGCTGCCAAGAGGTGTAATAAAAGAATCTGAATTTGATGCAAAATTTGAGTATGAATTCGAATACGATGAAGTGCCATACAAGCAAAGCGTCGAAACAAAATATTTCTGGAATCTTGATAAAATGTACAGGTAAGTATGATTGCCAATTTTGAACTTATCAATGAATTGTTTCGCGGATTTCATATCCAGAGGTGGAATGATAGGGTTCGCCCGATGAATTTCACAGAAATTGATAAGCATTCGCATAAATTAATAATAGCTTATGTGCTTGGCAAATATGAGGAAAAAGCAGGAAAGTCGGTAGATTGGGATAAGCTTATTCAGTATAGTATATTTGAATTTTTAAGAAGAATAGTAATTTCAGATATTAAATCTCCAATTTACAGAGAGATAAAGAAAAACAAAGCAGTATTTCAGAAATTAAACGAGTATATTTATGATCATTTAAAAGATAAAATTAAGAATGAAAAAATCAATAAAGAGCTCGAAAAATATCTTTTTAGAGAAGAAGGCGATGATTTAACAAACAAAATAATAAATGCGGCACACATTTATTCAAGTTTTTGGGAATTTCAAATAGTACGGACAAGCAACCCAAACAATTTTCAAAACCTTAGCATTGAGACCGAATTATTACAAGAGATAAAGAAATATACTGAACCACCGAATGAATTAATTGGAATTAAAAAGTTAATAGAACGAAATTCAATAACAAATTTCGTTGATCTATGCGGACAGCTACGCTTTCAGATTAGATGGGCTCAGACACCTCGTGTTCCGCAAACGTCAGTTTTAGGGCATATGCTGATGGTGGCAACGTTGGTATATTTCTTCACTGCCGATTTACAATTTTGCAAAAAAAGAATGTATAACAACTTTTTTTGTGGATTATTTCACGACTTGCCAGAGGCAGTTACCCGCGATATAATATCTCCAGTAAAGAAATCTTCACCAGAGTTTGATAAGTTAATTTCGGATTTGGAAAAAACATTAGCAGAACAAGAAATTTTTCCTCACGTTGAACAAGACTGGATCGAAGAATTAAAATACTTTACGCAAAATGAATTTGAAAACAAAATTATGGTTAATAATACAATCAAAACCGGGCAAACAAATTCTGAAATTACTGAAAAGTATAACAAAGATGAGTTTAATCCACTTGATGGTAATATTGTTAGGTGGGCTGACCAACTTGCGGCATATTTAGAAGCCTGGCACTCTATAAATAACGGAATTAAATCTCAAGAATTAGTTTCGTCTGCTATTAGTATTTCTAATAAATATTTGAATTCTGATATTAATTTTATTGACATAAAAACGTTGTATAAAGAATATCAAAAAAAATTGGAGTAGATAAAAAATGAAGATATTAAAGATAATGATGATATTAGTTATTTATCTGTTTTTTGTAAGATGTAGTGATGATAATACTGTTTCTGATGCAATACCCTATAAGATAGAAGATTTGAATAAACTTCCGGGATATGGCTGGTTTTACGGAGAATACGACAAGTATAATGTAGATACAAATACAGTGAAACTTATTCAACAGCGATATAATCCATCAATTCACAAGATATTGATATATAGTATGCCATCTTGTGCTTGTCCGGGAAGAAAGTATGAACGTTTTCCACAATTTTATAAAATTTTGCAAAGCGTAGGCATTAGCAACGATCAAGTAGAATTTTATTCATTAAATTCTTTACGCTCACGTCATCCTTATGATAGTGTGATAATTGTAACAACATTACCTGCATTTTATGTTATAAAACAAGGCAAACCTGTGTATTCGCTTGCTGATACAATGGACTATAATATATACTACGGAAAACCATATCCGATAAAATTAGAAGAATTATTATTAGAAGGATTCAAAAAATAATGGCGTACTGGATTGCAAAATCTGACCCTGAAACATATTCCATCTTTGATTTGCAAAGAGATGGAAAAACGATTTGGGATGGTGTCAGGAATTTTCAAGCAAGGAACAACTTAGCTAAAATGGCTGTTGGCGATACTGTGTTGATTTATCACAGTAATATTGATAAAGCAATTGTTGGGATTGCTGAGGTTTTGAAGGAGGCTTTCCTGGATCCGACGGCAGAAGATGTTCGTTGGTTAGCAGTCGAGTTGCGTTTTATTTCAATGCTCGAAAATCCGGTTAGCTTAGAAACAATTAAGAATGATACTACTTTAAATAATATTGCATTGGTCAGGCAACAGCGATTATCTGTAATGCCAATTACAGAAGATGACTTTAATAGAATAATTGAGTTTTCAAGAACCAAAGAGGAATAAAATGGCTTTTACATTTTTTTTTCGCGATAGGCATACATTAGAACAACTTACAAGTTTTCTACTGCCTCAAATCGATAGTTACGCAAAAATAAAAGTTTGGGATGCCGGATGTGCGATGGGACCAGAACCATATACATTTGGAATTATTTTGTGTGAAGCGATAGGTCCCGAGAAATACAAAAAGGTATCGATATTAGCAACTGATATTGATGAAACAAGTAATTTCAAGGAAATAATCACACAAGGAGTATATCCTTATTCTGATTTATCGCGTATGCCACCGAATATTTTAGAAAAGTATTTTCACAAAATTGATGATCGTGAAAATTATCAAATAAATGATATTATCAGAAATAGTTTGCACTTTGAGCAACACGATTTACTGTCCTTGAAACCTCTCGATAATGGTTTTAATGCAATTATTTGTAAAAATGTTTTACTACATTTTCAACCGGAAGAAAGAATTAATGTAATAAAAATGTTTCATTCTGTATTACTTAAAGATGGATTGCTAACTACTGAACAAACACAAACACTTCCAGAAGAATGCTCACACTTGTTTGAAAAAGTATGTTCAGACGCAAATATTTATAGAAAGAAATAGTAATGAAAGTAACATTGCTCAAAAAAAATCCGAATAAATATACCTGCAACGCGTATTTAGTTCGTGGCGATTGGAATGCAATTGATGATGTGAATACACTCATCGATATTGGGAGTGACGGCTACATTATTGATGAAATTGAGACAATTTCGACAGGTGTAGGTAAAAAGCGAGTGGAGCAAGTGATCCTTACACACGAGCATTTTGACCATTCTGGAGGTTTGAAAGACATAATCAAAGCGTATAATCCTCAAAGAGTAATCGCATTTTCAATGATAGATGGAGTAACAGAAAAAGCAAAAGACGGGAAATGGATTCGCATAGGCGATCGCGATGCCCAAATTTTGCATACACCCGGGCACTCTCATGATTCATTGTGTATCTATGTTCCTACGGGAAAAGTTCTTTTTTCGGGAGATACACAATTACAAATAAAAACTCCCGGCGGTTCATACACGAAAGAGTATTTTGATATACTTGTAAGATTAGAAAGAATGAACATACAAACTATTTATTCAGGACACGACGACCCAATTACATCTGGTATCAGAGAAATGCTTGCCCAAAGTATTGAAAATGTTTTAAGAAGTAAAATAATATGAAAAAATCAATAATTCTCTTGCTTTTTGTTCTGTTTGTGCTGAATACAAAGGCGCAAGAAGAACGTAAGTATTTTTTTTGGGAAATGAGTGATGCTAAAAGCAGAAATGTAACTTATTTGCTTGGTTCAATTCATTTAGGGAACAGTAAATTATTCCCTTTGCCAGATAAAATTGAAAGTGCCTTCGACAGAAGTAGTGTGTTAGTGCTTGAACTTGACTTAAATTCGATTGACCCATTCCAGTTGGCTAACAGAGCTATGTATCTTGACGGTCGTACGCTCGAAGAAGCATTATCTCCAAAAACTTACCGAATGCTGATTAACAAACTCGAAGAAAATGGTATTACAGGGGACATCGCAAATTTTTTTAAGCCGTGGTTTGCAGCGATGATTGCCAGTATTTCATATTATGAAGGCGAAGGATTATCAACTGAATATGGAATAGAAACATATTTTTTGAAAAAAGCAAACGAAAAAGGCAAAACTCTTGCCGAACTTGAAAGCATTGATGAGCAAGTAAATGTGTTTGACGCTCTGCCTGATAGTCTGAATGATTTAGTTGTAGATTACATTCTATCCGGTGTTGCAGGTGGGACAGAATTTGATACTGAAAAATTAATTGATAGCTATATAAGCGGAAACGAGAAAGAACTATCGAGTTACTTATTTAATAATGAAAATCCATCTGAAATAGAATTATTATTTCAGAACAGACTATTAATTGACAGAAATATCAAAATGTCCCAAAAAATTGAAGAATATCATAAATCAAATTCTATTCACTTTGTAATTGCAGGCACAGCTCATTTTCTTGGTCCAAATGGAATAATAGAAATTTTGAGTAAAAAAGGCTATCGAATAAAAAGACTTTGATAAAATTAACTTTTTTTAATTATGAAAAATTTGTTAATTTTATACAAAAAACAAAGGAGCCTGCAAAATGAAAATTTCAAAATATTTACGTCTGTTGAGCATAATTATAGTAATGAGCACATCTGTGTTCTCACAAACGCGGATAGCAGTTATTCCATTCAACAATATGGACGGAAACGTTCAATATAATGAATGGTGTTATAATTTGCAGGACTCGTTGATGAAAGAGTTGATAAAATATGATGCAGAGGGGAAATTTTTTCACATTGTTCCGATCGACTCAGTAGAAGCAGTTCTTGCAGAAATCAATATGAATCCTGACAATCCTCAATATGAATCAGATTTGTGGGCAGCTATTTCAAAATTAAATGTGAGAGATGTAATAACGGGAAACTTTAAGATACAGGCAAAACGCTTTTTAATCAATGCATATATTTATGATGTTTCAACAAAACTGCCAAAACCAGAATATCAAGTGAGAGATATTTTCAAGAAAGAAGATAAAATCTACGAAGCAATTCCATTGATTGCCCGAACATTAGTTAGAGCGTATATACCACAAATTGAACAGTAATCAATTATTTATCTGCTTCGCCCATTACCGGGTCGATTGAGCCAATGGCAAGAATAACATCTGCAACCATTGAGCCAATAACCATATCAGGCAAAGATTGAAGATTTGAAGCAGAAGGAGAGCGAATTTTCAGCTTCCAGGGATGACCTGTGCCATCAGAAACGATGTAAAAACCGAGTTCTCCTTTAGGCGCCTCCACAGCAGTATATGTTTCACCAACCAGCGGAGCAGCACCAAAATTGATAAGCATAAAGTCTGCAATAAGTTCTTCCATTTTAGTATAGACAGAAGCTTTTTTGGGCAATACAGATTTTGGTTGATTAAGTTTAATTTCTCCGGCAGGCATTTTTTCCAAAATTTGCTTGATAATTTTGACACTTTCTTTCATTTCCTGAACACGCACCATATATCTTGCCCAAACATCCCCTTCATTGTAAGTAATCACATTGAAATCAACCTGATTATAAGCTAAGTAAGGTTCATCTATACGTAAATCACGTGGGATACCAGAACCACGCAAAGTAGGACCAGTAAGTCCTAATTCGAGAGCTCTTTCTGGAGAAATATAACAAATGCCGGAAACTCTATCTAAGAAGATACGATTACGATTAACTAATTTTTCGGCATACTCCAACTCGGATGGGAAAGCATCAAGCCAAGTTTTAAGTTTAGCGAAGGCTTCATCCGGAATATCATTAGCTACTCCTCCGATGCGAGTATAGCTTGTTGTAAATCTTGCGCCGCAGATAAGTTCAAAAATATCATATAGTTTTTCTCTTTCAGTGAAAGTCCACAAAAGCATAGTTAAGGCGCCAGCATCCATACAAGTAGACCCCATAGCCATTAGATGGGAAGAAATACGAGCAAGTTCTGCAACAAGCATTCTAATCCATTGGGCGCGAGGAGGAGCTTCAATACCGAGAGCATTTTCTATAGCAAGAGCAATAGCAACATTATTTGACATTGGCGAAAGATAGTCGAGCCTATCAGTATGAGGAATAAACTCGTGATAAGTAACATTTTCAGCAAGTTTTTCATATCCACGGTGTAAATATCCCAATTCGGGAACACAATTTATAACAGTTTCGCCATCGAGACGAAGAAGCACACGTAGCACACCGTGAGTGGCAGGGTGCTGGGGTCCCATATTCAGCACAATAGTATTTTCTAATGGGTCATCAACAGTAAGAGAGGTGTTATTGTCTAAAATCTTTTTATATATTTTTCTATTTCTAATTTGTTGAATTTTTTCAGCTTCTTCATATGATTTTACATTCATCAAATCACCTAATTATGGTTGTCTAAATATATGTATAAACGATATTATTTAATATGATATTTTAAATTCAGAAATAAATAATTGTTGGAATATGAAAGATTAAAGGAAAGATTATCATCTATTGTGAAATCATAAAGATGAGCGTCCACATAAGCATCCACAGCAGCCAATACATAAACACCAAGTAGATAGAAGGCGCTTAAATCCCGATTATCTCTATAATATTCCCGCTTATTTCTGATTATTTGAGCTTGAATAGTTGTTTTGTCAGTTAATCTGTTGTATTCTTTAGAATATTTCTGATATTCTGAATTATTGGAAATAATGAAGTAAGTCAAAGTAGAAGCACCTGCGAAAAAAATCGGAGCTTTCCAATACGATCCAGTATATAATTGCCCCCATCCGGGAATAATCAGCGAGCGATAAATAGCACCTGAAGGAGATTTTGAAAGATAGTTATTGTGAACTTGTTGATTTTTCTGAGTATTTAAGCTATCGGATTGTTCGAAGGAATATGAGGACGATACCCCAGAAACGAGTAAAATAAGATAAATTAATATTGATTTTAATAATTTAATCATAGTTAAATATATGGAAAAACTTTGAGAAACAAAAAAATCTGCGGGGAAGTCCCACAGATTTCTGTCGGCGTGACTGGATTCGAACCAGCGACCCCTACTACCCCAAAGTAGTGCGCTAAACCGGGCTGCGCTACACGCCGAAACCGTTCTACAAAATTAATAATTATATCGTTCATTTCAAAGAAAATCTAAAAATTTGGGATAGTTCTATATTTTACTGCCATACAATTGTCAGCAAAATTGCTGAAACATCATAATAATCAAATTCTATGGAATAATTTCTGGGCTTCGTTTATTATCATTTTTTTAGTAGAAATAAAATCAGAGCCATAAATTCTGACACCAGCTGCATTAAAGTGTCCTCCGCCACCGAAACGAAAAGCAAAGTCACGGACATTAATATCGCCTTTGGAGCGGATAGAAATCCTCACCTCACTTCTGCGGGCAACTTCTGTAATTAAAATACCGACTTTTGTGCCTTTTATCATTAGAGTTTTTTCG
Source organism: Eximiradius proteiniborus (assembly GCF_058546985.1). Lineage (NCBI taxonomy): Bacteria > Pseudomonadati > Bacteroidota > Eximiradiia > Eximiradiales > Eximiradiaceae > Eximiradius > Eximiradius proteiniborus. The sequence continues at coordinate 97,914 of NZ_CM178592.1, read as the reverse complement.
ACAAAACCTTCGATATCGTCGTCATTTGTGTTAGTCTTTTGAAACATTTCATCAGTAATAGTCATCACTGAAAGTTTATTTTCGCAGAATAATTCAAGCGAAGCTAAAGCTAATCCGAGCAAACGAACAATATTATAAGAATTCTGGTTGTACACATTTTCGTAAAGTTCAGTAGGATTTGCTCCACAATCTATCAGTTCGGCAATAATTCGATGGATTTCGCTGGTAGTGCGTTCAAACCTGAAGCTGCCGGTATCTGTAAGAATTGCAACATAAAGAGCTTCGGCAATATATTTATCGATTTGTATCCCTAATTTTTTAATTATTCTCCAAATAATCTCACCAGTGGAAGAAGCTTCATAATCAATTATGCAGATATTACAAAAGTCTTGTGGTTCGAGATGGTGATCGATTAATACTTTTTTTGCATTAGAATTGCTAAAAATATTCCAAATAGAACGCATTCGTTTAGTGGCATTGAAATCAAGGCAAAAAATTGTATCGCTTTCTCTGAAAATTCTGTCGTGAACTATCGGTGAATAAGTTTCTATACTTTTAGCATCATAGAGAAATTGCAAGAAATGAGGGACATCTGAATCAATAATAATTGTTGATTCGCAGTTTAGTTTATTCAACGCCAATTTAAGAGCAAGCGAAGAGCCAATAGCATCACCATCAGGATTTATGTGAGTAATGATTATACTTTTTCTTGATTGACTAATGACTTCACAAGCTAAATCAATTGCTTCAATATTAACCATAGATAATAAATATCATAAAACAAAAGATATAGAGAGACGATAAATATTATTGGAAATTTTAGAGCTGCGCAAAAATTCCAAAAATAATTAATTAACGAAGCTTTTCTGGAAATAATATCTTTCTTTATATTCGGGACGCAAATCGTGGAGATCCAATAAAATCAGCCCGTCAATAGCATTCATAAAGCCTTCGTCGATGCTAAATGTGATAAACTTTGCTCCGCCATAATTACACAATTCAGTATAGCGCCGATAAAGAACAGGAATCGAAAAACCAAGATTTTTTAAAGTGTTTTTAAGGATAATGAAATCTTCTTCATAGGTATTACCTGTAAAGATTGCTTCCGCTTCTTTTTCCTGAAGTTTGGAAATAACAAAAGGATTTATTGGAGTAGCGAATTTTTCATTACCTTGATACCACTTTTTGTAGTAGTAGACAATAAGAACCTTTGCTAATTCGCTATATGAGTTGCTGATACTAACTGCTCCCCAAAGATAGCGAATATTCGGATATTTTTGAATGAAAGCCCCTATTCCCTGCCAAATATAATCGAGAGCGTTGCTTCGCCAATACTTTTGCTGAATAAAACTACGTCCTAACTCGATAGATTGGGACAAAACTTCATCAAAATCCCGATGAATAATAAATTGAGACGAATTATACAGTCCCATAATTCCGTGTTCTGCAATAATTTCACTTGTAATACCTAAACGGTAGGAACCTATAATTTCTAATTGTTCTTCGTCCCAAAGAACAATGTGGTGGTAATGTTCATCATAAATGTCTGTATCAAGCACTTTGCCGGTTCCCTCTCCAACTTTTCTGAAAGTAATTTCGCGCAAGCGTCCGATTTCGCGCAAAATATTTGGAGCAGTATCTTTTTTGCAAACATAAATTTTCTTGCCGTCTTTTGTATTGCCAAGCAGAATAGAATTGTTCAGATCGCTTTTAAGTAATTTGGCAGGAACCGGATGAATAATTGCCTGCTCGGATGCAAATATTTCTCGCTTGCCTTTCCCAACTCTATAGACGTGGCGTTTAAGAAGATTGAGCTGAAGCTTTTGATTTACAACTTTATCTAAGTTGGCAATTGGTATCAAATCTCCAAATTTTATAGTAACTGTTTTATTTTTCTGTTTGAAGAGCTCTCTTGGAAGCAAGAACATTCCAATCCGTCTCCATAACAATGATAGCAAATAGAAGGACAGACTATTTTTCCCAATGACAAAAGCCGGAAGAATTGGTGCGTTTGCATATTTAGCAAAGCGAATAGCTCCTTTTTTCCATTTGCCATCCCGAATGCCTCGCCAAGACATACGGGTGACTTCTCCAGCAGGGAAAAATATCACTATTTCATCATTTGCAAGTGCTTTTTCAATGTTTTTAATATTATCTTTTTGTCCGATTGGATTGAATAAATCAAAAGGCAAAAAGAAATCTTTTAAGTTCTCAATATTTGCAAGAACGTCGTTGGCAACAATTTTGACATCCTTACGAATTTCATAAATACATTTGATAAGAGCCAAACCATCTAATCCACCGAGTGGGTGGTTGGAAACTACTACTGCTTTGCCTTCCGAAGGAATACGGTATTTAGATTTTTCAGAAATATTGTATGTAAAGTTAAGTTCTTCGAACAGTGCGTTTATAAAATCAATCCCATTGAGATGCCCTTTACGTTCAAGAAAGCTATTAATTAGCTTGATTTTAAATATTTTTTCTAAGAAATACAGGATAAGCGAAGAGATGAATGAAGGCTTACTGAACAACTTCGGTGCTTTTTTTTGCAGAATTTCGTATAAATCAATTTTTTTCATAAAAATCATTACAATTAAAAAACAAAACAAATATACAAAAGAAGTGTTAATTTAGTAACAAAATCTGATGAATAAAACTAAACAGTTCGTAAATCAAGTGATGTTTATTAGATTAATATCCTGCACAGGCTTATAAGAGTTCAAAAATTGCGGATTTGTCATAGTAATAAACACCTGGGTTCTGTTGAAATCCATAAGATGAAGTACTTTTGAGCTTCTTTCCTCGTCCAGTTCAGAGAAAATGTCGTCGAGCAAAATAATCGGTTTTTCGGTGTGATTATTTAATATGTAGTAATATTCGGCAAGTTTCAAAGCAATTAGTAGGGATTTATGTTGTCCCTGAGAAGCAAAATCTTTGGCTAATCCACCATTAATATAAATTGAAAGTTCGTCTTTGTGTGGACCAAATAAGGTTTGGAAGCGGAATTTTTCGATATTTTTATATTTATCAGCAATTTCAGATAATTTGCTCAAAATATCATCTTTTGAATGAATATTGTTGGGTTCTTCGAAGGCAAATGGTTTATACATCGCCATTATTTCATCATTTTCGTTAGAGATTTTTCTATATTCATCAAAAAAATAAGGTAGAAAATCATTGAAAAAGCTAATTCTCTTCCAAATGATTTCTGCAGAGTAGTGAATTAGCAATTTAGTCCATTCAACAAATTCGCTTTCGTCGAAATAAGAGTTTTTCTTTAGAGCAAGCAACAAATTATTTCTATTTTTCAAGCATTTTTTATATTGGACTAAATTATCAAGATAGATTTTGCTTGTCTGGCAGAGGATGCCATCGAAAAAAGAACGACGAGCAGAAGGTGCCCCACTGGTGATACTTTTGAGGTCTGGCGAAAGAATTATTGTTGGGATAGCGCCGATAATATCTTTGGGTTGAAGTTTTTCACCATATCCATTTGTAATATTTTTTCGACCACCGAGAGAATATTCAATGGATAAGCTTTCTTTCAAGTTCAGATGATTAATAGTCGAAATATCAATTTTGTAATTATTTTCTCCGTATCTAACCAACAGAGAATCACTTACAGGAAGGAAACTCTTTGAAATCGATCCAATAGAGATTGCTTCGAGAATAGTTGTTTTCCCGACACCATTATTACCATAAATTACATTAATTGAATCGGAAAATTCAAAAAAGCGTTGCCTATGGCAACGCAGATTATAAATTGAAATATTCTCAATAATCATTTCTTATATTCTAATCGGCATAATAAGTGAAAGCAACATAGGATTTTCACGCTTAGGCATAACCAGAACAGGTTTAACGGGTTCGAGAAACTGCAACTCAATCAAATTGTTATCGGTTTCGTTATTATCAACATTAGCAACAACTTCTTCGAGGTTTTTCCAGTTGAACCCAACTTCAATTTTCTCACCAGTATACTGGCAGGGAATTTTCTCTTCGGCATAGTTGCCCGACGTTTCCTCTTCGGCAGACATTGTAACTTCGTTGTTTTCGAAACGCATTCTAACGAGTTTAGAAAAATTACTTGCGAACAGAGAAACACGTTTAAGAGTAGAGAGGAACACTTTGCTATCGAGAGTAACGACAGCATTTATATTTTGCGGAATAACACTTTCGTATGGCGGGAATTTTTCGTCGATAACGCGGGAAACAATAACAGTGTTGTCGTAGTCAATTCTGACGTGTGTAATTTTGTCGAGTCCTAAAATCATAGACATTTTGACTTCGGTGGAAATTTTACGCAAAAATTCCAACATACGCAAAGGAATGAGCACGTCGAATTCCTCTTCGAATACATATTTTTCGTCCTCTGATTTGGCTCGCACCAAACGAAAACTGTCCGTTGCAACTGCATAAATATAATTGTTTCTGAATTGGAATAAAGCACCGTTCATTGATGGACGATATTCATCAGTTGAAACGGCAAAAGCAGTTTTATTTGCAAGTCTTTGGAGAATGCCTTCTGAAAAGCTAACGCTGAATTTATTATTTGAAATATCCGGTTTTTCGGATTCAAATAGTTCAGGAAGTTGAATATATTCTTCAGGATTAAGTCCTTTTATTGTATAGTTGCCATTGGTAGTAACAATGTGAATGTCAAAATTATCCTCGTTACTCGAAAAAGTAAAAGTGCTTGAAGCATCCAAAGCTTTTACAATATCGTTCAGCATACGGGCTGGAACGAGAATGCCACCACTAACGCCATCCTGCACTTCGATAGAGCTCATAATGCTTATATCCTGATCGGTAGCTACAACTGTAAGAATATTATCTTTAAGCTCAAATTTCAAGTGTTCAAGCACAGGTAAAGTTGATTTTGGTGGAATTGCAGGCACGACCTTTTGCAAAAGCTTAGAGAAATCAAGTAGATTAGCTGTAAATTTCATATTTAACACCAATAATAATTTATACCATATCAGTTTACAAATTACAAAAAAAATCAAAAAATAGATAAAGATATTTATCCACATTTACTGAAGGTTCAAGTAATATTTTGATTTTCCGATATTTAAGATTAATTTTGAGAACAGACATTACTATTTCTATAGTATGAATAATGAGAAAAGTGATAAGATATATAGTGATTTTATTGATTTTGTGCTTTATCTCAAGTACGGAAAGTATTTCGGCTAATATTATCGTAAATCAAAAATCATATCCACTGAAGGCAATACTGTTTAATAATGTGCAATATGCTGAGCTGAACTTCATTGCTTCCGCAATATTTCCTTCCGCAACAATAAAAAATAATATAATTGAAGATAAAAACTTTCAAATAAGATTTGCAAACAGTTCATTTTTCGTATTCATTAAAAAGGAAGAAACCAGTAATATATTCCAAATGAATTTACCTGTAATTTCAATAAACAATTTGCTTTATATTCCAATTGATCCTTTTTTAAAAATATTGGCTACAAATCAACTAATCAAATATGATAAAATACCTGCTGGATATTTTATTGAGCATTTTTCAAACATTAACGAGCAAATACTGCCGGCATTAGATAATACAAATCAAAACATTGTTCCAGAACAAGAGCTAACAAAAGAAAAGCAGAAGCAAGAAATTCAACCGGTTGGTGCAAGCCCTGAAAAGGACATAAAAAAATCCCCTAAAAATAAAACTCCTCAAGAACAAATCATTTTGGAGCCCGTCTATAAACAAAAGAAAAAAGACGGGAAATATCACATTCCAGAAGAGATTAAAAAGAGTATTATTCGTTAATATTTCTTAATAATCGAATTTATCTCAAAGATATTCAAATTATGGCATATTTTTTTCTTTCTTGCCTTTAATAAAAAATAATAATTGATTGAAAATGAGAATAAAGAAGTTTACCGCAGAAAACATTAAGGAAGGCAAGTCGCTGGTAATAAGAGAGTTAGGCGAAGACGCCGTGATATTATCCAGCAGAACAATGATAAATCCAGCAACTGGAAGTGAATACATTGAAATTGTAGCAGCAATTGACGACATAAACAAGCATAGCAAGGCTACCAAAATCGCAGACACTCCAAAACAGGAAAACCTCGCTCAAGAAAAAACAGAACTATTAGGGGAAGCAATTTTTCTGAAAGAGATAAGTGAAATAAAGAATACGCTTGCAATCATTAACAGCAATTTGAAATATAAATACTCCGGAAGTCTTTCGCCTGTATTTTCGAAATTATACAAGAGACTAATATTAAATGAATTTCCAGAAAATTATGCATTAGAAATTGTCGGGAAAGTGTCCAATATAAATATCAATGTTGAATATTCGCCAGCAATCAACTATGCTAAAGAAATAATTGCAGAAAAAATTAAGATACTGAAACCGTTAAATGTGATGACAGAAAAAACAGTAGCAATGTTTATAGGAAATACGGGATGTGGTAAAACTACTTCGCTTGTCAAAATTGCGGTAATAGTAAAGTTATTAACAAATAAAAACATATTAATAGTTTCTGCTGATACTTATAAAATTGGTGGTGCTGAACAGCTACAAACAATGTCTGCAATTGTAGGAATTCCGTTTAAGGCGGCATATTCTCCCGATGAGCTTCGCGATATAGTGCAAAAAGCAAAAACGGATTACGATTTGATTTTAATTGATACTATAGGAAGAAACCATAATTCGGAAGAAAACATCAGTGAATTAGCAGATTACTTCGAGATGGCAGAACCCAATTTGACATATTTGGTTATTAACTCAACTTTGTCTAATGCAACGACCAGAAAAATATTAGATAAATATTCGAAATTTAGATTAAGCGGAGTAATATTAAGTAAAATAGATGAATGCGAAACAATCGGGGGGATTATTCCAGTAATTGCAGAAGCGGAATTACCTATTGCATACGTAACAAAGGGACAGAGAATACCCGATGATATTGAACCTGCTGATAGATATAAAATTGCAGAATTAATGTTAAATATTGAAGAATAAGAAATGGTTCAACAGATGAGCGAACTCAAACATACACCTTATAAAATATCATTTATTAGTGGAAAAGGAGGGGTAGGGAAAAGTGTTCTTTCGGCAAATGTAGCATACGTTTTGTCGGAGATGAACTGTAAAGTATTGGTATGGGATGCAAACAGAAAATTTCCAAATACTCATTTATTTTATGGAGTTGAACCACCTATCCGGCTTGGCGACGTATATAAAGGTATAGTACCAGTTGAGAAAGCTATCTTCACTATTAATGAGAATTTGCATATATTATCTGACGAACCAGCAACATTTTCAAATGATGAGGAGGATAAATTCCGTTTTGAAGATATTTATCGAGATTTAATTAATAAAACAAACTATGATTATATAATTTTTGATACACCTGCTGGATTGAATAATATTAATATGGAATTGGCATTAATTTCAGATATTAATTGTTTAGTGATTACTGACGAACCGACTTCGCTACTTGATGGGTATGCTCTGATAAAGGTTTTTAGAGAATATATGGATATAGATAAAATAAAACTAATAGTAAATAACACAATTGATTTAGATGATGGAAGCGACATTGCAACAAAAATGAATCTTGCAACTGAGAAATTTTTAGGTTTCAAGGCAGAAGTTGCAGGAATAATCCCATATAGTAGAATTGTACGGCAATCGATAATAAAACAAGAAATATTTGTTCAAACAGATCCAGATGAGGAAATAAGCAAAGCTGTACGCGAGTTTTGTCAGTATATTTTTCAAAGAACGAACAAAGTAGTATGTGCTACAAACGAAATATCAAATTAACATACAATTTTTGAAACTAAATTCGTATAAATAAGAAAAAGTAATCGAAAATGGCAAAAGAAGAGAGTAAAATATTATCACCAGAAGAACAGAAGCGAGAGAAGGAGCTTAAGCAAAAGGAAAAGGAAGAAAAAGCTCTTATTGCTAAAATGCAAAAAGAAAAAGAGCAAAAGCGGAAGCTCAAAGAAAAAAGAATTAAAGAAGAACGCAAACAAGAAATAAAGCGAATCAAAACATTAGTTAATCTTCCGTTCAAGTTGTTGCTTCATTTATCGTTGCTTGCAACAATGATAATGTCTATTGTTTTGTATTTTTGGCTTGAATTAGATTTAAAAACAACTCTGATATATTTGTTCCTGATTTTTACATTTTTTTATTTCGGAATCGGAATAATTATGGTAGCCACTGTATTGATGATAAGCGAGGATAAAAAGAAGGAACTTGAAGAACAACAGCGAATTGAACGAGAAAGAGAAGAAATCGAAACACAAAGATTGAGAGAAGCAGAAGAAGCAAAATTGCAGATATTAGAACGTGATTTGGCTTCAATGAGAAGCAATGAGTATAAAGAGCCTGAAATGTTGTCATCGAAGCAGGAAGCTAAACAAATACCCCCAATTAATCAAAAGGAAGAGGAAGTTAATTCAGATGGTGTGGCTGACTTAATTGAAGATAGTAATGAACAATTTTCGTTGCCAGAAACGTCAATATCAATTAATGATGACTTAAATGATTTTTCTATTGAGCAGGAACAAAGCATAAAAGAAGAGCAGAGCAACGAAGATATTGATTATTTGAACGAAATAATGAAACAATAGAATAAATAAATGAGCAAAAGAAATTCACATAAAGAGACAATTTTATCGCCCGAAGAGTTGAAAGAAATATGGGAAAGCTTTTCTATAACAAGAAGTGAAAACAGCAAACATCAGCTTATGCTTTCCTATATGTGGCTTGTTAAATATGTTGTAAGTCAGTTGCAAATACCGAATAATTCAATATTAAGCGAGGATGATTTTATTAATGTTGGGATGTTAGGATTAAATGAAGCAATAAACCGATTTGATATTACCCGAGGTGTGAAATTCGAATCTTATGCGATACCAAGGATTAAGGGAATAATTCAAGATGAAATGAGGAAATTAGACTGGTTGTCGCGTTCAACGCGGAAAAAAGCACATGATTTTCTGCAAGCAAAAGATATATTAAGCAGCCAAACCGGACGCGAAGTAACAGCTGCAGAAATTATTGAGAAATTAAATATTTCTCCTGACAAGTATCAATCATATTTACAGGCAGCAGCAGCAGCAAAATCATCTTATTCAATTAGTGAAAGTTCATATTATAACAATGATGATTTGGAGGACTTCAATTTTATTGCTGAGTTGCCAGATACAAATCATGAAGACTACCTTCAACAATTAGAAAATGATGAAAGAATAAAGCAGCTAACAGATTTCCTGCAACAATTGAATGAGAAAAAAAGGCTCGTAATGACTTTGTACTACTATGAGAACCTGACATTTAAAGAAATTGGGAACATTTTGAATGTTTCGGAGAGCAGAATATGCCAAATTCATTCTCAGGTCTTAAATGACCTTAGAGATAAGTTAGATAAATATGAGAATGCTTGATCCCAAAATACAGAAAAAACTTGATAGCATAGTAGAACTGCCGACAATTCCAACAGTGATGTCGCAGGTTTTAGCAGCACTCGACAACCCGAAGTTAAGTGCGAATCAATTAGCATCATTAATAGAAAGAGACCAAACCCTAACAGCAAAAGTATTAAAGGTAGCAAATTCACCATTTTACGGTTTTGCCCGAAAAATTTCAACTATTGATTTAGCTGTTGTAATACTTGGGATAAATGTATTAAAAGAAATAGTTTTGAGCTTATTAATACAGAAATTCTTTTCCCGATTAAGCAAAAGTATGTTCGACGTAAAAAGTTTCTGGAATTATTCGTTATTTTGTGGGGCAGCAGCAAAATTACTTGCAAGGAAGTTAGGCTATAAATTGGCAGGGGAAGCATTCGTGGCTGGATTGATGCACGATTTAGGAATATTGATAATAATCGAAAATTTCAGGAAGCAGTTTGGAGAAATTAGAAAGCTGCAAAAAACAAAAAATGTATCAATAACAGAAGCAGAGTTGCAAATATTAGGTGCTACGCACGCTGATATTGGGCTATGGCTGGCAGAGAAATGGAATTTGCCACCAAAATTGTGTTTAGCAATAAAAAATCATCATAGTAATTACAAGGATTTCATTTCAAGCAAAGATAAGAAAAATATTTCTGTAGATGTAGAATTTCAAGAAATAGATCAACCACTGACTGCAATTGTATCTCTTTCTGAGTGGTTTGCACAAATAATGGATTACAAGCAGTGGGATAAAAACTACACACCTCCCCCCTATTATCTTTCTGAGGAATTGTTTGAAGATTTGTCAGAAGAGGATTTTCTCGACCCCAATAGTGCATTTGAATTATTGAAGAAAGAAATAATTGAAGAGTATCAAAAAGCCGCGATATTTGGGGATATTTCAATCAGAGCTTAATTTTTTCAGATAAATAATCGAAAAGCGTATTTTGCTGAAAGAGATTTTCATTATCGGAGTATGCTTTCCAAGAAATATCATAGGAATTTTTTATAATCCGAGCAATTTTTTTTGAATACTGCTCATCATATCCGAAAAAGCTGAACAGACGACTTTGCAAAAAGTTCGTTTCAGAGGAGAAAAGAATATTTCCTTCTTTATCAAGAATATTGAAAAAACCAGCTTCGTTGGGTATATGTTCAATTTTTTTAAGTATTGCATCGGTGTTTTGAGATTTCACTTTGGTTGCCCGAACAGGTTTGTTCTGAAAAGCAAGCAAATCCTGGATTGTAGAAATATCGAAATCGGTTTTGGCAATTTTGATTAGTTCATTTAAGATTGTAACTGTTGCAAGGCAATCATCGTAAGCACGATGTCTGTTCTCTATATCGTGAAAAAAGTAATTTGCCAAGAAACCGACATTTTTCTTTAAGTCTTTTGGTAGTAGTTTACGAGCAAGTTTGAGAGTGCATAAAACCGGCAAATCTATTTCAAGATTAATTCTATTGAAAGAATTTTTGATAAAGGAAAAATCGAAGGATGCATTGTGAGCAACAAAAATACTTGGTTTTGCATATAAGAAATTGTGAACTTTGGAAAACACTTCGCGAGGTTCGGGCGCTGAATATACTTGCTTGTTGCTAACCCCCGTAAGTTTGGAGATAAATGGAGGAATAAACTGATGAGGATTGACCAGAGAGTAATAATCATCAATAATTTTTTCGTTTTCTACTCTTATGCAAGCAATATCGAAGATACGGTTCAAACGTGGGTCGGAGCCAGTAGTTTCGACATCAACAACAACAAATGAAATATTCTCTATCAAACACATCTGTTTCAGTTATCTTTTTAATTACAAAAATACTAATTATTTAAAATTATTTTCAGAAGAATTGAAGCAATGGACAAACAATTAACATTTAATTATAAATAATTAATTTTTAAATCACTTAATTTATGTTATATTAAAGAAATCTTTCTCAGTTTTTCGGAGTTCCGAAATGAACAATTTTACTACAAATTTGTCTATTTCATTGCGAAACATCATTGTTCTCGCAATAATCTGTTTTGCAATGATTGTGCAGAACGAAAAAGTTTCTGCGTATTATCAAACGCCTGAATTCCCTGTTACATTGAAATGCGTTGGCTGGACAAATCCATACGATACAACAATAGTTACAGGAATAATGTCCATTCGAGAATATGCAACAAATAGCATTTATATTAAAGATTTTTCGAGTGGTTTTAGAGAAATTTTTATGCCATTTCGAAGCAAACCAGCAGTAGGTTATAATTATGTGTGGTTAGAGGCTTCGATGCTTAGATGGGAGGATTATTCAAGCTGTGGAGTTGATGGTTATGTTGAGATATTCCAATACGACACGACTAATAATGTTTTTTCCGGATTTATTAATTTTGAGCCTGCTTGTTATTTTGCTCCAAAGTTCAGACGTGTTTTGGGAAATTTTTCATATTCTGAAGCAAAACCTGAACTGGTAGTTTCTGAGTATCACAAGTCGTTTGTAACGCCTACGATGCAATTAAGTTTCGGTATGCAATTCACATTGAAAGACAAAGCTATTGATAACGCAAGCATCTATTGTATTAACCCGTTCATAAACGAAAACAACGAAATACAAATCGGGCAAACAAATGCAAATGGGATATTATATTACAATTACATAATACCACAGAATGCTGTGGCTGGTGAATATAAATTTAGTTTCAGGGCAGAAAAGGACACACTTCGTTCAAATACAATTGAGAGAATTGTTAGCTTAGTAGATAGTTTGCAATTATTTGTAAGTGCTGCACCATCGGAAGAAATTGAAGTAGAGGCTGGGAAAGAGGCAAAGTATAGTTTAACTGTAATTGATGATAATAATGATAATGTTGAGAATGCAGAAATATATTGTTTGAATTCAATATTATCTGATACATTCATTAAAATTGGGAATACGAATTCAGATGGAAAATTTGATTATACATTTAAGATTCCGTCGAACATAAATGCGAATGAATACACTATCAAATTTATGGCAAAAAAGACGGGATTGAAAACTTCGCAAACAATTGAGCGATTGATAAAGGTTCTGCCAGCAAACTTAAGTATGAAAGTATTACCTACTAATGATGTAGAAATTGCAGAAAAAGATTCATTGACATATTTGATATATATCAGAAATGCTGAAAATAAACCTGTTGGTAATGTGAAAGTATATATCAACAATCCGGTTGAGAAAAAAGGCTTCCAACTAATTGGAATAACTGATTCATTAACAGCAAAGCTGACATATGGATATAGGTTTGCTGAAAACACCGAAGGCGAATATACATTTGGTTTTTATGCTGAGAAAGAGGAAATCACAACAGATACGTTGTTGAGAAAAGTAACAGTAATAAAAGGAACGAAATGCTGGAGTATTCTTGATGGTGCTTTAGAATTTTGTATTGAAGGAAAAGGAGTGTGGGAACCAGTTGAAAAAACAACAAAGCTTGAAAATACCGGGAAAGTGTTAATTAATGATTTAGTTGAATTTGTCGGCAAAATTGAAATTGATACGGCACAGTTAGGAATAAGTTGCGACGGTGAATTTCTTGTAAAAGACATACCATTGCCATTAGGTGGGGTGGGAACTTTTTCAATTGCAAAAGGCAAATATGAGTTGAAAATTCTTGGTAGCGATGGGAAAATAACTAATTTCATCAATGCTTACACAGATAACTTAGCAGGATTTAAACTGAAAGTAAAAGATATTCAATTAGTTGGCGGAAGACGTGCGGAAGGAGTGAAAATCACAGCAACGATAACTGTTCCTGGAATTGCTGTTGGTTGCAATGAAGAAAATGAGGTAAAAAACACCGAATTTGAAGTAAAAGATTTTGAGATAAAACGTACGGGACTTGAGTTAGGAGGATTTAAGGTAGAAAATCTTGGATTTATCTCGTTCCCCAATTTCTGTTTGAGTAAATTATATGGAGAATACGATAGCGAACGGGATAGGTTAGATTTTGGAGCAACAGTAAAAATACCGTTTGGAGAGGTTGGAGGAGGAATGGCGTTCATAGGTGGAGAACTCGATAGTATAGGCTTTAGAATGGAGGCTTCGTTCCCACCACTATTTGTAATAGGAACCACTACTGTTGGAATAAGCGGATTTTTTGGACATATCTCCGGGATCACTCAACCGAATTTAGAATTTGAATTGGGAGGAATATTGTCCGATATTACTTCTGAAGATCTTTATAAAATAGATATTTCAGGATTTTTTAAGACTCCGAGTACAATTGGAATGAAAGGCGAGGCAAATCTTTTCAAAGATCCATTTTTGAAAAAATGGCAAATGAAAGGAGGAATAGAAGGAAGTATTGACTTCTCAATTGCACAAATGGAACTAAAAGGAAACTTAAATATTGGAACAAAAGATGAGGAAAAATATCTTTTGACAACAGAGGGGAATTTGAAATACAATATGAGGCAGAGCAAGTTTTCGGGATATGTATCCGGAAAGTTAGATATACCAAAGTTAAGAGATGATTGGCCATTCGATTGGATAAATGCAACAATAGGTCTTCCGAAAAAAGTTGATGCTGATGCTCGATTGCTGTTTGGAAAATCAAAAGTGTTGTGGGGAGAAGCCAATTTAGGAACTAAAATTGGTAAGTTACGTTATGTGGTTGATCTAAATAAGAACTATGATGATGACGACTTTTTCTTTTTCGAAAGAACACCCGAAAGCACTGTTATTAAGAAAGGTGAATCAGCACTCAATGATAACACAGTTGAGCAAATAATTGTCAATAGTTCTTTAGATAAATTAGTTATCAGAGTAATTGGAGAAAACGCTGTTCCAATGACTCAATTGATTAGTCCATCTTTGGTAGAATATCTTCCTTCGGGAGAGTATGAAGGAGATGTAATTTATTCTGAAGACAGCCAATCAAAAAAAGCATTCTGGACAATTACCAAACCTGAACTTGGGACTTGGCAAATAAAAGTATTATCAACAATACAAAATTATTCTATTAATTATTATAAATTTGAAGGAAAACCTGAATTTACAATTCACACGATTCAAAACTTAGATGAAGTAGATATTTACTGGGGAACAAGCGGATTAAATTCAAACGGGATAGTTGAAGTTTATTTTGACGATAATTCAATTGGTGAAGATGGTATTTATATTGCATCATTCAATGCACTGGATGGGCACGGAAGAATTAAATTAAGTGATACTATGCAACTTTGCAGATATTATTTATATGCAGTATATAGCAACGATAATTATACTTTAAGTAGCTACTCGAATGAAGTAATATTAAATAGCAAATCTATTTTATTCCCACCAAATAATATTACTGCAAAATATGTTACTAATAAGGAGAAATGTGTAGTTGAATGGGAGAAATCGAAAGAAAATAACGTTGTTGGATATGTGATTGTGGGTGAAACATACACAGGAGACGAAGTAGTTTTCGCATCGGCTTCAAAGAATGAGACAAAAAAGGAATTCGTAATTGACGATTTCAGTAAATACAAGATAAAAATATATTCCTATAATATGGATGGCTTAAAAGGATGTCCGTCAAATCCAGTTGATATAATAATGAGCAATAATGAACCACATCAAACTGAAACAATGCTTAGTAAGGATAGACTGAATGTATTTCCAAATCCAACAAATGACAAAATACATATCAGTTGCAAAATTGAAAAGCCTACATATCTTAGGATGAAAATAATTAATTCAGTAGGTGAACTTGTTGCTACGATTGCAGATAATTACTATTTAGCTGAAGGAATATTTAGCACAACATTTGATTGCAAACAATTAAGCTCGTCGGTTTATTTAGTAGTTTTACAAACGGATGATGGGATAATCACACAGAAAATACAAGTAATAAAGTAAAGATGATAGAATAATAATAGTGCCGGCTGAAAAAGTCGGCACTATTGCTATATATATCAATTCTACGTTATTTTATTGGAATAGTAAATTTAAAAGTAGAGCCTTTGCCTATTTCTGACTCGACCCAAATTTTCCCACCGTGTTTCTCGACAAATTCTTTGCAAAGAATAAGTCCAAGCCCTGTGCCCTTTTCTTGCGAAGTGCCAATTGTTGTATGGTGAACATCAATGCGGAAAAGTTTTTGTTTGTCTTCGTCGGAAATACCAATACCTGAGTCTTTGACAGCTACTATAACTTCATTATCTGTCTTTTCTGCAAATACTGTAATTTCACCATTTTCGGGAGTGAATTTGATTGCATTTGTCATTAAATTTCTAACAACAGTAGTAATCATATTCACATCGCAAAAAACTACTAAATTATCCTCGACTTTATCTTGAAGTAATATTGATTTGTTATTAGCAGTGCTTTTGAGTAATTCAACACAGCTTGACACAATATATTTAAGATTAGTTTCATCTGGATTAAAATCAAGAGTACCTCTTTGAGAACGAGACCAGGTTAAGAGATTTTCGAGTAATTCATACAACTTTATTGAAGTATTATGCATTTCGTTGATTATTTCAATTCTTTCTTCTTCGGAAAAGTCATTATACATTGAGTGTAGAATATCAGTAAGGTTTTTCAAAGCGCCAAAAGGATTTTTTAAATCGTGTGCAATAATTGAAAAGAATTTATCTTTAGTTGCATTAAGTTCTTTTAGTTCTTCTAAATAATGTTCTAATTTTCTTTGGGATAATTTCTTTTCAGTTATATCGATTGCCGTTCCGACAAGTTTAATAACTTTTCCTTCAGAATTATATACTGGTCTGCCACGCCCTTCAATAATTTTCAAGTTGCCATTAGGAGTAATTATTTCAGTTTCAACAGTGTATGGAGTTCCTTCGTTGATAGCTTTATTAACTAATTCCATAAAATGCGCTGACTCTTCGGGTTTTAACATACTCTTAATAAGTTCAATTGTAGGAACAGTTTCTTCTGGATTGACTTCATAAATTCTATATAATTCTTTAGACCAAGAAATAGAGTTAGAATGCAAATCGTATTCCCAGCTGCCGAAATGAGCAATTGATTCGGCTTCTGAAAGCAGTGCTTCACTTTTAGCGAGCAACATAGCCTCGAGTTTCTTTTGAGTTATATCACGTGCGATAATAATATAGTTTGCCTGGTTTGAGATTTCTACATAAGAAACCGAAACTTCAAGTTCAAGTGGATATCCCCCTTTGCGAATAGCTTGAATTTCGAAATGCTTAGAAAGTAAAATATCTTTTGCCGACTGTTTGATCGCTTCAAAATTAGAATTGTTTATCTGATATTTTCCGGGTAAGGAAATTAATTTTATAAAATCAATGTTTTGAACTTCATTAGAGGAGTAACCAAAAATTCTAAAAGCGGCTTCGTTCCAGAAATTAATTTTATTATCCTGGTTAATCATTAAAATAGCGTCGTAAGCAGATGAAGTAATTTTTCTAAATTTTTCTTCGCTTTGACGAAGTGCTCTCTCGGCTAATTTGCGTTCCTCGATCTCTTTTTCTAACAATTTATGATTATCGCGAATTTTACGATTTACTTCT
Organism: Eximiradius proteiniborus; assembly: GCF_058546985.1. NCBI lineage: Bacteria > Pseudomonadati > Bacteroidota > Eximiradiia > Eximiradiales > Eximiradiaceae > Eximiradius > Eximiradius proteiniborus. Next base: position 80,970 of record NZ_CM178592.1, on the reverse strand, counting down.
CTTTCGTGCAAAATAAACCTGAAATATAGAGCAAGAAGGCGAACAATTTCAGCTTCGGTAAATGGTTTATTAAGAAAGTCAATTCCACCGACATCGAAGCTCCGATGGACTACTTCTTTGGTTGGAGGCATAGCAGTGCAGAAAATAATTGGAATATCGGCATATTTCTCTTGATGTTTGATGATTTTAGCGGCTTTGAAACCATCGACTTCGGGCATATTTACGTCGAGAAGAATAATATCGATAGGATGGTTTCCAAGCAAACGCATAGCTTCGAAAGCGTTGCTTGCCTCGAAAATTCTAACGTGGAAATTATCTTCTATCATTTTTCTGGCAGTAACTCGGAAAAAATTACTGTCATCAACTATTAAAACATTAAAAATATTATCTGACAGGTTCATAAAACCTCTAAAGAAATATTAAATTTTAACGATAAAATACAATAAACATAAATGTATTATCGTAACTTTTATTGTTTTATTTAATTTTTTGATAATAATTTTGATACTGGAATAGGGGAAAATTTATGAAAGTAGATCTAATAAACAAGCAGATTGAAGAAACTGATCTAAATCAGTATTTAGTTATTCAAATAGCAGATAATTCTTATGCTTTATCAATTCTTCCGATTAAGGAAATTGTGATTGCCCCGGATGCGACCCCTATGCCAAATTCACCCGAATTTGTAAGAGGATTGATAAAATTACGTCAAAATATTATTACCCTTATTGATTCCCGAAAACGATTAGGATTTCGTTCAATTCTTGAACACGGTAAAGAATTATTTCTGATGCTACAAGAAAGGAAGCAGGATCATATCAACTGGCTTCAAACACTTTATTTAGCAGTAGAAAAAGATGAAGATTTTAATTTAACAACTGATCCGCACGCTTGTGCATTTGGCAGATGGTATGATAATTTTAAAACTGACAACTATGGATTTGAGGTATATTTACGGCAATTTGATGCACCACATAAGCGGATTCATGCAATAGCAAAGCGTGTATTAAAAGAAAAAGAGTTGAACGGGAAAAATGCTGCTTTAAAGATTATTGAACAAGTGAAAAATACTGATCTGAAAGCAATGATAGATTTATTTGATAACTCAGAGCAAGCAATTAAAGAAGCGCACAGAGAGTTGGCAATAATATTATTGCACAACAATTCAGTAGTAGCAATCACAGCTGATAACGTTTCTAATATAGTAAATTTTGAAAAAGAACAAATTCAGCAATCAGAATTAAATGAAAAAAATCGCTTTTTGAAAGGCTCTGTTAATATTAACGGTGAAATTATTTTAGTTATCGATATAGATAAATTTGTTAATTATTAGTTTAATTCTTTTTTTCTCGCAAAGGAGGCTATTAGTAGCCTCTTTTTTTTTATTTAATAGGGAAATTCAATAATTTGAATAAGAGGCAAAAAATTAGTAATTTTGTTAGTTAAATAATTATCACTCTGGAACGAAAATGTCCTTATTAGGTAGCTTAAATATCAAGCAAGCATTTATAGAAGACGAGATGAAAAGCTCGTATTTGGATTATTCAATGTCTGTAATTGTATCTCGTGCGTTACCAGATGTGCGAGATGGGTTGAAGCCGGTTCATCGCAGAATACTATATGCGATGAATGAAATGGGGCTACTTCCAAACCGAGCTTATAAAAAGTCAGCCAGACTTGTGGGTGAAGTATTAGGTAAATATCATCCACACGGTGATTCTTCTGTATATGAAGCAATGGTTCGTATGGCACAAGATTGGGCTATGCGTTATCCGCTTGTTGATGGACAGGGGAATTTCGGGTCAATAGACGGTGATTCTGCTGCTGCAATGCGTTATACAGAAGCCCGAATGGCACATATAGCAATTCATATGTTAAGAGATATAGATAAAGATACTGTTGATTTTCAGCCCAATTTCGATGATTCTTTGAAAGAACCTGTTGTATTGCCTACTGTAATTCCTAATCTGCTACTTAATGGTGCAAGTGGTATCGCGGTTGGGATGGCAACAAATATTCCGCCTCACAATATTCGCGACGTAATTAATGCCCTTCACGCACTAATAAAAAACCCTGAAATTACAGTAGAAGAATTGATAAAGTATTGCCCTGCTCCTGATTTTCCGACAGGAGGAATAATCTATGGATACCAAGGTGTTCGTGATACATATCTAACTGGACGCGGAAAGATAATTATCAGAGCAAAAGCATCATTTGAGGAGAACAGAACTGGTAAAACTTCGATAATTGTTACTGAAATTCCTTACCAAGTAAATAAAGCTGCACTGATTGAAAAAATCGCGGATCTTGTTCGCAATAAGGTAATTGATGATATTTCTGATATTAGGGATGAATCTGACAGAGACGGATTAAGAATTGTAATAGAACTTAAACGAGAAGCAACGCCAAAGGTTGTATTGAACAATTTGTATAAACACACAAATATGCAAGTAACATTTGGAGCAAATATGCTTGCACTTGTCAAGGGAAGACCTAAGGTATTAAATTTGCTCCAAATAATGAAACATTTCCTCAATCATCGCGTTGAGGTTGTTGTTCGTAGAACGCAATTTGAGCTTACAGCGGCTGAAAAAAGAGCGCATATATTGGAAGGCTTCATTATTGCCCTTGACAATTTGGATGAAGTAATTGCTCTCATTCGTGCGGCAAAGGATCCACAAACAGCATCAGAGCAATTGCAAAGCCGATTTAATTTGACTGAAATACAAGCTAAAGCAATATTGGATTTAAGATTACAAAGACTTACAGGCTTAGAAAGAGAAAAAATACAGCAAGAATATCGGGATATTTTACAATTAATTGAAAAATTGAAAGCTATTCTTGCAAGCAAAGAACTTCAAATGCAAATTATATATGACGAATTGAAGGAAATTCTGGATAAATATGGAGACGAGAGACGCACAGAGATTATTCCAGACTCTGAAGATATGTCCTATGAAGATTTAATTGCAAATGAGGAGATGGTTGTATCTATTACTCATCGCGGTTTTATTAAAAGCACTCTTGTATCAAATTACCGGAGACAAAATAAAGGCGGTCGAGGAATAAAAGGTGCATCGACATATGAAGATGATTTTGTAGAACACGTGTTCCAAACTTCTTCTCATCACTATTTATTGTTTTTTACAAATAAGGGACGCTGTTATAGAATAAAAGTTTGGGACATACCTGAAGCAAGCCGTCAAGCAAAGGGACGATCACTTGCGAACTTAATTCAAATTCAGAATGATGAAAAAGTTACTGCTTATTGTCCGGTCAAGAATTTTGACGATAATCATTATATAATGATGGCAACGAAAAATGGAATTGTTAAAAAAGTTGAATTAAATGCTTTTTCGAATGTACGTCAAAGTGGAATAATAGCGATAAATTTAGATGAGAATGATGAATTAATTAGTGCAAGATTGACTGACGGAGCTTCAGATATTATATTAGGCACTAATAATGGTATAGCTTGTCGCTTCCGTGAAACAGATGTTCGTTCTATGGGCAGAAGTGCTATGGGTGTTACTGGAATCAATCTTGATGACAATGATTACGTTAATTCAATGATAGTTATTAATAGAAATGACGTGCAAGTGCTTGTAGTATCTGAAAATGGCTACGGGAAACGAACAAAATTTGAAGATTTCAGGCTAACCCGACGCGGAGCAAAAGGCGTTATCTCGATGAATGTTACAGAAAAAACAGGCAAAGTAGTTCGGTTACTCACTGCTTCAGATTTAGACGACTTAATTGTAATTACTCAAAAAGGTATTCTGATTCGTCAACCTGTTTCTGCAATACGGACAATCGGACGGAACACACAAGGAGTGAAGCTAATCCGTTTGGATGAAGGGGATAGAATAGCGGATGTTACAATTGTAATGCACGAAAATGATGAAAACGACGAACAAGAAACCGAGATAATTGCCGATGACGGGCAAGAACGATTGCTGTAATTTTGATTTTTAGTTGTTTTATTATATTTTTGGGGTACACGTTACCCCTTTTTTTATGCAAAAAATAACAAAAATAATGCAATCATCAAGGAATTCAAGCATTATACAATTTGATAACGGCTCGAATGTTGAAGTCCATAATGATATAATCACAAAATTTGCATTATCAATTGGTCAGGAAATTAGCGATGAGAAATATTCCGAAATCATTAGTGAAAATGAACTGATGATTGCAAAACAAGTAGCATATAATTATGCTACTTATACTGCAAGAACTAAAAGACAAGTTGTCGAGAAATTAAAAAAATCAGGTTTTAATGAAAACACTATTCAGCTTGTTATCGATTTTCTGAAAGATTATAACTTGATTGACGACGAAAAATACACAGCAATTTTCATAAACGAAAAAGCAAAATTCAAAAAATGGGGTATTAACAAAATAAAAATTGAGTTGCTGAAAAAAGGTATAGAAAAAAAAATAATTGATGAGCAAATTAGAGATTTATATAATGAAGAGATAGATTTTGAAAATGCCATCAAATTAGCAGAAAGAAAAATGAAAGCAATAATGAGCAAACCAATAGAAAAACAAAGACAAACGCTGGTAAATTTCTTACAGAACAAAGGCTATAAATGGGAAATTATTATGAAGGTATTGCAAAAATTAAAGTTCAAGTAGTTGCACGTTATCTTTTAGCCATTTTTTATGTTTTTTATATTCGGGACAATATTTGCGAACTTCATTCCAGAAGTCAGAAGAGTGGTTAAGATGCCGTAAATGTGATAACTCGTGAATAATAATATAATCGATAACTTCCAAAGGTGCAAAAGCAAGTTTCCAATTGAAATTCAGGTTGCCCAAAGAAGAGCAACTCCCCCAACGGGAAACAGTGTTTTTAATAGAGATACGATTATACTTCAACTCCATAACAGAAGCCCACTTAGCAACATTAACGCTAAAATATTCTTTAGCCATTTTGATAATGAGTTGTTTAAGAAGCGGCTTGATGTGTTTGGATAAGTCGCTTGCAATTAATAATTGGTCGTTTTTTAAATGAAGTGCAAATTGTAGATTATCTACATAATTAATAAAATAATCATTACCGAAAATGGTTATTTTAGCTCCGTTGGAAAGATTACGGGTAAATTTCTTTCTATTCTGAACTTCAATTTTTTTAGCGATTATCCAATGCTGCTTTTGTTGCACAATTTTATGGATATAACTAAGCGGAACAGAGGCAGGAGCCTTGATAATCAAGTTGCACTGATTATCAATTTTAAGGGCAATAGTTTTTCTATTTGAGCGAATTATTTTATTAATTTCAATCTGCATTTACAAAATTATAAAAAATAGATATATATTTTTTTAAATAATATCAAAATAAAATCTAAATATTTTAGTCAAAAATACCGATAAAGCAAATATATTAATTAATCATAATTGAGATTGAATTATGTCGCAAATGGATAATGAAACCCGCGAGATGATTATGCAGTTTGTATCGGAATCCTTGGATTCGCTTGATACAAACGAGCCATTAGTAGAAAACTTAAGATTAGAGGATAATTCAGAGTATGTAAATTCAATTTTTAGAGTTTTCCATACATTAAAAGGGCTATCGGGATTCTTTGAAATGTTTGTAATTAATAGGGTTACCCACGAAGCAGAGACCCTATTGGACATAATGCGCAAACAAAACAAAGCCCAAAGTGAAGATATAATATCAATAATATATTCTGTTTTCGACTTTTTACGAGAATTATTGAATAGAGTAAGCGAGAATTTAACAGACAAAGATGCAGAAGCAGAAGCCGAAGATATGATTATCATAATCCGAGATGCTATAAATCGTGTTCAAAATCCTGAACTCAGTGAAGAAGATTTCTTTTTTGCAGAAGATACCGACACAACAAGTAGTGAAGAGAATACTCAACCGCCTTCAATAAGTGGTGGCAATGAAGAAATGATGTACGAAGCACAAGACGATGCCCAATCGGCTGATGGCTTAGAATCTCTTGTTTCGAATGAATTGATGGATCAATACTTATCAAGTGCATATGAATTGATCGATACAGCAGAGAACAACTTATTAATACTTGAGAACGATCCGAATAATTTTGATCTGATAGCAAATACATTTAGAGTGATTCACAGCCTGAAAGGCAATTCAGGATTTATGGGGCTTTCGGAAATTGAAGAAATATCAATGGAAATGGAATCAATTCTGGATTCAATAAGAAACAAAGATTTACAAATTGATACAACTATTGTTAATATTCTTTTGAGTAATATTGAAACAATTCGAAACAGATTAAGTGCGTTATCGCCTGAAGGTAGTAAATCTAAAGCTTTTCAAGAGACAATCGCAGAAACAAATGCCGCAACTCAAGCTAATCTTCAAGTAGAAGATACACATTCTGAGAGCGATATTAATCAGGCAGAGGAAATTGAACTCGCTGAAGAAGAAATGACAGTTGATGCAAATATTCATAAAGAAACTATCCCGCAAGCTCCAAAAATAGAACCGAAAAAAGAAGAAGTAAAGCCAGTCAAGCAAGTTGCAGCCAAACAAGAAGATGTGAACGCTAATAAAACTACCCCACCTGCATCAATGGCGAAAAAAGATATTCGAGTAGAGACAAGCAAGATTGATAAATTATTCGATTTGGTAGGTGAATTAATAACAATTGAAACGATGGTAACCAATAGTCCTGATTTGCAAGGGCTTGAGTTGCCAAACTTTTTGAAGTCAGCAAATATGCTGAATAAAATAACAAGAGAACTTCAGGAAGTGGCAATGTCTGTAAGAATGATGCCGCTTGAAAACTTGTTCAATAAGATGAAACGACTTGTTCGTGATGTTTCGTTGAAGATGAACAAAAAAGTGAACCTCGAAATATCGGGTCAAGAAACGGAAATGGACAAAAATGTAATAGATGAAGTTGCAGACCCACTTGTCCATATCCTTAGGAATGCAATTGATCACGGCATTGAACCACCGGAAGTTCGAATAAAAAAAGGAAAACCTGAGGTCGGTTCTATTAGTTTGAAGGCAAGATATGAAGGAAATGAGATATTGATAATAGTTAAAGATGACGGTGCAGGAATAAATAGAGATAAGATACTGAAAAAAGCGGAAGATAGAGGAATTATTTCCGGTAATACAGATAAAATGACAGATAAAGAAGTGTTCCAATTAATATTTGAACCTGGTTTTTCTACTGCTGAGCAAGTAACTGATATTTCAGGGCGTGGAGTTGGAATGGACGTAGTTAGAAAGAATATTGAAAAGCTCCACGGTTCGGTAGATATTGAGAGCAAGGAAGGGTTTGGTTCTACATTTACTTTAAGGATACCGCTTACACTTGCGATAATGGATGCAATGCTGATAAGAGTAGGCCAATCTCGGTATGCTTTGCCTTTGCTTGCTGTAACAGAATCGTTTAGAGTGAACCGACATATGATTTCAAAAACAATGGATGGATTAGAAGTATGTAAACTACGTGATGATGTGTTGCCGGTAATACGTTTACACGAATTATTTAATATTGTTCCAGATAGTTATGATTTGGAAAAGGGAATAATGATAATAATAGAATCAAGGGAAAAGCAAGTGGCATTGTTTGCTGATGAAATTATTGGGCAGCAGCAAGCGGTTATCAAAGGGCTTTCGGACTATATTGGGAAGGTATCAGGAATTACCGGATGTATGATATTAGGAGACGGTGGAATTGGATTGATTATTGATATTGAAAGCTTGATAGAATTATCTGAAAAAGCAGTATTTGTTGGATAATGTGAGGTAATAAATTATGCAAACCGAAGATTTATATGAAATAGAGGAATCAGGAGTAGAGATCGATACAGAGAATACTCTTGAAGACAGGTATTTAACCTTCAAAACAGGCGACGAACAATATGCTTTTGAAATAGAGTATGTAACTGAAATTATTGGCATTCAGAATATCACACCTGTTCCAAATATTAAACCGTTTATTAAGGGAATAATTAATTTACGTGGTATAATATATCCTGTTATTTGTGTAAGAAAGAGATTTAATATTCCTGAAATACCCTACAACGACAGGACTTGCATAATAATAGTAAATGTAAACAATAATGGGATTGGTTTAATAGTCGATGAAGTGGCAGAAGTAATTAAAATTCTTCCGGAACAGATTTCGCCATCACCACAGACAAACAAAGGCTCGCACAGTAAGTTTATAAAAGGTATAGGAAGAGTTGGTGATAATTTAAAAATCATCCTTGATATTAATAAATTATTATATGATATTGATAATGATAATAATGAGAAAGAGTAGAATATGGATATCAAAGAAATACGTTCATTAGACTTTGTTGAAGTAACAGATGAAGAATTCAAGCTCATTAGAGACTTGATTTATAAGAATATTGGGATTAACCTGACAGAAGAGAAACGTTCATTGGTAAATGGACGGTTGCAAAAAATATTACGGAAACTTAATTTCAAAACATTTAAAGAGTATTATCAGTTTTTGATAAATGATAAATCCGGAGAAGCATTAAGCGAGCTTGCAAATGTAATATCGACAAATCATACTTTTTTCGGACGTGAAATAGACCACTTTGAATACTTTGTTGATATAGTATTACCAGAAATAGAAGAAAGAGCAAAGAAAACGAACAATTTTGATATTCGGGTGTGGTCGGCAGGGTGTTCCAGCGGTGAAGAACCATACACACTTGTTATGTTGATGATGGAGTATTTCGGTAAAGATTACAATAAATGGAAAGCGGGTGTGCTCGCGACAGATATTTCATTAAATGCATTAGAAAAAGCAAAGAAAGGCATCTATCCCGATGAAAGAGTTCAACCATTGCCTGATATTTTTAAGAAAAAATATTTTAAACATCTGCCATCGGGCGAATGGGAAATAATTGACGTTATTAAACGTGAAGTTACTTTTAGAAGATTTAATTTAATGAACGAAAAATTTCCTTTTAAAAGTCCGTTTGATGTGATTTTTTGTAGAAACGTAATGATTTATTTTGATGAGCCAACGCGAGAAAGATTAGTAGATAAATTTTATCAATTTACAACACCAAATGGATATTTATTTATAGGTCATTCTGAAACTTTGAACAGATCCAAAACAAAATATTTATATTTAAAACCAGCTGTATATAAGAAAGCTTAAGCTTAAGATACAATAATTTTACTAGATTGGAGGGAGTTGTGTCGAATTTATTTAAGAAAATAAAAGTATTAATTATTGATGATTCAGCATTAGTAAGAGACATTTTGTCGAAAGGATTATCAGCAGATCCGGCAATAGAGGTTGTAGGAACAGCACCTGATGTATACGTTGGAAGAGATTTAATAATCAAATTAAAACCAGATGTACTCACGCTCGATATAGAAATGCCCAAAATGGATGGCATCGAATTTCTACGAAAATTAATGCCCCAATATCCTTTACCTGTTGTAGTTGTCAGTTCACTTACTCAACGAGGGAAATTAATAACAATGCAGGCACTCGAAGCAGGAGCAGTTGATTTTGTTCCCAAGCCAGCAACTGACGTAGCCCGTGGTTTGAGTGAAATGATGTTAGAATTGAGAACAAAGATAAAAATTGCTTCAACTGCAAATGTATCGCACTGGAAGAACAGAGAAGTTCCTTTAAGCGATAGAAAATCCAAAGATGAAAGTGCATTAAACAAAGCATTGGCAGAATCTACTGATAAAGTTATTGCAATTGGTGCTTCGACTGGTGGAACAGAAGCAATCAGAAAAGTGATCGAGCAATTGCCACCTTTTATGCCTGGTATTGTAATAGTGCAACATATGCCTAAAGGTTTTACAAAAACTTTTGCTGACAGATTGAACGAAACATCATATATGCAGGTAAAAGAAGCGGAGGACGGAGATAGAATATTAAACGGACGAGTATATATTGCCCCCGGCGACTATCATATGAAAGTGTACCGATCGGGTGGACAATATAAAATTCAGATACTCGAAGGCGAAAAGGTAAATGGTCATCGTCCTTCGGTGGATGTAATGATGTTCAGCGTAGCTGAAAGCGTTGGGGCAAATGCCTTTGGGGTAATATTGACCGGAATGGGTAATGATGGAGCAGCTGGTCTGAAAGCAATGAGGGAAGCAGGTGCAAAAACAATTGGACAAAATCAATCGACTTGTGTGGTTTATGGAATGCCAAAGGTTGCTTATGACATTGGAGCGGTGGAAATGCAATTGCCGTTAAATGAAATTCCTAATGCATTAATTAAATTGGTAAAACAGTCAAGCTAAATATATGGATAAATTTCCACTCACTGTTTTAGTTGTCGAAGATGATCTGGCATCAAGACTTGTAATAACTTCTATAATAAAATCAAAATTTCAGAATGTAATCGAAGCAGAAAATGGATTGCAAGGACTTGAATTATTTAAACAACATTCCCCTGATTTAATTGTATCAGATATTGGGATGCCATTTCTTGATGGTATTTCAATGTCCAGAATGATTCGGGAAATAACCCCTAAAATTCCAATAATAATAACAACTGCTTTCGACAACAAAGAAGTTCTTATTGATGCAATTAGTATAGGAATTAATTATTATATAGTAAAGCCAATTAAAACAGACAATCTAAAAGAAACACTTGATATTGTTGCCAATTCATTAGTTTACGAAAAAGAATATAAAAAGCAAGAAGAAAAGATAAGGCTACTGTATAGTGCAATAGAACATTCCTCGGGAGTAGTGATTATTTTTGATAGCGAAGGAAAAATTGTTTATCATAATCCTCAGTTGAATGAACTAATAGGAATTAATAATGGATTTGTAATTGATGATATTAATAAAATATTTTATGGTGATAACTATTCATTTCTGATAAATTCAATTAATGAAAAAAAAACCTGGAAAGGAGAACTTAAACTATTTAGCAAAGACAACCAAGAAAAGTATATGCTTGTTTCAATTTCGCCAGTGCTGAATGAAAATAGTGAAACAACAAATTTTATTTTAGTTGCTGATGATATAACTGAGAAAAAAATAATTGAAAATAAGCTAAAAGAATACAACGAAGAATTAGAACAAAAAGTTAAGGAAAGAACTTTAGAACTACTGAAAATAAATGAAGAACTGATAAAAGCTAAAGAAAAAGCAGAAGAAGCAAACCGAGCTAAAAGTCTATTTCTTGCAAAGGTTACACACGAACTCAGAACTCCAATGAATGGAATTCTGGGAATGACAAGTGTTTTGATGGACACTGAACTTAACGAAAAGCAAAAGAGGACACTGAGTATTGTTAAGCATTCGGGCGAGACACTATTAAATATCATAAATGATATTTTGGATTGGTCGAAACTTGAAACCGGGAAATTAAGATTAGACAGAGCTTCCTTTTGTTTAGAAGATGTGGTTAATAATGTCTATGGTTTACTAAGCTATTCGGCTTCAAATAAAGGAATAGAATTAAGGCTTAACTTAACTCACGATATTCCTCGAAAAGTAGTAGGAGACCCGATAAGATTGCAACAGGTATTAATAAATCTTGTATCTAACGGGATTAAGTTTACGGATGAGGGATATGTTGAGATTTCGGTTATTAAAATAAAAGAAGAAAAGAACAAAGCAATTATTCGATTTGATATTCGAGACACAGGCATAGGAATACCTTCGGACAAAATTGAGAAACTTTTTAAAAGTTTCAGCCAAATTGATGACAATCTAACCCGAAAATATGGAGGAACCGGATTAGGTTTATTTATTTCAAAAGAGATTGTTGAAATGATGGGTGGGGAAATTTATTGCGAAAGCACAGTTGGAGAAGGTTCAGTTTTTCATTTTACTATTCCATTGGAAGTTTCTGACGAAAAGAAAGAAGAGAAAATATCTCTTGTGAAGTCTTTATCAGAAATATCAAGTAATTACAAGGACTTGTCTCTCAATTTATTAATCATTGAAGATAGTTATATTAATCAAGAAGTAATTAAAGAAGCTTTGAATGCAACAAATTGTAAATACAAAATTGCTGAAAATGGCAAAATTGGTATTTATTATTATTCTAATGAGAAGTTTGACGTTATTCTTCTGGACTTACAAATGCCAGAGATGGATGGTTTTGAAACAATTAAAGCATTATTAGAAATTGAGGATAATAACAACTTAGAACATACGCCAATAATAGCACTAACAGCAAATGATGATGAAGAAATGGTTGAAAAGATAATGAAAGCAGGGTTTGATGATATAATTACAAAGCCAATTGATTGGCAAGTTTTGTTTGATACTATTTTCAAGTATGTTCCCGACAAAGCGAATAATGGCGTTGATCTTACAAAGCTTCTTGTTTCAATTAATCACAATAATTCTTTACTAAAAAAACTAATAAAATATTTTATAGAAAAAGTCCCAGAACAAATTAACCTTTTAGAACAAGCAGTTAAAAATAATAATCTTGAGGAGGTTGATAGAATTTCACATAAGTTAAAATCAGAAGTTGGGAATTTTGAATCTGGGAAAGCATTTAAAACTCTTAGCGAAATAAATCGAATAAGCAGAAATAAATCAAACAGGAATTTAGGCAAATTATGTGAAAATTTACGGGTAGAAATCGAAAAAGTAATACAATATTTAGAAAGATATATCGAAAATAATAATTAAACACTTAGAGGAATTCATAGAGGTAATTATGCGTACATTAGTTGTAGAAGATGACTATATAACTTCCCAGGTAATGCAGGAAATATTAAGTGCATTCGGGGATTGCGACGTAGCTGAAAATGGTGACCAGGCAATTGAATTGTTTACATCAGCTCAGCTAACGGGTGTTCTCTACGATGTGATTTTTTTGGATATAATGATGCCAGAAAAAGATGGACAGGAAGTACTTGAAAAAATTCGTCAAATTGAGAAAATGAATGGAATTATGGGGTTAGATGGAGTGAAGATTGTAATGACAACTGCATTAGACGATTACAACAACATCAAGAAAGCGTTTGCAAATCAAGCTGAGGCTTACTTGATTAAACCTGTTGATAAAGATAAAGTTGTAAAAGTGCTTGTCGATTTGGAGCTTTTGAGTTAATTTTGTTTTTTTATTTAATTAAGTAATGTATGAAATCATCACCTTATAATGCAACTGTTGTTGGGAAAATATTATTAACACCGGACTTAATGATTTTGAGAGTGAGAACAGACACTCCAAGAGAAAAATTTGAAGCAGGACAATATACAACAATAGGAGTTTTAGCATCTGAACAGCGTTCGGCTAATTCCGTAATAACATTGGAACAACTGCCGCCGGATTTTTTAATTAAGAGACCATATTCGATAGCATCAGCTAATCACGAAACTTCAAATTTTGAATTTTATATTAGCCAGGTGAAGTCGGGACAACTTACACCAAGACTTTTTGTTTTGTCTCAAGGCAGTAGAATGTGGGTTGATGAAGATATTTTGGGAGTCTTTAGGTTGAAAGATACTCCTAAGGGATGCAATATTGTTATGGTGGCAACAGGAACCGGACTTGCACCATATATTAGTTTTCTTCGTTCGCACATAAAAGATAATCAGGATATAAAATTAGCGGTATTACACGGAGCCGCTTATCCTTGGGATTTGGGGTACTATTCTGAATTAACTTTCATTCAAAATTCTTTCGATAATTTTTATTATTTCCCAACATTACTTAAGGCTGATAAAAATTGGAATGGGCTAACTGGTTATATTGAAAATCATCTGGAAAATGGTTTGCTCGAAAACGTTGGGATAGAAATTAATCCAGAAAAAACACACTTTTTCTTATGCGGTAATCCCAAGATGGTAGAATCAGTCTCAAAATTTCTTGGGAGGTATAATTACACTAAGCATACTCAAACTAAACCAGGTTCGTTGCATGTCGAAGAGTATTAGTTCAACAACAAAAATATTGCTATTTTTCTTTTTGATATTCGCAGTTTCTTCCTGTATTGTTGTCAAAGAGCAGGCGAGCGAAGAGCAAGATTTCGAACAATCTGCTGTATTGAGCCCAAAGCCAGAAATACCTATGTCTGATATAATACTACGCTCAAGCAAAGGCGATATGGTTTCTTTCCTGCCACAGGGTTGGTTTTTTGTTGATACAGAACAACGCTCAGCGTCGGACGTTTTGGCTGTTATCTGCAATCCAGATTATAGTTTATGTGCAATATTTACAACAATAAATAGACCTACACTTAAAATAAATTCAGAAGACGAAGAAATTAATGTTGATTTATTGTTTGATGTAGCTCGTGAATGCTTCGCAAGGCGTTCGCAGAAATCGGCAGGAGCAGTAAAATTAATTGGGAAATATCAAAACATTCAAATTGGGAACAAAGATTTTGTGAAATATGAATTTTCTACTACTAATGGTGCAATAGTTGCAAAATCGGCTGTATTTGTTTCATCTTTAGGTCAATTCTACGAGTTCACATTATTACCGATGACAATTTTAGGAAATGAAATACCAACGCAGAAAGAATTCAACAAAATTTTCAATTCTTTTTTAGCTGCAATACAGTATTAGATGCAGTTCCTTCTTAAAATATTATTTTTCTTGCTACCAATAACATCATTATTTTCTGCAAATATCAGCTTAGGGATTGATGTATTAGTCGAAAACCATTTTGCACCTTTGCAAAAGAAAAAAATAGGACTTCTTACTAATCAGTCTGGGAGGGACTCGAAAGGAACTCTTACAGCTGAAATACTTACCAAAACTGATAAATTATCACTGAAATATATTTTTGTACCTGAACACGGGCTCTGGGGAAACTTACCTGCTGGGCAAAAGGTTAGCGATGCAAGTTTCAATGGAATACCTGTAATATCGCTTTATGGAGAAAAACGCACACCTAATCTGAAATATATCAAAGAAGTAGATGCTTTGGTTGTAGATATTCAAGATATTGGAATTCGCTCTTATACTTATATTTCCACAGTGTTTTATTTTATTAAAGCTGCGGCAGAAGCTCATAAACCAGTGTATGTATTAGATAGACCAAACCCAATAAATGGTGTTACAATAGACGGAAACGTCCTCGAAGATGATAAGACATCATTCGTTGGGATAATGCCCATACCTTACATTCACGGAATGACAATTGGTGAGATAGCCAAAATGATTGTAGGAGAAGGATGGTTAGGTAGCGATAAAAAAGGTAAAAAACTTAAAACACAAGTTGAAGTAATTGAAATGAAAGGTTGGAAACGGGAAATGTGTTTTGAGGATACAGGATTGATGTGGTTTCCAACTTCTCCACATATTCCTGCAATCGATGCAATTCGTGGTGCTGCACTTGTCGGAATTTTTGGTGAGTTAGGAATACTTAATATAGGAATCGGAACAACTTTGCCGTTTCAATATATAGGAAGCCCAAATTTTAAGACTGACGAAGTCTTAAATGAACTGAATAAACATAGCTTTGAAGGGGTAAGTTTTTTTAAAGCTCAGTTTAGACCTTTCTATGGAAAATTCAAAGAACAGACTTGCGAAGGAATACTTTTCAAATTCACTTGTAATGAAAATTTCTATCCGATGAAATTTGGTGCAATTCTAATTTCTGCTATCAAATCAGTTCATCCGGAATTATTTAATAAATCTGATATTCCGAATAAAACCAAAGAAATGTTTATAAAAGTTACCGGGACAGAGGATTACTTCAATTCATTATTCTCTCCAAATGATTTTTCCTACATTAGATTATGCTCTCGTGGAATAGAGCAATTTAATAAAATTCGGAATAAGTATCTTTTGTACTAATTATATTATAGTTTTTGTCTAATTTATTAATTAATGTTATTTTGCATTTTTGTTTTTTTAGAAATATGAAATAAATATGAAAGAACAAGAGACTTATTCAAGACAAACTAAATATATTTTTATCACTGGTGGAGTGCTTTCTTCACTTGGTAAAGGAATTGCATCAGCTTCGCTTGGATACTTGCTCAAGCAGCGTGGCTATAAAGTAACAATAATGAAGTTCGACCCATATATTAACGTCGACCCGGGAACAATGAATCCTTTTCAACACGGCGAAGTATATGTTACCGATGATGGAGCAGAGACCGATTTAGATCTGGGTCATTACGAAAGATTCCTTGGTTATTCATTAAGCAAGAGGAACAATACAACAACAGGGCAGGTATATTTTGAAGTAATAACAAAAGAAAGAAAAGGACATTATTTAGGTAAAACAGTTCAGGTAATACCTCATATAACAAATGAAATTAAGCGAAGAATGACTATTTTCGAAGGCGAGTATGATTTTATTCTAATCGAGATTGGAGGAACGGTTGGTGATATAGAATCGCTTCCGTTTCTGGAAGCACAACGTCAGATGTGGCTCGAAAGAGGTCCGCAAAATGTATTGAATATTCATTTAACTTACGTTCCATATATCAAATCAGCTGGTGAACTTAAAACAAAACCTACTCAACACTCCGTGAAAGCATTGATGGAATTTGGTATTCGTCCTGATATTTTATTATGCAGAACCGAACATAAGCTTTCAAAAGAACTTCGCCAGAAAATAGGACTATTTTGCAATGTGGAAGAGAATTCAGTAATAGAAGTAATCGATGTAGAATCTACAATTTACGAAGTGCCACTATTATTTGCCAAAAGGGAGCTTGAGCAAATCGTTCTCCGCAAAATGGGACTACCGCTTAATGAGCTTGAGCTTGAAACCTGGAAAAAATTTGTTGAGCGAATTCGCAGCCCTAAATATTCTGTTAATGTTGGATTGGTTGGGAAGTATACAAAATACACTGATTCTTATAAAAGCATTATAGAAGCATTTATCCACGCTGGTTCAATCAATAATTGCAAGGTAAATATTGAGTTAATCAACAGCGAAGAGATTACTGAGGAAAATGTTGCGAGTTTACTTGGACATTTAGATGGAATATTAGTTGGACCAGGTTTCGGCTATCGTGGCATCGAAGGGAAAATCACAGCAATTAAATATGTTCGCACAAACAAAATACCTTTTTTTGGCATCTGTCTTGGAATGCAATGCAGTGTTATTGAATTTGCAAGAAATGTTTGCGGATTGCTTCAAGCAACAAGTGGTGAATTCGAAACAAACGATTATTGTGTGATCGATTTGATGGATGAGCAGAAAAACGTCAAAGAAAAAGGCGGAACAATGAGACTTGGTGCATATCCGTGCATTATCGATGAAGATTCCATTGCCTTCAAGGCTTATGGCTCGAAAGAGATTTCAGAAAGACACCGTCATCGTTATGAATTAAACAATAAATTCAGAGCTCTACTTGAAGAAAAAGGAATGGTTATGAGCGGGACTTCGCCGGATGGGAATCTGGTAGAAATCATAGAATTGCGCGACCATCCTTGGTTTTTAGGTGTTCAGTTCCATCCGGAACTAAAATCCAGAGCTGTAACAGGGCATCCTTTATTTATTAGTTTTATCAAAGCGGCTCTCAACAACAGAAATAAAAAATAATGTTATCTTTCTCGGAAATTTAATATTTTACAACAAAGTAGTTTGTTTTTTTGTTGTTTTTTTATATTTTTTTAAATTATTTTTTGGGATGATTAGTTTCATTTCATTATATGAGCAAATCTAAAGAAATAGATTACCGAACTAAAGAGAAAATTTCTGAATTGTGGGACACTATCAACAAAGCAGCAGAAATAACTAATTATTCAAATTCAAAATTTAATGAACTAATCGAAAAAATTGAGCTATTAAGCAAAGAACTAAACGAAAAAGAAAACATCATCACAGAAGCTAACTCTAAAATTTATGAAAGCAATAAAGTTATTGAAGACCTAACTAACCAAATCACAGACATTAATAAACGCTACGATGAACTCTATTCCCTATACTCACAATATGATTATGTATATAAAGAACGGAATAAATTACTTTTAGAAAATGAAGAGCTCTCGAGCCGGGTAAAAGAATTAGAAAAAATCCTACAAAATGCAGAAAATGAGATAAATGAATTAAAAATAGTCCAAACAAAATACAATGATCTATTATCTGAAAACACAAAAAATCTGAAGAAAATAGATGATCTCACAAAAATTGCAAATGATTTCCAGTTTGCCCAAAAAGATATTACTCGAAAAAATTTAGAGTTAATTGAAAAGCAAAAAGAAATACAGAAGTTAAAAAATGAGTATGCTGAAGCACAAAATATTATTTTCAAGTATCGTAACTTGGAAAATGAACTTCAAGACCAAACAACTATTGTAGAGAATTTGCAGTCGCAACTTGCTGATATTCAAAATAAAAACAACGAATATTTGCAAAAAATTGAATTGCTCGAAAATGAAAATATTCAGCTTAAATCAAAGTTAGAAGAAGAGCAAGTAATAATCAAGAATTTTGAATTGACAACAAATGAGCTTTTAAAACAAGCTTTTGAGCATGAAACTCAAATTTCAAATGCGAACAGTATTATTGCTGAATTATCGGAAAAAATAAATTATGCCAATAAGGTAATAGATAACTTTAGAAATGAAAATTCAACTTACAAAGAGCAAATCGCCACTTTAGAAAATACAATTTCTGAACTTAAAACCAATAATTCTGAATTACTAATTAAAAATACTGAGTTAGTAAACAAGAATAATATACTTGAAAAAGAGAACTCAGAACTTCAAAATGTTAAATCAAAATATCAGCAGATTTCTCAACAGTTAGCCGAAGAAATATTAAAAAATGAGCAAATCAAACAGAAATTAGATGATTTTTCAGTTAGAAATACGAAATTGCTCGACGACATTCAATTATTGAACGATAGCGTTACCTTAAAAGAAGAATTAATAAACAGACAATCTGAAGAAATTTCAAGGTTGAAAGATACAATAGATAATTTCCAAGACAAATTCATTGCAATTCAAAATGAAAACCTTTCGCTTTCATCGCAAGTCGAGGCATTGAAAATCGTTCAAAATAAATATGAAATTTTGCTTGAAGAGGCAAATCAATTAAAAATTCAAAATAATCAATTAATTGAGCACAAAAGATTATTATCCAATGAAATATCCGAACTTGAAAGAGACAAAGCAAAACTTACTTCTGAATTAGAAATAAAAAATAAATTTATTAATGAAAAAGAAAATAATATTCTTGAATTATCTAATAAATACAATGAAGCTGTTGATAAATCAATAAAGTATAGTGAATTAGAGAATGAATTAATAGCAATAAATTCTGAGAATAAAGAACTAAAAGCTGCAATAGAACAGCATATTCAGATGCTTAATGCCAAAGATGCTTTGATTGATGATTTAACGGGCAAACTGAAAGAATTTGAGAATAAGACAGACGAGGTAAGCGATAACATTTTCAATATTCCAATTAACAGCAGTCTTCAAGAACTGAAAAATCAAATAATTGAACTTGAAAAGATAATTGAAGAGAAAGATAAGACAATCAATAATTTGAATAAAAAAATTGATAAGTTAAATATAAAAGCAAATTACGCAAGAATGCCTGAACTATTCCCAATCGAAGATGAAGATAAAATTGAAAAATTATCAAAAGAGATTGAAAAACTACAGAATGAACTTCAGCGAAAAGACGAAGAGATTGAAAAATTAAAAATTCAAGCTGAAATGCAATTCGGTGATAATTTTTATGCTGTTCGAGATAAATTAATAATGGATTTAAATGCCGAAAAAACCCTCAAAGACTTACAAATAGTTAAATTAAGAGAGAAAAACGACGCTTTGCGGGACATCTTAAAAAATCGATATGAACAAATAAAAATATTAGAAGAAGATTTTAACGAACTTAATGAAAGTATAAAATCAAGTAAAAATCATAAAGAAAAGCTGATTGCACAAATAGAGAGTTTAATCAACAAATTGGAAAATTTAGAAGATGATTAATGAAGTTGCAAGAATACTTAGAAAAGCTAAGAAAGTAGCAATATTGACAGGTGCAGGTGTATCAGCGGAGAGCGGGATTGCGACTTTTCGCGACCCAGACGGACTATGGGCAAAGTTCAATCCGATGGAGCTTGCAAGTATGAAAGGGTTTATGTCGAACCCACAACTTGTTTGGGATTGGTATCAGTATAGACGCAAAATAATAGCCAATGCTAAGCCAAATGCAGGTCATTATGCAATTGCTGAAATGGAAAAAATGTTCGATTTTTTTAGCCTTGCTACTCAAAACGTTGATAGATTGCATCAAAGAGCCGGTTCAAGTAAGGTTATCGAGTTGCACGGGAATATTATAGATAATTATTGTGTAAAATGCGGTGAGTACTATAAAAAAGAGATTAACTTAGATGATAATAGTTTGCCGAAATGCGAAAGTTGTGGTGGACAAATAAGACCAGCAGTTGTGTGGTTTGGGGAAATGTTACCGGAAGAGGCAATAACCAAAGCGTATGATGCAAGTCAAATAGCAGAGGTCTATTTTTCGATTGGCACTTCTGCAGAAGTTTATCCAGCAGCTGATTTGCCCAGACATGCTAAAAGAAACGGTGCAGTGCTAATAGAGATAAACCCGAATCAAACTGTATTATCGGGGTTTGCTGATTTCAAGATTGCTCAACCATCTGCTGTTGCTTTACCAAAATTAATAAAATTAATGAAAGAGGAATAAATATGATTTTTGGCATTGGAACTGATATTATTGAAGTAGAAAGAATAAAAAATGCAATCGAAAAGTACGGAGAACGATTTTTGCGAAGGATATTTACAAATGAAGAAATAGAATATTGCGAAGAATTCAATGAAAAGAAATTTCTTCACTATGCTGCACGATTTGCTGTGAAAGAATCTTTCAGCAAGGCGATAGGAACGGGAATCACTCAAGGCTTTAAGTTTAATGAAGTGGGCATAATAAATGAACGGAACGGGAAACCTGTTGTTGTGCTTGATGGTGGAATGAAAGAAAAATATGAAAAATATAGAATAGACGTTTCTATTTCACACACAGAACACTATGCAGTCGCATTTATTGTGATGAGTGATGAAAATCAATCTGTTATCAACTAATTTATTTTGAAAGAATGAATAAAATTAATATATATACTGATGGAGCTTGCTTGGGAAATCCAGGTCCTGGTGGTTGGGCATTTATAGCTGAGATTGACGGTAAGCTTATAGAAAAAAGTGGTTTTTTGCCTAATACAACGAACAATAGAGCTGAATATCAGGCAGCTATTGAGGCTATTAGCTTTGCAAGTCAATTTAACAAGGACATACAAATTAATACTGACAGCGAACTACTGCTAAACACAATGACCAAATGGATTTATTCCTGGCAAAAGAAAAATTGGAAGAAATCTGACGGGAAGACAGTTCAAAATTTAGATTTAGTCGAAAAACTCTGGAAACTAATTCAAAAACATAGAGTAATTTGGAATAAAGTTCCAGCTCATTCAGGGATTGCTCTGAATGAACGTTGCGATATGCTTGCAAAAGAAGCAGCAACGAAAGCAAGTTCCTCCGAAGTAAAAGAAAAAAGCAACCCGCCTAATGGAAATTTGTTCGAAAATATTATGGAAATAAAATCTACTGATGGTAAGTATAAATTAGTATTGCAGAATAATAATTCATTAGAATTATTTAATGAGAATATAAAAATTGCCCATTTCAATTATTCTCCTGATGTGTTATTAAAATCGAGCAGAGAAAAATGAAAAGAAGAGACTTTATTAAGAAAACAATGGAATTATTAACCATTGGTGGATTTTTTTTCTCTACTGAAGATATTCTTGCTAAAAGAAAGAAAAAGAGCAGACCAAGAAAAAAAGCAAGTTCAGAAGTCATATTAACAAATGAAAGTGTTTTCGAGAAGATACTGAAACAGGCTGAGCAAAATAATTGGAAAACAAAGAAAATTGGAGAAGTAGTAACAGAAGTGGCTAAATGCTTTTTAGGCAGACCTTACGAAGGCGGAACGCTCGAAGTAAATGGCGAAAACGAAGAAATAGTTGTAAATTTAATTGAGTTTGACTGCGTTACATTAATGGAAAGTTCACTTGCATTTGCAAGAATGCTCAAAAAAGGACTTGCTACGATGAACGATTTTGCGCGGGAACTTGAATTTATAAGATATAGAAAAGGAAAATTAGTTGATTACACTTCAAGACTGCATTACACATCCGACTGGATTACTGATAACGAGAGCAAAGGTGTAGTCGCTGATATTTCAAAAAGTTTAGGTGGAATACCTATTCAATTCAATGTATTTTTTATGTCCGAAAATTCCGAATTATATCCAGTGCTTCGAAAAGTACCTAAGATGATTGCTGAAATTGAAGTTTATGAAGAGCATATAAGAAAAAGAACTTATCATTATATCCCAAAAGAACAATTTTCTAATATTGAGAATAAAGTCCAAACGGGTGATATAGTTGCAATTGTAACAAACAAGCCTGGATTGGATTTTTCACACGTTGGGCTTATTGTTGCTGATAATAACTCCGTAAAACTACTGCACGCTTCCTCGAGCCAGAAAAAAGTGGTATTAGATAGTTCTCTACAAAATTATTTAACAAGCAACACAACAGCAACTGGTGTTTGCATACTTAGACCGCTTGAGGTTTGATTTTTTCACAAAAAAAATTAACTTAAAAATAATTAGAATATTTATTAAAAATTATTTAAATTTTGCTTATTCTCATTTCATTGTTTAGAAAAATGAAAAAATTATTTCTAATCTTGTTAGTTTTTCTCTTAGCTAATAATGTTTATTGTCAATCTGAAAGAATATCATCACTTCTAAAATTAGTAGCACAAGGCAAAACTGAGGAAGTACGTTCAGCGATGCCAAAGCTTTTGTCTGATTATCCGAACGAGCCTGGGGTGCTGTTGCTACAAGGTGTATTGATGGAAGATGGTATCCGAGCTGTTAAAATTTACAAGAATATAGTGAAAAATTATCCAAACAGTGAGTGGGCAGATGACGCACAATGGAGAATTGTGCAATTTTATGCCGTTATTGGAGATACACTTGAAGCAAAGAGAGAATTAGAATTTTTCAGGAAAAATTATCCGAAGTCTGAATTTTTAGCTCCTGCAACTGATGTAGTTCATTCGTCGATTTCTTCTGCTAAATATGATTTCAAAAGCAGAATAAACGCTGAAAAATCAACTCCAAAACCTCAACCGGAAAACCAGCACTGGGGACTACAAGTTGGGTTGTATTCAACAAAATCAGCGGCGGAATACGAGAAAAAGCGTTTCTTATCAATGAAGCTGAGAACAGAGATAATCGAAAAAGAGGTTGATGGTGAAATAAAATATGCTGTTGTCATAGGAAATTATTCTTCTAAAGAATCTGCCGAAGCAGCGAAAAAAGAAGTCGAGAAAAAATGTGAATGCACACCATTTCTATTTCCAAAAGAATAGGTTATGAGTAATAAAGATAAAGATAAAAATAAAAATGGCTATTATAAAATTGATGTAGAGATAAATAATCTTACATCAAATGGTAACAATACTTTTAAACTGCAAAATTATAAAGAGAAAAATACTTATTCTTCCTACAATTCTACCTTTATTAAAGTATTCAAAAATTATTTAATTAATAAGAATAAAACAAGAAATGAAAATGAATACAATCCTAAAAGGTAACATTCTTGATATAATTAATAGAACAATCAAGAAAGGTTATGTACAAATTGAAAATAGCATAATAAAAGATATAGTATATACTGACGAAGTAGAAGAAAATACTTTCATTATGCCGGGTTTTATTGATGCTCATGTGCATATAGAAAGTTCGATGCTTCCACCTTCTGAATTTGCACGAGCTGTTGTAAAATTTGGAACAGTAGCAGTTGTATCGGACCCTCACGAAATAGCGAATGTACTTGGAGTTGAAGGCGTCGAATATATGATACAAGACGCTAGAAATGCACCTCTGAAATTTTTCTTTGGAGTGCCATCGTGTGTGCCAGCTACAAATTTTGAAACCTCAGGAGCAAAGATAACACCGGAAGATATTGAAATTCTATTCAAGAAATATGAGATAAAATATTTAAGCGAGATGATGAACTATCCGGGGGTGATTTTCGAAGATCCAGAAGTGATTAACAAAATAGAAATTGCAAGGAAACTTAACAAAAAGATTGACGGACATTCACCCGGACTTACTGGCGATCAATTAAAGAAGTATGTTTCGTTCGGTATTTCCACCGATCACGAATCATTTACATATCCTGAGGCATTAGAAAAAATTAACTATGGTATGAAAATATTGATACGCGAAGGTTCTGCCGCAAAAAATTTTGATGCACTATCAAAGCTAATAGCAGAACATAACGATATGTGTATGTTTTGCACAGATGACCTTCATCCAGACGACTTAATGACCGGTCATATTAATTTAATGGTAAAGAAAGCATTGGGAATGGGTTTTGATTTGTTTGATGTGTTGAGCGTTGCTTGCTTGCGACCAGTAGAACATTATGGACTAAATGTCGGGCTTTTGAGAATTGGCGATCCTGCTGATATGATTATTGTGGATAATCTCGAAAATTTCAACATTTTGCAAACATACATTGATGGGAAATTAGTTTCTGAAAATGGCGTTACTTATCTAAATCCGACAATTTCTAAGAAATTGAATATTTTTGAAGCTGAAAAAATTTCGCCTGAAGATATAAAAATTGAAGCTCGCAGTTCCCAAATTCAAGTCATCAAAGCACTTGATGGAGAGTTAATTACTGAAAAATTAATTTGTAATGCAAAAATTGATAATAATTGCGTAATATCAAATATTGATGACGATGTATTGAAGATGGTGGTTTATAATCGTTATCAAAAGTCGAAGCCGGCAATAGGATTCATTAACAATTTTAAACTGAAAAAAGGTGCTATTGCAACGACGGTTGCTCACGATAGTCATAATATTATCGCTGTGGGTGCAGATGATGTATCATTGATTAATGCTATCAATGCAATCGTTGAATGCAAAGGTGGCTTGTGTGTTGCCACACCATCAGAAATCGAGGTGCTCCCGTTGCCAATTGCAGGACTGATGTCTGAAATGGATTATGAATCTACTGCTGCTCTTTATAAAAAACTTACAGAAAAAGCAATAGAATTAGGAACAGAATTGCGAGCACCATTTATGACATTATCCTTTATGGCACTGCTGGTAATACCTAAACTTAAATTAAGCGACAAGGGATTGTTTGACGGTGAAAAATTTGAATTTACAGAATTATTCGTGTAAAATCAAATTAGAATAAAGGATACAGAAAATCAGACCTTAATTTGAGTAAAAAATTTTCAGATTGATTGTAATAAAAGCTTTATTTCCCGTCTTTTCCTTTTTCGTGAGGTTGATAAACAACAACATCGACCTCAAATGTTGTAACCATTCTACCAAAATTATGCCCTGTAAAGATATTATCTAAATGTTCTATAAAATCAAAAATTTTCTCTTTTTTATCAATAATCTCTACAACTATGGGCAAGTCGGCTGATAGTGCCAAAATTTTTGCTGAATGAATTACGCTGTTCGCTCCATAGGAAAGCACACCACGAAAAACAGAAGCACCTGCCAGCCCCTTACGTTTTGCTTCGAGCACCAAAAATTCGTAAGTCGGCTGATGCTTATACTTATCCTGCGAACCTATATATATGCGCAGAACCTGCGATTTACCTTCTAATTTCATTGTTTATCTCCATATATAATTAACAACTGTTTTGCCAAATAGTGTAAGTGAAATACCTAAAAATACACTTACTCCCATATAAAAAGTCAAGAACAGAACTTCTCTAT
The DNA here is from genome assembly GCF_058546985.1 of Eximiradius proteiniborus. NCBI lineage: Bacteria > Pseudomonadati > Bacteroidota > Eximiradiia > Eximiradiales > Eximiradiaceae > Eximiradius > Eximiradius proteiniborus. Next base: position 55,259 of record NZ_CM178592.1, on the reverse strand, counting down.
CGTTAATTAAGTTAATAGTATCATTTGTAAAAGTAGAAAATGTGGTAAGACCACCGCAAAAACCGACTGAAAGCATTAATCTCATTTCGGACGAAAGCACTTCCCCTTTTTCGAATATTCCAAGAATTATGCCAATCAAAAAGCACCCTACTAAGTTTACAATTAAAGTTCCTAATGGAAAGGTAGTAGGGAAAATTTTGTGAACGAATACGGTAGTAACGTACCTTGTGATGCTTCCGATAAAACCGCCTATTCCTACAAATATCGCTCCTTTTAACATAAAACTCCTATAAAAAATTACTTATAATTTCTTATAGGAGTTATCAGCCATTAGTGGCGGTTTTGGCGAACTCCATCGCCATTTTCATCCAAATTTACGAAAAATTTGTGATCAGGCAAAGAACAAACAATAATATTTGTAAGCTTTGAAACATTAATCAAAGAAATGGATCATAATAAATTACTTGCGATAAAACAAAATTCTTCGTTTGAGTTGAAATAATGTTCAAACTGTTGTTTAGTTGCAGGCTGACGATTTGAAACAAAAGACTTAAGAGTAAAGATTTTCAATCCAATTTCATCATTTAAAAACTCAAATAAAGAATTGGCATTAGTTCCATAGAAATCACTCGCTCCGAGACCAGATTCGAATAAAATAGTAGGCTTACTCGATTTAAGCAGATTAATTGCACCTTTCAGAACTGGAAATTCACCACCTTCGACATCGATTTTAAGAAAATCTATGCGCTCAGTATCAGGAATAAGCAAGTCTAAACTCTTTACTTCTACCTCAATTTCTTCAATTTCCGGAGAGGAGATGTCATATCGCCTTCTTTTAATACCACTATAAGCAGGTGCATTTTTTACGTACTGGAAGGACGAGCGTCCTTCTTTATCTGAAAGAGCATAAGGAAAAATTTTTGCTTGTGAATTATATTTTTTCACTAATTCAGAATATAAATGTGGCAGTGGTTCGAATGCATAGTGAGTTCCATAAGGAGCATATTTAAGGAAAAGTCTGAGTATATCACCTTTGTGGCAGCCAACGTCTATACAATTAGAATTAGTTTTGAGGAGCTTTTTCAAAATTAGTCTGGTAATTCTATCATACTCTATATTTTTCGTAATATCGATTTTCGATAGGATGAATGCTTCGCGTACAATATTTTTCAGAAGTCCCATATAAACACTAAAATTAAAAAAGCAATTTACTATTATTATGTTTTATTTCAAAACATCTATTAAACTTGATTACTTAATAGAAGAAGACGAAATAATCTTACATTCAATAAATTAATCTTTTGCAAAATTAATTATTAAAGTAGAATTTTCAGTTAAAGATTTGAAGAACTGCTAATAATAAGGGGCGTAATACTAACGCCCCCTAATACTTTAGAACAAAGAGTTTGAGAGTATTTATTTTATCAAATCGTAATAGTCAAATGGCAAAATGTGTAGTGGTTTGCCATTATTATTAATCCGGAACTTAATGTCGTTGGAAATTTCTTTTGGAAAGATATTCATTTGTTCAGCTTTTGCTTCAAAGTCAAACTGGAAAGGAACATCAGATGTAGGCCAGAACTCATCAATTTGAAGCACATCGTTTTTCTTGAAATCAATTTTCTTTTTTGCTATCTCAATTGCTTTGTCGATGCCGCCAATATCGTCAACAAGTCCGATGGTTTTACCTTTCGTACCGGAGTAGATACGACCTTGTGCGATTTTTCCAATAGTTGCACTATCAGTATTTCTTCCTTTTGCAACTTTATTGACAAAATCTCCATAGAATTCAGATATTAATCCTTTGAAATTGGACAATTCCTCGTCGGTGAAATTGCGGGCAGGAAGACCAATACCAATAAAAGGCAAAGAAATTGCATTACCCAAATCCGAATGTTTCCCTCGTTTGACAACATCGTAAGTAATGCCCAAGCTATCCATTAATCCTTTGTTATAGATGTAAGAAGCAATAACACCAATGGAACCTGTAACTGTAATTGGTGTAGCCAGAATTGTGTCAGCATCCATCGAAAGCCAGTATCCACCTGATGCAGCAACAGAACCTTGTGAAACAATAATAGGCTTTTTCCCTTTATGGCGACGGGTAACTTCTGCGACCAAGTCGGAAGCAAAAGCTGAACCACCGGGAGAATTCACACGAAGAATAACTGCTTCGTATTTATTCCCTCCAAGAATATTTTCCAAAACTTTTGATAATTTCCTTCCTGAAATTCCAGTTTCTAAGTCGCAAACACCTTCGGCATAGACAACAGCAATTTTTCTATTCTGATCGCCCCAGCGATTGTCGATAGGAGTAAAATCTTCGAAACGAATTTTTTCGTTTGAAATGACATAATCCTTGTTATTTGACTTAATAAGAGTATCGATTTTGTCCCAACGATGAATTCGATCTATTAATTTTTTATCTTTAGCTTTGTTTGCAGTAATAATGAGTGAATTTAAGATGTCGTCGAACTCATTGTCTGATAAATTTCTTGCTGTTTTAATATCATTTTTAGCTAAATTGAACAAATCATCAATATACTCTTCACGTTGTTCTTTTTCACCATCGGAGAAATTAGTTCTCGAAAAACTTTCGGCAGCAGATTTATACTTGAAAAGTCGAATTTCTTCAAAACCCAAACCATATTTTTCCATAAATTTTTTGTAGTAGCTTCTACTCGAAGAAAAACCTTCAATCGATACTTCACCAAGAGGTTCAAGAATAATTTCGTCTGCAACTGTAGCTAAATGGTAGTTTCTGATATTGTAACTTTCTGAAAATATTACAACTTTTTTGCCAGCAGCTTTTAGTTGTGCAAGTTTTTCACGAATTTCCCACATATCAGAATAGCTTGCAGTAAAATCAGTAATATTAAGATACAATTCTACTATTTCTTTGTCATTCTTTATAGCATCAAGTTTTTTCAGAACATCATAAATCGTAGTATATTCCGAGTAAAATGGAAAAATCATAGATAACAGGGATGATTCTGGTTGGAGAGAACCTTTAAGTTCGAGTTTGGCAACTTTTTTCTTGGTAAGAAAAGCATCGTAGATAATTGAGCGGTCGAGCGGCGAAAGTCTAATCAAATAGGCATTTGTTGCATCATTAAAGTTGTCTTTTGAAGGAGCAGAAACAACCGAACCAATCCCAAAACGACCGAAACTAATATCAAAACCAATCGAGAGACGTTCATCAGAGAAATAGCGACCACCAACTCTAATTCCATCAAGCACTTCGTAATTGACGCCGGCGCTCCATTTGACTTCTTTGTAGTCATCTAAATTGCTTGCCGCACAATCAATGTAGAAAGTAAGGGGATAATTTTTAATTGGCCTTAGAGCTAATTCTGCAACGTGTTCTTCCTGTAAATTCCTAAAGTTACTCTGATAAGTGTAACCGGCAGAAACATATGGCAATGGACGCCAAAGAAGCCCAATTATATATGAAGGTCGGAAACCGAAAGGATTATCACCGCTTATTGCAGCGTAGCCAAAGCCAATTCCAAATTTTCTATCACCAATTCCAACTGAATATCTAATATCGTAGAAGGATTTACCTGAAAAATCATAACGGACTACTCCAGAACCAAAATATTTACCACCTGAAAAAAGACCATAATCAGGGTTTTTGAAATTATTATTTTTATCGTTAATCATAAAAAGGGATTCATTTCGGTTGGTCATCGCAAGAGTAGCAGGATTGATGAAACCGTAATTTCCATAACGGAAGGCACCTTCGCTTGATTGCGTCCAGAAGGACTGGGAGTAGTATGGAATAAATCCTGCACCTTTAGCAAAAATTGCCGGAACAGAAATCGCAAAAATTAACAAAGTTATTATTTTTCTCATAGAGACCTCATAGAAATATGGATAATTAGCTTTTCATAGTTACGATGATTGATTGAAAAAGTTTCAAAATTTACAATTTGAAGATTAATAATATTTGTTATAATTTTGTTGTTTTTTTATAGCAAAAATTTGCAAAGGAAAATTATGAAACAATCGCAATTATTTATACCAACTTTGAAAGAAAATTCTTCAGAAGCACAAATTCCATCGCATCAATTAATGTTGAGGACAGGATTAGTGAGACAGCTTGCATCAGGAGTATTTTCATTTTTGCCACTCGGATATAAAGTAATCAAAAAGATAATACAAATTCTTCGTGAGGAAATAGATGCAATTGGTGGACAAGAATTTTTACTGCCAGCGTTAAATCCAATTGAAATTTGGGAGCAAACGGGAAGAGTGGAAGCAATGGGAGATGTATTGTTTCACATAAAAAACCGTGAAGGACTTGTGCTTGCTCCGACACACGAAGAAATTATTACTTATCACGCAAAACAGCATATTAAATCATATCGTGATTTGCCACAAATCTGGTATCAAATTCAGACAAAGTTTCGCAATGAACCGCGTCCAAAATCAGGGGTATTACGCGGTCGGCAATTTATAATGAAAGATTCGTATTCTCTTGATTCGTCGTGGGAAGGATTAGATGTTTCGTACCAGAAGCACCACGATGCTTATTGCCGAATATTTGAACGCTGTGGCATTAAGTTCTTTGTTGTTGGTGCCTCGTCGGGTGCGATGGGTGGAAACAAAAGCGAAGAGTTTATGGTAGTATCGGATTCAGGCGAAGATGTTGTAGCAATAGCTGATGATGGATATGCTGCAAATGTTGAAGTAGCTACCTCTGCCCTATCACCGGTAGGCAGAATTGAGCAGGATTTACCAATAGAGAAGTTCCCTACTCCGAATGCCAAAACAATTGATGATTTGATTGAGCAATTCGGAATTCCAGAAGAAAGATGTGCCAAATCGGTTGTATATATTGTCGAGGATAAACCTATTTTGATTTTTATGCGCGGCAATGATGAACTAAACGAAAGCAAACTGCAAAGTGTGTTAGGAACAGGAACATTCCGTCCAGCTGAAAGCGAGGAATTAATTCGTTATACTGGTGCTGACCACGGTTCTATTGGACCAATTAATTTAAAAACTAACATAAGAATTATTGCAGATAAATTGCTAAAAGATGCTAATGGCTTGGTTAGTGGCGCAAATGAAGATGGTTTCCATTATAAAAATATTGATTTTAAGCGCGACTGCCCATATATAACTGAATTTTATGATTTAAGAACAATTCGAGAAGGTGAACCATCTCCGATATCAGGGGCACCAATAAAAGTTGTTAAAGCAATTGAACTTGGTCATATTTTCAAACTTGGGACGAAGTATTCAGAAGCGTTGGAAGCAAAATTCTTAGATAAAAACGGAAAAGAACAACCAATAATAATGGGAAGCTACGGCATAGGTGTGGAACGAATAATGGCTTGCTTTATCGAACAAAACTACGACGAAAAAGGCATAGTCTGGAAACGACCACTTTCACCGTTTGATATACATTTAATTGCTGTGAATCAACAAAAATTCCCTGAAGTAAAGGCTAAATCTGAAGAACTTTATAATGAATTAGGAAAGGCGGGTTACGAAGTTCTTTACGATGACCGTGAGGAAACACCCGGAGTGAAATTTAACGATGCGGATTTAATTGGCTTGCCATTACAAATAATTGTTGGACCGAAAAATTTAGAAAACAACAAATTAGAAATAAAAATCAGAGCTACCGGAGAAAGAAAATTAGTTGAAATTGATAAACTTAAAGAAGAGTTAGCGAATTTAATATAAGAATAAAGTATTATAGATTAGAGTGACTTTAGGAACATATAAAAAAGAGGCTGTTGATAAAACAGCCTCTTTTTGTTGAGCTAAAAGTTTACTGCTTCGCCATAGGCAGCAGCCGCTGCTTCCATAATAGCTTCGCTCAAAGTAGGATGAGCGTGAACAGTCTTGAAAATAGATTTTCCGGTTGCTCCGACACTACGAGCTAAACCAACTTCAGCAATAAGTTCAGTAACATCGGGACCAATCATATGAGCCCCTAATACTTCTCCATATTTTGCGTCAAAAACCAACTTGACAAAGCCGCGAGCTTCGCCGATACCGTGAGCTTTGCCACTGGCAGTAAATGGGAATTTGCCGATTTTCACTTCATATCCTAATTCTTTTGCTTTTGCTTCTGTCAAGCCGACGCTGGCAACTTGTGGTTGGCAGTAAGTGCATCCCGGGATATTGCTATAATCAACGCCCTCAACTTCGTGCCCTGCAATAAATTCAGCAGCAACAATACCTTCAGCCGATGCTTTATGAGCGAGCCAAGGAGCACCAGCCACATCTCCAATCGCAAACACACCTTCAACGTTTGTTCTAAGAAACTTATCTACTTTAATGAAACCCTTTTCTATTTCTACTCCGATATTTTCGAGACCGATATTTTCTATGTTTGCCTGAATACCGATTGCATTCAAGGCAATATCAGCTTTGAGAGTTTCTTCGGAACCATCTTTTTTCTGAACTTTAACTTCAACACCATCGCCTTCAGCTTTTGCAGATAAAACTCTTGTGTTAGTCATAATCTTGATTTTATCTTTTCTGTAATTACGCTCTAATTCTTTAGAAATTTCTTCGTCTTCAATTGGAAGTAGTCTATCCATCATCTCAATAATAGTAACTTCTGTTCCGAATGAATTATAGAAATAAGCGAATTCAACACCGATAGCACCAGCTCCCATAATAATCATAGACTTAGGTGGTTCTTGCAAGATAAGTGCTTCTTTGCTTGTAATCACCTTTTTCCTATCGACTTCGATACCCGGAAACATACGTGGACGAGCACCAGTTGCAATAATCACATTTTTTGTTTCGATAGTGTCAGTAATATTTCCATCTTTATCTTTTACTTCAATTAAATTTTTGGTTTTGAAAGAGGCTTCGCCTTTAAGATGTTCAACTTTGTATTTTTTGAAAAGGAAGCCAATTCCATTTGACATTTTGCTGGCGACATCGCGGCTTCTTTTGATCACTTGATGGAAATCGACATCAAATTTGTCAATATTAAAGCCGTAGTTTTTCGCTTCTTTTAGAAAGTGCATATATTCAGCATTTTTTAGTAATGCTTTCGTAGGAATACAGCCCCAATTCAAGCATATACCACCAAGATGCTCCCGCTCGACACAAATTGTTTTCAAACCAAGCTGCGATGCTCTAATTGCCGCTACATAGCCACCGGGTCCAGCACCAATCACAACAAGATCAGCACTAATTTTATTCATAATTTCTCCATAATGTGAAAAAATATTAACTAAATTAGTCGTTTAGACGTTTTAATGTTCATAAATATTTAGTTAGAATTTTTGTCTGGATTTCAACTAATCGAACAGTGATAAATGAAAAGAGTATTGAAAAAGTGTATATGTCTTATGGTATTGTTTTATCAAGCGATAAATTTATCTGCAAGTGATGTAAATAGTTTGATTGAATTTAATACACAGAAATTTAAGTTTATTCTCGAAACAGCAGTAAGAAACCATATAGACACATTCGATATTGAACAAGCGTCAGAAAGTGCTTTTCAGGCAATGTTGAATTTTTTAGATAATCAAAGCAGTTATTATTCAGCTAAGCAACTAAAAGAATATCAAGAAAAAAACACTGGTAGAGCTGAAGGAATTGGAATAACACCAGTAGCATTAAATGATTCAGTTGTAGTAGGTTCAGTTCAGAAGAATTCGCCCGCAGAAAAAGCAGGCATTAGTCGTGGCGATATATTACTGTTCGTTGATAATCAAGCAGTAACTGGAAAATCACAGCAAGAGGTAAACGATTTACTTGCTGGAGATACAGGCACAGTTGTCAATTTAATACTAAAAAATACACGAGGAGAATTGAAGAATTTCGTTGTAGGTAGAGAAATATTCAAAGTGTCCAGCATTGCAGCATCATTTTACTTAAAATCAAGTAAAATTGGATACATAGCTTCGTCTCGTTTCACTTCCGATGTTTATGCTGATTTGACAACTGAAATAGATAATTTTCTAAAAAAAGGGTTAGAATACTTGATCATTGATTTGAGAGGAAACCCCGGCGGATATTTAGACGAAGTAGTGAAAGTTACAGCTGAATTTCTACCTAAAAACAGCCTTATTTTATATACAAATTCTAAGAACAGCGAATTTAGTTTTAATTTCAGAACAGATAAAGATGGTAAATATTTAAAAATACCATTAATTTTGCTTGTGGATGGGCAAACAGCATCCGCTGCGGAAATATTAGCAGCAGCATTGCAAGACCACGACAGAGCGATAGTGCTTGGAGAAAATACATTTGGCAAAGGCACAGTACAAAGATTATGGACATTGAAAGATGGCTCTGGTTTTAGATTAACAGTTGCTGAGTATTTTTCGCCGATTGGAAGACGCATCGACAAAAGAATTTTGAAAAAAAACTCAGGGAAATTTGAATTAGACGAAAGTTTAAAACTATCAGTTGGCGAAGAAGCTTTCAAAGAAATATCCAGAGCATTTGAAGAGACTGGTGGAGCAACCCGTTTGCCAACCTATACAACGCACAAAGGCAGAACGCTAATTTCAAAAGGAGGCGTCTTTCCAGATGAATTAGTTCGAAGCGATACTTTAACTTTGCTTTCCAGAGTGCTTATGAATAGAGGAATTTTATTTGAATTTACACGAAAATTATATTTTTCTTTTTATCAAAAGACAATGAAAAACGAATTCAGAGAATTAGAAAGTTTTCTGCAAAATTTCAATGTGGATGAGCAATTATATAATGATTTTTACCAATTTTCGTTATCAAAGAATATTTGGAACGTAGAAATGGCAAGAATAGACGAGCAAAATATTAAAAACCTGATAAAGTCATATTTAGCACTTTGGCACTGGGATAATCCCGGATTTTACGCTACGCGTGTTTTTGATGATAAATTATTACATAAAGCAATTTCAATTAAAGAAAAGGCAAAATCATTAATCAATTAGGAGTTTTTATGAAAAGAAGCACAAACATAATAATATGGATTTTATCGTTTGTAATTATGATTGCGAGCGCAACATATCAACGAATGACTGGTCCAACATATCCGATGCGAGGAAAAACTGAAATCAATGGAAAAGAAATAAAATTTAAATTACCACGAAGCCACGACGGAAGCGGCAATGAATTAGTTAAAATTGAGGTGCCTGACGAAACAATTAGCGGACAAATTACTTTAAAGCGATATAAAAGCTATGATGAATGGACAACTCAAGAAATGAAACGCGATGGAAAATTTTTGCTTGGAGATATACCGGAGCAACCGCCCGCAGGCAAAGTAATATATTATGTAAGTTTGATTAAGGAAAATGGCGAAAAAATAAGATTGAACGAAGAACCTGCAATAATCAGATTTAAAGGAGTTGTTCCGAAATGGCTATTAATTCCACACGTTATTTTTATGTTCTTTGCTATGGTACTTTCAGTAAAAACCGGGTTGCATGCTGCTTTTGGCGGAAGCAATTTGTATAAGTATGCTCTTTGGACAACAATATTATTTTTCATTGGAGGAATGATATTAGGACCACTTGTGCAAAAATTTGCTTTTGATGCATATTGGACCGGTTGGCCATTTGGACATGACTTAACTGATAACAAAACTCTTGTTGCATTAATTTTCTGGCTGATTGCACTTTTCAAACTAAGGAAAAATCCAACTAATAAGACATGGGCAATAATTGCCGCAATTGTTATGTTAGCAGTATATCTAATACCACATAGCGTATTAGGTTCAGAAATTGATTACACAAAAACCCCAAATCCATAGGAGAATACGATGAAAAAATCAATCGGACCCAAAACATTGATTTATCCAAATCCTGTTTTGCTCGTAGGAAGCTACGACGAACAGGATGTTCCAAATTTGATGGCTGTATCCTGGGGAAGTATTTGTTGCAGCGACCCACCTTGTGTTGCAGTTTCAATAAGAAAAGCAAGATATACATATAACAATATAATACACCGAAAGGCATTTACAGTGTGTATTCCATCGGAAAAGCAAGTTAATATTGCCGATTATTGTGGAATATACTCAGGAAAGCAAGAAAATAAGTTTGCAAAAAATAATCTAACGGAAGTGAAATCAAGCGTGGTAGATGCACCTTTTGCAGATGAATTTCCGGTAGTGTTGCATTGTAAGCTGCGAGAAGTAAATGATTTAGGCGTACATACACAATTCATCGGCGAAATATTAGATGTTACAGTTGATGAAGAAATTTTGAATGAAAAAGGCATTCCCGATATTGAAAAAGTTCTGCCAATAATTTATGATTATGGAACAAAAACATATTACGGTATCGGGAAGAAATTAATTGATAGTTTTACAAATATTAAAAGATAGGAGGCAGAGATGCAAAATTTTGTCTTTCATAATCCAACGAAGCTGATTTTTGGTGAAAATACAATTGAAGTAATTGGAAAAGAAATATCAAAAAGTGGTTATAAAAGAATTCTGTTGCTTTATGGTGGAGGTTCGATAAAGAAAAATGGAGTATATGATACTGTTGTAAAATCACTTAAAGATAATAATATTGTGTTTGTCGAGCATTCGGGTGTCGTTCCAAATCCAGTGCTTTCTCACGCAAATGAAGGCATAGAATTATGCAAAAGAAACAATCTGGAAGCAATATTGGCTGTTGGTGGCGGCTCAGTAATTGACGAAGCTAAATCTATTGCAGCAGGTTTTTATCTCAATAATTTGTGGGATGCATTTGAAAGAAAAGCAGAAATAAAAGATGCATTGCCGGTTTTCACAATACTTACAATATCGGGAACAGGTTCAGAAATGAACCCATTTGCTGTTTTGACAAACGAGTATGAGAAAAAGAAATGGAATATAGGAGCCGCTTGTCTTTACCCGAAAGCAACAATAATAGATCCCAGAATTCAGATGAGTTTACCGTGGCACCAAACAGTAAATGGTGGAATTGATGCAATCAGCCATATTCTTGAATATTACTTTAATTCAACGGTTCAGGAAGTGTCAATTTCTGTATCAGAAGCGCTGATTAGAACAATTATATTATGTTTAGACAAATTGCAGGTTAATCCAAACGACTATCCAGCAAGAGCAAATTTGTCTTGGGCAGCAACATTAGCATTGAATGGTCTGGTTGGGTCGTCCACTATTGGCGAATGGGCAGCACATAGAATAGAGCATGGAATAAGTGCACTTTATCCAGAAATTGCTCACGGTGCCGGGCTTGCAGTGGTATTCCCCGCCTGGATTTCTTACACAAGACAAGCGAACCCATCGCAATACGAACGTTTCGCAAAAAACGTATGGAACAGCAACTCGCTTGAAGAAGCTTTGGCTGCTATGAAATCGAAATATAGCTCTTGGGGTGCTCCAATATCGTTGCGTGATTTGAACATTCCGAAAGAAAAGATTGGAGAAATAGCTCATAATGCATCACGGCTCGGTGTGGTTGGCAATTTGCTTCCACTAACGGAAAAAGAAATGGAAGAGATCTTGGAATTAGCGTATTAGTTTTATCGGTTTACAATAAAAAAATATTTGGGTAAGACGAAATGTCTTACCCATTTTTATTATAATAATTGCTGAATTAAAGAATAAATATTTTTTTGAGTTATTTATTCAAATAGAAGAAGCAAAAGGTAAACAAGTACTTAAGTTAATAGGATGTAGAAATAAAGGAATGATGTGGTGGTCAGGGACGGAATCGAACCGCCGACACAAGGATTTTCAGTCCTTTGCTCTACCAACTGAGCTACCTGACCAAAGAACGAATTAGAGTTACAAAAATAACTGTTTTTTTTTAATTACACAAATATTTTTTACATCTGGTTCAACAATTTTTTTACTTCTTCCCAAGTGCGATCCATCAAAGCACTTTCTTCTGCACGAGTTTGAGGAATTTCTCTAATGGGAGTTCCTATTTTTACTCTTACTTTACGTGGGCTAATACCTTTAATGCCATTACTCAATATTTCATAAGTTCCTCTTATTGCAACAGGAACAATAGGTTTGTGGCTTTTTGTGGCAATAATGAAAGCCCCTCTTTTGGGCTCAGATGGACTCCCGTCTTTTGTGCGTGTTCCTTCCGGAAAAACAAGGACTGAAGAACCTTTCTGAATGCTTTCAATAGCCAGTTCGAGACTTTGCATAGATTTGCGCGGGTCTTCGCGGACAATACCAATATATGGTGATTTTTTCAAGCCATAGCCGAAAACAGGAATTTTTTCGAGTTCTTTTTTGTATATTATTCGGAAATCGTTTTCAATTGAAGCTTGAAGCACAGGAATATCAAATAAACTTGAATGGTTTGCGATAAAGATATATGTTTCCTGCTTTTGTAAATTTTCAGAACCTTCGACAACGACTTCAATACCAGAAATTTTGAGGAGACGACGAGCCCAACGACGTGCGAATGAATGAAAATCAGGAGATTTAGAAAAAGTCATATGAATAATTACGGCAACAGAATCAAAAAGAGTAACAAGAATAATTAGCAAAAGTCTTACTAAATACATTATTTTCTCACACAAGTTTGATAGTGAACAAAAATAACTTATTTCAGTATTTTTTTCAAAAATTTGAAACAAATATATTTGCATAACGTAATAAGAAAAGAAAATATCAGAAATAAAGTTGGAGAAATAATGAGAAAGCTTTGGTATGTGTTATTTTTCGTAGTAATAGCTTCAAATTTATTTTCACAAAATTCATCAAAGCAAATTTATGGATTACGCGAAGTTCTCCAAATAGCGCTACAAAACAATTATGATTTAAGACTGAGCAATGCATCAGTTGAATATTCAGAAGTTGATATGAAAAATGCTTTTGGTCAGTATTTACCGAATATTTCACTTAGTTCATCGTATTCCCGGCAATTGAACAACCCAAATGAAATCCGCGACGAACTACTAAATCAATATAATGCACGGATAGGTGCTAATCTGGTATTATTCGACGGGTTTGGACGTGAAGCAAATTATACAAGAGCTCAAAAAACAATGCAATCTGCTGTAAAAACAGTAGATTTTCAGAAGCAAACTGTATATTTGGATGCTTACAATGCTTATATTAATGTAGTTCGTGCTTATCAGATAGTGCGAGCAAGAAGGGAAAATGTATCGCTCGGCGAAGCTGAACTTTCCCGTATCAAAGCTCGATACGAAGCGGGAGCATTGCCTGCAACTGCAGTTTATGCACAAGAAGCAGATTTAGGGAATCGCACACTTGAACTAATCGCAGCAGAAAATGACTTAAATATTGCAAAGGCACAACTATTGACAATAATGGGTATGCCTCCAACGATGGATGTTGAGTTTAGAATTGATGATTTGCCAGCATCTTTGCCTGAAGCAGAAATCAAAGCTTTTCGCAACGAAATAGGAAATATTAATAATGCTGTAAATATTGCATTAAATAACAGATTGGACTGGAAGTCGTCCAAACTACGGTTCGAAGCAACACAAGAGAATCTCGAAATTGCAAAGTCTTATTATTATCCACAGCTTGCAGCAAATTCTTATTGGTCGTGGATGAACACTTCACTGAAAGGTTTCGACAAAAGCAACTATTATTTCGGGTTGTCCTTGAGCGTTCCTATTTTTAATAATTTTAGCACAGATTTACGTGTGCAATCTAGCAAGTTGGAACTTACGCGAATTTCAGTCGAATTGCAAAAGCTCGAACAGCAAATACTATCATCGGTGCAAATCGCATTTTTAAATTTGCAATCAGCTGAAAAACAAATAGAAATTTCCAGCAAAACAGTGCTTTCTGCACAAGAGAATTATAGAAGCACACAGGAAAGATTAAATGTTGGAGCAGCAACTACAAATGATTTAATTCAGGCGAACACACAGCTAATATCGTCTCAAATAAATCAAATTAATGCAATATATAATTACATTAAAGCAAAAAATGACCTTAAATATTCGATTGGAACGCTAAGTTTTGAATAATAAATAGGAGGTATTATGAACGAACACAACGATTTCCAACAAGAAATGCAAGACAAATACAGGGAATTAGTTCCTGATTATTCCCAGCCACCACATCCAGCTGATTTCAGAATTGGATTTGGGCGTCGATTAGGAGCATATTTGATTGATTTTGTGATTTATTCATTCTTGCTTGTTACAGCAATGAGTATTTTTGGAATACTCGATGATTTTGCATCTTTGATGACAATAAGTCAGGATTTAGGTGGAAATCCAGAAGAATTGCAAATTTATATGAAAGATTTATATGCTCGGTTTTATCCTTTGGTGCTTGTAATTGCATTCGCATATTATTCGATGGAAATATTTTTTGCACAAACAGTGGGTAAAATGGTATTGGGCATAAAAATAGCGAATTCGGACCGCACACAAGCAAGTTTAGGAACATTGATAAAAAGATTTATGGCTAAGTATTTCAACTATTTCTTGCTGTTGTTGTATATTTTAACAAGCATTGAGATTTTTTCGACATTACAAACAATTTTTGGTATTGTGATATTTATTGGATGTTTTCTGGCACTTTCGCAATCGCGGATGGCACTGCACGACCGCATAGCAAAAACAGCTGTTTTCTTTAAAGACGAAATATTAAGAAATGAAATAAACGAAGCAAATAGTATTAATATATAATTGGGCAAATCAATGGCAAAGCGAAAGAACAACAAAAAAGGTATTATTATTGGAATAACAATAGCTATTCTGGCAATAGCAGGAATACTATTAGTTATTTTTGGACGTGGTGAACAAGCAATTGCTGTAACAGTTGAAGAAGTAAGCAAAAGGACGATAACGCAAACTGTATCAGCGGTTGGAAAAATTCAACCTGAAACTGAGGTGAAAATTTCTTCGCAGACATCGGGGGAAGTGATTTTCCTTGGCGTTAAAGAAGGAGAATCAGTGAAAGCCCGTCAGTTGCTCGCGCGTATTAATCCGGATATTGTTGAAACACAGCTTGAACAAGTAAAAGCAAGCGTCGAAGCAGCAAAAATTGATATTGACGCACGTGTTTCGGAAAAAGAAAGAGCAACAAATGATTTTTACCGAGCAAAAGAATTATTTGAGAAGAAGTATATTTCTAAACAGGAGTTTGATAATTCCAAAGCGACGTATGATTTAGCGATGAGTTCTTATCGAGCAGCAATGGCACGCTACGAACAAGCAAAAGCAACATTGCGTCAGTATGAAAGGTCTTTGGCTCGCACTTCAATATATTCCCCTATCGATGGAGTTGTTACTTCGCTTTCGGTTGAGCTCGGCGAAAAAGTAGTTGGAACAGAAATGATGATGGGGACAGAAATGATGCGGATAGCAGACCTGAATGTAATGAATGCAGTAGTTGATGTGGACGAAAACGACATTGTGTATGTTAAACTTGGTGATACAGCTTATGTAGAGCTGGACGCAATTCCGGACAGAAAATTCAAAGGAGTTGTGCTCGAAATTAGCCATTCGGCAAAAGTATCGGGACAAGGCACACAAAACGAAGTAACGAATTTTGAGGTTAAGATACGATTGTTGGAACGTGATGCACGTTTTCGACCGGGTATGAGTTGCAATGTGGAAATCCAAACTGAAACCCGACACAACGTTTTATCTGTTCCACTGCAATCGGTTACTATTAGAGATTTAGGAATGAATGTTCCTGATGAAAACAACAATGGACCTGATGAGAAGCCATCTCTAAGCAAAGCACGTCCTCAGCAAATTGTATTCATACTTGAAGGCGACAAAGCCAAAATGAGAAAAGTTGAAACCGGAATAAGCGACAAAGGATATATTGAAATTATTTCTGGGCTATCATTAGGAGAAAAAGTGATTTCTGGTAGTTATCAAGCTGTAAGCAAATTGCTTACAGATGGGACAAAAGTAAAATTAGATTCACTATTCGGAAGAAAACCTAATAAAGCTGGGAAAAAATAATGAAAGAAAATGATTTGCTGATAGAGATAGAACACATTTCGAAAGTCTATGAAATTGGGAGCGAAAAAGTATTTGCTCTACGAGATGTATCTCTAAGTATTCATCGCAATGAATATGTGGCGATAATGGGACCATCTGGCAGTGGAAAATCTACTTTGATGAATATTATTGGATGTTTGGATACACCTACTAAGGGCAGATATGTCTTTGAAGGTGAAGACGTAAGTTCACTTACAGATAACGAACTTGCAGAGATTAGAAATCGCAAAATAGGGTTTGTATTTCAAACATTTAATTTGCTTGCAAGGGCAACAGCATTAAAAAACGTTGAACTACCTCTTATCTATGCTGGAATAAGTAAACACGAACGTATTGAACGAGCTAGAAAAGCACTGATTGATGTTGGACTTGAAGACCGTATGAGCCATAAGCCAAACGAACTATCCGGTGGTCAGCGTCAAAGAGTGGCAATAGCAAGAGCATTAATTACAAATCCATCAATAATACTTGCTGACGAACCTACTGGAAATTTAGATACTAAGACAGGCGAAGATATAATGAAACTATTTGCGGAACTCTGGAAATCAGGCAACACAATAATTTTGGTTACTCACGAAGAAGATATTGCACGGCACGCACATAGGATTATACGAATTCGCGATGGATTAATTGAAAAG
Organism: Eximiradius proteiniborus; assembly: GCF_058546985.1. Classification (NCBI taxonomy): domain Bacteria; kingdom Pseudomonadati; phylum Bacteroidota; class Eximiradiia; order Eximiradiales; family Eximiradiaceae; genus Eximiradius; species Eximiradius proteiniborus. The sequence goes on along the minus strand of NZ_CM178592.1, from coordinate 38,733 downwards.
GAAGTGCAAAATCCAAATCCGATTTATTTATAATTGATGAGAAAAATATGTTATTGCTCGAAATAAAAGAATCCGTAAAAATAGCATTGGAATCGATGAAGTCGGCAAAGCTTCGTGCGGGGCTTGCTTCGCTTGGTGTGGTAATAGGAATTTCGTTTGTAATTATTATGGGATGGATTTTAGCCGGATTGGACAAAGCGGTAGAAGATACATTTAATATCATTGGAAAGGATATGCTGTATGTAGATAAATGGGACTGGGCAGGTGGAAAAAACTGGAAAGAAGTTCAAGCACGTAAAAATATTACATACGAGCAAGCATTACGTTTCAAAGAACTAATTCGTTCGGCAGAAGTAGTAGTTCCTAATGCCCGATATTGGGGTGGAATGGTAAAATATGAAGGAGAGACATATTCCGGGATATCGGTAGAGGGCGTTACATACGAATATGCAAGAACTCCTATGGGGAATATTGAACGTGGACGATTTTTCAGCGAATTCGAAGATAGGAACGGCGAAAATGTGTGCGTAATAGGTTCGATACCAGCAGCCCGGATTTTTCCTGATAGCAATGGCATAGGCAAAACAATCAAAATCAACGGAAGGAACTTTCTGATAGTTGGGCAAATCACAAAGCAAGGCACTATGATGTTAGACTTTGTGGACAACGTTATTTATATACCGATGAAAAGTTTCTTTTCTACATTTGGATATACCAACAGAAGTTTTACAATTTGCGTAAAAGCCGGCAGTATCAATGCAATGGATGAAGTTCGCACCGAAACCGAAGGTGTGATGCGAACAGTGCGGAATATTCCTCCGGGAAAAGAAAACGATTTTTCGATAAACGAAAGTCAGGCGTTCGAAAAATCCTTTGCAACAATAAGAGCTGCAGTATGGGGAATTGGAATTGGGATGACTTTCCTTTCGTTTTTAGTTGGAATGATTGGAATAATGAATATTATGTTTGTATCGGTAACTGAACGAACCAAAGAAATTGGAATACGAAAGGCAGTTGGAGCCAAGAAACGCTCAATCTTGTTTCAGTTTCTTGTAGAAGCAGCAGTATTATGTATGATTGGTGCTATAGTATCATTTATTTTTTGTTCTATATTAGTATATTTAGTAGCAACATATCTGCCTCAATGGAACGATAGTTTTAATTTCCTATCGCCGGTAATACCTATTAATTTATTAATCATAGCAACGATTGTGTCGATAATTGTAGGAGTATTAGCCGGACTGATACCAGCGATGCGAGCAGCAAATTTAGATCCAATCGAAGCATTGCGATATGAATAACATTGAATAACAATCTAAATTTATAATCCGTTCAAAAAACAAAAAAGAGGCTGAGAATGAACAGCCTCTTTTACTTTAGAAAAGGATTATTACGATTATCTATGAATACCGCGTGAAGAGTTTCGGATAAAGTCAATGCAATACTGGACGTCGTCTGAAAATTGCGGATGATTTTTAATAAATTCTTCTATTCCCTGTTTATTATTAAAACCGGAAAACAGCACAGTATCGTAAAAAGTTTGAAGTTCGTTAATAACGTCTTCCGAAAAACCTCTACGACGCAAACCAATTTTGTTTACTTTTTCAACACGCGGTGGATTTCGTCCTATAAGCACAAACGGAGGAACATCCATAACAACTTTGATATCGGCACCGACCATAGCGTGTTTGCCAACGGTTACAAATTGATGGATTTTAGCAAATGCACCCAAAATAACGAAATCTTCGAGATGCACGTGTCCAGCAATCTGAGCAACGTTGGACATAATAACGTTATCGCCGACGACACAATCGTGAGCAACGTGGCAATAAGCCATAATTAAGCAATTAGACCCAACAGAAGTTTTACCAGTGGAAGATGTTCCACGGTGAATAGTTGCAAACTCGTGAATTACAGTATTATCACCAATGATTGTTAGAGTATCTTCACCGGCGTATTTCAAATCCTGTGGTTCTGTTCCAACGATAGAGTAAGGAAAAAGCCTGCAATTACTACCGATTGTAGTTCTACCATCGACGTAAGCACCAGCCATAAGGACAGAGCCATCACCGATAGTAACTTTATCGCCGACGAAGCAATTTTGGTGAACAATTACGTTTTCGCCTAATTGAGCATTAGGTGAAACAACAGCTGAGGGATGAATCTGTACTGCCATATATTACCTATCAACAATTGCTGCTTGAAATTCTGCTTCTGCAACGGGGGTGCCGTCTACATAAGCAACACCTTTAAACATAAGAGTGTTCAGTTTTTTGTGAACAAGTTCAACTTCCATAACTAATTGATCGCCTGGAAGAACCGGCTTTTTGAAACGAGCGTTTTTAATTCCCATAAAGAAGAGCAATTTATTACCAACTTCTTCCGGAGTAAGCTGACTCCAAACAATCAGACCACCAGTCTGGGCAAGAGCCTCGCAAATAAGCACGCCCGGCATAACTGGTCGTTCGGGGAAGTGTCCGAGGAAGAAAGGCTCGTTAAATGTAATGTTTTTGTATCCAATAATTTTAGTTTTATCTTCATTGAAATGAATAATTCTATCAATAAGCAAAAACGGGTAACGGTGAGGCATAATTTTGAGTAGCCCGTTTATATCGAGAACAACATCCGGGGCTTTAGATGGATTTAGTCGCTCTAATTCAAGTTGCTTCAGATACTTTTTGCGGAGAAGCTTGGCAAATTCAAAATTGCTCGCGTGACCCGGACGAGCAGCAAGAATTTGAGCTTTGATTGGAGCACCAACAAGAGTTAAATCGCCAATCATATCAAGTAATTTATGACGAGCTGGCTCATTTTTAAAACGCAATGAAGAATTGTTAAGAATGCCACCGTTGACAAGTGAATCAGGAACATCTGAAACTTTGAATGTCTCTTTAACCCATTGTTTTTTATCTTCAGAAAGCTCGCAATCAATGATAACGATAGCACTATCAAGGCTACCACCTTTGATTAATCCGTTTTTATATAGCATTTCGACTTCAGTAAGGAAGCAAAAAGTGCGAGCCGGAGCGAATTCTGTTTCAAATTCTTGTTCTAAATTAAATAAGCCGGTGTGCTGACTACCTAATGCGGGATTGAAATAATCAACCATAACGGTTATACGATAGTCATCAAGCGGAAGAGCGACGATATCAACTTGTTTGGCTTCGTTTGTATATCGAACAGTATCATCAATAACGAGGTATTTTCTTTCAGCATCTTGCTCGACAATTCCAGCTTGTTTTAAAGCTTCAACATAAGGTAAAGAACTGCCATCAACAACAGGAGGTTCGTTGGCAGATAGTTCAATAATACAGTTGTCAATTCGCATACCAGCAAGAGCAGCAAGAACGTGTTCAACAGTATGAACACGGACATCATCAATACCAAGAGTAGTTCCACGGGAAAGGTCAACTACATAATCAACAAGAGCTGGAATTTCTACTCTTTTTTCTAAATCTGTTCGGATAAACTTATATCCATAATTTGCAGGTGCCGGCTTAAAAGTAATTGTCGAAGGGTTGCCTGTATGCAGACCAATACCGGAAAAAGATACTTCTTTTAAAATAGTTCTTTGTTTTTCCATTTAACTTTTACTTTAGTTTATACTAAATTTAACACAAAACATAAATTCAAAACTACAAATTATTTAGGTATAAAAAAAATAAAATAAAGCAGGGAGATTAGTTATATAGACATAATAAAAAGATAGAGGTCTTGATGAGAGTTCAATTTGAGCTTTTTCTTTAGTCGAAGACGGGCTTTTTGGACGCTTGAGGGAGCCACATTCAGAATACGTGCAATTTCTTTGGTAGTATAGTTCATACGAATATAAGCACAATGACGAAGTTCATTTTGAGTAAGATTTGGAAATTTTTTCTTCAAATTTGTGAAGAAATTTTTGTGGACAGCTTCGAAGTGCTTTTTAGTTATTTCCCAATCTCGTTCAGGTAAGAAATAAGAATTCAGTAATTTATTGAGACGGCGGACATCTTCATCGGAAATATTATATTTTTTAGCAAGAAATTTATGACGCTTATTGAGTTCTTCGATTAGTTTGTTCTTTTCGTTTAGATAAACAGATTCCACTGCAAGTTTTCTTTGAATGGCGGAAAGCTCGGCTAATTCAGTATTATCAATAAGAATTATCTGATAATAGTTTTTATCAAGAACATTAAAGTATGAAACAGTGGAGATAATATATTTAATTTTATTATTTCTTTCCAATCTAAATTTTATGGAAACATTTTCATCTTTCAACCTATATTCTCGCATCATTTCAATAAAATTCTGGAAATATTCATAGTCATCGGGATATATGTAATTCAGTAGTTTGGCAATACTTAGTTCTTCAACATTCTGAAATTCTAAGATGTCCAGAGCTTTTGGATTTGCAAATACAGGAACGAGGTTGTCAAAAACGATAATTCCGACAGGAGCATATTTTGCGAGCGTTCTATATTGTGCTTCGTTTTCAGCAATAATTCTTTCTTGTTCTTTTTTCTGAGTAATATTTTCAGCAATTTCTAAAATTCTGTGTAATTTGCCGTCTTTGTTGAAAATTGGAGATGCTTTGATTAGCCAATAAGTTCCGTTTTTGGTTTTACGGATAAATTCTTCGGGTTTTAATGTTTGTTTGACACGGAAAACAGAACAGTTTTCGCAAGGAGAATTATCATCTGACCAAATTTCGTAGCATTTGCGATAAAGCATCTCTTGAAGTGTAAGATTTGAGCCTTCAGTAGCACTTTTATTTGCCCATAGGATGTTGTAATCGAGGTCCTGAACGATCACAAAGTCGGTTTGGTAGTCAAGAATGGCTTCTTTTTCAATTTCAGCATTTTGCAGAGCAAATTCCTGCAATAGTTTTTCGGTGTTGTTTTCGAAAAAAAAGCAAAATAGCTTCTTCCCCATCAGGCTTATTGTTAAGCAAGAAACTTCGAGGTAAAAAGTTTCATTTTTCGGATTTTTATATTTAATATTAAGTTTATAGTTTTTATTATCAAATAAGGCTAAATTTAACTGCAAATTTGTTACACTCTCAAATGGTTTGCCTTTGCAAGAGTTATCACAAGCGAAAATTTCAGCAAAGGCAGAATTATATGCGACAATTTGGGAGTGTTCATCTAAAATACATTTGGCGTCAAGACTATTATTAAATATTTCTTCGTAGATATTCATTTGCAACAGAAAAGAAAACAACAATTATAAATTTACAATTAATTTAAAATTTATCATAATTAAAATCAACAAAAGAACGCTAATTTTTTTTGATTTGTCAATATTTTTAATTAATTTTCATTGAATGAATGTATTTTTATTGTGTTATAATAACAAAGCAAAAGATGGAGCAGTTATACGAATTTCCAGATGAGTACGATGAGCAAGGTCCTTTTGGAGGAGACGAGAATAAAGATTTAGAATTATTTTTAGAGAAAGTAACAGAAACAGACAAGACATTAAACATTGAACAAATAACGAAGGCATATTGGTTCTGCGTCAATTATCATCGAGGAATAAAGCGAAAGAGTGGATATCCATATTACACACATCCACTCAATGTAACATTAATTTTGATTAAAGAATTAGGTATTTTCGACGAGCAATCTATTGTTGCCTCATTGTTGCACGATGTAATTGAAGATGTTGCATCAGTTACAAAAGGTATTATTGCAGAAGAATTTTCGGAGGAGATTGCAGAAATAGTTGATGCAGTAACAAAGATAGACGAACCTGACGAGGAATTAATAAGCTTAGTAAAAAGCGATCAAGAATTAATAAAAATAAAAAAGGCAGAAACTTATAGAAAATTGTTTCTTTCGCTTGTCAAAGATGTTAGAGTAATTCTGATAAAGCTTGCTGATAGGCTTCACAATTTGCGAACATTGCATTACTTAGGTCAGCAAAAGCAGTATGAAGTCGCGATTGAAACGCTGAATTTCTATGTACCGTTTGCACATAGACTTGGACTGAACAAAGTAAGAATGGAGATGGAAAACAGAGCATTTTACTATACAGACAGGAAAACATACGAAGCAATCAAAGATGCTCTCAATAGCAAACGAAGAGATTTTATTGAATATATAAAGGTATTTATCAATTTAATTCAAAAGAGTTTAAAAGAAAAAGGTATAGAAGCGACTATTACAATAGTGCATAAGTATGAGTACGAAATTTTTCAGATGATAAAAGACGGGAAAAGCTTAGAGGACATAGATAATTTTTATTCAATAGTGTTGATACTACAAACAAGCGATGTTGCCGAGTGTTATCGTGCTCACGGAATATTAGCAAACGCATTTAATGCAATAAGTTTTGCCGATTATGTTGCCAATCCGAAGTTAGACTGGTATAGATCGCTTAATACTGAGCTTTTTGGTCCGGATGGAAAGCGAGTTGAAATATTAATCCGAACAGAAGAGATGGAAAAAATAGCAGAAGGTGGATTTGCGGCGAAGTTTTCCTTGAAATCCGGAAGAATCAGAGCTTTGGCACTGAACGACACAGATGTTCAAAACTGGGGCATCTGGATGCGCGATATGATACTAACGGAAGGCGAACGAGCAACTCAGATTATCTGGGATTCAATAAAAACTAATCTTTTCGATAGTGAACTAACAGTATATTCAAAGGATGGACATCCAATAAAGCTTCCTGAGGGTGCAACAATCATTGATTTTGCTTTCAACATAAGTCAAGAAACGGGTTTGCATTGCATATCCGGTAAAGTTAATGGAATTGTGCGAGAATTAAAGTATAAGCTTCGAAACGGGGATCAGGTAGAAGTTATTTCATCGCCGAACAGTTTTCCATCAGTTGAGTGGAAAGAATTTGTTGTATCGTTCAAGGCTGTATTTCATCTTCATAATTATTTTAAAAATAATTCTACACTGCAGAACCGTCTTCAAAATATGAAGAAAAATTATGAAGTAAAATTATTAATTAAAGGCGAAGATCGGGAAGGAATGTTGATGGACATTACAATGGCAATTGGTTCAAATAATATCAGGAGAGTAAATCTTGATACTTCAGGTTCAATGTTTGAGGGGGCAATAACAGTTTACGTAAAAGACGAAAATCAATTAAATGAGATTTTCGGGAAATTACTATTAATAAAAGGTATACGTGGAGTAGAAAAAATTGAAGATATAGGGTAAAGAATTCTAAAAAGCCTTCAGAAAAAGACAATTTTATTAGGATTGACACCAACAGAATAATTTTTTATTGGAATAGAATCGTAATTATTCTTGAAAATCAATAGCTCACCATTTGAAGTAAATCGCTTAGCATTACCAACTAAGATTAAAGCAGCATCGGGACTGACAGAAAGCGAGTACCAAATTGAATTTGGGTTTTTATTGATGATTTTTTGTTCAATTTGTGCAAACGGTTGATTTAATGGAATAAAGGACACTCCAGCAATTGCATCAGTATTACCTTGAAGAAAATACAATGTATCCATTGAAGGGGAGAACGTTAGATCAGTTGGGCGAGTGCGCCAGTGACGAGTGATTTGATGTAAAGTGGCGTCAATTTCAACGATACCACCAAGCGAATCAGGAAGCGATGGAAGATTATAATATGCAGCATAAATACGATTGTATTTAGTATTAGCAACTACTTCAATTAGATTTTTTCCACAAAAGATACTATTAACTTCTTTGGAATTTTGGATATCAACAATGGACAGAGAACCTGCTTTTGGTGCATTGTGATAAAAATCACCATAACCGGAATTGGCAACGTAAAGATAATTGCCTATTCTGGAAATTCCTTCGGGAAAAGGTCCAACGTCAATTGTTTCACCTTTAAATGATAGAGTTTTGGGATTGAATTTTGCGATTTGGTTTTTAAAAAGTAAGGTAACGTAGGCGGTTGTATCGTTTATTATGACAATATCACGAGGCAAAGAATTTTGAGGAAGAAATATCCTTCCGAAAGATTTCCCATTGATTTTGCTAAACACTTCAATAGTAGAACTTGTCGAAACAGAAACAAAAACAGTATCACCTTTGATTTCAAGGTCGTAGGCAGTATCTCCAATTCTAAGTGATGGATTAGCTTTTCTGAAATATTGATTTACTACAACACCACTCATTAAATCCAAACGAGAGATGGTTGCATTATCGCTACCCCAAAGTCCTTCGCAAAGGACAAACACACCATTATTGCCGGTAATAAAATCAGAAGTTTCTGGTGAATTTGGGGTTTTAATACAAGAAACGCACAAAGTCAGAATTAGGAGCAAGTGAAAAATCTTTAAGTAAATCATTTTAGGAAGTGCGATAAAAATTCAACAAATTTTTCGGAAGAGCCAACCTTAGAATAAACATAATTTCGGGAAGCTTCTGAACGAGTGTTGTAGATAGCACTATTATTTATTAATTCTGTTAACCAGCGATTGAATTCATCAGAACTATGAATTATTGAAAGAGCATTGCAATCGAGCATTGGCTTTGCATCAGGAGAATTAAAGCAATTGGGTCCACACGCAACAGGAATACCGTATCCAGCAGGTTCAGTTAGAGAATGAACTCCAACACCGAATGCACCACCAACATAGGCAAAATTGGCGTTCGAATAGAGCATAAGAAGTTTGCCAACGCTATCTACAAGAACAACACCACCAGATTGAATGGTCTGCGGTTCAGATAATAGTTTTGATAATCTAATTGCATTTGGAAAAATCGTTTCGATAGATTGAAGAAAATCTTCTTTTGGTTCGTGAGGGACAAGAATTGATGTGATTTTATTGAAATTATTTGAATTATAATTTATAAGGGCAGCTGAAATGATTTCAAAGTCTTTTTCCCAAATGCTACCAGCGACAAAAATAAATTTATCAGAGAAAGAATCAGTAGAAATAATAGGCTTCGATTTTGCAGTCTCGACTTTTTGGATAATTCTATCGAAACGTGTATCGGGAAGCAGCTTTATGTCTGATTTTACATTTAATTGTTGAAAATATTTGCAATGGTCGCTATTTACAGCAAAAATTGTATGGAAAAGTGAAAAAACAAATTTATAAAAACTTTTCATTAAAAAAGTTTTGTTGAAGAAATTGGAATTTGGAGCGGTAGCATTAATTAGAAACGTAGGAATATTATATTTTTTCAAGATATAGAGATAATTAGCCCAAAGCTCGTAGCGAACAAAAACAACAACGTCTGGCTTAATTAAATTAATTAAATATTTAGACTTAGACGGCAAATCAAGCGGAAGATAGAAAATAGAGTCGGCATATTCGTATTTTGCTTGTGTTTTGTATGCTGAAGGTGAAAAAAATGAGCAAATGATTTGAATATCGGGATATTTTGATTTAAGGAGTTCAATAATTGGTTTAGCTTGTTCGAATTCGCCAACGGAAGCAGCGTGAAACCAGATTTTATTTCTATTATGGTCGAGCTTAGTTAGAGATTGAAGAGATAAACTAACATTATTTTCTCTTTCTTTGAATTTTGGAAGAAAAGGTTTCAAAACAAAAGAGAAGAAATAAAGAACCCGAAAGATAATATTATAAAGAATAATCATAAATTTTTTAAATAGAAAGATGCCGCCTACTAATGTAAACGGCATCTAACAAATTCAACAAAGATTATAATCCGATTTGGATTGTAATGCGATTGACTAATCCAATATCAAAAGTAGGACTAATTGAATAATCAATTTTTCCATAGAATTGGTCTGATAAATACGAATAGCCAACACCACCAGAGAAGCCGAATTGGTCAGTATTGAATACATAACCAGCACGGAAAGAAATCATATTTTTCCATGTATATTCAGCACCAATGGAGAACTGTTCCGGTGTATCAGAAAGAGTAGTAAAGCCTACACCAGCATCAACTTTGTGTTGTTCGTCTTTGTAGACATTGCCAGAGAGACCAGCACGGAAAATAATAGGAATATTATGGTAATATGAAAGATAATCAACGTCTATTGGGGCAGCCCAAAGAGCATCGTTATATTTTTTCGATGAGCGAAGACCACGACCGGTATATTTTTGTTCGGTTCCAAGATTGTGAATAGAGAAACCAAGTTTAATGTCGTGAATACCAGTATTATACATAGTTCCGACATCGAAAGCAATACCATCGGCATCCATTTCAGCAAAAGAATTATTAACATATTTAGCAGTAATACCGAACGAGAATTGATCGGTAAGATAACCGGCAAAAGTAACACCGACAGAGACGTCAGAGGCTTGGTATTCGTAGCCTGTGCCTTCTGGGCGTTCAACAGTTGTGATTTCAATATCACTGCTATTAAGTGAAGTAACATTTGCTGCAATAACAAAGTTTTCACCGATAGGCATTGAAGCAGCAGCAAAGTTGTGGCTAAAATCGAAAAGCCATTGAGTGTAAGAAAATTCTCCAGCCATAACGCGAACATCTGCTAAACCAGCAGGGTTCCAATAGATAGCCGAAAGGTCATTAACCATAGAGGAATAAGCGGCACCAATGGCGCTTCCTCTTGCACCAACAGGAATTTTTAAGAATTGAGCACCAGCGGCACCTACTTTACGAAGTTCTTTGCCACCTTTGGATGAACCGTAAGTATTTTCCAAGGCTAAAAGATTGTTGGTGCTCATCAAGACTAAACAAGCTGCGATAAGATATACTATTTTTTTCATTTTATTCTCCAATTATCAAGTAATTAAACATTCACGGTGGAGGGGAAAATCCCTTCCACCGCAAGTTATTAATTATTCAGTAGTAATTCTGAAACCACCAACAACTACTGAGAAATTCTTTATAGTCTGTGCACCGTCTGGTGTAGTGATAACAGCCGCTAAAGTTTGGCTTGCGATACGCTGTCCGTTTTTAGTGAGTAAGTCCCAAATATTGAGAGCGTAACGGTCTTTTTCTGATGAAGTATTTTCGTCGTGCTTAATAGAGATAATAAGGTCGCCAGTGATAGTGTAAATATCGATTGTACAAACTTTTGGTAAGCGAGTGAAATAGATTTTAGCATCATAAGGAGAACGTTGACCTTGATGAGTTACGTAATATGGATTAGGCACAACTTGAATTTGGTCGAGAAGTTTATCAGTGTATTTTTCACCAGCTTCCATAGGTTTGGAGATCTTAACACGGACTTTAGCACCTGGCATTGGGAGACCTAAAGCACCACCGTAAGTACTAAGAACGATTTTATCTCCCGGCTTAAAGTCTTCGCCGAAAGTATAATCACTAGCTCTTCCCCATTCGTTTTCGTTCGGGAAGCGTCCACCACGATTAACGTAGTCGAGACCAAAAAGAACGCCGGAGATGTCCAATCCGTGGCAGAAATCAACGGTATCACGACCATCTTCTGAATAACCAGTTAAGTAATATTTGCCTAGACCAACGTAAGTTTTAGCTTTTTTAGCTAATTCAGTTCCGTAAGGACGAGCAAATACGCGTGGTGCTTGCAGAGCAGTAGCACGGCGACCATTTACCCAACCGTAAGCAGCAATATTAAATTTGCCAATGTATTCATTAGTATTAATTCCATAGTAAGCCAAGTTACGAGGATCCGGATAATAACGAGCAGGGAATTGGAAGTAAGCTGTGGTATGAGCAGGAATAGTATCGATAAACATATGTTTAATTTCATCAGGATAAGTAACTTTTTCAGTTGCGTTCGGACCTTTTTCAGGGGCTGGGCGTTCGTAGCTAATACGATTAGTAATACGAAGATTTAGATATGGCACTCTGAAACGTTTGTTTTGTTTTTGACCATCTGGTCCCCACTCTAAGTGCATAATTTCTTCGCCACCTGGCAAGAATTCAACAACATATTCACCAGGACCGTTATTGAACGAACCATAGGTAACGCCGCCAGCTACTCTGTCGTAAGTCTGGTATGTAAAGTATGAATTAACTGGTTGAGTAGTGAGCACAATATCTTGATTTGGCTTTCTATCGAGATTTCGCTTAATACCGATATGTGTAGAAGCGTTTGTAGTGCGATTTGAACCGCCATCAGCAAATTTAGCTTTGTGGATAGTCATTGTATCTGGACGGAAGTTTCCACCAAATTGTTGGATAGCGAAATCGAAATCAAAACCTAAAGTACCATAAGCTGGTGGCAACATTGAAAAAGTGTAGCAATATCCCATTTCTTTGAAATCACCGCTTGAGAATTTACCTGAGCGAGTAATGATTTCACGGCTTTCAGGAGTTCCAAAGGTTACAGTTTTATTTGAAATACTGTCAAGCACTAATGTATCAGAAAGTACGTAAGAGAAAGCATTTTCAGTAAACAATCCTCTGTATGATTCGAGATAGCAAGGTTGAACTTCGAAGAAGGTAACTCCATCGAATAAGGTTTGGTTCTTATTGATATTTCTTAAAGTCATTCTTCTTTGGTACAATCCGAATTTGTTTACATCAGTTTCAGGGCGTCCCATAAAGCGAAGTTCACGTTGATACCAGTAAGGTTGGAATTCTAATTCGAGAGTATCGCCACCAAATAATTGCATAACACGTTCAGGATCTAATGCATAGAAATTGAAGTTATACAGACCACCAATGTTTTTATCAACGCTAATTACTTCAAATTTCAATCGTTTTTCAGCACGAGGAGCAGCTGGATAAACTTCAACGAAGTTAGGAAGTCCTGGGTTACCATCGTTATATTTACCCGGAGTTGGTTGACTGTAATCACCTTCGTCCAAAGCTAATATTTTGTAGTAATAAGGAATGTTGTTAATAAGTTTTTCTGTTTTTGTCGGGTCGTCGTTTGTTGTAATAATACCATCATTATTATCATCGCCAATATCGAAGAAAGTTCGGTTGTTTGTAATTTCAGCCATATAAGGAATAATTACATTTTGCTGAACTTCAGGAGTACTTTCGAACTCACGGAAGCGGTAGTCTGCTATTTTGCCTTCAAGGATTAATTTATAGATTTCCTGCAAAGCATTGTTGACCTGGTCTTCGTTTTGCATCCATTGATTTTTTGGAAGAGGAACATAAGCATCTACGATAAATGTAAGTCTTCCATCAATGTAGGCAGAACGCAAAGTATTCTTTAAGTATGCAGTATCAACAGTTTGAGTTAAATTACCGTTATTTTTCAGATAAACAAGACCGTCAGCAGGGATAGAGTTAAGGTAAGCTGTATCAACGTTAATAGATTTCTTCTGATAGAGAAGAGGATTATATTTCATTAAAGCACGGTTGATATAGAGCAACCCGGTAAGAATACTATCAGCAAAGAAATCTCTTTCTTTAACATTGTAGCTAATATATGGGAATTCAATCAGTTCACCAGTTTGAGAATTAGTAAGTGTTACTTTATGTCTGAAGTTAGCAATACTTGAGAAATATGGACCCCAAGGCTGAGAGTAGTAGCTTGTATCAAAGTTAGCTACAACAGGAGCTGTTGGATAAGGGTTATTAGCCTTAAATGTTGGGTCAATATATAAAGTATTTTTAACAACTGATGTAGGATAAAGATTGCAACCGCGAGGTATACGCATAACGCGAACAACCATTGAGTCGACTATATTATAATTAGCATCAACATAAGGACCAACAATTCTCAATGAGTCGATAGCTGGATAGTCAGTATTCTTTGCGTCACCAGTTTTAACATATGATTTCTGGAATGGAGTTGGAATAGCCCATTTACGTAAAAGCTTCCATCCGAGAGGACCTTTTCCACGAGGGAATTCGCTTGTAGGAGCAATAGTATTCTGGTCGTAAGCATCTAAGTCTGTTCGACGGGCACGATAAAGTGCATATCCCATAAAGTCCATACCACGTTCTAACGGGTCAACGGAAACTTCAGCAGTGGAATCCCAAGAGATGCGAACGGCATTATTCATTCCTTCAGCTTTTAGGAAAACAGTTCTGTTAGGTGGCTTTGGAGCAGCAAAATTTTTATTATAGACTTCGATTGCGAATTTAGTTTTTCTTACAAGATCCTGAACGTCTTCTTCTGAACCGTCAGCATCACCGCCCTTAGAAGTATTTGCGATAATGATACCAACAACAACACGAACAGTATCCATAGGACGCATATTAAATGGACCTGTAGCCATCATAAAGCGTTTGTCGCCAGGTCCGGTATCACCTTCGCGAATACCAGCTGCGATGAAAGAATATCTTTCGTCATCTTCTTTTGGATCATAGTCGATAGACCAGTTTCTGAAAGTGCGTAGCCCAAGCTGGCTACTGTAGGCATAATAGGCGCTATCTTTACGAATAAAATCGCTATCTTCTTTAATTACGAGGTCTAATCTTTCAATTTTCTTTTCGCCTGTTTGCGGATCGGTAGTCCATACAGTATCGTAGTGTTGGATTACAGCAGGACTTTCGAGGAATGTATAACCGAGGTAACCGAAACCTTGTCCGCGTTCACCACGATCAGTATTAGTCCACTGGAAAGCCATATTGAGAGTAGTATCAGTATTGTAGAATTTAACTCTATCATTAGCAGCACCGGCACTCAAATTGGAAGCGATAGCCATATCAACGTCCATTACAGGTGCGAGCCAACATTCTCTCAAAGTATCAGTAGAGTGATTAGTAATATTGTATGCTAAGAAAACGATATCACGATAATCACCAAAGCCCCAGGAATAAATCATTTGTTCAAATTGAAGACGAAGGGGATAACCTTCCTGACGACGCTGAGCAGTACCACCTTCGTAACGGCTTAGATCAGTATCTTTAAAAGTAGCGAAAATATCTTCACCAGAAATGAAAGCAGGACCTTTAGGATATGTATTAGTATTTCGCATACCAACATCCGGGATATACCATCCAAAATATCTATCCTTTGTTACGACAGCTTTAGGATCAGGATTAGCATCCCAGATAGGCCAATTAGGACCATCATTATCGTTTATAGGTTTACCATCATTAGTATAGAAGTCTGTAGAAAAATATACTCTATATTTTTTTGCAGCTTCGTTATCTACTAAATCGCCATCTGCAATTCTACCAGGTACCATCCAGGAAGCACCTGAGTTGGGGTTATAAGTAACAGTAACGTAGTTTCTGAATTGGTCAGTACCAGGTCTTTTTTTCTTGGCAGCAAACCAAACACCGCCGCCAAAAATGTAGTGATTTTGTGAACCGCGAGGCCAAATACCGCTACCCTGATTAAGAGCAGTATTTAATGCAAAAATACCGTAGTTAGTAGTGTAAAATTCAAGGTTACTAACAGTATTTTTTTGCAAATCAAAGACACCACGAGCTGCTCTTTGAACTTCAAAAATTGGCTTGCCTTGTGCATCACGAGCAACATCAGCAAAAAGCGAGCTAGCAGAAAGCCCCAGAGCAACAAGTATTAGCAGAAATTTTTTAGGATTCATATTCTTTTTACATCCTTTATATTATTAATCATAAACTCAATTAGAAATACATATTAAATCCGAGCCAAATTCTAAATGGCGTACGGAATAGAGAACGGAATTTCATTGATGTTTCAGCATTTTTCAAGTATTGTTGATATTTTTCGAGCTGAGTAACAATTCCATTGCCATCTAAATCAGCAATAGGATTATATAATCTATTTCCGTAAGAATCATACTGGTCTGAACGGAAGCTTTCAGCTTGAGCATAATTAGCTTCTTTGTAGAGAGGAACTTCAGAGAATGTACCGATTTCACGATCTAAGGTACGTCCATCGTCGATTGGGTCACCAGTAGTTGTGTAGAAACCGGCAGGACCACGCATATTGAGAATATTACGCATATCAGCAAAGAACTCAATACGAGAATTTTTCATACCTTGTCCAAACCAATCGCGGAGGAAGAACGATTTTGCAACTCTTCCGTCTAAGCTCCAATAAGATGGGCCACGTTCAGCGTTACGTTCTGAAATTGGTCTACCATTGAGGTCAACGCGAGTATATGGAGAACCAGATTCATAGCCACCAGTGAAAGAGAAAGTAGTGTTTTCAAGCGGGTAAATACCACCGATTGAAGGACCTTCGCCTTTTTGCCAGTAGAAGAAAATATTATAGTTAATTACGTGACGCACATCATTATCTAATGGATAGGTAGCCAATGGAAATGTTGGTTTTTGAGAATATGGATCGATATCGATGCCGGCATTATCAAAGGCACTGGAAGAAGTACCGTCAGAATATGATAAGGTATAATTAATCTGGAAACCAAAATTATTGGAAGCACGTTTATAAAGTTCGAACTCAATACCGCGGGAATTACTATATTCAGTAACATCGAGCAAATAGAATGGATCAGGAGTAGCAGCAACATAGATAACACCTAATTGATTGTAAGTATCTTTGAAATACGAAGTAATAGTCATTGAGAAGTCTTCTGATAATTGGTTTCTGTAAGCAACTTCGTATTGACGGCTCTTTTCAGCTTCCATATTTGGATTTCCTAAACTGCTACCGGAGCGAATTCTTGAAACGTTAAAATTATCGTAGATGTTTGAAAGAAGAGGAGTTTTGAAATACATTCCATAAGCTATTGAAAGATTCGATTTTTCGGTGATTGGGTATGTAATGTTAATTCTTGGGCTAACCTGATACTTCATTTCAGCATCTTTGAAAGTGTTTCTATCAGTTACGATAGAAGTGAATCTGGAAAGATCAGTTCTATAAAGCGAATTAGAATTAAACATATCTAATCTCAAACCAGCAGAAAGAATAATGCCTTTGTATGAGAATTGGTCTTGAGCGTAAGCAGCAAATTTGAATGGTTTGAAAGGCTTGCTGGATTCTTTATAGAGTTGTTCATTGTCAGCATAGATATTTCCGCCCCAACGGTCGGTGTAGATATCATAGAATGGGTTTCCGTCCCAAGGATTTGAGTTTTGATGACGATGAAGCTCAACAAAACGCATTTCGAAACCAGCTTTAGCGTTATGGTCGAAGTCGCCAGTTTTGAAAACGTTCGTGTAGCTACCGTCTATTTGAATATATGAACCTTCGCGGAATTCAAATCCACTTGAATTACCGTGAGTATAGTAAGCATTTGGTAAACCATAAGCGTTGTTTGAACCAGTAGCATTTCCACTACCTTCGTAATATCCAGTCAAAGGATTTTTTGCAATAAAGTCTTTTTTGATATATCCATCTGCTGAAGTACGGATTTCTGTAAGAGATTGATAAATATCAATAATTTTGTCGCCAACGCCCTGAGGAGCAGGCACTAATTTATTTAAAATACCATCATAGATGTATTTATCTTCTGGTTCATATTGGTCGAAACCAGAGAAGTAACCTGGGTCTTCCCATTTTTTCCTTCTCGAAGCCGCTTCATTTTGAATGTTTTGCGAAACGGTAAGTTGATAGTAGCTGCTTTCAGTCAATGTATGATTAATGCGAGCATAAATATTTGACAATTGGACATTAACTACGTTTTGTTTAGCAACGCGTTCAGGAATTCCATTAGGTGTAGGGACGCCATTAACAATATCAATTTTGCCATCTTTCATTAATGGAGTTCCTTCGTCGTTAGCATAAAGCCAAGCGGTGGATGAAGCTTCGTAGTTTGTCATACCAAACATACCGCCGGTAATAAGTTTAATATCGTTAGTAAGAGCAAAAGACAAAACACCGGTAATATTTTTTCTCCACAAT
Organism: Eximiradius proteiniborus; assembly: GCF_058546985.1. Classification (NCBI taxonomy): domain Bacteria; kingdom Pseudomonadati; phylum Bacteroidota; class Eximiradiia; order Eximiradiales; family Eximiradiaceae; genus Eximiradius; species Eximiradius proteiniborus. Next base: position 21,183 of record NZ_CM178592.1, on the reverse strand, counting down.
TGGTTGTTAGGCATTTGCCCTAAATTATTACCAAGTGGATCATATATTTCATAGCTTGCGCTGCGATATTTTTCATATAGATAGTTAGTTGAAATGTAGAATGTAGAACCACTGATTAAAGGAAGAGGACCGCCAACACCGAATTCAACGAGATGTTCGTTTTTACCTTGAAGTTTATGACCTTCGCCATAGTCTATAGCTTTATAGCGAGCCCCATCCTGAACAACTTTAAGTCCGTTTTTCTGGCGACCCCAAAGAGCTGCAGCATCAGTTCTATAACGCAAAAAACCTTCGTAGCGGTCTGTGCGACCTGTTTTAGGCACAGTATTAACAACACCTCCTAATGCTTCGCCTACTTCTGCAGAGAAGCTGCCTTTTAGCACTTGAACCTCTTCAGTAGCATTAGTAGAAACGATAGGAGCATAGTATGAACCAGCAGCACCAAAACCACCTGTGAATTGGTTACCAATATCGAGACCATTATAACGAATTTGAGATTCAGAAGCACGGCTACCACGAATAGCGAAACCGCCGCCAGTATTAGTTACACCAGCACTCATACCAACAACGCTTGCCAAACCTTCGCGAGCAATATTAGTAAGGTCTTCGCCAGAAAGAACGTTTTTCGAACCGATAGCGGTTTTATCAACCAGTTCTTTCTTAGCAACAACCTCGATTACTTCTGTTTGAACTCCTTCATCACGAAGTCTAACGTTAATTTCAGTAACCTGGTCGGCAACTATACGCACTTCGACAACATACTCTGCTTTGCCGACAGCAGTAACACGAACTTTGTAAGTTCCTGCAACAATGTTTGCAATTGTGAACTCACCATTAGGACTACGAACAACCGCGCCGCGAGTTGTTCCTTCGACACGAACACTTGCACCAATAACACCTTTGCCATCAGTATCCACAACGCGTCCTTTCAGAACGCCGTGAATGCTTGCGAAAGCATCAGTTGGCAGTGCTATTGCCACAAGTAGAAGCAATAGAATAATTTTCCGCATTTTTTTACTCCTATAACAAACTTAGCTAAAAAATAAACAAAACATTTATTTAACAATTGTTATTACTTTAGTATCGCGTTTATCACCACTGTAAACATCCAGATAATAAGTACCATTTTGTAAGTTTCTACCAGAAATATCAATTTCAATTGTATTTGGACCGAATTGATAAGTGTTGTCGTATTTCTTTAAATCATCAACAATTCTACCAGTAGCATCAAAAATAGTAAAGTTGGCTTTATCTTCTTTTGGCATATAGAAAGTAACAGATATTGTTCCATTAGAATTTATAGGATTTGGCTTAATATTCAGAATTTTCACTTCGCAATTGCAAGGTTCTTCATCTTCGACGCTTAAAAGCGGAATATCGAAATTACCGACAAGAAGATATTGATCCTTGCCACCATAGAATTGTTCATTAAACTTTTGTTGTTCGGTCATATCTGGTGTAGTAATTGTAGCCATTTTAAAGATAGGAACATTTTTCAAGTCGTTAGGGATAAAATCTGGCAAAAGCGTCATTCTATCTAACTCGTCAGAGTTAGTGATATTGACTGGAGCAGACCAAGAGTTTTCGGATGTGTTTCTGATAGAAACAAAAATATCGGTTGTTTTGAATGTGTTATTTTCAGGGTCAAAATCAATTAACCCGACCCATTTAGCTAAGAGATAACGCCCATCGACAGTACGAGTAACATCGAGTTCGTTATCATTCCAGTTTGTGCGTTGATTATTCGCATCTGTAATATCTTGATAAAGTATCCAGCCGCCTATATCTTGGGCAATCGGATAAATTTTCCATTCACCAGTATTATAATTATAATTTATTTCAACAACGTAAGAAATTGTTTCGCCAGTTCCGTAAGCGTGAAGTTTTGCAACGAACGACATAAAAGTAGTGTTGTTCAATTCATAAGTAGTGAAACCTTTATTGTCGTAGATAAAAACAGCACTATCAGCAGGATGACCTTTGGATGTAATAAAATTATTAACAACGCTCCAGGGAAGAAGAATAAATTCTGACCAGGTTTCACCTTTATCTGTAGAAATAGAGATGCCGAAAGTATTTCTTTGAATTGAATAAGCTTCGAAACCGCCAAAGACGGCAAGGCAGAGATACCCATTACCAAATTCTTTAAAATCAACAACTTCATTTGTGCGGTAACCTGGACTTGCAGTTCTGAAATTAGAACTTGCCCAAGCTGGTGGAATCACGTGTTGAATTGAAGTTTCGCTAAGCTCCAAAACTTTTCTTAATCCAATATGATTTGCATTAGCAACATCCTGGTCGTTAGTAGGTGAGATGCGGCTAACTATCAGATGATAGAAGCCTTCGCCATCTTCGGTAGAATTAGCATAAACCCGTGAATCAATTCCCCATTCCAAGCCAGAGTAGCCGGCAACATCTTTTGTATGGCGAATTGGAATGGAACCGTAGCTATCGTTCCAGAAACCGACAATATGACCAGACCATACGCTTTGTTTTTCAATTACTCTTGAAGCATTAAAGCCGATAGCTAATTCATTTTCGAAAACAAATGGATGCAGACTTGGATAACGTGCTTCATCAAAATTGGAAACGTTTTTGTCGTAAGCAATTTTAGCAGGTTCCCAGGTTTTTCCCCAGTCGCCAGAAACACGGATGAATAAGTTATTTTTAGTATTATTGCCAGAATAGCTTGGATAGCGGTCGTTATCTATAAAACCACGTTTAATAGTTACCAATTTATTTGTTTTAGGTTCATATTTGATAGCTTTATTAGTGGACATATTCCCATAGGAATAAACGTTTGCAAGCGAATCGAAGACAACGAATTTAGAATCTGCTTGCACTTTGTAAATAGACTTTGCATATTTGACGTTTTCAACTCCTACGGTGGGCAAGCCGAGCTTGCGTTCAGGAGAAGGGAGAAGTTGTTTAGCCATAACTTCTGCAAATACTGGATTAGTAATTATCGCAGAAGCCAGAACCAAAAACAAAAACAGAGTAGATTTTTTAATCATTATCTACCTCTTAAATTAATGGTAAAAGTATTTAATGTATTTTTATACATTTTTCAAATATACAAAAAAAAATTATCAAACATAAAAAATGTGAAATATTTGTTAATAAAGTTTTAATTTAATTCCATATATCAATGAACCAGTAGTAATATATTTTGTTTTCGCATTAAGAACAAGACCTTCGAAAGATTTGACTTCACCACCAAATTTCAAATAAACACCGTTGAAAAGTTCAATATCCGATAGAAGTCTTGAATAAAACATAGCTCCATTACCAGACAATCCAGCACCAATTCTTGTGTTTATTGAAACGCGTTCGAAATCTAAAGCATCAATATCGATAAAAGTGGAAACCCAATATTGTTTATAGTTTTGAGCTAAATTAATTGGAACATAGACAAAATCGCCAGACTGGTCAGGATGATTCCCAATTTCTACTTTAGAATCAAGCGAACCACCTGTGAAAGGAACTTTAATCATAGCAGTTCTGTCGTAGTTATATTCTGTAAATCCGAATTCGATACCAAGAGCTAAATCGTTAGTGCAATTATAAGCAATACTTTGTGATAAAGAGGAAATAGTTTTAGAATTTTTATTTATAGAATTTGTAGTGTAGAGCGTAGATAATATCACAGGGGTAGTAAAGTTTTCGAGGAATGATAAATTGATATTATTGATCGGGTTGAGTTTAATTTGTTTATTTGAATTTAATAATGTTGAGGAATTCAACTGTGATTTGAACATAGCAAAAGGTGAGGCTTCGGCTGAAGCAATAAATTCTTGATTATTGGAATTATCTATTGTTTCAGAAACACTATCTGTTTCATTATCAATTGAACTATAATCAGCCGATTGTTCTACCAAATTGGATATTGATGCATTAGAAGGAGTAGAGCGATCGGCTACATTCGCAGATGTTAGGGATTTTTCTTTCGAAAGCATTGAGGAGATTTGAGAACCTTGACTTTTGGAAAAAGATGGAACACTTATTAAATTTTTGCTCGTTTTTGAGGCGTATGGCTTTTCAGAAACGGGTAATGCTTCAATTGTTTTTGGATTAATTTGCTTTTGTTCAGATACAGAATTATTTAACGACAAGACACGAGAATCACTAAAAGATTCAGTATCTGAATTGTTAGTAACAAAATAAAGAGTGCCTATCAGAAGCAAGGCAAACATAAAAGAAAGTCCGGGCAGCCAAAGGACGAATTTTCGTTTTTCTTTTTGAACAGAGGAAGGTTCATTAGCAGAAAGAATGCGCATAAGAACCAAGTCTTCGGTATTTTTCAGAAAGTCCTGAGGTGCTTGTATAGATTGAGCATCTTCGCGAATTGCAGAATTAATCAGAACAGCAGAATCGAAATCTGCCTTTGCGTCTGGATTATTTTTAAGCAAATTGCGGAGATGAATATCCTCGTCGTAAGAAAGTTCGCCATCAAGGTATTTCGATATTAAATCGTCAAGTTTCATGTATTTCCTTCATAATTGGTTGCAACATTTTGCGAAGAAGCAGCCTTGCGCGGTGCACACGAACTTTTGCAAGAGAAAGTTCAATACCCAGAATGTCAGCAATTTCCTGGTAGGAGCGTTCTTCGTATTCACGTAGAATAAGAGCTTCACGCAAAGTAAGGGGCAATTGAGCGATGGATTTTTCGATAAATTCTCGCATACCAATATCACTATTGGGCATTCGCAATTGTCCGTGATAGATTTCATCGAAAATTTCGTGATCTTTGCGAGCTCTAATATAATTCAAGCAAGTATTGCGAGCGATTGTATAAAGCCAGGCAGCAAAATTATTGCCTTTAAAGTTAGTTCGATGTTCATAAACCTTAATAAAAATTTCTTGAAAGGCATCTTTTGCAATCATCGAATCTCCGAGCATACGTAAACAGAAGCGATAAATATTTTGCTGGTATTTGTTATACAAAATATGGAACGCTTCTGCACTACCTTTCTTAAAATTTTCAGCAGCTTCGATTATTTCGCTATCGCTTGCAATATGTTTGCTACTTTTGAACATTAATTATTTCATTTTACTTGAACTTTAGACAAGGATAGTTTCCATAAAGTTACAGTTTTTTTTGCATAATTTCCTATTATTTACAAACAAGGATGTTAGAAAGAACTAACATCCTTGCATTTGAATTGTTAAGAAATCTTATTTATTATTGTTGTTGGTATCACGAGTACCAATAAGTTTTTCATAAAGGAAAAGGCTAATAATACACAAAATTCCAATACCAGCAAAAATCAACCAAAGTTCAGATGGATGTGCATATTGAGCAACCTGTTCTTTGGTAAGTCCAATTTGCTCTGCAGCAGCCAATGCTTCATTAATAGTAACTTTTGAAGGAAGAACAATATTGGAACCACTTGCAGCTAATTTATCTTTAATAAAAGCAATCATTGGATTATCAATGAAAGCAACATAGAGAAAAGCACCGACTATACCTCCAATTGAAGACCCGAAGAACCCATAGAGAAATCCAAATCCCATATAGGTAGCTTTTTTGTCGGTAGGTGCAATTAGTCCAAGATAAGAGATATATTTTGGATGAGCAGTCATCTCACCAATTGAAAAGATAAAAATACCTGCAATGAACACCCAAATGCTTGTACTTAATGAAAGTATTGCCATACCAAGAGTAGCAATCGAAATACCCGTTATCATAGTTGGGAAAGCACGAGCATTGCGGACAAGGGCTGAAATAAGAATCTGAAGCAATATGATTGTAAGAGCATTGATAACAGTTACGTGCTCGACATCGAAACTCCAATTAATACCGAATGTATTGTAAACAAAGCTATTTAGCGGAGTTGGGTCAACGAATGCTTTCACATACCAGAGAACGCTATCGAACATCTGGAAATAGAGAATCCAAAAGAGCGAATAAAGAAAAATAAAAAGAATAAATCTCCAATCCATAAATACAATAGCAATTTTGCTGAAAATTTCTTTAATAGCAGTTCCCAGAGACTCTTTGGGTTTTTCTTCGCGTTTCGGTTCACGGAAAAAGAGTAAAGTAGGGATAACCATAGCTCCAGTGAAAATTGCAGAAGCTATCATTACATAGCTCCAATCAATAGATTTCAGGTATGGCACTAAAAACATCGGGAAAAGGAAAGCACCAAGGTTAATTGACCAGTAGAATATGCCAAAACCTACGGAAGATGTATTCTCATCAGTTACTTTTGCAATCGTTCCTGAAATAATTGGCTTAAATGTTCCAGCGCCAAATCCCATAATGACCAGCGAGAAAAATACAGCAGAATATGAAGTGGTTTGACTTGTCAGGAAGTAGCCAATTCCAAGCAAAGAGAAAGCCACCATAAGAGTTCTTCGATAACCCATCCTATCGGCAATAGCACCAGCAAGAATTGGAAGAAAATACAATAGAGGTTGGATTGTGCTTTTAATAAGTCCAACACTTTCTTTTGTAAAATTCAGTTGGTCTGTAAGATAAACTGAGAGAATGCTCATCATACCATAGTATGAACCTCTCTCAAAAAATTCAAAAATTATCACCAGCCAATACATTGGCGGAAAATCTTTTAAGCTTACTTTTTTCTTTTCTTCTGCCATAAATAGTTCTAATATTATGAACAAAAACTTAATAAAAGTTCAAGATAACAATATTTTCGCTTAATAAAAAATTATTTTTTGATGAAAAATATTTAATAATTGACTAAGAACTTACCAAAGACAGGTTCGTAAAAAATCGAGTTATTGCTAATAATTGAATAGAAATAAATACCGTTGGGCAGCAAATTACCTTGATCGTCAATGTTGTCGAACTTGATGATGTTCTCACCAATTGAAGAATTAATACTGAACTGGCGAATTAATTGACCGAAAGAGTTGTAAACAAAAATTGTAAAGGATTGATTGTTTTCGGGGGAAAGCAAATAAAACTTGAGAAAAGTACTAAATTTTGAAGGATTTGGATAGATCAGATAATCTTTGAGTTCACCATTTCTGGCAATTTTCAGGAAGTATTTAACAGTATCACGGTTCGAAGAAGCATCGGAAAAATAGATCAGAACTGAATTATCTAATTCTTTCAAAGTATCGGGAATTATTGTCAGTCGGGCTTTTAGCGGGCGAGTATTCCCAAAGGTTTCGAGCTGGTAGTAATTGCAACGTTCCGGAGTTTGCATAACACCATTAATCCGAACTTGCAGATCATTTTGTCGGAGAACAGGCAATAGTGAGTTATCATAGAGTTCCACAGAAATTCGCGGATAATTGGAAATATAATCGCCGTTTTTTACTATCTTATCGTCAAATTTGGCAACAATCCAGGGACGAGTTGTATCTTCGTATGTGTAAAAATTAGTATTATGATAATTGTTAAACAGGAAGCGTTCTGTATTTGATGAAGAAATTGATGATTGTACCGAAGTAGTTCCACTAAAATTATCAGTTGGGAATTTAGCAACAAAGGAAACCACATCATTTACTTTGATTGTATCAATAACATATTGATATTCAGAGAAAGTATTAGATTGATCTTTAATTTTTAAATTTGTATGAATCTTGCCTGTATTAGAACGTAAAGATAAATTTTTAATGAAGAGTTGGAGTTCGTTTGTATCACCACGCAAAATGGATGGAAAGATAATCCGAGAGCTTGGCAAAAGCAGCAATTCTTCGGAAGGTTCGATATCAATCGTAACATCATCAATGAAAATATCATCTAAATAATGCGATTTATTAAAGGTAAAATTAATTTTTAAATATGGGAATTTATCAGCAGAGATATGCGAAAGATTGAATAATCCTAAGCCTACAAATGAGGTATCGAAAGAAATAGAATTATCAGCTGAGAAAAAAGATAATTTTGTTTCAATATTGTCAGGCAAAACATATTTACCAGTAATATTGATGCTATTCCATTTTTTTACGGGCGTTTCGCAAAGATACGATGAGTTGCCATTAAGAGGGTAAAACTCGAGATAACCTTCGACCGAGGCACTATCGAAATCATTGATATTTTCCCAAATATTGACGGAAGATTTGCCTCCTGCATAAACGAAAGATTTGTTTGAAGCCAATTGATCAGTAAGATTGGAATGATATAAATCTTGTAGAAGCACCCGAAGGCTATCGATGTATGCGAAATCTGTCTTTGGAACAAGTTCTTCAAAGGCACGGAAAGATTGGTTGCAAGTTGCAATTAAAACATAATCATCACTGCTTACACTATCACGAAGAAGTCTGACAAGGTTGCGGGCGTCGTCTGGAAGTTCCCAAGTATCAAATCTATAATAGCGACCTTTTGGCAAGCGTTGATTTTTCGGCAGAATAACAACGTTGAAACCTCGATAATATCGATGGTCAATGTAAACATCGCTTCCGAGAGTAATATTTACCCAAGAATCGAGTTCGCCAGAAGGGTACCCATTAAGCCCGAGTAAAGAAAAATGAATTTTAGGATTTTCAATTTTCAGCTTATCATCAGATATGTTAGTGCCCTGAAATTGAAAATCAAGAAAATCTGTGTTGTTAGCAATTTTAATTTGTGTTTTGCTCAAATCATTGTTAGAAGTATAAAATGGCAAAAAAGAATAATAGCTGGAAGTTCCAGAAGATAGATTAAGCACTTTATATCGCAAAACATAAGATTTGTTTGCCTGCAATTCAATTTGTGGTTTCCAATCCAAATATCCATCCAATACAGATAGATGTTGATTATCTGAACTCGCGATAATAGTTGTATCATTGCCTTGAATAGAGAGAATATCTAAATAAAAAGCCGCTTGTTCTTTGCTAAAAGAATTAATAAAACGGAATACAGGATTTTTGGATGATACATTCCAATTAGGTTGCGGGTCGATTGGAATAATATTTTGAGAATAGACAAAGAAAGTGGTTTTGACCGAATTATCAGAATAATTTTTATCTTCAAAGAAATCGCTTTGTGTTAAGATTTCAATAGAATGTTCACCAGGTAAATTTTCAATAGGCAGATTAAATTCAAATTCTGCAATATTGCAGATTAGATTAAAATGTTGAAATAAAGTATCTGTTTGGTTTTTGTATTTACGAATTAATCGGACATACAATGGATTGTTCTGAGCATATCCGTTGTTATAGACGCGTCCAGAGACAGTAGCATATTTTTCATTTTCCGAAATAATGTGTTCATTATTTTGACTGGAAATAGAAATTTCATTCAGAGGAATAAATAAATCAGGTTCATTTCCTAATCGAATAGAAAGAGTTGGGTCGCCAAGGAGGCTAACCAAATCGCGAGTAACATAGTAAACCCATTGAGAAGGATCGAGACGTGAAGCACCGTATAGCAAGATGTCGCCCGAGCGGCGAAGTGCAATGCGATAATCTGATAAACCATCAACCATATAAGTCATAAGGGAAAGGGCTCCTTCGACCATACCGACCCCAGTTGAACCGTAAGTAATTACAAAGCCATTATCTTTGGCAAGCACGTAAGATTCATTTCGTCCGTGCAAATCAAAAGGTTCAGCAAAAGCACCTGCATTGCAGGAAAGCGTGGAAAGAAATCCCGTCCTTCCTTTATTATTCATATATTCAACGTGCCAGCCATCTAAATCGAACACCTGCGAAGAAGCATGCCCGAAAAAGAAAGTCCAGATAGTCCCGGAATTCAGATGTGAAAGTATTTCGTTTTTTTGTTCTTCGCTACCAGCATTGAAATTCTTAATACCTATCCAAGCTGTTTCAGCACAAATAGGATAAGGCTCAACCTTATCGAAAACGTTATATCGGTAAGATGCGAATGAACGGCGTTGTAATTCACCATCACCACCGGAGAGAAAAAGGAATTTCTTCATCCAGCGGGCATTTGGCTGGGTTTCGAAAGTGATTGCTTTTTCGATGTAGTTTGCAACCTCTTGTTCAGTTTGTGCAGGAATACGTCCAACAATTATTTCCGGATCGAAGTCATCGCCATCGAGCAAACCGAACCAGTGGTCTGAAACAGGCCAGCCGAAAGAAGGGATGTAGGATTCGCTACGACTTCCGGCAAGCACTTTCCTGCTATCCCACGAAGCGTCTCCAATTAATAACAAGTATTTGGGTCTAATCTCCCAATTTTGGTAAGCATATTGTAAGTATTTTTTAATAGCAAGAGGTGATATTTTTCCGTAATTGAATTCTTTATATACATCATCAACATCAACTAAAACGTTTGAAATACCTTTGCTTGCTTTATATTCAGCATACTGTTCAGCTTTTTCGAAGAATTTTCTATGCGAAATTATAACAAGTTCGGCACCTTCTTTGGAATTATGTAAATCCGAAGAATTAGACAGGCTTAGGACCGGTTTTTGAATAGAATTAGACGAGTTTAAGAAAACAGAATAGTTTTGTTCTTTGTCGAATGCAAAATTGTGTTGAAAAGCTCCAGCGTTATTAGAAGCAAAGAAACCACTTATAGATGCAATATTGCTATTTAGCTTTTCAGATTTATCAGTTTTCCCTTTTAATAAGGCAATAACCCAATTTTTTTCAGGAGAATAATTTGATATTTCGCTGCTACCAATGCTTTGCAGGAATGCACGAACATCTGAAGGTAAAGATTTACGCAGATTGTTTGCAAAAAGTACTAATGAGTTCTCCGGTAACTGAGAATAGATCGAAGAAAGAACATTAGCATTTATGTTATCGTTGAAAATCAGAACTTTAATTTCAGAAAAATTATGATAGGCGAAGACAAAACCGCTATCAATATATATACACGAATCATTGATTACTAACGAGTTGGCTTGAGAGCCAGCAGAAGCAGCAAATCTAAAACCTTCAACGCCAGTAGAAAATGAAATTAAGTTATTTATTGTATCAAGCAAAACAACATTAGCGGAATTAAATCCGGGGATTGTGAGATTACTTGGTTGTGGCAAGTTGTTAATATCAAACCGGGCAAACCCTTTTATCGGGAATGGCTTGACCTTGCCTTGGAAGCGGAAAAAGTCCACACCGAGCAATCCATTTGAAGAATCAATCCTGCGATTTAGTATTTTAAGTTCATTGAAACCATTGAAAATATTATTGCCAGCTACGGAGAAGCTAATAAGTGAATCTGTCCATTGATTTACAAAAGTAGCGTTGGCAGTATCTTTGTTGAAAATTGTATGGAAAAAATACTTTTGTTGAGGGTCTTTCCCGCGATATTGGAGACCGATGCCTGGCAAAGAAATATTGAGAGTAGCAAAACGGTAAGAAACACGGACAGTGTCATTTTCGGAAGGCAAGATAGGAAAATAATGCTTAAAACCGAAAAGCTGCTCTTCCCACCATTCTTTAAAACGATGGAGTTTAGCCCAGTACCAACCTTCTAAATAATCTTGACGCGAATAAATGTCGTTAGTGCCGCCAAAATATTCTTTGTCGAGTTCGATATGATGATCAATTTCAACTGTTTGGATAGAGTTTGTCGGATTTATTTTTGGAAACAACGATAGTCGGACAGGAGATTTATTGTCGTCCACGAAAAGGTAAAAAACTGCTTTATCAGTGTAGAAATCCAAAAAAGTAGAATCTCCTTGTGCTGCTCTGCCTAAAAAATAAATTTTAGATTTATTATTAAAGAATTGATTATCTGAACTAATATAAATTGGATAGTCTTTTCCCATAAAAAGAAGATGAAATGAATTGACTGATTTATTTTCCCATTCTGGAATCAAATTCAGGATTTGAGAAGCGTCGATTTCTGCAATTGCAAAGCTATTTGTCTCGATTTTTAGATATTTTTGTTCGGGATTGTACCAATTTGCGGACTGTTGCCAGCTTATTTGCTTTTGCGAAGAGCTTTCTAAAATAGCAGGCAAATGCTCTGGATTAATTATGTCTCTGAAGAATGGTATTTCATATTCAACGATTTTATTATTGCTTTTAGAAAAAAGAGGAATTGGGTGAGCAAAAGTAATTCTAATTTCTAAACTATCGTAAATTATTGGCGTGCCGTTTTCAAACAGAAAAGGACAGAATTTAAGCCTTGCAATTTTTACATTACGTCGTATTGAAGAAGATATGTTTTCTAATATAGGAAGGTTGAATTGCTTATCAATTTCAACAGTAGTTGTTTTTGAGGAATAAACTTTGTAAGAGAAAAATATATTGTTGTCTTTTTGGAAAGCAACCGGAAAGATTAAACTCTTGAAATTACCAAGAGAGTCGAACGATGAGAATAATTTCAAGCGTTCATTTTTGTTAATTATCATTTTTTCAAGATTATTCAGCTTGATAATTATTTCATTTGAGTTTGAATTTATTATTAGTTCTGAAAATAGCGAAAAAGTTGAGAGAAAATACAGCAACAATATTGTTCTTTTCATTTTATTTCGATAAAAAAATTCAACAAAACAGAAATAATAAAGACAAAATATACGTAAAAAGATTTCTTAAATTAAAAAAATAATTATATTTTTAGAATTATGGATGAGAGAAAAAAAGATATTATTAGAAACAGAAGTCAAGACGACAAAGAACTGATTGTACTCATTTTAGAAAAAAATGACGGGAATGCGTATAAAATCCTTGAGAAAAGGTACTCGAAAATTTTGGCGAATTTGATCAGAAAGATGATAAAGGATGAAGATGATGTAGCTGATTTGGTTCAGGAAACCTTCATTAAGGCGTTTAATTCTCTTAATAGTTTCAAATTTGAGTATTCATTTTCATCGTGGTTATATAGAATAGCCTCAAATAACTGCATAGATTTCATCAGAAAGAAGAAATTCAATACATTTTCAATAAATGCTGAAAGCAATAAATCGGACGATCCATTATTTATTGAGATAGAGGATACTGATAAAACTATAGATAAAAAAATGATAGAACAAGAAAGATATGAGATAATAAAAAAAGCTGTTGATGAACTGCCTGAAAAGTTCAGAGAAATAATATCATTGCGTCATTTTGAAGAACTTGACTATAGCGAAATTGCAGAAAGATTAAATATGCCACTAGGAACAGTGAAAGCGTCTTTGTTTCGTGCTCGTAAGATACTACAATTGAAATTAAAACGTTATAAACATATCTTATTAAATTAATTTGAAAAATATATGTTGAAAGTATCTATTCTTTCGATTGGTGATGAAATTTGCATCGGGCAAGTTCTAAACACTAATGCCCAATGGATAGCCGAAAAATGCACAGAAATCGGAACAGAAATAGTTTATCATTTGAGTGTTGGAGATAACAAAGAAAGATTAATAGAATCGCTCAAGTACCTTGAAAAGAGCTCAGATGTAATCATAATGACTGGTGGACTTGGTCCCACAAGCGATGATATAACAAAACCTATTTTATTAGAGTATTTCAGCGACAAATTAGTGTTCAATAATGATGTTAATTTAGATATTCAAGAATTTTATCGAAAAAGAGAAAGAGAAGTTTCCAAATTATCGCTTTCGCAAGCAGAAGTTCCATCAAAATGCCAAGTAATCCATAATAATTTAGGTACGGCTCCGGGAATGGTATTTTATGAAAATGAGAAATTGTATGTGTCGCTTCCGGGTGTGCCTTATGAAATGAAGGAAATGGTGGTAAATTATGTTATTCCTATCCTAATAAAAGAAATTGAAAAGAAGCACGAATCTGTTGTGAAGTTTAAAACGTTCCATACTTCCGGGATTCCGGAATCGAATCTGGCAGAATTAATCGGAGATGAAAGAGAATTTTTAAAAGAAGGTGAAACACTTGCATATCTTCCCTCGACAAAGGGTGTTAGATTAAGGATTGGAGTTACAGGAAAAGATTTTTCTACTTGCGACAAGAGATTATCTGAAATTGAGAAGATACTCTTAAATAAAATTTCAAACTTTGTCCTCCCTATAGAAAATAAAGAATTGACTGAAACAGTAAGCGAATTGCTCAAGGGAAAGAAAAAGACATTAGCAGTGGCAGAATCTTGCACAGGAGGGATGCTGGGTGCAGAAATAACATCAGTAAGCGGAGCAAGTGATTTTTTTGTTGGTGGAGAAATTACTTATTCGAACTGGGCAAAAACAGTAAGGCTGAATGTTAACGAGAAGACATTGCAAGAATACGGTGCAGTAAGCGAGCAGGTGGCTTGCGAAATGGCAGAAAATGTAAGAAAAATTTTTAATACAGATTTTGGAATTAGTATAACCGGAATAGCCGGACCTACAGGAGGCACTCCCGAAAAACCTGTTGGAACAGTATGGATAGGATTGTCGGGCAAAGAAAAAACATTCGCAAAAAAGTTTATTTTCGGTTGGAGTAGAAATATAAATAGAGAAAGAGCTGTGTTTACGGCTTTGAATGAACTCAAAAAGGTTTTAGTTGAATAAAGTAGCGAAAATATTTATTTATCTTGTGCTTATCCTTACATCGATAGGTATGATAGTGCCTATGTTGTTGATGGTATTTTATTCATTGAAGGAATATCCCGAGGGAAAAACATTAGTTCAACTGCTAACATCAGATTTTACTTTAAAAAACTACATAGATGCCTTTAAAAGTGACAGATTTGATATATATTTTTTTAATTCAATATTGGTTGCAAGTATTGTAACTTTGAGTAATTTGCTTTTTTGCCTGATGGTTGGGTATGCTCTGGCAAGATGGAAAACGCTGACAAGCAGAATATTATTTTCAAGTGTAATTGCAGTATTATTTATTCCCTCGCACGTTATAATGATTCCTTTATATAAGTTAATGGTTGAATTAGGGTGGATAAACACATATTTTGCATTGATAGTTCCGTGGTTGGTAACTCCGTTTGGGATTTTTTTGGTTCGGCAGTATATATTGAATTTACCAACTGATATCGAAGATGCTGCACGAATAGATGGAGCAAGCGAATGGCAGATATTATTTTCTATTGTAGCACCACTTGCGAAACCAATTTTGTTTGTGTTAGGGATATACACATTTCTATCAAACTGGAATTCATTTTTATTTCCATTTCTTTTTACAAATGAAGAATCGTTCAGAACATTGCCCGTTGGCTTGGCGTTTTACTTAGGCAAGCAATCAATAGACTGGGGACATTTGTTTGCAGGTGCTGCAATATCAGGTTTGCCAATAATTATACTTTTTATCATCTTCCAAAAACAAATCATTCGGGGGCTCACTTCGGGAGCACTCAAAGAGTAATCGCAAATAAATATCGCATTTTTTCTTTACAATTAAACAATTTTTTCTTATCTTATGTTTATTCAAGGTAATTATTTCTCAATTATTAATAATAGTTAATGTTGTTGGATTATGAGTGAAATAAAGTTCTCTGATAGTGATTTAAAGGTAATGACTGAAAAATTCAAGATGTTATCGAAACATTCACGATTAAAAATCATAAGAGCATTGTTCGATGGTGAAAAAAATGTAACTGAAATTATTAACGAAACGGGACTAATGCAGGCAAATGTATCGAAACAACTGAAGTTACTACAAAATGCAGGGATAGTTCAATGCCGTCCGGAAGGATTGATGAGATATTATAAAATATCGGATCCAACAATAAAAAATATATGTGCAGCAATATGCGAAAAGAATAAGCATTAAAACAATAAATGGAGTTAAAATGTTTTGGGATACTATTCTCGAAGGATTATTAGTATTAATTGTGGGAATTACAGGAGTATTATTAGTTCTTTTTATATTTTATTTAATTATTGAAGGAGTGAACAAATTAGAGTTGTTTCTTGTAGAAACACAAAAGAAAAAAGCAGAAATAGCAAAAGCTGCAAGTAGCATATCTCAAACCGAGGATGAAGATGATTTAATAGCAATACTGACAGCAGCAGCAACGGTTGCGTTTTCAAGCAAGATTAGAATTACACAAATACGTTTTATTAAATCACAGCCTGTTTCGCCGTGGGCAACATTAGGGAGAATAAATCTGATAAGTTCCCACAATATTCAGAAGAATCAATAATGGAGTAAAAGATGTTTGAACACTTGATGAGATTTGTAGAACAAATGGGATTTTGGTCAATTGGTTTTCCCCAATTGATAATGTTTGCAATTTGCGGAATATTAATGTATTTAGCGATAGTAAAGGGATTTGAGCCCTTGCTTCTATTACCAATATCATTCGGGGCACTACTTGCTAATTTACCGAATTCCGGATTGCTTGTTGCTCCGGTAATAGAAATGATTAATGGAGAACCTGTGTTTCACGAGGCAGGAGGATTATATTACTGGATTTCGAAAGGTATTAAATTAGAGATATTTCCGCCGTTGATTTTTTTAGGGATCGGAGCGATGACAGACTTTGGTCCATTACTGTCAAATCCAAAAACATTCTTGCTAGGAGCAGCAGCTCAATTGGGAGTATTTGCAGCATTTTTGTTTGCATTAGCTCTCGGCTTTACTTTCAAAGAAGCAGCTTCAATTGGAATTATTGGTGGTGCAGATGGACCGACTGCAATATATCTGACATCAAAGTTAGCTCCGCATTTATTGGGACCTATTGCGGTGGCGGCGTATTCTTATATGGCATTAGTTCCATTAATCCAACCTCCGATAATGAAATTGCTAACAACAGAGGCAGAAAGAAAAGTAGTTATGGAACCTCCCAAAAAGGTTTCAAAACGCGTAAAAATTCTATTTCCAATAATAGTTATGGTGTTAAGTATATTGGTTGTTCCACCGACTGCCCCATTGATTGCTATGCTTATGGGGGGAAACCTATTAAGAGAAAGCGGTGTTGTAGAGCGACTTTCGAAGATGGCATCCAACGAATTAATTAATATAGTAACATTTTTCTTAGGAACTGCTGTTGGGATTACAATGGCAGCAGAATCATTTTTAAGACTTCAGACAATATTTATTATAATTTTAGGTGTTATTGCATTTGGTATGTCCACGGTCGGTGGTGTATTGATGGGGAAAATAATGTATAAATTTACTGGTGGCAAGGTGAATCCTCTCATAGGTTCAGCTGGTGTATCGGCAGTGCCAATGGCAGCAAGGGTATCGCATAATGTCGGGCTTGAATACAATAAACACAACTATTTGCTAATGCACGCAATGGGACCTAATGTAGCGGGTGTTATTGGCTCTGCAATTGCAGCTGGAATTTTGCTTGCTATTTTTAAATAATGTAAAAATATTGGCTAATAAAAAAGAGACGCTATCTAAGCGTCTCTTTTTTTATTAACAGATTAACATAGCAAAAGTAAAACCGAAATATCAAATAAGTCATTAAATTTAAGTTACTTTCAGATAATAGTCATATTATCGCAATCAAAAACAAATTTGGAACAACAAGAAAAATAATAGACTTTCTATTAAATATCTATTGTATTGATTATTTTGAATAGAGAAATACGTATTAGCAATAGATGTTATCAAGTAATTATTATTTACCTAAATTCATTTGTTGAATATTGATTTATCATATTTCTTAATAAAAATACAATTATATGATAGTAAAATATAAATAAATATTATAATATTTTTGAGTAAAATACTGAAACTGTAGTCTTTGTATTCTAAATAATCAATTGATTAGATTATTTTGAGAATAATTAGTTGTAAATAAAAAGTTGAGGATGGGTAATAAATTTATCTATGTATGATGTTTTCGGCAAGAAGATTATAAATATGAAGTAATAGATTTGACTGAATGGTACAATAATTCATATGAATTCAATTTATTTGATGAACTAAACTTCGGTGATTTGCTGTCATTCCGTATCTGTTAAATTGAGTAAAAATAAAAAAGCCCCGGATTACTCCGAGGCTTTATTGTAAGGCTAAGTAACGTTATTTAATTACAACAACCTTCTGGGTTTGAACGTAACCGTTAGAAACAAGTCTTAGCATATAGGTACCATCAGCAAGGCGACCAGTAGCATCCATAGTTGGAATGTTCATTGGCCAAGAGCCTTCTGAGAGGTTGAAGTTAGTTGCAAATACAACTTCACCCAATGTATTGACAAGTTCTAAGCGGAAGGAAGCAGCTTCGTAAGCTTCAATATTGAAGTAGATGTTGTCAGATGCAGGATTTGGCGAAACAGTGCTTAGAGCAAACGGAGCATCTACGTAGCGGTTATCGTTATTAAATTCACCTTCTTTGAGAGCAGTCTTACGTGAGCGTGGGTTGTTAGTTGTTGAAGTAACGTTGTAGAGAATACCAGCAGATGTTTGATTGTATTCGAAAACGTGGAATGCATAGTTAGTGTTACGAGTAAGCCCGGTAACATTTACACCATTGCCATTGCCAGCGAATACAATTTTAACACCCAGAGTTTGGTCTACGAATGCTGCTGAAGCGAAGTTAGAGTTAGCAACTGCAGCATAGCTAAAGTTCTGCGTAGGAGTCCAAGCTGGGAATGTAGTACCTTCAACAGCAGCAACGATTCTTCCGGTTCCATTACCGTTTGTCCAATTCATATTAATATTTGTACGTCCCCAACTGAGCCAGTTAATGTTGCTTGCCTGAACAGAAGGAACTACAAGAGGTTGCTCAACGTTTAAGATAGCAAAGTTACTGATAACAGAACCGCAACCACTTACAACAACACGGTAGCGGTTGCCATTCATAGTGGTTGTTACATTATTTAGCGTTAATGTAGAGGTTGTTGCACCAGAAATGTCAGTCCAAGGACCATTGCTTACAGATACTTGCCACTGATAAGAAGTAGCATTTTGAGCAACTACTGTAAATGTAGCATTTTGACCAGCAAGTACTTGAACATCAGCTGGATGTTGTGTAATAACTGTAGCTGGTGTAACAACGATACTGAACTGAGCAGAGTTAGTGCAACCGAACTGATCGGTGTAAGTATATGTAATTGTATGAGTACCAACACCAGCAAAAGATGGATTGAACATTCCACTTACAACACCATTACCAGTAAACGTGCCACCAGCTGGAGTAGCTGTTAAAGCAAACGGATTGTCGAGAACACAAACTGGTTGGTAAGTTGGGAATGTAATTTCTGGAAGAGGTTTCACTGAAATTGTAAATGTTCCTGATGCAGTGCAACCAACAGATTGATAAGTATACGTGATTGTATGATTACCTACACCAGCCTGAGCAGGATAGAATACACCATTAACCACACCATTACCGCTATATACACCACCGGCAGGAGTAGCACCAGATAATGTGATAGGATTTGCATCAATGCAAACTATCATATCATTAGGAACAGTAACAACTGGAGTTGGAACAACTGTGATAGTAAATTGAGCTGAATTAGTACAGCCATTTGCGTCAGTATAGACATAAGTAATTACGTGATTTCCTAATCCAGCTACTGCAGGATTAAACGTGTTGTTTGTAACGCCTGGGCCGCTGTATGTGCCACCAGCAGGTGTTGCAACATTAAGTTGGAACGGAGTAGCTGAAATACAAACTTCAAATCCGTTAACAGTAATTTCTGGTAATGGGTTTACTGTAATTGTAAAGTAATCAGAATTAGTACAGCCATTAGTATTTGTGTAACGATATTCAATTTCGTATACACCAGGATTCATATTTGAAGGATTGAATGAAGTAATTGCGACACCATTCAAGTAGTAAGTACCGCCTGCTGGCAATCCACCAGAAAGATTGAATTGAGCAGCGTTAGCACATACAGACATATCGTTTGGAGCAGTAACAACTGGCAATGGATTAACGGTAATTTCAAATTCGCAATAGTTATCGCAGCCAGTTTGAGCATTTTGATAAGCATAGATAATTGTATGAGTACCAACTCCAGCTACTGCAGGATCAAAGTTTCCATTGTCGTCAACACCATCACCAATGAAAATACCACCAGCAGGTGTTGCACCTTGTAATTGGTTTAAGTTAATTAAGTCTGCATCGACACAAACACTAAATGAGTTCGGACAAGATACTACAGGAGCAGGATTAATTGTTATTGAAACTGTATGAGAACCAGTATTGCCATAAGAGTCAGTAATATTAGCAGTTACATCATAAGTACCAGCAGTTTCCCAAGAAGCAGTCAAGCTGTTATCCCAGTCATAAACTTCATCAGCATCTTCTGCAACCCAGTCAATAGTAACATTATTTAAGTTAACAGTAAATACGTTTGGCATATACTGGCAACCAGTTTCTGGACCAGTAACAACATTTAATGGATATGTATTGACAATTCGTACATTGGACCAGGAACTTGTATTGTTGTTATAAACTGTACGGATTTTATATTCATAAGTTGTGTTTGGATCTGCAGAGAAGCCAAAAGCAAATCCGTTAGCTGTTGGGAATGCACCAACATCAACGATTTCACCATTTAAGTCAGCTTCAAAGTAATCATACTCGTTAGAAGCAAGTGTCCAGTTAGCAAAGAATGAGTTAGTAGTAACATTTGTTGCAGCTACTGCAACAGGAGTTACTACGCCAAGCAATGTGGCTTTGCTACGTGGGTTAAGAGAAGCTTGGTTAACGTTATAAACAGCAGGATTTGAACCATTGTATTCAGCAACGTGGAAGTAATAAGTTGTGCCAGGAGTAAGTCCTGTTACATCAACTGAACGAACAGTACCCAAAGTTCTGCCAATAACATAAGCTGTTTTACCAGCAGCAGTAACGGCTACTTTATTATTCCAGTTGCCATTAACTCCGGAATAAGTAGCAACATTAGCATTTAATGCATTAAGAATTGCATTCCATTGAGCAGGGTTAAGGTTTTCATCTGCAACTAATAGCAAGCGACCAACACCATTACCGTTCAACCAAGTAACTTTCATTGAGTTCGGAGTTACCTGTGAGAAAGTAATGAATGAAGCTTGAGTAGGAGCAGCGGTTGTTTGTTGCTGAATTGTAGTGAACGACCAGACTGCTGACCATGGACCTTGTTCAGTACCACGTAGTGCTCGAACCCGCCAGAAGTATGTTGTGCTATAGTTCAAGCCACTCAATGTATGATATAAGTTTGCAGTTGTACCACTGAATACTGTTGTTGTAAATGTATTGCTTGTCGATACCTGAACTTCATAGCCTGTTGCCGTTGCTACTGACTGCCATTGTAATGTCGGATTGATTGAAATATTAGTAGCGTTATTTGCAGGTGATGTTAATATAACAGATGTAAGATTTGGCAATTCTGTAGTAAACGACCAGACTGCTGACCATGGACCCTGTTCGCTACCACGTAGAGCACGAACTCGCCAGTAGTAGGTTGTATTATAGTTCAAGCCACTTAATGCTTGGGTCAAGTTCGTTGTTGTGCCACTATACACTGTTGTTGT